>DATGIL010000014.1:0-96970 GCA_035295745.1 Bryobacteraceae bacterium | reverse complement strand
ACTTATCCATCCGTCCGCGGTCCCAGATCACTCACTCCTACGGTTTCGCCGTCTCCAGTGTTTGCACGATCTCGACTGCCGCGCCGAAGCCCTATTTTCATATGAATCCATGCGCGCTGGCGCGCTGACACCACTCCTGTTCGCCATCTCGACACACTCGTGTCGAGACTTTACGAGTGTCTACCGATTCCGAAGCCATCGTCGAAAGCGCTGAACACTCGAAAAGCGTCGAGATGAGTCTCGACGCGGCAAACAGGAGTGTTTGCGCCACGACTCTCCTAGCTTTGCGATGCGGCGATCGCCTGCTCCAGGTCCCAGACAATATCGTCGAGATCTTCGATTCCCACGGAAAGCCGAACCAGATCGGGAGTCACTCCCGCATCTAACTGCTGTGACTCACTGAGCTGCTGGTGTGTCGTCGTAGAGGGGTGAATGATCAAGCTTTTCGCGTCTCCCAGATTGGCCAGGTGCGAGAAGATTTTCACCGAATCGATGAGCTTGCGGCCCGCCTCACGTCCGCCCTTGATCCCGAACGTCACGATCGACCCCTGCCCTTTCGGCAGATACTTCTGCGACAGCTCGTAATAGGGGCTCGACTTCAGACCCGGATACTTCACCCACGCGACGGCGGCCTGCTTTTCCAGCCACTCGGCGACCGCCAGCGCGTGCCGGCTGTGCGCTTCCATGCGATACGGCAGCGTCTCGATGCCTTGAATGAACAGGAAGGAATTGAACGGGCTCATGCACGGGCCGAAGTCGCGCAGGCCCTCCACCCGCACCTTGATGATGTACGCGATCGGGCCGAATACCTCGCTGAACTTCATGCCGTGATAGCCGGGACTCGGCTGCGTGATGGCTGGAAACTTGTCGTTCCAGGGAAATTTGCCGCTGTCCACAATCACGCCGCCGATGGACGTTCCATGCCCGCCCAGAAACTTGGTGGCCGAGTGCAGCACGATATCGGCGCCGTGCTCAATCGGCCGGCACAGGTACGGCGATGCCATCGTGTTGTCGATTACCAGAGGCACGCCGGCTTCGTGCGCGATGGCGGCCACCTTCTCGATATCGAGCACGTTCATGCGTGGATTGGCGATCGTCTCGCCGTAAACTGCCCGCGTTCGCGGCGTGATGGCTTTGCGAAAGTTCTCCGGATCGTCCGGCTCCACGAACTTGACGTTGATCCCGATGCGGCGAAAGCTCACGTCGAACTGCGTGTACGTGCCGCCGTAGAGCGTGCTGGAGGCGACCAACTCATCACCCTGTTCCATCAGGCTCGAGATGGCGAGGAACTGGGCCGCCTGTCCGCTCGAGGTCGCCAGCGCCGCGACACCTCCTTCGAGCGCGGCCACGCGCTGTTCGAATACGTCGGTGGTGGGATTCATGATGCGCGAGTAGATATTGCCGAACTGCTGTAGCGCAAACAGGGCGGCAGCGTGCGATGAATCCTCGAACACGAACGAGGTGGTTTGATAGATCGGGACGGCGCGCGCCAGACTGGCTTTATCGGGCGTGTGGCCGGCGTGCAGAGAGCGAGTGGCGAAACCGAACTGGCGATCGGGAGCGTTGGAATCGGGCATAGATTTTCAGCATACTACTCGATGGCCAACGGGCGGCGTGCAGAATCGCCGGTTTTTACAGTCGTTCAGGATGGGAAAGACCGTGTATTACTCACAGCGCAGCGCCACGTGCGGATCGATTCGCGCAGCCCGCCTCGCAGGCAGAATGCAGGCGACCAGCGCCGCCAGCAGGAGCACCGCCGAAACCAGCGCATAGGTGGGGCCGTCGGTTGGTTCCACCTGGAACAGTAGAACCTTGAGAAATCGCGTGAGCAGCACGGCGCCGAGGTAGCCAAACAGGAGCCCGATCGCCACCATGCTCATACCTTGCCGGATCACGGTCCCCAAAATGCGCCCGGGCCGCGCGCCCAGCGCCATGCGAATGCCGATCTCGCGCGTGCGCTGCTTTACCCAAAGAGCCAACATGCTACCGATTCCCGTCAACGCAATCAGGAAGGCAAGCACGGCGAACAGACTGAACATGCACGCAGTGGTGCGCGGCGAGGCAATCGAGTCGGCACGCACTTCTTCCAGACTCTCCACATGCGTGATCGCAGTCTCGGGATCGATCTCGAGGATGGCCTTTCGCACCAGTGCTTCGACGCTGGCGGGGTCGGACGTGGTGCGCACCAAAGCCACTCCGGACGCTGGAAATTGGCCTTCCGGCAGATATATTTCGAAGGGAGTTTCGGCGCCGAGCCCAAACTCCTTGGTGTCGGCGGCAACACCTACGATGGTCGCCCAATCCTGGCCTCCGTCAAACGAGAGCCGGCGGCCTAATGGGTCGGCATCGCCCCATGCCTGTTTCCCCAGCGCGCGATTGATCATCACTACCTGTGGCGTAGACTCAGTGTCGGAGTCGAGGAACGCTCGCCCGGAGAGCAGTGGAATGCCGAGAGTGCGGAAGTAGCCGGGAGAGGCGATACGCAAGGCTTTCACCCCGGGCCACTCGGATTCCCCGCGCCCGTCCCCCTCCACGATGAAGTGCCATTGATGCTCCATGGTGCGCGCCATCGCCACCATGTCCGGGTCCAGCGGATAGCTGTTCGATGTTGCAGCGTTCAGCACTCCCGGCAGAGCTTCGACCCTTTTCAGCAACTGGTTGGAAAACGCGTGGCGCGACTCCTTCGAGCTATACTTCGACCAGTTCCGCGCGAAACCTACCGACAGGACGCGCTGTGGAATGAAGCCCGCATCCACACGATTCATCTGCACGAAACTGCGCACCATCAACCCGGCGCCAATCAGCAGCACATACGAGAATCCAACCTGGGCAGCAATCAACAAGCTGCGTACGAAGTGCCCCCTCCGCTCTGCATTCGCCCGGCTGCCCTCCTTCACGCCGGATGCCACGTCGCGCCATGACGAGAGCGCTGCCAGGGACCCGAACACTACGGTGGTGAGGCTTGCGCAGAGAATCGCAAAAGCCAGCACCCAGCCATCGATCGCGATCTCGCGGGCGCGCGGGGTAAGCTGGCCGGCGAACTGCGCCAGCAGTTTGATGCTTCCGGCCGCGCAGAGCACTCCGAGTCCGGCTGCCAGCAGCGCCATGATCAGGCTCTCCGTCAGCAACTGGCGCAGCAGGCGTCCGCTACCCGCGCCCACTGCGCGCCGGATGACCAACTCCTGTTCACGCCCTGCCATCCGTGCCATAGTCAGGTTCGCCACGTTCGCACATGCGATCAGGAGAACGAAGAGCGCCGCGCCCGTCAGAGCGAAGAGCGTGGGTCGCGCGCGCCTCGTCAGATCGCCGCGGAGACCGGAGGCAGTACCCGCGAACCCCATCTCGGCCGGATAGAAGTTCGGATGGGCCGTCGCCATGTGGTGCGCGACCGCGCCAATATCGAGGCGGCACTCGGCGGCCGTGACGCCCGGCTTGAGGCGTCCGAACAGGCTCATCATGCGATATCCGCGATCGGCTATGTTCTCGGGCGTTGAGCGGTAAGGGCACGCGGAGGTCGGCATGTACACGTCATTTTCGTTGGGATACTGGGGAATCAAAGGCAGCACGCCAACTACGACGTGGGGCTTGTCGTTCATCTGAAAAACGCGGCCCACGATGTTAGGATCGCCGCCTTCCTTGCGTTTCCAATACTCGTAGCTCAACACCAGCACAGGAGCCGCCCCGGGGCGATCGTCATCCGGCACAAATGTACGTCCGATGAGAGGCTTCACGCCGAAGAGATCGAAGAAGCCGGCCGACACCACACCGGTGCGCACGCGATGTGCCTCATTGCCGCCCAGAAGTGTGAACGCCATGCTGTGATACTCCACCAGGCCGCTCAAGGTGCGGTTCTCGCGCCGGTAATCGTCGATCTCCGCAGGCGAGAAGGCGATGTCGCCTCCCATGTGGGCGCCGTGTTGTCGCAGGACCACCAGATCCCCGTCGTTCACGTAAGGAAGCGGTTGCAGCAACACCGCATTCACGGCGCTGAAGATGGAGGTGTTCACGCCAATGCCAAGTGCCAGGATCATCACCGCCGCGGAGGTGTATCCGGGATTTTTGCGCATCATGCGCAGGGCGTAGGCCGCATCCTGTGCCAGCACACTAACGTGTTCGCGCGGCGCCATGCGCACGATGTCGGCGATGGTGGCCCCCCACATCCGCAGCACCGCGTGAAAGCCGTAATCGCGTTCGGTTTCCATGCGCTGGAGGCGAAACGTCTCCTCCATATCGCTGCCAAATTCCAGGCGGAACTCGTAGGGCAGGAGGCGCAGCAAGGCGCCATACAATCGGTCTGCAAACGGCTGCCTGTCTTCCGGCATCGCCTTACTCCGCAGCGGGCTTTCAGACCGGCTTGAGCGCCCGCACCAGTTGCTTGCTGCGAGCGCGCGCGACGAGCTTCTCCAAGCGCTCAGCTTCGGCCAGGGCAACGGAGCGGCCGGCTTCGGTGAGGTGGTAGTAGCGGCGGCGCTGATCGTCGTTCTCGATCGCGGGGTGCCGCCGGACTTCGACAATCAATCCATCCGCTACAAGGCGCTTGATGATGCCGTAGAGGGTGCCCGTGCTCAGTTGTACTTCACCGGCGGTCTGCTCCACGACTTCCTTCAACACAGCGTAACCGTGCTTGTCGCCGTCGGCGAGTGCCAGCAGGACATTGAACATCGCCGGAGTGAGAGGACTTTGCGTGTCAGACATTGGCGGCTCCCTGGCAGGCTGCGGAAAGAGTTCGGGCCCGCTTGCCGACGCACGCGGCTCCCAATCTTACCTTCTTCTGCAATGACTCAGCGAGCCGCGCCTGTGAGGGAGCGAATCCGCCGAACCCCCATCAGCGTGCCTGCTAGATCGCCTTCCACTATAGCGTTAGACGATGCAGTCTGTCAAAAAGAGGCTGCAGCCCGTTTATCGGATGTCTGGTGGCACTGATATCTCGGGTGTGACCGAGGATTCGCAGTCTTGGCGATACTGCTGTCCGCGTTCGTATCCACGCCGGAAGGCCGGGTGCTCCCAGATTTCCGGGAACTCGGAGCGGAGATAGCCAGCCGATTCCATGAAGCCCTTGCTGCGGCAAGGCCTTCGCAGAGCCGCTTCGAATCCGGCGCGGTACTCCGTGGCGTCCTGCTCCCAGTTATGTCCGAGTGCCATGTAGTGCTCCCGCTCGGCATCGCGGAGTCCGATCCACCATGCCTCGCGTGCCGCGTCCACACTTTCGGCCTCGGATCCGGCGAGCAGTTCTTTCGCGCGCGCGGCCTCCCCTTTTCCGTTCGTCATCACGATCAGGACCGAACGGTTCTTCCGAAGAGCATCTTCATAGAAGAAGACCTCGTCCGCGGGTATGCCCTCGGTGCTTCTGTGTTCGGCCGCGGCACCGAGTGCGGCGCCGCCTATTCCGCCGCCGACACCCAACAGCGCGGCGCCGGCAAGTCCGACGGCGAACACCGGACCAACGCCCGGTACCAGCAAACTCGCGCCGGCGGCCGCTAACTCAAAACCTCCAGCCATGCCCAGCGCGGCGCCGACTACACTCCCGATTGCCGTGCCCATCCCAGGCTGTTCGGTGTCCGACACCGGAATGGAATGGATCTCTTCTTCGGAAGCACCGGGGAAGAGCAGACTGATAGCGTCAGGATCAAAGCCGGCGCGTCTTAATTCCAGCGCTGCACGGCGGGCATGTTCTCGCGATCGAAAAACTCCTGCGACAGGTTCCATTTAGGGCCTCCAAACCAATCCTGATTCGATTGTAATTTCTCAACCCAAGGGGGGCAGTGATTGACAGTACCGCGCGTTTTGGGAGTGTGTGAATGTTCGCGAACGAGAAATAACAACTTCTGTGCGATTCCTGACTTGTGACGTTCCAGTCCAGGCCACTAGACTCAAGATATCGATGCGCATAACGGGTGCGTGTGTAGCTCTAGGTGTCTTCTGTCTGGCGGCGACTGCCTCCGCTCCGCCTTCCTTCTACCTGCATAATGGAGACACGGTGGTGTTCTATGGCGACAGCATCACCGCGCGCTTGCTCTACTCGGTCTATACCGAAGCCTTTGTCACCGCGCGTTTTCCGCAGATGCGTGTGCGATTCATCCACTCGGGATGGGGAGGCGATCGCGTCAATGGCGGAGCGGGTGGCACCATCGAGCAGCGTCTCGAGCGGGACGTATTCGCCTATCGTCCGACCGTGGTGACCATCCTGCTGGGGATGAACGACGGCTCGTACCAGCCGTTGCAACCGCAGACCTTGGAGAAGTATACGCAGGGGTACCGGCATATTATTGAGCTCATCCGCAAAAGACTGCCGCAGGCACGCATCACACTGTTAAAACCGAGTCCCTATGACGATGTGACCCGTCCGCCTGATTTCGAAGGCGGATATGACGCCGTACAGATGCGCCTGGGCGACGTTGTAGAGCAATTGGCGAAGTCTGAGCACCTCGATGTGGCTGATTTGCATGCGCCCGCTTTGGCGCTATTGAACGCAGTCCGCTCTCTGCCGCCGCGTGAAGCGCAGATGCTGATTCCCGATCGTGTGCATCCGTCCGAGGGCATCCACCTGGTAATGGCGGAGGCGCTACTGAAGGCGTGGCACGCCCCTTCCATGGTGACCGCGGTGGCAATCAATGCTGCCACGGGTGAAATCGTCCGGGCCGTCAACACCAGTGTCCACGACGTCGCTCGTGGACATGCGCTCTCGTGGACCCAAGAGGACCACGCATTGCCCATGGCGCTCGACAAAGGTCCGGAGACAATACCCCTCGCCCTGCACTACACCGACGTGGTGAATGCCCTCGATCAGCAGACGCTACAGGTGACGGGACTGAACAGCGGAAGATATCGATTACAAATCGATGACGAAATCATCGGGTGGTTCGAAGCTCGGGAATTAGAACGGGGAATCAATCTTGGCCCATTGTCTACGCCCATGGCCAGGCAGTCTCTCGCCGTCCAAATCGAAGCTTTTAAGCACAACAACTTGCACGTGGCGTCCTGGCGCATGGTGCAAGATGCCTATAAAGACGACCATCTGCCGGGCACCAGGGCTGCCGCCGAGGCCCTCCAAACGCTGGAACTGCACGCGATCGAGCTTGAACATAACATGGCACAGCCCAAGGCTCACCGTTACCGCTTGGCTACAGAACGTACTATTACCGAAGGTCAATAAAGAGAGACAGGGAAAACCCTGGATTTTGTGCGAAACTTGGCCTGAAGGTTCGTTCTAAGGGTTTCCATGATGCATCCATGGTACGCGGTGCATGTGCAGTCGCGGTTCGAGAAGACCGCGGCTCTCATGCTACGAGAGAAAGGCTTGGAGGAGTTCCTCCCACTTTGCCGAACGAGGCGGCAGTGGTCTGATCGTGTCAAAGAGTTGGAGCAACCAGTATTCCCAGGTTATCTGTTCTGCCGAATCGACATCAATGACCGGCTACCGGTTCTGATTATTCCCGGAGTAATCGGCATTGTGAGCGCGGGTAAGACTCCGATTTCGGTGTCCGAGGACGAGGTCGAAGCGGTGCGGGCGGTGCTGCGATCCGGCTTGCCGGCCATGCCCTGGCCGCGATTGAGCGCGGGGACTCCCGTGTTAATCGAACATGGTCCCCTGGCCGGCATTAGCGGCGTGGTTCTGGACGTCAACAAGAAGTTCCGGCTGATCGTTTCGGTGCCGCTGTTGCAGCGGTCCGTTGCCGTGGAGATCGAACGCGAGTGGGTGCGGCCGATCCCGCCTCCGACTAAGCCGGCACCCGAACGGTCGGTATGGTAGCCTGAATTCAATTCAGGAGTGTAGGATGACTGTTCGTCTGTGCCTTGCCAACCTTCTGCTGGCATCCGGCGTGCCACTCGTGGCAGCCACAACCCCAACCTTTTCCAAGGACGTCGCGCCGATCCTCTTCAACCGCTGCGTGGAGTGTCACCGGCAGGGAGAAGCCGCGCCAATGGCGTTCACCAACTACACGGAGGTCCGCCCCTGGGCCAAAGCGATTAAGCAGGCCGTCCTCACTCGAAAGATGCCGCCGTGGCTCGCCGATCCACACTATGGCACGTTTCGCAACGATCGGCGCCTCTCCGACGAGGCGATCCAGACCATCACGGCGTGGGTGGATGGCGGAGCGCCCGAGGGCGATGCGAAACAGACGCCCGCCCTGCCGCATTTCGAAACTGGCTGGCGCATCGGGAAGCCTGACGCCGTCTTCGACATCGGTACCGACTTCGACGTGCCGGCCGAAGGCGTCGTCGCCTACAAATACTTCACCGTGCCGACGAATTTTACGGAGGACCGTTGGGTGGAAGCGGCTGAAGTTCGTCCGGGACAGCGCAGCGTGGTGCACCACGTCCTGGCCTTCATCAAGGAACCAGGCAATGGATCGTCGCGTCCCGGCGAGACTGGCAGCATTCTGGTAGGTTACGCGCCTGGTGAAAATCCGCTGCAACTCATGCCCGGGACTGCCGTGCTGGTGAAGGCCGGCTCTTCGCTGATTTTGCAGGTTCACTACACGCCCACAGGCAAAGCTCTCAAAGATCGCAGCTACATCGGCGTGCGTTTCGCCAAAGAGGCCCCCAAATCGCGAGCCATTCGTGGAATGGCTGTGAATCCGGCCTTCCGTATTCCTCCCAACGACGGGAATTACGAAGTCCGCTCCAGCTATACCGTGATGCAGGATGTCACGCTCGACAGTCTGATGCCGCACATGCATCTGCGCGGCAAGGATTTTCAGTACACGCTGGTCTATCCTGACGGCCGGAAGGACGTGATTCTGAGCGTTCCCAATTACGATTTCGGCTGGCAGCTCATGTACCAGCTTCAGTCTCCCCTGCTGCTGCCCAAAGGAACGCGTATCGATTGCGTCGCGCATTACGACAACTCGCCGAACAACAAGTACAATCCCGACCCCAGCAAAGAAGTGCGTTGGGGCGACCAGACGTTCGAAGAGATGATGATCGGCTTCTTCACGTACACGATTCCGGTAACGCCCGCACAAGCATCTTCGGCAGCCGCCGTGCCATAGCTTCCTTTGCGGCAGGCGGGAGCTTACCGTAATCTGGAGACACCATGCTCCGCGACCTGCAATATGGTGTCCGCCAACTCTACCGCAAAAGGCTTTTCAGTGCGACCGTAATTATTCTGTTGGCGATCGGCATCGGCGCGAATACGCTGGTCTTCAGCCTGGTGAACGAGCTGCTTCTGAAGCCGCTGCCTGTTCGCGATCCCGGAAATCTATATCTGGTTTCCAGAATCTTTGCGGAAGAGCCTTCGCACCCCAGTACGTTTTTCAATTTCCTGGTCTTCCGCGACGCCATTCAGAAATCCGGAACACTCTCGGCCGCGGTGGCGGAACAGGAATGGACGGACGACCAAGTCGTGCCCATGGACGCCGATGGTGGCATCCGCCCGGTCATGGCGCAGGTGGTCTCGCCGAATTACTTCACGGAACTCGGCGTTCCCGCGGCGGCGGGCCGGGTGCTGAACGAAGCAGACGCGAATACAACGGCGCAGGTGCCCTTGATCCTGAGCTACCAGTTCTGGCAATCGCAATTCGCCGGCAGCCCCTCGGTCATTGGGCGAACGATTCGTCTGAAAGGATCTCCGTTCGTGATTGTGGGAGTCCTGCCCCGGCAGTTCCACAGCTCCGATATCGATCGCGCCCCCGACATACGTCTGCCCATCTCGGCCGCACCTGCTCTGTGGGGCTACCGGCTGACCCAAGTCCACGACACCCACATCAACTTCCGCATTCTGGCGCGTCTCGCGCCCGGTGTGTCTCCCGCGCAGGCGGGCGGATCGCTCTTCTCCCCGATCAACAGCGCCGACGATTTCATCCGCCGCACGGCGAATTCACTTCGCAAAAACCCCCTAACGCCCGCCCAACTCGAGCGCGCAGCCAATCAGGACTACCGCATCCAACTCGATCCGATCGGTCGAGGAATGTCGCAACTGCGCGATCAGTTCTCGCAGGCGCTGCGGCTGCTGCTCGGCGGCGTGGGAGTGCTGCTGCTGGCGGTCTGCGCGAATGTGGCCGGATTGTTGTTGGCCAGGGCTCCGCAGCGGCAGCGCGAAATCGGCATACGTCTCTCCGTGGGTGCCTCGCGCCCGCAGCTCATGCGGCAGCTTCTCACCGAGAATCTTCTGCTCGCCGTGCCGGGCGCGCTGTTCGGCGCGTGGCTCGCGTTCGCGATCTCACCGTTCCTCGTCGGATTGTTGCCACCTCCCCGTGACTACGCACAGCTTCGCAGTCCGCAGATGCTCGCGGTCACCCCCGATCTTCGCGTGCTGCTGTTTGCCGTATGCCTTACGATCTTCTGTCTGCTCGCTTTCGGGATGCTGCCCGCCTGGCGCGCTACGAGACTCTCCCGCAATTCGGCCGGAATCGCGGCACTCCGCCGAATGGGGCGCGGACCTGGCGTTGTCGCTCCCCTGGCTCTTCAAGTTGCTTTCTCGATGATTCTGCTTTCGGCCGCTGTGTTGATGCTGCGCACCTTCTGGAATCTGGAACATCTCGATACCGGCTTCGATCGTGCGCACATCGTGGAGTTCACGGTGGACCCCATGGATGCCGGATACAATAAGGCGCAAAGCGGCGCCTTCTATCGCGATCTGGCGGATCGGGTCGCAACTCTGCCAGGAGTTCGTTCCGTCGCTTTTGCGTCACGCGGGCTCATGCGCGGCGTCGGATTCAAGACCTTGCTGACGGTGCCTGGCCATGCGCTTCCGGAGAGCCAGATCTCCTACAACTGGAATGCCAGTTCCAACGAAGTGAGCCCACGTTATTTCGAAACCATGGGACTGGGGATTCTGGCGGGCAGAACCTTAAGCCGGTCCGATGGCGGCAAAGATGTGCTACCCGCCGTGGTGAACCAGGCCCTTGCCGATCGTTTCTTCCCAAGCGAGAACCCCTTGGGCAAACTCCTTGTGCGAGGACTCAATCCCACAGCGCTACCGAACATCGAGATCGTCGGCGTTACCGCCAACGCGAAGTATCGCTCGATGCGAGAGCCCGACCCGCCCACCCTTTACACTCTGATGGACGAAACCAAAGGCAGCGACCGTCCCATCCTGATGCACGTGCGCACTCGAGGCGCCCCCGCCGACATGCTGGCAGCCATTCGCCGCATCATCGCCGCCCTCGACCCGCGAGTGCCCGTCGTCGAAGCGCTCACCATCGAACAGGAGATCCAGACCTCGCTCTGGCAGGAACACCTGGTCGCCCTGCTCTCCGGGTTCTTCGGCGTCGTCTCCGTTCTGCTCGCCGGGATCGCCCTGTTCGGCTCTCTCAGCTATTCGATAACGCAGAACGCAGGAGCTTGGTATTCGTGTGGCGGTTGGCGCACAGGTTCGGCACATCGTGCAGACGGTCTGCCGGCCGGTGGCGATCGGGGTCGGATGCGGTCTGGCGGGAGGAATCTGGGCGGGGTCCTTCTTGCTCGGTTTTACCCGTCACCTTCTCTTCGGCGTCGAGCCGCTCGATTCACGTTCGCTCGCGGCCTCAATAGTTCTATTACTACTGTGCGCCACGTTCTCCGCAGCGGTGCCTGCGTGGCGTGCGTTGCGCATCGAGCCTGCGTCCGCACTGCGTGGAGACCAGTGAAGAATTCACATTCGGCACCGTCCCGTTTAGTGGATTGATACGAAATATTGATTGGACTGGCAGTGCGCCTTGGAGGTATCCTGTTAGGGAAAATCCAGGGAAGTCTTCCATTCTAGAGCACACTGTCAGTGTGTTCGCGCTTAAGAGGTCGCGGGTGAAAAGAGATCATCGGTCGTTTGCGTTATTGCTTCTGGTTCTTTGTCTTACCTGGGCCGGTTGGGCTCAAAACAGCGGTTCCGGAACGATTTCCGGTACCCTAACGGATCCCAAGGGTGCGGTGATTCCCGGTGCTACCGTGGTGATCCGCAACACCGATACCGGCACGGATAAGACGGTGGAAACCAACGAATTCGGCCTCTACACGGTGCCATTCCTGCAGCCCGGCCATTATCAGATCACCGCATCCAAAACGGGATTTACCAAGGTGGTTCGCGAGGGGTTGACCTTGCAGGTCGGTCAGATCTTGACTGTAGATCTGGCGCCCCCGTTGCAATCGACAACGGAGTCGATCACCGTAACCGGACAGGCCTCAGTCGTGGACCCCGACAAGACGGAGATGTCGCAAGTGGTGAGCCAGACCGCCAAAGACAATCTGCCGATCGCCGGCCGTCGCTGGGAAGGTTTCGCACTTTTGACGCCCAACGTCACCACGGATGGCGGCAGCGGTCTGATGTCCTATCGCGGCATCTCGGGACTCTACAACCAAAGTTCCGTGGACGGCACCAACAACAGCCAGGCGTTCTTCTCCGAGACCAAGGGGCGTACGACAGTGCCCTATGTGTACAGCATGGATTCGATTCAGGAATTCCAGGTCACGTCGAGCAACTACTCGGCTGAGTTGGGTCAGGCCGCCGGCGGCGTGGTGAACGCGGTCACGAAGTCAGGTACAAACCAACTGCACGGCGACCTTTTCTATTACCTGCGCTATCCCTCACTGAACGCTCTGGATCCGATTCAGAAGGCGGCGGGAATCTACACCCAGCCAATCCACCAGCAGCAGCAGTTCGGAGGTAGTGTCGGCGGAGCCATCAAGCAAGATAAGCTTTTCTACTTCTTCACCTACGATGGATCGCGCAAGATCAACCCGATCAGCTATACCAGCTTTGCGACTTTTCCTCTGGCGTGCCCTTCGCTGGTCTCGATCACCCAGTGCACCGCGGCGAACAACTTTTTTAGCTCGCAGTTGGGAGCGTTCGCGCGTTTTGCCGATCAGGACGTCGGCTTCGGCAAGATCGACTATCAGATTAATTCCGCCAATCGTGTGAGTACGTCGTTCAACCTGGACGACTTTAAATCGCCTAACTCCTACAACACCGCTACCACGGCGTCCAACAACTCTCTGACGGCTAACGGCACTGCCGTGACCCATGAGCGCATTTTTGTCGCGTCTCTGGACTCCACCCTGACCCCGCGGATGTTCAATAACTTCCGCTTCCAGTGGTCGCGCGATCTGGAAATCATTGGCGCGAATGGAACGGGCCCCAGCGTCACCGTGGCCAATGTAATGGCTTACGGAATGCCCAACGCGCTTCCGCGCCCGGCGTTTCCCGACGAGCACCGGTTGCAGTTCTCCGACACGCTTTCGATGAATCGCGGACGCCACACCATCAAGGCGGGCTTCGATCTGAACCGCATCCACGAGCTTTTGATCAACCTGTTCCAAGGCGGCGGCGTCTACACCTACTCGGGCGCGACCGCGTTCACCAACTGGGCTGCGGACGTGAATGGCGTCAACCTGGGAGACGGTTTGACCGGGCGCCACTTCAGCACCTTCGTTCAGGTAAACGACCCGGTCACCGGTGTCGGCAAGGACGATTTCTACGACACCGACTTCGCCGGATTTGTGGAAGACACCTGGAAGGTGCGACCCAATCTCACCGTGAATCTCGGCGTCCGTTACGACCTGCAGTTAATTCCGCAACCTCCCAAGCCGAATACCAGCACGCCGTTGACGACCCTGTACACCTCCACCATCAATATCGACAAAAACAACTTTGCACCGCGTATCGGTTTGGCATGGGAAATCGCAAAGAACACCGTGTTGCGAGCTGGATACGGGATCTTTTACGCCAAGACCTCCAACAGCACCTACTACGCGACGCGCGTGGAGAACGGCGTCATCCAGCAGACCTTCAACTGCAACCCCACCACCTGTCCGGTGCTCACGTTCCCCAACCTGATCTTCACGCCTCCGGGGGGCGCACCAATCGCGCCGTTTGCGGGCGCTCTCACGCCCCAGGTCGTTCCCTTTACGCCGCCCTCCGCCACGCAGACCGCGCGCGGGCAATCTCCGAACTGGGTCAATCCGATGGTGCATGAAGGCGAAGTGGCCTTCGAGCGCCAACTGCCCGGCAATGCCAGCATCTCGGCCGCATACGTCTTCAGCCGCGCCCTCCGCTTGCCGATTTTCATCGACAGCAACATCGCCCCCTCCACTTTGACCCGGACCTACGATGTCACCAACACCGCAGGCGCGACGCAGAGCACCATCACCGAGCCCTACTACACCAGCCGCATCGACCCGACCGGCCCGGTGCTGACCGGCTACAGCGACGTGAACTCCTGGTACAACAGCATGGTTCTGACGCTCAAGAAGCGCATGGACCACGGTTTGGAATTTCTGCTGAACTACACGTTGAGCAAGGCGTTCGATGGCGGTCAGGTCCCCGGCCAATTCGGCACCTTCAACGGCACGGATTCGCCGCTCGATCCTTACAACCGCAAGCTCGAATACGCGCGCTCCGATCTCGACCAGCGGAACCGCGTGGTGGGCAACCTGGTGTGGATTCCGCAATTCACCAAGAAGATCGCCAACAAGCCGCTGCGGCTGATAGTAGACGGGTTCGCTTTTTCGTCTATCGTGACAGTGGCGGATGGACAGGCGCTGACCGGCACCATCAACGGGAATCCGACGGCGGACGCCGCGCACGGTCTTCCGGCTCCGGTCGCGGGTGGTCTGACAGGCGCAGTGGTGAACAACTCGGGCACGGCGCAGTCGTCAGCTCGCTTCCCCGGTCAGGTGCGCAATGCCTTCACGGGCCCAGGCTTGGCGGACGTGGACTTCCGCATCGGGCGCCAATTCTCGATTACCGAAAAGATGAAACTCTCGGTGTTGGGCGAGGCGTTCAATCTGTTCAACTTCACGAATTTCTTCGGCGTGAATTCGACGGAGTACAACTACTCGGCGCCCGGCTCGGGAGCCTGCGCCGGCCACACCAATGGCTGCGTGGTTTTGAATCCGGCGTTCCTAACCCCGACTGTTTCGAACAACGGTTTGTATGGCGCACGCCAACTGCAGATCTCGGGAAGGATAACGTTCTAAAGCGCCGCAATCGCTATGATCCACGACGATTGCAACGAGTCGCGAGTGTGAGGGAGCGAACCCGGCCCGATTCGTTTTCCGCCGCCGGGATCGCTTGCTGACGCGCGCGGCTCGCAAACGCACGTATTCGCGTGAAGGTATTTGGGTAGCTTACGGGCCGCGACCGTGAGGTGAGAAGCTGTGAAAAATCCGGGAGCGCCTGCCCCCACATACGATGAGGCATCGCTTGCTTACGCGCGCGGCTCGCAACGACACGTATCGCGCGAAACGTATTTGTGTAGCTTACGAGCCGCGACTTCGGGTGGCTTACGAGCCGCGACCGTGAGGGAGCGAACCCGGCCCGATCGTTTCCCCGCCGCCGCCGGGATCGCTTGCTGACGTGCGCGGCTCGCAAGCGCACTTATCGCGCGAAGGTATTTGGGTAGCTTACGAGCCGCGACCGTAAGGGAGCGAACCCGGCTGATCGTTTCCCCACCGTCGCTACCGCTTGCTGACCGCGCCGCGCGTCCTCCGTACTACGTGCATTGGAGAATCAGCCAGGAACAATCGAAACGCCGTCGCCGCAGATCGTCCTTCTGCATCATGAAGAAGATCCGGCCGCCGTCTCCCCACACCGTCCCCGTTCGCGGCTCCGAGTCGACCTGCAACAACAGAAGCCAATCTGAGGAAGTGGAATCCGCTCCCTTTCTTTTCGAGCCTCGCTCTGCCGCGAGACTGAGCTCGCCCTGAATCTCGTTGCCATGTCCGCCGATGCGGTGGACGGCGCGCTGGAAAGGATCGTGAAACGCCATGTACGCATTCCACTCCGCTTCGGTTGCCTGCAACTCGCGAAAGAGGGGATGATTGTGGCTGGGCAGCGAGACTTCCGGAGTTGACGTGACGGCAAGGCCTCTGAACCGCGCTTCCTCGTCGACATCGCGGTGTAGAGCTCGCACGCCATGCGCCGAAAGTGGTGACGGGGAGTAAATCACCTGAGCGCCGCCACGGTGCTTGGGATCGTAGCCCCATGGCTGTTCGGTTGCGTCGTAGAAGAAGAACAGTGCTCCGGTCTTCGGTAACGGAAGGCCGCGAACGGACGGAAGCGTGGCCAAATCGAGCTGCGCGATAAAGGCGAGAGGGACTTCGTTCTGCCAGACGGGCCAGCGAATCTCTTTCGGCAGATTGGGCCTTCCGCCCAGCCGGCTCACCGGTTGGGCAGAGGGCTTGGTGGCGGTCAGACGGAGGGAAGGCTTAGTCTGGGCCTGAATAGCGGATGCCAAACGGCCCAGGCCAGCATCGGTCAGTTGCTTGCGCAGGATGCTCTTATCGGTGATCGCCACACACGGGCACTAGGCCGACGGCGGCTCGAAGTACATCTGCGCCAACTCGGGTTTCTCGCGGATCGCCTTCCGCCAATAGGAGCGCGCCTCTTCTTCCTGGCCCATCGCCATCAGCGCGTGGCCCAGGTTCAACAGCGCTTCAGCGAACTGCGGATCCTCGTTGAGGGCCTGCTGATAGAACAGCACCGCATCGTTGGCCTGCCCGCGCTTCTGGCAGATCAGGCCGGCATTGTAGAACAGCTCCGGACTCTTCTCTCCCAGATCGATCAGGCGCCGATGCAGCTCGTAAGCCTCTTCGTAATTCTCCTGTTCGAGGGCCAACGCCGCCAAGCCGCGTACTGCATCCGAAGAATCGGGCCGCATCAGGAGCGCTTCCTGGAAGTAACGCTGCGCTTCCGAAGGATTGCCGCTGCGGGCATATGCAATTCCCGCGTTCAGATGAGCTTCGGGCCAATCGGGGCGCTTGGTGAGGCAGGCGCGGAAGGCCTCGGCGCTGCTGCCGTACTCGGCGCGAAGCAGCCGCAAATAGCCCAGGCGGAAAGTCGCATCGCACCACTCCTGCGCATTCTCGGGAATGCGGGCATAGAGCTTCTCGGCCCACAGGCGCTCGCCCTGCTGTTCGAGCACCAAGGCAAGGTTCCAGAGCACGTCAGGCTGCCGGCCGTCGATCTCGAGAGCCTTCTCATAACAACCGCGAGCCGCCGGAAGATCGCTCAGCTCCTGGTGAGCCACACCGAGATTCAGATATGCCTGGGCGGAATCGGCCTTGAGGGTCGTGGCCTGCTGGTACGCCTGCGCTGCCTTCAGATGATTGCCCATCTTGTGGTACGCCACACCCAGGTTGAACCAGTTCTCGAACCGATCAGGAACGGTATCCACCAGGTTGCGGCAATAACGCGCGGCGGTCAGATAGTCGCCGTCAGCGAACGCCAGGCTGGCGAGCGCTTCCATCGCCACCGGGGATTCGGGCTGCAACTCGGCGAGCATTTCCGCATAGCGCCGCACCGATTCCGGATCCTTCTTTTCGAGGAACATCGCCACCAGGTTCGAGAGCGCCTCTTCGCAGCGAGGATTGCGAGCCAGGACGCGACGATAGTGCTCCACGGCCTCCGCATGCCGCCCGGTCTGCTGCAGCGTGACCGCTTTCGCGAACAGCGCCTGCTCGTTCTCCGGGAACATGGTCAGATATTTGTCGAGCGGGTCGACAGCTTCGGCGGCGCGCGACGCGTGGATCAGCGCGATGGCCAGGCCGAGCAGGGAGTCCGAACGCGTGCCATCCGCTTCGCTGGCGTTGCGGAACGAGTCTGCCGCGGCTTTCCAGTTGCGCAGGTGGCCATGGCAAACGCCGAGGTTGAAGTGCGCCGTCCGGTGCAGCGGCTCCAACTCCACGAGTTGACCATAAACCTTCGCGGCCGACTCGTAGTCGTTCATCTCGAAGTGGATATGGCCGAGCGCGGAATATAACCCCGGTTCATGCTCGCCGCCCTCGATGGCCTTGCCCAATAGCCGTGCAGCGCTTTCGAGCTTGCCTTCCAGATGCAGAGACACAGCCTTGGAGAGGGTGCGGCTCACCCGCTTCTGTGTTCTCAGATCATTGATTGAGGTAACGCCTGGCGGCATCGCCGGTGCCCCACCAGTCTCAGCTCCTGTCATGAACTCCATGGTCGAATCCTCCGCTATCCAATCCTGCCCCGTTGAGGGCTCCTGAAATCGATCGCGTTCGTTTCTACTTCCGCTAACACCACATCTTGTGGTTGGCTCGGGGTTCTGGGCGCCGGAACATCGCCTGGAATCCCTTGGCCCCAGACCTCTGCCGTATCCCGCGAATTTCCTGCTGCATCGCCCGCGAAGTAGGAGCAGATCGCCCCCAGCCAGTCCTGATTCTTCGAAACCTTCATCCAGTAGATCCGCGCCCGTTCGCCCGCATCGCTGAAGAAACCTACGCCACCCTTGGGAAGTAAATCATCCGTCCAGGAGTCCACCTGCTGTCCTTCAATCGAGGCGGTCACGCGGTTGCCCTGTACGTCTACCGCCACATGCATCGGAGTATTGTGATGCACCATCACGGAGAGCGGCGTTTCCACCTTCTGTCCCTTGCGGCCGCCTACGACCGGGTAATGCGCCATGGCGATCACGGGACGCAAACCGCCTTCAATCACCGTGAACTTCATGGCGTAATAGTTCTGCTGGTCTTTCGCACGGACCACCCAGTCCATGCTCTTGTTCTCGATCTGGCCGAAGAACTCGAGCCGGTAGTCCTTGAAGCCCAATGACGGCCGGAACAGTGCTAAGTCGCCGGGGTGCACATAGCCATCCGGGTTGCGCGACCAGCCGGGGGCCCACGCCTTCGGAGCGGTGCCCCAGGACTGCATTCCGGTCTGCAGGGTGTCGGTTGCGCTGTAGGCAGCTCTCTCCGCCATGGCCTTCTTCATGCCCGCCAGAACACCATTCGAATCGGGAGCCGGCGCGACCGTCCCACCAGGCGAAGCTGCGGGAGCTGACACACTGGCCGATGCCGAGCCTCTTCCGGAAGTGGAGATTGCGGGTGTGCCGGCGACCTTCACTTCACGCGCACCAAACCACAGAAACACGCCCATCACCAGGCAGGCAGCGACTTTCAGGAAACGGCCGATCGCGACTTCGCGCGCTCTCCGTTTCGCAATGGACGAAACTGCTGGAACGTCGCTCTTGACGGGAGCCTTGGGCGCCGGTTTCCAAACTGTCGGATCGTCAGATTTATCGGCGACCGCACGTAGGGAGAACGGCTGCGTGAGCGGCTCGACGTGCCGCGCGGTCCATTCCAGGCGCTGGCAAGGCGCTACCCAACCGCGCTGGCAATAGAACTCGACGGGGATAAAGCCGGGCCGCGGGACCACCGGGGTTTGCTGCTCGGCCGGTAGTTCGAGGGGCGCGGTTTTCAGTCGCCCAATCGGTTGCAACAGAGCTGCGTTGCGGTTCAATTCGCGAGGCTCCGGAGATGCTACCTCGGGGTACGCCCCATCCGAGCCAGCCTCTGAGAGTCCGGTACTCTGCGGGACCGGAACCTGTGGGAACTGCACTTCGGGGTGGTTGAGGATCCGGAACGGTGCGAACGGCGCGAACGCGGGGAGCGACTCCACGGGACTTGCCGCCAGACCTTTCGAATGAATGGCGGCTGCGGCGCTGCTCGCTCCCGCTTTAGGCGCCAGGCGTAAGGACAAGACGACGGCTGGCGGTTCCACCGGTACAGGCTGTGGCGAATAGCCCGTAAGCGTCGCGGGTTGTGCCACTCCGCGCAGCGAGGTGCCGCCGCCCTGGAGTTCCCCTTCGTGATACGCCGCCGGAGTGCGCAGGCGCGTCAGCAGAGATGGGATCTCGAGGCCGCGTCCGACGGCCGGAAGCTGTGCCGCCGCCACCGCAAAAGGCCGCGGTTCGATCACGTATGGAATGAACGCCTGGGCAGGCGCGGGCCAATCGGTGCAGTTCTCCGATTCGGCCATGGAGGCCGAAACATCCGGGACTAGCGAGAACCGCGGAAGCTGTATCGCCGGGAGGTTGTCGAGCGCAATCGGTTCGGGCGTGCCGGGGAGCGGAATCCACGCAGAGACCGGGCTTGGCAGCGTCGGGCCGGCTAACAGGGCGACCGCCTCAGCAGCCGCCTCGGGAAGCAATGTTGCCACGGGACTGGGCGCTGTCGGGCAGATTCTGCCGGAACCCATGTACGGAGTCAACTGCGCGACCAGTCTCGCCGAAGGGAGCCGCAGATTCAACTCGACAGGAAGCGATTCCGGCACGCGAGCCGGAGGAATAAACGCCTCGGCGGGCGACGGCCAAGTCGGATAATTGGTCCACTTCGCAGCGGCGGGTACAGGCAATCCGTCCACGGCCGGAAGCTGCAACTCGGGCGCACTGGTCTGGATCGCCGTCGGGGAGCCGGGCGCGACCGCCGCAATCAGCGGTGGAATCGGGCTTGGCAGGGCAGGGGAGCCTGGCCGGCCCGCCTCTAAGGTCCGCGACAGGCCCGCGGAAACTGCCGAATCGAACTGGCTGCCAAACTCAGGAAGCCTCAGCGAAATCGTGTTCAACGGGCTCAACACGCTCGCAGGAGTGACCCAGGACGTCACCGGCGACGGTGCGGGCCCTGCGATGGCGGGATACGGAGAATCTTCTATCGAATCGAGGACGGGGTCGTGGGAAAGTGTACCCGAATCGACTATCACGTCGACGATCGGCTGGAGCGCGATTGCCGGCAGTTGGCTGGCGATGGAGGCGTGATCCAGGAGACTGATGCGGGAGCGCGCTTCCAGGAAGCTCGCTACCGGCTGCGCGGACGGCGCTGCAAGCGGTCCAGCCATCGGTGCGACGATGGTGTCGAGCAGCGGGAAATTTTGCAAACCAGGCAAGCGGCATGCGACCACCGCAGTCACGTGCCCAGCCGTTAGAGAATAGACACCGCGCTCTGCCGGTTCGGGGGGAGGTCCCGGCATGCGATGATCGACGCGGCGGAGGATCGGGTGAAACGGATCTCTCACGCCAGCGGGTTCATTCGAGCGGCTCATGCCCGCAGGCAGCGGGAGTACTCCGGTTTTGGCTCGACTCTCTTGCGGCGGGACGCCCAGGCTCCTGCTATGGATTGCGGCGTCCACAGTGGGAAGCGCGTTGAACAGGGCCCGATCGAAAGAGAGCAGGCTTCCAGGAAGATCTGCTTTGGGTTGATCGCTCGAGATTTCGCGAGGCGGCAGCGGCACCACTCTGCCTTTGGGCGGACTCTGGCGAGGTTCCACTCCCTTCGGCTCTTTGGCCTTAAGGGTGGCGGCCAGCCGTGGAGGACCGCTCTGCAACGTATGTGGTAAGCGCGGCAAATTCACGGGAAGTGTGATCAGTTTCGGGGAGACCAAAGCGGCCGCCCCAATCTCGTCGAACATCACTACGGGTGCCGGGACCGAACGCCTGAAATCTTCGCCAAGCGTAGGGGTAACTTTTAGGGGCCAAGTGCCTCCAATGAGCACCGGTCGCCCAGACCGGCCGAAGTCCCAGACACCTTCAGACCGATTCTGTCGGCCCTCTTGGTAGGGCCACTGTTTACAAGCTCCCGGAATTCCAGACGGAACCAGTTCCGGTGCTCCGATCCGGTCAAGGACCTTCCCCAGGCGCTCACCATACTTCACGCGGTGCGCAGCGCTGCAAAATTCATTGTCCCGGAGGAGCCGAAATGGACCGATATCTTTGCCGCAATACAAACAGCCCACGGGGGTCCTCGTTCAATTTTCTGAATCAATTATAGCCACATCGTGCCAGCGAAAATCGCACTAATTGCGACGAATCTCCCATAAATTTAGTTAGGAATTCGCGCGTATCCAAAGTTAATTGGCCTCGAATTTCCCAAAATTACGCCCGAATTTTAGTTGAATTCCCGCGAAGCGGGATATTTTACCGTTGCGGTTGGGAAATTACGCTGCGAAGCTCCAGAATTCCCCGGATGCGGAGTTGGTCGGGGATGTGCCGGTACTGGAGCGACAGGTTAACTATTCCGCAATTTGCGGGCGTCCGAAACGAAATGGTGAGGGACTGCCGGCTTTCCGACGACGGCACCGGCTCTTCGGCCAGGAGCTGGCTGGTTTGCAGATCGGTCACCCGCCACACGAGCCCCGAATCCGCGGGGATCCCGGCGGTGCGATAGGCGATGGTCAACTGGTAGTTCGTTTTGTCACGTAACGGCACGTACTGCAAAAGGAAGGTGCAGTCCCTCTGCTCGCCCGAAAAGGTCAGGCGCAATCCAGGGGAGCGATTCTCCATGGAGAGGCTGACGCCGGCGCAGGCAGGCATTCTCCAGTCGAATCCGTGCAGAGTCGGCGCGGCGGAGAAGGTTCCGTTGATCACTGATCCGGTTTGCGGGCCCACGCCTCCCAGCGGAATTCGACGGCTCTCCGCCAGCCGGTTCCACACGTCGATAGCGGCTTCGAACTGGCGGCCCTCTATAAGGCGGTCGCAGGCCCGCATCAACAGAGGGAGATCTTCTTTGCGGTCCTGGTCCAGCACGGCGCGGGTTGCCGGCAAGAGAATGCTCGCGACATCCGGACCGCCATAGTCCAAAAGGTAGGACAAGTAGTGAGCGCGCACCTCCGGGCGCTCGATCCGCAGCCGCTCGATCAGATTTCCGTCCTCAGCCCATTCTCCGCAGAGCCGGAAAAGAGGCGTTCCTTCTCCGTACATCATCTCTGCAGCCGCTTTTGCCCAGGGCCAAAACTGTGCGGCGTTTTGACGCCGAAAGTAGAAATTCGCCAAGGTCCACTTCGGCAGGTATTCGTGATCCACGGCGGCAGCGCTGAGCAGATCTTGCTCCGCCTCCTGCAGTTGTCCATCGCGCTCCAGCTTCAGGCCCAGATCGATATACGCTCGCGGATCCTGTGGGTCCAATTCGATCGCACGGCGCCATTCCGACAATGCCAGTGCTGGGTCGCTCTGTTCGGCGAGAACCGCCAGGCGCACGTGGTAAGCGGCCTGGGTGGGAGCCCAGCGAAGCGCGGCGTGGGTCGCCCGCAAGGTCTCCTGTCGCGCGAGATAGTCTGCCCGGGCAACGCGCAGGGACCATGTGGCGGTCGCCCCCAACCATACCAGAATGAGCGGTATTGCGGCAGCGCGGGCCAAGTCCTTCATGCCATATCCATCGACCAGTCCACTACCTGGGTATACTCTAAGTCAAGTTGTCGCGGCCTGGATATGGTCATCGGGAGACACATTATTGTATGCGCCGCAATCGGTTGTGCAGCCCTCTGCGCCGCGGCGATCCCCTGGGTTGGCACGGTGCAGTCGACAGGCCAGTTTCGAGTGAATGGCTCCGCGATTTTCGATAACTCCAACCTCTTCGATGGCGACCACGTCGAGACCATGGGAGTCCGGTGCGTCCTGCGGGTGGGGGACTCGGAACTCGTTCTGCTGCCCGAATCGCGTGCGCAGGTCTCTGGCGACCGCACCCTGCTCGAGAGAGGTTCGAGCATCGCGACCGGTGGTCGCACTATATTCGCGGGCACACTGCGGATCGCTCCTGCTGCAAACTCCGCACTGGAATTGGATATTGCCGCTGCAGGCAGGCTTTCGATCGCGGTCCGCGAGGGAGCGGCCGAGGTGCAGAACGCTTCCAAACTCGTCATCGCGAGCATGCATCGGGGACAAGCGCGGACCTTTGAAGTGGACTCCAACGCGGCCGGTGGATTCAGGAGCCAGGAGACCAGCTTCCATCTGACGGATCGCGACTGGTTCGGCGGCCGCATGCCCCTCGGAAAATAACGTGCACATCCTGCTGGCAGCGATCCTCTTCCTCGCCATCCTGACGTTGTGGGTTCCCGCCTTCTGGCCGGTGGCCGTGTTTGAGGCGGGAGTTTTGGTGCTTGCCGGTGTCGCGCTGGTGCGATTCCGGCATCGCTTGCCTGTATTCTCGTGGCCGATTGTCCCGCTGTCGGGCGCCGCTCTCTGGGGATCGCTGCAGTTGCTCACTGGCCGAAGCATTTACGCGTTCGATACGCGGAATGCCGTGGTCGAGTGGACGACCTTCGCCGCGGTGTATTTCCTGGGACTTTGCCTGTTTCGCTCGGCGGATGCCGCGCGTTGGTTTCGTTCGGCGCTGTTATGGTTCACGTTCTTACTCTCCAGTGCGGCGATCCTCCAGGTGTTCACCGCCCCCGGCCGGATCTTCTGGCTTTTTCAGTCGCATGCGGACGAAATCGTGATGGGGCCGTTCCTTTACCGCAATAACTATGCGGCATTCGTCGAAGCGATCCTGCCGATGGCCATGTACGAAGCGCTGCACCGCTCCCGCACCACGCTCCTGCACGCGCTGATGGCAGCTGCCATGTTCGCGTCGGTGGTCGCGTCCGCCTCGCGTGCAGGGCTGGTTCTGGCGTCCGCGGAAATCATCCTGGTCCCGCTCCTGGTGTGGCAGCGCCGGCGGCACGAAGATGTGTCGATCGGCTGGCCCTTGCTGGCGGCAGGCGTGATGCTGGCAGTTGGTACCGTTGCCGTGGGACCACAAAGCGTATGGGTCCGGTTCCAGGACAGCGACCCCTACGCAATTCGCCGGCGGCTTGCGGTTTCGACGCTCCACATGGTGCGCGCGCACCTGATCGTCGGTACGGGGCTCGGAACGTGGTCCACTGCCTATCCCGGCTTCGCCATCGCGGACTTCGGCAGGTTCGCTAATCGGGCGCACAACGACTGGCTGCAATGGGCCGCGGAAGGCGGACTCCCGCTCGCTCTGCTGCTGGTGAGTGTTTTCTTTTGGTCGGTGCGGCCGGCCGTACGTTCGATTTGGGGAATCGGGGTAATCGCGGTCTTTCTGCACGCTACGGTCGACTATCCCTTTGCCCGTCCGGCGCTCGGTTCGTGGGTGTGGCTGGTGCTGGCACTGATCGCGGCGGATGCGGCAAGAGGAGCTGCGTAACAAGCAAGCCCCCGCAGGCAGACCTGGTGGACACCCGAATAGCCTCGACACAGTATCGAGACGGGAAACACGAGTCTTTGAGCCAGCGCTCTAGCGAGGTGGATCGAGTTGGGCAACTAACTCGCCGGTCAGCCGCAGGACATTCCATCTTGCCTTTTCGACGGCGTACTGTGCATCGTAAAACGCGATCCATTTCTGATTCTCCACGATGCGCGCTTCCTCCACCTGGCGCATCGTCGCACGCCCTTCCTGCATTTGGGCCAGGGTAACGGAGAGCTGCTCGCGCGCGACCTCCAGGTCGAGTCGCGAAACCTCCGACGCCGTACCTGCCCTCTTCACCGCGCGAAACGATTGCTGCAGATCGGCTGTCAGCCGATTGCGGGTGCTGGTTAATTCCAGCTTCAGGTGGGAAATATCGGCGTCGGTCTGCGCGACTTGCGCGCTCACTCCTGTGCCGAGCAGTAAGGGCAACTGGAACGACACGCCGATCTGTCCGTTGTTGCGTTGGAATCGCTGGAAGAATTCCTGGTAGTTATTGAATTTGGCGAACAGGCCGTATTGCGCCACCAGGTCGACTCTGGGGAGCCGTGATGCGCGCTCTCCACGTCTCTCCAACTCCTTCGCCACCACCTGGGATTCCAGGCGGCGAAGATCCTTGTTGCTCTCGAGCGCGGTCTGGATGGCCTGTTCTTCGGATTGAGGCAGTTGCGGCGCGGTGCGCTCTTCCTCGATCGGGCGCACCCGGTCCTCAGCCGGAAAACCGAGCCCGATTGCGAGCGAAGTCTCCGCCGTTTCCTGCTCGTCTTCGAGCCCGTCCGCGATCTGCCGGGTTCGCGCCAGATTGTACATTGCCGTTTTCTCCGCCAGCGGCAAAGCGCGTCCTTCGGCTACCTGCGCCCGGATCGACTCCAGCACCTTTTCCTGGCTCTCCGTGTCCTTGCGCGCCAGCGCGCCGATGCGGGCGGCACGTTCGGCGTCGAGATACAGTGTGGCAATGCGGTAGGCGACCTCGTCCCGTTTGCTCGCAACGGTGAGCGAAGCACCGCGGGCGTCTTCGCGGGCCTGCGCGACGGCATAACTTTGCGGGCGATTGAAGATGTACTGGGCCGCCTGCCCTTGCACGATGCTCGGGGCGGATCCCTCGATGCTCAACGGAAAGCCATCGCTGTAGGCGAGGCCGCTGCCCACGGTGACCCGCGGACTGAAGGGACCGCGCGCAACGCGGATCGCCTGCCGCGCCTTCTCCTCATCGAATCGGGCGAGCGCGACATCGGGATTCTGACGCAAGCCGGTCTCGATCGTCTGGCGCAGGGTCATGGAATGAACTTCGGCGCGTAAGACAGAACAGAAGGTAAGGACTACGAGGGTCGCTCGGAACATGCTTTGATTGTAGAGCGCGCGACCCAATGGGACGGGAGTCCTTGCCACCGGGCCTCAGAGCGCTACGGTCGCCTGCCGCCGAAGACCGCGAGTTCGAAGACCTTGAGGTAACAGTCCACATCGATGAATCCGATCTCCCGGAGCCACTGGCACTGCAGTTCCACAGGCGCCAGGATATTGGCCGCTTTATCGGGCCGATGATAGTAGGTCGCCGCCACTTCATCGCGGCTCTGGCCTGGATGGAGGGGATGCAGGTGATCGACAAACAACTCGTCGTGGATGTGTTCGACCCAAGGCGAGGCGGAAGAGACATGCTCCACATTGACGAAGACTCCGCGCGGGTTCAGGAGTCCGAAGATCTCGCGATAGACTTCCTGCTTGCGTGCGTCGGGCTGATGGTGGATGGAGAAGCCTGAGACTACGGCATCGAACGGAGCCCATTGCGCGACAAACTGCGTCCAGTTCGCGACGCCGTAATCGACATTGGCGAGATGCACTCGCGCATCAGGCAACGCTCCCTCACGGTCGCGGCTCGCATCGTGCGCGTTCGCATCGTGCGCGTTCGCATCGAGAGCATTTGCATCGTGCGCATTGGCATCGTGCGCCTTGGCATCGTGCGCCTTGGCATTGTGCGCATTGACATCGCGCGAATTCTCATCGTGTGCATTCGCATCGTCAGCATTGACATCGCGCGAATTCTCATCGCGTGCATTCGCATCGAGCGCATTGGCATCACGCGAATCCGAATCGCGTGCGTTCGCAACGTGCGCATTCTCATCACGCACATTCGCATCGCACGCATCCGAATCGCGTGCATACGAGCCGCGCGCGTCAGCAAGCGAACTGGCCAGCCTATGGAGGCGCTCGCGCGCATTGGCATTGCGCGCATTGGCATCGAGCGCATTCGCATCGTGCGCATTGGCATCGCGCGCACTCGCATCGCGCGCATACGAGCCGCGCGCGTCAGCAAGCGAACTGGCCAGCCTATCGAGGCGCTCGCGCGCCGCTTCGAGCATGGGCGCCGAGAAATCGGCGAGGACCGCCTCCGCATCGGGGTAGCGCCGCAGAATTGCGTCCGAAAGCACTCCATCGCCGCACCCCAGATCGAGAAACCGCCGGATCGGCCGGCCGCAGGCATCGAGCAGCCGCAGCATGACATCGATCTGCTCCTGTGCGAGAGGAATCGCGCCGCGGACGCCCTCCAGATACTTGGCGACTACTGTGGACGCCTTCCAGACTTCATCGGTGCGTGCCGGCATGCCTACAGTGTAAGCGGCGCGAGGTACTGAAGGGCGCGCTCCACGCACGATTCCAGACTCTCATCGGTGTCGACGACGAGTTTGGGTAGATCGATCGGCTCCCACTCTGAGCGAACCCGCCGATACAATTCGGGCGTGCGATTGGCCGCGGGGTGCGACCCCTCGGCCATTGCCCTCTCCAGACGTACGATCGCGCTCTGTTCCGCGCAGACGCACTCCACGATCGCCCACGTGGCGCGCTGATCCGCGCAGAATCCGATGACTCGTTCGCGCTGGTAGCGGCGCGAGAACGTGCGACCGTCGAGCAAGACGTGCGGCGGGCTCTGCTGGGCAAACAGGTACGCGGCGGTTTGCAGCATGATCTCCTGGCAGAAATCGTCCTGTCGAGCCGAGTACTCGACGTGCGGAGCAGGAAAGAGCGCCGCCCGGATGATGTCCTTGTCCAGAACGACACCGGCAAGCCGTGGCGCCAAGGCACGGCCCAGTGTACTTTTGCCGGTGCCGGGCAGTCCGGCAAGCATGACGATCATGGGATGGCGCGGCACTCACTCACAGCGTAGTGCCGCGATCGGATCGAGACGGGCCGCTTTGATGGCGGGCCAGAGGCCGAAGAACAGACCCACACTAGTGGCCACGGTGAAGCCGGCAACCACCGACCATAACGGCACGCTGGACGGCAGGCTCGGGACGAAGGTTCGGATCGCCAGGCTCAGCAGCCAGCCCAGCAAAATCCCAATGATCCCTCCAGACGCCGTGAGTGTCATGGCCTCAAGCAGGAACTGCCACGTGATATCGCTTCGCCGGGCGCCAATGGCCTTGCGCACACCGATCTCTCGGGTTCGTTCCGTCACCGACACCAGCATGATATTCATCACACCGATGCCGCCCACCAGCAGACCGATGGAAGAGATCACCACCATCACCAGGGCCACGCTCGACATAACCTGGCGGAACTGTCCAATCAACTGCTCGGCGCTCGAGATGCCGAAGTTGTCGGGGTCGACGGGCTTCACGTGACGCCGGCGCCGCAGAATCTGTGTTACCTCGTCTTGCGCCAGATCCATCTGGCCGGGCTTGGCCAGCACACAGATGAAATGGTCCTTGGCCTCCGGATAGATTTTCTGAAAAGTGTGATACGGCGCCAGGATCGCCTTATCGTTTTGATCGTCTCCCAGGAACGACTTGAACTTGGTCAGCGTGCCCACCACTTCCAGGCTGTGTCCGTCCACCAGAATGGTCTTGCCGATGGGATCGGTGTGTTCGAAGAATCGCTCGCGCACGCCGTTGCCAATGACGGCGATGTCGCGGCGGTGCGTGTCCTCGGTGTCGGTGAAGAATCGTCCCTGACCCAGTGTGGCATTGATGTTGCGGAGGTGGTCGGAGGTCACGCCGACGAAGAGAGCGTCGTTCATATCGTGCCCTTTGTACCGGGCTGTGACCGGAGGAAGACCGAAATCCGTCATTTCGCGAAAGAGCTCCACCGAAACCAGTTCCACGGCGGGCGCCTCGGTCTGAATCGCCATCGCGTCCTCGTACGTAAGCGATTTGCGCAGCCGCTCCTCGCGCGTCAATTGGTGCGGGGCGCCCATCTGCAACTTGTAGACCCACAGAGTCCGCGTGCCGAACTGTTCGGCGACATCCACCAGTTGGCGGTCGAGCCCGGCAATAATGGAGGTCACGGCGATCACGGTGGTGGTGCCGATGAGGACTCCCAGCACGGTGAGAAACGACCGGAACTTATGCCGGCGCAACGTATCCAGCGCCAGCAGCAGATTTTCAAGAACATGATGCCGGGGTGACTGCGCCATCTCAGGTCTCACTTCTCAGCGCTTCGATCGGCGCCAGTTTGGCGGCCTTGGTGGCGGGATAAATTCCGAAGAACAGCCCCACTGCGGCCGAAAGAGAAACGCCCAAGATCACCGCACTAGCCGGGACATCAGCGGTGAAGACGCGGTTCACCAGCCAGGCGATCATCAAAGCCAGGAGAACTCCGGCCACGCCGCCGATGGTCGCGATGACCCCGCTCTCAATCACGAACTGCCACAGGATGTCACGCCGGCGGGCGCCGACCGATTTGCGAATGCCGATCTCCTGGGTTCGCTCGGTGACGCTCGCCAGCATAATATTCATGATGACGATGCCGCCCACCACCATGAATACGGCGACGAGGCCGATGGTCACCGCAAAAATAGTGCCGGTGAGGTCTTTCCAAACCGCCATTATGGTGTCGGAGGCATTGATGCCGAAATTGTCGCTCTCCTTGTAGGGAAGGTGGTGGCGCGCCCGCATCAGGGCACGCACCTCATCTTCCAACTCGGTCATATGAGGAGCATCAGGTGATTTGACGAATACCAGCAACTCGGGACGGGCCATCCAGATAGCGCGGAACGTCGTGAGCGGAATAATCGCAAAGTTGTCCTCGCTCTGTCCAAAGGTGCTGCCCACTTTTTCGGTCACGCCGACCACACGGAAGGGCAAGCCGGAGATGGAAATCTCTTTTCCCAGCGGATCGACATTGGAGAAAAGCTTCTCCACCAAGTCCTGCCCGATCACGCAAACGCGGGCGGAGTGCTGATAGTCGGAATCATTAATGTAGCGCCCACTTTCCACCTTCTCCCGGCCTATGTCCACGAAGCTGGGGGTCATCGCGTTCACCGTGATCTCGTCGATGGTGTACGTCTTGTATCGGGCCGTGGGGTTGGGCTGCAGATTCGCCATCGCGCCGATCGCCTGGTAGCCTTGCAGATTATCCCGGAGATAATCGTAATCGTCCAGGCGAATGGGCAGATTGCGGCGCCGCGAGTTCATCATCTCTTCGAACCCCTGCGCCCACTGGAACTGGTGCAGGACGAAGGTATTGGTGCCCAGGTTGGCGATATGGTCGGCGATGTAAACGTTCATGCCGTTGACTACCGACATGACGACGATCAGGGTAGTGGTAGCTACAACCACGCCGAGAAGCGTCAGGAAGGAGCGCAACTTGTGCGAACGAAGCGCCTCCAGAGCGATCCAGAATGCCTCACGAGCGGTGACCCATCGGCTCACCCCCCGTCTGACCTGGATTACCTGTTCTTCTTGCGGGGTCTCAACTGGACTAGGCGCTGTCACCGTATCACCCTGCGTCCCTGGCTTGACGTTAGCATCCCATTGGGGGCGGACGCAAACGCGGCGCTCGTGAGTTGAAGGACGCGCTATCCGGCCATACGCACGGGGTCGGTCGAAGGTTCCCGGATGTCGCGCACAGGGGGACAAACCGGTGAACGAACGCAGGGCGGGGCCGGCGGCCTGGTCTACTGTGTCAGATCGACCAGGTACCCCGAAACGACCGCCGTGAAGGCCCCGGTGTTGGTTGTCGACGACCAGGCGACTCGGATAAATGGGGTCTGCCCGGCTTCGAAGAATGCCAGCACCGGCTGATTGACCGCTACGATTTCGGGGGTGGCCATGCTGCTCCCTGGAAGAGAGAACACCGCGAATCCGCCGGCGCCCTCGAGAAATATACCGTTGATCCCGGCGCCCGGGTTGGGGTTGAAATTGCCGCTTACGTGTTCGAGGACGAGCCGTTTGTTTGCGGGTACTGCCGGGAAGATCAGGTCGCACAAGCCCTGGCTGCCGCAACCTACAGCGCCGCTCTGCATGTAAGGAACACGCCCTTTTTCGTCGATGTTCTTAATCACCGCGGCCCTGATCTGGGCTATTGCGGGCACAGCGTAGAACTTTCCGAGTACGGTCAGAAGCGCCAATGCGCCAGCTAAAGTCAGCATTCTGTTCTTCATTTCCAGCCTCCAGTTATTTGATTTGGTGGGATCAGTAAGTCTTGGGAACTGAACTCATCGAGTACGCCGCGAGATGCGTTTTCCCAGGAACAGCATTCCGCAGCCGACGCCGAGCAGAACTGTGGAAATCGGTTCAGGCACGTTCCCCGGCAGAATTACATCAAACGCATACTGCAAGTTCTCTCCCTGCGCGAGATTGCCCAAGCCGGAGAATCCGTCAGAGAGATTCAAGCTGCCATCGTTCTCCGCCAGTGACATATTCTCAAATGCCGTCAGTGCAATCTGATAGGTCCCGGGCGCAAGTGTGCCGCCATCCAGCAGAACGTCGAAGCAGTTGCCGCCAACGGAGTTTGCCCCGGGCGGGCAGGTGGTTCCGAAGAAGGTGGAAGCAAGAAAATTACCGCTGGGATCGAACAGGCTCAGGTAAGGCTCCAGCCCGCCAGACGGGACGCTCACACCAGTCAGGCTGGTTCCTCCTCCATAGCTGTAAGTGACGGCTTCCATCGTGGTGGGCGCCACCACGGTGAACGTATTCACCACGGCGGCCCATTGCGCGTAGTCGCTATCGGTGTTCGACGGACCCAGAGTGCAGCCAGTCCCGCAATCGGTTATCGTCGCGTTGGTCCGCAAGTCACCGGAAAAGTAGAGTACATTCGCGGCCAGGCGCGTTGGACACTGCAAGACAACAATAGCGGCAACCACTCCCAGCGTGTAGTGCCGCGCGCTGCAACCTGCAGGGTGCATCTTGAACATGCGATCTTCCTCCGTTTCAGCCCTCGTAGGCCGTAATGCAGAGATCGATGCAAGTCGATTGGGAATATTGGTATCGGGGTGCGCGCGACCAGTACTGACTCTAAGGGAGCACCCGCCACAGGGTCCGCGCCTCTTCCGCGATGAGATCGGGCATCTCCTCCGGGAAGAACAGGTTGGCTCCGTCCACCCGGCGGATTCCGTGCGAACCCGGGAGCTTCCGGTCGAGCCATTCCGCCCACTCGATTCCGAAGAGCGTATCCTTCATCCCCCATACCATACGCACGGGTCCGTTCCATTGCTCCAGGCGGTCGCGCACGGCGACGAGCACATTCTCGCCTAACGCAACGGCGTACGCGTCCACTTGCGACTTCTTCAATGGCGTGGCGACCAGGGGACGGAAATAGGCTTCGATGGTTTCGTCGGAAAGCTGATCGGGAAAGCTGTAGGCGATTCCACCGATCCCCTTGCTCGAACGCGCCAACTGCTTGTTCGCGAGTTGCGGCACGATAAAGCGGTCCACCATCTGACCGCGTTTCGCCAGTTCGATGAGCGGAACGAACTGGGCCGGCGGATTGTTCTCGTCCACGTCGCAATTGGTGAGCAGGAGGGATCGCACGCGTTCGGGATGCCGCGCCAGGAAGAGCTGCGCGACCAGGCCGCCCGAATCATTGGCCACCAGATCGACCGCACCGGCATGCAGGAAATCGAGAAGCGACGCGAGCATCTTTTCCGGCTTGATGGACTGCCCCTCGGGAGTTTCTGTGAAGCCCATTCCCATGACGTCGGGCGCGATGCAGCGGCGGTAAGTATGGAGTTGTTGGATGGCTCCGCGCCATTGGTAGCTGTTCAGCGGATATCCGTGGAGAAACAGCGCCACGGGGCCGCTGCCGTGGTCGATGTAGGCGACCCGGCTCATGGGCAGGGAAGCGAAACGCCGGTTATGCCGATACCATGCCGCATCCAGGTGCTCCGGAGTTTTCGCAGAGGCGAGAGCCACGGCAGAACTGAAGAAGAGATTTCTACGGGTCATGCCAGCAGTATCGCGAGCGCGGGCCTTCCATTCGCGCACGTTCGGACGGGTTTGAGCACAATCGGCCGAAAAAATCAGCGGAACGCGGTGGTTTTCGCCAGCATGCGTTGCATGGTGCGTGGCGCGGCGCCGAGGACACGGCGCATATGTTCCATATGGCTCTGATGCGCGAAGCCTGAGGCTTGGGCGACGTCGGCCATGGAGAGGCCGTCTTCGAGCAGCAAACTACGGGCACGCTCCACGCGGCGCCGGATTACGTACCGATGCACCGGCATCCCCACCGCCTTGCGGAATTGCGCCTTGAAATGGGAGACGCCCATGCCTGCCGCGGAAGCGATCTGCTCGAGAGAAAGGTTCTCCGGCAGATGCTCTTCGATGAACGAGAGCACCTTCTTCAGGCTATTGCCAGCGAGGCCTTCGATCCGCGGCATCGGAGCCGGAGCCAGAGAGCTGTGACATGCCACTATGCGGGAAGCGACAGCCAAGGCAAGTCCATCCAGATAGAGCGGTCCCGAGCGGAAGCCCGTCTCCATCTCCCGCTTGATTACCCACAGCAGTGCTTCGAGTTCCGGGTCGCGGACCTGAAAACGGTTGCGGATCTCAAGCCGGTCGGGATCCGCGCCGGTATCGATGACGATGCTCCGCAGTGCTGATTGGGGAAGGCTGAGGAGAAGCGACGAGTCATTCTCGTCGTGCATCTCCCAACGGGCGGGCGTCCTGGCGGGGATGATGTCGATATCGCCGTGCACCGCGGTTCCCGCAAAGCGTTTGCCGTCGCGCCGGCAGTCGATCCTGGCAGGCGCACCGAGATGCACGGTGACCAGGACAGTCTCCAGGCCCGGGACGACGAGCACGCCCTTGGAATCTTTGCGTAACTGAAAGGCGGTGCCCCCGGTCGTCCGCGCTTCCGCCAGGATCTGCGGCTCTGCGGTGTTCCTCGCCATCGGTTCTATCTCCAGTCTGTCAGCGGTTCCGGAAGATCGCAAGTGCGGCCCACGGTATTCTGGATGGATGTCGCGGCTGTGCGGCCGAGTGGTGAGCGGCCTGGGTGATTTCGGACAGTGGATCGAACGGCTGAGCGATTTCTACCTGCAGAAAACGGGTATGCGGCTCTATCCGGGCACGCTCAATCTGGAATTGCCGGCGCCGTATTCGCTGCCACCCAACGTGATTCGCCTGGAGGCCCACGAGTATGGAGGACGCGTGTCGGTCAGTATGGTGCCGTGCCGTGTTTTCGATCGTCCCGCCTTTCTGCTGCGCACGGATGCGAATGAGCAAGGGGTCGGGCATCATTCCAAATGCATAATCGAGATCGCGACTGACGTGAAGCTGAGGGATGTGTGCGGATTGCAGGATGGCGATTCCGTCGAGGTCTGTTTTGCGGACCCTGCGTGAGTCCGCAATCTGTAGAATACGTTCGGCGAATGCGCGTGCTTACGAGCCGCGCGCGTCAGCAGGCGACCTTGACTGCTTTAGCGGCGTGGTGGCAACGCTTCCTCACGGTCGCGGCTCGTAAGCTACCTTCGCGCGATACGTGCGCTTGCGAGCCGCGCGCGTTAGCAAGCGATTTGGCGATATGCAGGCGGACTTCTGAAAACAAGTACTTAGCAAACAGATGCCGCGTTCGATGCGGTACAGTCCGACGCAGGACCAGGCAGCGCTGAGCGCGAAATTCGATCTGGAACGTGTCCCGCACCTGACCATCTATGAGTGCGGAACGCCGCGCGAGTAAAGTACACTGGCTCCGGAGGGATGATGCGGGAACTGTCGAGGATGGGTCTGCCGGTGGTGCTGCTTTTGGGAACGCTTGCCACTGCCCAGGAACCCACGGTGAACGGAGCGGGAGTAACTCGGGGAGGGGGCAGTGGCGCTGGTGCCGCGACGGCGGCGGCGATCGCCGCTTCTAAGGAAGATCCGGCGGCCGTCGATCGCGGGGGCAAGGTCTTCGCTACGCAATGCGCGGGGTGCCACGGCGTGACAGCCCGCGGTGGACCGGGCGCGCCCGACCTCGTCCGATCCGTTCTGGTGCTCGATGACGAGAAGGGCATCCTGATCGCTCCGGTGATTCGCGATGGGCGTCCCGATCAAGGCATGCCGAAAATGAATTTGTCCGAGCCGCAGATTGCCGACATTGTGGCGTGGCTGCACGTGCAGACCTATGCCGCGGGACATCGCACCACATACGAATTCCTCAACGTCCTCACCGGCGATGCGAAGAAGGGCGAAGCGTATTTCAACTCCACGGGCAAATGCAATTCCTGCCACTCGGTGACGGGCGATCTGAAGGGCATCGGGAGCCGCTACGATGCTTTTCCCTTGCAGTCGCGGTGGCTGCAACCGCGCGGTGGACGCGGCGGAGCGCCTCGCGGCGGTAGAGCCGGCGCCACTCCGTCCACACGAAGCGCCATCATGGTCACTGTGACGCTGCCCTCGGGCCAAGTGGTCTCCGGCGCGCTCGATCGCATCGACGATTTCAACGTTTCGCTGCGCGATGCCGCCGGTGACTACCACTCGTTCAATCGGGAAGGCGCCACCCCGAAGGTCGAGGTCAAAGACCCTTTGCAGGCGCATACCGATCTGCTTCACAAGTACACGGACGCCGACATTCACAACGTTACTGCCTATCTGGTGACCCTAAAATGACCCTGGCTAGACTCCTTTTCACCACCCCTCTGGCGTTCCTTGCCGCTTCGGCGTTTGGGCAGGCGCTCAATCCGTCTGAATTGCTCAAACAGCCGACGGATGCCTGGCCCACGTACAACGGCGACTATTCGGGCCGGCGCTTCAGTCCTCTGACGCAGATCAATTCCTCGAACGTTCACACACTCTCGCTTGCCTGGGCCACGCGCTTCAGCGCTGGAGGGGGCGGTGGCGGGCGAGGCGGCGCGCAGGCGGGCGGCGGCGGAGCGCCCATCCAAATCAAATCGACGCCCCTGATGGTGAACGGCATCCTGTATTTCTCGTCGCCTAACAACGTCTGGGCGGCGGATGCGCGCACCGGCCGCGAACTTTGGCATTACCAATATCCGCCAAACACGGGCAGCACCATCGGCAATCGCGGCGTGGGCATGTACGGGAACTGGCTCTATTTCGAGACGCCCGACAGCCAACTGGTGAGCCTCGACGCGCGCACCGGCAAGCAGCGCTGGAAGGTGCAGATCGCCGATCCGAAACTCGACTACACCTCGACGGTCGCGCCGGTGGTGGTGGGCAATCACATTCTGGTCGGGATCGGCGGCGACCACCTGGATAATCCAGGCTTCCTCGAATCGCACGATCCGGAAACGGGCGCCGTGCAATGGAAGTGGTGGACCACCCCCCGTAAGGGGGAGCCAGGCATCGAGACATGGCCGAACGAGTACGCCGCGGCGCACGGCACGGGCCAGGCATGGATGCCGGGGACGTACGATCCGGAACTGAACCTCTACATTGTCGGCACGGGCAATCCCAACCCCGTGATGGCCGAGAAGAGCCGCAAGGGCGACAATTTGTACACCTGTTCGATCGTCGCGATCAATCCCGACACCGGCAAGATCGTGTGGTACTTCCAACCATCTCCGCACGACACGCACGATTGGGACGCAGTGGAGACTCCGGTTATGTTTGATGGAGTGATCGATGGCAAGCCGCGCAAACTCGTGGCGCAAGCCAGTCGCAACGGCTACTTCTTCGTGCTCGATCGAGCGACCGGAAAGAATGTCCTCACGCAACCGTTCATCGACACTTTGAATTGGGCGAAGGGTATCGACGCCAAAGGCCAGCCGATTCCCGATCCCGCCAAGTTTCCGACCACCGACGGAGTGCTGGTGTCGCCATCCTCGAATGGGGCGACCAATTGGCCGGCGCCGAGTTTCGATCCCGACACTGGCCTGCTGTACGTCGGCACCAACCGGCCGTACAGCATGTACTACCTGACGGACACGGACGAGCGGCCGGAGGGCTGGGGCGGCCTGGATAGCGGTGTCGGCAGCGACGGCAGTGCGCTGGTGGCCATCGACTACAAGACGGGGAAGATCGCATGGCGCCACGAGTGGCCGAGCGGCACGGGCGTGACGCATATCCTGACCACGGCAGGCAAGCTGCTGTTCACCAGCAACGGGCAGAATCTGATCGCGTTCCATCCGGCGAACGGTAAGATTCTGTGGCACTCCGGTCTGATGGCGGCTCCGAGTGCGGGCCCGATTACATATCTGCTCGACGGCAAGCAGTATCTGCTGGTCGCGGCAGGCGACAGCTTGTACAGCTTCACGGTGAATCGTCAGGCGGAGTAGCGAGAATGATTGTCGAAATGAGGACCTACAAGACGAAGCCTGGAAAGCGCGCCCAGTTTCTGGAAATCTTCCGCACCAAGGGGATCCCGGCGCACACGGAGATCGGGATGAAAATCCTGGGTCCCTTCCTTTCGATAGAGGACCCCGACACCTTGTTCTTCATGCGAGGCTTTCCCGACTTGGCTTCACGCGACCCCATGAAGGCCAAATTTTATGGAGGCGAACTCTGGAAGCGCGAGATGGAGGGCGTAGTGATGGCCATGCTCGAGAAGTACGACGCCGTCGTGGTGGATGATTCGGACGGCCTGATTCGGTGGCTGGACTGAATAAGAACTTGCGGGTCGGGCGAACGTCGGTCTCTGCAAGCAAACCCTGAAGATCCGGAGCAGATCCGTTCGATTGCGACGGAATTTATCTGTAAGTTGTTGAATCCTATGGTGGGCACCCGTCTGAGTGCGACGGGTCCAGCCATGAATAATGGACCCCGGCATATTTTTCCGTGTACCCGGGCCATGCTATAATCCGAGAGACATTCCTGTTCGAAAAGATCCAGGGAATTATTATGCCTAAGCTTAAGACACACAAAGGTGCGTCTAAGCGGTTCAAGAAGACTGGCACGGGGCAAGTGGTTCGCAATCACGCTTTTGGCCGCCATATCCTGACTTCGAAGCCGCACAAACGCAAGAAGAAACTGCATCAGAGCGTCCTGGCCGATCCGGCCGATCAACCCGTTCTGAAGAGAATGCTCCCCTACTAGATTCGGGGTGAGCGTGATTGAGCGGACGGAGCGCGTGGCACGTGCCCGAGCCGCCTTTCCAATCTAAACAAGGAGATCAAACGTGCCCAGAGTAAAAAGAGGTACCCACCGCCGGGCGTCTCGCAAAAAGACGTTGCATCAAGCTTCCGGCTATTTTCTCACCAAGAGCAAGCTCTATCGCGCAGCGCAAGAGGCCGTCGAACGCGGACTGAAGTTCGCATACACCGGCCGCAAAAACAAAAAACGCGAATTCCGTGCCTTGTGGATTGTCCGCATTAATGCCGCGTGCCGCGCGGCGGGCATTTCCTACAGCCAGTTTGTACATGGCCTGAAAGCTGCCGGTCTCGATCTCAATCGCAAGGTGCTGGCAGATGTTGCACTGCACGATGACGCGGCCTTCCTCCAGTTGATAAACTCAGCCAAGAGTGCGCTGGAGAAAGCATGAGTCCTGTCGAAGAGAGCACCGATTCCCTTAGTAGCCTTGAAGAACGAATTCAAAGCACGGTCCAACTGGTCGTGCGCCTGCGTCAGGAAAAAGAAGAAGCACTTCGCGAGGGCGCGGAACTCCGCGCCCAAGTGGAGCGCCTCACTGACGAGGTGAAGTCCCTGCAAACGGACCGCAAACAGGTCCGCACTCGCATCGAAAAACTGCTGGGACAAATCGATCAGTTGGGCAGCGAATAAGGGCATCTCGCCTCCGGAGGTCCGGGTGGAAAGCACTCCCGAAAAACGGCGCGTCCAGGTGACGATCCTGAGCCGCCCGTATACGCTGCTGGCGTCAGGCGATCCTCGCGAAGTGGAGGAGGTAGCCGCCAGTGTTGACGAGTTAATGCTTTCCATTGCGGCACGTGCTCCCAGTGCCGACTCCACGCGGATCGCGGTATTGGCATGCGTGCATCTCGCCGACAAGTTGCGTGTCCTCGAGCGTGATCTCAATCGCCTCAAGGATCGCGTCGATCGCAAAACAGAAGAGTTCACGGGGATTCTGGAGCAGTTGCTGGCATCGGAGGAACGGTGATGGCTGCGCGTCTGCTAATGGTGTCGCTGGCATGTATGGGGCTGGCCGCGGCAACGATTTTCGAATCGGAGATCGCTGAGTGGCGCCGCAATCGCGAGGCGGCTCTGCAGGCTGATGGCGGATGGCTCTCGGTGGCCGGGTTGTTCTGGCTGCATGAGGGCGCCAATCGCTTTGGGAAAGGTTCCACGAACGACATCGTTCTGCCCGACGGTCCGGAGAACGCCGGAATCATCGAACTGCATGGCGACAGCGTGAAGGTCACGCAGGACGGCACTGCTCGCGATGTGAAACACGATTCCGCCGACGTCTTGAAGGTGGGCCGGCTCAGTCTTTTCGTGATCAAGCGGGGCGAGCGGTATGGAATTCGCCTCAAAGATCCCGAAAGCGAGTACCGGCGCGCTTTCCACGGAATCGACTACTATCCGGCGAGCGAGGCCTACCGCATCACGGCGAAGTTCGTCTCCGAGCCGCGCAAGGTTCCGATTCTGAACATCCTGGGCCAGACGGAGGACTCCGATTGCCCGGGCTACGCCGTGTTCCACCTGCATGGCAAGGAGTATCGGCTCTATCCGATCATCGAAGAGCCCGGCGACCAGCAGCTCTTCTACATCTTCCGCGACCAGACCACCGGAAAAGAGACCTACGGCGCGGGCCGATTCCTTTATTCCGCGATGCCGAAGGATGGCGAGGTCGTCCTGGATTTCAACAAGGCTTACAATCCGCCCTGCGCGTTCACGCCGTACGCTACCTGCCCGTTGCCGCCCAAGGAGAATCACCTGGCCGTGCGCATCGAGGCAGGCGAGAAGAAGTACGGGCATTAGCTTGCTGACGAGCGCGGGTCGCAAGCGCACTTATCGCCCGAACGTATTTGGGTAGCTCACGAGCCACGACCGTGAGGGAGTGTTTCTTAAGAGCCCGCTCACATCGCGAGAAACGCAGCCATCAGCTCGATCCCATCCCACAAGTTCTGAATCCGAATGTTTTCGTTGAAGCTGTGCTGGCTATTGTCGTGGTTGGCGATCGGCGTGGTGATCGTCGGCACATGCAGCATCTCGTCGATCATGTAGAGTGGCACGCTGCCGCCCATCGTCGGCAGCCTGACCACGGGACCGCGTGCCGCATCCGCAGTCTTTAAAATGAGCTGCGAAATCGGCAAGTCCATGGACGTGCGGGACGCCGCATAACCACCTGGTTCCACCACCACGCGCGCCAGTTTCTCGTGCGCCATTCGCGTCTCGCGATCGGGCTCGGCTTCCACGATGAAATAACCTTGCGACCGGATGTGGCTGACGACGCGTTGCGCCGCGGCCTCCGGGCTGATGCCTTTCACCAGGCGAATGTCGATGGTGGCGGTAGCGGTGGACGGGATTACGTTACTAGCCTGCGCCCCGGTTCTCGCACTGTTCATACCGCGAACATTTAGCGAGGGCATATTCAGTAACTCCACGAGTTTCCTGCCGCCGCCTTCGGTGCGTCCCAGCCAGAGTTCGCTCTTCAGTCCGGTCTCCACGTCCGGTGCTTCCGCCACGGCGCGCGTTTCGGTCGGGCTCAGCGGCTCGATGCCGTCGTAGAAATGTTCGATGGTGACGCGGCCATCGTCGGCCTTCATGGAGGCCAGCAGGCGCGCCAGCATCATGGCGGGATTCGGCGCCCAATTGCCGTAATGACCGCTGTGCAGTTCGTGATTGGGGCCGTAGAGGGTGATGTCGATGGTGGTGATGCCGCGCGCGCCGAAGACGATCTGTTGGCGGCGGCTTTGGTGCACGGGCCCGTCGCAGATCAGCCAGACGTCGCTCGCGAGCAGGTCCTTGTACTTGGCGATGATGCTGGCGAGGTGCGGCGATCCAGCCTCTTCCTCCCCTTCGAATACGAATTTCAAATTGGAGCGGAGCGGCGTTCGCGACGCCTGGAGGGCGTCGAGCGCCGCGGCGATGGTGATCAGGGGCGCTTTGTCGTCGGAGGCCGAGCGCGCGTAGATGCGCCATTCCGGATCGATAGGACCGCTCGAGGGAAGGGGAATGACGTCGCCGCCCTTGTCGAGCGGGCGATTGCGGAGCACCGGCTGCCATGGGGGCGTGGCCCACTCCTTGGGATCGAGAGGCTGGCCGTCGTAGTGGGCGTAGAAGACCAGCGTCCGCGTGGCGCCGGGCGTCAGCAATTCGCCGAAGACGACCGGTGGCGCGCCCGCGACCTCCAGGAGTCTGGTCTTCACGCCGCGCTTCTCGAAAATAGCCGAGACCGCGGCGGCATTGCGGCGGATCGCGCTTTCGTCGCGCGCCAGGTTGGGTAGCGCGAGCAGTTCCATGAATTCCGCCAGGATCGCGCGCTCGTGAGACTCGCGCCACTGGCGGGCAGCGAGGGCGGCGGGGTTCGTCTGGGCGGACGAAAGGGCTGCCGAGAGAAGGAGTAGCGCGATTCCGGGCGATCTCATGGAGCATATTGTAGCGTCCGAGGATTCGCGAAGAAGAAAGGGACGTTCTGGCTGTAATGGTGCTCCCTCGATGGGCATAAGAAAATGCGCTCGCAAGAGCTTCAGGAGGGAGAAGATCGGAATGAAGAAAAAGAGATTCGGGTTAGTGTGTCTGGTCGGCGCGACGGGCCTTTTGGTGCCTGCGTTGTGGGGGCAGGGAGGCACGCCCTCGATTTCTGCTGGTGGCGTGGTCAGTGCCAGCGCTTTTGGTCAGTTCAAGTCGATCGCGCCGGGATCGTGGATCGAGATCTACGGATCGAACCTGGCGGTGGATTCGCGTTCGTGGGGCGGGGGCGATTTCAATGGCGTCAACGCGCCGACTTCTTTGGATGGGACAAAGGTGACGATTGGAGGACAGCCGGCATACGTGGATTACATCAGCCCCACGCAGGTCAATGCCCAGGTACCCTTCAGCGTCGGGACTGGTTCGCAACCGGTGGTCGTCACGAATGGCAATGTGGCCAGCGCGGCATTCACTATCAACGTGAACGCGGAAGAGCCGGGACTGCTTGCGCCCTCGTCGTTCGCCGTGAACGGGACGCAGTTTGTAGCAGCGCTATTCACCGACGGCGTAACGTACGTGCTCCCTCCCGGATCGATTGCGGGCCTTCCCTCACGGCGCGCGCAGCCGGGCGATACGATCACGCTCTACGGCATCGGGTTCGGGCCGGTGACGCCGAATATTCCGGCAGGGCAGGTGGTCCAGCAGTCGAATGTGCTCAGTGTGCCGCTCCACGTCTTCTTTGGGACGACGGAAGCGGTGGTTTCATATGACGGGCTGGCCCCGAGTGCTGTTGGTCTCTATCAGATCAATGTGGTGGTTCCGAACGTCGCGAGCAGCGACGCAGTGCCGTTGACCTTCAGTCTCGGTGGCGTGTCTGGGACACAGATTTTGTACACTGCTGTGCAGAATGGAACACCTCCGGCTGCCAAGGTGCAGGCGGTGACGCTGTCGGCGACCTCGGTGACGGGCGGCGGTGTCGTGCAGGGAACCGTGACTCTGTCGACCGCGGCACCTGCGGGAGGCGCGTTGGTGGGACTGGTTTCGAGTTCTTCGGCGGCTTCGGTTCCTGCAACGATCACGATTCCGGCGGGCGCGACGTCAGGAGGATTTACGGTAACGACTGGTTCCGTGAACGCGACTCAGAGTGTCACGATTACGGCGACGTATGGAGGAGGATCGGCACAGGCGTCGCTGTCGGTGACGGCGCCTCCGTCTGGCGGAACGGTAGCGAATTTTTCGAGTTTGATTGCGACCGTGACGTATCAGCCGACTGGCAGCCCGTCAAGCCAGACCATAATCGAGGTGACCCCCAATGCCGGAAATACAACGTTCACCGCGAATCTCACCGGTCTTATGCTGCTCAATGGGACGTTTTCGAACCAGGGGCAGACGCTGACGTTCACAACGGCGCAACCCCAGTTGCAGGGTTACCCACCGATTTACGTCGTCGGGACAACCCAGTTTTATGTGTCCAGCATGAACCTGACGCTCAGCTTTCCCGGCCCCATCACTTCATTTGGCAATGTCGGCGGATCTCTCAGCTTCAGCGGGCACACGATCACAGATGGATCCGCCGTGAGCTTCTCCGGCGCCATCACGGGCACCTACTTTGCTTCGATTGTCCACTAGCAGTTTGCAGAACGCTCCCTCACGGTCGCGGCTCGCAAAGTCATTCCAAACACGAGCCGCGCGCGTGGGATGAGCAAGCGATCTTCGGCCTTTCTGCGAGCCGCGCGCGTGAGCAAGCGTTCTTCGACCTTTCAGCGAGCCGCGCGCGTGAGCAAGCGTTCTTCGACCTTCCGAGGCCTGTGAGTCTTCACTACCAGGAACGAGGCGTTCTAATTCGCCGTTACGGGGCCGTCGCCTTTGGAAAGCTCCTGCAGGAGTTCCTCTCGCTTCTGGACGGCGGTCCGCACCGACGACAGCATCGCCTGCCAATAAAGAATGCCGCCAATCGCTGCCGCGATCGTCATCACCAGCACGAACGCGATCTCGCTATTGAAGGCATAGCGCGCCAAATAAGCCAGAAAGATCGGGAACAGCGCCAGCGGATAGAGTAGGAAAAGCAGCCCCTGCACACCAGAACCGCCGCTTTGCGACGTACGTTCCGGACTGAGGGCGCGCGGGTAGTGCACCGAGCTGAGATTGCCCAGCCCGAGCAGGTACACCGCGCAAACGCCCACCACAATCAGCGTCTCCATCACCAGGTACAAGCCGCCGCTGACCCCAAGCGTCATCGTCACCGCCACCAGAACTAGTACTTCCAGATAGATGAAGAACAGCGCGGCGATGTTCTTGCCCAGCAGCACCAGCGAGAGATGCTGCGGCGCCGCGAAGTAGAAGACCGTGGCGGATCGGTCCATCCCGAAGCAGTTCCAATAGGAGACCTGTCCCATTAACGTCATCGAGTAGACGCACACCGCGATCAGAAAGTACGGCGAACTGCTCAGATGGGTGTCGTGACGGCCGGCGATCATCGGGAACCACACCATCAGGCCGAACGTGAATCCCATGATGAAGACCATGCGAAAGCGCGGAGCGCGCGCCATGGTCCGCAGTTCTTTTTCCACCAGGCCCGCCAGAGGGTCGCGAAAGAGCAGGGAAGGCCAACGATAGAAGCGTTCCATCCACACTTGCCGCGGCGCACTCACAGGGGTCAGCGGTGTGGCCTGCGCGGCAACGGCATCGTACCTCAAGTTGCGTTCGAACTGCGCCCTGCCGAACCAGAGAGCCACCACCGTCCACAGGCCGAGCATGGCCAGTGCGGGCAATCCTGATTCTCCGGCCGGCGGCACTGCTGCGCCCGCAATCGCCGACCACGGCAGGAAGAGGTTGTGCAAGAGCCCGCGGAACGGCCCGAGCGATCGCGGTCCCGTGCCCGTTTGGACGAGCATGCGGGGCACCACGTAGAGCATCAACAGAACGAAACTGAGGATTTCGCGGACCCTCCGGCGTGCGAGCAACCGCTCCACCAGGCTGCGCATCCCGGACGCCAGCAGCAGATTGAATAGGACAAAAATCAAGACCGCAACCAGCAGCCTTGCTTTCGCGGTCAAACCTGGCAGGAGGGCGTTTTGCATCAGGCCGATGGCGCCGCCGATCAGCACCAGCAGCATTTCCGCGCCCGTGGTCAGCCGCAGCAAGACCTCGACCAGAAAGAGTTTCTCGTGGGGGATCGGATAGACCCTCAGCTTGCGCAGGTCGAGCCCCGCACCCATGCTGGCCGAGAGCACCGGAACCAATTGCCAATAGGCCATCACGCCGGCAAAGGCCAGCGGAAGATAGCGCTCCAGCGCGGTGACATTGGCCAACTGCGCCAGGATGCAGGCAGACACTCCCACACCGCACCAGATGCTGTACCAGAGCACGGCGGCGATGGCAGAGAACCATGCGCCGCGCCGGAAGGTGACCCGCATGCTCAGAAACTGAGCACGCAATATGGCGCCAATCATAGCCAGCCCAGTCGCTCCACGGCATGTCCGGCGCCCACCACGCGCACGAACGCATCTTCCAGCGACTCGCCTCCCGCTCGCAGTTCTTCCAGAGTGCCGCAACTGGCGATCTTGCCGTTATCGATGATGGCGACGCGGTCGCAGAGACGCTCCACAACTTCGAGAACATGAGATGTGAGAAAAATCGTAGCGCCGCGCTTCACCTGGTCGATGAGAATGTCTTTCATCAGGCGCGCGCCCACGGCGTCCACGCCCTCGAAGGGCTCGTCCATGAGAAAGAGGTCGGGGTGATGAATCAGGGACGCGGCCATCGCCACGCGCTTGCGCATTCCCTTGGAGTATTCGCCGATCAGTTTGCGGTCCACCTGGAGCTGAAACAGGTCCAGCAGATCGCGTGCGCGCTGTTTCGCAGTGGGCTGGTCGAGGCCGTACATGCGGCCCACAAACTCCAGGAATTCCGCGCCGGTCAGACGATCGAACAGCAGCGACTCGTCGGGCACGAGGCCGATCCGCCTCTTGATCTCGAGTTCCTGCTCGGGTAGCCGCATACCGAGGATTTCGATGGTGCCGCTATCGGCGGGAATCAATCCTGTGAGCATGCGGATGGTGGTCGACTTGCCGGCTCCGTTGGGTCCCAGGAAGCCGAAGAACGACCCTCGCGGCACCTCGAGGTCCACACCGTCGACGGCGGCTTTCATTCCATACAGCTTTCTGAGGTTGCGGACCAGGATCGCGGGAACATCCATTATTTCCAGTGTACGTTGGTTGTCCCAGACGATTTGGGTCCGTGCGGCGTCCAATAGCTGGAGACTCTACAAATGCGTGCCCCTCGTGTCCTCGCTCTCTTCTTCGGCAGCGCTGCCATTCTGGCAGCCCAGAGTAACAATTCGGTGATGCTGGCCGGGTTTGGATACGCCCCGCCGACTTCAGCCGTTACCGTGGCTCCCGGCCAGATTCTCACCGTCTCCGTGTACGGGATTCGTGCAATTGATCCTGCCTTGGCGACGCCAAGTCCTGCCACGACTCAGCCCTATCCACCCATTTCGATTGACGGGATTATCGTGACACTGCAGCAAGCGGGGCAGGCGCAACGAATCGCGGTTCCGATTTACGGCATCCGGCAGAATAGCTGTTCCTCGATGGATACGAATTGCCGCGTGGTCAGCACGTTCACGCTAGCTATCCCGCAGAGCCTGCAAACGCCGGCGGACGGGTCGAACCCAGCCGCGTTGAGTATTTCGGACCAGGGGACCCTGTTGGCGGGCATTCCAGTGCATCCCGTGACCGACAGCATCCACGTCATCAATTCGTGCGATCAGACACCGATTTACGTTGGCGTTTTCAGCGAAGTCGCTGGTATTCCGGGAGGCTGCACTGCGCTGGTGCAGCATCTGGACGGCCGATTGGTCACCGACCGGCTCCCCGCCAAACTCGGAGAGACTATCACGATATGGGCCTACGGACTTGGGGCGGTGGATCCCGCGACTGTCACGCATTTTGGCCAGACGGCTCCGGTTCAGAACGTCACCTTGAGTTTCAACGTACACGCGAACGCTCCGGCCATCCGTCCGCTTCTCTCCGACGACGTGACGCACCCAATCACGTCGGTCCTGGTGGTGGCCCAGGGACTTTACCAGCTTAATATCGTGGTGGCGCCATATCTGCAGGGTCCGTTTGTGCCGTGCGACGAACTGCACGTCCAGTCGAATCTCACGATTACGCTAAGCGGTGCCGCTTCAATGGATGCCGCGCCGATCTGCGTCGCGCCTTAGGGGAAGTCGCCCCTGCGCTCCCGCGTCTGACCCGCTTTAATCCTTTGGGCGATACAGTAAGAGCACTACGAGCCGCGCGCGTCAGCAAGCGATCGCGACGGCGGCGGGGAAACGATCGGGCAGGGTTCGCTCCCTCACGGTCGCGGCTCGTAAGCTACCCAAATGCCTTCGCACGAATACGTGCGCTTGCGAGCCGCGCGTGTCAGCAAGCGGTTTGGCGATACGCCGGCGGACCTCTGAAACCAGGTACCGAGCGAACTCGCCAGACCCTTCAAACTGGCACGATCAAAGGGCGTCCGCTTCCAGGCTTTCCGTCCGTCCCATCGCCGTGCAGAGGACCGCGCGCATCCAGGGGCTCGCGAGGATGCCGATCAACGAGATGGCCGAGCGTATGACCGGCGGTCCGGCACTGGACCATAACGATGCGCAGGCCACCGTCTCGCCGCTGTCAAGTTGCAGGTAGACGCGGTCCATCCACCGGCGCCGCCCTTCCAACTCGTCGTAGTTGCGCACCACGTGCCAGATGAACTCGATCACGCGCGCCAGCGCCGGATCGCGGTACTGCGGCAGGAAGAGCACGGAACTGCGCTGTTCCACTCGGATTTCCTGCACGAATTCCAGAAAGCTGCTGGCATTCGTCAGGTTCAGGTTGGCGTTCGGTTCACACCCATGACGGTCGCCGCCCGAGATCACGGGAAGGCCGCGTTCAACGGCCAGCCGGATCGTATCGAGATTGCGCGCCGCTGGCTGCAGGCCGTTCAATTCCAAGGCGTGGATCCAAGCGCCGAATTCGCCCAGGAACTGTAACAGCAGTTGTGTGTGGCGGGCGTGCTCGGTGAGGTGTTCGCAGAAGAATGGGTGGTTCAGAACCACCAGGATTTCCTCTCGCGAATGGAGATCGGCCATCAATTGCGCGATGCGCTCGTGGGACGGCGAAGCGGTTACGGCGGCCATCGCCGCTTCCAGGTCGCGGGCTTGATCTGCCGGAAGGTTGTGTACGCCGATATGGAAGACGGTCTCCTGGTAGGGGATTGTCCATTCGATGGAGTACGGTACCGCCGTGCCGATGGCGTTCAGTTCGGCGCAGGCTTCGATGGTGTCGTGGTCGGTGAGGGAGACCAGCGGGCGGAGTCCCAAATTGCGGATTTGCACCGCTTCGAGCTCGTGCGCCGCGCGAGGATGCAGGGGCGGACGCCAGAACAGGCGATCGAATCGGATGGGAGGTGCTCCGGCCAGTTGCAGGTGCCGGTTCTCGATGCGGTCGAGTGCCGGGCGCAACAGGGGTACGCGCCGCAGGAAGCGATTCACGAAATCGAGGTACTCGCGCGAGTGCAGCGTGTGGCTATGCAGCGACACCCCGGTGGCGTAGCGATGGCTCACACCAGGCTCGCGCCAGAGGCAGTGTACGTCGCGTGAGATCTCGAGTGATGTCCGGGCTGTTCCCATAAACCATTTATCTCCGGAAGTGTTTTTCAGCTCGATGACAGAGAGGTGAAATTCACGGCCAGGAAATGTCGCGTGGCGAGCTGCGTCTCCGCTAGGAATCAGACATGAGGGTTACAAATCCGCTAAAAACTGATGAAAATTCCTGCATTTTATCAAGCGAAATCTCTCCGCGCGAGATAAAATCATCCTTTAGGGTCTGATTAGACCTAAAAGACTGCGTGACGGTATGGATGCCACCCGCACCGCGACCAGTCAAGGAACAAGGACAGGAGAATTTGCGTGAATACTCTTCCCATCCTGCTCGGGGCGCTGTGTGTCTACGCGCTCGGTTATCGCTACTACAGCGCATTTATCGCCGCCAAGGCATTGGCGCTGGATGATCGGCGGCCCACCCCGGGGCACAAGTTTCATGACGGTCACAACTACGTGGCGTCTCCCAAATGGGTGCTGTTCGGACACCACTTTGCAGCCATCGCCGGAGCCGGACCGCTGGTGGGTCCGACCCTGGCCGCGCAGTTCGGTTTCGCTCCGGGGTTTCTCTGGCTGTTGATCGGGGCGGTGCTGGCTGGGTGCGTGCAGGATTTCACGGTGCTGGTCGCCTCAATACGGCATCGCGGCCGCTCCCTGGCCGAAATCGCGCGCACCGAGATCAGTCCCTTCGCCGGACTGGTCACCATGATTGCGGTGCTATTCATTCTGCTGGTGACCCTGGCCGGGCTCGGAATCGTCGTCGTGAATGCGCTCGCCAACAGTCCTTGGGGCGTTTTCACGATTGGCACCACGATTCCCATTGCGCTCATCATGGGCGTCTGGATGTTCAAGATTCATGCCGGCCGGATCACGGTGACCGGCCCCAGTATTTTCGGTGTAGTACTGCTGTTCTGCGCCGTGATTTCAGGCCATTGGTTTGCGCAATCGAGCGCTGCCGGAGCCCTCACCTTCACTCCCCACCAGATCACGTTTCTGATGGCGGCGTACGGGTTCATCGCATCGGTACTCCCCGTATGGCTGCTCCTCGAACCCCGCGACTACCTTTCGACATACGTCAAGTTGGGCACGATTGCGGTACTGGTGGTGGGCGTCTTTGCGGTTCATCCCGACATCCGCTTCCCTGCCATCACGCAATATGTGCATGGCGGCGGACCGATCATCAAGGGTACGCTCTTCCCGTTCCTCTTCGTCACCATCGCCTGTGGCGCGATCTCAGGATTCCATTCCCTGGTCTCCTCGGGAACCACGCCCAAGATGATCGATAAGGAAACAGACGCGCGCTTTATCGGATACGGCGCTATGGTGTGCGAGTCCCTGGTTGGCCTGCTCGCGCTGATCGCTGCTACGTCCATGCACCCGGGTGACTATTTTGCCATCAACTCGACGGCCCAGGCGTTCGCGGCGACCGGTTTACACACGGTGAATCTCGACATGTTCTCGCAGGAGGTAGGCGAAAAATTGGCCGGACGTACAGGCGGAGCGGTATCGCTGGCCATCGGCATGGCGCAGATCTTCCGCGGACTGCCCGGCATGGGTCGCCTGATGGCGTATTGGTACCACTACGCGATCATGTTCGAGGCGCTCTTCATCTTGACTACCGTCGACACTGGAACCCGCGTGGCCCGCTACGTCCTGCAGGAGATTCTCGGCAAAGCGAATCGGAAATTCAGCGACACGGCGTGGCTGCCCGGCAATTTGATCACGACCCTATGCGTGGTGCTTGGTTGGGGCTATTTGATTTACACCGGCACCATCTCGACCATATGGCCGCTGTTTGGAACCGGCAACCAGTTGCTGGCGACCATCGCACTGGCCATCTGCACGACGTTCCTGATCAATATGGGCAAGGCCAGGTACGCGGCTATCACCGCCGTACCGATGTGTTTCGTCGGCGTTACCACCGTCACTGCAGGAATCATGTCAATCCGGCAGATCTTCTGGCCGCTCACCATGAAGCCCGGCCAAGCGTTCACCGGCTATCTGGATTCCACGCTGATGACGATCTTCATCGTCGGCGTGGTCCTGGTGGTCTGCAATGCGGTATATCGTTGGATTGCAGTACTGAAGGGTGCTCCGGCTCCGACCGAGGCCTTTGGCCCGCCGGTAACGGCAAAGAACGAGATTCGAATGGGCTGTTGTTAAGCGCGTGGTTTTCAGAATCTGCCGACGTATCGGCCGGTCGCTTGCTGAGGGAGCGTCTCCGCCCTCTGCTTAGCCATCGCTTGCTGACGCGCGGCTCGTCAGGCAATATCAACGAAACGACTTACCAAGTATGCCCAGAGCCGGGGTGGGAGCGAATTCACCCCGGCTGGGTTATGCAGTTTGATTCTCGGCCTCAGGAGCCACAGGTTCATGATATAGGCGCTTCGTCTCAAAGGGCAGTGCCAGCCGTACAGTGGACTGCCAGGACTTTTGCCGCGAATCCAGCGATTGCCCTCGAAATCATCCGATAGGTACTACGGCCCGTTCCATAAGTTGAGGTTGAGGACTGGGAAGGAGAGTACATTGATGCTGGTGGATTCATTCCGACGCCTGCGCCGCCATCGTTCTGCAATTTCAGTGAAGGGGGCAGGCGATTCCGATTCCGAGTGCCAGGCCGGGCTTGTCAGGCGATTCTTCCACTGCATCCCGGCTCAGCGAGCCGATCGAGGACTCTACTTGCCCTTGGGCTTCCACATCGAGTCGCTGAGGCCCGGTTCTGCCATCACCTTTTCGATGTCGTCGATTTCGATCGGCACGAATGCCGAGAGATCCTCGTAGCCAGTTTCTGTAATCAGGATCATGTCTTCCAGACGGATGCCCACATGCTCGTCGGCGATTTGCATGGCCGGCTCTATGGTGAATAGCTGTCCCGGTTCCAGGGTCGCGGTGGGATTGCGCACGTCATGGACCTCCATCCCTACGGAGTGCCCAAGACTGTTTCCACGATTCGTTCGATAGCGCTCGACGAATCGCGTCGCGGCGTCTTTGATCTTAGGATCGGTGAAGGTGTACGCCGCCATGATCGCGTCCATCTTACCGACGGCCGTCTTAATGATTTCGCTGGGCCGCTGATGCACCTGGATGGACGTCATCAGCGCCTGGTAAAGGCGCAGATAGATGGTGTAGAACTCACGCTGGCGCGGCGTGAATTTGCCGTTTGCCGGAAAGACTCGCGTCACGTCCGAGGCGTAGTTCTTGTAATCGGGAGCGTAGTCGAACTGCACCAGGTCGCCATCCTCCAGGACCGCGGTGTCCTTGTGGTAATGCGAATACCAGGTGTTTTTGCCGGTCGCGATCAACGCGAAATAGGCAGCGCCATAGGAGCCGAACTTCTTGAAGACGAACTCGGCGTCTGCCTGCAACTCGTATTCATGCATACCCGGCCGCGCGTCGCGCATCGCCTCGATGATGCCGAGCCCCGCGATCCTGGTCGCCTCGCGAATGACGGCGATTTCGCGTGGACTCTTTGTGCCTCGCATCTCGTCGAGGATCGGGTCGAGGTCTCCAAATTCGAAGTGCGCCGCCACTGCTTTCAACTTCTCGCGGAATACCTCCTCGCGTGTAGGCTGGCCGTCCCAAGGGTCCGCCTTATTGGCTCTCGCCAGGGCGATTGGCCCTTCCGCAGAGGCGCTGCTCAGTACCTCCGGCCGATAGGGAGTGTAAATGGCACGCCCATCCTTCGCTATCTCCGCGAGCGCTTTGGCGAATTCGTCGCGCGGCAGGACCGACTCGATGCCGGTCTCCTTCGCCGCGGCGTCGCCCGGTGAGAGTCCGGGACCGAACATATTGTTTTCGCGGCGCTCATTGCGCGGATTCAGAAAGAGTGTCGAACGCTTCGCCTTACCGTCGATAATCAACAGCGCGCGCGGTTCCACTACTCCGGTGAGATAGAAGAACTGGTTGCTCTGCCGCAGAGGCTGTTCCCCGGGGCGCTCAGTTGTGCCCTGAAGAATGGCGACGCCTTCGCCGACCTTCGCCATCACGCGGGAGCGGCGCGCGGCATACTCTTCGGGTGGAAAGACATCGGTGAAGACGGGTTGCGCCGCCAGTGGAAGAGCGAACCCGGCAAGCAGCAGATATCGCAACATCGCTGCCCTCACTGGGCCGCCTTCTGGCTCGCCGGTGTGAACTTCGCGTCCATCAGGATCCAGGTGTTCGGATCCAGATCGACGGAAGCGGGCTGCTGATCGGAGGCCAGGTCGAAGCGCTGTTGCTTCTGCGTCATTTCGATTTTGACGATTTTCGGCGACGCTGCGCCCGCTGCCTTGATGCCAATCTCCAGCGGCAAGCGAAAGGCGTCTCCAGCCTGAGTCTGTGTGAGCTGGATCTCCACTTTTTTCGAGGACGGATTGTAGCTCCATCCCCCCTCGACGGCAGGTGATCCTGCCCTGTAGAGCCACTGCTGGAAGAACCAGTCGAGCTTCTGGCCAGAGACCTCTTCCATCACCTTGCGCAAATCCTCGGTGGACGCGTTGCTGTCGCGGAATCGCTTGTAGTACTCACGCATCCCGGCCCAGAACTTGTCTGTGCCGATCTCGCCGCGCAGCATGTGCAGCGACCATCCGCCCTTCTGGTAAACGATTCCCACTGGAGCGCGTCCGTTTTGAATCTCCGGCAGATTGTCGTGGATCACGGCCACGCCGGGTGTGCGCTTTTCGGCGGCCAGGATGGTGGTGCGGCTGCGCTGCAGTCCCGCGACGAACGGCTCGCGGCCCTGGTAGTATTCCGTGCAGAGCAGGGCGAAATAGGTGGCGAAGCCTTCGCTCAGCCACGCATCGTCCCAGTCTTTTTCGGTGACCGAGTCGCCGAACCATTGGTGCGAAATCTCGTGCGCCACCAATCCGAACGCCGGACGATTGGTGACGGAAGTCTGTCCGTAGAAGATCTCGCTGGCGTGCTCCATGCCGCCACCCATGCCGGCCGCCTCCACGTCTGCGAGTTTCTCGTAGGGGTACGGCCCCACGTGATCGCTGTAGAATTCAATCGCCTGCCGCGTTGGGGTTTCGAAGGTGACGATGCCATTGTCGCGATCCTGATGAAACACCCAGGTTTCCAACGGAATGCCGGCCGAGACGCCGAAGCGGCGCATCGCAAACTGCGCCACCCCGATATTGTTCAACCACGACGCGATCGGCACCGACTGCTTCCAGTGCGTCATCCTGCGGCCGTCGCCCAGTTCTACGACCTCTTGCAGCAGACCGTTCGCCACCACTTGATACTTCGCGGGCGCAGTAATCAGGAACTCGCTGGTGGCTTTGTCGGATGGGTGATCGATCATGGGCAGCCATTGGCGGCCGAGGGTCGGCCAGTTTACGCTAAAGAAACAACGCTCGCCGAATTTGTTCTGCAGGATGTGGAGGCCCGTGGCCGCGATCCCGTGATACTTCACCGTGAACGGCCGCGTCTCTCCCGCCTTCGGCGCGGGCGACAACGCGATCTTCAATCGATCTGCAGTGTGCGTGAAGTGGGCCGCTGCGCCGCCCGAAGTCACCTCCGTTACCGTCATCCCCTTCCCGTTCGCAGCCGACGTCAGATCGAGCGCGACCTCCGTGACGCCATCCTTGACGAACTTGAGGATCGCCGTGCTTTCGCCCGTGATCTCGTCGTTTTCGTCGTTGAGCGTGACGCGAAAGATGTAGTGCTGCGCATCGACGCCCGGTTGCCGGGGATAGTTGTCCGCGGCCGCTTGCGTGGCCCACACACCGACTCCCAATAGCGTGCCGGCGACCGTCCGCCCGAATCTGATCTTCATCCAACTCCCCTCTGGCGACCTACTATACTGCAGAATGTGTCGCGGAATTCTTGATGATACCGACTTTGAAGCTGAGTGCGGTACAGGTGCTCGGATTGGCCTGCTGCGGTGTGCTGCTGGGCGGTTGGCTGAAGCGCCGGGTGCCGTTGCTCGACCGGCTGAACATTCCGGTTTCGATCGCCGGGGGCATGGTGTTTGCGCTGCTCGCCCTGCTATTCCACGACCGCTACGTCAATCTCGAAGCGGACGATGTGCTGCGCGACATGCTGATGGTGGCGTTCATGACCACCATTGGGCTGAGCGCACGTCTGAAGCTCCTGCGTGAAGGGGGGAAGCAGGTAGTCTTGCTCCTGGCTATCGGGAGCGTGGGCGCGGTCTTGCAGAATCTGCTGGGAATGGGGCTCGCGAAGGCGCTCTCGCTGGATCCTCGTTTGGGAATTCTGGCGGGTTCGGTGGCGTTGACCGGCGGGCCGGCGACGGCGATCGCGTGGGGCGGTACCTTTGAGCAGCGGGGCGTGGTGGGCGCGGCTGCGGTCGCGATGGCGTCAGCGACGTTCGGGATTGCGGTGGCAGGCCTGATCGGAGGCTACATCGGAGGCTGGCTGATCCAAAAGCACAAGCTGTCTCCGGCCGGAGTGGGGAATCGGCCAGTCGAGTCGCGAAAGGTAGCAGCTGGCACTCTGCAGAATCTCTTGCCGACCGTCGTCGTCATGGGAATCGCGATGGGGATCGGCAATCTGCTCAGTCTGGAGATGAAAAGGCTGGGAATTCTGTTGCCGAGCTACATCGGGGCGATGATCGTGGCGGCAATCATTCGCAATCTGGACGATCGCTTCGGATTCGCCCGCATTTCGCAGCCCGAGGTGGATGCGTTGGGGAAGATCGCGCTGTACCTGTTCATCGTGATGGCGCTCCTGACCTTGCGTTTGTGGGAACTCTCACACCTGGCCGTGCCGCTGGTAGTGATTCTGGGGGCCCAGGTGGCGCTCTGCTGGCTGATGTGCGTCACCATGTCGTATTGGGTGATGGGCCGCGATTACGAATCGGCGGTGACGGCGTCGGGATTCTGCGGCTTCATGCTGGGCATCACGGCGAACGCCATCGCGTGCATGGAGGAGTTGGCGGAGAAATACGGCCCGGCGCCGCGGTCGTTTCTAGTTGTGCCGGTGGTCGGCGCGTTTTTGATCGATTTCACGAATTCGATGATCATCACCGCGATGGCCAACTGGCAGATCTGGACGCCCCGGTAATAAGACCGGCCGGATGTCGTCTAATGGAATCGGAGGAGTATCCGTGGATCGACAGTTCTCACCGCTGGAACGAAGCATTTTGTTAGCCAAGGGCCTGACCGCGGAGCAGATTGACGCGCTCAACGCGGCGGGAGTGGCTTCGCGCGACGATTTGAAGACGGTCGGCGACGCGGACACCTTGCGAGAACTGGTCGCCGACATCCCGGAGCCGGTCGCGGTGAAAGTCATGGACTGGGCAGTCGGGCGGGTTACGCCGGTGGCTTCGGTCTCTGTGCCGGCGCCTCAAAGTGTAGTCCTCGACAGCGCGGACATTGTGCATTGCCTCTACTGCTCGGCTCGACAGCCGAAGGACTACAAGAGCGGCGATTTGTGCATCTCGTGCGGCAAACAGGCCGAGCCGGTGCTGGCATGCTTCTGGTGCTCGGCGAGCGGTCCCGGTAAGTTCTGCCGCTCGTGCGGTGCCGAGTTTGTCGCCACTGCGGAATTGGACCTCGGAATTCTGTTGCGCCACGAAGGCTTGCCGAAGGAAGAAATTCCGAAGCGCCTGAAGTCGATGTCGGCCGACGAGAAAGATCAGCTCTGGGGCCGCGTTCGCAAGATGCGGCGATAGGCCCAAACTACCAGAATGCCGCGCGCCATCTGTGAAGTCTGTTCCCATCCCCAACCGGTCGACTGGAAGCCAGGGGACCTCTGCATAGAGTGCGGCCAGGCCGTACGACACGAAGTCCGCTGCTTCTGGTGCGCCAAGTGGACTCCAGCCGGAAAGTTTTGCCGTCGCTGTGGGGCGGCTGTGCTGGAGGAGTCGCTCTATGGCGCCGCGCGCATGCTCCGCGAGGCCGGTACCGATCGCTTCCGTATTCCCAAACTGATCGGCGAGCTCGATCCCGACCAGGTCGACAACTTTACGCGCATTTACCAGCGCCATGCTGTGGTTTTGAATCGTCACGTCGATCACGTGCGTTTCCTCGAGAACTTTCTGCATCAGCGTCACTGGAGCGCGGCCTTGGAGGAGGAACTCGTCGCCGAGTTGCCGTGGCCCGACGAGCGCCTGGAGAAGTTTTCCGCGTCTATGGGGCCGGAAGTGCCTACTTTGCCATCGGGCATCCGCTGGGAGAATCTCGCCACAGTGAAGGCAATTCAGGCTGCGACTCCGCTTGGACTCACGATCAGCCTGGCCGTCATTGTACGGATGAATCTGGGCGATTGGTCCGCCCAGAGCGAGGTGGCGTCGATGCTGAGAGCTACTGACATTCCCTTGCGGAGCGAAACCGCACTGGCGCTCAGCGGATGGCGTGCGCTGGAGGGGCCGGTACTCGATTACGGATATCCTTTGCTGTTGCAGGCGCTCCGCGACTGCCCACTGAAGCTGCCGGCCGCTGTGCGTCTCGCTTTGATGCGCGTGGAGGGTTGTGAATTGCCCGCGGAAGCGGTGGCGTCGAGCGATCCGGAGATCCGCTTTATGGCAGCACTCGCGGCCGGCGACGGCGACGTGCTGCGAGCGGCTTTGCGCAGTGACGACGAGTTGGAGCGAGCGACGGCGGCCAAGCGGCTGATCGAGCTGGAGGACGTATCTTCGTTAAGCGATGTGGTGGCCGGGGCGTCTGCCGATCGGCAAGTGGCGATCCTGCGCGGACTGGTCAGGCGCGGGCAACCCGCGCCTGTCCTACGTGAGGCGCTCTACACGGTGGCCCGGAACTCCGAATCGCGGGAGGCTCGTCGTGCGGCAATTCGGGTGTTGTGCTGGGGCTGTCCTCCCGACGAGGTCGAACGCCTCGCGGATGCTGCGTTCGGCGACCCTTCGTCGTATCAGGCGATTCTTCAGCAGGCGGGACTGCCGCCCGAAGCACTCGCTCGATTCGGGGACTGGATGCTGGAGCATCAGGTGTTTCGCGCCGATCAGTTCGGCATGAAGGACATCGCGAAGGCGGACCGAATGCCCGCTGACTTCGTTCCGCGCCGTTGGAACGCGGCGGATCCGGAAGTGCAGAAGGAGCTGTGCGGATTCGCGGAGTTTCAACTGAACGAGTACGGAGACGAGGATCTGCATCGATTTCTGGTGGGCGTGGCTTTCCGGCCGGGCGACGTCAAAGTGCGGTCTACGGTATTCAACGCGATCTATCGCTGGTACCGATGGAACGATTCTTCGGGCGCCACGCCGATCGCCATCCGAAAAGATGCGATCCGGCGCTTCTTCGGTACAATTCCCGACTTCCTTTCGATTTACACGCGATTTTTGAAGGATCCGTCATTGCCCGATCTACTCAAGCAAGCAATCCTGGCCGATCCGGTTCGCGGCTTCCTTCGTTACGCTTCGGACGATGTGCTTCCGGAGTTTGCGGCTCAGCCGTCCGCGGTTTCCAAACTGGCGGACGCGGTGGGCGACATCGCCTACCATCGCGAGCGCTTTGAGTTCGACTTGCGGACGGAGTGCATCGCGTTTCTGGGATGGCTGGCCCAGGTGCCCGAGTTTCGCAAGAAGATGCGGGCGCGTGTCGTGGCCTTCCAGGGAACTGAGCTCGATCACGCCAGCAAGATGGCGCTTGAACGGCTGAACGCCACCCACGCCGGCGCCTGAGGCCCCCCGAAACCGCAAAAAGCCGGCGTCCTGTTCTTCATCTGTAACACAGGGATACTATAATGGAGTCCCGCAGAAAAATCCGTTAAGCCACGTCTATGCGCAAACTGCTCGTACTCTTCCTTGTGGGTGCCGCCACGTCCGGCGCCGCAGATAAGATCGTCGGCGGCCCCATGGTGGTCAATGCGACGGCTCGCTCCGCCACCGTGGTCTGGCTGGTACAGAGCGACGAGCTGACGCTGCACCCGCCGTCGGGGCCGGCTCGTAAGTCGCCGTCGTTTCGCGTGGAGCAAACCACACTGACCGGGCTCCAGCCGAATACCAGGTATGAATACGACGCGTCGGGGCAGGAAGCCGGCAAAGGCTCATTCAAGACCCCGCCCACCGGAGGCGAGCCGTTTCAGTTCGTCGTCTATGGCGACAACCGGACGCGTCACGACGTGCATCGGCAGGTGATCGACACGTTGCTGAAACATGGGATGCCGGATTTCGTTGTGCAGACGGGCGACATGGTGGAGAACGGCAACGACAACTCGCTGTGGCCGATTTTCTTCGATATCGAGAAGGAACTGCTGCGGCACACAGTCTTCTTCCCATCGCTCGGGAATCATGAGCGGAATTCGCATGACTTTTTCGAATTCTTCCAGGCCTCGTCGCCGTACTATTCCTTCAACTGGGGTAACGCGCACTTCATCGTGCTGAACAGCGACATCGGGAACGTGGGTCCGACTCCGCGGCAGCGCGATGCCTATTGGGCGGAGCAGACCAAGTGGCTGGAGGAGGACCTGCAGAACAGCCAGAGCGCCGACTACCGTTTCATCGCGGCGCACCACCCGCCGTTCACAGCGGTGACCAGCCGGCAGGGCAGTAATCCCCACATGACGGCGCTGGTCCCGATGTTCGAGAAATATCACGTTTCCGTGGCATTCTTCGGGCACGATCACAACTACCAGCACTATTTGAAGAACGGCATTCACTACCTGGTGGCGGGCGGTGGCGGAGCTCCTCTGTATGATGTGGACAAGCCGCCGGCCGAGATCACGCAGAAGGTCGTGAAGAGCGAGAATTATCTATCGGTGAGCGTGCAGGGAAAGAAGGCGCACATCGAGGCGATCGCGATCGACGGCAAGAAGCTGGACGAAATGGATATTCAGGCGAAGTGATTGGGCGCACCCTCCAGCCTGAATGACGTGAAAGAATCGCCCGCGAGCGGGCCGCCTGCCTCCGGGGTTCTTCACAGCGTCTGAGACTGAGACTGAGTCTGAGGGAGCGTCTCGGCCCTCTGATCAGGCATCGCTTGCTTACGCGCGCGGCTCGCAACGAGCCACGACCGTAAGGGAGTGATTTTCGGGCGATCGGGCATCGCTTGCTTACGCGCGCGGCTCGCAATCGCACGCACTCGAACGTATTTGGGTAGGTTATGATCCGCGACTTTGGGTAGGATACGAGCCGGGACCGTGAGGTCGCGCCGCACTCCGGGCGGCAATCCGTCTGATGGGGCCGGCAAAACGGGTACCGAGGTACCCGTTTTCCTTTTTTGGAAACAATGGCAGCCGTCGCGTCTTATTCCGCCTTGGAGTAATAGTAGGTGTACTTGTTGTACAGCTCCGAGGCGCGGGCGCCATTGGCGACGATGCCGAGGACGTTGTTCTCGCAAAGAGACTGCATCGCGCGCGTGACGTTGTCAAACGTCGTGGTGCCGATTTTGACCACGAGAATCGTGCCGTCCGCCAAGGTCGCCAGCAGATTGGCGTCAGCCGAAAACAAGAGGGGCGGCGTATCGAAGATGGCCCAATTGAACGCCCGCGGTAATTCTTCGAACAGCACCTTGGACTGGCGCATATTCAACAACTCGAGCGGATTCTTCACCATCGATCCTGCCGGCAGAAGATAGAGATTCCGCCCTTCGATCCGGCGCAATGCCTGCGGGAACGAACACTGCCCGGTCAGAAAATCCGAGAGGCCGGGTTCGCGCTCCACTTGAAACAGATTGTGAATCACCGGCCGGCGTAAGTCGAAGTCGGCGAGCAGGACGGAGCTTTCCGCAAGATGCGCCTGCGCCAGTGCCAGGTTGACCGCGGTGAAGGTCTTTCCTTCTGCGGGCGACGGGCTGGTCACCAGAACCGTGTGCAGGGGTTGCAGTGTTTGAAGATGGTTTAGTCGGGTGCGGAGCGTGCGGAATTCTTCGGCCGGGGTGTCGTGCGAGTTATTGAGATCCAGGAGGTGAGATTCGGGCGCCGGTTGAAACGGGACCAGAGGAGCGTCGGCCAACATCCCGGCGTTAATATTCAGGCGGATCGGCGTGAGGACCGACGGCGCGTGATTGACCTTCAAAAACTCCGGGTTCCTCGGTTCCGTGGGCAACGTCGTGACCGGTGCAGCATCTTCCGGCAAAGCACCGTTTTCGGCCCGCCGCAACGCATCATGTACTCTGCTCATTTCTTCTCCAATACCTCAAATGACCCTTAAGTGGTCGACACCATGTAGTAATAGACCGAACCAGCCATCAGCGTAATCCCAACCACCACGGCGCTCGACCACGCGAGCCATACCAACCGCCGTTTGCGCCGCACCAGAAGCGCATTTTCGAGAAGCGGGATGCTGCTCAACACCGGCAGGTTCGTGTAGGCGCGCACGTCCTTGAGGTTCTTGAGAGACGTGTTTTTGACTTCCTTGGCGGCCGCCAGCACCACCCCGAATGCCAGCCCGCCGAAGACACCCATTCCAGCCCAGATCAGGCGATCGGGATCTACGGCCTTGTCAGGCACATTGGCCGGGTCCAACACTTCTAAATTCTCGCCCGCCTTGTGCTCTTCCAGGTTCTGAGAAGTCTCCGATTGTTGCTGTTTCTTCTCGAAGTCCTCGTAGTTCGTCTTGGCCAACTGGAAATCGCTCTTCAATTGCGCATATTGCTGTTCATTCAGCGGGGCTTCGTCGATCCGCCTTTGATAAGAAGCCGCCTGCTTCTCCAATTCCAACTTGGACCGGTTCAACTCCTCAACCTCTAAGGTCTTCGACGCCATGGAGGTCTGGATGCTCTTCTGAGTCCCTTTGTAGTCGAGCAACTGTCTTTCGATCAACGGATTGACAACAGTCCGGGCAGGAGTGCCGGTAGAGGTAGTCGGCGTCGCAGACTCCTCTTTTTCCAGCTCCGCCTGCTCCTTTTCAAGCTCGGTGATCTGTGCCTGCATGCCGGCGATCTCGGGATAGTTGTCGCCGTAAGTTTTTTTGGCCCGCGCCAGGACCGATCGCTGTTCACTGATCTGCTTACTCAGATTCACCAGTTTCTCGTTCTTGACCGAGGCCGTGCCGCTGGTGCCCGGGATCACCTGCTCGAGGTTGGATTCCAGATAATTCTGCTGCGCACGCAAATTGTCGAGCTGCGTCTGCAACTGCGCCTTTTCCTGCAGGTCCCGGTTGATGGTGGAGTTGATGTTCATGATCTGCATCTGGACCTGAAGCAATGCAGTGGTATTCGCCTGTGCCTGTTGCGGCAGGCGGCCCTGGTTATCCATTTCGAACTTGGTGATGGCGGCGGACAGCTTGTCCATCCGGTCCTTGGCCTTCTCCTTCTCATCGGTCAAAAAGGTGTTGGTCATCTGAGAACCTTGTTGCAGAACCGTAATGTTGAGGCTCTCAAAACGGGAAACCAATTCCCGCACCACCGACGAGGCTTTGTACTTGTCCGTGTAACGAAAGCTGATCTGGAATGCCGAAGCCAGGCGGCCATCGCTGCCGGCGCGCAAGGGAGTGATCTGGATGTCCCGATTCTTCATCGTCTGGACGACATCTTCCATGGGAAGCTTGGCGCGCTGACTTTTGTATAAGTCGAGTGACGGCTTTTGGATAATATCGACCAGGTTGTTGCGGCTTAGAATTTCGGTCTTTAACTGATCCACCCGCTCGGCTAATTGGGCGTTGTTCAGTACGCTGGGGATGAGTTTTTCCGGAACGCGCGGCGGTGAAATGCGCATGACCGCGTAAGAAATATAGGTGTCGGGCTGCAGAAATCCGGCTACCACGGAAACCACCAACCCTAAAAACATAGGCCCGACAATCCAAGAACGATACCGCCGCGCCATGTCGATATAGTCTTCGACATCCGGCGGCCGCCGGGACACGCTCACATAATTCTGCGCTGCACCCATAACTCTATCTTCCTCTGCCTCTTTGCCAGAATTCTCGACAACCTTGGAGAGCTATCCGCCGGTTACTTCACGATGATCAAATCACCCGGCTCCAACAGGATGTTTTGTTCCCGGTGTTTCCCGTTAATCACCTGGTTGTAATTGAAGTTATAAACCTTTGCGCCTCTCAGGATGCGGATATGACTTTTGTTAGCGAAGTCTCGAAACCCGCCCGCATTCACTAGCGCTTCCAGTACCGTCGTAGGCACGACCAGCGGAGACGATCCGGGCTTGTTGACTTCTCCCTGAATGGAGTATTTTTTGCTGTTAAATCCAGTTACATTTACGGTGACGGTGGGGTCTCGCAGGTAGCCGCCTTCCTTGAGGCGGCGGACGATCTCGATCTGCAACTGTTCGCGCGTCAAGCCGGCTGCCAGCACCTCGTTAATAAGAGGAAACGAGATTCTCCCGTCTGGCGCAACGATAAATGTACCTGTGAGCGCTGCATTTCCCCACACGTTCACACTCAACTGATCCTCGGCGCCAATCACGTAGCTCTTGTCGAAGGGTGTCGTGACCGGGGGTTTCGTGCCGTCGGCGGGGGCCGCCATCTTGATGGGATCGGTTTCGGGGGCGGCCGATACCATCGACTTGCCGACGGCATCCGCGGGTAGTGCGGCTGGTATGGTCGCCTTGGGCGACTGCGCCGGAGCCTGTTCAGCTTGGGGTTTTACCTTGGGGTCGTCTCCTGCGAAAGAAGACAGTGAGAATGCCGCAAGAAGTGCGGACAGAATCGCCGTTCTCATTATGTTCCTCTGCGATTGCCATCGCGGCCCTTAATCCACGGGCCTGTGGTTTCCTGCGACGCCTTTAATCTCCGTAGACGCCTCATTACACCGGTGTTCTCTAGTGTACAGCATTTTGGGTGTTTTCCTGAAAGAAGCGAAAGTACTAAGGAGGGTACCAAATGGATTGTATCACCCCGTTCTATTCAGTTAGTTCTGAGGTTTTGCGACGGGCCGCGAGGAAGCTGGAGGGGCGATCGGGGACCAAGAAAAGGCGCCTTGATACACTTCCGCATAGTGGGATTCTCCCAAAATGCGGAGGAACGGCTGCGAGCGCTCTGTAAGTTGCAGAAAAATCGAGTACTATTGATATAGGATTACGAATTTGTTGCGGCATCAAACGTGCTCCGGCTCCGGTGGAGTATTGTCTCGCTTCCGGCTTCGGCGGCCACCATGTTTCAGGAACTGAAGTTCCAGTTATCGACCGCGATACTGACCATCCTCACGCTTGCTGCGGGTGTCGCCGCTGTCGTCAATTTGGACGAGCAGTACCACTTCCGGTTACATGAAGACGGGGTGATCTGGGGCGACCGGAGCGGCGGCGTGGAAGCGCTGTACGTCACACCACATAGTGTCGCAGCGACCAAGGGCATTCAAGCTGGCGATCGCCTCATCAGCATCGACGGCGGCAAGGTCGCGCAGGCCACTGACGTCACGAAGATCCTTACCAGCCTGATGGCGTGGGGAAGCGCGGATTATCGAATTTCGCGCAATTCGGTAGAGATCGTCATACCGAAGGTAGTAGTCAGCGAAGTCCCGCTCGACCGGGCGATTCTGTATCAGTACATGGTGGGATTCACCTACCTGGTAATCGGTCTCTTTGTCTATTTCCGGCGGGGCAGCGCTCACAAGGCGCAGCACTTTTTCATTCTCTGCCTGGCGTCATTTATCTTCCTGACCTTTCACTACACCGGTCACCTCAATACGTTCGATTGGACGATCTACTTTGGAAACGTCGCAGCAAGCCTGCTGGCTCCAACCATATTTCTGCATTTTTGCCTGATCTTTCCGGAACCGCGTGCATGGTTTGCTACACGCGTCCGGCACGTGCTGTTGTACATTCCCGCCGCATTGTTGTTTTTGGCCACACTGGGCGTGTCCACAGGCGCCATCAAGGTATCGATTCCCCTACTGGATTTACGCTGGGAGATGGATCGGGTTTGGACCGTTTTCTGGACCGCTTCTTATCTGATCGGCGGCCTCGCCCTCGCAATCGAATACCGGAAAACCGAAGATCCGATCGTGCGCCAGCAGCTCAAGTGGCTCCGCAATGGCACACTCTGTGGAATTCTACCGTTCACCCTGCTGTACGTGATTCCGTATTCATTTGGAGCCATTGCCGGGTCGTGGCAGAAGATGTCGGTGCTTTCTCTGGTTCTGCTACCCCTGACTTTGGCCTATGCGATCGTTCGCTACCGCCTGATGGACGTCGATATCCTTTTCCGGCGGGGCTATGCCTACACGCTGGCGACGATTTGTGTGCTGGCATCGTTCTACGGCATCGTGTTTTCCCTTGGCACTTTGGTAAAGCAGAACTTCAAGGATCTCGGCACCGGCGGCATGATGACGGTCATGCTGATCACGGCATTCCTCTTCCAGCCGATCCGAAACTGGATGCAGGAGTGGCTGGACCGTCACTTCTATCGGGACCGCTACGACTACCGCCGCACGCTGCTGGAATTTGCACGCGAATTGAGTTCGGAAACCGATCTCGATGCGATGTTGTCCTCGGTGGGTGAGCGTCTGCTGCAGACGCTGGGCATCAAGCACCTGGCGTTTTTCCTGGCGGAGGAGCGGACCGGGGAGCCGCACTTTCGTCTCAAGAAGGCCATGGGCTCGAATGCCCGCCTTTCGGGCGTCGCTTACGACGAACTGGACCTGAGTTTCCTGAACTGGCAGCTTCCCGAAGGCTACCTCTTCTTCGAGCGGACCCGCCACCAGTTGGACGCGGTTTCGCGCTCCTGGCCCGCGACGGTGCGCAAGACGATCGCCGATCTGGACTGCACTTACTATCTTCCCTGTACGAACCGCGGCCGGATCATCGCCTATATCGGCGTGAGCCGGACTACCGATGGCGACTACCTCTCTAGCGTCGACGTGGAGTTGTTGGTGATGCTGGCGGGCTATGTAGGTATCGCCATCGAGAACTCTACTCTCTACCGCTCGCTGCAGCTCAAAGTAGAGGAGTATGAGCGGCTAAAAGAATTCAGCGAGAACATTGTGGAGTCGATCAATGTGGGAATTCTCGCGGCCGACCTGGAAGACCGCGTAGAAAGCTGGAACACGCAGATCGAACAACTGAGCGGAGTGCCGCGTGAACAGGCTCTGGGCCGCAAGTTGTCAGAACTTTTCCCGGCGGCGTTGACCGAGCAGTTCGATCGGGTGCGGGGGGAGACCGGCATTCATCACATCTACAAGTTCGTTCTCAAGCCTGCCGCACCAGGCATCGCGCTGGATGAGCACAAGAACGGGAACGGATTTTCGAACGGCAACGGGCATGCCGGCGCGGTACCGAGTCTCTTCCGCGAGGCTACGCTGAACATTGCGATCGCCCCGCTGGTTTCGAAGGACCAACAACAGATCGGCCGGCTGGTGATTTTCGACGACGTGACCGACCGCGCCGAATTGGAGCAACGTTTGGTGCAGGCCGACAAGTTGTCGAGCATTGGCCTGTTGGCTGCCGGCGTCGCCCACGAAGTGAACACTCCACTCGCGGTGATCTCCACTTACGCCCAAATGCTCGCCAAGCAGGTTGCCGAGGACAACACCAAGTCGATGATCCTCGACAAGATTGCCAAGCAGACTTTTCGCGCCAGCGAAATCGTCAACTCACTGCTGAACTTCTCGCGCACGTCCACAACGTCCTTTGGAAATGTCAATCTGAATCGAGTGGTGCAGGAGACCCTGTCCCTGCTCGAGCATCAATTGCAAAAATCAGGGATACAGCTCAAGACAGATCTCCATCCCGACCTGCCCTCGGTTCATGGCAACGCCGGGAAACTGCAACAGGTCTGTCTGAATCTCTTTCTCAATGCCCGCGACGCAATGGCAGGCGGCGGCACCTTGGAGGTGCGCACCTGGATTCACGGCTCGGGTGTTCGCATGGAGATTGCCGATACCGGCCACGGCATTGCGCCCGAGCACGTCCATCGCATCTACGATCCGTTCTTCACGACCAAAGCGGCACGGAAAGGCACCGGCCTCGGCCTCTCGGTCACCTACGGTATCATTCAAGAGCACGGTGGTTCGATCGAGGTTTCCAACCGGCCAACCGGTGGCGCCGTTTTTCGAGTGGAGATTCCGGTCGCGGTACCGAACTCGGCGAGGAAGCCGATGACTGCAGCTTGAAATGATCGCTTCGCATCCTACACTTGTGGAAACCAGAGGCAGAGTACTCGTCATCGATGACGAGTTGGACATTCGCGAAGGGCTGGAGTTGCTGCTCACCACCGAGGGCTACTTGGTGGAATTGGCGCAAAACGCAACCGAAGGGCTCCACAAGCTGGAGAATCACAGCTACGATCTGGTTCTGCTCGATCTGATGATGCCCGACCGCTCCGGTATGGAGGTGCTGGAGGAAGTTCGCGGGCGCGATCGCGAGACCCCAATCTTCATGATCACCGCCTATGGCTCCGTAGAGGCCGCGGTGCATGCGTTGAAGCTGGGAGCCAGCGACTACTTCTCGAAGCCCTGGGACAACGAGAAGCTGATCATCGAGATCGACCGCATGATTGCCAAGCGGCGGCTCGAGTACGAGAACACCCACCTCAAGCGGGCGCTCAAACAGCGATACAGCTTCCCGAACATTATCGGCAAGAGCGACCGCATGGTGCGCATGCTCGACCTGGTGGGACAGGTGGCGTCCAGCCGGTCAACCATCCTGATCACGGGAGAGACCGGAACCGGCAAGGAACTCGTGGCCAAAGCGATCCATGCTAACTCGCCGCGCGCCGACCACGTATTCGTCGCGGTGAACAGCGGCTCTCTGCCACCCGAACTGCTCGAGTCCACTCTATTCGGGCATATGAAGGGCGCCTTTACCAGCGCGATCCACACCAAGAAGGGCTACTTCGAAGTCGCCGACCGGGGCACCATTTTCTTCGACGAGATCGGGACCATCGGCGCCGAGACCCAGATCAAGCTCCTGCGTGTCATTCAAGAGAAGGAATTCACTCCGCTCGGAGCGACCGATCCGATCAAAGTCGATGTGCGCATTCTGGCCGCAACCAACGCGGACCTTTTCCAGTTGGTGAAGGACGGCAAATTCCGCGAAGACCTGTACTATCGTCTCAACGTCATCAACATCTCCTTGCCCGCATTGCGGGAGCGCAAGGAAGACATTCCGCTGCTGGCGGATCATTTCTTCACTTATTATTGCCGCGACAACGGCAAGTTCCTCGACTCCGCCGGACGTTCGATCCTGCGCTTTCAGCCGGATGCCCTGCAGGTCCTGATGGAGCACAGTTGGCCCGGCAACGTCCGCGAGTTGGAGAACGTCGTGGAACGCGCCGTGGTGCTGGCCCAGGAACCTTCGGTGCCGGTGGACGTGCTGCCCGACGGACTGCTGCAGGCGAATGGAATCCGGCGCAATCGTGGGGAGGGCGCACCACTTCCGCAGGATGCGTCATTGTTCGAGATCGTGAACGACTTCGAGCGGAGAGTGATTGTGGAACGCCTGGAGCAGTGCGGGTGGAGCCAGACGGAAGCTGCCGAGAGCTTGCACGTGCCGCTGTCGACCTTAAATCAAAAAATCAAGCGGCTGGATATCAAGATTCGCAAGAAGTCGGAAAACTAAGGGCCGAAGAGATCCGGCCCGCACGCCTATTTTTTCGCCTTGACCTTCGTTACTTTCGTAACTTTGCCTTTTTTGGCCGGAGGTGGCGGAGGAGCATCGTCCATCGAGTCCGCGCTTTCGACGGTGTCAGCCGCTTCCACGTCGGTCGTTTCGCTGTCGGTCTCTTCCGGACTTTCGTCGAGGTCGCCCAAATCCGGCACCTCTACCAGTTCAGGCTTGCCGGCGCCATCCGGGTTGACCTTTTTCAGAACCTCGTTGTAGAGCGCCTGTTTTCGGAGATCTACCTTGGGGGGTGGAGCCTGTTCGTGCCGGTAGTCATGATCGCTATGACAGGTCCGGCAACGAACCTTGGCCGGTTCGCCGTTCACCACGGAGACAATCGCGTGGTTGGTGATGCGCTTGCATCGTATACAGAAATCGTCAATATCATCGCCCAGGCGGGGTTCGCGCATATGACCTCCTAATTGGCAGTCGACTGGCCTGCGGGTTGGGGCTCACCCTGCGTCGGCTCATGGGTTGGCTTTGGCTCGGGCAGTACCCACTGGGCCGGCTCGAAACCAACGTACTTGCAAATGCGTAATCGGCCGTCGGCGCCCTCCAGAAGATCGCCGATCGCCAGAGGATCACCGGATTGGCGCAGCAACTGCCACGCGTCGTATTCGTGGAGAGCTTCGATCTCACCTCGCTGCTCGTAATCCTTAGGCTTTAAGGATGCGCAGCCCGAGACGTGCGGCGCCCAGCGAAACTGTTGCCGTGGCGAATCCTTCATGCGGTAGATCCGAAAGTGCGGCATGACCCTACATTGTAATCGATGTGGCGGCACGATTCCCGTCGCGTTCGCCTTGTTCGATCCAGCGCAGAGTATTGGCCGCAGACCAGACCACCCCGTCGCGAAGCGGGCCCAACCTCTGAGATGGCTCGATGTCAAAGACTCGCAGGGCGGCGCTGGGCTTGCGCGGGCGGATGATGACTCGCAGAAGCCGGAACGGAAAGATATTGATGGCGTTCACGCCGATCGCATGGGTCGCTCCCATGGCTTCGGCGGCCCACAATGGCAAGGCGCCTAGCAATCCGCCATCCACGTAGCGCTGGCCGTCGATGTCGACGGGCGGGAAAGCGAGAGGGATGGAAGCCGCTGCCGCCAGGTGTCGCCAGGTCACTTCGGGTCCACGGACTAGTACTGACCGGAGCCGGGGTACCGCGGAAAGGGTCAGGGCGAATGGCATGCGTGGCTGGAACCGCGCGAACAGATCGCGAGCCTTTTCGTGGAGCATTTTCGGCGATAGGATTCCAGTGCGGTGAAGGCCCGGCTGCATGATGGTCCCCGTTTTGGGATCCAGCCATTCGCGAATCAGCTCGTCCGGACTGCTCCCGCCTGCGATAGCCCAGGCGTTCCAGGCACCCGCGGACGTGCCGACGATCATGTCAAATTGGAAGCGCTCCCGGAGCACCTTCCACACACCTACCTCCCAGGCGGCGTACATCCCGCCGGCCGAGAGAACCAATGCGAGGCTCACTCATTCTATGGTACAGGCTGGGACCGATAGTGGAGGCCAGCGCTCCCTCACGGTCGCGGCTCGTAAGCTACCCGAATGCGTTCGCGCGATAGGTGCGGTTGCGAGCCGCGCGCGTCAGCAAGCGATCACGAATCAGAGGGAGGCCAGCGCTCCCTCACGGTCGCGGCTCGTAACCTACCCGAATGCGTTTGCGCGATAGGTGCGGTTGCGAGCCGCGCGCGTCAGCAAGCGATCACCAATCAGGGGGAGGCCAGCGCTCCCTCACGGTCGCGGCTCGCAAGCTACCCAAATGCGTTCGCGCGATAGGTGCGCTTGCGAGCCGCGCGCGTCAGCAAGCGATCACGAATCAGAGGGAGGCCAGCACTCCCTAACGGTCGCGGCTCGTAACCTACCCAATGCGTTCGCGCGGAACGTGCGCTTGCGAGCTGCGCGCGTCAGCAAAGCGATCACGAATCAGAGGGAGGCCAGCGCTCCCTCCCGGTCGCGGCTCGTAACCTACCCAAATGAGTTCGCGCGATACGTGCGCTTGCGAGCCGCGCGCGTCAGCAAGCGATCACTTATCAGAGGACGGAGACGCTCCCTCAGCTCATGGTCTCGGATCGTGGGGCCGCGCGGAAGAAAGTGATACCTGATGACTGAAGTAAACAGGATCTGAATCACCGCTCCTGCTAAGCTGGACGCGGGTATGGCGCCCTCTACCAGCCAGCCGCCGTTAGTTTACGACCGGGTCGGACAGAACCGCCGGCGTACCTGGCTTCTGATCACCCTCTCCTTCGCGGTGCTGATCCCTTCCGTTTTCGGAGCTGGCTTTGTTCTGGCACGCGTGGCGACCGGCTTGGCGGCGGCATTCGCGAGCATTTTCGATCCTGCCTATGCCGCAGGGATGATGGCGAGCTTCCATCAATTCACACTTCGATTCGCATGTGTGGCTACCGCGGGTGTGACCGCGGCGCTTGGAGTGCTGTTCTGGGCGATCGCGACGTCGCCGGGTGCGCGCCTCCTGGTGCAGGTAGGCGCCAGGCCCGCAGACTCTACAGAGCGCGAAGTTGAGCACCTGCTGGAGAATCTGGCGCTCGGCGCGGGACTTCCCCGGCCGAAGTTGTACATCTGCGAATCCATTTCCCCGAACGCGTTCGCCGTCGGCACCAGTCCGGAGCACGCCGCCATCACCGTCACTACCGGAGCACTGCGGTTGCTCGACCGGCGCGAACTCGAAGGGGTCCTGGCCCACGAACTATCCCACATCGGCAACCACGACATGCTGCTGAACACGGTGGTGGCCAGCATCGGGCTCTTCCTGCGATATCTGGGTCTGGTGACGCTGTACCTGGGGCCGCTGATGGCGTGCCTGATTCGCGCCTTCATTTCGCGGGAACGGGAGTTCCTGGCGGATGCGGATGCCGCTCTGCTGACGCGTTTTCCACAGGGCCTGCTGCGCGCTTTGGCTAAGATCGGAGCTGCCGGGTCTGCGATTCCCGCCTCGAATGCCGCATTTTCGCATTTCTACTTCGCGGAGGCTTCCGTCACGGATGTGTCGCGGTTTACAGGTGATCTGCTGGCGACCCATCCTCCTATCACAGAGCGGATTCGGCGGCTGCTGGAGTTCCAGGGTCCGGACGCGATCGCATCGCTGGAGAACGCGGTGCACGCCGGGAAGCACTATCGGGAAACTCATCCACTCGAGACGCATGAAGCGGTCCTGCCGGAGAGTACGAGCGAGTTCGCATCAATCTGCCGGGGCAATCCCGAGGGTCGCGTGTTTCGCGTCTTATCGAAGAAGCCTCTGCCGGTGTACGATCAGCCGGACGTGACTTCAGAGGTGGTGGCGTATGTGCAGCCGGGCAAGCTGATTGTGGCATTCGACGATCCCGGGCAGTTCTGGCAGATCAATACGGCGGATTGGACCTTCGGCTACGTTTCTCGTTCGCTGGAACTGGCGCCGGTTCCGGACCTGATCCCGGCGGAAGTGTACGACGAGAGAAGCCGTGCCTCGGCGGAGGCGCCCTTACCTCCTCTGGAGTAACACAGGCTTTCCGGAGAGCAGGCAGGTGATCTGCTGCCGGAGCTTGAACATGATGTGATAAGCTCGCGCCTGCCCTCTCTACAACTCAGAACAGCCGATCCTGCTTTCGCAGGGTACCCAGCGTCCCGATATTTCCGACCGCGAACGCGATCCGCCACTCCGAACGCGCCGGCGTAATCAGATTGTTCAGCCGGTACTGCACGCTGATCCCGCAGCAATCGGTGTTGTACGTCACCTGCGTCGTCGCGTACTGCACGGTCGCCAGGCGATAGTCATAGTGGACGTCGAACCCCGCGTTCCAGCCTTTGCGATTGGCATCGCCGTAGCCGGCGCGGAATTGGTACTGATTCGCCGCGCTGGTCACCTGCGCTGGAGACGACGCCACCTGGTTATTGCCAACCAGCAGGAAATAGCGCTTCCAGTGGTAGTCCGCCGAAAAGCCGCTATCCATCACTGCGTGCAGGCGTGGGTCGTAATCGGCCTGCCACTGAATTCCTAATCCCCCGACCGGATTCGAGCGCAGCAGCGAGACCACCGGAGACGCGCTGCGCGGGCCTACCTGAAAGGCGTATGCGGTCAGGTTGGCGGTGCTGTCGAATAACGTGGGATCGCCTGATTGCAACGCGCCGCCGAAGGTCGGATCGAAGTACCGCTTCTGCATCAGCTCCCAGGTAAAGATCTCCTGCACCGAATCGCCGCGTTTGGCATAAATCCGATTGGTCAGAGAAAGCTCCAGCTCATTAGTGTTCGCGAGCAGATCCATCTCGTCGAAGCGGATGAAGCGATCGAAGTCACTACCGATTCCCGTGACGTACCGATAGGTGGCGCGAGGCTCGATCACATGCTTCAGCTTGTCGCCGAAGATAGTCTTCTTCGCATAAACCCGCTCCAACATCGGGAAGACCATGTCGAGCGTGAACTGGCGCGCGCTTCGCACGATGTTCGTTCCCGCCACCCGCATTAGGCCCGGCTGCAGGGGATCCGGGGCCTGCGTTTCGCCGTAATATGTCTCCTGCACGCCGATGCTTGGAATCAAATGGAAACTGCCCCAATGAAATGCACTGGTGAGGGTGGGCGCCAGGTTGGCGCGGTTCATGAACTGGCCGGTCTGAAAGGTATCGATCAGCGCAGTGTTCGCGCTGTTGAAGATCGGCTCGGAGCGGGAGAGCAAGCCTGCGGACGTGTCGAAGGAGAACCACAGGGGCGCGTTTTCCCAGATGTGGCGATCGCGGCCGACCAGTTCCGCCTCGGGCAGCTTGCGAATCGTGATGGCATTCGAAAGCAGGCTGGTCTTGTTGGTTACCGGATCGGTGATGGGCACTTCGGAAGACTGAAAGTTCTCCAGGCGTGCGAAGGTCACGGAGAAATCGTAGTTCGCCCAGTCCTTGCTCAGGAAACCAACCGAGTGGATTTCCGACCCCACCACTTCCGCCAGCGATTCCGACCAGTTCTGACGGAACCGGAACGAGCTGACATAATTCAGATAGCCTCGCGCGCTCCAACCGTCTCCTAACTCCGTCTTGCCGACCACGTAGATGCTCGCACCGCTGTAAGTCGCGGGATTGGGCCCGTCCGCGGGATTGCCATGATCCTGTACTCCGTAGAGAATGGCGTCGAAGTCGGTACCCTTTTTGGGATTGCCGCGGAAATCCAGGTGGTGGGAGTATGCGTTGGTGGTGAAGTCCTGGAAGCGATAGGTGGCGTCATAACTGCGGCTGATCGCCCAGTAGTAGCCCAGCCCGATCATGAAGCCGCGCTGCGAATGCGGCACCAGGTTGGGAATCAGGAAGCCGCTCTTACGCGGTTCCTTGGCCAGGGAATGGTAGAAGAAAGGCGCGTAGAACAGCGGAAACCTCTTCAGATAAAACACGCCGCGATAGGCTTTCGCGTACTCGTGGGGAACGATCACGAATTTTGGGCCCCGCATGCGCCACCACGGGCCGGGCAGTTTGCAGTTCGTGATCCAGCCGTCGTGCAGAATGTATTTCAGCCCGATTCGCTCCGCCCAAGCCCCTTCGAAATAGAACGGCGCGTCCACGGTGAGGATTCCCGGCCGGGTCACGATGCGCGGGTGGGTCTCGCCGCGCACGTCCCAGAACTTGCCGTGCTTCTCCTCGGTGTTGTACTCCATGCGGCTGGCCCAGATCTCTTCGTTTTTCTCGAAGTCCCGAAAATAGACGTGCCCCTGGGCGTGCACGTCGCCGGTGTCCGAGTCGTATTCGATTACGTCGCCGCGCACCACCATCTTGGAGCTTTCCATTTCGGCAGGAATCCCGGGAAGTCCGGACATTTTGTAGACGCTTCCCTCGATGTCCAGGACGTTGTGCCAGAGATGCCAGTCGCCTACCGGTATTTTTGCAGGTAGCTCGGCGGGCGGGGGTTCCTTGGGGACCGTCGTCTGGGCGTCGGCAGCAACAGCTAAACTTAGTACCGCCAACAACGTAAGAATCAAAATATACGTATTACTCGAAGATTTTTCGTGACAAAGTGGTACCGGTGTGCTAAATAGGATGAAAGGCGTTTTCAGCGAGAGCCTCAAACTGAAAGTTACCATACTTTCGTGAACACTCTTGCCAGCGTAAATACGCCGTCGGGCTCAATCATGATCTGTAAATATTGCGGTGGGAAGAATCACGAGGATGACACGCGGTGCCGCCGTTGTGGACGGGAACCAGGCGACAAGTTGAACCCTGCCGCTGCCATTACGCGGACCGATGGAGCGTTGGCGGCGCAAGCGCACGCGCAAACCGCGACTCGCGTGCAAGCAGGACCTGTCGGTTTGGGTGGCGCACGTGCCACTCGGCCTCGTCACCCGGTTCAGGGCGAGCTGTTTTGGGATCGGCCCTCCGGTAAGATCATTCCGTTCGAATCTTTTCAAACGCCCGGGTCGGGCGGCTCGCGGCCCCGGACGAAATCGGCCGCGTCCAAGTCACCGCGCAAGCCCAAGTATGTTCATGAGGGCCAGGGTGAATTGGACTTCCTCCCGCCTGCACCTCCCAAGGCCCGGACGCTGGGCACCACAGTCGAAGCCGTAATTTTTTGCGACGACCCCGTAGCGACCAGGATGCACCGCGCTATTGCGGCAGGCATCGATTGGGCTCTGGTGGCCGTTGCCTATGGCCTCTTTCTCCTGGTTTATGGTGTCTGCGGCGGCGGCTTTGCTTTCGATCGTGAGAGCCTTCTATTGATCGGCGGCGTTCTGCCGCTGCTCGGCTGCGGTTACGGGTTGGTGTGGGGGCTGGCCGGATACGAATCGCCCGGCATGCGTTGGGCGAATCTTCGCCTGAGCACCTTCGATGGATTCCGGCCGGACAGGAAGCAGCGCTTCATGCGGTTTATTGGCTCCTGCCTGAGTTTGTGCACCGTCGTCGGGCTGCTCTGGACGTTCGCCGATGAAGAAAGCTTAACTTGGCCTGACCACATCTCCGGCACGTTTCCCACTCCGCAAAAGCTGGATTCCCAGGTCTTTCACCGGCGCTAAGACGCCGCTCACCTGAAGTTTAGGATGGGTCTTGTGGGCAATCGAAACCTGCGCAGACGGTTTCGCATCTATAGAGAAGGACCCATCCACATCATGAAGTCGATCCAATGCGGACAGACGATTGTCCTCGGTTTGTTTTTTCTGACCTCTGCCGCTTTCGCGGGTGAGACTGCGATTCAGGCTAACGGAATCCCCAATTTCCATCAGGTAAACGACCACATTTTTCGAGGCGCGCAACCGTCATCGGAGGGCTGGGACAGTCTGGCCAAACTGGGTGTCAAGGTGGTCATCGATCTGCGGCGCGATCACGAAGAAGGACACTCGATCGCCAGCGAGGCGCGCGCGGTGGAAGCGGCGGGGATGCGATATGTCAATCTGCCCATGAATGGCATCGTAGCCCCGCAGGACAGTGACATTCGCAAGGCTCTCGATCTGATGAATGGCTCCGCCCCGGTTTTCGTGCATTGCAAACTGGGCAAAGATCGGACTGGCACCGTGATCGCCTGTTATCGGATCTCTCATGACCAGTGGCAAAATGACCGGGCGCTCAAGGAAGCCAGGGGCATCGGATTGCATCGCATCGAGTTCGGGATGAAACGATACATCGCGGGCTTCCAGAGCGGCGCGTCGTCCGCTCCGGTGGTTGCCTCAACGGTCGAGTAACTACGGGTTGCCATTTTCCTCGGACAACCTTCTTCGGACAACCAAGCGATAGTCACCAACGTTACGGCCGGAATATGGTTTTTCCGGAACTTCCGCCGCGTGGCTCGCGTATGCGACTATCGAGAATTCGAGGAGGGGGCGGCATGCAGGCACGTGGGCGCAAGGCGTTCTTCATCAGTATGGGCTTGGCCGTTTGGTGCGCGGCCGCACCGGCTCAGTCTCCCCAAAAACCTTCCGGCCACTGGGAGGGCAAGATTCAGATTCCGGATCACGAATTGGTGATGAATCTGGATCTGGACCGCAACGCAGCAGGGGCGTGGGTCGGTTCAATGAGCGTCCCGGGATCCACGTCGATCGATGTTCCTGTGGACAATCTGGTGGTGGATGGCACTGGGGTGCGCTTCGTCGCAGCATTGCCTATGCGAGCCAGCTTCGATGGCCGTCTTTCCGGGGATGGTAGGAGCCTGTCGGGCAACGCTTCTAACGCGGATGGGCAGGCGCCTTTTCGACTTACGCGAGCCGGTGATCCACACGTGAAGGTGCCGGCCAAGAGCAGCACGTTGGTTTCCGGCCTGGAGGGCTACTGGCAGGGCACCGTCGAGAGCGACGGCAGGAGCCGGCGCGTGGGCCTCAAGCTTTCCCGTGCGGCGGACGGAACCGCGAACGCTACGTTGTTTGCAGTGGAACAGGGGAACATGGAGATTCCGGTGGCGAGCGTAACGATCCGCGACGGCCAGTTGCGTCTGGAAGCTCCGGCGATCTCCGGTTCGTATCAAGGAAAGCTCACCGGAGAGGAGATCGTCGGTGAATGGTCGCAAGGACCGAACCATCTGGCGCTTACTTTCAAGCGCACCCAGCCCGAATCCAAACAGCCCTGAATCTCCATGCGGCAGAAGAGTCTGCGCATCTCCGATTTCAGCACCGAGATCAGAACTGAATAGCTCACTACGGTAATGAAGAAGGCGATCATTAAGGATCGGATTCGCGCAGCGCTCCCATTCCATGTTCCATGCCGATTTCAAGCACGGCAGTCTGCTTCTGAATGTTTCGGCGTACTTGAATCGCATGCCAGGCAGCTGGCAGTACCCACGCACTGTTCGATAGGACGACGAGCCGATCCGCCCCCCATCCAGGCGGGCACGCAGATGGCAGCGATTTCGGCGCATGTTGAGGAGATGGCCTCCGTGGATCCGCATCTTTGCAGTCATGATGGTCAGGGTCTGACCGGCCGCCCTTCGTCGCCCGACGGCTCTAAATCGGGTAAACTGAACGCGGCATTTGGAGGGGACACCATGAATCGTCGTCAGTTTGTGCAGACAGGGGTCATCGGACTGGCATCCGCGGCCTCTCGCCGATTTTGGCTCGAAGCCGCCGATCAGCCGCCCAAGCGCGTCGGACTGATCGGCTGCGGCTGGTATGGCAAGTCCGATCTGTTCCGCCTGGTGCAAGTGGCGCCGGTTGAAATCGTCTCCCTCTGCGACGTGGACCGCAGTAATATGGCTGAATGCGCGGAATGGGCCGCCGCTCGCCAGATCTCGAAGAAGACTCCGCGCCAGTTCACCGACTATCGCGAGATGCTCAAGCAGAAAGATCTCGACCTGGTAGAGATCGCCACGCCCGATCATTGGCATGCCCTGCCGATGATCGAGGCTGCCAAGGCTGGTGTCGACATCTACGTACAGAAGCCCATCAGCGTCGACGTCATGGAGGGCCAGGCCATGCTTGCCGCCGCCCGCAAATACAATCGCGTGGTGCAGGTGGGCATGCAGCGACGAAGCACGCCGCACTTGATCGAGGCCCGCGACATCGTGAAAGAGGGCAAGCTCGGCACCATCGGCCTGGTGGAGATCTACTCGTATGGCGGCGGGCGCCCCAGCAATCCGCAACCGGAGCCGGTGCCCGAGACACTCGACTGGGACTTCTGGGTGGGTCCCGCGCCCATGATGACGTATAGTCCCGAGATCCAGCGCAATTGGCGTCAGTACATGGAGTACGGAAACGGCACCATCGGCGACATGGGAATCCACATGCTCGACATGGTGCGCTGGTTCATGGATCTCCGTTGGCCCAAGCGCATTTCCTCGTTCGGCGGCCTGCGGGTGCTGAAAGGCGGGAAGAACGACATTGCCGACGCGCAGACCGCCATGTTCGAATACGATGGCCTGACGATTGTGTGGCAGCACCGCCGCTTTGGACCGGCGGTGGACCCCAAGTACCCGTGGGGCGCGACGCTGTACGGCGAGCAGGGCACGCTTAAAGCCGGCGTGATGGGCTACGACTTTCTTCAGGCGGCCAAAGGCGCGCAGCCCATCCACAAGGACGTCACCTACGAACTGGAGCAGTATCCCGAAGACAAGACCGAGCCACGGCTGGAGCAGCATGTGGCGCCGGCGATCCGCGGCCACATGAAAGATCTGCTGGCGAAGATCGCCACCCGCGGCCGGCCCGTTTCCGACATCGAGGAAGGATACATCTCGTCGTCGTGTTGCATCTTAGCCAATCTCTCGATGCGACTCGGGCGAACACTGGCCTGGGACGAGCAGAAGGGGACGGTGGCGGGCGATGAGGAGGCCAACCGGTTGCTCCACCGGCCCTATCGAAAACCTTGGCAACATCCCGAATTGGCGAACGTATAAGCTTGTGAGGATACATCATGCGATACGCCGCCTTGTTGTTCGTTCCCTCTCTTCTCTGTGCACAATCCGTGGAACCCGATCAGCGAGTGACGCAGGCGCTGATCTCGGAGATCCAGCAGTTGCGCATGGCCATTGAGCGCTCAACGCTGCTGAGCACCCGAACGCAACTGGCGCTCAGCCAATTGCAAATCCAGGACGGCGCCTTGGCGCGCCTGACGCAGCAGTATAACGACGCGCGCACCAGCAGCGCCGGTGTGAACGCCCGCCGCATCCAGATTGCCGACGCGATTAAGGATTTGGAACAGAAGAAGAACGATCCGGGCAACGCCACTCCGCAACAGCGCGAAGCCGTGGACGACCAGGTCAAACAACTGAAGTACGAGCTCGAATCGTCCGCGACAGTCGTGCAGATGCAGTCCGCCAAAGAAAGCGATCTGGCGATGCAACTGCAGCAGGCACAGGCTCAGATTGCCGACACGCGCAATCGAATCGCCGAAATGGAAAAAGCACTCGACGCCGCGATCCAGCAGTTATTGCAGAAGAAATGAACGCGTCAGCACGCGGGCCCGCTAATTCTCCGAGGGCTTCTCGGCATGATCGATCACCAATACTTCGATCGTGGCCTTCTGCGGCTCCAGCTTTAGACCAAGCTCCTGCACTGCGGTGAAGATGCTGATGTCGCTGGGATCCGGCTCGCCACGCCGATTCGACGGCACATCCGGCGTGTAAACCAGTTTCACATCGTAAGAGCCCGTCAGCCCAGTCCGGTCTACCACGGGGCGATCCGGAAAGCTGTTCGCGACCCCTCCTACAATCGTGTCCATGTCCGCCTTGGTCAAGGTCACCTCGTAATTTCGTCCCTTGACGGATAGATTACCGAACGGCGTAGCGTCGGCGGCGCTCTCCTTGAGCTTAGGTCCGTTCTTGCCCACGACTAGTGCGTACACCGGCATCTCTCGCTTTTCCCAGTGGACCTGCAGCTTGAATCGGTCGGCCAGCAGCAGTTGCAGCATCTGGCGGAATTCTGCCTTGGTTGGTTCGGCCTCCCCCTCGGCCTTAGCCACGATGTCGTACGCTACGTTGCCAATCGGGTTCGACTGTCCAGGCCCTTCGATCTGGTAGTTCTTCAGATTGTACGCATACATGATGAAGCCCCGGATATAGTCCGTGCTGTTCAATCGCTGGCCCTTGATCGACGTGCCCATGATGCGCAGAGGTCCTTCATGCGGTCTTACCGAGGCGGCCTCGAAGGGGCGAACGGAGGGTGCTGATTGGCCCAACAGGCTCCCAGCAAACCAAATCCAGATGACGGCACACGCGATTTCGCTGTTCATGCGGCAAGTCCTTCCTTGGATCAGGCGAACATGCAATAAGACGGAGATCGTACCGATTCCGATGACGTCATTTTTCGCAATTGGTTTGATGCAGTACGCACACGCCGGGTTGGTATACTACGGCCCATGTACCGGCTCATCTTGGTTGCGATCTTCTTCCTGCCCGCCGGGTCCGCCCAGAATTGGCCGTCTTTTCGGGGGCCCGGCGCCTCTGGTGTGGCCGACGGACAGAAGTTGCCATCCGCCTGGGATGTCGCCAAGGGCATCAATATCGCCTGGAAGACGCCGATCCCCGGCCTGGCGCATTCGAGCCCGATTGTGTGGGGCGATCGCGTGTTCGTCACCACAGCCATCAGCAGCCGCGGCAATGCCGATTTCAAACGCGGACTCTACGGCGAGGGCGATGCTTCCGAAGACCGCAGCCCGCAGCAGTGGAAGCTCCTTTGCCTGAACAAGAAGTCGGGCGCCGTGCTTTGGGAGCGCCTGGCGTACGAGGGGGCGCCCAAAGAGAAGCGCCACATGAAGGCCACCTACGCCAACGCGACGCCGGCCACCGATGGTGAAGTGGTTGTGGCCTTTTTCGGATCGCAGGGCATCTATGCCTACGACCTCGACGGGAAGCCGCTGTGGAACCGCGACCTCGGGCGCTTCGACGTCGGCGCCTACGATCTCCCCGAATACGAATGGGGGACCGCGAGTTCGCCGATTCTCTATCGCGGCATGGTGATTGTGCAGTGCGATCAGCAGAAGGGCTCGTTCCTGACAGCGTTGGATCGCAAGACCGGCCAGACCGTATGGAAAACGGAGCGCGATGAGTTGCCCTCCTGGGGCACTCCCACTATCGTCCCCGGTAAGCAGCGCACGGAGCTGGTCACGAACGCATCGAATTTTATCCGTGGGTACGATCCTGCCACCGGCAAGGAGTTGTGGCGCCTGGGTGGGAGTTCCAAGATCACCGCTCCCACGCCGATCTACAACGGAGACTTGATCCTGGTGGCGAGTGGGCGAAGACCGGAAGCACCCATATTCGCGATTCGCGCGGGAGCGGAGGGGGATATTTCGCTCCCGAATAACCACAGCGACAGCCGTTCCGTGGCGTGGTCGAAGACGCAGCGCGGATCCTACATGCCGACGCCGCTGTTTTATCACGGCCTGCTCTACGTTCTGGCGAATGCGGGAATCCTGGATTGTTACGGCTTCGAGACGGGCCGCGAGATCTATCGCGAGCGAATCCCGCACCAAGGCTCCGGATTCAGCGCGTCTCCGGTGGCGTCGGACGGGAAGATTTATCTCTCCAGCGAGGACGGAGACATCTTCGTAGTCAGCGCCGGCGAGCAGTTCTCATTGATGAAGAAAAACTCGATGGAGGAGCCTGTCATGGCGACGCCGGCAATCTCCGGCGGCATGCTCATCGTACGCACACAGCACCAGCTTTTCGCCATCCGGCAAAAATAATCGGGGGCTAAGAAGGCTTGAAGTACAGCACCATGCCCGCGCCAGCCACCACGAAGAGGAACCCGAGATACAGCAACGGATTGGGTGTCGACTTCGGCGGCTGCATCGCCATCGTCACCAACACATTGATCACCGGAGCACCGCCGAACACCAGAGGCATCACATAAGTCGGCAGTCCGCCATTGCGGAAGGCGTAGATGATGCACACCGCTCCGATTGCCCCGAGCGCGCCGCCGATCGTGGACCAGATCGTCCCAGGTGCGTTGAAGCCGGTAACGCCACCCTGTCCGGACAAGGCCACCACCGGCGCCAGCACGCCGATCAAGAAATACGCTCCGCCCACGCACAACAGTGATTTCAACGGGCTGTGCAATAGCGCTGTTCCCTTGCCCAGAGTCGCACCATACATGCCCCAGGCGATGGCGGCGCCTATGGTGAAAATAATCCAGACCATCGATCGTTTGCCCCCTACTGGTTTGCTTCCCGCAACGGTGGTTGCGGCTGCCGTGTGTTGCATTGGTTTCTAGAGATTCTATCAGCTTTTCGTTCAGCAGATGTGCGGGACACTGTGGCATACTGACCTTCGAATCGCCCTGGAGGGAACTTTCCATCAAATGGCTCCGTCCCGACCTAACGAAGTCGCGCATCGCCTGACCGGTCTTGAATGGCTGATCTGCATCATCGCGTCGATCGGTTTCGCGTTCGACACCTACGAGCTTCTGGTCCTGCCTCTGATCGTCGGGCCTGCATTGCAGGACATGGCGAAGATCCAACCGGGATCGCCCGACTTCTTGCGCTGGGTGGGCCTGCTCTTTTACATCCCCGCGGTGGCCGGCGGCATTTTCGGATTATTAGGCGGCTATCTGACCGACCGCCTTGGCCGCCGTCGCGTGCTGGTCTGGAGCATTCTCATTTACGCCGTCTCCGCCGTGGGCGCCGGTTTCGCGACTTCCCCCATGCAGCTTCTGGTGCTTCGCTGCACCACATTCATCGGAGTCTGCGTGGAGTTTGTGGCCGCCACGGCGTGGCTGGCGGAACTCTTCCCCGAACCGAAGCGGCGCGAAAAGGTTCTGGGATTCACGCAGGCATTCTCTTCGGTCGGCGGTCTGCTGATCAGCGCTGCCTATTACCTCGCAGTGACCTACGGCCACTCGTATCCCGCGATTTACGGCGACCACAAGGCGTGGCGTTACACCCTGATCTCCGGAGTGCTGCCGGCCATCCCCTTGATCCTGGTGCGCCCTTTCCTGCCGGATTCGCCGGTGTGGCGCGAGAAGAAGGAGCGAGGATTATTGAAGCGGCCGAGCCTCGGCGAGCTGTTCGCACCTGCGTATCGCAAGACGACGTGGATCACCGCCTTGATGTTCGCGTGCAGCTATGGCGCCGCGTTCGGCGCGATTCAGCATATTCCCAATATCGTGCGTGGCTTGCCCGAGTTGGCGCGGGTGGCCCGGCCGGCAGTGGAGCAGATCGTCAGCAAGGTGCAATTCCTGCAGGAGATGGGCGGCCTGCTGGGACGCTTCATCCTGGCGTTTCTGGCCGTGCAGATCGTGAGCCGGCGCAAGCTGTTGCGCGTCTTCCAGGTGCCCGGACTCATTCTGGTGCCATTCGTCTTCTGCTACGCCGCGACGCACAGCCTGAGCCTCACGAAGATCGGCATTTTTGTAGCGGGCCTGTTAACGGTCGCGCAGTTCAGTTTCTGGGGGAATTATCTTCCCCGCGTCTATCCCACGTATCTCCGCGGCACCGGCGAGAGTTTCGCTGCCAACATCGGCGGCCGGATGGTTGGTACGTCGGCCGCGCTCTTGACGACGACGCTCGCGAAGTACATGCCGGGCACAGGAGCATCGAGGCCGCTGGCATACGCCGCCAGTACCGTGGCGCTTCTTGTCTACGCGGGTGGCTTGATTGCGAGCTTCTGGCTGCCGGAGCCTCAACAGGAAAAATTGCCGGACTAGAAAAGACGAGAAGACGAGATTACTTCTGTCCGTGGCCCTGGACAAACAGGCAAATGCGATCCCGAAGTTCGCTCAATTCCGGGCAGCGATCCAAAAGCCCCTGGTAGTTCTAGAGGGTCTCTTTCATTAAGAGGTCCCGTCCGCCGCTTGCCCGGCGCGTGTCGCCATGCTGCCGGAGGAACGGATCAAAGATGTTCTCCTTTACGGAAACATCATCACGAATCTCACGCCATGGCACACCGAGTTTAGAGACATGGCCGGCGAGGAGCCAGACTTCGATCTCCTGCTGGGCTGCGCAGCAGATGAGGTGGGCACGTTGATCCGCCGCATTGGTTTCCAGGCGTTGGAAGCGGGCGGATCGATCCCTTCCATCGGCATCCGCGAGGAAGAGGATCAGGTCCAAGTGCGCGTACCGTTCCACAATTTGCGGCATGAGCCCGCAGGCGTGCTCGAAGCCTGCGACCTTCGGGCTCGACAAAACAGTTACTTTCGCGTTGGTCTTTCCGCAATCATCCAGCATTCGACAGACAAGCGGCTCAAGGATGACGCCATTTCCGGCGACTTCGTTGTTTACACCAAAATGCAAGGCAGGTCGTGAACGATGGGACCTCCCTCCTGAGGACATTAACCTGATGTTCAAGGCACTGGAACGTGGCTTTGCTCCGCTTTCCACGGCAGTGTTCACTCTACAATCTCCCCACGTCCAATCTGAAATGCGGGATGTCTGAAATTCGTGACAAGGCCCCCAGATTTGGGTAAGATCGGCGCTGCTACTATTAGTGAAGGGGAACGGCTTATGAGCATCGAAATTCGCACGCCCGAGCTGGAGCGCCGCGTCCGCGAGGGTCTCCAAAGCGGCGGATTCCATGACGCGGACGAGCTGCTGACAAAAGCGCTCGACGCGCTGTCCGTTTCTGCGGCCCGGCCAGTGGCCACACTCGACTGGTCCAAATGTCCGGCCGTGGAAAGCGTGCCTGGCAAGGTCAGCGGCGCCTGGGTTCTCAAGGGAACCCGGATGCCGGTATCGGCGATCTTCGAAAACATCGAAGCGGGAGCCAATATCGACGATCTCATGGAATGGTTTGATGGGCTTGATCGTGAACAGGTCAAGGCGGTGATTGAATTCGCTGCGCGCAGCCTCGATAAGCCACCGGAGTACGTCCCGTAAATGCAGGTCTTGTTCGACCAGGCTACGCCCGTACCGCTCCGGCACTTTTTGCTGGGCCACACAGTCAGGACCGCCGCTCAGGAAGGTTGGGATCGCTTTCGAAATGGCGAATTGCTCGACGCTGCCGAAGCGGCCGGCTTCGACGTGTTGATCACGACCGACAAAAACATACAGTATCAGCAGAATCTCACCGGCCGCAAAATCGCAATCATTCTGCTCCGTAAGCAGCAATGGCCCGATTTGAAAGCGCATGTTGGGCTGGTTGTCGCGGCGGTGAATGCAGTGACGACCGGCACCTATACCGAAGTCGAGATACCCGACTGAAGTCCTCCCTGGCACATGTCTGGAACGAGATGACGGCAGAGAGGGCGTTAAGGGCGTGGGACCGGGTCTAGGCACCTTCGGAAACGCGGGTCTTCCGGCAAATCTCAATAGCGCTCATACCATTTTCACGCCGTTTTGACGATGATCCCCTCCCCTGCTATTTTTCCCGTTCTTGCCACCGGAGCTGTCGGATCGTGCGAAGAGCTTGATCGCTTCAACGGGTAGACCTGCGCCAGTACGCGGCATCCGTTGGCTACGCTCTCGACCCGCGCGACAAATCGGCCATCCTCCACACGAACGGCGACAAGATCATCGTCAGCCGGAAACCGGACGGCCACTACACGTATTTCTCGGTCCGCGACGACCGCGACCATGGAACGATTATTGATTTCCTGTGGCATCGGCCAGGGCTGAACCTCGGGCAAATCCGCAAGGTGTTGCGAGCATGGATGGGAACCCCCTCAAACCTGATTCCCACTTGGCCAGAGCTTCCTGGCACGACCAGAGACCGCTGACGTGTTAACGATCTTTATGCGCTATCCACTTCGCCCTTCGGCATCTCCTATCCCCGCGCCCCATTCTGCCTACCATCTGAGACGTCGAATAGCCGCGCAGAATGGAAGGCGAGGGGTCCAGGAATTGGGATCACTCAACAATCTGGAGCAGGTTTCGACATACTCGGCATGCTGGGCTGTGCATTGCCGGCTCTTGGCAAATTGGTGTATAGCCAGTCAGGATTGATCCATTGGTAGGTTCTTAACCAACTCGCTTAAGTCGAAATAGGTACGTCCCCGAGCTTGAGGCCCTCTACCCGGTTCCCAGACCTCCGTTCCCGCTCCCTTCGGCGTGCCCTCGAAGATCTCGCCGATGGTGAGACCATATCCGATCCCTTGTAGAACCCGCAGTGAATCGAAGAAATTGCTCTTCCCGCTCGCGTTCGTTCCTACGAAGATGTTCAAACCTCCAAGATCGAGAGACACCTTCCCAAAGCTCTTGAATCCGTTTATCTCGATGCGCGTGATCACGCCCGATCTCTTCTCCAGGCGAATTCGCCGTTCACCACCGTAGCCACTGGCCCTCCCCGGAACGTGCGCCCGTGAAATGGCGAGTTGCGACTGCGCGAATGCGACTGATTCACGTCGTAGGTCCAGCTCAGCTCCGTACTGAATACCGTGACGTCTCCTGGCATCCCCGTCGCCAGCGTGCCGCGCCCCAGCCGCATTACGGACTCGGGACCCGTCGTGAACAGCTCCACCATCCGCGCCACGGAAATCTTGCCGGGATGCACCAACTCTTCGAGCGCCAGCGCGATCGCTGTCTCCAGCCCGATGATGCCGAAGGGACAGCGTTCGAACTCCTGCATCTTCTCGCTGCCCGGGTGCGGCGCGTGGTCCGTGGCAATCGCGCTCACCGTGCCGGCAACGATGCCGTCCACCACCGCGCCGCGGTCGCATCCCGAACGCAGGGGCGGCTTCATCTTATAATTGCTGTCGTACGCCGGCATCTCGTCGTCGCACAGCGTGAAATGGTGCGGCGTGGTCTCGCAAGTCACCGGCAGTCCATGCTGCCTGGCGTATTCCACCATCCCCACCGCATTGCGAGTCGAGATGTGCGCGACGTGATACCGCGCGCCGGTGAGCTGCGCCAGCACCAGATCGCGCGCCACCATCACATCTTCCGACGCGCTGGGAATGCCACGCAATCCCCATCGCACCGACTTCGCGCCCTCGTGCATATCGCCGCCGGCGCTCAAATTCAAGTCCTCGCAGTGCTGGATCAGGGGCAGGTCGTACGACCGTGCGAACTCCATGGCGCGCCGCATCACCCGCGCGTTCATCACCGGCATTCCGTCGTCTGAGATCGCCACCGCGCCTGCGGCCTTCATCGCACCGATCGCGGACAGTTCCTCGCCGGCGCTGCCTTTCGTAATCGCGCCAATCGGGAAGACATTCACCACCGCGCATCGCCGCGCGCGCTCCACGATGTAGCTCGTCACCGTGGCACTGTCATTCACCGGCTTGGTGTTGGGCATCGCGCAGACCGACGTGAATCCGCCCGCCGCGGCCGCCCGCGATCCGCTCTCGATGGTTTCCGCGTGCTCGAATCCCGGCTCCCGCAGATGTACATGCATGTCGATGAAGCCCGGCGCCACCACCATCCCGGTCGCGTCGAACATCTGCGCGTTCGGCGAAGACAAGCCGGGGGCCACACCGGCGATGCGTCCGTCCACAATCAGCACATCGGCCACCCGGTCGGTCTGCGTCGCCGGGTCGATCACCCGTCCGTTCTTGATCACGATCGACATGGCTTATCCGATCACTTTCTCCAGCACCGCCATCCTTACCGCGATGCCGTTTTCCACCTGGTTCAGAATTACCGATCGTTGAAAGTCGGCAACCTCCGACGAAAGCTCGCGGCCGCGATTGATCGGGCCGGGATGCATCACAATCGCGTCGGGTTTCGCCAGTTCCAGGTGCTCCAGCCGCAATCCGTAGAATCGGAAATATTCGCTGGCGGGAAACGACGCCTCATGCTGCCGCTCCAATTGCACGCGCAGCATCATGATCACATCCGCATCCTTGATCGCTTCAAAGATGTCGGTGGTAAGCCGGACTCCCTGCGCCAATTGCGCCAGTTCCGGCGGCAGCAACGACGCCGGACCACACAGCACAATCTCCGCACCGAACTTCGACAGCAGGTGTACGTTGGAACGCGCCACGCGGCTATGGGCGATGTCCCCGATAATCGCGACGCGCAGGCCCTGCAGCTCACTGCGCCGATCCAGGATCGTCCGCGCATCAAGCAGCGCCTGGGTAGGATGCTCGTGCGTTCCGTCGCCCGCATTGATGATCGGTGTGGGCAGATAGCGGGCCAGAAAATGCGGGGCGCCCGATGCAGAATGGCGCATTACGATGGCGTCCGGCCGCATCGCGGCCAGCGTGTTCAGAGTATCCACCAGCGACTCGCCTTTCGACACACTGGACCCCGATGCCGTAATCGACACCGCATCCGCACCCAAACGCTTGGCCGCGATCTCGAAACTGGTGCGCGTGCGCGTCGAAGCCTCGAAGAAGAGATTGACAATCATCTTCCCGCGAAGCGTGTCCAGCTTTTTCACGGTCTGACTTTGGATCGGCTGAAAGTCTTTCGCCCGCGTCAGGATGGCTTCGATCTCGGCGCGGCCCAACTCCTCGATTCCCAGCAGTCCGGCGTGCATCGGATTATTGGGCCGTACTGGCCGCCCGTTCCACCAGGAGCACCTTCTCCATCCCGTCGATCTCCTGGAATTTCACTTCGATGATTTCCAAATCGGTCGTCTGCACCGTGCGCCCGATGAACTTCGCTTCAATCGGCAGCTCGCGATGGCCACGGTCGATCAGCACCAGCAACTGGACGCGGGCGGGACGTCCGTGATCGAACAGAGCATCGAGCGCCGCACGAATCGTGCGCCCGGTATACAGCACGTCGTCCATCAGGATGATGTCCTTGCCCGCCACCTCGAAATTGATCTCGGTAGAACTCACCACTGGCTTGATGTCGACCGTGCTGAGATCGTCTCGATAGAGATTAATGTCGAGGATGCCGACCGGCACCTTGCGGTCTTCCAGCGACTCGATCTTTTTCGCCAACCGCTGAGCCAGCGGAACTCCGCGCCTACGGATACCGATAAACGCAAGTTTGTCGAGGTCTTTGGTTTTCTCCAGAATCTCGTGGGCAAGTCGGACCAGCGTCCGGTCGATTTCGGATGCGCTCATGAGCTGAGCTTTTTCGCGCGTGAGGGACATGGGTGCTCCGAAGGACAGGGTAGCACGCCAACACCGGGCAGCGCCCCGCCAGCCGCGTCTCGGGGCACGCGCCACGCCGCTGAAATTTCACCTAATATGATAGGCATACTTAACGGGATGGACGAAGACCGCCAGGAACGGATCCGGTACTACACGTTTGCTGCGTTCGTGGGCATACTGCTGCTCCTGAACTGGCTCGGAATCTTCAGGACGATCTTTGGGTTCGACACCGCGATCCTGGTCACCCTCCTGGCCGGCTACAAGACTTTCTACAACTCCGTCTCGGCGCTCATGGAGCGCCGCATCTCGGCCGATATCGCGCTCTGCATCGCAGTCATCGCGGCGCTCTCGGTGGGCCAATACCTGGCCGCCGCTGAGGCAATGTTCATCGTACTGGTGGGGGAGGGGTTGGAGTCCTACGCCGCCGGCCGCACTGCCGCCGCCATCGAACGCTTCGTCCAGCAGATGCCTGAGCGCGCCCGCCTGTTGCGCGACGGGACGGAGCACGACGTGGATGCCGCGTCGCTGCTGCCGGACGATCGCATTCTGGTGCGTGCCGGCGAGCGCCTGCCGGCCGACGGCGAAGTCGCCGCAGGCTTCTCGGCAGTCGACGAAAGCTCCATTACCGGCGAGCCGCTTCCTCGCGAAAAGGCACCCGGCGACCAAGTCTTCTCGGGTTCTTTGAACGGACACGGCATGCTCGAGATTCGAGTGAGCCGTGCCGGTCGGGACACCACCCTGGCTCGCGTGGTGCAACTGGTGCGTGAAGCGCAGGAGCGGCGCGCGCCGGTGGAACGGCTCGCCGATCGCGCGGCCGTCTGGTTCCTTCCCGCGCTGCTCACCGCCGCGGCGCTCACCTTCTTCTTTACACGCGACTGGATGCGCACGGTATCGGTGCTCATCGTGGCCTGCCCGTGCGCCCTCATTCTGGCTACTCCGACGGCCATGGTGGCAGCGATTGGAGGCCTGGCGCGTCGCGGAATCCTGGTGCGTGGAGCGTCCGTCCTCCAGGTTGCCGCCAAGATCGATACCGTCCTCTTCGACAAGACCGGCACCATCACCGAAGGCCGCTTCGAGATCGTGCGGGTGATCGGCCTCGACCGTCCCGATGACGATCTGCTGGCACTCATGGCGGCCGCCGAGCGCGCTTCCGACCATCCGCTCTGGCGCGTGATTGTCGACCAGTCCGAGCAGAGAAAGCTCACCGTTCCTTCCGTAGAGAGCGCCCAGGTTCTGCCGGGACGCGGTGTGGAAGCGCGGATCGGCGGCCACAGCGTTCGAGCCGGCAACGCTGCATTCGTCGGCGAGACTGGCGCGCAGATTCCGAGCGGCCTGCTTGAAGATGCGGATTCGCTCGGCGCCACCGCAGTCTGGGCGGCGGTCGATGGCCGCATCGCCGGCGCCGTCTTTCTGCGCGATCGCGTCCGCGAGGGTGTTGAAGCCTGCACCGCACGCCTGCGAGAGCTGCAGATCGGGCGTCTGGTGATGCTCACGGGCGACCGCCGCCGTGCCGCAGAGGCGATTGCGCGCGAGGCCGGCATCCCCGATGTCGAAGCCGGACTTCTCCCCGAGCAGAAGCTCGAGCGCGTCCGCCAATTGAGTTCCGAAGGGCGGTCGGTCGCGATGGTCGGTGACGGCATCAACGACGCCCCCGCACTCGCCCAGGCAGACATCGGTATCGCCGTGGCAGGCGCCAGCGCCATCACTGCGGAAGCAGCCGACGTAGTCTATCTGCCGCACTCGCTCGAACTGCTGCCTGAATTCTTCCTGGTCAGCCGGCGGGCGTTAGCCACCGCATGGCAGAACATCATCCTGTTCGCCGGCCTCCTCAACCTCACCGCCGTCCTGCTGGCGGCCACGGGACAGGTAGGGCCTATCGGTGCGGCGCTCACTCATCAACTCTCCTCATTCTTCGTGATGATGAATTCGCTGCGGCTCCTGCGAGTCCGCAGCGCCCACGAAACGCGCGTAGCACGCATTCTGGGCGCGGTCGCGGAACGCTTCCGGCATTCTGCGGGCCAGTTCGACCCTTCCGCCGGACTTGCCTGGGTCTCCGAGAATCGTTCGCGCCTGTGGAAGCCGGCGCTCGCCACCGCGTGCGCGCTTGTCATCCTCAACGGCGCCTACATCATCGCCCCTGACGAAGTCGGCATCGTCCAGCGCTTCGGCCGCAAATTGCTGCCTTACGACGGGCCGGGTCTGCACTACAAGCTGCCATGGCCCATCGATCAGCTCACGCGCGTTCAGGCGCGCCGCGTGCGTACTGTCGAGATCGGATTCCGCACCGGCGCCAGCGCGCCCGGGGCCGAGCCTGCCGCTTATGAGTGGAACGCGCAACACCGCTCGGGGCGGTTCCAGCGCAAGCCCGAGGAATCACTCATGTTGACCGGCGACCAGAACATGATCGAGCTCAACGCTACCATCCACTACGATCTCGTGCGTCCTGACGAGTTCGTGTTCGGGCAGTCCGATGGCGACGCCACTGTGCGCGCGGCGGCCGAGTCAGCGATTCAAGCTGTCGTTACCACTTCCTCGCTTGACGATGTTCTGACCACCGGACGTGCCGCCATCGAGCAGCGGACCAAAACCGAATTGCAGACCCGTCTGGACCGCTGCCGCGCCGGCGTTCGGGTACTCGGGGTACGCCTGCAGGACGTGCATCCTTCTCTCGAAGTGGTCGACGCCTTCCGTGAGGTGTCGGGCGCATTCGAGGAGAAGAGCCGGCTCATCAATGAGGCGGAAGGCTATCGCAATGAACAGGTGGCCACAGCCCGCGGCAACGCCCGAGCGAGCGTGGCCGATGCCAATGGGTACACGGCAGGCCGTATCAATCGCGCGCAAGGAGACGCCCTCCGCTTCACCCAGCGCGAAACCGCCTTCCGCGCTGCCCCAGGTACCACCGAGACGCGCCTCTATCTTGAAACCATCGAGCAGGTACTGCCTGGCAAGCGCAAGCTCATCGTTGACACCACCAAGGGGCGGCGCCAACTCTACCTCCTGGAAGATGGCGTGGAGATCGGCGGACCCGCCCTCAACCCCGTATTCAGCGAAACGGCCAAACGACCCTAGGAGCCCTCATATGTCTTCCCACAGGAAATACCTTCCACTCGCAATCGTCCTTGGAATTCTGGTCCTGGGCTACCGCACGTTTTTCACCGTGAAGGAGACCGAGTTTGTGCTGGTGACGCAGTTCGGACGGCCGCTGTACGCCGTCGCGGATGCCGGGCTCCACGCGAAATGGGCCTTTCAGAGCGCGACATGGTTCGACCGCCGGCTGCGAATCTACAACCCGCGCCCTTCCGAATTTCTTACCCGCGACAAGAAGAACATCGTGGTGGATAGCTACGTCGCCTGGCGCATTCAGGACCCCAATCGATTCCTGCAAACCGTGGGCGATCCCGTGGCCGCCGAAATGCGCCTGCACGACATCGTCTGGTCGGGTCTCTCGGCCGCGCTTGGCGGACACGATCTCGATTCACTGGTATCTGCCGCTGTCGCCGTACAGACTGCGGATTTGATGGACGCGCTCGCCAATCTCACCGACCGCGCCGCACTCGCCGAATACGGCATCAGCGTCGTCGACGTGCGCATCAAGCGCCTGAATCTTCCGGAGCAGAACAAGCAGAGCGTCTACGCGCGGATGCGCGCCGAACGTGAGCGGATCGCGCGTCAATATCGCGCTGAGGGCGAAGAGCAGGCTCTTAGCATCCGCGCCGATGCCGACCGGCAAAAGACTGAGATCCTCTCGGTAGCGTACAAAGAGGCGGAGACCGTTCGCGGGCAGGGCGATGCCGAATCGACCCGCATTTACGGCGAAGCGTATTCAAAAAATCCGCGATTCTACAAGCTTCTGCGCACGCTCGAAGCCTACAAGAAAGTGCTCGACGACAAGACCACCGCGATCCTCAGCTCCGATTCGGAACTGCTGAAGATCCTGACTCGCGGCGAGGCGGCGGCGCGGTGAGCACTGCGGCCCCATCGCATTCGCCCGCCGGCTCGCCGTTCGAGCCCGAACCAGAACCGCGTGGGGAAATGCCGGCATTCTGGGCCAATCGGCGTAGGAGTGTCGTCTCGGGCGCTCTGCTCTTGTGGCTCCTCTCGGGTGTCTATCTAGTACCGACCGATCAGCAGGCCGTGGTGACGCGTTTCGGCGCGGTGGTGGACGCGCGGGTGCTTCCAGGCGTGCACTATGCGCTGCCCTGGCCGGTCGACAGCGTGACGCGCCTCAAGGTGCAACAATTACAGCGCCTGGTCATCGGCGGAGAGCCAGCGGACATGGTGCTCGGCAGGACCGAACCGCTGGCCGCACAGTTCCTCACAGGCGATCAAAACATCATCCAGCTCCGTGTGGCCGTTCAGTATTCCGTCGGCGTGCCCACCGATTATCTGTTCAGCTCGGTGGACGTCGCCGCCACTACCGGTGCGGCGGTTGAGGCCGAGCTTGCGAGACAAATCGGCCGCACCGAAGTCGACGCGATCCTCACCACTCAGAAACTGGCGATCCAGGACGCGGTGCTCGCCGCCTCCCAGAAGCGACTCAATGAATATCGCAACGGCGTGAAGCTTTCGACTGTGAACATCGAAAGCGTGACGGCTCCTCCCGAAGCAGCAGAGGCCTTTCGTGACGTCGCCAGTGCCCGTGCCGATACCGCGCGCATCGTGAGCCAGGCGCAGAGTTATGCCAATGATCTTCTGCCGCGCGCCCGCGGCGAAGCTCGGCAACTTACCGAGGCAGCCGAAGCGTATCGCAGTTCCAAGATCAACGAGGCCGGTGGCGATGCGGCCCGATTCTCAGCCGTAGCGAGAGAATACGCAAAGGCGCCCGAAGTCACCAGCGAACGCATCTACATCGAAGCGCTCGAACAGATCCTGCCGAAGATCCGGAAGCTGATTGTCGACCCTAACGGGAATCTCGATCTCTCCATCATCCGCAAGGGCGAGCCGGCCAAATAGCGCCTCAGAACGGCAGGAGCCCACGACTCAGTTCGGCGAGTTCCGGGGGCACGTCCTCGACGCCGTCGTATCCCGGGAAGCCTCCAAAGCGAAACGCCAGGCGAAGGTAGTCGACGAAGTGCAGATTGTGACACTCATTGACCAGCTTGCCGTCCGCGCCCCAGTTCGGTGCTTCGATGAGATAAGCATCGCCGCCTCCGTCGCCTGCCTTGAAGATCTCGTCTGGCGCGATGATGATGCCTTCTTCGGCGGCCTCCCCCGAAGCTTGCAGGGCCACTTCAACCGGGAACACCATCAGCGGGTCGGGCACAATGGACGCGCCGCGCGGCGCAATCGACTGGTGGTGGCCGGTCCAGTCTACGCCACCCACCACATCGTAGAATGCGCGGAGAGAAAGCGGCAGCGCTCCAGCCGATTCTTCCAGTCGCGCAATCTGCTTCCGCGTCTTGACACCGGGCGGCGTATACAGCGCTCCATCTGTCTTCTCGAAGCCGAGTTCCAGAAGACGCGCGGTGACTGTCCGCACGTTTTCGCGGACGCGCTCCATGATCTCGTATGCGACTGCCAGCGCATCGGCTGCGTAGGGATCCCCGCGAACCGAATGGCCCAGTGCGATCAATTCGTCCCACACTTTGATGTCGCCGCTGAGGTAGCGATCCAATAATGGGAGCCGGCCTTGATTATGGGCGCGCAATACCTTGACCCGCTCTGTTCTGTCAGCCGGCAGATCCAGCTTCAGAACCCTGCTCGGCTTCACCTTCGCCGCGGGCTTCATCGACTGCAGACGTTTCGCGTGACTTTGAAAGCTTTCATCAAAGCACTGCAAGGTCCGCTTGTCGATCTCACCCGGGTGAAGAATCCACTCTTCGCACATCGGGAAGCCATCCCACGCCCACATGGGGGTACCGTCCCGATACGTGATTGCGGGTCCGTCGGCGCAGTGCAAGTGCATCCGCTCATTGAGCAGTATCTTGGCTGGATGATCGAGGAGAACCACCGCGTTCAAAAACGGCCACCACAATCCGACTTTTGGTGCGAGCGTCCAGATCGCCGAGAGGAGGCGCGGCACATCCCCTCCGCGGCACTGCTCCTCGTCAGCGGCCATCTGGTAAAACCAGTAGTCGTGATAGAAGCACGATTCAATTGTTGTGTTGGCGTAGCAGTCGCGATTTGCCTGATGGCCAAGCACCTCGCGGAATCGCTGCTCGATCCGCTCCGCTTCCACCGCGTCGTTGCATGGCCGGTACAGATCGTAACCTGACGGGTAGATCGAGCTCCGAACCATAAAGAGGGACATGTCGAGTGAGGGCCGTCGAGGGTTCTGCCGCAGATAGATGCCTGTCGTCGAGCTCAACTCACTCCAGTTCGACTGAGCGCTCTCGCACATTGCCCCTTGGACGCGCTCCAACTGCTCCCGTCCAGTTCGCGTCCGGGAAGTACTCTCCACGATTGACTGCGTAAGTGAATCGACCGGTGCTTTGAGCAGTTTGACGGCCCAGGCGGCGTCGAAGGGGGAATCGAACCAGAAGAAATAGCGGGGATGCGGAATGCCGGCCGCACCATAGATCTCGCACAACGCGGATTCGGCAGCCGGCCGATCGGCAGCCTCGACCGAGAGGAGGCTCGAAACCCACTGGGAAAGTTCCAAAGGCATCACCTCAGGCTAATGCCCAATGGATTCGGACGGAAAGATTCGCTTTCGTAAACAAGATCGGAAAGGCCGGTGCGAGGCAGGGAAAAGGAGCCGGGCGCTGAGAGCCAGGCTCCCTGAGGACCTACTTCTTCGCGGTCGCTGCCGCCATTCCGGACAGCATCGCCTGGAACCCGCTGTAGGCCTCGGGCCCCTGCGATTCCATCCATTTGATATACGCATTCCCGACCGTCTCAAGATTCTTGAAGGCGCTCGGATTCTTAGCCATCGCGCGGAATTCCGGGATCAGCAGCCGCATCTTCTCATACACCGCCAACATCTCGCCGCTGCTTTGGAAAAACAGCTCCTGATTCAACACGCCGGAAGTGACAAACGATGCCGCAGTCTCCCAATAGCTCGCCACCATCCGCATATATGCGTTCTCCTGGCTTCCCGGAGGCGCCATTTGCATGACGTCAGCCAGGCTCTTGGGGTGAAACTTCTGGGAATACCAGTCGCGCGCCTGGCGCAACTTCTCATCGCGCCGCAGTTCGTAGAGGCGCAAAATGAGATTGGCATCATCGTAAGTTGCTTGAGTAGGCATATGCCCGATTATAACGGGAGATCCCGTTTCAACCGTGTGAATTGGAGCGATTCTTCACCAGTGCAAATGCCAGAAAATCGGCATCAGGCAGCCTGTGCGATCAAGTCCCTTGATTTCAAGATCTCGGACAGTCCGTCGCCGTCTGGCGGGATATCGAAAGGCCGTCCCACGGCGACCCGTGCGGACTGAACATCCTTGAGCCCGTTGCCCGTGATCAGTGCGACCGCGGTGGTATGATGATCGACAAGTTGGTCGTCAACGGCGCGACGCAGTCCAGCCACCGCGGCCGCCGCGGCGGGTTCGGCAAATACGCCGCTCAAACGGCCGGTATATCGCATCGCCTCCAGAATCTCGTCGTCGCTCACGTTGATCATGGCCCCGCCCGACTCGTGCACCGCCAGCACCGCCTTCTTCCAATTGCGCGGAACGCCCACCGCAATGCTGTCGGCGATGGTTCGCGGCTCCATCGTCTCCAGGGGAGCACCCGTCCGAAACGCCTTGGTAATCGGCGCGGCGCCTTCTGCCTGCACGCCCAGAATGCGGGGCGTGTGCGAGATCCATCCCAGCGCTTTCATCTCGCGAAATGCCTTCCAAACGCCGGCCACCGTGCATCCGTCGCCGACCGATACCGCTACCCAATCCGTGGGCTGCCAGTCGAGCTGTTCCCCGATCTCCAGTCCCACGGTCTTTTTGCCTTCCATGAGGTAGGGGTTGATTGCGGAATTGCGGTTGTACCATCCCCATTGCTCGCAGGCCTGCTGGCACAACTGGAACGCCTGCTCATAGCTGCCACGCACCCGCAGCACGGTGGCGCCGAAGATCAGCAACTGCGTCACTTTCGGCTCGGGCGCTCGTTCCGGCAGGAAGATCACGCTCCGCAAGCCCATGGACGCCGCCATTCCGGAGCACGACGATGCGGCGTTGCCGGTGCTGGCGCAGGCGATAATCCGGCGGCGCTTCTCCCGTGCTTTTACTGCGCCAATCGCACTCGCACGGTCTTTCAAAGATCCGGTCGCATTGCGGCCGTCATCTTTCAAAAACAGCGTGCTGACGCCCAGATGACGCGCCAGCGATGGCGCCGGAGTGAGCGGCGTCCATCCAACCGAGAGGGCCGGTACGTTCGACTCGTTCGAGATCGGCAGGAGTTCGCGATACCGCCATTGCGACCGGTCGGAGCGCCCTGCCAGGGTGCGCCGGCTCAGCGCGCGGCCAATCGCGGCGTAGTCGTACTCCACATCCAGAATGCCGGTAATTCCGCAGTGCGGACAAGTGTCCCCCACGCGCACCGGCAACAGCGAATCGCAGAAAACGCAATGCAGTCCTTGGACAAAGTTCACGGAAGACCACTCCCACAAAGCTGATCAATATCAATAATAACAGGATATTAAAGTCTGAAATTGCGCCGTCGAAGCCCCAGCGTGTAGTTGGAGTGATTGTCCGTCCGAAAAAGCGTCGAGATGAGTCTCGACGCGGCAAACAGGAGTGTTTGCGCCACTACTCGTAACGCAATGCCACGATCGGATCCACTCGCGTGGCGCGGCGTGCCGGGAGAAGACACGAAATCAAGGCCACCGCGAGCAGTATCGCTGCCACTCCAATAAACGTCGCAGGATCGTGCGCATCCACGCCGAACAGGAGCGTCGCCAGCACCTTGCTCAATCCCAGCGCCCCGGTGAGCCCCGCGCCGATTCCTGCCACCGCGACCACCATGCCCTCTCGCACCACCAGCCTGAGCACGTCTCCCCGCTGCGCGCCCAAAGCCATGCGCACTCCGATCTCACGCGTCCTCTGATTGACCGAATACGTCAGCACGCCGAAAATCCCGATGGCCGCGATCAGCAACGCTACCGAAGCGAAGATTCCCAACAGCACGGTGTTGAGTCTGGGCTGCGCCGCGTTGTTCGAAATCCACTCATCCATCGAGCGAATGTTGGACATCGGCAACTCCGCGTCCAGTTCGTGAAGCTTCTGCCGTACGCTCGAAACCGCCGCGTTGGGCTCCATTTCGGTGCGCACCACTACATCCATCAACGGCCACAAGCGGGTCGCCGCCGCGAAGTACATCGTGGGTGCGGGCGGCTGGTTCAGCGAGGTGCTGTGTACATCG
>DATGIL010000013.1:0-182410 GCA_035295745.1 Bryobacteraceae bacterium | reverse complement strand
TTCGCGCGCCTCGGGAGTGTCCCACTCCTTCAATTCGGCGGCCAATTGCAGGAGCCACGCCAGACCGTACGGACGTTCGAATGCGCCGCGGCCCTCGGTGTTCAGATACTTCACCTCCTGCGCGATCTTGCCTGGGGTAATACTCTGCCCCACCGCGCGGCGCGCTTCGGGTGCAAACGCCGCTTCGGGGAAAAGGCGGGCCAATCGAACCAGCAACCAGTGCCCATGCACGGACGAATGCCAGTCGTAACAGCCGTAAAAAGACGGGGTCAGTTCGCGCGGCGGCTTCACGTCGGCATCGGAGTTGAGGGAATGCGCGATCTTGTTGGGATATTCCTTGTGAATGCAATCGAGAGCCAGCCGCGCGAACCGCGCCGCCTGCGCCTGGTCGAATCCGGAATCGGCCATCAAACCTCCACAGCAGAAGATGCCCAGTATGCAGAGTCGCCGCATGCCTTGTATCTTACAACTGCGTGGCGTATTTCTTAAGGTTTCACCGGCCCGAAAAACTCGATCGGAGCGACCGAGACCGCGCGCCAGCGCTTCCGGTGCTTTTCGAACCCCACCTTTACCTTCTCCTCGCGTTTGATGGCGCCGGAAACCTCATCGTTCCTGGTGATCCGCATCGTCCAGTCCACTTCGACGTTGCGCTTCTCGTCGTCGCCGGAATTTTCCTCGAGCTCAATCGAAGACTGCACATCCGCCTGGGCCAGCAATGCCGTCACAGCGCGCCGCAGATCCCCGTACCCGGGCATTGCGGGTTCGAAGGACGCGAGAAATTCATCCACGTGTCCGGCACTCAAATCCGAAGCCATCGTACTCAGCCGTTCCCACACATCGTCTGCGGAGTCGGCCCGCAACGAAGCGGCGGCGATTCCGAACAGCAGCATGCGTCTGGTCAGCTCAGGTCCGGTAGCTCGCATTGATTCGAATATAGCCCTCGGTCAGGTCGCAGGTCCAGAAGCGCGCACTGCCCTTTCCGGTCCCACGGATGTTGACGCGGATCTCGCACTCTTTCCCTCCCAACTTCTCCTTAAGTTCCTCTTCGGAGAAGGGCGCGGCCAGGCCACCCCGGCAGACCGGCACATTCTGCATATAGATGTCGGTTTTTGCCGGGTCGAACGCCACACCCGCATTCCCTGCCGCGCAGAGAATTCTCCCCCAATTCGGATCCGAGCCTGCGACCGCCGTCTTCACCAGCGGCGAATTGGCGATCGTCCGCGCAATTTTCGTAGCGCCATCGTTCGATTTCGCGCCCGCTACCACGATGGTGATCAGTTTCGCGGCTCCTTCGCCATCGCGCGCGATTGCCTGCGCGAGGGCTTCCATCACCTCCGCGATCGCCTCCTCCACCTTGGGCAGTTCCTTCGGATCGGGCCTCACGCCTGAAGCTCCGTTTGCCATCAGCAGCAGGGTATCGTTGGTGGAGGTGTCGCCATCCACCGAGAGCCGGTTGTAGCTGCGCTCCACGGTGCGCTTGAGCATGGTACGCAGCGGCGCCGCAGGAATGTCGGCGTCGGTCATGACAAACCCCAACGTCGTCGCCATCAGCGGCTGGATCATGCCCGACCCCTTGGTCATCCCCGCGATACGAACTGTCGTCCGCCGCAGCTTCAATTCGGCAAACGCCGTCTTCGGCACCAGGTCGGTAGTCATGATGGCATGCGCCGCGTCCAGGAAGCGATCGGGCCGCAGGCCAGCGATCAATCCAGACAGCGCATCGACGATCTTGCGCGGATCCATCTCCACGCCGATCACCCCGGTCGACGCTGGAAGCACCTGCGGCACCGGCAGGCGTAGATGCTTTGCCGTGGCCCTGCAGGTTGCCAGAGCAACGGCGTCTCCGGTCCGTGTAGCGCAATTCGCATTGCCCGCGTTCACGAGCACCGCGCCCACGAGTCCCTTCGAGATCTTCAAGTGACGCTGGCTCAATTTCACCGGCGCCGCCGCTACGCGATTCTGTGTAAACACGGCCGCCGCATTCGCCGGCAATCCGCTGACGATCATTGCCAGATCGTCTTTCTCCACCTTCCGTATGCCGGCGTACACGGAGGAAAATCCATATCCAAGCGGAATGTTCAACTCTGTAGCTCTCCTAACCTCTCATTTTCCGTGACTCGTTGCCCATTGACGAACGCGTCGGCCCCCATCCGCTTCCGCCCTTCCAACTGGACCTCCACCAGTTCGAGAACCCCTGTGCCGCAGGCGATGATGAGGGGGCGAACGCTGATGACGGCGCCAGGAACGATGGGGCGAGGAACGGTGTGGCCAGGGGTCGGGGGCCATGGGCCAGGGATTAGCCGTGCAGACTCATCTCCAGGGCCCGAATCGTGAGGGTCCCGGTCAAGCGAAATGGATTCCTGAGCAACCGGCGCCTCCCCCCGGCCCCCGACCCCCGGCCCCCGGCCCCTGTTTTCTGCCCCCAACTCCCAACCCCTGCTTTGCCACACGTGCAATTGCTGTCCGCGGAACACCGTATACGCCCCGGGCCAGGGCTGCAGGCCTCGTACGCGATTGTGGATGGCGGCGGCGGAGTGCGACCAGTCGATCCGTCCGTCTTCTTTTTTGAGCAATGGCGCGTAGCTTGCCTGTGAAGAGTCCTGCTTCTCGGGGACGATGCGGCCTGCGGCGAGTCCCGCCAGAGTTTCGACCAGCAGATCCGCCCCCATTACCGCCAGACGCCGTCCCAATTGCATTGCGTCTTCGTCGGGACCGATCTCTGTCTGCGCCTTCAGGAGCATATCCCCGGTGTCCAGGCCGGCGTCGATGCGCATCGTGGTCACGCCGGTCCACGTCTCGCCATTCACAATCGCCCACTGAATCGGTCCCGCTCCGCGATACTTGGGCAGCAGCGACCCGTGTACGTTGATGATTCCCAGCGGCGCCAGGTCGATCACGCTCTGCGGAATAATCTGCCCGTACCCCACTACCACCATCGCGTCCACCGGGATCTGCCGCAGATGTTCCACCGACTCCGGCCGGCGCACGCGCTCTGGTTGAATCACCGGCAGCCCAAGCCGCAGGGCCGCTTCCTTCACTGGCGGCGGAGCAGCGTGTTGGCCCCGACCGCGGGGCCGGTCGGGCTGCGTCACCACGGATAACACTTCGTGTCCCGCCTCTACTATGCGCTCCAGCGTGGGCACCGCGAAGGCTGGAGTTCCCAGGAAGATCAGACGCATGGGAGCGTCAGTCCCAATCCCCGGCGCGCTGCTTCTTCTTGATCTTACGCTTCATCAGATCGCGTTTGAGTGCGCTGATGTGGGTAATGTAAAGCCTGCCCAGCAGGTGTTCGGTCTCGTGCAAGAAAGCGCGCGCCAAAAGATCTTCGCCGGTCATTTCGAACGGCTCGCCTTTAGCATTTTGCGCGCTCACCGTCACCCGCTTGCCGCGCCGCACCTGCTCGCGAAAACCGGGAATGCTCAGGCACCCCTCTTCACCTTCCTGCCTGCCCTCCGACTTCACCACCTTCGGATTGATCAACACCAGCTTATCATCCGGGTTCTCGCCGTTCGATACGTCGATCACAGCGATTTTCCTGCCGATGCCGATCTGCGGCGCCGCCAGCCCAACTCCCTTGGCCGCGTACATCGACTCGAACATGTCCGCGATCAGCTGATGCAGCTCGGGCGTGTCGAACTCAGTTACGTTGTCGGCTTCCCGCTCCAGTACCGGGTCGCCGAACTTCACTATCGGATAAACCATATCTTCAAAAGCTCTTCACTTGGTCCAGGTAGCCTTCATAGTTCCGCCGCGTTTCCGCCAGCGAATCGCCACCAAACTTTTCCAGAAACGCCTGTGCCAGCACGATCGCCACCATGGCCTCTCCAATCACGCCTGCAGCCGGAACCACACAAACATCGGAGCGTTCGTATGCCGCCAGTGCCGCTTCGCGCGTCTCCAGGTCTACCGACTCCAAAGGCCGCCGCAGCGTCGAAATCGGCTTCAACATGCCGCGCACCAGCACGTCCTGTCCGTTGGTGATTCCGCCCTCCAGGCCGCCCGCGCGATTGGCGCCGCGAGTGAAGCGATGCTCTTCGCGATCGTAATGGATCGTATCCTGCACTTTCGACCCAAAGCTCGCCGCTCCCTCCGCCGCAAAACCCAGCTCTACGCCTTTCACCGCCTGCATGGAGACGATCGCCTGCGCCAGCCGTCCATCCAGGCGCGAATCCCACGTCACGTGCGAACCCAGGCCTACAGGCAGCCCGCGTGCCACCACTTCAAAGACGCCGCCCACTGTGTCGCCAGTGCGGTATGCTTCGTCCACTACTTCTTTCATGCGCGCTTCGGCCTCTGCGTCTACGCACCCGAGCAACACTTCGTTCTTCTCACTGAGCGCGACCAACTCTTCCCAGGCTACCGGCCGCCCGAGGCGTTCCGCACCCACCGCTACCACGTGGCTTAAAATGGAGATCCCGAACTCACCCAGAAGGGCTTTAGCCATCGCGCCCACCGCTACCCGTGCGGTGGTCTCTCGCGCACTCGCCCGTTCCAGGATGTACCGGGCATCGTGAAAATTGTACTTGATGGCTCCTGCCAAGTCTGCGTGACCTGGCCGTGGCCGCGTCACAGGTTTACGGTGATTCTCGGCTCCGTCGATCTTCTCCACGGGCAGCACGGTCGTCCAGTTTGTCCAGTCGTGATTGCGAATCAGGATGGCGACCGGCGAGCCAATGGTTTGCGAGTGGCGCACACCCGCGACGATCTCGGCTCGGTCGGTCTCGATCTTCATGCGCCCACCGCGTCCGTAGCCCTGTTGGCGGCGCCACAGCTCGCGATTGACGGCTTGCACAGATATAGGAATGCCGGCTGGAAGTCCGGTCAACGTTGCCACCAGGCACTCGCCATGGGACTCTCCGGCGGTCTCGAATCGGAACATGGAAACGAAATTTTATGGTAACAGACCGCGAAGCGATATCTCAGAGAGGCAAGAACTTAGGGTGCGTACGAGCCCAGCCGTTACGAGCCGCGACCGTAAGGGAGCGTTAGCTATTGCGATTTTGAGACGTGCACCGTTTACGAGGTGCGACTTCGAGACCCCAAGTGCAGACGAGAGAACATTTGACGCGATTCCTGCGTACCATATCAATGGAGGCTTCGCGTGGTTAAGTTCCTGTTGTGGTGTATTTTGCTGCTGCTGTGCTGGCCTTTGGCCTTGCTCGCCCTGGTGCTGTATCCGATATTCTGGCTGCTACTGCTGCCGTTTCGAATCGTAGGTATAGCGGTCGAAGGCGTTCTGGAGCTGGTATGGGCAATCGTGACATTGCCGGCCCGGCTGTTGCGGGGACTGAGCTGAGAGCCAGTCCCCGCCTTGGTGCAGTTAGACTACTCTGCGTCCCGAAATCAATTGAATGAGCAGGACCGCCACGGCTACCACGAGCAGAATGTGAATGAACCCGCCCATCGTGTACGATGTCACCAGTCCAAGCAACCACAGGACTAGCAGAATTACGAAAATCGTCCAAAGCATTCGGTAATCCCCCAATAGTGGCGCGTCCTGCGATCTGGTTACCCGGCTGGAGTCACCGTGTGAACGCGCGCGCCAAAGAGTTTGCAGTTAGCCTGCCAGTTGGGCCGAACGCCAGTAGTGCAGGGTGCCAAACAGTACCCTTGCTGCTTCCATAACGTCCCGCACGTCCCGCATTTGCCAAATCCGAGTAAGCCAATAGCAGGAGGAACTCCGTCATTTGGGCTTCGGATTGGCAGACCACCCGGCGAACCATCTCAGGTCATCAATCCATCTCATCCATCCAACAGTGGTGAGTCCGTTCGGTGATAGGATTCTCATATCACAGTCAGTTTCACGGGGCGCTAAATGAAAACCATAGGGGCGCGACTCTTCATTTTGTGCGTGGCGGCCTCAGGCTTCCGTGCCCAACAGCCTTCTGACCGTCCGGCGCTTCAGTTTGAAGTGGCTTCTGTGAAACTCGGGGCCACTAACGAGCTGGGCGGCGTCTACAACTATCCCGGCGGACGGGTTGGACTCCGCGGATGCACGCTCCAATATCTGATCCAACAGGCCTTCGATATTCAGGAATTTCAAATCGCAGGCGGGCCTGCGTGGATGGACAGTGTGCGCTTCGATATCGACGCCAAGCCGCCGGAATCCTCGGTACTGAGCAAATCCAGGCCGCCTTACACGAAGTATCCTCTGCACGCGGAGCAGCGGGAGATGCTTCAGTCTCTGTTGATCGAGCGGTTTCAATTGAAATATCGCCGCGAAACTCGCGAAGGGCCCGTTTACCTGCTGCTGAAAGGGAATAGGCCTCTCAAGATGGAGGATTCGAAGGACAAGAATGAGTATCCATGGTCGGGTGGACTGAGAGGCGGGATGCTTATGGGAGATGGGATCAAGGGCATCAACGAGTCCATGCCCGATCTCGCGCAAAGGCTCAGCCCTTATCTCGAAAAGCCCGTGCTCGACCGGACGGAGCTTACCGGATCGTACGATTTTCAGGTGGATTACCGTTCAGACGAGCCGCGGCCCGATATTATCGGAATGATTCTGACCTGCGTTCAGCAGCTTGGTCTCAAGCTGGAAACCGGCAAAGGACCAGTCGAGACATTGGTGATTGAACGGGCAGAAAAGCCGGTGCCGAATTAACACAGAAATGGGGCCGATCCGCGATCTTGATCACCGACCTGCCCCTGAAAATTGCGATTGTGGATCTTGCCTAGCCAAGCATGCGGAGTTCGACAGCCGGATGCTGGGAGGGGGGAAAATTGCGAGATCCCTGTGTCCGGAACTCGTAGCGTTCAATGGCAACGGCGGCGCCTTTGTCGGTGCTGCGGATCACGCATCCGTAGATCATCAACTTCATGGGGCAGGAGTCATTGAGGAGTACGGGCCAGTTCATCGACAGCTCCACGGGCATACCGGCAGTGAGCATTGTTTCGGTGGAGAACCATACTCCACCGCTGGAAATGTTCATGGTCTTCCCCGTGCCGGTCTCAGCGATCCGTTGGCCGTAGAGCATTTTGTAGCGAACTTCTTGTTCGATCTGGAAGCGGCGCTTGCTCCGCCTTTCCCGATCCCCGTTCTTGAGAACCTTCACGTCATTCATCTGGGCCACAAACCCCGCCTCCTTCTACGCAGACTACGTGGCCGCTGCTGTCCGCTCAAGATGTCTTTAGTTATTTGAGTAACGCTATCGGGACCTTTGGGCCAGTACTCCTTGTTAACACAAAATCCGTATTTTCAGTTGGCTACGGACTAAGCCGGCATCTGAATTTTCGCTCGCAAGGCGGTCTTTCCGCTCGCTTCACAGGTCGGCGGCTCACCATAGGATCCATTTTTCTACGTGCGTGTATTTTCAGCCTCTTCGGAAGCGACGAATCGCCGGCGACGCACCTCCTGCGAATCAATTCGCAGGCAGTTCCGCGAAACCTGCGCGTCCTGCGGATCAAGGCCTTCCCTGCAGTAGATCACTCCGGAACAGGCAGGCCCGCATGGTACTGCATGAATGTCCCGCGTGTTGGATCGAGCAACTCGGGGCTGACCCGACAAGCTCAATTCCCTGCCCCAATTTGCCAGTCGCTTGCTTACCCGCACAGGGTCGTAGTCAACAGATGAGCCGGTCGCTTGCTTACGCGCGCGGCTCGCACTCAGGAAATCCCGAGTGTAAGCAGTGGCGCACGAGCGTTGATCATTCGGTCGTATTTGTCGGGAAAACTGACAAGTAGTTTACAACTGACTTTCCGCTAGCGGCGCTGCCTCTCCAGACGATGGTGACGCGGCGTCTCAGTAGACGGTCACAGAGTGCGACGCGTCCAAAGCGCCTACTTGCGCAGCGACTCGCATCCGTACGCAATCGATCTGGGAGTACGAATCCAAGTCGATTTCGTCTGCACAATCAGCACCATCTCGCGAGGATTCCCCGCTTCCTCGCAGACCTGCCTTCCAATGCTTCGCAACACGCGAAGCTCCCCGTACGGAGGCACCCCCAGCTCCTCGTACGACCACCCTAAAATACTCAACTCGTCCACACCGGAATCGTTCACGTCGATCTGTTCCTGAATTTCTTCGGGCAGCCGGTCCGCGACCGAGTCCGCCATATAGATCGTGCCGTCGTTAGGATTCCCCGAATACAGCGAGAACGCGGGATACCCGTCCATCAGATTCACGAAACTGAGCACCGGCGCAATCCCAAAAAGCACCAGCACCAGACCCTGAAACGCCCTGCTTCCGCCGGACGTGGCATCCCCGTTTCGCCAGAACAGCAACACCACGATGGCCGCCATCGCCAGATTCCACGGCCAGATCACGCGATCCCAGTCATGTCCCAGAGGCCCGACACTCGCCAGAATGAACGCGTGCATGCCCAGTGCGCCAATGATGGATGCCGTTCGGAACCGTCTCGTCAGCAGACCCATCCCGATCGCTGCCTCGATCGCGGGTACCGCGAGCGCCAGGACATGCACGGCTCTTAACGTCGCGAGCCCGCCGAACGGCTCCATCAGCCGTGGAAATGTATCTTCGATAAATCCTGCGTTGGCTTTGTGAACTCCGCTCCAGAAGTAGATGGCGGCAACCATCCAACGGCACGTCGTGATCGACACCGCATCGCGCTCGGAGTAGATCGCCAGCGCCGCCAGCATGAAGAGGTATTGATAGAGCCACGGCTGCCAGCGCGATTGATCGAATAGGCCATACGCCGCCGCCAGCAGGACGAACGCTGCAATCGCCTTCACCGGTTTCGGGCGAATCGCGATCCACACCGCCAGAAGGATCAACGACGCCATCACTCCGTAGTCCCAAGGCGGCGGGACGGGGCGCAGGAACCGAAAAACCGGTACGAGCGGATAGCTTCGCGACGTGAGCCAGAGCTTGGGAGAGAGCAGGAATCCCGCGACCAAACCGGCACCAATCGAAATCCTGAGACCGTCAGTCCGGCGCGATGCGGCCATCCTCACCCGAGAAGTTGCGTCCAATCCAGAGTCGCCGCAAGTGCCTGGCCGATTGTGACCAGAGTCGGAATCGCACTCGTATCGGCCTCGTCGATGTCGCTGGGCAATTGTACATTGACGCTGCGCATCACTCCGGGCCATTGCCGCTGCACCGCCGAGTCCACCCAGTCTTCGGAGCTGTCGACCAGGGTGCTGGTGGTCCACGCCACCACATCGAGCAGGCCGTTCGGCGGATTGTCTGAAGCCGGAAAGAAGCCGGTCGCCAGATCCACGAGGCGCGTGTTTGATGGCGTGAAATCGTCGTACTCGAACGCTTCTACACACGCCTGGTACGCTGGATTTGCCGTGCCACCAACGCCTCCGTCGAAGAAGCGAATCGTCTGTCCGTTGACGTTATCGATCTTCCAATGGTCGAAGTAGGTGGGTGCACACGAAGAGGCCACGGCAGCGTCCACCAGTTTGACGGTCCCCGTGGTGCGGGCGTTCTTCGCGTTGTCCTTCACGAAGAACCAGTTGTGACCGTTCATCGCAGTGGCGGAGATCATTACGGGCAGTGGAGAGTCGTTCACCACGCTCCCAGCCTGAGCTCCAAACACGCTGTTCAGCACCTTTTGCAGGTTGGTGGGCTCGTACATGAACCCTTCGGCGAAGCGCTTGGCGGTAGCGATCGCTCCCGTCGGTGTAAAGATCTCCTTGGAGCGCTTGGTATACACGTCCAGAAGAGTCGTGGCCGGAATTCCTAACGCCACGGCGGCAGTGAGCAGCGCTCCTGTCGACGTTCCGGCGCAGTAGTCGATGTGATCACGCGTCACACCGCCAAATTGCGACTCCAGCTTGATCAGGCAGCAGCACGGAATAATGCCGCGTATCCCTCCACCCCGGATCGACAGAATATTCTTCATCGCACTCGCCTCCGTTTCCGCTCAAGTATATCGTGGCAGGTGCGCGTCTACCGTTTCAGACGATTCGGGTGCGGGTCAGAATGCCAGCTTCAGCGCCACCTGCACTAATCGCGGGGACGCTGCCTTGACCACCTGACCGAACAGGCCGCTGTCGATGTCTCCATTCACCGCCACCGGGCCGAAGAACTGGGTGTGATTGAAGCTGTTGAACGTCTCCAGTCGGAACTCCAGAGACCGGGCCTCTTTCCAGCGGAACGTGCGGCGCAGCGCCAGGTCGAAGTTGATCGCTCCCGGCCCGTAGAACGAACGGCGGGATGCCGTCCCCGGCGTGCCCAATGCGTTGGGAGTGAATAGAGAGGTGTTGAAATAAGGCAGGCCGTTGCGCGGATCGGGATTCTGTTGCAGAGGACCAGGTGTAAAGTCGGGACGGTCCAGGCTGCGATTGTTCACACCGTTCGGCAAGCTGCCTTCCAAGGAACGGTCGCCATCGCTCGAGATGGTCACCGGGAAACCGGTGGTCGCGCGGGTGATTCCGGAGATCGTCCATCCACGCGCCAGCGCCGGTGCTCCGGGGAAGACCCGTTCGAGAGGGAGCCGATAATCGTATGTCGCCACCAAACTATGCCTCAAGTCCCACGCGGAAAGGGCGCGGGTCAGACCGAAGTTGAAAGGATCGATGGGGTCGGCAAGACTCGATGCCTGATCGATGGACTTACTGAACGTGTACGCCACCATCAGATCGAGGCTCTTACCCGAATGCTTGAGGGATGCCTGCAAGGAATTGTAGTTCGAGTTCCCAATAGTGGCATCGTAGTCGTCATTGGCAAAGTTGGGACCCAGCGGTCCGCGCGTTCCGGAATAGACGCTTCCCGCGGCGCTCGTGTAGGCTGTATCCTCGCCGAACGGGCCGCAGGTAGGGGTACCAGGAGCCACCGCGGAAGGGCGGCTCAGTGCCAGACAGAGAGCCGGATTGCCAGGATTCGCCGAATACACCACCAGCAAATGATGCGCTTGCGAACCGACATAACTCAGACTCAGCACGGTGTTCTGCGCTAGCTGCCGCTCGACGGACAGGAAGTAATTCTCGCTATACGGGTAAGTATTCCATGGCGGCGGAGCAGTCATTCCCGCTTGCGGCAGAAACGGCGAATAATCGATCGACGAGTTGGGGTGGCTCGCCGAAGCGTTGAGCGGCGGAAACGTCAGCGGAAACGGATTGACGTGAACCGTGCCGTCGGATGAACTGATGAATGGCGTCGCGAACAGCGGCCGCCCCGAACTGGTGTAGCTCAAACCGTAGGGCGGTTGCGGCTCGTCCACGCCTATCGTATTGCCTTGGATCACGGAGTAAAAGATGCCGTAACCCGCGCGGATACTAGTCTTTCCGGGACCGCCAGCCATGCGCCCGAGCAGGCCGTCGCTCCAGTTGGGGGACCATGCGACTCCCAGCCGTGGCGAGAAGCGATTGCGCTGCGGCACCAGGGTATTTGGGATTCCGGGGTCGGTTGGGTAAACCAACGAGACAGGCGCGGTCGGATAAACCTTCGACTGCTCTCCCGGATTGAAGGTCGGGATCTGATTGTACTTCTCCGACCAGTACTGCATCAGGTCCCACCGTACTCCGAGATTGAGAGTCAGGTTCGGCCTCACTCGCCAGCTGTCCTGCAGGAAACCCGCGGCGTATTTGTGACGGCCATAGTAAGGCCCGGAGTCAGCCTGATTGTAGTTACTGGCCACTCCGATCAGGAAGTCGGCGAAATCGGAGCCCGTCTCCGCGCCCGAAAAAAGGAACGAGCCGTTGAAGGTGGCGTTGGGATTGACGTTCACCTGCTCCAGGCTGATCTGGAAGCCTGCCTTGAAACTATGGGCGCGCCACAAGTGCGAAACATGATCGCTGAGCGCAAAGGTATTGTTGGCCTGAGTCAGATTCGTGATTGGAGTCCCGATCACAAAGGAATTGAACCGGACATTCTCGATGCCCTCGATGCCAGGCGCCAGCACCGCGATACCTGGCGTTCCCGGGCCTGTCACAAAGCCCTGTGACGCTAAGCTCGGCCCGACGCCTCCCGACGGTTGCCCGACGTCGTTCGAGTCGCGCATGTAGCTGAAGCGGAATTCGTTCACCGTGTTGGCGTTGAAGATCTTGGTGTTGCCCAGACTGATCAACTGCGATCGTCCCAGATCGAGCGCGGCAAACCCCGGCACCGTCGCGCCTCCCTGACCCGTGGGGTAGGGATTGTTCAGGTCGTAGTCATCGAAATAATAGTAGGCCGAAAACAACCCCCATCGCTGGCTGTTGGCTTCGATGCGGGCGCTCGCTTTGTCGTCGCGCAACAGTTTCCCGTCCGAAGCTGTCGAAAACGTGCTGTCGCCGATACTGGGCAATGGCACATATTGCAGAAGATGCGTGGCAGGCGCAGACCAGGCGCGCTGTGGAATGACGGCATCCGGAAACACGCAGGCGCTGCTTGTAACGCAGCCGGGAGTGTAGTACGGCTCATTGGCGGAAACGGCATATCCCAACTTCTGCGACAACAGATTGGCCAGATACGGTCCGCCTACCGCTCCAGTGAGGGAATCGGACAAGTCGGCAAGATTCCCACTCCGGTCTGCCAGCGACGGGACCGGAAAGAGTCCGGTATCGACGCCCTGTTGCTGACGCGTTCCCTGGTAGTCTCCAAAGAAGAAGACACGGTTCTTCCTCACAGGCCCGCCCAGCATTCCTCCAAATTGATTCTGCCGGTAGAAACTGCGTTCCGGCGAAAAGAAATTGCGCGCGTCGAGCGCCGTGTTGCGCAGAAACTCGAACCCGCCACCGTGCAGTTCATTGGTCCCCGATTTAGTAACTACGTTGACGATTCCGCCCGACGAGTTACCGTACTCCGCCTCGAAGTTGTTCGTCAGGATGCGGAACTCGGCGATGGAGTCCAGATTGGGCACAATCGACGTGCCGCCATTCATCAGTTCCTTGACATCGCCGCCGTTTACCATGAATCCGTTAGCATCTTCGCGCTGCCCGCTGATCGACTGGTTGCCAGGATTGAGCCCGCCGGAAGGCTCGATGGCCACGGTCACGCCCGCCATTACGATGGAGTCGGGCTGCTGAGTGGTGACCGGTACGATGCCGGGCTGCAAGGCGAGCAGGTCGGTGAAACTGCGCCCGTTGAGCGCGACCGCGGTCATTGATTTGCCCGTGACGACTTCGCCGAGTTGCGTGGTCGCCGTCTCCACAGCGATGTTGGAGCCTTCGGCGTCTACCGTGATCTGTTCATGTTTTCCGGATACCTCCAGAGTAAAGTCGATATGCAAAGCGCTGTTCAGATCGACAATCACCCCTGTGCGCTTCTGAAGTTCGAAGCCCGATGCCTCCACGGACAAGTCGTACTGGCCGACGGGTACGCTGGGAAACGAATAGACGCCCTTCGAATCCGTGCTCGACTTGTAAGGAATCCCTTGCGCCGTATTGGTGAGCGTCACGTGAGCCCCGGCGATCACCGACCCGGTCTGATCGGAGACTACTCCCGCAACGCTGCCGTAAACCGCGGCCCTTGACGGAACGAACGTCGCCAGCGAGCCTAAAAGTATCGCCACGAGCCCCCGCACACCCATCCCACGTCTCCCCCAAGCGGTCATGCAGGAAGGGTATCATGGCCAGTGGCAATTCCCAAAATGCGAACGAACGGTAGGTAGATCTGGATGACGACGAGGCGCAACTTCGTGCGATGGATCGGGGCCGCAGCCACTGCCCAAGCGTGGGGCGATGCAAAGAAGCCAATCATTCGCACCGTCCTGAAGGATCTGCCACCGGAAGCACTCGCGGGTGGGGCAATCCTGTTCCATGAACACATGTCGCTCGATCCCGACTTCATGCCGAAGTGGATCGCGCGAGCGCGTTCGATGCCGTTGCCGCCGCCATCCACGCAGCCCTACTTCATGAGGGATCCGGAACTCATGGCCGGCGAGATGGCCGCGGCTGCCAAAGACGGCGTGGCTTGTATCGTCGATCAGGGCCACCCGGACATGGGGCGCGACCTCGAGTTCCTGAAGCAGATCTCGCAAGCTTCCGGCATGCCGATCGTCGCAGCCTGCGGCTACTATGCGCAGCCGTTCTATCCACCCGAGATCGCGAAGTGGAGCGAGAGTCAGATCGCCCACGAGTTGATACGCGAGGCGAAGACGCTGCCGATCGGGGTGATCGGCGAAATCGGCACGTGGGACGTGATGACGGCGGACGAGCGCAAGGTATTCCGCGCGGTGGCGAAGACGCACCTGGCGACGAACCTGGCCATCGTCACCCACACGAATTTTGGGAAAGGCGCGCTGGAGCAGCTTGATTTGCTGCAGTCCGCAGGAGTGAAGCCGGAGCGCGTGGCAATCGGTCATGTGGGCGGACTCAACGAACCAACATTCGAAACGGTCAAGGCGATTGCACAACGTGGAGCGTACGTGGGAATCGACCGGCAAGGCGGCCCTGGAGATGTTGCACAGGTCAGGATGGTACTGGCGCTGCTGCAGGCCGGATACGTGGATCGGCTCCTCTTCTCGTCCGACTTTAGCCTCGGCGGCCCACTGCTGAAGCGGAATGGCGGTTCGGGATATGCGAAGACGCTGACGGTCTTCGTTCCTAAGTTACGCGAAGCCGGAGTCGGCGAAGATATCCTGCATCGGATTCTGGTGGATAATCCTCGCCGGCTCCTGGCGTTCGTGCCAAAGCACTAAGTCGCGACTCGCACGGATGCCTTGGCTTACGGTGATGGCGCGCGGCGAGTCGCGTATGTCAGACAGCGATGTCGCGATCGCACCGGAAATCACTCCCTTACGGTCGTGGCTCGTAAAATCGCTCGTGTAAGCAAGCAATCTCCACGACTCGCACGTGAAGCAAGCGATCGTCCTATCTACTCTCTTACGCCTGGTTCGTTGCGACTCGCACACGTGCAAGCAAGCGATCTCCCTATCCACTGCCTTACTCACTACGAGCCGCGCGCGTAAGCAAGCGATCTCCCAAACGCCAAATTCTGCGCGCAGACCCTGCCCCAGTTGCTACTGTCCTACTTCTACGGTGCCTCTCTGAGCCGGAGCCGCCTTGCCGGCGTCCAGATGATCCCAGTTCAAGATCGCATTGAACGCCAGGAAGAAAGTGCCCTGCGTTTGCCAGCGCCAGAAAGGACGCAGCGCGAACAGTACCATGTGCCCCTTGCCGAGCGGCACATCCACTGCGAGCGCGCGATTGGAGAGCGCTTCTCCGCCGGCCAGCGTGCCCGAGAGCAGCATGTCGTTGGCGTTCGCCGGGAACTGCACGACGACGCGTGGGCGTTCCTCGTTGCCGGCGCCGAATCCGCCGCGTCCACCAGCACCCCGTCCGCCGCCACCGCCACCACCGCCGCGTCCACCACGACCACCGCGGCCGCCACGCCCGGTTCCTTCCTCAGCCGCAGCCGACTCCGATCCATCCGCCGGATCGAGCGGTGAAATGTGGATCGGCACCGCGTTCGGAGTGATGTTCGGAGCGCCCTGTGCGCCTCCGCCACCGCCGCCACCACCGAATCCACCGCCAAAACCGCCAGCCGCTCCGCCACCACCCGCGTTGAAGACCGGATCCTGATTGAAGTAGACAGGCAGATCGCTGCCATCAAAGCCGTACGCGATCGGGCTCTTGAGATCCGTCACCTTGCCGCGCATCAGCGAACCGCGCGCGAACAACTGCGCGGGATGCTCCACCGTGACGCCGCCCGAAAGATCGTACTCAGCCATCAGGGCCGCCGTGGAGCCTTCCGAGATCAGTGCGCCACCAGCCTCGACAAATTTGGCGAGTTCTTCGAGACCTTCGAGGCCCATACCGCCGCGAATGTCGTCCGTCTCGTCGATGCCGCCCAGATTCGGCGTTTGATCGGACTTCTTGTAGGGGAGCGGAGTATTTCCGGTCTTCGGAATGCCCGCTAGCATCGACTGCGAGTTGCCTCCTACGTGCGGGAAGATGATCACGTCATACTTCGAGCGCAGATTGCCTTCATGCAGCTTGGTATCGGCGAAATAGGTGTACGGCACACTGTAATAATCCAGCGCCGCGCGCACCCAGCCTTCGTCCTGTGTACGCGACCAGGAGTGCACGTAGCCGATGCGCGGCACCGTCATCTCATGCGTCTTCACGCTTGGGGCACTGGCGACCGCCCAGGCGGACAGCCCCATATCGCGGATCATCGGCTCCAGCCGTGCGCGGTCGGCATTCGGAATGATGAAGGCGCCGGCTCGCAGTTTGCGGCCGTTCAGCTCGAAATCTTCCTCGGCCGCGAGCATCTTCACATCCTTGTTCTTGAAGCGGAAGCTCATGAGGTTGTTGTCGGAGGTGTGCTCGACGATCAGCGTAGTGCCGTTGCCGTCAACACCGCCTGCCGCCTTGGCATCGGCCGTAAGCATCGTCATGGGGCGATCGAGTACCGCTTTGTCGGTCAGCGCCGTCAGCTTGACGTTGCGCATATACTGCATGGTCCACCCGGTGTCGTCGTAGGGCCGCGGGTTGGCGGTGGGATAGTTCTGAATGCTGAAATACATGTCGGCCAGCGTGTGATAGGGCTGGTCACCGCGAACGACATAGTCGCCGGCAGCCACGTCCACATTGCCTGACTTGAAGGCAGAGGTGGCCTTGTGAACCTCCACGCCCTGGCGGCGAAGCTCGTTGACCATGTCGGCCGCGTCGGCCTTGCGACGCTGTCCCGCTGGAATCACCCAGGCGTACGTTGGCCCGTTCTTCCCCTTCTCGATCGAACGCTTGTTCTTCGCGTAGTAATTCTCCAGGTACAGTTCCTTATCCTTGGCGACGCGATTGAGCGCCAGCAGGATCGCCGATTCCTGGATGTTGGTATTGTTGCGCGGTCCCCACTTGATGGAGGGCAGCGGAGGATTCGGGCGGTACCATTCGCGGCTGGTCTGCGTCGGGCTCAATTGCAGGTTCGCATTCACGTCGGGGCCATAGCTCTGCACTTCGTAAAATCGCCCGAACGAGTTGTGTGTAATGGCGATCCAGAAGAGATAATTCGGCACCCAGCCGTCGTAATAGCCGTAGGTGAAGACGCCGGGCACTCCGCGCTTGGCCAGTTCCATCACTTCGGTCTGGGCCAGCAGCCACCACTCGTCGATCTGGATGGGGTCGAGCGACACATTATAAGGGCCCGTGCCCGTTGAGACGTACAGGTAGGATTGCGCTTCATGCAGGTCGTGCACGATGGTGGGGTGCCATTCGAGCAGCGAGCGGGTGAAGTTCTGCGTGATCTTCAGATACTGGCCCATGCCGTCGCGGTTATTATCGTGCTGTACGTACTTGCCCCAGTACATCAGCGGCAGGCGCGCCGACCCCTGCGGCAGCTTCTTGTTGAAGTAGTAGGTGTCGACCTCTTTTTCACGTCCGTCGGGTTCGATCACCGGAGTGATGAAAGTGATCACGTTGTTGCGAATCGACTGGATGAACGGCGTCTCCTCCACAATGAGACGGTAGGCCAGCTCGATCAGCATCTCGGGTCCGCCGGTCTCCGGCGAATGGATGCCGCTGTTCGCCCAGTAGAGGGGCTTGCCGGTCTTGATCAGTTCGTGGGCCTGCTCGTCCGTAATCTTGCGCGGGTCGCCCAGCTTCGACAGGATGTCCTTGTACTTATCGAGGTCCTTGATGGTGGCTTCGTCCGCGATCGCCAGGATCACCTGGTCGCGGCCCTCTTCGCTTTGCCCGATCTTCCAGAACTTGGCGCGCGGCGACGCTTTCGCCAGTGCTTCGTAGTAGCGATAGATGTCCTTGGCGTACGTCAGTTCGCCGGGCTTGCCTGGAATGCGTCCCAAGAATTTGAGCGGCGAAGGCACGGTGTCGGAGGCCGGCATGTGGTCCACCAGCTCGGTGGTGATACGGGGATCCTGCAGATATTCATGGATGAGCTTGGTGTACTCTTCGTCGATCTTCTGTGGGGCGGCGGCTGCCGGCGGTGTGCTCGCGGGTTTGCCCTTCTTGCTCTGCGCGAAAGCAGGCGAAATGACGGAACCGGCAGCGAGAGCGCAGACCAACAGCGTGCGCCCGGACGTGGGGAAGCAAAGTCTCATAAGCCTAACTCCTTCTGGAGGGGTATCCAGACTGATACCGCTTTTTCGGGGCCTGTGTCAACCTCGGTAGGCGTCAGCCCACTAAAGCCACGGATGTAGGCGTGCTTGCTTTGCCCACGGCAACGATCCTGGCAGTTGCACTGCTTGCTGCGGTGCCGGCGATCGTCCGGGCGGTTCGGATAGACCCGGCTACCATGCTGCGCTTGGAATAGTCGGGATATCCTCGGAGCGGCTAACCCTCGAAACGCCACACTCATTGCAGTCGACCGACCACCATCGGGAAGGCGCACGCAAGCTCAATTTGAGAAGAACCACTACTGAAACAGGAGAAAATCGGGAAGGGCTACACTAGGGCCGAATCAGGAAGCTGTAACCGTGTCGTTCGAATCCCAGAGAATCGTAGAAGGCGTGAGCTCCGGTACGCGGCAAACCGCTCGAGAGCGTGAGCTTATAGCAGCCCGCCAGGCGGCATTGTTCCCGCGCATGCTCCATCATGGCGCGTCCCACTCCCTTTCCTTGCAGATCGGGCCTCACCGCGACGTCTTCCACGACTCCGGAGCGAGCGCCGCGTTTCGTCAGCTTGTCGAGCAGCAGCAGAGAGTATGCACCAGCCACTTCTTCATCCACCATCGCTACGAAGATGCGATAGCTCGGGTATCGGCGCATACAGGCGAAGCTCTCCCTCGCCTCCTCCACTGAGAAGGACTGCGCGCCATTGATACCGGCAGCTGTGTACGTCTGAAGAATCGCCGGGATGTCGCTCTCGCAAGCCTCCCGAATGGTTACGCCTGTCATATTTCCATTATCGGAACAAACCATTCGGGACAGGCCGGCGAGATTAAGCGGCCGCTTTTTCTACCTTGGGCCGGAACTCGTCACAGGGACAAAAACTTGGGTCGAAAAGGGATCCGACTGAAGCCAGACAGGGCCGAGTACCAGTGGTGCCGTGCTCGGACTCCCGATGGTTGCAATTCGCACACTCCTTTTCCCCTTCCTGCCGCATTACGCGGGAGTGAATAGGTGTTGCCACAACTTTGTTCTCTTACTCATTGAGATGCATAAGGCGGCGTGAAAGTTGCTACATCCGTAGTTTGTACGGTTCAGACCTTCTGAATAGCGCGATTCCGGTACAGATCCGGGCGAATGGCGGACGCCATCGCCCCGGGATCGACCGCCCCGTTCAGAAACGCCGCGATCCGGTCCAGCCAGGGACCGGGGTCACGTACCAAGTCGGGATAGTCGACAATCAGCGCGTGGAAGTGCTTCTGCCGTTCGAGCATCCGCAATGTAGAGTCGCGGAAATTGCCCAACAGGCGGCGCATCGTCTCGGGATCTTCACTCGCGCGATTACCGCGATTGCGAATCATCTTGCGCTGCGACTTCACCACTTCGTCGATCGGCCGATCCATGTAGATCACGCGGTAGGTGTGCCGAGCCGGGAGTTGGCCCAGCAACGGGGCCACAACTTTGATGACCTTACCTGCCGCCTCACGGAGAATCTCGGGACGCCGGCCCACCCGTTTGACGGCCTCCCACTCGTAGTAGCCCTCCGGATTATCGGGGTCCGACACGCGGGCACCGTCGGTCTGGAGGTGAAGGCCGGCGGCAGCCAGCATCTGCATCATGAGCGATGTGCCCGAACGCGGCAGACCGGAGACGATGGTGAAATCGAGCGCAGGACCCGTTTCCTCCTGAGCCTGTTCGGCTTTGGCGCTTTCGCGGATCTCCTGGCGATCGATGGCGCGGTGCCGTGCCTCCTGCCGGAGCGTTTCCATGCGACGCATCTGCGCCTCACGGTCGCGTGTGAATTCGCGCGCTTTCCGCAAGTGGGCGGCGGCTCGCGCGGCGTCCGGGTGAATGCCTGCAAGTACACGGTGCGCGGCTCGCAATGGCGGCCGTAAGGTGAGACAAGTCTCGAACGCCTGAATGGCGCGCTCTCGCCGGCCCAATCGCAGCAGTGCCATACCCAGCGTGAAGTGCGCACGTGGTGCCCCGTGGTGTATGCCCACGGATTGGAGCGCCGAAGCAGCCGACTCTTCCCATGCACCCAGCCGCAATTGCGTAATCGCCTGGCCATGCCACGCGGAGGCACTGTGCGGATCGATCTCGAGTGCTTTGCTGAAGGCGCGCAGCGCATCGTTCCATCGCCGCAGCCGCAGATAGGCGAAGCCGATGGAGACATGTAGATCCGGCAGTCGCGGATCGGCTTGTTCCGCGATCAACAGCTCGCGCAATGCTTCCTGAAGGCGGCCCTGCTCGAAGGCGATGTTGCCCAGGATCATGTGGGCAGCCGGGGTATCGCGGTGATTGGCAATCGCACTTTCCACGCTGTGGGTAGCTTCCTCGTACAGGCCGATGCGGCGTTGGGCCTCGGCCAGCGCCAGCCCGTAGTCGCCTCGTTCGGGTGCCTGGGCGTGAATCTCTTCCAGCAGCGGCAATGCCTCGGCATAGCGCATTCCACCTGTGTAGACTCGCGCCAGATTCCACTTCCGCTCACGCTCACACTCGGCGGCGGCAGCCTCGATATCGTCCTTTGGCTCGTCGATGTAGCCGAGATCGATGAATTGCTGCAGCAACCGTTCGGCATCGCTGGGGGGCATGGCGAAGCCCACGGGATGCATGCCCGAGTCGCCTTCCACCAGTTCCCACGATGGGATGCGGGCTGGATCGGGCGAGTTCTCGAACGCCTCTGCCAGTACCCGTCCGGGCATGTCTTCACCCGCCGGCAGACCAAAGAGCGAGAGCACCGTAGGCGCAACATCAAGCAAGTTGACGCCGTAGATGCGCTCGTCGCGGCGGATCCCCGCTCCCGCCAGGGTGAAGATTCCCAGGGGCCGGTGCTGCGTCGCCGGACCCGCCGGTATATCCGGAATTTGCGCCGGACGCAGATGGTCGCTATGGAAGCCGTGATCGGAAAGCACCAGCACGGTAGTATCCGGCCCTGCCAGAAACAGCAGACGGGCCAGAAACAGATCCATCAGACGATAGCCGCCGGTGACCACGTCCTTGTACATCTCGAAGTGCTCCACCGGCACCCAATCTTCGCGTGGCGGGTGGTAGTTCATGAAGGCGTGACTGAAGTGGTCAATCCCGATGTAATACACCGCCATCAAGTCCCATGGCTCGTGCTCCATCAAATAAGTGGCGGCTGCGTGAGTCGTAAAACACTCCGCCAACACCTTGGTAAGGGTGTGCAGCAGGTTCGGTTGGGACTGGTCGATTTCCGGAGCGCGTTCTATGAAGGTGCGAATGATGGAGGCATCGATCTCGCGGGGATGAATCCGCAGGTCCGACAGCACCTCGTTCAATCGATCCGGCCAGATGCTCCCCGGCATTGTGGGCCAGGTGTCACCCGCTGGCGGAAAGGCACGCGCGTAGGCGTCGGAGACGCAAGTTCCGCGAATCGGCTCCGCTGGATGGCCACCAAACCAACTGACCACGTTTGAGCGCAGCCCTTCCTGCGAGAGGACGTTCCAGAGTGCCTTGACACGGCGTGAGGTGCTGGTCACCGGCCGGACCCGGCCGTTCGCAGGATCGACTTCGGTGAATCCCAGGATGCCGTGCTCATCGGCGGTCTTGCCAGTGGCGATGGAGTTCCAGAGCATCGGCGAAAGTACGGGCTGGAGTGTCTCCATGTCCGCCATTACTCCGCGATCGATGAGTCCCGACAGCGCAGGCATCTGCCCGCGCTGGATCATTGGATGAATGATCTTCCAGTCGGCGGCATCCCACCCAACCAGAAGAACCTTGGGGGAGGGCAAATCTACTTGCCTGTAGTTTTATTTCGATATGTGGCGATTCCGGCCGCGCCCAGCGCCAGCAACAGCAGCGAGGAAGGTTCCGGCACACCAGATGGCGTGATGGGCACTCCCGAGTCCTGCTGAATCGCGAATCCGAGAAGCTCAGCCTGGTAGTTGTCTAGAATCTGGACGTGGCCCCATCCGAACTTGCCACCCTCAGCCAAGCCGAAATAGGCATTGTCTCCGGAGCCGAACAATCCCAGGTGCGGACCCGGCGTGTGGGAAGTTCCCGCGCTCGCCTCCAGCCTCACAATCCCGCCGAAGGCCGCATTTCCAGTGGAAACAGCGCTGCTGAAGCTGAACTTCTTGGCGAATTGTCCGCCGTTGCTGGCGATGCCAGCGGACCCCAGGAGCGGCTGGATGACCAGCCGCGCCCCGCTGCTCGCGGTGGCGGGGACGCTGAACAATTTGAAGGCGGCCCCGTTGCTGGTTTTGCTGAATGTGCCCGCGATTGGATTGAAGAAAATGGCGCCGTCGACTGTGGTGTTCCCGCTCCAGCCAGAGGTGTCGGTAAACAAAGTGCCTGCATGCGCGGGCGTGGCCATAAAGCCCGTGGCCACGGCGAGAGACATCGCTCCATAACTCGCCAGCCGCTTCTCCATCCAGGTTTTTATGTCGTTACCTTGCATCATGGTCGTTCCTCCGTACAGAAATCTTGTCAATTCAGGAAAAGCGTCGAGGTCGGTGCGCCATTTATGGTGTTCGCCTTGATGCGGTTATTACTAAATGAGACCACGGCGCCGCCAGTAACACTGGCCAACCCCGTGCCGTTATCCATGATCGTCATGTTACTAAGACGAATCGTGGCTCCGGACGCCGACGCGTTTACGCCCGTGGTACAGAAGCTGATGGTACCGGAATCGAGCATGACTTCCGAGAGGTTCGAAGCAGCCATAACGCCGGTGGTGTTTTGAGAGAGATCGGAGTTGCGCACATTCGCTTTCGCGCCACCCGTCACGTTCAACGCGGTCGGGCAGCCGTGAATCTCCGTGTTGATCACATTGAGGTTCACCGCGCCATTGGTGCCGTCGACGTTGATGCCATTGCTAAGTAGGCCGGCGCACCCGGAAATGCGCGAATCGGCCACCGTCACGTTGGCGCCCGCGGATGAAACGGTCACGCCGTTTGTCGTGAAACCGTAGATTTGCGTCTTTTCCAGATGCAGCGTGACTGGTGATGAACCTTGGACCAAAACTCCATTGAGTCCGGTGCCCAAACCGTCGATATCGAGACCTCGGATGGTCACGGAGATGGGAGACCCGCTCGAGTTGGCGATCACGATCGCGTTCGTTCCGGAGACCAGAACTCCGGCGGGTGAGCCGACCGCAAGAAGGGTGATCGATTTCGTAATCGTGACCGCTCCGAAGCCTCCCGGATCGAGAACATTGATCTCACCGGCTGGGGCAGTTTTGGAGATCGCTCCGGCAAAGGTCTTGCAAGGGGCGGTCCGGCTGCATGGATTTGCGTCGTCTCCTACGCCGGAGACCCAGGTTCGTGTAGCTTGCCCAAACGCTGCGCCAGAAAGCGCAGCCATCGAAATCATTCCAAACATCGCACGTTGTAAGCTTTTTGAAGGCATCGGAGCTCCAGAGTGAATAAGTGTGTGTGAAGTCGTGAAGTCGTACTTGAGAAGTTAAGGATACATGCAAACCTTGAGAAATCCAAGGTTTTACCGAAGATAGCTTCTCCCGATGCCCTATCACTGTTGAAAATATCGACACCTGAAGCGGCCCGCAGTCTGTTTTGCTAAGATAAAGAGCGACCCCCCATGACCTTAGAAGAGTTAGAACGAGCTTATCAGCCCCTCCGCGACCAAGCCTTGGCTGTGCGGAGGTATCTTTGACGCTCCCGCCCAAAAACAGAAACTGACCCAGACCGAAGAGCAGATCTCCGCTCCCGATTTCTGGAGCCAACCCGAGAAAAGTCAGAAGGTGATGCAGGAGCGGAAGCGCCTGGAAGAACACATCGCCAACGACGACCGCATCCGCGGCATGACTGATGACCTCGATACGCTCTTCGAACTGGCGCGCGAAGGCGAGAAAGTCCAAGGCGACCTCGAGCGCGATATGAAGTCCTACGGCGAACTGCTCGAGCGCCTGGAGACTGCAATGCTGCTCTCGGGCGAAAATGCGTCCCGTAGCGCGATCATGACGATCCATCCTGGCGCTGGCGGTACCGAAAGCCAGGATTGGGCTGAGATGCTGCTGCGCATGTATCTTCGCTGGGCGGAACGAGAGAAGTTCCAGACCGTAATCACCGACCGGCTGGAGGGCGAAGGCGCCGGCATCAAATCGGCCACCTTCGAAGTAAATGGCGACAATGCTTACGGCATGTTGCAATCGGAGATCGGCGTTCACCGCTTGGTCAGGATCTCGCCGTTCGACGCTAATGCGCGGCGCCACACCTCGTTCGCCTCGGTGTTTGTGTATCCGCAGGTGGATGACGAGATCAAGATCGACATCAAACTGGACGATCTGCGGATCGATACCTTCCGTTCGTCAGGCGCCGGCGGGCAGCACGTCAACATGACCGATTCCGCGGTGCGCATCACGCACTTTCCTACCGGCATCGTGGTGCAGTGCCAGAACGAGCGGTCGCAGCACAAGAATCGCGACAGCGCCATGAAGCAGCTGCGCGCGCGCCTCTACGAACACGAGATGGAGAAGAAGCGCGAGGAGACCCGCAAGACTGAGGACTCCAAGCTGGAGATCAACTTCGGCAGCCAGATCCGCAACTATGTACTCGCGCCTTACAGGCTGGTAAAGGACCTGCGAAGCAAGCTGGCACTGGGCGACGTGGATCGCGTACTCGACGGTGACCTCGATCCGCTCATCCACGCCTGGCTTGTGTGGCGGAAGACGGGTAAGATTGCGGGCGACGATAAGGACGAGAGTCAGGAGTGAGCGTCGAACGCGCAGCGCAAGTGATTCGAGACGGCGGCTTGGTGGCATTTCCGACCGAAACGGTGTACGGGCTCGGCGCCAATGCATTGGACGAGAAGGCCGTGGCAAGAATCTTCGAAGCCAAGGGGCGGCCGCGAACCAGCCCGCTAATCGTTCACGTACACTCCGTGGAAATGGCTGAAAGTCTGGCATTGGAATGGCCCGATCCGGCGATCACTCTGGCTGAACATTATTGGCCCGGACCGCTTACTTTGGTGGTGTCGAAGCGGCCCGAGATCCCGGACATTGTGACTGCGGGGTTGCCCACGGTCGGGCTGAGGATGCCGGACCATCCGCTGGCATTGGCGCTGATTCGCGCCGCGGGAGTGCCGATCGCCGCTCCCAGCGCCAATCGATTCACCGAACTCTCGCCGACGAAAGCGCAGCACATACCCGAGGCGCTTGCCGACTACGTGCTGGATGGCGGCCCCGCCCGGGTCGGTATCGAATCGACGGTGCTCTCAGTTGTGGACTGGCCGGTGCTGCTTCGTCCCGGGGTGATTCCGCTGCCGCAAATCGCGGCCATGATCGGCGGGCCGGTGGAAGTGGCTGGTAGTCCGGAAGAGGGCGCGCACGCTTCGCCGGGCATGCACCCGCGGCACTACCGGCCCCGGACTCCTCTGTACCTCTTGCGAGGTGGCGAGGAACCGCCCGCTGGTAACGGGGCACGGTTGCGGATCAGGCACGAGATGCCGCGCAACCCCGCACGCTACGCGGCACGTTTGTATGAAATGCTGCATCGGCTGGACGCCGAGCAACTGGATTGGATCGCCGTGGAGCAGCCCCCCGAAACCCCGGAATGGGCCGGAGTGATCGATCGCTTGCGGCGGATGGCGTCACCTTAGTCGGACCCATCACCTTAATCGGACCCATCACCTTAATCGGACGATGCTGCGCGCGGGGTCTACGAAGACCGCCGAGAACCAATTGGCGGGCAACACCCCGTCCTCAGAAGTGGATGCAGGCCCGTCGATCAGGGCCGCTTCCGCCCATTCCAGGACTTTGTCTCCCACCCGCACCGCTGGCAACATGCCGTGCCGCACCCTGGCAGAACTTCCCGCATTGGTCACAATTCGGTCGCCGCTGCGAGCTTTGCGCAGTTTCGGGCACCGCCCGCCGCATCGCAATACGATCGCTGTCGCGCCACTATCGAGGGTCAGCCGCCACGGACCCACGCCGGCGCCGATCGCGACCGGGACCACCACCCTGCCCTCCGATCGCTCCGCGCCGATTTCCGCCGGAAGGTCGAGGGCCCGGCGAACCGCCGCCGCTCCCAGCCACAGGCGCTGGTCGCGATAGTCGATCAGATAAGGGAATTTCGACAAGAAGCTCTGGCCCAGCACCCCGTCGACCGGTCCGATGGCGGCGCGGACTGCGTCGGGTTCCATAGCCAGGACTTCGACTCCCCTCGCCTCGGATGTCCCGATGCGAAGATGAGCATTGCTCGCTCCCGGCACAACCCGCTCCCCCACTATTGTGGTCAAGACAACGCGATGATCCAGGGCGAGATGCGCGGTTTTGGCGGCATCCGGACTCAGGGAGCACGAAGCCGCGCCTGTATCGAGCATCATCCGGAATGGTCCCCTTCCTTCAATCGACACCTCAATGACCGCATAGCCGTTTACAACCGTTAGCCTGTTTCCCGCCAGCTCTTCGGCCAGGAAAGCCGCGTTTTGGAGCAGCAGAGCACCCATCCAGACAGCAATCATGCAAGCAGCGTACGGGGGAGAGGCTCCTCGGGTCGTTACGGCTTGGTGATGATTGACGTCAAACGATATGAGGTTCTCGTGATGGAGCGGGCCAAGGCCCCGATTTACCTTTTCGAAGATATCCGCGTGGATGTTAACCGCCTGAAAGTTGAGCGGGGCGGCCAACCCGTGGACCTTGAACCCAAAGCACTTCGCGTCCTGATTCACCTCATCGAGCACCGCGGCCGGGTTGTACCTAAGGACGAATTGATCGCGGAGATTTGGGATGGGGCTTTCGTTACGGACAATGCGGTCACGCGTGTGATTGCGCAAATCCGCAAGCAATTGGGAGATCAGGCGCGCTCGCCGCGGTTCATCGAGACTGCGGCAACGGCGGGGTACCGGTTTATCCCCGAATTGACGGAACGAACTGTGGCTCCCGGCGCATCGGCCAGACGTTTGACCACGACACTGGTGGCGACTGCGGCGGTAGTCCTGTTGATGCTGTGGTGGACGCGCCGGGCGCCCCCATCGGTGGGCTCGCCGCTGAAGCGAATCGAGCAGATCACCAGTTCAGCAGCAGCGGACCTCTGGCCGTCGTTTTCGCCCGACGGTACCGAGCTCGCTTACAGCTCGAATCGTAGCGGGCACTTTGAGATCTACACGCGCTCACTCTCCTCCACCGGCGTCGAGCGGCAGATCACGACCGATGGCCAAGACAATATCCAGCCAGCCTGGAGTCCTGACGGCAAGTACCTGGCGTTCGTCGCCAAGGTCCGGGGAGGAATCGGGCTAATTCCGCTTACAGGCGGACCCACCCGCTATCTGACGGACTCAGGCAGCGACCCGCACTGGTCGCCGGATGGAAGAACTCTGGTCTATCGCTCGACCAATGTGAAGACGGTGCGCGAGGCATCGGGCACTTGGAATTCCACCCTGTTTTTGGTGGATCGGGATGGCTCGGCCCCGCGCGTGTTGACGCGGCCCAGCAGCCCTCGCGGCGGTCACAATTTTCCGCGCTGGTTGCCGGACGGAAGGCACGTGATCTTCGCCGCTCCTGGCGAAACTGCAGCGCAAGCGCCTTGGATCGTCGATACGCAGACCGGCTCGCTCGACCACATGGTGGAGATGGGCATGAACGTGGTGTCCTTCCCGTCCTTTAGTAAGAGTTCGGCCTACCTCTACTTCGTCGGCGCGGGGCGGCGGGAGCCGATGGGGTTGTGGAGGGTGCGGGTGGGCCGGGGCTGGACCACCCAACCACCGGAAGCAATGAGCGCCGCCACTGTGGCCTGGCCGCGCGACTTGACGATCTCTGCGGATGGAACCCGGTTGGCCTTCAGCCAGGAAATGGTGCAGAGCGCGATCTGGTCAGTGCCGATCGACGCTTCCGGAGTGGAGACCGGCGCGCCCATAGCGCTCACACAGGGCCACAGCCTCCGCGATTCGAGCCCGGTGTTCTCGCCTGACGGCTCCCGCCTGGCGTACACCTCCTCGCGCCAGGGATCCAACGTGATGGTGATGGTGGCGAATGCCGATGGAACCGCAACGGTGCCAATCAGCCCTCCGGGGCAGAATAGTTTCGACCCCGACTGGTTCGGCAAGGAACTGGTCTGCGGTTACGTGACCTCAGTCGGCCACTCGGGTGAGTACGTTCTGTCGGCGCTGCAAGGTCCCCCCAAGCCGCTCAATACGAAATTCGACTTCGACAAGGTCACGCAGATTCGCGTCTCGCCGGATGGCACTCGGCTGGTGGCCCACTTCGGGACGCCCGACAACTACCAATTGGTAGTGGAAGATCTCCGCCTCGGAACGCAGCGAACCATCACACCGGCTGGGAGAAGCATCGGTTTCCCGGCATGGTCGCCGGACGGCCGATGGATCGCGGCGCAGGAGCGGGTCCAAAACGTCACCCGGCTGGTGATCGTTCCAGCCGACGGCGGAGAGATTCAGACGCTGGTGAACGACCCAGTGGAGTCCTGGGCGCATAGTTGGTCGCCCGACGGCGAGCGGATCGCATTCGCCGGCCTGCGAGATGGCGTCTGGAACATCTATTGGGTCTCGCGTTCGACGCGGCAGGTCCATCAATTGACACACTTCACCTCTCAATCGTCCTTTGTGCGCTACCCTACCTGGTCGCCGAAGAATAATCAGGTGGCGTTTGAATATAATGCGTTTGAGGCGAATATTTACGTCGGCGATCTGCGATAGAAGACGTCAGGGCACCGGAGTATCCCAACAATGATCTCGATCGGCGGACGATCTCAATTGAGGCTGCCTTTTTCGGTACGCCTGTTAGGTTATTTCTGGGCAATTCTCTCAATGTTGACGGCAATACGCTGTAAGTGATTGAAAATGCGAATGGTATCGTCAGTGTGACGGGGACTTACGGCTCCCCCTGAACGACCTCAACTCAGCAAAGCACGGAAGCAACGCCAGTTTTTGGAGGTGATCGGCCATTCGATGTAGCTGGCCTTCTATTGCTTAATCACGGTGCCGTCGAGGCGGCGAATCTCGCCCCATCCGCCGTTCAGATTGTTCCGCGACTGGAAAGGCGATTTTGCGGCCTCTTTTTCATTCACTTCGATTCCCCACCCCGGCTTCTCGCTTACCCACAGGTAGCCATCTTTCATCACCGGACAATCGGAGAAGATCTCCTGTGTCCTTGGATTGAATGCCGTATACTCCTGAATTCCGAAGTTGTAGCTCACCAGGTCCAGCGTGACATTCGCCATGTGTCCGACCGGCGAGACATCGCCTGGACCGTGCCATGCCGTCTTGACTCCAAAGTTCTCCGCCAGAATCGCGATCTTACGCGCGGGGGTGAAACCGCCCACCTGGGAAACGTGTACGCGAATGTAGTCGATCAGGCGCTCGCTGATGAGGGGCTGCCATTCATGCGGGCTGTTGAATAACTCCCCCATGGCAATGGGCGTAGCAGCATTTTGGCGGATCTGTCGAAAGTAGGCGATATCTTCGGGAGATAGAGGGTCCTCCATGAAGAAGAGCTTGAATTTCTCGGCGTCCTTCGCAAACTGCACCGCCTGATTCGGCGAGACGCGCTCGTGGACATCGTGCAGTAGTTCGATCTCTTCTCCCAGTTCCTTGCGGCAGGTCTCGAAGAGCTTCAAGGCGCGGCGCACATAGACGGCGGGCTCGAAAACAGGCTTGTCGTGCAACGCTTTGATGGTGTTGTCGCCCCCGCGCGCCGAACCATAGCCCGCCATCCCGGGAACTCCCACCTGCACGCGCACGTGGCGGAACCCCTGTGACATGAAGCGCTTGGCGTTCTCCACCGTGGCCATGTAATCGGCTCCGTCGGCATGTGTGTAGGTGTCCACGGCCTCACGGCACTTGCCACCCGCAAGCTGGTACACGGGCATGCCCGCCTGGCGGCCCTTAATGTCCCAGAGCGCCTGATCGATCCCGCTGAGCGCGTTGTTCAGCACCGGCCCGTTCTTCCAATACGAGCTGTCATAACAGGATTGCCAGATGTCCTCGATGCGGTCGGTGGTTTTGCCCACCAGGAATGGCTTTAGATAGCGCTCCACAGCAGGTTTCACGAGGTCGGCGCGCTGCGTAAACGTGGCACAGCCATAGCCGTAAAGGCCGTCCTGATCGGTCGTTATTTTGACGACCGTCAGTCGTGAGCCTGCGGGCTGGCATTCAATGACGCTGATGTCCTTAATCTTGGGGAACGGCATCCCGCGGGTCGCCTTGGCAGCCTGGTCCTGGGCACGTTCGAGGCGCGGATTGGAAAGGCCCAACAAACCTGCCAATCCCATGGATTTCAACAGATTGCGACGTAGCATAGTCCTCACGATCTTCCCGAATGGCCTTACAGATCCAGATATTGCCGCGCATAGTTGATGGAGTTCGAGACATTGTGCTCTTCGAGCTTCACCTGTTCCTCAATGCTCATACCAGTGGTGTGCGGCAGAGGATTCTTGGGCCGATTCTTGCGGACGATCTCGAGGACTTTCGCAAGATCCCGGCCGGGCAACGGGCTGTAGCTGTCGTCGAAAGTGACCCAGTATTTGTCCGTGAAGACCGGGATCTTGAGCGGATCGCGGGTGATCATCTCAAGGTCGAAAGGCATATTCGGATCCTTCTTCTTCAGGGAGGCAACCATGCCCTTGATATCGAGGAAACCCTCGCCCAGCGGGACCTCCGATAAGAGGAATCCATCTTCGTACGGTTCGACTGCCATATCTTTGATATGACAGGAGATCGTGTAGGGCTGGAGCATGCGCAGCGTCTCGGACGGATCTTCGCAGAGGGACACGTTGTTGCCGAAGTCGAAATGCACTCCGACCCATTCACTGCCTATTCGCTTCATCCAGGCCGCCTGCTCGGCAGCGCGCCATCCCTTGTGGTTCTCGATGCCCAGCGGCAGCTTGTGTTTGCGCAAGACCGGTTCGGCCAAAGCGATGGTCTTCTGGCAGCGCTCAAAATCCTTTTTGAAGGCTTCGAGATTGTCGAATTGCTCGTACCGCCGCTGCGTCATTGCGGTATGCAGCGAGCGAATTCCGGCTTCCTTAGCAGCCTGGACCGCAGCATCGAAGGCGGCGACACCTGACTCGTCGCGAGGAAGAGGAATGTCGTTGATCGCCCGCATGTGATAGGCTTCAATCTTCTTGCGAAACCCTTTGGCAACATTGGGCGGCGTCAGATCGAGACGGGTTTCGACGACGCCGAAGCCGAGATTGTGGCAATGTTCAACGAAATCGAACGGCTGATTGCCTTGGCGGGCGGCCTTTGACGCCATGGGGAAGCCCGCAGGAGCTCCGCCCAAGTTGTGGAATTGGCCCATCACCTGAGCGGAGACAGGTTCTACGGATAACCAGGCTGCCGCAGCACCGGTGGCCTGGAGCATCTGCCTTCTGGTCATTGCATGCTCCTGTTGAAATTACCCCGCTGGTCGGGCAGTATATCACTTCGCCTCCTATAAAGTTTTCGGCGAAACCGACGATCTGCTTAGTGTGTCGTCTCTCGGATCGAGATCGGATCCCACTATTCAACGGACCAGCAGCGAGTTGGCAACGCTCGTTCGAGGCTTTGATCGCTTCGCAGCCAGTCATGGACAGCTCATCAGGCGAATGCTTCGGGATGATCGAGAGTCCTTTTATGGCGCCGCCATAGACCTGTTACGTTCGGGAGACGATTCCCGTGGCGCGTTGTATGTGGTATCCATTTTGGCGGCCGGGCAACTGTTGTTGCGTGCGTTGAGCGACCCGGATCTGCCCAAAGAGCGAGTGTTGGCTTTGGCTCACGCTGCCTCCCAGACCGGCGTGATGGTGGACGTGGTGGTCGCCAAGCACCTCGCAGAGCAGGCGAGACTGCTGGACGATAATGTCTGCCCGCCTGAACTCCAGCGCTTGATGGACCTTCTCTCGCACGTCACGGATGGTTCGCGAGTTCTGCCCTTCCTGATGGCCTTGGCTCGCCAGCCGAATCCTCATCTTCAGTCCAAAGCAGTCCTCATGATTGGGCGAATCAACCGGAACGCGAAGTGGGTGCAGAGCCGGCTGATGGACGCCGACCCACGGGTCCGCGCCAACGCGGTCGAAGCGCTCTGGGGGACCGACTCTGAAGAGGTTCGCCAACTGCTGCGCGCCGCCGGACATGACTCCAATAACCGGGTCGCCGGGAACGCGCTCATGGCGTTGTACCGCCTCGGCGATGAATGGGCAATCGCGGAGCTACGCAAGATGGCGGTCCACGAGTCGCGTCTTTTCCGGGCGACGGCGGCCTGGGTAATGGGTGAGACTGGAGACCCGCGTTTCACCAAGGCGCTGGCGCGGATGATCGGAGAACCAAATCCGACCGTTCGCGCCCGGGCCTTCGCCGCGTTGGGCCGAATTCGTTCACTCATCATCCAGGCCCGCGAAGCGCAGGAATGGAGAGTGATCTCGCGTTTTCAGCGAATCCGCCGGAACGATTGGCGGGAGCTTCATTTGGAGGCGACATCCCAGGACGGGCACGACCAGGTTAAAATTCTGCCGACCCATCTGATCCTCATCGCCGATGCGGGCGAGATCAGCAGCTTCTCGCTCGAAGAGCGGCAGGTCCCTCGTTCTCTGGCCATTACATTTCTATATCCGCGTTCTTCGGAGGGAGAACCGACTCCGTTTCAGCAGGGCGCCCTTCACGCCCTCGGATGGAAACGGCCTGCGGACCAGTGGGCAATTGTGCCCTTTGTGCCGACACCGCAACCGAACCGGCAGACCAGCCTGGCGGGAGAAAAAATCGAATTCACCGTGGAAGAGACGCCCACACTGGAATTGGCCGCACCGCAGCTCACGGCAGATTCGACACTCCTGGATGCCAGTTTGAATAAAGTGGCGCTCAAAGCGGAGTGCCCCAAGTTCTGGGCCGCAATCCGCCGGGCGACCCAGGTGGATAGCTCCATTCGCGGCAAGCGCAACATCGTGCTCTTCAGCCAGGATGAGATCTCGACGCCAAGCGATTACACCGAGTTGGCAACTGCCGTGATGTCGTGCGGAATCGCGATTCACGGGCTGTCCTTGATTCCCAACCGCACCATGGACAGCTTGTGTCAGGCGAGCCAGGGCTCGTTCCAGTTGCTCTCATCCGAAGACCAGATTGCGCCGGCTGTAGAGCAGATCTACCTGAGCCTGATGGCACGCTACCTGGTGAAATACCAACCCACGGAAGAAGCGCGTTCTCTGCGCATGATCGTCAACACGCCTCCGGGATGGGGTGAAACCACGATTGATATCCCGCAGCCCGTATCGCCTCGCACAGCCGCGAATACCGAGTGATGCGGTGTATGCAACAGGTGTGTGGTATTTTCGGTGCGTGGACCGTAATCCAACAACTGTCATCCTGATTCTTCTCCTTCCGACGATGCTCTCTGCGCAGGCGGATCGGCCTTTAGCATCACTGCCCTATACGCCGAGCCTCGAGCCTGCATTCCTCGATAAGTCCGTTGACCCGTGCGTCGATTTTTACAAGTACGCCTGCGGGAGTTGGAACTCCATCAACCCGATTCCGCCGGACCAGGCGCGATGGAATGTCTATGCCAAGATGGGAACCGATAATCTGAAGTTCCTGTGGGGCATCCTGGAGGAAGCCTCGAAACCGGATCCGGGACGGCCACCGCTGAAGCAGAAGATCGGCGATTTTTTTGCGGCGTGTATGGACGAAACATCCGTCGAAAAAGCCGGCCAGGCGCCGCTCGAGCCGATGCTGCGGGAGATTGCGGCGATGAAGCGGCTGGCGGACATCGCGCCGGTGCTCGGCCGTCTTCATCTCGAATCCGGAGACAACGCGTTGTTCGGATTCGGTTCCAGCCAGGATTACGCCGACTCAACCAAGGTGATTGCGTTTGCCACTTCCGGAGGGCTCGGCCTGCCGGACCGCGACTACTACACCAAGCCGGACGCCAAATCGGTCGAGACTCGCACCCGGTACATGCAGCACGTCGCCCGGATGTTCGAGCTGTTGGGCGTGGCGCCTTCGCTGGCAAAACGGGATGCGGACACCGTGATGGCAATTGAAATGGGGCTCGCCGCGCGATCCCTCACCATGGTGGAGAAGCGCGACCCCTACAAGCAGTTCCATAAAATGACCCGCATCCAGCTTCTCGCCAAAACTCCGTCGTTCGATTGGATGACCTATTGGAAGAGCATCGGTCTCACGGCTCCCACGACGGTCAACGTGACCGAACCGGTGTTCTTCGAAGAAGTGGAGAAAGAGCTCAAAAGCCATCCAGTGGCGGATTGGAAGGTGTATCTGCGCTGGCACCTGATCCACGAAAGAGCACCGTATCTGCCGTCTCCCTTCGTGCAGGCCAACTTCGATTTCTACAGCAAGTTCCTACGGGGCGTCACCGAGATGCAGCCTCGTTGGAAGCGCTGCGTGCACTATATCGATCAGCAATTGGGGGAGGCCCTCGGACAGGTGTTCGTGGAGAAGACTTTCACCGGCGACACCAAGGCTCGTGCTCTCGCGATGACCAAAGAGATCGAGAAGACCATGGAAAACGATCTGCAGCATCTTCCATGGATGGGAGAAGAGACCAGGCAGCAGGCCTTGCTGAAGCTGCACTCGATGGTGAACAAGATCGGGTATCCGGACAAATGGCGCGACTACAGCTCCGTGCGCGTGGAGCGCGGCGACTTCGTGGGTAATGTCACGCGCGCAACGGAGTTCGAGTCGAAGCGGCAATTGAATAAGATCGGCAAGCCGGTGGACCGGACGGAGTGGCAGATCACACCTCCCACCGTGGACGCGTATTACGATCCACAGATGAACGACATCAACTTTCCCGCCGGTGTCCTCCAGCCGCCGCTATTCGATCCGAAGTCTGACGATGCGCCGAACTACGGAAATACAGGCGCCACGATCGGACACGAACTTACGCACGGGTTCGACGATGAGGGCCGCCAATTCGATTCGAAAGGTAACCTTCGCGATTGGTGGACCAAGAAAGATGCGGATCAATTCATGACGCGCGCCGCCTGCGTTTCCGATCAGTATTCGCACTACACCGTCGTAGACGACATCAAGATCAATGGCAAGCTGACGCTGGGAGAAGATGTCGCAGACTTGGGCGGCACCACCCTGGCATACCTCGCGTGGAAGGAGGCGACTCGCGGGCAAGATTTAAAACCGATTGACGGCTTCACTCCCGACCAGCGCTTCTTCATCGGGATGGCGCAGTGGGCATGCGGGTTCGAGCGGCCGGAGAATAAGCGCCTCAACGCCATCACCAATCCTCACTCGCCGGATGAGTATCGCATCAACGGCGTCGTCTCCAATATGCCGGATTTCGCGAAGGCATTCTCGTGCAAAGCGGGGCAACCGATGGTCCGCGAGCCAGTTTGCCGCGTTTGGTGATCTGGAAGCTATCGTACGTAGGGCCTGAGACGTCGGCGCCTTCGCTGCATCCAATTTATGTTCATCAAAACTGAAATTGGAGCACGCAAAGGAGAAGTGTGATGCCGTACATAAAGGTCGGGAAGGAAAACTCAGGCAACGTCGAACTCTACTATGAGGACCATGGATCTGGTAAGCCGGTTGTTCTGATTCACGGCTATCCGCTGAGCGGAGCCTCGTGGGAAAAGCAGACCGCCGCGCTTTTGGCGGCAGGCTACCGCGTGATCACCTACGATCGCAGGGGCTTCGGCAAATCGGACCAGCCGTCCACCGGGTACAACTATGACACCTTCGCCGATGACCTGCTACAGGTTGTGAAGAAGCTGAAGTTGCAGGATTTCGCCTTGGTTGGGTTCTCCATGGGAGGAGGAGAGGTGGCACGCTACATCGGGAAGTATGGGTCCAAGGGCGTGAGCAAAGCAGTGTTCATCTCGTCCGTGCCGCCCTATCTGCTGAAGACTGACGACAATCCGGAAGGGGTGGATGGCTCGGTCTTCGCAGGCATCGAGAAGGCGGTTGCCGCGGACCGATACGGGTTCTTCACGGAATTCTTCAAGAATTTCTACAACACCGATGTGCAATTGGGCAAGCGCGTCAGCGAACAAGCGGTCCAGGCAAGTTGGAACATTGCGGCGCAAGCCTCTCCCACCGCCAGCTACGCTTGTGTCGCCACCTGGCATGAAGATTTCCGCAAGGACCTCCAACGGGTAGACGTTCCCACATTGGTGATCCACGGCGACGCCGACCGGATTGTGCCGCTGAGCGCCGCCGGACAACGCACATCGCAGCTCGTCAAAGGTGCGCGGCTGCTGACGATTAACGATGGGCCGCACTGCATCACGTGGACCCATGCGGAAGAAGTGAATCGCGAATTGCTTGCCTTTTTGGGCGAGACGGCGGAGAAGACATCGACCGCCGCGCACGGTCACGCCGCCGAGTGACGCGAGTGCTCCGGGGAATGGCACCCCCATTCCCTGGCGCAACATCTTGTTTACAAACCGCGAGAAATCACTTAACACATATTCCCGCCACCCATCGGGAAATCCAGCGTCACTTACTTAGTAAGAATCCAAGATTGCTACTAAGGACAATGATGCAAATTACGAAAACGTTACAGCAGCGCAAGGCTCAGCTTGTGCTCCTTGCGGCTGCTTGCCTGTTGAGTGTCAACTCTTACGCTCAGCAGCAACCTACGGATCTGGCTTTTAACCTTGCCGATCCATCCAAGCTTGCCATTTTAGGGAACGGAGGATTTCTGACCGTCCAGGCAGGCACGAGGCCAAATCGGGGTGTGCTCTATTTCTTCGACAGTCAGGGCGACTTCACGTGGGTATTGTTGGGCCTTCCTAGCTTCGGATCCAACGCCTCCGCCGCCGGCATCACCGCGCCGGACGGCCTCGCCATGAACGGCAATACCCTCTACATCGCCACTGCACCGGTAACACCCAATGGCGCCACGCCCGCGCCGTCGGCACAAGCGTCGATTGTCCGCGTTGTGTTCAGCCGGAACCTCGCCGACAGCCCAGGGCCGTTTGCGCTGCAGCCTACCGACTATCAAACGCTTCTCGACGGCGGCGCGGTGACACTCACTCAAGGCACGGACAACACCGCTACTGTGACACTCCTGGCTGCCTCCGTCAACGCTCCGACAGATCTCAGTGTGGACGCGAGCACAGGCCGGCTGTATCTGGTTTCGCGGCTCAGCCACACGATCTCCTGGCTTCCTCTGCAGTAATTACCGGGAGAGAGCGCTTATGTCTTCACAAATGAAGCTCTCCGGATTGCGCCGCCGCGGCTTTCTTCTTACCGCGGCGGCCGGTTCTGTCGTATTGACTTCCATGGCGGACGCGGCGAAGAAGATCCACGCCGTGGCTTTCGATGGACTCGTAATCCTCGACCCAAGACCGATCGCTGCTTTGGTCGAAGAACTTTATCCCGGCCGCGGCGAAGAGTTCACTGCACTCTGGCGTTCCCGGCAGTTCGAATATACCTGGCTGCGTTCGATGATGTCCCGCTACGCCGACTTCCGGCAAGTCACGGAGGACGCATTGGTCTACACAGCGGCGGCGCTGCACCTCGAACTGCCTCGCGAGACTCGATCCCGGCTGGTGGAATCATACCAGCACCTTCGGCCGTGGCCCGACGTTGCCGACGCACTGCGGAGAATCAAGAGCGCGGGATTTGGCCTGTCCATCGTTTCGAATATGACCGCCTCGATGCTCCTGGCGGGACTACGTAATGGCGAGATCGACGGGCTCTTCGATCACGTGCTGAGCACCGATCGCGTGCAGGTATATAAACCTCATGCCGATGCGTATCAGATGAGCGTGAAGGCCTTCGGCATCGCGCGCGAGCAAATCGTGTTCGCTGCGTTTGCAGGTTGGGATACCGCCGGCGCAAAAGCGTTTGGGCATCCAACGTTCTGGGTCAACCGGCAGAATCAGGCACCCGAGGTGCTGGGCGTCGAGGCAGACGGTACGGGGCCAACACTGAACGATCTCGTGAACTATCTCGGCGCCGTTTGACCTTTACCGGAACCGGATCAGGTCCAGGTCGAGAATGTGGGGATTGGCGGCCCGAATTCGCGCCAGCAGTGCGGGGGCAGGCTCGGTCTCCAGGTGGATTCGCGCCACCGCCGCCTGCGCGCCTTCAAACACCACGTTCTCCATCTCCTGCACGTTGATGTGTTCGGTGCTGATGGCATCCAGGACGCTGGCGAGTACTCCGGGCCGATCGAGATGCCGAACGGCCAACGCGCAAACAGCCGGAGTGGCCTTAGCAAGGTTGACGGCGTTGGGAACCTGGCCACTCTCCTGAAAGGCCCGCACAATGCGAACCGTCTCGGCAGCGATCGCTTCCTGCGCCTGGTCGGTGGAGGCGCCGATGTGATGCGTCCCGTAGACCAACCCGGCCCCGACGATCGGGTCGTTGAAGTCACCCCCGCCCCCGGACGGCTCCTGTGCATACACGTCCAGGCCAACCCGAATGCTCTTTTCGCGAATCGCGCGTTGTAGAAACTCTTGATCCGTGACCTCGGCCCGCGAGGTATTGATGAAACACGATCCGGCCCGCATCGCGGCGAAGAATGGCGCGCCCAAAAGTCTACGAGTCTGGGAATTCAGCGCGAGATGCACGCTGACGACGTCAGACCCCACGGCAACTTCTTCGGGTGACGCTTTATGCGCGATGCCGAGTTCGGCCGCCGTGCCTGGCGTGAGACTACGGCTCCACGCCACCACGTGCATCCCGAATCCCTTCGCTCGCGGAATCATTTCGCGGCCGATCTGTCCCACGCCGATCAATCCAAGAGTGCGGCCGTAGAGCCCCCGCGCCTTGGAGTATTCGGATTTGTTCCAGCGGCCTTCGCGCAAGGAGATCACGTTGTCGGCAAGTCTCCGGTCCAGCGCGAGCATCAGGGCGAAGGCCAACTCTGCCACCGCGACGGAGTTCTTGCCAGGACAGTTCGAGACGTAAATGCCGCGTCGTGAGGCCGCGGCGACGTCGATGGTGTTGTACCCCGCTCCGGCGCGAACCACGAGTTTCAGTGGCCCAGCCGCGAGAATGGCCTCGTTTACTTTGGTGGAACGCACCACCAGGACATCGGGCCGCAACCGCTCGACCTCGCGCACCAGCGCTTCCTCTTTGAGGCCCGGCTGATAGGAGACTTCGCATCCTGCAACCTGAAAACCGTCCAGTCCCGACTTTTCGAAGGTATCTGCAATCAAAACATGCACGACTACTACTGTAACGTCGAGCGGGGCGGCAACCGAAACCGGACGGAGTTTAATACAATGGCGGGAACCTATGCCTTCGAAAATCCTGCTGCCCGTTTCGGCCGGCTTGCTCCTGGCATGCTGGGCGAACGCTCAGACTCCCGCTCCTGCCGCTGCCGAAAATGACCCGATCAAGACGCTGGTCGGCCGGCTGGAACTGAATCGCTATAAAGCCACCATCCGAGGACTGACCAAATTCGGCGACCGGCGTCAGGGTACCGACCGCAACCGGCAGGCCATCGACTGGATCGAAGCGCAACTCAAGAGCTATGGTTGTACCAACACGGAGCGGATTCATTATGAATACACACCGCCGGCGCGTGGCGGACGCCGTGGAGCCACCGATGGTGCAGACGGTGCCGATGGTGGAGGCGGCGGGCGCGGCGGCCGTGGCGGCGACACCGCAAACGGCGGCGGACGCGCGGGACGCGGCGGCACCGGTGGCGGACGGGCCGGCGGCAGAGTGCGCGGCGAGCGTGCACCCACAGCGGTAAACAACGACGCCGATTTGCAGCCTGACACGCGGATTCGCGAACTCGATTCGCAGCCCTCCACGCCCGGCGCGCGCGAGGAAGTCTTCTGCACCAAGGTCGGCACGACGCATCCCGAAGAGATGTATATTGTGGGCGCGCACATGGATGGCATTGGATTCGGCGAAGCGGCGAATGACGATGGCTCCGGCAGCGCTCTGGTGATGGAACTGGCGCGCGTGCTCAGCAGTCCGGATGTCACCACCGAGCGTTCCATCCGTTTTGCGCTCTGGAACAACGAGGAGACCGGGCTCAACGGCGCGCGGGCTTACGTCGATCAACGCAAGGACCTGCAAGGGAAAGAAGACCCGGCGGGATCCGGAAAATATCCGGAGCCGAAGTGGCTGGGGATGATCCAGCACGACATGCTGCTCTTCGATCACGGCATGCCGCGCAAAGACGGCACGGTGAGCGACATGCAGCGGCCGGAAGCGGATGTCAACATCGAGTTCCAATCGCAGTCGAAAATGTCGGCCGGCGCCGCCGAATTGGCGTGGGCATTTCTAGCGGCGAACGAACAGTACGCGACGGATTATCCGGCGGTGGTGGGCAACCACATGACGAATACCGACTCCGGCCCTTTCCAGGACCTCACGCCGTCGCTTAGCCTGCGCGAATTGGAACGCGTCTCGCAGATTGGAGGCGGATGGGATCCCACTCACCATCAGCCCACCGACGTGTACTCGCATTTTTCGGAGGGCGATTTCCGGCTCGGTCTGAATGCGGCGCAGACCACCTTGGGAGCGGTTTCGAAGCTGGCCGGAGCAAAATTGAAGCCCGCTGCACCGGCGACCACAGGCGATCGCGATTAGAGGCTCGAAACTCGAAACGGCGGTGACGTTCCGAGCACGTCAACGCTTGCTTACGCGGGCGGCTCGTCGAGTCGCCCGCAGACGTGGCGCGAACACTCCTGTTCGCCGTCTCGACATTCTTGTCGAGACTTTTCGGGAGTCCACCAAGTCCCACTGTACGCGGGTTTCTCGACGTTAGGTGACCTGCCGCCTCGAAGCAACTGATAGGCGATCGCGTCTAGTGATGCGTGGGCGGCGGCGCCGTGGAATTGGGAGCGGGCTGGCCGTCCACTGTATCCGGTTCCATGAGCTCGATGCGGGTGCCGTCGGGATCGTAGAGATTGATCTGGCGCTTGCGGTTGACCCCCACCTGGATGGCCATCGGCTTTCCGTCGGACGGCTGATACAGGCCACGCGCCGCGCGCTGCTTGAGGATCTCCAACGCCTTCTGTGCGTCGGGTACCATCAACGACATGTGATTCTTGGTGCCTCGTGAACCCGGCTCGGGCAGCTTGTCGTAGAGCATGAACTCCACATAATCTTTGCCATCGGGCACACGAAGATTCACCCAGCTCAACCAGTTCGGATTGCTGGTGCCCCGCCAGGTCTCCTGAAAACCGAGAATCCCAGCGTAAAACTGGGCGGACTTGGCGAGGTCGTCCACCAGAAATCCGAGATGCATGATAGATTCGGCGACGCGCGTCGATGGCATGTCTTTACCGGCGTGCTGCGCGGTCCAACTGTCCGGCTGGTATTCGACAATCTCCACGATATGCCCGTCGGGATCCTTGACGTTGAAGTTCTTGTTGCCGGTCTGGCCTTTGGGCACAGGTCCCATGGAGGCGTTTCCCATCGGCGCGATGCCCTTCGCCAACAGATAGTCGCGCATCCGCTCGGCATCATCTGTGTAGATGGAGATGTGGTTGAGTTGCCCCTCGCCGCGGTCGGGTTCGGTGAAGATCTCGATGTACTGGCGATCGTTCACTTTGACGAAGGCGATGCGGACACCTGGGCTGCCGTCTCGTTGCGGGAGCGTGAAGGGCTCGGCGAATCCCAGAAAATCCTCGTAGAATTGGCGCGTCTTCGCCAGATCTCTCACATAGATTGCCATGTGGGCAATGCCTAGAATCTTCGGACGGGCCGGAGCCGTTTGCGCCGGAAGCCACGCAGCAGCCGGCAATAGAATGGCGAGAAGCGTCAGGAGTTTCATCTTCTCGTCAGTCTACTCCTGGCGTAATGCCACGCTGAGCTCCACAGAACTGGCGCGGCGCGCCGCAACCCAGCACGCGGCCAGTGCCACCGCAATCAGGAGGGCCGAGATCGTCGCCAGGGTCCACGGATCGTTCGCCTTGATCTCGAACAACAACGAGGACAGGAAACGCGTCACGGCCAGCGCCCCGGCGAGGCCCGCGACGGCGCCGGCGACCACGACGCGCGCGCCGGAACTCACCACCATGCGCACAATCTCGCCGGGCATAGCGCCCAATGCGAGCCGCACCCCGAACTCGTGGGTGCGCTGAGCCACGGCATACGCAATCACGCCATAAACTCCGGTCGCCGCGAGCACCAGTCCAACGAGTCCAAAGCCATCCAGCAGGAGCATGTAGAAGCGCGGTTCGGCCAATTGTTCCGCAAACAAGTCATCGAGAGCATCGATTTTCGGTGGAGCCGAACCGGGATCGAGTTGACTGACGGCGCTTCGGATCGATACCGCCAACGCGGCGGGCGGTACTGCGAAACGTGCGAGGACAGTAGATGCGTAGCCCCAGCCACCCATCAGCAGCGCGAATGCCTGAGGTCCGGGCGGATGGGAAGCCCCCATCACGCGAGCATCTCCGACGATGCCGACTACCTGCATCGGGCCAACGCGCTTGTCGGTACACTCCACGATCTTGCCGATCGGATCCAGATTCCCGAAGACCGCGCGCGTCGCGGATTGATTGAGAATCAGGGGAACGGGCTTGCGAGAAGCGTCTTCGGGTTCAAAATCCCGTCCGGCGATGAGGGGGACACCGAGGGTGCGAAAGTAGCCAGGGTCGACGTCACGGCCCAGCGTCTCCACCTCGTGCAAGGCGCCATCACGGATATAGCGAAGTGTATAACCGCCCGCGCTCAGGGTGAATGGCGCGGCATTGGCAACGCTCGCCGTTTCCACTCCAGGCATGGCGGCGACACGCTCGCGCAATTCGCGCAGATACTGTGCGGCCGTGGAGCGGTCGCGCATCTTCGCGGTGAAAGATGGTTGGATCTTGAAGACGTGAGAACGCGAGAATCCCAAGTCGATGCTCAACAGCCGGAACACGGTGTTGGTCATGAGTCCCGCCCCGCTAAGCAGAACCAGCACGAGCGCCACCTGTGCCGCCACCAGGAAATTCCGGAAGCTTCGTCCTACCAGATTGCTTGCCCGAACCGCACCCCGTTGCAGCCCGAGGATGGGGTCGCGATGCCAGGCCGAAATTGCTGGAGCAAGCCCGAACAAGAGCCCGGAGAGCAGCGAAACGCCGAAACCGATCAGCAGGAAATTGCGATCGACGCCGACCTCTTCCAAACGCGGGATATCGATGGCGCGAATCGCTGGCGCAACGCGGACGGCCGCGGCGGCGAGTCCGATGCCGGCCGCGCCTCCAAGGGTTGTCAACAGAAGGCTCTCGGTGAGCATCTGTACGGCGAGGCGCCAGCGGCCAGCGCCGATTGCGGCGCGGATGGCCATCTCGCGGCGCCGGCCAGTGGCCCGCGTCAGCAGCAGGTTCGCCAGGTTGGCGCAGGCGATCAACAAGAGGAATACCGCGGCGCCCGCGAGCATGAGAATGGTGGTGCGCACATCGCCAGCCAACCACTCGCGCAGCGGCACCACGACTGCACCGGTCACACGGCGGAAACAGGGATTGGCGGTGCGGACCTGTTCGTTGACTGCGTCCATGTTGGATTGCGCGGCTTCCCGGCTCACGCCCTCCCGCAGACGCCCTAGAACGAGTGTCCCTCCGTAGCCCCCGCAACTCTGCTCGCGATCCGAGGCCAGAGGAATCCAGACGTCGCGCGTTCCGAAGGTCGGAAAGTGCACTCCAGGCGGCAGTACACCGACGATGGTGAACTGGCGATCTTTGATATTGATGCTGCGGCCCAGGACAGTAGGGCTGGCACTGAATTCGCGCTGCCAGAAGCCGTTGTCGAGCACGGCGACGTTGTCGCTCCCTTGCCGCTCATCTTCTCGCGTAAACAGTCGGCCCAGCACGGGCCGCGCCCCGATGATCGGGAAGAAGTCCCCATTCACCATGCCGTCGGGAATCTCACGCGCGCCTTCGCCATCGCGCAGAATTGTCGTGAAGGCCAGTGCCGCGGCAAAAGTATCGAAGCTCTGCTGCCGGCTGCGCCATTCCGCGTACAGCGAATCCATCGGCCTGTAAGCCTTATTATCCGTACTCTGCAGAACAGTCATCACGCGGTCGGATTCCGGAAACTGGAGGCGTCGGATAATCACGGCGTGGGCGATGCTGAAGACTGCGGTAGTGGCTCCGATTCCGAGTGCGAGGGTAAGGATGGCGGCGATAGCGAAGGCCGGACTCCGCCACAGAAGGCGCAAGCCAAAACGCAGGTCCTGGAGAATCATACGGACGTGGACGCGAGGAGGGCGGGAAATGTGGATGCGAATTGATGGGCGGCTCACCAGATTTGTGATGAGCCGCCCGATCCCCTTTACTACAGCGAGCGCAGGAAATTCAGCAAATCTTGCTGGCTAAAGTTACCGAGTTGATTGAATGCATTGATCGAGGTATTCGCTTCAGAACCACTGCTGGAATGGAACTGAATGGCGCGCATCAGATCGGAAGTGCGGCCGTCGTGCAGGAAGAAGATACGCTGCCCGAGACCCCACAAGGGTGCAGTTCGGAATTCATCACCGGCTGCATTGCCTTGCGAAATGCCGTCGGCCAGTGTGGTGCCCATGTTGTGCACCAGCAGATCGGAGTAGAGCGGGACTGGTTTATTCGACAGGGCCGCTATGGAGGAAGGACCGGTGGTGAGGCTGGGCGTGTGACAGGTCGCGCAGCCAACGCTCGCAAACAAACCTTGACCTCGTTGGATGGATGACGAGGAGACGTTGCCGTACGAAGTCACCGGAGTTGGAGGCGCCAGCATCTGCATGAACATCGCAAACGCCGTGACGTCGCTTGGCCCTCCAGCGGCGAAGTCGGTATGATCCTCGGGATGTCCTAGTGCATCGCATCCCAGGCCGGTTTCCCGGGGGTTGGGAAATGCTTCGTTGGTGACACCCTGCTCCACGTGATAGGCCTCGCCCGAAAAGATCAGCAGCGATTTGTTCTGCGCTTTCCACCCGAAGCGCGTGATTGACCCGTCGTTGCCGGTACGATTCTCATGCCCCGAGATTCCGAACGCGCTCTTCTGCTGCGGGTTGGAGATTTTGTTGCTCAGGATGGTGGCGTCTTCGATGGCTTCGATCAAGCCGTTACCGAAGGTAGGCGTCGGAATGCGGAAAATCACGTTGCCCCGCTCCAATTGGGAACCGAAATCAGTCTGCGAGATCTGGCAGCTAGTCGGGGCGTCGAATCGGCCGGTAATGACGTACAGATCGTGCACGCCGCCGTCGGGAGATCCGTCCGAGTTGGTCTTGAACCGGGCTTCGCGAACCGGTCCATTGATGGTGATAAAAGAAGGCACCTGGTTGCGAGCGCCGTGCAGAGTAGCAAGTGCAACCTGGGGGTTGACCTGAGGGCTGGAGCCTCCAGGTGCCGGGAAGGCGTGGCAACCCGCGCAGCTATTCATGTTGAAACTCGGTCCGAGCCCGCTCCCGGATTCTCCCGGGATCGTTCCCGAAACCGAATCCACCTCCTGGAACGTGTTTTGGAAGGTCTTGAAAATGGTCTGTTGCTGACCAGTTAATCCTGAGATTGGCCCGCCGGCACCGGCGGCACCTCCCCTGACTCCGGGATCCCGGGCTTGAAAATTTGTGGCGGTCGTAGGGTCCGGTGTTGTTTGGGCGTACGAAATTCCCCCCAAACACAATAGTGCCAGCACGGTACGAACACACTTCTCCGTCCCCCGGCCTGAAGGCCGGTTACACAGTCTTCGCATATCCACTCCTCTGGTTTTGTTTTTGGTCTTCCGGACGCGCTTATTTCACCCGTTCTGACGTGGCGGCACAGTAATCCTGCATGGGATACTGCGAGTCAACAATTGGGCAAGCTGGAATCCCCCCGCAACGGCGCGTTTCGCTGGGGCCCAGGATGTTGGCATCAGAACTTCTAGTACTTATGCGTGCATAAACGTTAACATGGGTTTCGAGTGATTGCAACCGCACAGAAGTAAGCTTTACCGATGTTTTACAATTGCCAGAAAGCGTGCGGTTTCTTACGTTTAGGGATTGACCTCGGGGTCACTTCGTGAGTGAAATCCGGTTGCCGGCGACCCACACGGAATCGATCTTTTGGGTGTTCGCAATGTCGTCCAGCGGATTGCCATTCAGGATGAGCAGGTCTGCCCAACGACCCGGCTGCAACGTGCCAATCTGATCGGATGCCTTCAGGGCACGCGCAGCCTGACTCGTGGCGGCTACCAGAGCCTGCATCGGCGTGAGGCCGGCCTTCACCATGTATTCCAATTCGAAATGCTCGAACGCGCCTTGGAACCGGTAGGCAACCCCGGTATCGGTTCCCATCACTATCGGCACCCCCGCATCCTCCAGGCGTTTGAGATTGCGCATCGCGATGGGCAAGTGCTCCTTGTACCATTTCGCCGCCGAGTCGTTGCGCATGGTCTCCTGAAAGGCCGGATCCTCCGCTTTCGCAAGCTCCGCGGGTTCGGCTTCTTTACGGACGAACGGCATCATCAGAAACGCGGGCTTCTCGGCGTAAATAAATGTCGATACCTCGCGCATCAAAGTCGGGCAATAGAAGGCATTATTCTTGCGAAGCAGCGCGATGGTTTCGTCGTCGATCTCGAAGTCCCGAACACTGTGTGCAATGTAGTCGGCGCCGAGTCGCAGGACGCTCTTGACATCCGCCAGATAGACGGCGTGCACGGCGACGCGCATGGCCTGCTTATGCGCCTCCTCGATGATCGCGGTGTAAGCATCGAGGGGAATTTTAGCGCCGCGGCCCAGATTATCGTCGAGTCGGAACTTCACGATATCGGTCTTCGCAGCGGCCAGTGCGTCCACAGCCTGGCGCGCTTCGTCGGGAGTTTTGGGCACGGGAATCGGTCCGGCAATGTACAGTCGCGCGCGGGAGAGTGCGGCTGTCTGCTGTTGAGCGCGAGTCTGGTCGCGAAGCTCGATCTCACGATTGCCGCCCAGGCTGAACACGGTCGTGACTCCATATCGAGCGTACTTTCCGAGCTGGCTGAGGTCGTTCACATGGCCGTGGCCATTGATGAGGCCGGGAATAATAGTCTTGCCCGACGCGTCGATACGCTCGGCGCCCGCGGGGATTTTCACGGATGGTCCGACCGCTTCAATCCGTCCGTTGCGGACCAGCAAAGTGGCGCCGGTGACGGGCGCGGCGCCCGAGCCATCGATGATGCGCGCTCCTACGAAGGCCTTCACCCCGTTGGACGCGTCCTGGTATCCGGACACCATCGCGGAGAGCAGCCATGCGATTCCTAGCAAGACTCCCAGCGTGCTCCAAAGGCGTCGTGAACTCTTCATGAAGACCTCCCCTGATCTACCATACTCTACGACCCGATCACACACGTGAGAGTGGATGCGGCGTTCTCGAGACGCGCCAGTTCCTCGCCTTGAAACTCGCGCTCGCCCAAGAACGCCACGCCGACCACTCCGGCGATCGCACCCGAGACATCGCGCACGGGGATGGCGATTCCGGCTTGTGCATTGACAGCCTTGGCGCGGGGCTGGACGGCTCCCGATCGATCTTCCTGAAGATTGCAGGTCTGCACCGCTTCGCCACGCTCGAGGGCGAGGCCCGCCATTCCTTTGCCGGACGGCACCCACTCCACGGCTTGCTGCACCGGAGCTGGGATGTTGATGGCGGCGGCCAGTCGCAAGCCACCGGACTCGTGGAGATGCACCGTGCCGGCAACGCCTCCGGTCTCGCGGAGAAGCTCGGAGAGCCAGGATTGCAGCGGTTCGGATAAGTCAGGCATTCCTATAGTGTGGCGTAAATCTCGGGCCGCCCCGCGTTCATGTACCGGGCTACCGTACCGAAATCGTCGCGTCCAAGCGGCTCGAATTCCCTCCGACCGTCAGTACCACCGGGTTCGCTCCAGATGGGAGCGCTGCCGGGACCCGCACGTTGAGCTGCAACAAACCCGAGACTGCCTGCGGAGCCCCGCCTGCGTAGACAATCGTTGCTGGAATCCCACCGATCGTTACGCTGACAGGCGCCGCGGGCTGTGGCAGCACCTGATTCGCAATCCTCCCATCCACGCCCCCGGGAGTAGTCTGCCCTTCCCCAGTGGCGTAGAGCGAAACGATCGATCCCGCTGGCGCGCCGTTCTGGGGCCCGTTCAACGTGCCGTCCTGATTCAGCGCGGCCACCTGGCCCGCGCCCGAAGAATCGGCGGTAAAGAATGCCGGCGCCGACTCCCCAACCGGCAACACGAGGGCTGCTGTGCTCTGGCCTCCCCGAATCACCACCATTTGCGTGGTCTGCTGGCCTGCCACTTCGTACGGCACGATGGCACTCACAGCTTGGGCTGTTGCGTATACAAGCGGTGCCGGAATGCCGTCGAAGAGCACCTGCGTCCCCGCAAGACTCGTCGCAAGTTTTCCTTGTGCATTGAGTTGGGCCGTTGCCAGATTTGTCGGCCCGATATTTGTACCGAAGATCGTCACGATCTCGCCCGGCGCCACCGGACCTTGTTGGAAACTGGCCGCATTGGCTGCCGCGATCGTGCCCAGCGAAACTGGCGGTGGCTCCTGAATGGCGACCGCCGCCGTGGACTGAAGGCTGGGGTTGGCGAGACTCTGCGCCGTGATCGTCACCTTGCCGGCCGGAACGGATGAAGGCGTCGAGTAAGTCCCGTCGGGTGCGATCACGCCGATCTGCGGCGAAACGGTCCAGCGTACGGCGGCGTTCGGCAGATTGGCTACGATCGCCTGGAAGCGCCCCGACTCCCCCGGCTTGAGGACGAGTTCCGAAGGGCCGACATCGAAGAGCGGCACGGGTGACGCCTGGCCGACGCCGACGTAGATCGTCGCGACGTCTGAGGCCGCTCCGTTGGACAGGGATGCCGTCTCGATCGCGTAAGTGGACCCCTGCATCGCCGTGAATCGAATGGTGGCGTTGCGCAGTGGTCCCGAGGGATCTTTCGCGACTGTGCCACACGCCAACTCCGGCCCCAAAGCGGCGTTCGAGAACGAGTAAGCCGTGACAACGATGCCCGAATTGGCCGCCGGATTGTCGCTTCGTGCAGCCTGGACCGTCACTTGGACGTCGCCATCCATGGCAGCGGTGAAGGTAAACCAGCCGCTCCGAAAGTCGGCGGAGCCCGTGCAGGAATGTCTGGGGTCGCTCGGGTTAGAGGTGAGGCTGTTGTTGCCGCCGAAGCCCTCGAAGGGGATCGAGGCGATGCTGTAGGAGCGCGACAACTCGTCGCCGATGGGTGAGGCTATGGCGCCGGATTGTGTGACGGTGAGCTGCTGATCCGCTACCAGAAGCGTATTGCTGCGGGAAGACGTGCCGTGGTTGGCGGGCATAGTCACGAATACTTTGCCGCTTCCGACGCCATAAGCTGGTGCTTGCGCAGTCGCGAAGGCATTCGATGCCGTCACAAGCGGGAGTATCGACCAGGTACAGCCCGGGCCTGTAGCCAAGTCCACACTGAAGGTCCCACCCGTCGCATCCGCCGCCAGCGTGGCCGGAGAAAGCGAGTAAATGCATGGTGTCTCGATGCCGCCCAAAGGCACCCGCCACACCCCGCGGCCGTACGTAAATGCATACAGATATTTGGCGCCGCCAGTACGGTCGATGGCGAGGTTCATCACGATCACATTGGCGAAGGGGTTGCTGTCTCGGACCCAGGTCGCGCCGCCATCCAGGCTGGCATATACACCCAGATCGGTGCCAACGTAGAGACGGTTTGAATCATCAGGATCGACCAGCAGCGTCTCCACTGGAATGTCCGGCAGCCCAGTGGTTCCGGAGCCGTCAATACCTTTCCACGAAGCGCCGCCATCGGTCGACCGGTAAACGTGCTGGTCGCCGGGAGCCGAGTTGAAGGTGGTGTAGGTGGCATATACGGTCTCGGGCTGGCGGGTATCGAACTCTAGATGGGAAACATTTCCCGCGCGCGGCTGTACGGACTGCCAGATCGTGCTCGCGGTAGCGGAGAGAGCGTTGGTGTTGCGAAAGATCCGGCCATGATTCACGCCAAAGAGAACCAGGTTGGAATCAGCCGGCGAGATCGCGATCGAACGGATATTGTCGAGCACACCGTTCACGGGATCGACTGGCGCGCTGGCGGCGATCCATTGGTTGGCTCCATCTTCCGTGCGCCAAAGCTGCGCGCCTCCCACATACAGGCGCAGAGAGTCGTTGGGATCGAAGAGGTACCAGGCGACAAACGGAAAGTTGCCGGAGCTCTCCGTGATACCGCTTACCCCGCTTTGGAAGGTATTCCCGCTGTCGGGCGACTTGACAATGGCGCCGTGAGGCGTTTCCACGTACAGCGTGTTCGCGTTGATCGGATCGACGCGAGTGACGCCCCCGTCGCCGCCGAATAAGGAGTCCCACCGGTTGCTGCCGAGCGCGTCATTGCCGCGAACGGTTCCATTGTCTTGCGTGCCGCCTGCATACGCACCCCCGCCAGGATAGGGAACGCCGTGATAGAGCTGGGTGGTTCCGTAGCCGTTATTGAGACTCGTCCAATTGACGGAGGAACTGGTGGAGGAGCAGGTCCCAGTCTTCCCCCTTGCTTGTGTAGTCTTGTAAACGCCGCCGTCGTTGACGTTGTAGAGGATTTGGTTGGAGGTAGCGTTGTACCCTGGGTCAAAGGCAAAAAGGTGCTGGTCAGGGTGTACGCCATTGGATGCGTATCCCCACGTCGCTCCGCCGTCATCGGAACGGAATATGCCGATTCCTCCTACCCACAAGCTGTCCGGGTTTGTGGGATCGATCACAAGTCCCAGGTTGTAACCAGCTTGTCCGTTCAAATTCGGCGAGCCCGAACAGAAGGCGCTGCCGAATGAGTAAAAGCTATCCACACTAAGAATTGCAGTGTTCAGGCGGTTTGAGTCCCGGTTCGAGGTGCGAGTCTCCCAAGTCCCGGCAACCCCGCCGCTCGTTGATCGATACACTCCTAGTAGAGCCTTGGCGTATGTTCCAGTGTCATAAGTTACCGAGACCGCATAAATTGTTGTGGGTTGGGAGGGCGCGAAGGCAAGAACGGTGTACCACATGGACGGGTCTGATTGAACTTGCTGCCAGGCGCCGCCGCCCGCCGCGTCAGCGTTCCGGTAAATGGCGTATTGCAGGCTGCCAGGCGGGTGGCAGACCGCAAAAACGATGTCAGCGCTCTGACCCGGCTGCACCACGACATCGAAGCACCCGTTGGTGGTGCCGCCAGTCAAAGTGGGAGCTGGTCCTCCATCGGGGGAAGATATCGATAAGCTCCACGTGGTACCACCATCGTGGCTGGCCCATAAGCCCGTATTGGTGGCGGCATAGAGATGCGATGAGGACGCGGGGCTCAGGGATATCTTATTCACGAAATAGAAATCAGGAGTAGCGGTGGAAGGTAACTGACTCCAGGTTTGCCCGCCGTCCCTGGTCCGGAAGATTCCAGCGCCGCGCCAGTTTTGGGTCTGTTCGCCAGTTCCGGCATAGAGGGTATTCGAGTCGTTCGAGTCGATCGCCAGGGAGTTGACGGTAAGTACCGGAGCAAAATCGCTTTGTGGGGTCCAAGTCGTTCCCCCATCGGTGGACTTCCAGACGCCCCCGGTTGCGCCGCCTACCCATAAGATCTGCGGGTTTTGCGGGTGTATCACCAAACCCCGCGTACGACCGCCAACATTGCCCGGTCCAAGCGATTCCCAGGTACCGAAGGCCGCCGCGGTTTCCCGACTCACTTCGTCGAGGTAACGTTGCGCGTGCAAAGAATACGCCCGCATCCCTTGCGAATGGCGTTGCGCAGCGAGGTATCGCTCCACTGGCAACAACCCGCCGCTCGGAACCCGTTGCTCAATGAAATACTGGGCAGCTTCGAATGGATTGTCGTCGTGGGTATCTGCGCTTCCAGCCTCGACGCGCCTGTTAGGGCTTTCCTTCGCGGCCAGGCGCGGAGGCGCCGGGGCAAGGGGAGTGTACCTCGGGCCGGCGCAGGATAGGAGTAAGACTGCATCTAACAGACATATCAGCAGGTAACGGAAGATCGGCACCGTGCCAATTCTAATCGGCGGTTGGGGGACACGCAAGTGCGGTATTGGCATATTGGCCGAAGTACCAGAACCGGTACTATTGGCCGGAATCTTGTCGAGACGATAAGTTCGTCTGCGAGAGCTTCAAAATGATCCTATTCGCATTCATTGGTCTTCAGATTACGGACACACTCACCACGCTGCTGTTCCTGCATCACGGAGTGCCCGAGGGGAATCCCCTGATTCGTGCCGCCCTCGCAGGTCCGGTGCAGCCAGCCCTTGTTTTGGCACTGGCCAAGTCCTTCGCCATCCTTCTCGCCACACTGGCATGGCGGTCCGGACGCACCAGTTTGTTGCGGAAGGTCAATCTGTTGTTTGGGGTTCTCGTGGTGTGGAATCTGGCTGCGGCGTTGGTGGGCAAACTGCAGTAGCCACAGGCTAAGTACAAGGTTTACACAGACATGGGCCCCGGGAACCAACCAATCCACACCATTTCCTGGTGTGGTTTTCGTGCCCTGGCGCGGGTGCTGTCTTCCTGCCGTGAATCACTGTTCAAATCAAAGATTCAGGCGTGAAGCGCAGAAGACAGGCGTCCGCGCCGGTCATCGATAACCAACATACATTATGCTCTCTTACACTTAGCGGGTCACGGGTTGTGGCCACACTGAATGTTAAGAATTGCTAAGAAGCTACCGTCTGTTCCGCCTCTTCACCTTCGCCGGCACCTGCCTTCCGGGCTTTCTTGGCAGACTTGCTGGTCGCCGCCGCTGCCGCTTTCGCTGCGCGGAATTCCGCCCAGCGTTTACGCGTCGCTTCCGCGATGCGCTCCCGGCCTTCGGCGCTCATCTGTCTCTGTTTCGCAGGAGCTCCCTGGCTCTTATGGTATTCGGCCCACCGCTTCCTCTGGGCGAGAGAGATTCTTTTCTTCGCCGCTTCGTTCATGGACCGTTTCTTCGGCGCTTCTTCTGCGCTCGAAGAGGCGTTTCCAAGCTGCCGCTGCAGCTCTGCGATCTTAATGGTTAGCAACTCGCGCTGGTGTTGATACCCGACAAGTGCAGCCTCGAGCAAACTGTAGTCAGTTTTCATCTTTGTCAGTCTAGCATGAAGTGAGCCAAAATTATTTACAAATTTTGTATGATTCCGATCTTCCGAGTGTTAAAGGTAGCGTAAGGTGGGTCAAGCCAGTACTCATACGCCAGCCGTCCATCCAGAGCAACCCACCTGCGAAGATCGCCCCGCGCTTGGCCCTGCTGAAGTCCCAATTCTTAAATTTCAACTCCGGCAGTAAGTCAGCCCATATCCGGGAATACTATGCCCGGTAGATACCGGCATAGGACTCCCGTGCCATTGCGTTACCGTAACTACACAGGGCCCCAGGCACGAATCTTAATCTGGATCAAGAATGGCGTAATACGTCGTCGACAAACCCCGACTGGCTGGGGCGTCTGCGACCGGCCCATGCATCTCCTGCGCTCTCAGTAAAATTACGGATACGGATCTCAGTACCGCCAGGACGGTCGCTTCCGAAGGTAGGGTATCATAACAGATATGTGTACCGCGAAAGCTGGTCTTTTGTTCTGAATTCCGGGCTGGCTCGCTGAGGCGACGATATGGCACGACTACTCGATGGAATTGATTCACCGGCGGACATGAAGCGTATCGCCGTTCCTGATCTGGATGGACTGGCGTCGGAGATCCGCGAGGAACTGATCACCGTGCTCTCCGCCACAGGAGGACACCTCGGCCCTAATTTGGGAGTCGTCGAGCTGACCATCGCCTTGCATTATGTGTTCTCCACGCCGACCGACCACTTCCTATTCGATGTTAGCCATCAAGCTTATGTTCATAAACTCCTCACCGGGCGGCGCGAACGCTTCCATACGATCCGCACACCAGACGGCTTGAACGGCTTCATGCTCCGCACTGAAAGCCCGCATGACTGCTATGGTGCGGGACACGCCGGGACCGCGCTCTCGGCCGCGCTGGGGATGGCGGTGGCGCGGGATAAGATCGGAGGCAAAGAACACGTCGTTGCCGTCGCGGGTGACGCCGCCTTCACCTGCGGAATCACGTATGAGGCTTTGAACAACATTGCTCACCACACCAAACGTTTGTTGGTAGTACTGAACGACAACGAGTGGTCGATCGACAAGAACGTGGGGGCGATCGCCAGCTATTTGAACAAGATCGTGACGAGTCCTCAATACGACTATCTCCACGAGAGGGCGGGAAAGTTTGTTGAAAAAGTCGGCGGTAAGATTGCGTTACGCATGGCCCGTAAGGCCGAGGAGGTCGCTAAGGGCATGCTCTGGCCTTCGGTTATCTTCGAGGAGCTTGGACTCAAGTACTATGGGCCCATCGACGGCCACGATATCGCGACACTGATCAAGACATTCGAATTTCTCCGGAAGCAGGACCGACCAGTACTTCTGCACGTTCTAACACAGAAAGGCAAAGGTTTCGAGCCCGCCCTCCAAAAGCAGAAGAAATTTCATGGTTTAGGACCCTATGATCCGGAGACAGGTGAAACGCAACCTTTGAGCCGGAGGACCTACTCCGAGGTGTTCGCGGACACTTTAGTTAAGCTCGCGAACTATAACCCAAAAGTCGTCGCGATTACCGCGGCTATGCCCAATGGCACCGGGCTGGATCGCTTTCGCCCGCACCATCCCGATAAGTACTTCGACGTGGGAATCGCTGAAGAACATGCCGTTCTGTTCGCCGCCGGCCTGGCGGTGAAAGGACTCCGGCCATTCTGCACCATCTACTCCACGTTCTTACAGCGCGCGTTCGATCCGATTGTTCACGATGTCTGCCTGCAGAATCTGCCGGTGGTGTTCTGCATGGATCGCGGCGGCCTCTCGGCAGACGACGGTCCTACGCATCACGGTGTGTTCGACATCAGTTACATGCGCCTGATTCCCAACATGGTGCATATGGTGCCGAAAGATGAGGATGAGTTGGCCGACATGATGTTCACGGCCATGAAGTACGACGAGGGCCCCATCGCCATTCGCTACCCGCGCGGCATCGGACCCGGAACGCCCGTGAAGGATGTCCCAAGCCTGATCCCAATTGGCAAAGCGGAATTGCTGCAGCACGGCGAGAACGACACAGTCGCGATCTTCGCTCTTGGCTCCTTGATTCCCATGGCGCGGGAAGTCGCGCTCAAACTCGAAAGCGAAGGCATTTCGGCGGCGGTAATCAATGCCCGCTTCACCAAGCCGATCGACGTCGAAATGCTGGAATTCTACGCACGTAGCGTGGACGTGATTCTCACCATGGAAGATCACGTGTTGAAGGGCGGATTTGGCAGCGCCGTGCTCGAGGAAATGTCCAACCTCGGGTTGCAAACTCCCGTGGTGCGTATTGGTTGGCCAGACCAGTTCATCGAACACGGCAAGCCCGAAGCGCTGCGCAGTAAGTACGGGGTGACTGTTGACGCTGCAATGGCGAAACTCCGGCCGTACTTCGATGCCCACAAGTTGCAAACGCGCTCGGCTCACACCCCCTGATCAGTGACCGCCTGCTAGCACGTTCCGCCTGGCCTTTTGGGACTTGACGCCCGTCTTTGAATGTGTGATTATTCATATCAGTGAATAAACATTCACAGAACAACGACACCCCATGGCGAGCCTCGTGACACCCGAACAGATCCTCAAAGCGTCCGGAAGCGATCTGCTGCGCGATCTCGACCTCACCGATGACGAGTTGCTGTTCCTTCTAGACCTCGCCGACGAAGTGAAAGCGTCGCCTCGCGACTACGCCCATCTGCTGGATGGCAAGGCCCTCGCTCTGCTGTTCGAAAAGCCTTCGCTTCGCACCAAGCTCACGTTTGAGCTGGCGATCCAACAGTTGGGTGGCAGCTCAGTCTTCATCGAAGGACCGATCGGGGTTCGAGAGCCACTCAAAGACGTAGCTCGCAATCTCGATCGCTGGACGGACGGAATTGTAGCGCGCGTTTTTGCGCAGAGTACCGTCGAAGATCTGGCGCGATGGTCGTCAGTTCCCGTAATCAACGCGCTGAGCGATGCATATCATCCCTGTCAGGCATTGGCCGACGTGCAGACCATCCGCGAACGATTTGGCAGGCTGAACGGGCTCAAGCTGACTTTCATCGGCGATGGAAATAACGTCGCGCAATCGTTGATGCTCAGTGCCTTGCGGCTGGGTATGGACTTCGCTCTCGGATGTCCGCAAGGTTACTTGCCGAATCCCGATATCGTCTCGCAAGCCGAAGGGCTCTCGGCCGTTTCCGGGGCCTCGTTGCTAATCACTCACGATACCGTTGCGGCGGTCCGCGGCGCGCACGCCGTGTATACCGACGTCTGGGCGAGCATGGGGCAGGAGCAGGAAGCGGTGCAGCGGCGGAAGGACTTTCACGGCTACCAGGTGAACGACGAACTCTTCTCGGAGGCTCGTAACGACGCAGTCTTCATGCACTGTCTGCCCGCCAAACGCGGCGAAGAGACCACCGACTCCATCATGGAGCATGAACGCTCCGTGGTGTTCCAGCAGGCCGAGAACCGGCTGCATGCCCAAAAGGCCTTGCTGTTGATGATGCTGGCATAATCGAATATGACCAAACCGAAGAAAGTAGCTCTCGCCTACTCGGGCGGGTTGGATACCTCTGTCATCATTCCGTGGTTGAAGGAAAACTACGGATGCGAAGTCGTCGCGGTGTGCGGCGATATTGGCCAGGGCGCCGATGAACTGACTGGCCTGGAGCAGAAAGCGCTCAAAACCGGCGCCGCCGAAGTCCACATCGAGGACATGCGCGAAGAGTTCGTGTCCCAATATCTCTGGAAAATGGTCCGCTCGGGCGGTGTCTACGAGCATAAGTATCTGCTCGGCACTTCGATCGCGCGGCCGCTGCTTGCCAGCAAACAGGTACAAGTCGCACTCGCTACCGGCTGTGACGCGCTCGCGCACGGCTGCACCGGAAAAGGCAACGACCAGGTTCGATTCGAGCTCACTTACAAGGCGCTGGCTCCCGAACTGCCGGTGATTGCACCATGGCGCGAGTGGACAATCGTGTCCCGTGAGGACGCGATTGACTACGCCGCGAAGCACAACGTGCCGATCTCCGCGTCGACCACCAAGATCTACAGCCGCGACCGCAACATCTGGCACATCTCGCACGAGGGCGGCGCGTTGGAAGATCCCGCCAACCGCGCTCCTGACGACATCTGGATGCTCACGAAGAGTCCCGCGGAAGCACCGGACAAGCCGGGCGAAGTGACCATCGCGTTCGAGAACGGCGTGCCGGTCGCAGTGAATGGCAAGAGTATGAAGGCTTTCGAACTTCTTGAAACTCTCAACGCCATCGGCGCGGAACACGGCATCGGACGGATCGACCTGGTGGAGAATCGTTTCGTAGGAATGAAGTCGCGCGGCTGCTACGAGACTCCCGGTGGGTCGCTGATCATGTTCGCCATCCGGGAGTTGGAAGCGCTGACGCTCGACAAAAACACGCTGCACTACAAGCAACAGCGCGCGCTGGAATATGCGGAGATGGTGTACAACGGTTTGTGGTTCACTCCACTTCGCGAGGCGCTCGACGCATTCTTCGAGAAGGTCAGCGAAACCACTACCGGCGAAGTGAAGCTGAGCCTCTACAAAGGGAACATCGAACCGATCTCGCGTAAGTCCCCCTTCTCTCTCTACTCTCTCGACATCGCCAGCTTCACCATGGGCGCGAGCTATGACCAGAAGGATGCGCTGGGCTTCATCAACCTGGTGGGCTTGCCGATCAAGGTGCGGGCTCTGAAGAGTCTCGGCAGCAAGGGCGGCGAATGAAGCTCTGGGGCGGCCGTTTCGAATCTGCACCATCTGAAGTCTTCGAGCGATTTTCCGGATCGCTCGACTTCGATCGCCGGCTGATTAATGCCGACATCCAGGGCTCGCAAGCTTTCGCGCGCGCCCTGGAACGGGTCGGCATTCTGACGGCGGAGGAGCGTGCCACCATTGTGTCGGCGTTCGACCAGCTTCTCGCGGAGTCCGCCGACCCCGCTTTCTACGCCGGCGCCACGGACGAAGACGTCCACACGCTGGTGATTCGCAAGTTGAAGGAGCGGGCCGGCGCAGTCGCGGACAAGATTCATACGGGCCGCAGCCGCAACGAGCAGGTCTCGCTCGATACCCGGCTCTGGCTGCGCTCCGAATGCGACGATATTCGCGAGCTGATCTGCGGCCTCATGGGCGCGCTGGTCCACCTCGCGCAGGCCTACCCCGACGCGGTGATCCCCGGTTATACGCACATGCGCCGCGCACAGGCAGTTTTGTGGCCGCACTACGTGCTCGCTTACTTCGAAATGTTCGCGCGCGACTGGGAGCGTTTCGGCGATGCCCGCCGCCGCTCCAACCTGATGCCGCTCGGGTCGGGAGCCCTTGCGGGAAGCGGATTCCCCTTCGATCGCGCGGCCATCGCCGCCGATCTGAACTTCGAAGACATCACCGCGAACAGCATGGATGTCTCGGGCGACCGCGATTTCGCACTCGATTTCCTGTACGCTGCCAGTGTAACCATGCTGCATCTGAGCCGCCTGGCGGAGGACTGGATCCTTTATTCAAGTGAGGAGTTCGGATGGATGGAATTGGGGGATGGCGTCACCAGCGGATCAAGCTTGATGCCCCAGAAGAAGAACCCCGATTCGTTGGAGCTGATTCGCGGTAAGAGCGGCAGAGTGATGGGCTGCCTGACATCGTTGATGGTGACGATGAAGGGCCTGCCGATGACCTACAATCGCGATATGCAGGAGGACAAGGTTCCTCTCTTTGAAGCGGCCGGGCAGTTGCGCGGATCGCTCGAAATGGCGCGCGTGGTGGTGGAGTCCGTAAAGCTGAATGTGGCGCGGCCGGCGACCGCCGCGGAAGAGAGCTGGGTGGTGGCGACCGACTTGGCCGAAGCATTAGCGCGCGCCGGAACACCGTTCCACCAGGCGCATCAGATTGTCGGACGCTTCGTGCTCGAAAGCGTTCGCAGCGGCAAGAAGCCGGCAGACTGGACTCCCGAGGAGATGCAGCGCTTTGCGCCCGAGTTTACAGGCGCGATGGCGGGCCTGCTGAATCCCCGCTGCGGCATGCGTTCTCGCGAAGTTCCCGGCGGAACCGGTCCGGACGTGGTGGCTGCAGCGCTCACTGCCGCTCAGGAGCGCCTCGAAAGGATGATGGTATGACCAAGACTTACCGGCAGGGGCAAATCCTCAAGCTGATTCGCGGAATGAAGATTTCGACGCAGGAGGATTTGGCCCACGAACTTGGAAAGTTAGGAATCGCAGCCACGCAAGTGACGCTTTCCCGCGACATTCGCGACCTGCGCCTGGTCAAGACCCGGGACGGCTACCAGGAGATGGCGCCCGAAGAGACCGGTCCCGAATTCTCGATGCTGGCGGCCGAGTTTCTGAAGGATGTTCTTCGCGCTCAAAATCTGATTGTGTTGAAGACGTCCCCCGGGCATGCGAACTCGGTCGCGGTGGCACTGGATAACGAAGAGTGGCCGCAAGTCATCGGCACCATCGCAGGCGACGATACGATTTTAGTGATTACACCCGATGGTCCGACCGGTGAGGCGGTACAGGAGAAGCTGTTGGAATTGCTGGATCGAAGCTGAGCTGCCCGTATCAGCTCTCGACGATCATGATGGTGGAAGTTTTCGCGATCGCCTGTTCGAGAATCTCGACACGCCGGCTTAACAACTCGATGCGGTCCAAACGCCAGTTCACCCCTTCCATTCGGGCATCCATACTCAGTATGCGGGCGTGTGTGCTGGTATGCCGTGCCTCGGTGAGGTCAACCCGGTGGGCAAGCACGGCTACTGTTTCTTTGATCTTCCGAACGGCATTCCTGGTTTCGGCCGCGCCTTCGTTCGATTTCGCTAAAGGCCTTATTAGTCTCGGCCAGTGACTGATTCGTCTGTCCAACTGCCTGGATTAAGAGTTCGAGCTTCTGGTCGATGCGGTCAAGCCGTTCGTCAGTCGTCAGGGGAGGCAGCTCCGGTACGGGCGGATCTACGACATTTTCATTGTACTCTGTATCTCATCCAAAACCCGTTCCGACTCTGCCGCCGGGTCGGCCGCCCGAGTAATCTGGCGTCCTAGTACGAGATAGTTGGCGCCGTCCCGCATCGCCTCGGCGGGCGTCGCCACGCGCTTCTGATCGGCGCGAGCCCGTCCTTCCGATCGTACTCCGGGAGTTACGAGAATCCGCCCCGGCCCCAAGATCTTCCTCACTGCCACCGCTTCGAGCGGCGACGCGACTACTCCATCCACACCCGCGTCCACCGCCTGGCGCGTCCGAATCTTGACCATCTCCGAGATTTCGCAGGTGTATCCCAGATCTTCCAGGTCCGCCTGCCCGAAGCTGGTCAGCACTGTCACCGCCAGAAGCTTGAGCCCATTTCCGTTCCGGCCGTCCACCGCGGCGCGCATCACGGAACTGACCGCGTGGACCGTCAGGAAGGTCGCCCCCGCGCGCGAGACCTGCGCCACCGTCCGCTTCACCGTTTCCGGAATGTCGTACAGCTTCAAGTCGAGGAAGACGCGCTTCCCCTCGTCGAGCAGCTCCTTCACAATATCCATGCCGGCCGCGGCATACAGTTCCATCCCGACTTTGTAGAAGTCGATCCGGCTCCCAAGCTGGCGGACCAATGCCCGCGCCTCCGCAGCCGATTCCACATCCAGTGCCACGATGATCGGATTGTCACTCATATCAGTCGGATCGGTTTCTCCTGCCGCGTCAAGACACGGCCGATGAGATAAGCTCCCTCCAGGGATTTTACCAGCGAGGCGGCGTCCGTTTCGGGCAGCGCGATCAGCAGGCCGCCGGAGGTTTGTGGGTCATAGAGTAGGTCCTCCACGCCCGCCTCTGCCTGGCCCTCCACCGCGCATTCCGCGAACTCGCGATTATTCTTTAGCCCCCCAGGGATCGCGCCTTGCCGGGCGTACTCGAGAGCCCCCGGCAGGAAGCGGACGCAATCCACCGCGATCTCGATTGTGACGTTGCTCGCCAATGCCATCTCGCGCGCGTGCCCGATCAGTCCGAAGCCAGTCACGTCCGTGCATCCATGCACATCGAAGCGCAGCATCTCTTCGCAGGCACGCCGATTCAGGGTCATCATCGATTCCATCGACGCCGCCACATGCTCGTCCGACGCGATCCCGCGCTTCAGCGCTGTAGAAATCACTCCCGTTCCGATGCGCTTGGTGAAGACCAGCGAATCTCCCGGACGCGCACCGCCATTGGGTTTGAAGCGCTCCGGATGCACCAGCCCGGTGACCGCATACCCGAAGAGAATCTCGTCTCCGGCAATGCTGTGGCCTCCCAGGATCGCACATCCGGCCTCGCGCATCTTTTCGGCGCCTCCCTTCAGAATCTGCTCGAGGTCCGCAAAGTCTTCCTTGGGAGGATAAGCCAGAACAGACAGCGACGAAACGGGCCGTCCGCCCATCGCATAAACATCGCTCAACGAATTCGCCGCCGCGATCGCGCCGAAAGTGAATGGATCGTCGACGATCGGGGTGAAGAAGTCCACGGTCTGCACGAGAGCGAGCTCCGGCGTCAGCTTGTACACGCCCGCATCGTCGGCCGTGTCAAACCCTACCAGCACGTTCTCATTACCCCAGCGGGGCACCGCAGCCAGCACCTTGTCCAATAACTTTGGACTCAGCTTCGACGCTCAACCCGCGGCCTTCACGTGGGCCGTGAGTTTGCGCGTCTGGGTGTATGCTTCCATTCAAACTCCCTCGATCGGACGACCTTCTATATAATAGCGGGATGCGTCGCATCCCCGTTCTCTGCGCGGTCCTCCTGCTCGGGTTGGCCGTAACTCTCATTTCACGTGAACCCGTGACTAACCCTCGTTTGAAGAAGGCAGGCCGCCTGCCGGAGCGCGCCGGATGGATCCCGGTGCACCTGGAGGGCTCGCCGGCGGACATCGGTTTTCAGCATGGTTACCTTCTCGCGCCTGAGATTAAAGACAATTTCAAGGCGATCTCCGTAGAGATGACTCACGATGAGAAGCGGGACTGGGAGTTCTTTCGCAAGACGGCGCGTGAAGTCTTCTGGCCTCATATCGAGCAGGAGTACCGCGACGAACTCACCGGTATTGTCGACGGCCTGGCCGCTCACGGCGTGAAGCTGGATGTGTGGGACATCGTGGCGATGAACGCCTGGCTCGAGTTGCCCTACTACGATAAGTGGCTCAACAAGTCTGCGCCGGTTCCGACTGGTTCCGCGGACGGTGCGAAAGGCCCTGGCGACCACTGCAGCGCCTTCGCAGCCACCGGAAGCTATACCAAGGACGGCCGCGTCGTGATCGGCCATAACAACTGGACGAGCTACTCGTCAGGCGAGCGATGGAATATCATGTTCGACATCGTGCCTGCCAAGGGCAATCGCATTCTGATGGATGGCGCGGCCGGACTGATCCACAGTGCCGACGATTTCGGCCTCAACGCCGCGGGGATCATTATCACCGAGACCACCATCAGCGGATTCAGCGGATTCGATCCCAACGCGATTCCGGAGTTTGTCCGCGCCCGCAAGGCGATGCAGTATGCCGCTTCGATTGACGACTTCGCGGCGATCATGAAAGAGGGCAACAATGGCGGCTATGCCAACAACTGGCTGGTTGCCGACCGCAAAACCAACGAAGTGGCAAGTCTGGAGCTCGGACTAAAGAACGTGATCCTGCAGCGCTCCAAAGACGGTTACTTCGTCGGCTCCAATTTCCCCAACGATCCCAAGCTGATCAAGGAAGAGACCGAGTTCGACCCCAACGACAAGAGCAAGAGCGAGAATGCCCGGCACGCCCGCTGGCTCACCCTGATGGAGCAGAACAAGGGCAAGATTGACGTCGCTGCCGGCGAAAAGTTCCTGGCGGACCATTTCGACAGCTATACCGGCAAAGTGGAACCGAGCGAGCGGACCCTTTGCGGCCACATCGAGTTTTCGCCGCGCGGCATGGGCACGTGGCAGGCACCATACGCACCCGCAGGAGCGGTACAGAACAAGATCACCGACGCCGCCGGCGCAGAGAAGATGACGATGAGCGCCGCCCTGGGACACTCCTGCGGCATCTCCTACAAGTCGCAGGAGCATCTCGCCAAACATCCGGAGTTCGCGTGGATGAAGGACATCCTGAAAGATATGCCGGCACGCGGCTGGGCGAAATTCACCGCCAAGTAAACGCGTGCATTAACCGCACCTTGGGGTTGCGGCCCGACGTGATTCCGCAGTATCGTCAGGACGTGACCCTATCGCGACGCACTGTTCTGACCGCTATCTCCGCCGCTGCCGCCGCTCAGGCGCAGCGCGCCGGCTATGCCAACTGGAAGCCCAAGCTTGGCGTCCTGTGCCAGTTCTCCGATGCGAACCTGGAATTCGTGAAAGCCGAAGGCTTCACCAGCATGCAACTGCGCCTCGACCCTGCGCGGTTGGATGACAACGCCATCGCCTCCATTAAAGACAAGATTCAGCGCTCGGGAATCTACGTTTCCTCGCTCGCAGTCGATGGGAACCACATCGATCCGGACCCTGCCAATCGCGAAAAGCAGAATACCTATACGCTGAAGTGCATCGAGTTGTGCGGCAAGCTCGGCATTCCTAATATCGGCGGGCAGTCGGGCAACGTCAAAGGGCAAAAGCTGCAACAGCAGGTGGACGAGATCGTGCGCGTCTACAATGAGAAATACTTCGCCGCCTGCGAAGCCAACAAGGTGCGGATCTTGTGGGAGCCCTATGCCGGCGGCCCCAATATCGCCACCGGACCCCTCGGGTGGGAGGCGCTCTTCAAAGCCTTCAACAACAGCCCGCACGTAGGGCTGCAGTTCGATCCATCGCACCTGGTGTGGCAGTTCATGGACCCCGTCGCCGCCGCGCGCGACTTCGCCGACAAGATCTACGACGTGCACCTCAAGGACACCGAGATCCTGTGGCATGTCCTGCGCCGCAGCGGAATTCAATCCGTAGACAACGTGCGCTGGTGGCGATTCCGCATTCCCGGCTACGGGTCAGTGGATTGGAAAGGCTTCTTCTCGGTACTTTCCGAAGTAGGTTACTCCGGCGCCATGAACATCGAGAACGAGGACGCCTTCTACTATCCGGCGTACAACGGGCAGAATTTCACGGAGCAGTATAAGCGCGGCTTCCGAACAGCGCACGAGTTCCTGAAGACGCTGGTCCCGCCGGTCACGGCGTAGCTGGTGCAGGGCGCGCGGCTACGACTTCCTTGTCCAACTCGAGCGACAGGTAGCCGCACGCCACTACCACCAGGAACATCGTCAGTACCTCGCTATCGCCGAGATTATATTCGGCCAGTCCTTCGGTGAGAGTGGCCAGCACGACCGCGATCCCGCCGTGCAGCAGAAATCGCCGGTTGCTCGGACCGCCAGGCAGCGCGCGCAGACCTCGCCAGAAGTCGTAGATAATCTGCAGCAGCATCCACATCATCATCAGCATAGTGGGGATGCCGCGTTCCGCGGCGTATTGCAAATAGATGTTGTGGAGATGGCCATACCAGCCTTCCGGCCGGGGATGCGGCACATCTTCCGGAACATAGTCATCAAAGTGATACCGCGGGCCCTCCGGTCCTAACCCCAGCAGAGGATGCGCTTCGATCATGCGCAGCCCGGTGCGCCTCGTCACGCGCCGGAACTCGTTCGAATCCACTTCCTTCGGACGAATCAGAGAGGTGAAGCGCTCGCGGATCACCCCCGGCGACAGGAAGTAGACGACCACAATCAACACCGGCACCAGCAGCACCAGCCAACGTCTCCAGAACCAGATCAGGTACAGGCTGGCTACGGCCGTTGCGACCCAGACTGCGCGCGTTTCCGCCAGCAACACCGCCAGCGCCAGCAACCCCGCGGACGCGATCCACAAAGGCCGCTTGCGAACGCCCGGTGCAAACAGCAAAAAGCTGCCCAGCATGATCAGCGCAAACATCTCCTGCGCCGAAAACGTATTCCAGTGACTCATGAAGCCAGTGATCCGCTCGCCAATGTAGAACGAGTACCGGTCGCCATTCAGCAACCGCGCCTGCTGCACCTTCTGTGCGAACTGCACCAGGCCCCATCCCGCCGCAATGCTGCCGAACGCCGCCCAAGTGAGAAACAGCCAGCGAATCAGCACCATGTCGCGCATCGCCGAGAAGACCACCAGCAGTTCGCAGAAGACGTAGATCTTGCGAATCTGCGGCAGCCCCGCGGCCATTTCGCCGGAGGCCAGCCAGGCGATCAAGGTTCCGAGAAGAAAAAGCGCCAGAGGGAGTTTGATGCGAGGCAAACGCAGCGGCATTCCCGAGAAAAGCAACGCCGCCAGAGCCAGCGCCAACAGGATCTGCGAGGCCGCTATCGAGAAGAGGATCGCCACTGCCGACCCGAAGGCCAGCCAGCGGGCGGCGCGCTGCGGAAAAGCCTCCGTCTGCTCCATTCGCTTATTCGTAGCGCAGTGCTTCCACAGGGTCCAGACGCGCTGCGCGGCCCGCGGGCCAGATTCCAAAGAACAGACCCACGCCTACCGACACCATGATCCCGGACACGGCAGCCCAAAGCGGAACCGCGGTGGGAAGATTCGGGAAGACGATCCCCGCCAAACGCGAAATCGTCCAGCCCAGCGTCAGCCCGAGGACGCCTCCCAGCGCGGTCAACACCACCGCTTCCGTCAAGAACTGAACGATGATGTCGCTCTTCCGGGCGCCGATCGCTTTGCGAATTCCGATCTCGCGAGTCCTCTCCGTCACGCTTACCAGCATGATGTTCATCACACCGATACCGCCCACCAGCAGCCCGATCGAGCTCAGGATCACCATCACGATCGCGACCGTCGCGGTGACGCTGTGAAACTGCTCGATCATCTGCTCGGCGGTAGTGATCGAAAAGTTATCGGGATCGTGAAACGGCACGCGGCGTTCCAGGCGCAGCACCGTGCGGATCTGGTCTTGCGCTTCCTCCACCATTCCTGGATACGCAATTGCGATCAGCATGTGTTCGGTGGCGTTCGGGAACATCTTGCGCATCGTGAAATAGGGAATGAGCACGCGATTGTCGTCGCTACCCGGCAACTGCGTCGGCGGCCGGTCCATCACTCCGATCACCTCGAACTCATGGCCATCCACATCGATCCATTTGCCCACCGGATCCGTCTCGGGCAGCAATCGCTTCTGGATGTCCTCGCCAATCACGACCACCGGCATATGATGCGTATTTTCGACATCGCTGAAGAAGCGGCCATACTTCATGGTGGTGCCGCCCGCCGCGTAGCCCGACTCCGTCCCGCCCATCTGGATGCCGTAGTAGTCGTTGCCCTTGTAACGGGTCCGCCGCAGGCCGCCGCCTGGAATCAGGTACGGGCTGACGTGCTCCACCGCCGGGCAGCGCTCCTCGATGGCGCGGGCATTCTCCAGGGTCAGCGGCTTGCGACTGCGCTCCTCGCGGGTTGCGTTGCCCATCGCCGTCGTCTTGGTGACGATCAGAGTGGTGGGACCAAAGCTGCGCAAAAGTCCGGTGATGGCCCCATCCAGTCCGGCGATGATGGAACCCACACCGATCACTGCGCCCGTCCCGATAATCACCCCGAGGATGGTGAGGAACGAACGCATCTTGTGCTCGATGGTGGTGGCGAGCGCCATGCGGATATCGTTGCTGATGGAGCTGATTGTCATTTTTCCGCCCTCACTTTTCAGCTCTCAGAGCTTCGATCGGGTCCAGTTTCGAGGCGCGCTGTGCCGGATAGATTCCGAAGAACAGGCCCACCGTCGCCGATAGTGTGACCCCCACAATCACCGCAGTAGCCGGAACCGACATCGGCACCGGCGTCAAACTCCGAACCAGCACTGCAACCACCCAGGCGGTGGTCACGCCAATCACGCCGCCCATCCCCGAGAGCATTGACGACTCCACCAGAAACTGATTGAGAATGTCGCGCCGGCGCGCGCCCACCGACTTCCGAATCCCGATCTCGTGCGTACGCTCCGTGACCACCGCCAGCATGATATTCATGATCACCACGCCACCCACCACCATGAAGACCGAAACCACACCCACCGCCGTTGCCGCGATCGCGCCCGTCAACTGATTCCAAAAATCCAGTAGCGCGTCCGATGTCAGCATGGAGAATGTGTCGTCATCTTTCGGATGCAGGTGCCGGTAGGCGCGCAAAGTTGTACGAGCCTCCTCCTGTGCCGCCATCAGGTGGGCGTGATCGATCGCAGTGGCCGCGTAGTTCATGCCGTTACGCGAGCCCCACGTCTTGAAATAAGTCTCGATCGGAATCACCAGGAAATTGTCTTGCGACTGTCCGAAGATCGACCCTTTCGGCTTGGCAACGCCCACGATTTCAAACGGAATTCCCTCTACGGACATGGTCCGGCCCACCGGGCTGGTATCGCCGAAGAACTTGATCTTGACATCGTTGCCGATGAAGGCGACGTTCATGCGCCGGTCGTTCTCTGTGTCCGAGATGAAATGACCATCCACCGATTCGTAGTTTGCGATCAGTGCCATATTCGGCGTGCAGCCTGTCAGCAGCACACCCTCCGAGACTTCCTTCCCCACATGCAAATTGACGCTCCGATTGGTGGTCATTCCAATCTCGCGGGTCAAGGTCACGTGCTCTCGCAGAAAGGCGAACTCGTCTTTATTAAGATTGGGATTGCGCCGCAGCAGTTCGAGAAACTTCTTCGGATCTCTTTGCGTGAAAAAGATGCGGGTGACGGTGTAGCCGTCCGCGCCCATGTTGGAGACATTCTCGGCGATGATTCGGTCCATCCCCGAAATCACGGACATCACCGAGATCAAAGTCGTGGTGGCCAGGATGATCCCCAGCAAAGTGAGGAAACTGCGCAGCTTACTCCCGCGGAGCGATTGAACAGCGCCGGTCACCGCTTCCCAGAACGACGCGTGTGAGGCCATCATGGCAGAGACCCAGAGTACCCGTATTCGCCTTTAGAGCGCAAGGGTACGACTGGCGACATGATGGCTGGGCCCCCTACGGACCGTTATCTGCACGAGCAATCCGGCGGTCCTGACCTGACGACCCACGCGCCACACCCGCGATCTTGCGACTCGCTATGGGACGACCCTCAATCGTACGGCCTGTGAATTTCGGACTGGAGACTCTGCGGCGAGCGATGCCACCACTCCGCGATTCCTGCCACTCCGTGATTCCTGCCACTCCGTGATCCCTGCGACTCCGTGATCCCTGCCACTCTGCGATCCTAACGCGCTGCGATTCTTTGCCACTCTGCGATCCTACGATGCTATCTACGAGCCTAACGTACGACGAGCCGCGACCGTGAGGGAGCGTTGCTTGATATTAAGGGGCGTGGGACTCAAACAGCGCCATCGCGTGCTGCCATGACGAGCCCAGCGTTTCCGGTTTGGCTCATTTCGTTCAGACGCCGTCTGCTGCAAAGCTTTGAAGTCGTTCATAAGCCGTTCCGGTCCGAATTCTGCCGACCACGATGTGCACGCCATTGTTCCGCACATTGACGGGCCGGGCAGACACCAGCCAAGATGCTTCGAAACCTCCGAATGCCTTGTAATACGGCGGCGCGCACAGGCTTCGAGAAGGACCTGATTTTGCGGCCCGGCAACGCTCCCTAACGGTCGCGGCTCGTAGGCACGGCGCGTCGTCACGCGGCGCTGATCGCATGATCGCGAATCCAGTTCATCACCGCCTGATCCGCCCAGAAGCGCTGCCCCTTCCGGCCGATGAAGCCGAGGTGGCCGCCATGCTCCGTTGCCAGCACCTCGATGCAGCCATTCGCCCGCACCGCCTCCGAGCCAAAGATTTCGAACGGAATGAACGTGTCGTCCTTCGCCTGAATCAGCAGGACGGGAACCCGAATCCCGCCCAGGTAACGCAGCGCCGACTGCGTACGATAATAGTTCTCGGCATCGCCAAAACCGAACGATGGGGCGGTAATCGCCTGGTCGATTCCGATCACCGTCCGCAGCCCCTCGAAATCCTGCCGCGTGTACCTGCCTGTAGCGCACAGACGATCGCGCATGCGATTTACGAAGCGTTTCTCGTACAACCGATTGTCGGGCTGGGCGATGCGGTGAGCGCACGCTGAAAGATCCAGCGGCGTCGATACCGCACACACGCCGCGCACCAGCGAACGCGCCTCTTCGCCCAACTCCCCAGTCAGTTTCAGCACGACGTTGCCGCCCAGCGAGAAGCCCACCAGAAAAGCCGGGGCGCGCCCCTCGCGTTGAAACTCGCGCAACACAGCCGTCAGATCGCACGTAAGCCCGGCATGGTACAGCGTCGGACTGAGTTGTTCGGTCCCACCGCAGGTGCGCATGTTGAAGCGATGCGCCGCGAATCCGGACTTCAGCGCGATCGCCGAGAGGCTCTGCATGTATCCCGCTTCTCCCGAACCCTCCAGCCCGTGAACCATCACGATCTCGCCTACAACCTTACCAGCCGGACGCTGCGATTCCACCAGCACCTGCACACCCGGTTCGGTCTGAAAAAAACGGCGCTCCAATGGAAAGCCGCCGGCGCTCGGCCGGCTCCAATAGTGACCCGCAATGGTCTGCAGATGCGGGTTGCGAAACAGAGGTTCGAAGGGGTCCATGAAAGGCGGTAGACACCTGTAGTATAAAGGAGATAACACTATGCGTACAGCTATTCCCGCCGTGCTCTTTACGATGTGTGCCTGGGTTGGACTGGGCAATGTTGCGCTGGCCGACGACGCGCCGCGCCCTGCTCCCCCGTTCACCATCATGCGTGCGGGAGCACCGCCCCTCCAACTCAGTCAGCTTAAAGGGAAGGTCGTGGCTCTGGTTCTCATTAGCACGGGCTGCCCGCACTGTCAGGCGCTCACCACCAATACCCTGAACCCTCTGGCCAAAGAGTACACACCCAAGGGCGTGCAGATTGTCGAGGTGGCCTTCGCACCCTCCGCCGATCAGAGCGTACCTGGATTTATCCAGCAGTATAAGCCGACCTTTCCTGTCGGTTGGTCCAATGATCCGGCGGTGCGCGCATTCCTCGGATACTCCGCTACCGATCAACGCCTCGCATACGTTCCCCACATGGTGTTCGTCGACGCGAAGGGAATGATTCGCGATGATTTCCCGGCCGAAAGTTCTTTTTTCCAGAACCCCGAAACCAACACTCGCGCGGAACTCGAAAAGTTATTGAAGCCGGCGCCCGCCACTTCGGCAGGCAGCCACGCCGCGAAGAAGAAGTAGCTTCGTTTACTGTTTGGGCTTCACCGTCACATCGGTAACGTAGTAACCGGGATCACTGACCACTACGGTTGCGTCTATGTGGTCGCCGACATGCAGTTTCTGAAACTCCGCGTCGGGCTTGACGGGGTACTCCATCGTCATCGCCTCCATCCAGCCCTCGATTTTTCCGGCATTGATCGTGGCCGTCTTGGCACTGGTGTCTAGTGCTGTGATCTCACCCTGGATGGGGTAGCGTTTGCCCTCGGGCAGTTTCGCCTTGCAACCGATCAGTGCCAGCGCAAACACCCCAATCACGATCCATTTAAGGCTCATTTCCCTTTCATTATAAGGGCCCCGCTGGTCCCTTTCCCCGCATTCACCGCATTATCCCGCCGGTACCAATTGCCCGCGTATCGTTGAAAACAGGCCTAATTCTCCTCTTGACTATTATCGCAAATTGCAATAGAGTTATTACAAATTGCGATATGCGACTCGGTGAAAAAATCCGGTACCTGCGAGAGGTGGAAGGCACCTTGCGCGGGCTGGACCGCGAAATCTCCCAACAGGAGATGGGCCGCCTGATCCAGAAGGAGCTCGGCAAGTCGATCAGCCAGAGCTACCTTTCGCAGATCGAAAGCGGCGCGCGGCCGCACCTTACCAACTCCAGCCGTATGCTGCTGGCCCGGTTCTTTAAGGTTCATCCCGGCTACCTGGTGGATGACCCCGAAGGCTACCAGAACGAGTTGATTTCGGACGTGGGTGCGCTGGAAGACAAGCTGGATCTCTGGCTGATCGGGGGCGCGGAGCGCTTCAGCAAGGACCCCGATCTGCACGAGGCGTTGCTCACCGTCGCCCGTCACGCAGATTCCCGTATGTGCCTCGTCCTGCTGGGCACGATTTTAGAAAACCCGGGGCTGGCCGAACGCCTGATCGAAGTACTCAGGGCGCCGGCAGCTTCGAATGCAAAAAAGCCGAGGAGGCGTTCATGACCTGGTCAAGCTTCTATCTCATCTGTTTCCTCGTGGGCTTCGGCCTCAGCGCTTTGGCGCTGTTCGCCGGCAGTGTGCACTTGCCGCACGTGCATCTGCATAGCGGTGTCCACGTGGCCCATGGCCCTGGCGGCCGAGGGATGACGCGCGGAGGCGGTCTCTCGTGGTTCAATTTCGGCACCATTGCCGCATTCCTCGCGTGGTTCGGCGGCACTGGCTACCTGCTGGAGCGGTATTACAACGTCTGGTTCGCGCTGGCCCTGGGAGTTTCCACCCTCAGCGGGATCGGCGCTGCTTCGATAGTCTTCCTCTTCCTCGCAAAAGTGCTGATGGCGAGAGAGGCCGCACTGAATCCCATGGACTACGAGATGACGGGAGTGCTCGGCCGTCTGAGCATTCCGATCCGCCCGGGCGGTACCGGCGAGTTGGTCTATTCGCAGGAGGGAACGCGCCGCGTCACCGGCGCGCGCAGCGAGGATGGCACCGAGATCCCTAAAGGCGCGGAAGTCATGGTTACGCGCTACGAGAAAGGTATTGCATACGTTCGCCCGTGGGAGGATCCGCTGAGCGAACTCGAGATGAAGTAGGTGGCCTCGGCAATTGCGCCTGAGTGTCCACCAAAGGAGAGTCAGAGTTTATGGAAGGCACCAATCCAACGTTTATTATCGCGGGACTCATGGTCCTGGCGATCATTTTCCTGATGGCGATGTTCGCCAAGCTGTTCCGCAAGGCGGGGCCCCACGAAGCCATTATCGTGTACGGTTTCCGGGGTACCCGCGTCGTCAAGGGACGGGGCACGGTCATTTTCCCCATGGTAGAAAGCGCCCGTGGGCTGTCGCTCGAGCTGATGTCGTTCGACGTCGCGCCGAAACAGGATCTCTACACCCGTCAGGGCGTGGCGGTCACGGTGGAAGCTGTCGCACAGATCAAGGTCAAGTCCGATCCCGAGTCGATTCTGACGGCCGCCGAGCAGTTCCTCACCAAATCGCCGGACGATCGGGAAGCCCTGATCCGGCTGGTGATGGAAGGCCACTTGCGCGGCATCATCGGCCAGCTCACCGTGGAAGAGATCGTCAAGCAGCCCGAGATGGTGGGCGACCGGATGCGCTCCACCTGCGCCGACGACATGAACAAGATGGGGCTCGAAGTGATTTCGTTCACCATCAAGGAAGTCCGCGATAAGAACGAGTACATCACCAACATGGGACGTCCCGACGTGGCGCGCATCAAGCGTGACGCCGACGTAGCCACCGCTGAAGCGGATCGCGACACCGCCATCCGCCGCGCCGTAGCCTCCCGGGAGGCCGCGGTCGCCAAGGCCCAGGCAGACCAGGAGCGCGTGCTCGCCGAGACGCTTTCGCAAGCCAAGCAGGCGGAATCGCAGCGCGACCTCGAGGTCAAGAAAGCCAACTATCTGGAAATGGTCAAAAAGCAGCAGGCCAGTGCGGACAAGGCCTACGAGATCCAAGGCAACATCATGCAGCAGCAGGTGCGCGCCGAGGAAGTGACCATTCACCAGATCGAGAAGGAGCACGAAGTCAAAGTGCAGGAAGCGGAAATTCTGCGCCGCGACCGGGAGCTCACCGCTACCGTAATGATGCAGGCCGAGTACGAGCGCAAGCGCATCGAGACTCTGGCCGCCGCCGAGAAGTCTCGTCTGATCATGGAGGCTGAAGGACGCGCCTCCTCGATCCGCACGCAGGGTGAAGCCGAAGCCGAGATTATTTTCAAGAAGGGCGAAGCCGAAGCCAAGGCCATGAACGTGAAGGCCGAAGCCTACCAGGAATTCAACCAGGCGGCCATCGTCGACAAGCTGATCACCAACATGCCCGAAGTGGTTAGGGCCTTGGCGGCGCCGCTTGCCAACATCGACAAGATCACGATCGTCTCCACCGGTAATGGACAGTCCGCCGGAATGCACAAGATCACCGGCGATATTACGGAAATGGCGGCGCAGATCCCCGCTCTGTTCGAGACGCTCTCGGGCATGCCTCTCAACGAGCTGTTCTCGAAGGTGCGGCAGATCGGCGACAAGTCGTCAGGTCCGAACGACAAATCTAAGGGCGCAGCGCCGGGCGCAGCGCAATAGGGAGAACCATCATGGCACTGTTAGAACGAGTCGCAACGCTGGTCCGGGCAAATATCAACGACCTGGTGGATAAGGCCGAAGACCCGGAAAAAATGATCAAGCAAGTCATCCTCGACATGCAGAATCAACTGCTGCAGGTGAAAACGCAGGTGGCGATTTCAATGGCCGACCAACACGTGCTGCAGGGCAAGCTCAAGGAGAATGCCGACAACGAACAGCAGTGGCTGCGTCGTGCAGAGATGGCGGTCGACAAAAAGGACGATGCCCTGGCTCGCGCCGCCGTGGCCCGTGCCATGACCTACAAGTCCATGACAGAAAGCTTCCACCAGCAGGTGGAGGATCAGAGGACACAAGTGGAAAACCTCAAGAACGCCCTGATCAAGTTGCAGCAAAAGCTGACCGAAGCCCAGACCAAAAGCGACGTGCTGATGGCACAGGCCCGCCGATCTCGTGCTTTGGGTAAAGCCACTGACGCCGGCATGGCCATGGGCGACAACTCCAAGGCGGCGGCTTTCGACCGCATGAAGAACAAGGTGAATCTCCACGAAGCTGTCAATCAGGCCAAGGCGGAACTGGTGGCCGACGATGTAGATGGCCGCTTCGCCGCCATGGACAAAGATCGCGAGATCGATCGTCTTCTGGCCGAAATCAAGTCCAAACGACAAGCAGGATAGGCGTCCTGCCTGTCCGGGCGGCCGGCTCCTGCCGGCCGCCCGACCACTCCCACAGATCACGGAGGAACACATGATTTACCATTCAAAGGTCGACGTGTATATCCTGGCCGCTATTGTGCTCGCGATCGGCGTTTTTCTGCTCGGCGATTATTGGATTGCGGGGCCGATCCTGCTGGTATTGCTGCTCTGCGCGTATCCGCAGTCGTACGAGACGGCTGCCCAAGGCTTGGTAGTTCGTACCGCGCTCACCAAGACTCTGATCCCGTACCAGGCGATCAGCGAGATTGGACCGGCTGCCGGCGAAACGGAGATTTTTTCTTTTACCTCCGATCGCATTCGGATTCAGTACGGGCTGGCGTCAGACATTCTGATCGCTCCGGCCAATCGCGTCGCCTTTATCACCGACATTGCCAATCGGGCTCCACATCTGACCCGGCGAGGGCAGAAACTCACCGCCGTATTTGCGTGACCCTTATGGAAAAAGTCTTTCATTTCGATTCACCACAGGAGGTCTACACAGCCGATGCCTGTGTGATCTCCTGCTTCGATGCCCGCTTCGACATAGCCCTGCGGAAGTTTCTGAAGCGCTCCGGCATCCAGACATTCGACCATATTAAGATCCCCGGCTCGGCCAAAACTCTGGCCGCGCCGGCGTCCGCGAGCGATCGCGATCTGGTGATCGCCATGATCCGCACGTCCCGCCGCCTGCACCGGCCGGGCCGGCTACTCCTCATCGCGCACAGGGAATGCGGGGCCTATGAGGGCGTCCCCCTTGAGGTCGTCGTCAGCGATGTAGTATGCGCCGCAGGGGTGATTCTTGCGGCCGAACCTACTCTCCCTGTCGAGTGCTATTTCAACGATTTTGACGGAATCTATCGAATCCGATAGGAGGCTGGAGGCAGAAGTAGCGCAGAAAAATAAAAAGGCCGCGATGCTTGCCCAGAACCGCGGCCAAAAATATGCAAAGCTGCTTTACCTGCCTCTAGTCTATTTCCCCCTCTCCCCATCCGCCATCCTGTCGGGACAGGATACCTGTGTTCTTTTGCCGCTCACCCTGTATCTGTTCCGTCACGTGCGCCGCCACCCTCGGCGGTTACAATAAGAATCAATTATGAAACCAGCCTTGCGTTCCCTGACCGCGCGGATCGCTCTCGCCGTCCTCTTTATCGCGGTGGCGGCGATTTTGAGTTCACAGCCCGCCCCTCGCGAACAAGTAGGCCCACTGCCCAATGGAGGCTTTCTGCTGAATTCCGGTTGGCGTCTGCAACCCACCGGCAAGCAGGTTCCGCTCGACACCCTGCCGATGTCCTCGGTCCTCTCGCCCGATGGCAAATATCTGCTGGTGTTGAACGCCGGGTATCGTCCCCCCAGCATCAGCGTGATCGATACCGCAACCGCCAGGGTCTTGAGCAACACGAGGGCCGGCGACGGCTGGTTGGGACTGGCGTTCGCTCCCAAGAGCGACAAGGTTTATGTGGGCGGCGGAGCGCGCGCGTCGGTCTTCGAGTTTACCTTTGCAAACGGCACTCTCGTCCCCGGACGCACCTTCGAGATCACACCCAAAGCCACCAAGACCGATCGCGACTTCGTCGGCGATGTGGCCTTCTCTCCCGATGGGCGCATGATGTACGTCGCCGAGTTGTATCAGGACGACGTGGCGGTAGTAAATCCGCTCTCGGGCATGGTGATCAACCGTTTCCGGACAGGCCGCCGTCCGTATCGCATTCTCTTTCATCCCGACGGCAAGTCGTTCTTCGTGAGCCATTGGGCCGATGGCTCCATCGGCCAATACGACACGGCCACCGGCAGCCAGACGGCGATCCTCAGAATCGGCGCGCATCCGACTGATATCGTGTGGCGCGACGGCGGTCCCGGCGAGGTCCCTCCCGGAGAACCCACCTGGGTCGCGCGCCTCTTCGTCGCGGCCTCGAATACCAACAGCGTCTACGCGGTTTCGATCAACTCCGCCAAAGAACTGAGCGTGGTGGAGAATATCAACATCTCGATGACTCCGCGGCAACCCCTCGGAATGACACCTTCCGGCCTCGGTCTCAGCCCCGACCTGAAGAAGCTGTACGTCGCCTGCTCCGACGGCAACGTGGCGGCCGTCGTCGATGTCTCGAGCGACCGCAGTGTGGTGGAAGGTTTCATCCCCACTGGCTGGTATCCCACCGCCGTGCGCGTACTGCCCTCTGGAACCTTAGTCGTGCTCAATGGCAAAGGACTGCGCTCGTATCCGAACCCCGACGGACCCAACCCGACCAAGCGGCCGGCAGGCGTCCAGTCCGAGCCGGGCATCCGGCCTGGATATGTCGGCTACCTGCAGACCGGCACTGCCTCGTGGATCGAGCCGTTCACTGCCGCGCAGTTGGAAGAATGGTCGAATCGCGCGCTTTCTTACTCGGCCTACAACGATGCCAAGCTGGACGCGCCGAACCCGCTGCCGCGCATCGAGCACGTCATCTACATCGTGCGCGAGAACCGCACCTACGACCAGGTGCTCGGCGACATGAAGGAAGGCAATGGCGATGCGTCGCTGGTGCTCTTCGGCGAGAACGTCACCCCGAATCTGCACAAGCTGGCGCGCGAATTCGTGCTGCTCGACAACTTCTACGTGAACGCCGACGTGAGCGCCGACGGCCACAACTGGTCCACCGCTGCCATCGCACCTGACTATGTGCAGAAGATGTGGCCGACCGAGTATGCGGGCCGCCGCAAGACATACGACTTCGAAGAGCAGGACGCGGCTTCCCTTCCCCCCGCCGGGTACCTCTGGACCAATGCCGCCGCCGCGGGTGTTTCGATCCGCAATTTCGGCTACATGGTGAACAACAAGAAAGAGATCGGGCCGGCCGGAAGCGAGCAGATCATGAGTGTGCGCGACCCCGTGCTGTCCAAGGTGACCAATCACCAGTACCGCGGATTCGACCTGGCATATCCCGACGTCGAACGCGCCAAGATTTTCATAAATGAACTGGCAGAAGACGAAAAGACGGGCAACATGCCGCGCCTCTCTGTGATGCGGCTGGGCAACGATCACACCAACGGCACCTCCGCCGGCAAGACCGCGCCGCTCTCCTCCGCCGCCGACAACGACTATGCCCTCGGCATGATCGTGGAAGCGGTTTCCAAATCGCGCTTCTGGACCAGCACCGCGATCTTCGTGCTGGAAGACGATGCCCAGAACGGCCCCGACCACGTGGATTCGCACCGCTCGCCCGCCTTCCTGATCTCGTCGTTCACCAAGCGTCATTTCGTGGACGGCACCATGTACAACACCACGTCGATGCTGCATACGATCGAAGCGTTGCTGGGATTGCGCCCAATGACGCAATTCGATGCCAGCGCGCGTCTGATGGCCACATCGCTGATGGCGACGCCGGACCCAAAGCCCTACATTGCCGAGAAGCCACGGCTTTCGATGGAAGACAAGAATCCACCGACCGCCCCCGGCGCCGCCGCATCGAATCGCATGAAGTTCGACGAAGCGGATGAGAATGACGACGATGAGTTGAACGATATTCTCTGGCGCGCTATCCGCAAAGACGCACCTCCGCCGCCCGTGAGAAGCTATTTCGGAAAGTAGTGGACTCTCCTGGGTCCGCGTGCACTAACTCGCCTAAACCGTTTTGATGAATCTTCGCCAGCAGCCGTGGCGCAAACACTCTTGTTTGCAGTCTCGACACTCATGTCGAGACTTTTCGGGAGTCCAACAAGTCTGCGGACAGGCGGGTCCGTCGCTCCACGTCACCATCTGAAGTCGACTCTGCGCTCCTCATCAACGGACTGCGCCCGATTGGCCGCCGATGAACACCGATCCACGCCGATAAAAGCAAAACGGGTACCGAAGTACCCGTTTCAGGCTGTTAAACTTTTGATTCTAGGCGGAACGACCGGCACTCCAGTACCGGTCTTCGTTCATAACCCCAAAGATCTGGTCTTCTCCGCGTTCATCGGCGGCCAAATCCCTTAGAAGTCCAGCCGCAGACCCAGCTCAATCCAGCGCGCGCTGTTCGTGCGATTCGCTGGCGTGAACGTACTCGTAATCACGCCGAACGAGGTCGGACTCGTGTAGTTCAGCCCGGGATTATTGAAGCTGTGATGATTGAACACATTGAACAAATCCGCCGAGAAACCGAGGCGCATTTTCTCGGTAATCCGCGTATCCTTGCCGAAGCGCATATCCATATTGCGCACCGGTAGGCCGCGGAGCGGATTGGCGCGGCCGGTCCGCGTGTCGCTGCTGAGCTGGATGTACCGCAAATCCGAGTACACCGCGCAAGGATTGGCGAAGATATTCAGCCCGGTGCTCGTCGCCGCCGTCGTGCCCACGCTGCCGACTCCGCTCAGCGTGCAGCCCGAGGATCCGCTGTTGATGTTGGCGTTGCTCAGCGGCACCGTCGGGATCATCGCGCTAGTCACTCCGATGGTCGACGTCCCCCCACCGAATACTTGCGAACTCTCGGTCACCGTCACCGGCAGTCCGCTGAACATCGTGAGGATGCCCGACGTGTACCAGCCTTCGATGAACCGGTTGACCACTGCATTCGAATGCAGCGCATGCCCCGGTCCAAAAGGCAGCTCGTAGGTGTAAAACGCGTTGAAGATCTGGTGCCGGTCGAAACTGGAAGGACCGTAGTCCACGCCAGGATGGAAACTGTTGCCATAGAAACCGGCGTTGTTCTGGTTGGACAGGTTATCGTCCAGCGAATGCGCGTAGGTATAGTTGGCGCTCACCGTCAGCCCGCGAGCGGCGCGCTTGGTCAACGTGAGGATGCCGCCGTTGTAGTTCGATTGACCGATATAGGTGCGCATGAACTCCACCTGCGCCTGATCGTTGGTGAGCGGGATGAGGCCGAGAGACCGCCGATAGTTCGCCAGGTTGATGAACAGCGTGCCGAGATTCCCCTGCGTGAAGCTGGAGGTATTTCGTCCCACGATGAACGCCGTCGCCGTGGCCGTGCCCTGCGCCTTGGCGAGCCCGGGGAATTGGTTTTCGAAAAATGCTTCCGTGGGAGCGGCCTGGCCGGCGCGCAGCGCGTTGGCAACCGCATCATACGCTTGCGCAAACGACTGGCCGGAGGCCGAGTCCACCATCATGTAGGGCGCCGACGCCAGGTTGACTGCCTGTGGCAGCCGTCGCGAGAACCGGCCCAGGTACGCAGCCTCCATGATGAAGCCGCCCGGCAGTTCGCGCTGCAAGCTGAAGTCGACGTTGTAGCTGCGGCCCACGTGCGTGTTCGGATCCACCTGGAAGGACAGCGTCTCGGTGTACCCGGGAGGAGGAATCACCGGCGAAGTGACCGCCGTCGGCACGGGCAGCGGCAGCGTCCCGTCCACGCCCACGCGGAAACTCGCGAGCCCGGGATTCGCGCCCGTACCGACTCCGGCATTGCACCCCAGCCCGCCTGGACCCGTGGCATTGCAGAGCGGCGCCTGCACGATGATGTTCTGATCGAACCCGACGCCCAGCATCGGAATCTCCACCGACTGCACGGTGTTGGACCGGTCATATACGATCGCGAACCCGCCCCTTAGCACGGTCTTCTGCCCGAAAATCCTGCCGCCCGGCGTCCACGCAAACGAAGCACGCGGAGCAATGTCGCCGTAGTCGACGTTGTACACCGGCACTCCAGCTTTCCCAACCGTGGCGAATCCGATGGTCGGATTGTAGATCTGCCCCGAAAGCGCGGAGGAGAGCCGCTGCTGCATGAAATTCGGAGCATCGATCAACTGGTTGGTTTCGGCGTTGATCATGACCGTCTGCAGATTATGCTGCTCTGTTGGAGCGGTCTGCCAGCCGTAGGCCAGCCCGAGCGTCAGAGTGAGGTTGTTCTTCACACGCCAGGAGTCCTGGAAGTAAAAGTAGCTCGCCCACTCGTTGGTGTGGTCTACCAGGAACGTGCCCAGCGGCAGGGGTTGCAGATTCTGATCGCGGACCGCAAGAACGCCCACGTTGTCCACCAGCCCGAGAGTGGAAGCGTAATAGCGATCCCAGTTGGTAAGGTTGGCCGACGTGATGCAGTTGGAGGTGACCGACGCGCTGCAGGTCAGCGGGCGGTTGGCGGCCGGAATCGAAAGGTAGCTCTGATCGCCGTCGATCAGCGCCACGGTGGAGGCCAGTGACCCGACCACTTTGTCCGCGCGTACGTGCGTATAGGGCAGCATGTTTACCTGTGCGCCGAACTGGAAGGTGTGCTTGCCCCACACTTTGTTCATGTCGTCCTGCCACTGGAAGTCGCCGTTGTAGTTCGCCTGGTAGCGGGCGCGCTGGGTGTCCATATCGATGGGCGAATCAAGAAAGCTGCTCACACCGCTGCCGATCAGCAGCGCCACCGGACCCGCCGGGGTACTCGACCCGGGTGTGTTCAGGAGGCCCGCGGCTGCCGTGGGGGAGGTCGCCTGAGTCGCATTGTTGTCGCGGACGTAGCCGAAGCGGAAAGTGTTGGTCCAGGTCGAAGAGAGCAGGTAATTCAGGGAGGCGTTGTACACCGAGCCACGCTGCGGCGTCTGGATGAACGACTTGGGAACTCCATTCTGAATCCCCACGTCGCCGGAGCCCGTGGTGATGCTGCGGAAGTAGGTGTAGCTGAGATGCAACTGCAGTTTATCGGAAAAGTTGTGGTCGCCGCGGAAGACTCCGTAATCGGTCTGGACCGGGACCGGAAGATTGAAGAAGTACCCGCTGGTGTTCAAACCGTCGCCGGCTGTATTGGAATTGGGCTCGGGCATCATCGCCCATTGAGCCTTGACCGCCGGGCTGATTCCGATCCCGCGCGGATCGCAGACCGAGTTTCCATTAGGACCGCAGACTGCCGCGCTCGCGAGGTTGAATTGCTGTACGTTGCCGGAGCCATCTTTGAAGAGTAGAATCCCTTGCTTCAGCGTGTCCGTCGGCACGGTGTGGGTCAACTGGGCGACGTTGGCAAATCGCCGGCCTTCGTAATTCGCGAAGAAGAACGTCTTGTTCTTCACAATGGGACCGCCGATACGGCCTCCAAAGCGGTTGTCGCGAATCGGCGCTTTCAACTGGCCCAGGCGATCGTTGTCCCACGTGTTGGAATTCAGCGAGGAATTCTGCAGATATTCGTAAAGGGCCTCGTGGAAGGTGTTTCCGCCGGTCCTGCCGATTAGCGTAACCTGTGCGCCGGAAGCGCGGACCAGAGTCGAACTCGGAGTCAGCACAGTCACGCGGAACTCTTCCACGCTATCCGCGGGGGTGGGCACCGCCGTGTTACCGGCGACCACCTGTTGCGTGATGTCGAGGCCGTCGAGGGTCACGGTATTCTGGTCGTCAATCGCACCCGCCACGCGCGTCGTCAGGTTGTTGCCACCCGGAACTGCGGCGGGTTGCAGGTTCAAGAGTTCGGTCGCATTCCGCTGCAGAGTAGGCAGGCGCAGAATGGCGTTGGTAGATACGGTGTTGCCGATCTGCGCGTCCACGGTTTGCAATTGCGCCGCCGCCGTCGCGCTGACTTCTACCACCTCGGCGCCGGTTCCCACTTCGAGGCTTACCGGTACGTTGGCACTGCGGTTCACTTCCACCAACACATTGGGCCGCGAAGCCGTCCGAAACCCGGCAGACTTCACCGTCAACTTGTAGTTGCCGGGAGTAACACTGTTAAATACGAACTGGCCTGCGTCGTTGGTGACCTGCTTCTCCGCGGCATTGGTGTCGACATTGCTTAACTCGACTTCCGCCTTCGGGATCACCGCGCCGGAAGGATCTGTAACCACGCCAGAGACCGCACCCGTCGTTGAGGTCTGAGCCGCAGCCGGACTTCCCAGGACTAATAGTCCGCAGGCCACGACCAAAGCCAACGTAAACGCACGCCGGCGGGCCCCGAGAAACACTTTTTTCTCTGTCATCAAAGCGCTCCTTACAAATTCGATTTATGGATTAACAGAAATGGCACGCGACCTGGCACACGTAGGCGCGGTCGGCCAAACTTTACCTGACTCACCGGTTGCAAATTTAGCGAGCCCCCTCAGCGGCTAAAGGAACACCCGTCGCGCGGTTCCCGAATACCGGTTAACGGGGGATTGGGGCGATAGTACACTTGAATCGGTTCGAATGTCAACGGGAAAGTGACCAGAAGATTACAGAGCCAGGCTGTCTGTTAAGAAGCGTTAAAACGGCCGTTAACAAGGAAGGACGCTACCTCGGCTTCTTTCCCGATTTCGAGAATTTTCCGGTCTGGCTGTTCCACGCCAGGCTGATGCTCCGATACTTGGCTTGGCGAATGACGGCGTCCACCGGATCGCATGCAGCATCGCCTGCGCAGATCGCGAGCGGCCTCACTTCGATCGTGGTTCCGACTCGCGGCAAGGTCCAATCGAGCGTGACGCGCGCCTTCATATCAATGGGGACAGGCTTCTGTTCCTCCCAAAAATCCTCCAGGCCCAACGCCAGGAACGACTTGAAATACTCCGAAGGTCGGACCGGCTCGCGCTGGGCCCACGCGCACCACACCAAAGTCAAAGCAATCGCGTATCGCAAACCACCCGATTGTACCGTTCTTGGGACGTCGACCTCCTCATCAAATCCGCCCATGTTCTGGGGACAGGCTACGCAACTCCCGAATTATTGTCGATATTCTCCACGCGCGATACTGGATCCATGCCGGACCCCCGCGAAGAGTATCTCCGATCAAGCACCGTCGGAGAACTCACGCCCCGCACGTCACCTATCGAGATCGTCGACTACGACCGGCAGTGGCCTCGCCTCTTCGCGCGCGAAGCCGACCGCATAAGCTGCGCTCTCGCCGGCCTCGCGCTCGCGATCGAACATGCCGGATCCACGTCCGTGCCCGAACTTCCGGCGAAGCCGATCATCGATATTGTCCTCGCAGTTCGCGACTCCGCCGACGAGACCTCGTATGCGCCAGCCCTGGAGGCCGCGGGCTATCGACTGCGCATTCGCGAGCCCGGATGGCACGAGCACCGCATGTTCAAGGGCCCGGACACGGATGTCAATCTGCACGTCTTCTCGCAGAATTGTCCCGAAATCGCGCGCATGCTGCGCTTCCGCGACTGGCTTCGCACTCATCCCGAAGATCGCGATCTCTATGCGCGCACCAAGCGCGGCCTCGCTCGCGAGAATTGGAAATACACGCAAAATTATGCGGACGCGAAGACCGCCGTGGTGGAAGAGATCCTCGCCAGAGCAGCGTGCTAACCTCTAGTGTTCCAACATTTGAGGCCTGATATGTCCTATCTATCCATACGCGATCTCGACTTGAAGGGGAAGCGCGTTTTCATACGAGTGGATTTCAATGTGCCGCTGCAAAAGACCGAGCGGGGCGACATGGAAATCACCAGCGACAAGCGCATCAAAGCGTCGTTGCCCACCATTCAGTACGCCCTCGAACACGGCGCCGGTCTGATTTTGGCGTCGCACCTGGGCCGTCCTAAGGGTAAGCCGAATCCGGAGATGAGTCTCAAGCCGGCAGCCAAACGGCTCGAAGAACTGCTCGGACGGCCCGTGAAGGTGGCGCCCGATTGCATTGGTCCCGAAGTCGAAGCCATGAAGCCTGCACCCGGCGAGGTGCTGCTGCTCGAGAATCTGCGCTTCCATGCCGAAGAAGAGAAGAACGATCCCGGGTTCGCCCGCCAATTGGCCGCGCTGTGCGACGTCTATGTCAACGACGCCTTCGGTTCCGCTCACCGCGCCCACGCATCCACAGAGGGTATGATCGCCTTCGTGCCGCAGGCCGCCGCGGGACTGCTGATGGAGCAGGAGTTGAAGTACCTCGGCATGGCTGTCTCGCATCCCGACCGCCCCTGCGTGGCGATTCTGGGGGGCGCGAAAGTCTCCGACAAGATCGAAGTCATCGAGAACCTGGGCAAGGTCGTCGATCGCCTGCTGATCGGCGGCGCCATGGCCTACACTTTCCTCAAGGCGCAGGGACTGCCCACCGGTAGGTCGTTGGTGGAGGACGATAAGGTGGATCTAGCCAGGAAACTGCTCGGCGATCTGGGCGGCAAGCTCATGCTTCCCGTCGATCACGTGGTTGTCGTGGAGATCGCACCGGGCGCGCCCAATCGAGTCGTCGAAGAGATTCCGGCGAACGAGATCGGAGTCGATATCGGGCCGAAGACGATCGAGCAGTACACCGCGGTGATCGCCTCTGCCAAGACGATCATCTGGAACGGACCGATGGGCATCTTCGAGAAGCCGCCATTCGATCAGGGCACCGTGGCACTGGCGAAGGCCGTGGCCGGTTCCGGCGCGGTTTCGGTGGTCGGCGGCGGCGATTCCGAGAAGGCCATCAAGGCGGCGGGCGTTACCAGCAAGATCACGCACGTCTCCACGGGCGGCGGCGCCTCGCTCGAGTTCCTCGCCGGAATCAAATTGCCCGGTGTCGCCGCGCTTGAGAAGCCGTAGTTCCGGCGCTGCCTACCTGCGCGCGAGCCAATCGGGGAACTGTTTCTCCAGCGCCTTCAACTTGGGCAGATCGTTGTACACCACATACGGATAGTCCGGATTGTGATCGATGAAGTGCTGGTGATACGCCTCGGCGGCGTAAAAACCACTGAGCGGCACCACCTGCGTCACGATCGGGTGCGAGAAGACCTTGGCATCGTTCAATTGCCGGATGTACGCTTCGGCGACGCGCTTCTGTTCGTCGTTCGCATAGAAGATCGCCGACCGGTATTGCGTTCCGCGATCCGGCCCCTGCCGGTTTAGCGTTGTCGGATCGTGCGCCACCGAAAAGAAGACCTGTAACAGCTTGCCGTAACTGATCTGCGACGGGTCGTAGGTGATCTCCACCGATTCGGCGTGCCCCGTCATGCCCGTGCTCACGATTTCATAGTGGGCGGTGGTCTTCGACCCTCCGGCGAATCCGGAGACGACGTTCGAGACTCCCTTGAGGCGCTCGAAAACGGCCTCCACTCCCCAGAAACATCCTCCGGCGAGTACTGCGGTCGCGGTCTGTTTGCCCGCCACAGGGGCAGCGTCCATGTTGGGTGCCGGGAAGTTGGCGGCGGACAATCCCAGGGCGGCGAGCGCCAAAATTGACGAAACGAACCCCAGACGGCGGCAAGCAGAAATCATCGTCTTCAGCATATTTGGAAACTCCACATCAATAGTTCGCTACGGGGTGCCGGGAAAGTTACTGCTTTACAATCGCAAACTTTTCGCGATACTAATTCTCAACTACGTCGTCAAACGCTATAGTTTAAAGCAATGCAGCTTGAGAAGACGCACCAGGAGAGACCGTCTATGACGCCCGTCCGCCAGGAAGCTTCCACCTCCCATCTCTGGGAAAACACCCTGCAAGACATCCGCTACGGCATCCGCGTGCTGGTGAAAAACCGGGGATTCTCGCTCGCCGCCATCCTCACCCTGGCACTGGGCATCGGAGCCAACGCCGCGATCTTCAGCTTGGTCTACGGCGTTCTCCTGCGTCCCCTGCCCTATCAGAATGGCGGGCGTCTGGTGGTGGTCCACCAACAATCTTCGCGAACCAATCAAGCCAACCTTCCCTTCTCGGCGCAAGAGATCTTCGACTATCGCGACAACAACCACACCCTGAGCGGGCTGGTGGAACACCATTCCATGAACTTCCTTCTGCTGGGAAAGGACTCAGCCGAGCGCGTCAACACGGCAGTCGTCTCCGCCAACTTCTTTGAAGTCCTGGGAGTGAGACCGCTGCTCGGCAGAACCTTTGTCGCTGCCGACGAGGCGCCTGGCTCTAACGCCGTCCTCATCCTGAGCAACGCCTACTGGAGAGCCCGCTATGGCTCCGACCCGAACATCGTGGGCCAGGTCTTCCAGATGAACAATCGGCCGCACACCGTGATCGGCGTGCTCCCGCCCATCCCGCAGTATCCGGTGGAGAACGACGTGTATATGCCGACTTCGCAATGCCCCACGCGCTCCTCGGCGCGATTCATTGCGAACCGCCGTGCGCGCATGATGACGGCGTTTGCGCGATTGAAGCCCGGAGTTCCGCTCGAACAGGCTCAGGCCGACCTCGTCACCATTGCCTCGCGCCTGGAACGCGAGCATCCCGATGCCTATCCGAAAGGCTCCGGTTATGGCGTCGCCGTGACCGCGTTGCAGGAGGATCTGACACGGCAAGCCCGTAACACCTTCCTGGTCTTGCTGGGGGCCGCAGGTTTCGTCCTGCTGATCGCCTGCGCCAACGTTGCGAATCTGCTGCTCGCCCGCCTGCTCAAATTGGAGCGCGAGTTGGCCATTCGCGCGGCTCTGGGAGCGGGCAAGGCGCGGCTGATTCGCCAGTTGCTGACCGAGAGCGTACTACTTTCGGTGGCGGGCGGCGCCATCGGACTCGCGTTCGCGCCCACCGCTCTCGCCCTGCTGGTGAAATTCGCCGAGCACTTCACCACGCGCGCCGCCGAGATCCGCATGGATGCACCGGTCTTGCTGTTCACTATGTTGATCTCGGTATGCACTGGCTTGCTATTCGGCTTCGCGCCTGCCTTCACTTCCAGCGGCAATGTTGGCGACGCGCTGAAGCAGGGCAATGGCCGGACTACGGGCACGCGAGCCGGGAACCGTCTACGCGCGGTTCTGGTGGTGGCACAAGTGGCCGTCTCTTTCGTCCTGCTGATCAGTGCCGGCCTGATGATTCGCAGTTTCATCCGGCTGCAAGAGGTGAACCCCGGCTTCAGTCCGGATCGCGTCCTGACGATGCGCCTGAGCCCGAACTTCTCACGGTATACCACCGCCGACCAGTTGCAGACCCTCAACGACAGCATCTTGCGGCAAGTGCGAGCAACGCCTGGAGTGACTGCGGGGTCGATGGCCTCCAACTTCCCATTCAGTCCCGGCGGCATCGCCTCAGGTCCAGGTAGTGTCGCCTTCGAGATTGAGGGCCGGCCGTTGATCAACGGGCAACTGGCGCCGCAGGTAGATCCGACTGTGATCACGGACGGCTATTTTGCGACCATCCGCCAGCCCATCCTCGCCGGACGTGACTTCAACGCCCACGATGAGGATCCCACGGCGCCTCAGGTAGCCATCATCAACCAGACCATGGCGCGCCATCGCTGGCCGACGGAGGACCCGGTGGGGCGGCGCATTAGCTTCGACCAGGGTCAGCACTGGACCACCATTGTCGGAATCGCCGCCGATGTCAAAGAATACGGTCTGGATCGCGACGTGAAAGACGAGGTCTACACGCCGCTCCAGCGCGGCTTCGTGGGCAACCTGGTGCTGCGCACCGAAGCCGATCCCTCAGCACTGACTTCCGCCGTCCGCGGCGTGCTGCACAATGTCGATTTCCAATTGGCGGTGGATCGCGTGGACACTATGGAGCGGCTGCAACACGAGTCCGTGGCGTCGCCGCGCGTCACTACAATCCTGATGAGCCTGTTCGCGCTGCTGGCGCTCATCATCAGCGCGAGCGGCATCGCCGCTGTGATGGCGCTCTCGGTGACGCAGCGTACGAACGAACTGGGAATTCGGATGGCCTTAGGCGCATCGCGCGAGTCCATCCTGATGATGGTGGTCAAGCATGGACTCTCGTTAGCGGTGACTGGCACGATCGCTGGCATCGTTGGAGCTCTTGCGGCTACGCGCCTTTTGTCGTCTTTGCTCTACGGAACGAGTCCCACCGAGATCGCGACCTTCGCCGGGGTTTCGCTGGTATTCCTGGCAGTAGCTGCGGTGGCCTGCCTGATTCCTGCGCGTGGCGTCACGACGATCGACCCCGTAATCGCGTTGCGACAAGATTAGTCGTGTCAGAAACGCCGGTACACCCAGGCTCGGTATCAGACTGAAGCAACGGCGAACACAGTTTTCGCCGCCATTTCGGGGAACATGGCTCCGTAACTCCCGAATCGTAAAGAAAGTGGTCGACCCGGGAGTTACGTATTGAGGCACCGAGACTGCGGTCACTCCGGGACGTCATCGCTCAGCGCATTTAGCGTACGCTCCGCCCGAAACCAGTCCTCCTGATCCGAGCCATTCGGGCAACCCCGCTCCAACCACAGTTGATAAGCCAGATTTTCGATCTTCTGATGCTGATCGGTAGTTGATTCTTCAGGGGTGGCATTTGCCACCACCATTGCCTGCGCTGCCATAATCCAGTTCCTCTCTTTCCAAACTTGTGAGAGCTGCACCGCTGGGATTCCGACCAAAGCTGATTATCTTTCGGGTTACGACGAGGTTCTTCCTCGTCAGAGTGAATCATGAGAGCACGGCTACTCGGGCTCCCGGATAGAATTTGCTGCCACGGGCTGGCGTTAACTGAGCGAGGATAGCAAGCTTATGAACCACGCCAAAATGAACCCTGGCACATCGATCCCGCGATCCGATCTTGGAATCTGGCTCAAGTCTGCTCCCGTCAGAGCCTCCTGTCAATGTGGATTTGCCATCCGCCGCCAGACGTCGGGTCCGCCCGCCTACAGATATATATATCTTAATACATTAAATTACTTGTCTTCTTTCAAAGATAGGAGTAGATGTAGTCTGTCCCAGTTTTCCGATGGGATGCTGTAGACGCTAACCGCAAGGGTGGTGCTTGACGATGAGTCCGACACTCCAACACAGTCACGGGCGAAAAGACCGGCGTTCGGGTCATCGCTTTCCAATTGAAGCGGAACTGTACTATCTCCTGGTGAATAACAAAGTCATCAAGAGCAGTGGACATGGCACCAGCGTCAATATCTCGAGCAATGGTATCCTCTTCGAATCCAGTCAGTCCATTCGCTTAGGGCTGGAAATCGAACTGTCCATTGCATGGCCCGCTCGGATCGATGGAGTCGTCCACCTGCAATTGCATGCGTCCGGGCGTACCGTGCGTAAACAGGACAATTGCACTGGCGTGCACGTACTACGCTACGAATTCAGGACGGGCGCCATTCGCGAGCCGAAACTATAGCGGGAAAGCGAAGCCATGTACGGCGAGAATTATTAGAGAAACCAAAGGCGGTCGGGTGTATCCTGAAGACGGATCTGGGGGTCCGAATATGGGCCCGGCTGCCGGCAGGGCTTCAGCGCGTTCCGGCTCGGTTTTCGAGGGCTGGAATATCGGCGCCGTCTCGGTAAAGAGAGTCCGCCTCCTCGAAGATGGCGCCGTGGAAGCCGACATCCGGAGGCACGAGGGAGACCCCGCCTCCACTTTCCGGCTCATGTTGGACGCCAGCAGCCAGGTTCCCGATGGCGCGATCGTGACCGGCTCGCAAGCAGCTGCGTTCCTTTCGCTGCCCTATCTTCCGGAATCGATTTGCATCGAGGCTGCGCTGCACCACCTCGACCTGCGTCCCGATCTGGTTCTTTCACTGGGAGGCGAGACCTTCGTCGTCCACAGTGTCGCGGACAATGTTGTCAGGCGAATGATGGCGAGTAACCGCTGCGCAGCCGGGAGTGGCGAGTTCCTGGTCCAGCAGTTTGGCCGCATGAACCTGGACTTGGTCTCGGGAATTGCCGCAGCGCGTGGTCGCCGGAATCGCGTTCCACGGGATCCTGGCGCTGCTCGGGATCCGAGGGAGGCTCGATCCCGACCGCCCGCTGTGGATCGCGAATCTCGATTATGAGGGCTTCCAGCCCTATGCCTTGACCGTAGCCAAGGTGCAACGCGGATGCCCCGTCTGCGACGAAAACAAGATCGCGGAATTGCGGCTGGACGATTCCCCACCGGAAACCAAGGGGTAGCGGCGATATTTGCCCCGGCGCGGATTCGCGCTGAACACCCGAGTCGTATTACGCTGGTATTGGAGGCTAGCAGGTCTGTTTATCTTTTTCGGATCGGCAAGCGCCGAGGTACTCCCAAACTGGCGCGCACCAGCCCCTGGCACAAAAAGGACGCCGGACAACTATATGCAGTTAAGCCGTTCAGATGTGATTCCGCCGTCGCGCGCAGATTTTTCACTTCGTTTGCTGTCGAAAACCGTCGTGTGCGCCGCACTGCTGATGGCGGCGATTCTGCCGGGTTGCCGTCGAACTCCGGAAGTGGCGGCGCAAGGTCCGCCTCCCAATGTGGATGTCGTTGAGGTTTCGGTTCGCGACGTGCCGGTGGCCAAGGAGTGGATTGGCACCCTGGACGGCCGAGTCAATGCGGACATCCGCGCCCAGGTGACGGGCTATCTGCTCAAACAAAACTATAGCGAAGGCTCGGCTGTTCGAAAAGGGCAGATGTTGTTTGAGATCGATCCCAGACCGTTCCAGGCCGCGCTGGATCATGCCAAGGGCAACCTGGCGCAGGCAAAGGGAATGCTTCAGCAGGCCAAGGGCAACCTCGCTCAGAGTCAGGCCCGACTGGGCAAAGCCGATCTGGACGTGACCCGCTATGCGCCGCTTGCCAGAACCAAAGCGATCAGCCAGGAAGAGATGGACAACGCCATCCAGAGCCAGTTGGAAGCCAAGGCCGGCGTGGAGGCAGCGCAAGCCGCCATCGAGTCAGCCACGGCAAACATCGGGGCGGCCCAGGCAGCGGTGTACGACTCGGAGGTCCAACTCGGGTTCACCAGTATCACGTCACCCATCGATGGAATCGCCGGCCTGGCCAAAATGCAGGTGGGCGCCCTGGTGGGGCCTTCGAGCGGCGAACTGACGACCGTCTCCACGGTGGATCCGATCAAAGCCTACTTCACGGTGAGCGAACAGGAGTATCTGGCCCGCCACAACCGGATTCAAGCGGGAGGGCCCGGCGTCACCCCAGGGAACCTCGACCTGATCCTGGCAGATGGATCGGTGCATCCCCACAAGGGCTCGTTCTTCATGGCAGACCGCCAGGTGGATGTCGCCACCGGCTCCCTGCGCGTCGCGGCACTGTTCCCCAACCCGGGAAACGTGCTGCGTCCGGGCCAGTATTGCCGGGTGCGTTCAGTGGTGGAGACACGCAAGAACGCCGTACTGGTTCCCCAGCGTGCCATCAGCGAATTGCAGGGAACCTCGCAGGTGGCGGTGGTAGACAACGATAACAAGGTGGAGATCCGCCCGGTCAAATTGGGCGAGACTCTCGGTTCGTTACGGATTGTCGAAGAAGGGCTGCACACAGGAGAGAGGATCGTCGTTGAGGGACTTCAGAAAATCCGCGGTGGCATGACGGTGACTCCCAGAATCGCGGCCGGACAGGCGGATACCAGGTAACCGCCATGTCAAAGTTCTTTATTGAGCGGCCGATCGTGGCCATCGTGATCGCCATTCTGACCGTGATCGTCGGCGGCATCTGCATGGTCACCTTGCCCGTGGCGCAGTACCCGGAGATCGTCCCGCCCGAGGTGACCATCGGCGCTACCTATCTGGGCGCGGACGCGCAGACCATCGAGCAATCCGTGGCGGCCCCCGTCGAACAACAGATGAGCGGCGTGGACAACATGCAGTACATGTTTTCCACCAATGCGAATAACGGCAGCATGTCGCTGCGCGTCAACTTCGACCTCAAGACCCAGCCCAACACGGACCTGATTCTCACTCAGATGCGTGAGTCCCTGGCCGCCACGCAGTTGCCCGCCGACGTCAACAATTACGGCGTGATCATTCGCAAGGCGATGAGTTCGCCGATTTACATGATCGCGCTGTATTCTCCCAAGGGAACGCGAGATCGCAATTTCCTGGCGAACTACGCCTATATCAACCTGGTGGACCAACTGGCGCGCACACCCGGAATCGGCGACGTGATGATCTTCGGAGGCCGGTATGCGATGCAGATCTGGATTAAGCCCGATCAGCTTGCCAAACTGCAGCTCACCGTCCCGGAAATCATCAACGCCATCCGGCAGCAGAACACCGTAAATCCGGCCGGACAAGTGGGCAGCGAGCCTGCACCCAGCGGACAGGAATTCACGTATTCGGTGCGCGCGCAGGGACGCCTGGTGACTCCGGAGGAGTTCGGCGTCATCATGATTCGAGCCAACCGCGACGGATCGGTACTCCGGTTGCGCGATATCGCCAGGGTGGAACTGGGCGCCGAGACGTACAACGTCACCGGGCGCGTCAACGGTCATCCCGCCGCCATTATCCCGCTGTACCAACTGCCCGGATCCAACGCCCTGGACGCGGCTACCGCGGTCCGGGCGTCGCTGGCGAAGCTCAAAGAAAGGTTCCCGGAGGACGTCGATTATACGGTCTCGCTCGACACCACTCTCCCGGTGACCGAAGGCATTTCCGAAATCGTAATCACGTTGTTTGAGGCGCTGCTCCTGGTAGCGGTTGTCGTGTACGTGTTCTTGCAGGACTGGCGCGCCACGCTTATCCCTTTGCTCGCCGTGCCGGTTTCGCTGATCGGCACATTCATGCTATTCCCGCTGTTCGGCTTCTCGGTGAATACGCTGTCGCTCTTTGGCCTGGTGCTGGCGATCGGACTGGTGGTGGATGATGCCATCGTCGTGGTGGAGGCGACGCAGCATCACATCGAGGAAGGGCTTTCGGCCAAGGACGCGGCTCGCAAGGCGATGGAAGAGGTCTCCGCACCAGTAATCGGTATCGCTGTGATTCTGGCGGCTGTTTTCGTCCCGACCGTGTTCGTGCCCGGAATCACCGGCCGCCTCTATCAGCAGTTCGCCATCACCATCGCCATCTCGGTGGTGATTTCCGCCTTCAACGCCCTCACCCTGAGCCCCGCTTTGTCGGCATTGCTGCTCAGGCCTGCGAAGAAGCGCCGTGGTCCGTTAGGAGCGTTCTTCCGCGCCTTCAACCGCACCTTCGAACGTGGGAGGAATGGATATGTCGCCACTTGCCGGACGCTGATTCGCAAGTCGGCGATCGCTCTGGCTGTTCTGGCCGGATGCGCGGCTCTGGCGGGATGGTTCGGCACCAGGCTGCCCACGGGCTTCCTGCCGGAAGAAGACCAAGGCTACGTCCTGCTCTCCGTACAGCTCCCGAATGCCGCTTCGCTACAGCGGACCAACGCCACCGTGAGCCGCATCGAAGAGATCGTCAAGCAGTTCCCGGGCGTTGAGACGTATAGCAGTGTCGTTGGCTATAACTTCCTCAGCGGGGTCCAGAACACATATTCGGGATTTTTCTTCATTAAGCTCAAGCCCTGGAGCGAGCGCAAAAGTAAGGAGGAGCAGGCATCGGAACTGGTGCGTGCGATGAATCGCCGGCTGGGAGAGCTGCCCGAGGGCTTCGCGTTTTCGATCACGCCGCCGGCGATTCCCGGTGTGGGCTCCTCGGGCGGCTTTACCTTTATCCTGGAAGACCGCTCGGGCGGAGACATCACCTTCCTGAACTCGAACCTCAGCCAGTTTTTGCAGGCCGCCCGCAAGCGGCCCGAGCTCTCTAATCTGAGCACGACTTTCCTGCCCACGATTCCGCAAGTCTATGTGGATGTCGACCGCGACAAGACCATTTCGCAAGGCATCGTGCTGGGCGACGTGTATCAGACCCTGCAGACCTTCATGGGCGGGACTTTCGTGAACTACTTCAATCGCTTCGGACGCCAGTGGCGCGTCTTCGTGCAGGCGGAAGGCGAGCAGCGAAGCCGCTCGGAGAACATCGACCAGTTCTACATCCGCAACCCGCACGGCGGGATGGTGCCGCTCTCCGCGCTGACTACCGTCAAGCGGATTTACGGCCCGGAATTCACCCAGCGATACAACCTTTACCGCTGCGCTCAGATCTTCGGCAGCGCCGCGCCCGGGTTCAGTTCCGGACAAGCCATGGACGCCCTGGAGCAGGTGTTCCAGCAGACCATGCCGCGGGAAATGGGGTTCGACTATTCCGGCATGTCGTTCCAGGAGCAGGTTGCCCGCAAAGGTCTTTCGCCGCTGGTCATTTTTGGGATGTCGCTGGTCTTCGTGTTCCTGATCCTGGCGGCTCTTTATGAAAGCTGGACGTTGCCGATGAGTGTCCTCTTGGGCACTCCAGTGGCGGTGGCCGGTGCCTTGAGTACGTTATGGCTGCGGAGCATGACCAATGACGTTTACGCCCAGATCGGGCTGGTCATGCTGATCGGGCTGGCGGCAAAGAACGCGATTCTGATCGTGGAGTTCGCCAAGGTGCGTTACGAATCCGGCATGTCCCTGATGGATGCTGCATTGGCCGCCGCAAAGCTCCGGCTGCGGCCGATCCTGATGACCTCGTTTGCCTTCGTCCTGGGATGCGTTCCTCTGGGGATCGCCAGTGGCGCAGGGGCAATCGCCAGGCGGGTGATCGGCAGTTGCGTCATCGGCGGCATGATGGCGGCTACCGGGATCGCGGTCCTGCTGATTCCGGTCACGTTCTACCTGATGGAGAGGTTGGGCGGCAAGCCTGCGGCTGGGCACGCCCCGGAAGGGGTGCACTAGTATGCGGCGAGTCATCCTGGTGGCCGTACCCGTAAGTCTGATGTGCTTCTTCAGCAGTTGTATGATCGGGCCCAAATACGCAAAGCCGACCACCGCAGCGCCTCCGGCTTTTCGCGGCGAGGCGGGTGCCGCGCAGCAGTCCTCCATCGCCGACCTGCCCTGGTGGGAGATCTTCCGAGACCCCAAGCTGCAGGAACTGATCAAGACCGCATTAACCAACAATCAGGATCTGCGCATCGCCACATTGCGCGTGGAACAGGCCCGGCAATCCTCGGTCCAGGCACGTTCGCAGTACTATCCTTCCGTCGGATACGAGGTGGGGTTGAGCCAGGGGAAAAATGAGTCCCAAGGCGTCCCCGCCGATTCGGGCGGAAAGTTTCGCGGCAGCGTGCTGGCAGGGTTTGGGGCGACCTGGGAGGTAGACCTGTGGGGTCGAATTCACTGGGCCAACGAGGCCTCGCTTGCCAATTTCCTATCCACGGAGCAAGCCCGCCGCGGCGTGATGCTCTCCCTGGTCAGCAGCGTGGCCCAGTCCTATTTCGAACTTCTGAAACTCGACCTTCTGCTCGACATCGCCCGACGCAACACCGCCAACTTCGAAGGCAGCCTGAATATCTTTCGCCAACGGCTGGAGGGTGGAACCGCGTCCCGCATCGAGACCTCGCGCGCCGAGGCAGCCATGGCATCGACCGCGGCCAACATTCCTGATCTGGAGCGGCGAATCGCCATCCAGGAGAACGAAATCCGGCTGTTGATCGGGGCGGACCCAGGTCCCATTCCGCATCCGGGAACGCTGCTCGAACAGACGGTCCCGCCCGACGTTCCGGCCGGTCTGCCGTCGATGCTTCTGGAGCGGCGCCCAGACATCCTGCAAGCCGAACTTGCCGTACGCGCCGCCAATGCGGAGGTGGGTATCGCCAGCACGGCGTTTTTCCCCCAAATCACATTAACGGGTCTGCTCGGCCGTGGGAGCAGCCCGCTGGAAGCATTTGCTTCGGGAGCCCACTCGGTGTGGAGCACGGCGGCGAGTGTAGTGGGACCGGTGTACGAGGGCCGGTCTCTGCGTGCCCAGAAACTCCAGGCTATCGCCCACTGGGAAGAGACACGGGTTCAGTATGAGCGCGCTGCGTTAGGCGCATTCCGGGACGTGTCGAATGCGCTGTTCAACCGGCAGAAACTGGAAGAGGTGCGCGATCGTCAAGCTGCGGCGGTGAAGGCGTATCAGGAATCCGTGGAGGCCGCGTCACAACGGTACACCGCGGGAAAATCGAGCTATTACGAAGTGTTGGAAGCGCAGCAACAGCTCTTTCCGGCCGAAAACGCCCTCGCCGAAACGGAATTCGAGCGCCGCTTGACTATCGTGCAACTCTACCAGGCGTTAGGCGGTGGCTGGAAGTTGACGGACGCCGATTGGAGCACGCCACCGACTCCAAAGCAGTAAACCAATACAGAGGGAGCGCCAAGACGCTGGAATAAGGCCCCGGCAGCTCAAAGAGAAGCGTTCGCCCGACGGATCCTCCACAAATCCGGCCGGGATCCAGGGAGTCCTACCCGTTGTTGCGATGATTCACCAGGGCTAGAAACTCGTCCCGCGTCTCCTTGCGATCGCGGAAGGCTCCCAGCATCGCGCTCGTCATCGCGCCGGAGTGCTGCTTCTCCACCCCCCGCATCATCATGCAGAAGTGGCGAGCCTCGCAGATCACCCCGACCCCCACCGGATCGATCACTTCCTGCACCGTCTGCGCGACCTCCTGTGTGAGCCGCTCCTGAATCTGCAGGCGACGCGCGAACATATCCACGATTCGCGGGATCTTGCTCAATCCGATCACCCTTGTCTTCGGCAGATACGCCACGTGCATCTTGCCGAAAAACGGCAACATGTGATGCTCGCACAGACTGAAGAACTCGATGTCCTTCACAACGACCATCTCGTCGTACTTCACCTCGTACAGCGCTCCATTGAGCACCGTCTGCACGTCCGTCTGATAGCCGCTGGTCAGAAACTTCAGCGCCTTCGACACACGCTCCGGCGTACGCACGAGGCCGTCGCGATCTGGATCCTCGCCCAGCTTGCCCAGCATCTCGCGGACGAGCGGGGCCAGACTCTCCTCGTCACCCTTGGGGGGCATTACCTGCACGACTGCTTTATTCGATTTCATCTGTCCTGATCTCAAAGATGTTCCGCGGCGTCTCCACGATGCGGATCTTCTCTAATTGCGGCCACTCCCCCGGAAACGTCCCTTTCCAATGTTGTTTCAACCGGCGGCAGATCTCCCAAGCCAAATTCTCCGACGTGGGCACCACGGTTTGGAAAGACTCCACCTCTGTATTCAGATTCCGATGGTCGAACCGCCCCAACACCTCTCGGGCCACCAGTGCATCCAGCGCGCCAACGTCCACCGCCCTGCCAGTCCGCTCGTCGATGGGGCCACGTACCGTCACATCCACCACGTAGTTGTGGCCGTGACCGTAAGGATTGTTGCACTTCCCATATAGCTCCCGATTCTCCTCATCGCTGAGTCGTGCGGAATGCAGCCGGTGCGACGCCGCGAATCGATACTGACGCGTCACCTCGAACACGTCTGGTCCCCGTAATAGTCGACGTACAGATCCGGCGTCTCATACACCCGCACCGCGTATAACCGCCTCTTGTCGTTCGAAAGATGCGGCTCCAACCGCTGCCAGATGTCGCGCGCGATATTCTCCGTCGTCGGCACGATGCGATCGAACGGCGGCACCTCATAGTTCAGAAATCGATGATCGTAGGGCGTCACCACCCGGTCGTTCAGTATCTCCTTCAACTCCTTCAAATCCAGAACCATCCCGGTGACCGGATCGGGATCGCCACGGAGACTGACTTCCACCACGTAATTGTGCCCATGCCCGTGCGGGTTAGCCGCCAAGCCGTACAATTCGCGGTTTTCGTCGTCCGAAAGCTCGGGATTGCGGCAAACATGAGACGCCGAGAATTCCACCTTGCGAGTGATCACCATCTGTCTAATATTTCGACGCTTTTTCCCATTTAGAGATATAATTTAATTATAGTATTAGCCCCATGCAGAGCGTAAAAATCGATCGCCTATTGCGAGTTTCCATTCTGGTGCTCGCGGCTGTTCTCATTTACGTGATCTACGCCGGTATCCACGAACGCGTTGTCGTCGCGGGAGATTCGGCGCCTGAGTTTACGATTACCACCGACAGCGGCAAGACTGTCTCTATTCCGAATTTCGGCGGCAAAATTCTGGTTTTGAACTTCTGGGCCTCATGGTGCCCCCCCTGCATCGACGAAACCCCTGGAATGAGCCGTTTCGCGCAGGAAATGGCCTCCAAAGGCGTCGTGGTCCTCGGCGTGAGTGTCGACAAGGACGAGAAGGCATACCGCACCTTCCTGCAGAAGTTCCAGCCCGCGTTCCTCACCGCCCGCGAATTGAAGACGCACGAGCAGTACGGCACCTTCATGTACCCCGAGACGTACGTCATCGATACCAACGGGAAGGTGCTCCGGAAGTGGGCCGAAGAGGTGGACTGGCTCTCGCCCGATACCATCAACTACTTCAACTCGATCCTCTGAGACCTGGTGACGCCGGTTCGCCTCGATCTCCCCGTGCGCCCCTCCGAGGCCGCGGAATTAGCCAATCTCGTCTTCGACCTGGCGGAACGCGCGCCTCTCACTGACGATATCCGCAACCGCATCGCCGCGCGCGCTTCTGCGCTGCGCCTCGATACGATCCGGCCGTATTTCGGGTCGCTCGAACGCGACCCGGTCCATCCGTCCTCCTATTACCTCGCCATCGACGGCGCCGCAGCCGAACCGCTCCTGCTCCACATGGCCCTCGCCACCGCTCCCACCAGCAGCCTCTTCCCCAAGCCGCTCCTGATCGGGCGTATGCGCCGCCTTCGCGGCCCAGAGATGGTCATCAACGCCATTCCGTTCGCCCCGTCCGACAGTGAGCAGATCGAGAAGTTCTGTTTTCGAATCGATACCGCCTTTCTGCCGCGCCCGCAGGGCCCTGGTCCTACGATTACCGTGAGCGGCGACCCTCCCAGCCAGGTACAACCCGCAGCCTTCGAAGCCTTTCGCTCCGTCCTCAAGCGCACCGGCAAGAATCTCACCTCATTCGGACTCGCAACGGCGCCGGACGCCGGACTTTGGTCGGCCATTCGCGCCGGCTGGCGTGAGGGCTACAACACCTCAGCCGAACTCCCGCTTCCCGGCACATCGCCAGATGAAATATCCGATGCGATGAAAGAAACGATCCGTCGCGTTGCCGCCTGCTCCACCTTCAGCATCGGCGCCAATGGGCTCCCGGGTCTCGAAGCCTGGAGCGACGCAGCTATTGAAGAAAGATTCGAGAAGACCTTCACGGCCGACGAACGCGGCTGGATCTTCGACGAGTTCGTTCGAAGCTTCGACGGCGGTAATGCCGTCTACGAACTGCATTCGGCCCAAGTCCTTCGCCTCGCGGTCCAATTCGCACACTCCCTCCGGCAGATTGACCAACTCCATGTGTCCATTCGCCAGACCCGGTCGTCACTAAAGATGAACCGGTCCTTCGATCTCGAACTGCTTCTCGAAAACGCAAGTACAGCGACCACTCCCCAGCAACTCATCTTTTGCCTGCACTGGTTCAAACAGCGCGGCCGCCCTGCCCGTCTCGTCGCGCCATGTCTCGAAGGCGCCCGCGATCTCGCGGAACAACTCAGAACCCTGTCCGGGATCGCGCTTCATTTCCAGGCCAAGCTCTCCATTCGATCTGTCACCAGCCACACACCGGAAGTCCTCGATGCCATCGCTCGTGCCACCTTGGGCCGGGTGAATTACCGGCTTTGCGCGACTCCCGAAGTAATCGGAGCATGCATTCACCGTCTCGCGGGACATTTCGTCGGATAAAGTGCAGAATTCCGATGCGCATTGGCCAAAGCTCGGCTACAATGCGAGAAACATACTGAACCTGTATGGCCACAGCCCTCGTCAAATCCCCATCCATCGATCCCCGTCACACGCGCTTTAAGCTGGTAATCCGGGAGTCGAAGATCCATCAACGCGGTGTATATGCCGGCGAGGACATTCCGGCCCGGCACAAAGTTATCGAATACACAGGCGAGAAGATCAACCGCCGCGAGACCAAGATCCGCGGAGATGGTCCGCTCACCTACCTGTTTACTCTGAACGACTACTGGACCATCGACGGCTCAGTCGGGGGTTCGGGAGCGGAGATCATCAATCACTGCTGCGAGCCCAATCTCTACACCTGCATTTTCAAAAACCACATCCTTTATATGAGCAAGCGCCGGATCCTGCGGGGCGAAGAGCTAACCATCGACTATCGTTTCGAAAAGAACGTGGAACGCGTAGTCTGCCGCTGCGGCGCCAGGAACTGCCGTGGGACCATTAACCTGAAGTAAGGTATGACCCAATGAAGAGAGTTTCGCTCGCCGCCCTGGTCGCTTTCGCCGCGATCGCGCAGACCCCTACGATTACCCAGCAGATCGCCGCCCGTCTGACGGCCAACGATCTCAAGGCAGACGTCTCTTTCCTCGCCTCGGACGCACTCGAAGGCCGCGGAACTCCTTCCCGAGGCCTCGAGATCGCCGCCGAGTTCATTGCGTCGCAATTCCGCCGCGCAGGCCTCGATCCCGCCGGTGACGACGGCTATTTCCAGACGGCGCCCTATGCCAGCGTCGCGCCCAATCTCGACGGCCTCGACTTGACTCTCGAGATCGGCGGCAAAACCCTTCACGCAGACAAGGCCTCCATAGGACCTCAAGAGGCCGCGGCTTTGGATCTGAAGCAGGGGGGCGCCTGGAAGGTCGATAGTAACGATCCGGCCGCCCTGGACGCCCTCACGCCCGAACAGGTTAAGGGTAAAGTGCTCGTCGTCGACATGTCCGCCGGCGGGCCGCAGGGTAGAGGCAACCCCGCCTTTGCCGCCATGCGACGCCTGGCGCCCGCTGCCGTCAAACTCCAGCCTGCGCTGCTCCTGCTGATTCGACCGAACGGCCAGGGTGTCAGTGCCAACTCGCGCTTGCGCGAGATGTCGGCAGCCGCACCATCAGTACCCATCCTCGCCGTGTGGGATCCCGCTTTCAGATCCGCGCTCGGAGAGGCGAAACCGGGAGAGCTCGATGCGAAAATCTCCGCCCACATCGCCGCTCCCACCGCCACTCCGGTGAAGCTCCGCAACGTCGTGGGCGTCCTGCGCGGCTCCGACGCTGCGCTCAAGGACACCTACGTCCTGATCACCGGCCACTACGATCATCTGGGAATGCGCGGAACCGGCGAAGGCGACCACATTTTCAACGGCGCCAACGACGACGCCAGCGGCACCTCCTCCGTGATCGAGATTGCCCATACGCTGGCCTCGCTCCCGGCCCACCCGAAGCGCAGCATCGTCTTCATCGCTCTGTTCGGCGAGGAACTCGGCCTCTTTGGGTCACGCTACTACGCGCAACACCCCATCTTCCCGCTTGCCAAAACGGTGGCCGACATCAATCTGGAGCAACTCGGCCGCACTGACGTCGATGGCGGCACCCACGTGGGCATCGTCAACGTCACCGGCTACGATTTCACCAGCCTGACTGAGGAATTCAAGAGAGCGGGCAACGCCTTCGATATCCAGGTGCAAAAGGACGAGAAGAACAGCGATCCATTCTTCGCACGCAGCGATAATCAGGCCTTCGCGGATGCCGGCGTGCCCGCGCACACGCTCTCGGTCGGATACGTCTTTCCGGACTATCACCAGGTGGGCGACGAGTGGCCCAAGATCGACTACGAGAACATGGCGAAGGTGGCCCGCACGGTGGCATTGGCCATTCTGGACGTGGCCGACAACCCGATCGCGCCTTCGTGGAACGCTTCCAACCCCAAGACGGAACGCTATGTCAAAGCGCACGAGGCGCTAGTTAAGTAAATCGGCAAGCACACGGGCCAGTTGACGCTCCCTCAGTCCTCGACGGTCGCGGCACGCAAGACATTGACGAGCCGCGCGCGTCAGCAAGCGATCACTAATCAGAGGGTGGCGACGCTCCCTCACGGTCGCGGCTCGTAAGCTACCCAAATACGTTCGCGCGATACCTGCGCTCGCGAGCCGCGCGCGTCAGCAAGCGATCACTAATCAGAACGGCGGCGACTATCCCTCGCGGTCGCGGCTCGTAGGCTACCCAAACGCGTTCGCGCGATACGTGCGCTTGCGAGCCGCGCGCGTCAGCAAGCGATCACTATTCAGAGGCGGCGACGCTCCCTCACGGTCGCGGCTCGTAAGCTACCCAAATACGTTCGCGCGATACGTGCGCTTGCGAGCCGCGCGCGTCAGCAAGCGATCACTAATCAGAGGGCGGCGACGCTCCCTCACGGTCGCGGCTCGTAAGCTACCCAAATGCGTTCGCGCGAGACGTGCGCTTGCGAGCCGCGCGCGTCAGCAAGCGATCACTAATCAGAGGGCGGCGACTATCCCTCGCGGTCGCGGCTCGTAAAGTCCTGCTGCCCGTTACGTGCTCGCCGCGCCGATGAGCACCAATCCGCTGGTGTACCCCGCCAGCATCAGCACCAGGAACTTCGCCGTTCCCTGTGGCGCCCCGCGGAACTCGCGCCAGATCACCAGGCCCCAAATCGCGGCCACCAGCGTCGCACCCTGCCCCAGCGCATACGACACCGCGGGCCCTGCCACGCTCGACGCGATCACGTTGAAGCTCAGCGCCAGCATCCAGATCATGCCGCCCAGAATGCCGATCGCGTGCAATTTCACGCTGCCGCGAAAGTACGCCGAGAACGGGACCTTTCCCGCCATCATGAACGCGCTATTCCAGACGAAATTGCTGAGCAGCACTCCGACTCCGAAGCACACCAGCGCCACGTAGGGAGTCAACATCCCCGGCGCGATCGGCGCCGAGTTGAAGTTCGGCGAAATGGAGCGCATCAATTGCGGGTAGAAGAGTCCCATAATGCACCCCGCGACGATCGAGAAGATCAAGCCTCGTAGCGTGCTCTTGCCCGCGCCATGGGGCAGCCGGCGATGCGCCTGCGCAGACATGATCATGGCAAAGACGATCAGCGCCACACCGCCGAACAGCAGTGCCGGATTCCCCTTTGGTGTTTGAATGTAGCTCTCGACGGTCCCGATGACCAGCGCCAGGCCCACACCCACCGGAAACGCCACCGCCATCCCAGCCGCGTCGATGCCGACTACCAGCAACAAATTCGAAAGATTGAAAATCGCGCCGCTAATCAGCGCAGGCGTGACGAAGGTCCAGTCCGCCGCATGTAGATTCTCCTTGGCTGGGATGCCGGCCGGTCCGTAGCTGCCCAGCGTGTGCGCCAGAATCATGCCGAACGTAAACACGCCGATGGCGTAATCCCAGTAGAACAACTCGAAAGGCCATTTCTCTTTACCGGCAAGCTTCTGGGTATTCGCCCAAGATCCCCAACCCAGCATGGTAATCACGCAAAACAGGATGGCGATCGGCAGACTATTCACGACAAACATAAGCAATCCTCAACGCGCAACACCGAACACTTTTACCGCGGAGACGCGAAGGCGCGGAGGAAAACGCGGAGAAACTCAAGGCGAGATCACTAATGGTAGCCGCGCTCCCGCAAATCTCCCGTGGAGCGACGACTATTGTGTCACGATTCACACCGTGGTGAAGGCGGAAACTCGCGCAACCACCATCGGTGCCTCAGCCTTTTTCTCTCTCCTCCGCGTCAATCTCCGCGTCTTCGCGGTGAATGCCGTGCTCAATCCCACCACGACACGCGAGCCAGCAGAACCCTGGCGTGCGCTGCTATCATAGAAAGTACATGTCGCACGCCACTCCCACAGTGGTCATTGTGGGCAGGCCCAACGTTGGAAAGTCCACCTTATTCAATCGAATTACGGGACAGCGGCGCGCTATCGTCGGAGACGAGCCCGGCATCACGCGCGACCGCATTCATGGGACTGCCGATCATCACGGACGCCGCTTCGAAGTAATCGACACCGGCGGGATCGTGGTCAATGATCACGAATACATCGCGAGCCAGATTCTGCAGCAGGCCGAAGTGGCGCTCCAGACCGCGGCACACATCATTCTCCTGGTGGACGGACGTTCCGAAATTACCGGCTCCGACCGCGATCTCGCCCAGATGCTCCGCCGCCTGGGCAAGCCCGTGACGCTCGCCGTCAACAAGGCCGACTCCTCGGCCAAGAGCGATCTCGCCCATGAGTTCTACGGCCTGGGCATCGCCGACATTTTTCCCATCTCTGCCGAGCACGGCATCGGCATCGATGCGATGCTCGACCACGTCACCAACGGCATTCCCGAGGAGACCGAGACCGCACCCACACCTAGAGATGAAGCCATTCGCGTTGCGATTATCGGCCGCCCGAATGTCGGCAAATCCACGCTGCTCAACCAACTCCTGGGTCACGATCGCGCCATTATCTCGCCCATTGCCGGAACTACCCGCGATGCCGTTGATGAGAGAGTCAGTCGCGATGGCACTGAGTATGTACTGATCGATACAGCCGGGATCCGGCGTAAAGGTAAGACCAAAGAGATGGCGGAGAAACTCAGCGTGGTCATGGCCCGCCGGAATATCCGCATGGCCGGCGTCGTACTACTCCTGCTGGACGCCACCGAGGGGATCGTCGCCCTCGACACCACGATTGCCGGCTACGCGCACGAAGGTGGCCGCGGGGTGATCATCTGCGTCAATAAGTGGGACGAAGTACCGGGCCACAAGGGTCAGAAAAAGAATGAGTTCGAGCAGAATATCCGCGACGAATTCAAATTCCTGGAGTACGCGCCGGTAGTGTTTCTCTCCGCCAAGACCGGCGCCGGCGTGCCGCAGTTATTCGCGCTGATCCGCGAGGTGTACCAGTCCGCTTCGCAGCGCATCACCACCGGTGAAATGAATCGTTTCGTCGAGCAGCTACGCTTCGAAGAACGTAGGATTTTTTACATAACGCAAGCTTCCATCCGCCCACCGGCTTTCGTCGTCTTCACAGACCGGGGCGGACCATTGCATTTCTCTCACGAACGTCAACTGGTGAATCAGATTCGCAAACGCTTTGGTTTTCGCGGCACTCCGATCGTGCTCAAGACCCGCGCTAAAGAGCCTGCGCGGAAGCGTAAATAGATTGCCTTTCGCAACCAGCACCTTTAGACTAGAGGAGCAGTATCATGAACGTACTTATACTATTCATTCCAGGAGGGCGGCCATAATGTGGAATAAACGCCGGGATGAGGAGCAGCAACCACAACAACGTCCTTATACCCCGCCGGGCCCGAGTGTCCCACCGACGGCTCCCGCGGCCCCAAGTTCCTTCGAACCCAAAAAGGAGACTACGACTGTGTCCAGCATGCCCGTGAACAGATTTGAGCCCGAGGCTCGCGGAGGCGGAAGCTCGGCTACCATCGGTAAAGCCGTCAAGATCGTCGGCCAGATATTCAGCAAGGAAGACCTCTATATGGATGGCGACCTCGAAGGTACAGTCGAGGCGCTTGAACACAGGCTCACCATTGGGCCCAACGGATCAGTGCACGCCGCAATTAAGGCGCGCGAGGTAGTCGCGTTGGGAACGATTCAAGGCAACGTAGAAGCCACCGAGCGAATCGAAATCCGCAAAGACGCCAAACTGGTGGGGGACATCAAAACGGCGCGCATCATCATTGAGGACGGCGCCTATTTCAAGGGCAGCATCGACATCGTGAAACCCGAGCCGGTGAAGGCAGCCCAACCGCCCAAACAGCAACAGCCGGTTCCGGCCGCGACTGCCGCGCACGCACCCGCATCGGCTGGCGCTCCGGATTCCAGAAGGTAGATTGCAGGGCCTCCGATGTTAATTCCCGGTCCGCTGAAAAACCTGCTGCGCGGCGGCCGGGGAGGCCCCGTTCCGAATGGGCCGCCCCCGGCAGTTGCTAGCAGCCCAGCTCATCCTTCGCGGAATTCCGCCCACCAGGCCGCCATCAGTACCCGGCAGAGTCGCGGACTCGACCAGTTTTTCGGCAATATCCACGGCCAGTCCGGACTCACCATACTCGATCTTGGTGGCGCCACGCAACAGAACGTGAGCTTCATCACCAACCTGGGCCACCGTCTGTACTCGGAAGACTTCCTGCAGATCCTCCACGAAACCTTCGGGGCCGAAGAATCAGCCGATCAGGCCAATCCCGGCCAGATCGACTATTTCCTGCGACAGGCATTGGACTATCCCGAGGGCCAGTTCGATGGCGTGTTGCTCTGGGATGTACTCGAACACCTCCGGCCCGCACTTCTCGCGGCAGTGGTCGAGCGGCTGCAACTGATCGTGCGACCGCAGAGTTATATGCTCGCCTTCTTTCACTCGGACGACAAACTGGATGCGGTGCCGCTCTACTCGTTCCGGATTCAGGGCGTGAACTCTCTGCAGGTGGCGATGCACGGGATGCGGCGTCCCGCGCAGTTGTTCAACAATCGGAGCCTCGAGAAACTCTTCGGCCGCTTCGAATCCGTGAAGTTCTTCCTTACCAAGGAACGCTTGCGCGAGGTCATTGTCAAGGCTTAATCGCACAGGCATTCCTGCCCGTGTTCCGGTGAGCCGCTGAACTTGGAAATTCGTCCATGCGCCTCCGAATGCCGCACCGGAACAGAGGCAAGAATGCCTGTGTGAGCTGCGCTACTGGCCAGGTGCAACGCTACTGATCCGGCCGTCTGTAGCGGTGTGAACTCCGATCGCGGAAACCGAACTTCCTCCGGTCACGTAGACCAATCCTTTTCGTCCCCCAAAAACCGCCGCTGTCCGCGTCATCGGCAATACGCCCTCCTGTTGCGGAGGAATAGTCAGAGATCCGCTCCCCACGGCCGCTCCAGTGTTGTCATAGATGCTCAGACTCAACGTGAGCGTGGCGGTACTGGAAGGATTAAACACGTACAGCGTTGTCCCGGCCGCCGACGTCGCATCGAACGGCATCGAGAATGGAGCCATCAAATTCACACCTGCGCCGACGATGTCGTTGTTGTTGATCTGCGCCCAGGCTTGAATCCGTTTCGCCTGATCGCCGCTCTGCACCAACGCCATCCCCGATTTCTGCGGAGAGGAACTGCCCACCGTCGAAACGATGGCCGTTCCGAATGGGGGCAAGGTGATATTCTGCCACGACACCATCGCGGTCCCCACCGGGATCGAAATCGCAGCTCCACCGCTGGTTGCGAACGAGAGCGAAGCCACACTCTGCGTGCCGTACGGATTGATCAGCGTGAAGGTGGTGGTGGTCCCGAGCCCGTCGACGAAGTAGGGGATGACTGTCATCGGCCCGCCTTTCACAGCGGCAGCCGCGGCCACGTCCACTTCCACCGTAATCGATTGGCTGATGCCGGTGCCGGTCACCGACACCGAACCGATGTACGCGCCCGCAGCGGTGAACGACTGCGTATTGAACGAAATCGCGAGCGATGCCGGCTTACCCTGCGCGACCGTAAGCGAAGTCGTAGACGGCAGAATCCACGCCTGGTTCGCCTTGATGGTGAGCGCCACCGGACTGGTGGAAGCTGTGGCGATCTGCACTCCCTGCGCCAACGGTGCGGCCGTGCTGATCGTCCAATTCGTCTTCACCGACGACGGGGTCATAGTTACCGCAGTCGATCCGCTGCCGCTGCTAGTCGGCGGCGCTGGAGTGAGCCAGGTCGTCAGAGCCGGCAGCGCCACCGAGAAGCGCGCGTATCCTGCGGAGAACGGCGAAATCGAACAGGCATTCCCACCTGGTCCGTAGGTCAGAGTGCCCACCAACGCCTTGGCCGTAGTGAAGAGCGGTGAGCCCGAGGAACCAGGCTCGATTCGCCCCGCGGTCTCGCGAACCTGGTAATACATGCTGGCCGGAGCGTAGTCGGTACCCACTTGGGCAGCCATGTCGGGATCGCGCACACCAAAAGCGATCCGCTTATAATCCGCCTGCGGATGATGAATCCCGGTGGCTGCGTCGCCGATGTTGAGCGCCGTCGAACCGGCATTCCATCCGTAAAAGGTGAGCTTGATATTGGGCAGTGGCGAGAGCAGCATGAGGCTGTAATCGCCGCTGGGAATTCCCGCGCTGGCGAGCCAGGTGGCGCCCAACGTCTGGGGCAGGCCCACAAGGTTGGGAGCCGCGCCGTTGCAGGTGGACGTCTGATAATTCCAGAAGACATCCACGGTCTTCGCGGTGGCCGCGTCCGACACGCAGTGGTTGGCGCTCAAGAAGTACGGTTTGCCGTCACTATTGGTGTTGTTCACCAGAGCGCCGCTGCAAGCGTAGCCTGCGCCGCCCTTCTGAAAGAAGTAGAGACCCACGCCGCTCGCCACCGCATTCCAATCGGGGTAGCAGCTCACGTCGAGCTCGCAGCTTCCCGCAGCCATCAACTGTTCTCCGGTAAGAACATGCAGCAGTCCGGCAACATGGAAAGGCACGGTGTCGCGGGGTTGTTCGGGCAGATACTCCACGACGACAGTGTCGGCAAAGATCGCGTGACTCCAGAAGTCACCCGACCCATCTGGACCTTCCGCAGTGTACGGTCCAAAAACCTGCGTGTGGTCGGAGCTGTAGATCCAGACTTCGCCGATCCCTACGGCAAAACCGGTGAAATGCAGCCGAACGCCGGCTGCGCCGTCCGATTGAATGGCCAGACGCCACGCTGTGCTGCCATCGTCGAGTGTGACCCACGCGCCATGCTGGCCGGCACGACGATCGATCCCGCGCTCAATCCCGCGCAACGTGAGCATCGGGTCCCGCTCCACGGCGTCGATTTCCGACTGTCGAATCATCCCGAGGCGAAACGGAGCCGGCGTGGCCACAATTCCCCGGTCGAAGCTCAAGGGCCGCCGGCTGGCGCCGCGGCGCGTCGTGTCCGGACTGGCAGGACGATACTCGAGAGGACTAAGTTGGGTGACGGCCTGCGCAAACAGTCCGCATGGCAGGAGAGTGAGCAGTGCAAGATAACGCTGCATACTTCCACTCATCGGATGAAACTGAGAAGGTTTCGGAGAGAAAAGTCTCTTAGATAAGATAGGTAGCGTCGAGCCCGTCAAATAGGACGATACGGCGCCGATCCTCCGCAGTGCGTCGGCGCCGTGTCAGCATCTGTTCAGATACGCCGGACGCGAGGTCTCCGCGAAGCCGGATTCCTCAGCGTCGCATCTCGGGGCGAAATATCTGGCAAATTTTCGGAGGAAACCGCTTTACACTGCAACCCAGAATGTTTGGCGTTGATTCCTCTTCTGCCGCTTGAGGCAAGATCACGCTTATCGCTGTGCCGGGACCAGAGCGCCGGGCTCGGTACGCCCGAGCGTGTCGTACAAGGGTTGGACCGGTTTCACCGACGGGCTTTCTTCAGCGACCGACACTGCCAACACCCGAATCTTGTCGTTGTCGGGCAGCTTCAAGGTCTTCGAGTTGGCGGGCAGGTCGAACGCATAGGCGAAGAGGTATGAGTATTGGTAGGGCTCGTTCAGACCCTCGGGCGTGTGATGATGCGAGGCGTACCATGCTACGACGGCGGGTTTGATGAATCCAGCGCGCATCCCGACAAAGTCGTCGGGATAGGAGGGCGACCAGTTCTGCGAGCCGCGGTTTTGCAGGTCCCAGGTGGCGTGATTCGCCGACACCGCCCAATCGTGACGGAGCGGGACTTCGCGCGGAGGGTTACCGCCGCGACCGCCACCCACCGAGACCTTGTCCGGCTCGGGCTTCCAGACGCGCGTATCCCACTGGCCGATGAAGCCACCCCAATCCTCGACGGTGACCTCCGCCGATCGGCCACCAACTTGGAATGCAGCCTTCTGATCGCCGTCGGCGGACGCTGCCAGGACGTACACCTTGTTGAACTGACCTGCGGGGAGATCGATGGTTTGGCCTTTGGCCACAACCGCATTGGGCTTGCCCGTTGCAGCCGGGGCGAGTTTAAACACCACACCATCGAAGGACAGCTCGGCGGGCAGCATTTCGGCCGGGAGTGCGTCACCTTTGGCATCGAAGCCGCCGGACGATTTCGTATCGTCATTGCTCGCCGCTGCCAGATCGTATTGGAGCGGCGCAGGAGCCGATCGAACGCCCGTGATTCGCGCGGACGGCGCGCCGAGTTTCAGGGCAAAGCTGCGAGGCTGGTAAGCGGAGAACGACGTGGCCAGCGCGCCGCCAGAAATAGTGGCGGTGCCCAGCGGCAACTCCTGTCCGTTGACTTCGCGGGCGGCGGTGATCGGCCCGGCGAACTTCACCTGCACGTCGGCAGGCTTGCCGTCCATCTCGACCATGCGCAGGATGATCTCGTCGGAGAGTTCGGCCTTCTTGAGTGCCAGGACACGGATTCGGGGATTGCTCAACGACACCAGCGAAAAGCTCTTACCGAGCGCGCCGGCGTGCTGCGAGGTTTCGAACGCCACGAGCGGCGAGTTCAAACGATACGCCTGCCAATCGGTCTGACCTTGCCGCCAATCGCCGGCATGGCCCGCAATGCCATAGACGATCTCGTGATGGCCCCAGTCCTGATTGAGTTGGTCGCTGTAGCCTCCGCGACGGCCGCCCGGAAAGCCCGGCGTGCGGATCAGCGTGAGGCGCAGGGTATGGTCGTCGCGCTTATCGGAGCCGTTCTTGACGTCGGTGAGGATGGTGGCGCCGAACGCTCCTGCCTGGTCGGTCAAGTCGGTCCATTGATGCGAAGCGACTTCAAATTGCCGCTCTTCGGCAGTGGGGCGCTGGACGGTACCGATGTCCCAATTGTAGGTCGCGACGCGATTGGAAGCGGCGAGCGGGAATACTGCCTTGAGATTGCCGGACATCGTCTTCCAATCGATGGATTGGGTGAATTCGACTCGATCGCCGGTGTCGCCTGCGGACAGGCGTACGGTCTGGACGAAGTGCGAGCCTTCGGCATCGCGGCTGACTTCGACTGCAACGCGGGCCGGGCCGTTTTCGACGATGCGGGCCCTGGCGGCGCCTCCGACATACGCGCGGGGCGCTGCCTGCTCCTGGTCGAAATCCATATTCCAGGCCGGCCACTGGCGCGGCGAGTCTTCGGAGATCGCGAGGCGTACGGGAGCGGACAGCAGTTCGCGATTCAGGCGCTTGTCGAAAATGCTGGAGACGTCTCCGTTGGAATCGATCTGCACGCGATAGCGGGCATTCTCGATCGACGATTCGGTCGCCTTGAGCGTGGACGATCCAGGAGCGCCCGCGGGCTGCACGTCGAAAATCGCGTATCCGGCGGCGGGGACCTGCGCCAGGAAGACTACCTTGCCGTCCGCATCGAGTTGCGCGGGCACCTCCTGACCTCGGGGGTCGGTGACGCGGATGGCTTTGGTGCCGGCGGGCAAAGCGATGGAGGCCTCCACCAGATCCTGTCGTGGAATATTGAGCGAGTTGTAGACCACCAGCGCCGTGCCCCGACCTTGCGTGTTCATGCCAGCGGCGACGGCTTCCGTGGCGTTGGTGAGCACACCGGCGAACTGATTCATCGCGATGACGTCGTCATTCTGGATGAATTCGTAGGAGCGCGGAGTGGCGGTTCCGCCCGCGGCGTCGTGGAAATGACCGGCCATCACCAGCGTCCACGCGTCGTTGAGGCGCCGCTGCGGATAGGGGCGGGCACCCAACCACTCGGCAGCGATGGATGCCTTTTCGGCCGCATCGGCCAGGATTTCGTTCTTGCGATTCCAACGGCGATGATAGGCCTCTGAGGTCAGCGAGCCTGCGGAGTGATTGATCAACTCTAAATCGCCCTTGTAACGCGGCAGGCGGCTGGTCATTTCGGGCTTGATGTCGAGAAACATCTGATCGGCGGTGGCGGAGATCACATGTACGGGGCCGCCGCCCATTTTGACGGGCGGATTCGGAGGCGGTGGAGGTGCCTGGGGATCGGGCGCTGCTCCGCCGCGTCCTCCACGCCCGAAACCGGGCGCCGGGATCACGGCCTCGCCCTTGCTGACGGTCGCTTCCAGAAGCTTGACGGTCTCCTCGTCTGTGGCGCCGCCGATGTCGCCCGTGCCGACGTAATGATAGTCGGCGTACACTCCGGTAAGCTTGCCGTCGATGTCAATACGCTTCACCCAGTCGGGCTCGCGCGGACCTCGTCCGCCACGTCCAGCCGGCGCGTTGGCGGGTGGTGCGGGCGGCGGCGCCGGCTCCTTGCTCAAGTCGGTGCGAATGGTGCTGGTGTAACTCTCGGGATTAAGGGCGGCGATGACGGTCTTGCCGTCGGTGCCTTCCCAGATTCCGACATTGAACGGGATGCCATCGGGGGTCTGTTCGGGAGAGTCAGGGCCGCCCACTTTGGGCGCGGGCTGCCAGGCGGAACTGAGCTTCTGGGTGGAGAAGCCCTTCACCCCGGCGTGCGCGAGAATGCTGGGCAAGGATGCCGGGAAGCCGAAGCAATCGGGCAGCATGTATTCCGCGCTGGCCTTGCCGAATTCGCGCCGGAAGTAGGTATTGCCGTAGAGAATCTGGCGGATGACGGCCTCGGCGTTGGGCAGATTGACGTCGCCCTCCTCCATGGAGGAGCCGGCGGGAAACCAGCGTCCGGCCGCGACGTAGCCCTTCATCCTGGCATAGTCCGTGGGGAAATATTCCTTCATCAGACGGTATCGATTGGCGCCGGTCCAATTGAAGACGTAGTGCGGGTATTTTTCGATGTAATCGAAATTCACGCGCATGGTCTTGAGTAGATATTCGCTGATCGACTGAGGAAACTCCCAACGCCATTGCGTATCGAGGTGCGCGTAGGGAACAACGTACAGGGTAGGCTCGCGCGTAATATCGGGCGCCTTCATCGTCTGGGCTTGCATCGCAGCCAAAGCGGCCAGCAGAGCGAAGGCGGCCATAACGAGCTTGGGGGATGGTCGCATGTCCTCTAGCGTAACTCCGTGCGTATGGGTAACTCTAATGCGCGGAAGTCCTGAAGACTGCGCGAACATAATATAATTGCCGTGTAAGTACGATGCCATCCCGACTCTTCTTCGCCGCCCTGCCCTTGTTCGCGTTGTCTGTCGATTTGGCAGGGGCGCAAACACCGGCGCAGTTGGAATTGTTTGAGAAGAATGCGCGGCCGCTGTTCGCGGAAAAATGTGCTCCCTGCCACAACTCAAAATTGAAAAGTGGGGGACTCGACTTCAGTTCCGTGGAAGGCATGCATGACGCGGCATCGACGGGAGTCTTCGCAAACGCGGCGGAGCCCGATAAGAGCGTGGTTCTGAAAGCGCTGGGTTACGAAAGCCAGATCAAGATGCCGCCGCAAGGCAAACTGGCCGCGGAAACGATCGCGGCGGTTCGCGAATGGGTCGCGGCAGGCGCGCCGTTGCCTGCGGTCACGCCATCGGCAGGCAACTCGCTGGAGGGCACGGGTGTTCGGCCGGTCGCGCTGCGCGGCGTCATCACCGACGCGGACAAGAAGTTCTGGGCATTCCGGCCCATCTCCTCCGCGCCACCGCCGAGTCCGAAGCAGAAGGGTTGGGCGGTCAATCCTATCGATCAGTTCATACTCGCCAGCCTGGAGAAGAACGGCCTGAGCCCGGCGCCTCCCGCTTCTAAAACGGTGCTGCTGCGACGCGCGACATTTGACCTTACCGGTTTGCCGCCGACCGAGAAAGAGCTGCAGGATTTTCTGGCCGACCAGTCGCCGCGAGCCTTCGAGAAGGTGGTAGATCGGCTGCTCGCGTCGCCGCGATACGGAGAGCGATGGGGACGTCATTGGCTGGATGTGATGCGGTATGCGGACTCGACGGGCAGTGATGAAGATCACCGCTACCCGCACGCGTGGCGCTATCGCGACTACGTGGTGCAGGCGTTCAACGACGACATGCCCTACGACCAGTTTGTGCGGGAGCAACTGGCCGGCGATATTCTCGCGGCAGACCCGAATTCCGGGGTGGGCTATCGCGGCATCGTGGCCACGGGGTTTCTGGCGCTGGGCAAAAAGGCACTCGCACAGAAGGATCTGCCGCTGAAGCGCTATGACGTCGTGGATGACCAGATCGAGGTGACCGCCAAGGCGTTGCTTGGGCTCACCGTCAACTGTGCCCGCTGTCACGATCACAAATTCGATCCGATCGCGACCAAGGACTATTACCAACTCGCGGCGGTCTTCGCTTCCACGCTCAGTTATACGGATGGCGAAACGGGCGATCCGATACAGACTCCGCTGGCTCCCGCGGGCGAGTTCGAAGCGTTTCAGAAGCAGTGGAAGGCGTACGGCGATGTCGAACGAAAGTTGAACGCCGTCCTCGATTTCGATCGGGACGCGAAGAAGAACCGCGACGTGGGAGAGTCGAAAATCGGCGGCTCGATGCTGGCGGCATACCGAGTCTACGGCAAGCGAGAGGATTTGAATGCAGTGGCTGCGGAGACGAAGTTCGAGAACCTCGGCCGCTGGGTGAATTATCTGAAAGACACTTCACGTCCCGAACTGGCGAAGTGGCACGCCGCTACCGACAGCACGCGCCCAGCGGTGGCGGCGGAATATCAGGAAGAGTTTCATCGAAGCGCTTATCAATACGATCAGGATTTGGACTGGTGGAAGCAAGCGCGCAACAGCTTTCCGCACGCAGGCAAGGTTGCGGGTCCGCGTCCGCAGATGAGTGGCGCGAAGGATGCGTTTTTGACCGCGGTGTGGGTGGAGAATGGCCCTTTGCATCGCTCGCGCGAGGAGCAGATTGCAACGCTTCCCGCCGACAAGGCGAAGCAGGTGGGGGAACTGACGGCACAGCTCGCCGAGATGGAGAAGACGCTTCCCACGAAGGAAGTTCCGATGGCCTGCGCGGTGAAAGAAGGCAACACGGCAGACCAGAAGATCTTCGTGCGCGGGGACTATCACAATCTGGGTGAGCCGGTGGCGCGCACGGTTCCGGCGATTCTGGAACTTTCTGCGCCCGCACCGCAGGTCAGGACGAAAAGCGGCAGGCTGGAACTGGCCGACTGGATTGTGGATCCGCGCAATCCGCTGCCGGCGCGGGTGATGGCGAACCGCATCTGGCAGGGACACTTCGGCGACGGGATTGTGCGTACTCCGGACAACTTCGGGAGGCTGGGCGACCGTCCGGCAAATCCGGAATTGCTCGACTATCTGGCGCGCTCCTTTGTGGCGGGCGGATGGTCGGTGAAGAAGATGCATCGGCTCATCATGCTGTCGAACACATACCAGATGAGTGCGGCATTCGATGAGGGGAAGAAGGCCAAGGACCCGGAGAATCGCCTGATCTCCCGTTTTCCCAGGCAGCGCCTGAGTGTCGAAGAAATTCGCGATGCCTATCTCGCGATTGGCGGAGATCTCGACCTGACGATGGGCGGCACGCTGGACCCGGGCGTCGGTACGGATGGCGAGACGAGCGCGGGGCGCATCAGCATGAATCCGGAGAAGACGAATCGGCGGAGCATCTACCTGCCGCTGCGGCGCTCGAATCTGCCCACGTTGTATACCCTCTTCGATTTCGGCGACGCTACCACTCCCGATGGACATCGCAGTACGACGACGGTGGCAACGCAGGCGTTATTCGTCATGAACAGCCCGCTGGTGATGCGGGAAGCAAAGAATATTGCCGCTGGTGTCTCGCGTCAAAACCCGCAGGGCAAGCGGCGGGTGCAGGAATTGTATTTACGAATTCTCAATCGGGCGCCGCAAGCTGATGAGATCGATCAGAGCCTCACCTACGTGAGCAATCTGCGGCACAAGTGGAACCAGATCGGTGAAGAACAGGCGTGGACCAGTCTCACACACGCACTGATGGCATCGAACGAATTCATGTTTGTGTATTGATCGGCTGGCTTATGGATATCCGCCCTTATATCATCCGCCCTCCCAAGCAGTCGCAGCTTTCGCGCAGAGGAATGCTGCGGGCGGCGGGCTGCGGCTTCGGCTTTTTAGGACTGCAGTCGTTGCTTGCGGAAGCGGCGATGGCCGACACGCCTTCGGACCCGCTGGCCCCGAGGGCGCCAATGTTCCCTGCGCGGGCCAAGCGCGTGATCTTCCTCTTCATGCACGGCGGGCCGTCGTCCATCGACACGTTCGATCCGAAGCCCTACCTGGACGCCAACGATGGCAAACCGCTTCCCATCAAGCAGCCGCTGAAGTTCGCCGCGAAGACGGGCGGGTTGATGAAATCGCCGTGGAAGTTCAAGAATTGCGGACAGAGCGGGCTGCCCATCAGCGACTTGTTTCCGAAGATCCGCGAATGCGCGGATGACCTGTGCGTAGTCCGATCGATGGTCGGCGAAGGTGTGGACCACGGCGCGGCACTGCTTCAGACTTTTACCGGGACGTTTACGTTCACGCGCCCCAGTTTCGGTTCGTGGGCGCTGTACGGGCTCGGCTCGCAGAATCGCAATCTGCCCGGCTACATCACCATCAAGCCAGCCCTGGCTCACGGCGGGGCCAAGAACTGGGCGTCGGGATTTTTGCCGGGGCCGGTGCAAGGCACAGCCATCGGCAATGCCGGAATGCCGGTGAGCGAGATTCAGAAGGAACCGATCGAGTATCTGGTGAACCAGGGTTTCACGCGCGAGCAGCAGCGCTATGAGCTGGACATGATCCAGGCGATCAACCGCAAGCACCAGGAACTTTGGAAGACCGATGACGAACTGGAAACGCGGATCCAGTCGTTCGAGATGGGTTTTCGCATGCAGGCCGAAGCGGCGCGCGTGTTCGATGTCTCGAGTGAATCGGCGGCGACACGCAAACTTTACGGCCTGGACGAACCGAAGACTGCCGATTTCGGCTGGCAGTGCCTGCTGGCGCGGCGTCTCGCTGAGGCGGATGTGCGGTTCATCCAATGCACGCACAGCTACAAGTGGGATCAACATTCGGACCTGTTCGAGAAGCACAATGAGAATGCGGCGGAGGTGGACCAGCCGATCGCGGGATTGATCACCGACTTAAAGGCGCGGGGCCTTTTGAAGGACACGCTGGTGATCTGGTCGGGCGAGTTCGGACGAACGCCGGTCTCCGAGAGCGGCAACGGACGCGACCACAATCCCTACGGATACTCGCTATTTATGGCGGGAGGCGGCACCAAGCCGGGCTTCGCTTACGGCGAGACCGACGAGTTCGGGTACCACGCGGCGGAGAACCGGATGCACATCCACGATTTCCATGCGACCGTCCTGGCGCTGCTCGGGCTGGATCACCTGAAGCTCACGTATCGTTACTCCGGCCGCGATTTCCGCCTGACCGATACGGCGGGCGTGGTCCACGACGGGATCTTCGCGGTATGAAGATCGACGCACACCATCACCTTTGGAAATACTCCAGCGCGGAATATGGATGGATTACTCCGGAGATGCGCGTCATCCGGCGCGATTTCCTGCCGGGGGACCTGGAGCAGCTGATGCATCACTTCGATATCGAAGGCACAGTGGCCGTGCAAGCGCGCCAGACGATCGAGGAGACTTCCTGGCTGCTCGATCTGGCTCAGCAACACAGCCTGATCCGCGGTGTGGTGGGGTGGGTTCCGCTCGCCGATGGAGTGCGAGTGAAGCAGAGCCTGGAACGATTTGCGGCTCGCCCGAAACTGCGCGCGGTGCGACACGTGGTGCAGGACGAACCGGATCCGCGCTTCATTTTACGTGCGGATTTCAACGAAGGTGTGAATGCGCTGCTCGAGTTCGGATTGCGTTACGACATCCTGATCTTCGAGCGCCACCTGCCCGCCGCCATTGAGTTCGTAGACCGGCATCCCAAGCAGACTTTTATCCTCGATCACATCGCCAAGCCACGCATCAAGGATCGAGTGGTGTCGCCTTGGGATCGCAACATCCGCGAACTGGCAAAGCGACAGAATGTCTACTGCAAGCTTTCGGGAATGGTGACCGAAGCCGATCCGAAGGGCTGGACACCGCAAGTCTTGCAGCCGTACATCGATGTGGTGCTCGAGTCGTTTGGGCCACGCCGGCTGATGTACGGGTCCGATTGGCCGGTGATGCTATTAGCGAGTGACTACGAACGCTGGTATCGCACCGTCAACGCCGCGATCGGCAAATTGTCGAAGGCGGAACAGGAGCGCATCATGGGCGGCACGGCGGCGGAAGCGTACGGGATGTGAAGGCTTACCATTGGCCCGGAATCGGAAACGGATAACGAAGCGGCTTCTCGGGCATCTCCGATTCCATAAGGTCGGAATAGCCGCTCTCCTGCCCAACCAGGTTCGGTTCGAAACAGTAGCACTGAAAGCGTGCCTGCAGCACCGTATTGTTTCGGTCCACGATTCGCGGTGGCGCCTGGTTCAGGCGTATAAACTCGTCATACACGGAGTCTCGGACGGCATAGGCGTGAGCCGTCAAAGTTTTGACCGCCTTCACGATGTTCTCGGAGACGATCACAGGCCGCTCGAAATGGTATCCGCCGAGAAAGAGCATGTCCCAATCCCCCGGCAGTTGCGCAATGTACTCCGCAAATCGGAGCGGAAATGCCGGGTCGAAAAAGGCATCATCTTCGAAGATCAGAATCGACGGCGCCCCTCGATCGCGGGCGCGCTGGACAGCGGCGAGGTGGCTCATGGTGCAGGCGTAATCCACGGGACGCAAGTTGCGATGCGCCTCCGGCACCGTCACATGTGCGCCGTCTACGGCCGCGATGCGTTCGACACCATGGATGCGGGCCTGCTCAAACTTACGCTGCATGGACGCCCAGCGCTCCGGCCGCCGATCCAGATTGATGCATACCTTATAACGAAAGAAGTGATCGACATCGAGCATGCCCTTACCAGGATATACTACCCATCATCGAATGCTAGAACGATCCAGGCTACGGGTGGGCTGTCGTGAGCTGGCCGTGGATCCCGAGGAGTTGGAGGCCCTGGATCGGCGCTTCAGGGGGAACGACGCAGAGCCGCAGATACCGGTAGTCGGGAACGGCGGCATCTCGGTGACGTTGCGCTGGCGCGACGGGTTGGTCGTCAAACCCCTGCCGGATTTTCCATCGCGGGCTGTATTTGAGGAATACACGGCTGCCATCGACGCACACGTGCATGCGCTGCAACAGGCGGACGTGGAAGTGCTATCCGCGAGCGTGGAGGCGTTGGCGCGTCCCGACGGATCGTGGGCAGCCTACATTGTGCAGCCCGAGATCGCATCGCCTCTTCTGCTGGCTGAGTGGCTTCGCGCACACCCTGCGTCGGAAGGATTGCAGTTGTTCGATCGGCTGGCAGGTCATGTAGAGAGCGCAGTGGCTGGCAGGATCGGACTGGACGCCGATGTCACCAACTGGTGCGTGGATGATGGCAGACTTGCCCTGCTCGACATTTCCACTCCAATGTTACGCGACCGGAAGGGCCGCCTTGCATTCGATCCGACGCTGTTCATGCAGGATCTTCCGCGTTGGTTCCGTCCCCTGGCGCGGCGCTATGTGCAGACGTTCCTGGTGCGGCGGTTCTTTGACCGCCGGCTCCTGTTCATCGATGTGCTCTCGGGATTCAAAGGCGAGAAGCTGGAGGGACTGCTGCCGGAAGCCGTGGCCCGCGCCAGCCGGAACGTGCTTCAGCCCATCACGGAAGAGGATGTAGAGAGATATCGCAAGCGAAACGAACGCTTCTGGCGCGCAATGGGGATGCTCAAGCGGCCGGTCAAAACGTCAAATACTGGCGCATCGCACGAAACTCCCGGTATAGATCGCGAGTCGAATCCCAGCGTGCGTCCGGGTCCTTCATGAGACATCGGTCGATGGTCCAGCGCAAAGGCGCCGGAATCTCGGGCGGAATCGGCGCAGGGTCGCCGCTGAGAAGCGATTCGATGGAATCGAAGGCAGGAGATCCGGTAACGAGTTGGTAGACGATCGCGCCCAGCGAGAATTGGTCCGACTGCGGGGTGACGGCAGCACCGCCGAACGACTCGGGGCTGGAGTAGATCGAGTCCACGGCGGGCACTCCGAAGGAGAGCAGCTTTACGGTGCCGTTTGTAGACCGAATTGCGGTATTTGGGGAGAGTGCTCCATGCACTACGCCGGCCCGGTGAGCGGCGGAGAGCGCGGAGGCGATCTGCTCGCCGATAGACAGGACTTCTGCCACCGGCATGGGACCGTGTAGCGCGCTGCCTTCCACCAACTCGGACGCGACATACCAGGAGTTCCCCACTCGTCCGACATCGTAAACGGCGGCGATGTTCGCATGGCTCGGCAGCGAGGCGGCCGGGATCGCCCCGGCATCCGAAAGCGTAATTGAGACGCTGCGCTGCAGACGAGGATCCCAGGCGCGAAAAATTCGATTATGTCCGCCGGTTGAGAGCAGTCCCAGGATTTCGTAGGGCCCGGCGTGAGACGGATATTCCGCGGACAACTCCTTTGGAGCGGGAGGCACATACGGACGAACCGTCACAGGAGCACCCGCCAGGGCAAGGGCGACAGACAAACCAGTGAGCATGATGTGGTGGGCCAGGGATACCGAACCTTCGCCGGCGGATTCGCTGGCCGCCGCGACAATCGCGCCATGCAGTGCGTCGGATGCGTCCGCATCGAGCGGCGCGAGTTCCTGCGCCATAATCTCTGAGATGCGGCCGGCGGCGCGAGGATCGCGAAACGGCTTACGGCCGCTCGCCAACTCATAGACGATCAGACCGAACGCCAGTTGGTCGGAGCGAATATCGCGCGGCGGCTGCGGAACATCGGGGGAGAGTCCGCGAACCGCGTAGGCATCTTCGGTGAGGCCGAAGTCGATGATCTTGATGGTGCCGTCGTCATTGAGGAAGATATTTTCGGGCTTGAGATCGCGGTGAGCCAGGCCGGCCTGATGCATCGCCGCGAGGCCTGCCGAGATCTGGCCTACCACGTCGACCAGCTTGGCGACCGGCATGGGGCCTGCCACCGGCGCCCCGTGCAGGAACTCGGAGACAATGTAGGAGGTGCCGTTTTCGACGCCGGTATCGTAGACGCGAATGATGTTGGGATGATTCAGCGACGCCGCAATCGGCGCTTCCCGGCGAAACAACTCATGCGCCTCGGGATCCTCGGTCACCTCTTCGGAGACGACTTTTATGGCGACCTCTCGTTGCAGGCCGGTGTCGAGAGCTCGGTAGACCTCGCCGTTCCCTCCCCTGGCGATCATTTCCAGAATGCGATAACGGCCAAACAGTTGATCAGGCGCCAGCGCGGAATCCATAGCTCTCCTTCTGCAACCAACCATTGAGGTGCGCGGCCAGAATACCGGCGCCGGGTTCGAGCAGCATCCCCAGATGGTCGCCAGGAACGTCCACTACTTCCACCGGGTGGGATGAGAATCGCTGCCATCCCCACGACGCTTCGGCAAACAGGCTGGCAACTTCCGGGGAAGGCGCCATGTCGCCAGGCGAAGTCTCGTGCGTCCGGAAGAGCACGATGGGAATTGGAAGAGGATCGGGTTGCGGCTGGTAAACGGTCTGGAAATTCGCTTTGTAGATCCGCAGGTACGCACGCAACTGATTGGCGTCTCCGCCAGCGAGCCACGACTCGCCGGCACGAATTCGCTCGACGATGAAGTTCAGTCGCGCTTCCGGATCGAGCGGCGCCAGATCTTCAGCAGTGACACCGAGACTCGAACCAAGGAAGATGCCAATCTCGTGGGCGATCGCGGCGAGCCATTTCGGGTCGTCCCACTCGTCCCAACGCGGGTCGCGGGAGAGGATCGGGGCCGGCGCGTCCAGCACGGCGAGTGTGGCCTGGTGCCCTTGCTGGAGCAACTGCCTGCACATCTCGTATCCGACGGCGGCTCCGAACGAATGGCCAGCCAGATGATAGGGTCCCGCGGGATTGGCACGCTGGATGGCGGCGATGTGCCGCGTCGCGATCTCTTCGACGGTCGACAGAGGATCGCTGACCCCGTCGAGCCCCACTGCCTGGAGGCCGAAGACCGGGTATGAGGCGTCAAGATGCGACGCCAGTGCGCGGAAGTAGATGACGTTGCCGCCGGCGCCGGGAACGAGGAACACGGGCGGATGGGTTCCACCCGCGCGGATCGGCGCGAGTTCATCCCACGCCAGAGCGGACGGTTCGCTCTCGAGGGTTGCCGCCAGTTGTTCGATGGTAGGGTGCTGGAAGAGTTGCGCGAGCGGCAGGCGGAGGCCGAATTCCGCCTCCACACGGCTCATCAGGCGAACGGCCAGCAGCGAGTGGCCGCCCAGTTCGAAGTAGTCCTCGGTAATGCCGATGCGCGGGTGGCCAAGAACCTCCTGCCAGATTGCGGCGAGCTTCCGCTGAGTGGAAGTCCGCGGAGGGACATGGGCGCGTTCTCCCGAGACTCCTTCGAGGCCAGCCTGTCCCAGGACTTGGCGATCGATCTTTCCGTTGCGAGTGAGCGGAAATTCATCGAGCACCACGTAGGCGCTCGGGATCATGTGTTCCGGCAGACGGCCAGCCAGGAAGCTACGGAGCGTTTCCGGGGCAGCAGCGCTTCCCGTCCGCGCGGTGACGCAGGCGACGAGCCACTGCCCGCGGCGCCGCTCTTCGCTCACCACGACCACTGCCCGATCCACGTCGGGATGATCTTCGAGCACGCATTCGATCTCGCCGAGCTCGATGCGGTGGCCGCGAATCTTCACCTGGTGGTCCTTGCGTCCGAAGAGTTGGAGCGTGCCGTCCGGCGCGTAGCTGCCGACATCGCCAGAACGGTACATCCGCACGCCCCGCTCCGGCCGGAAAGGATCCTCCACGAAGACCGCGGCAGTTCGTTCCGATTCGCCCAGATATCCGCGCCCGACGCCGATACCCGAAACGCACACTTCTCCGCGGACGCCGAGCGGGCACAGATTCATCTGCTCGTCGACGACATAGATGCGCAGATTGCGTAAAGGCTTGCCGACGGGCACGACTCGCTCTTCGGGGGCCATATTCATGAAATGATGTGTGACGTCGTCGCCGGCTTCGGTGGGGCCGTACGCGTTCACCATGACGATTCCGGGACGCAGTCGGAACCATCGCTCCACCAGCGGCGCGCTCAGCGTTTCGCCGGTCACCAGCAGCCACTTGAGCCCGCTCAGGACGGACGGTTTCCCTTCCATCCGCTCCAGCAGAATCCCAAGGTACGAAGGAACGATCTCCAGGATAGTCACGCCGTCGCGATCCACCGCCTCCATGAAGGCATCCGCATCCAACACGATTTCATCGCCATAGATCGCCGTGCGTCCGCCCACCAGCGGCGCCGCAAAGAACTGCCAGACCGAGATATCGAAACAGTGCGAAGCATTCTGGGCGATAACGCTTTCGGGTGTGAGCGCCAGTTCGTCCACCTTCGCGAGCAGGTGGTTCATCATGCCGGCGTGCTCGATCATCGCACCCTTCGGACGGCCCGTGGAACCGGAGGTGAAGATCACATATGCCACGTCCCTCCCCTTCACGACGTGCGAAAGGTTCGAGGCCGGCTCTATGCTCATCTCCGCGGCCAACGTGTCGAGTTCGACGACTGGCGCGAGACTCTCCAACTCCACCCGGAGGTCGGAGCTCAATACGCCGGAGTCAGTCACGATCAGGCGGGCCTGCGATTGCTCCACCATTGAGCGAATTCGGCTGGCGGGGTAGTCGGGATCGACGGGGACATAGGCCGCACCGCATTTCCAAATCGCAAGGATGGCTTCCACCATGCGGTCGGAGCGGTGCGACACCACCGCGACCAGATCGTCGGCACGCAAAGGAGCGCGGCGCAGCAGGCATCGCGCCATGCGATTCGCCTGGGCATTGAGTTCGCCCCATTGGCGGGTGCGATTCTCGAATTGCACGACCACACGGGAGGGATCGGACTGGGCACCCCGTTCGAACTGGTGGAGATAGGTTTGGTCGGGATCGAAAGCGACGTCGGTGCGATTGAAGTCGACCAGAAGCTGTTGCCGCTCGGCGGGTGAAAGCATCGGGATTCGGCCGAGGGGGCGTGCGGGATTTTCGACGAAGCCTTCGAGGACGGTGCGGATATGGCCGAGCATGCGCTCGACGGTGCCTGGCTGGAAGTGGCGGCTATCGTAGCTGAGCCGGACTGCGATTGCGTTTTCGGGCGCCACTGTGAGGGTGAGCGGGTAATTCGTATGGTCAAAGGTGCGGACGTCTTCGATGCGCAAGTCGCCTGACCGCTCACCCAGAGAGTTGTCGAGGGGATAATTCTCGAAGACGAGGAGCGACTGAAACAACCAGGCTCCAGGAGGCATCTCGCTCCAACGCTGTACTTCCGCAAGTGAACTATATGAGAACTGGTCCAACTCGGCTTGCCCCGATTGAATTTCCGCGAGATAGTCGAGCATCGACTGGTAGGGATCCAGGCGCAGAACGGCCGGCAGCGTGTTGATGAACAGGCCGACCATGGACTCGATTCCCTCGAGCAGCGGTGGCCGTCCGGAGAGTGTCACGCCAAAAGCCACTTCACTGTTACCGCTATGGCGCCCAAGCAGAATTCCCCAGATGCCGCGGAATACGACGTTGAGGGTGAGGCGATGGCGTCGGGCGGTCTCCTTCACGAGAGTGCTGAATTCTTCCGGCAACAACAGAAGCGCATCTTTCTTGACGGCCTCTTCGCCGGTCTGCGGGCGATCCTCCGGCAGGGGCGTGGGCGCGTAGAATCCGGCTAGAGAACGGCGCCAGTAGGTCTCCGCCTTGTCACGATCCTGCGCCTGCAGCCATTCTATATACGCACGGTATGGGCGAGGCGGCGAGGATGCGGAGGGCACGCCGCGCGCCGCAGCGTCGTATTCGGCGAACACATCCTTCATCAGAATGGCGGCGCTCCAACCATCCAGAAGGATGTGATGGTGGCTCCAGCAGAAGCGGAAGCTCTCGTCCTCTTCGCGGATGAGCGTGCAGCGCACCAGCGGCGGTCGGTCGAAGTCGAAGCCGCGTTGACGGTCGGCGTGAAGGAAAGCTTCCAGGCTTCCGGAGCGTTCCTCGGGCGTCAAGCCACGCCAGTCCAGCACGTCCCAGGGCAGTTCCGCGGAACGAAAAACGATTTGCACGGGATGTTCGAGATCCTGCCAATAGAAACCCGTGCGGAGCACGGCATGGCGATCGACCACGCGCTGCCAGGCAGTGTGAAATGCGGCAAGCGAGAGGGGGCCACGGATGGAACAGCTCAACTGTTCGAAATACTCCGCCGCGTTCAATTCGTAGAGGCTGTGGAAGAGCAGCCCCTGCTGCATGGGCGAGCACTCGTAGATGTCGGCGACCGATTCCCTGCGCGAGCCGAGACGCTGCAGGACGCGGTCCAGAGATTTTTGGCTGAGATTAGCTTGGGGGAAATCGGCTGGCGTGAAGCCTCGCGACCCGGGCGTGCAGCAATGGCGGATGAGCGCGCGCAACTGTTCTTGAAATGCGGCGGCAAGACCTTCGACGCGGGCGCGGTCGTGAATGCGGCTGCCGTATACCCAATCGACTTGTAGACGGCCTCCGCTGACGGCGGCAATGATCTCGAACAAATGAGTGCGCTGCACCGAAGGCCCTCGCTCGTTGCCGATGGCTTCGGGAGCTACGGTCCAAGTGCATCGTTCAGGAAGCGCGCGGTCGATCCGCCCGAGATAGTTGAACATCACCTGCGCGCGAGGGCATGCGCGGAGGGCAGAGCGCAGCTCCGGGTCTGGCGACAGGTACTTGAGGACCATGAATCCGAAGCCGTCAGACGGCACATGGCGGATCTGCTCCTTGATGGACTTCAAGTGCTCGGCGAGCGACGCTCCGGCCGATCCCTCGAGTAGCAGAGGAGCGATCGTGGTGAACCAGCCTGTGGTGCGAGACAAGTCGATTCCGTCGCGAAACTCGCGGCGACCGTGACCTTCCAGATCGACGAGGAAACGTTCCGCACCCGTGCTCTGGTGGAGCGCCAGAAAGAGTGCGGTCAACAGAACGTCGTTGATGCGCGTGTTGTATGCCTGCGGGACCTCTTGCAGGAGCGAGAGAGTTTCCGCCTCGTTGAGGGTGACAGAGACCGCGGCGGCATCGGCCACGGCATTGCCGTTCTCGACTGGCTCACGATCGACCGGAACGGACGCGGGAGGGTTCTCCGCAAGGCGCCGCCAGTAGGCCGCTTCCGCTACGATTTCGGGAGTTTCCGCGACCGATTGCAATTCCGCCGCCCAGTCGCGGAACGCGATCGTCTTGGGAGGCAGTTCCACGGACTCGCCACGTTCCAGTTGGTGGTAGACGGTGTAGAGATCTTCGAGCAGAATGCGCCAGGACACGCCGTCCACGGCCAAGTGATGGATGACGACGAACAGCCGCGCGGGCTCATTTCGGAGATGCATCAAGCGGAACTGCACCAAGGGTCCGCGCGTCAGATCGATGGCACGTTCGGCCTCACTGGCGATCGCCGCCATCGCTGGGACCACCTCGGCCGGGGCGAGGCCCGACAGGTCATCCGAGCGGAAGATCGGCTCATCGCCCATGTCCACGACTTCCTGAGACCAGCCGTCTGGCCCCGCGTGGAACCGGAGCCGCAGCCCGTCATGATGGGCGTAGACGCGCCGCACTGCTTGCGCCATCAGTTCGGCACGGACGTCCGAGGGGACGCGCAACAGCACCGACTGATTGAAGTAGAAGATCTCGCCGAGATCCTGCTCGAAGAACCAATGCTGAATCGGAGTGAGAGGAGCGCGCCCTAACGCTTCGTGTCCGCCGATAGCGGGAACACGATCGACTGCCACGAGGGCGAGTTCGGCGATGGTCTGATTCTGGAAAAACTGTTTGGGAGTGATACGCAGGCCGGCGCGATTGGCGCGCGCCACAATCTGAATGCTGAGGATCGAGTCGCCGCCGAGTTCGAAGAAGTTGTCATGCAGGCCGACGTGATCGATCGCGAGGACTTCGCGCCAGATCGCGGCGAGCACTTCCTCTTTGGGAGTCGACGGATCAGCAGCGTCGTTGGACGGCTCCGTCCGGGCCACGGTCTGCGGAAGCGCCTTCCGATCGATTTTGCCGTTCGGCAGCAGGGGAAGCGAGGGAAGCGACACGAAGGAGGGGACCATATAGTCCGGCAATCGCTCCCGCAGGAAGCTCGCGAGTACGTTGGTGGGGACCGGAGTGCCACGGCTGGACAGATAGGCGACGAGTCGCGGGACGGGTTGCTCCTGGCGCACCACCACGCAATCGAGCACGGATGGATGTCGGCGCAGGGTGGTTTCGATCTCTTCCAACTCGATGCGGAAGCCGCGAATCTTCACCTGGTGATCGATGCGTCCGAGGAATTCGATCTCGCCGCCGTGACGATAGCGGGCCAGGTCGCCGGTGCGGTACAGCCGTGCCTCGGGGCGCCCGGAGAAGAGATCGGGGATGAATTTCCGGGTAGTGAGATCGGGATCGTTATGATATCCGCGGCCCACACCGGCGCCGCCAATCAGCAACTCGCCGGGCACGCCCACGGGCACAGGGCGGAGCGCTTCATCGACGATGTAGATTTGGGTATTGGCAATCGGCCGACCGATGGGCACACCTCGTGCGACGTTGCCGGGGAGACACCGCCAGGACGTGACATCCACCGCGCACTCGGTCGGTCCATAGAGATTGTGCAGCTCCGCAGGCAGTATACGGAAAAACTTCTGTGCGAGATCGGGCGCGAGCGCTTCACCGCTGGCGATCACGCGACGCAGTGAGGTACACGAGGCCGCGCCCGGATCTTCCAGGAAGGCGCGCAGCATCGAGGGTACGAAATGAATGGTGGTGATCCCCCGATCTCCGATCAGGCGCACCAGGTAATCACTTTCACGATGCCCACCAGGTCGGGCAAACACCAGTTGCGCGCCCGCCGTCAAGGGCCAAAAAAACTCCCACACCGATACATCGAAGCTGAAGGGCGTCTTCTGCAGCACCCGGTCGGCGGACGTCAGGCGGTACGCATCCTGCATCCACAGGAGCCGGTTGGCGACGCCGCGATGCTCGTTCATGGCACCCTTGGGTCGCCCCGTGGAACCTGAGGTGTAGATCATGTACGCGAGGTTGTGCGGGGAAAGTGCAATAGCGGGGTTGACGTCCGCCTCGCGATCCAGGCTGTCCGACTCGGCATCCACGCAGAGCACTTCGGCCTTGGTGTGCGGCAGCAGGGAGACCAGGTGGCGTTGCGTGAGGAGCACCGGCGCCGCCGCATCCTGGAGCATGTAAAGCAATCGCTCCCGGGGATACTCCGGGTCCATAGGAACGTAGGCACCGCCCGCTTTCAGGACCGCGAGCAGCGTGACGATCATCTCGATTGAGCGCTCCATCGCGACCGCGACCAGGGTATCCGGCACCACGCCGGAGCGAATCAGGCGATGGGCCAGTTGATTGGCGCGGGCATTGAGCGCCGCATAAGACAGCTCCTGATTCTCATAAACCACGGCGACCGCGTTCGGCGTGCGGCGCACCTGTTCCTCGAACCACTCATGTACGCAAGCGTCGCGGTAATGTCTGGCGGTGTCGTTCCACTCCACCAGGATGGTTCGGGTTTCCTCGGCTGAGAGCAGCGGGATGTCGAGCAGGCGCAGGTCGGGGTTGGCGGCGATTCCGTGCAGCAGGCGCTCGAAGTGCTCGCGCAAGCGCGCAATGGTCGGCGCATCGAACAAGTCGGCGTTGTACTCGAATGTCCCCGCGAGTTCCCTGCCCGCCTCCTCCAGGTAGAGGGTCAACTCGAACTTGGCCTCGCCGCGTTCCACGCGCACTGGGCGCACCGCGACATTTGGCAAATCGAGCGGCGGCGCGGGCGTGTTTTCGAATGCAAACATCACTTGAAACACCGGACTGCGGCTCAGGTCGCGATCAAGCTTGAGCGCTTCGACAACCAACTCAAAGGGTGTCTCGGAGTGCGCCATGGCATCCAGGGCGATTCGCCGCGTGCGCTCCAACGCCTCGCGGAAGGAAGGACTCCCGGAGAGGTCGAGACGCAGTGCAAGCGTATTGACGAAGAAGCCGATAAGCGGCTCGAGCTCCGGCACTGGACGATTGGCAACGGGTGTGCCGAGCACCAGGTCGGTCTGCTGCGTGTAGCGCGAGAGCACGCCTGCGAATGCGCAGAGCAACAGCATGTAAAGGCTCGCGCCGGAAGACTGCGCAATCTGCCGGAGATCTTCGACTAGTGCGGCATTCAGTTGAAAATCGAGGCCGGCACCGCGAAACGTCTGAATCGCGGGGCGGGCGCGGTCAGCAGGAAGTTCGAGAGTGAGCGGAGCGCTGTCGAGTCGGTCCTTCCACCAGGCCAGTTGCTGGCGACCCGCGTCCGATTCGATGCGTGCGCGCTGCCAGGCCGCATAATCGGCGTACTGCAACGGCAGGTCGGCGGAAGGCTGCGGACTCGCATTCAATGCCGCTCGGTATTGCTCCCCCAGTTCTCGCACCAGGACGCCCACCGACCAGCCATCGGAGATGATGTGATGCATCACCTGGAGCAGCACGTGGATAGAGTCGTCGAGACGTAACAGCAACAAGCGCCAAAGGGGCCCGTTGGCGAGATCGAAGGGCTGGGCCGCTTCCATGGCTGCTAACTGCAAAGCCCCAGGTTCACGCTCAGCGATGGGCAGATGTTCGAAGCTTCGCTCCGCCAGTGCAACCGGTGAAAACGGCGCGATCCGCTGGACCGGACGGCCGTCAACGGCGGGAAATGTCGTGCGCAAGATCTCGTGGCGGCGGACGATTTCCGAAATCGCGCTCTCCAGCGCGGACCGCATCAGCGGGCCGTCCAGGCGGACAGCGCTCACCAGATTGTAGGCGCTGTTGGGACCTTCCAATTGCGCCAGGAACCAGAGCCGCTGCTGCGAAAACGAGAGCGCCAGATCTCCCGTGCGAGGCACGATCGGAATGCTGCGGACGGGCACGCCGGGCGCAGACTCGGGCGTTGGCGAGGCTCCGAAACGCGCGGTGAGATCGCGCAGCGTCGGCGCTTCGAAAACTTCATCGATCGAGATTTCGACGGCGAAGCGCTCCCAGACACGCGCCACCACTTGTACGGCTACCAGTGAATCGCCGCCCAGATCGAAAAATGTCTGGTCGAGTGCGCCTCGGTCCACCGGGAACACTTCGCCCAGGATCTGGAGCAGAACAGCCTCCGCGGCGGTTAACGAATCGGCGTCCACGGACGGAGTGGCCTCGTGCTCGATCATCGGGTCGGGGAGTGCATCGCGATCGATCTTACCGTTAATGGTGAGCGGATAGCTCTCGACGTAGACCACGTCCGCGGGAACCATGTAGTCGGGAAGAAGTTCCGCGGCATAGCGACGGACGTCGGAGGCCGGCGGCCGGCTCTCAGAGATCAAATACGCGACGATGCGCTTGTTCTGCTGCCGGTCTTCCCGGATCGTCACGATGGCCTGAGCGATCTCGTGGTGCGTGGCCAGTGCCGATTCGACTTCACCCAGTTCGACGCGATATCCGCGAATCTTGACCTGGTCGTCGGTCCTACCGAAACACTGCAGTTCGCCTGATGGGAGCCAGCGTCCCAGGTCGCCACTGCGATAGATGCGTTCTCCCGCGCGAAAGGGACTGGAGACGAAACGCGCGTCCGTCAGGTCAGGGCGTTGATGATAGCCGCGAGCCAGGCCGCCGCCACCGATCCAGATCTCGCCTGTGCAGCCGACGGGGAGCAACCGGCGCTCCCGATCCAGCACGTATACCGACGCGTTGGGGATGGGCGTGCCGATCAGGATCGGCGCGTCATCTTGTTCGACGCGCTTCACCACGCAACCGACCGTAGCCTCGGTGGGCCCGTACTCGTTGAAGATCGCGATGTCCGGGTTGATCTCGTGCAGCACGCCAACCTGATGGGCCGTGAGTTCCTCGCCACCTGCGATGACTACACGAATCCCGCTCGGCCCGAGATCGAGATGCTCCAGAAGGCGAATGTGAGAGGGCGTGAGTTTGATCACATGGACGCCGCTCTCCGGCTGAAACGCGTGGCGCAGGATAGATTCGATGCTCTCGCTCTGCGGATAGATGTGCAGGGTGTTGCCGGAGAGCAACGGGCAGAGGAGATTGGTGATAGTGAAATCGAAGCAGAGAGAGCTGTAAAGTCCGAAGCCTCCTACGCCGTCCGGCAGATAGGTCGCGATGGCCCACGAGACATAGGCGAACAGACTGCGATGCTCGATCTGGCAGCCTTTGGGAGCGCCCGTCGAGCCCGACGTGTAGAGTACGTACGCAAGGCTGGAGGGCTTGGCAATGGGCTGGAGATTGTCGCACGCTTCGCCTTGATGCGGCCAATCGAGATCAAGCTCCACGCTGTGTCCCGCGTAATCGAGACCGCCATCCAGCAGACTCGACTGCGTCAGGAAGACGGGCACGCGGGTATCGGCGAGAATGTAATTCACCCGTGCCGCGGGATAATCGGCATCAATCGGGACAAACGCCGCGCCCGACTTGAGAATCGCCAGGACAGCCGCCACCTGCAGATCGGAGCGCTCCAGGCGGACGCCAACCAACTGCTCGGGGCCGATGCCGCACTCCCGAAGATAATGAGCTAGTTGATTGGCCTTCGCGTTCAGCTCACGATAGGTCGTCGTCTGGCCCTGAAAACGAAGCGCGATGGCGCCGGGGGTTCGAGCCACCTGGTCTTCGAAACGGCGGATCACGGTATCGGTGGGCTCCGCCGACGGTGCGGGGTTGAATTCCAGAAGATGGCACTGCTCCACGTCTGTGAGCAAGTCGAGATCGCTGATGCCGCGGTCCAGATCGCCGAACTGCGAGAGCACCGTATCGAGGTGCTCGGCCAGACCAGCCACAACGAAATCTTCCCAGCGTGCGGAATGTGCGATTTCGATTTGGCCGTCATCCAGGCGGCAGATGAGAGCGAGGTCATCCGAACCTGAACGAGCCCAGGGGACATGAAGACGGGCATCGGCAACCTGAATCGCGATGCCATCCGAGGAATCTGGTGCGTCTGCCGTTTCGTAGGCCTCTTCCACCCGTCTAGCGACCAGGCACAGATATTGCTCCACCGAATCGGACTGGCGGACATCGATCGCCACTGTTGCGCCCTCGGACGAATCGAACTGCGGCGCGATCCGGAAGACGACGCGCGTGCAGTCGAAGCTGCGCGCCAACACCAATGCGATACCGGCGATCGTGACGGTGAATTCGCCCAATGGGCCATTCCCAAGTCGACGCACAATTTCCAGGGCTCGCGGGCCCAGCGTCGCAGTCTGCACACCTTCGGCTCCCTGGCAGCCGCCGCGCGCCAGTCGAAATGGCCGGACTTCTTCGGATAGCTTTGCCGCTCCGCTCAGGAGGCCATCGACTGGCACAGTTTCCCTCCGCCGTAGATCATTTCTTTCATTCCGAAGAGCCGTTCGGCACGGATACCCCGGGTCTCGCACTCTTTGACCAAACGGTTCGACTCCACGATAGGGTTGGATTGCTCGGTGTATTTGAGGGACATGATATGGTTCAGCCAGGGCTCCTGGCCCATGGCGTAAACGTAGACTTCCTGCGGAGAGAAGCGCTCCACCATCTGGAGCGCCTGTTCGTAATTGCTGCCCGCCAGGCGACGCGACCGGTCCTTGTCGCGGGCCACCGGCTCGGGCAACAGCGGCCCGTACAGCCACGAGAGCGGCGCGCCGTCGCACTCCATACCGAGGAACAGCACATCGACATTGCCGATGGCTTCTTGGACGCGCTTGTACACCATGGGATCGACCGCGCTCGAATCGGCGGCGAACAACACCGACCGCCCTTCCAGCGAGGCATAGTGGCAGAGTTTGGCGCGAATGTTCAGATCCGCATGCTCGCCCATAAACGGAACACCGGTGAGACGCCCACCGGGCACTTCGATCGATTCCAACTCGTCAAGCTCGATCACGCTGGCGAATCCTAGGGCCTGCAATACCAGTTTCAGACTGGGATCCTGCAATTCTCCGCCGCCACACCGCGGTACTACCACATTGCGGATAAATGGCCGCAGTTGGAGCAGCGTCTCCACGAGCACGTGATCCTGATGATTGTGCGTGATCACCACGTAATCGATGACCGGAGGCAGGTCGTCCCATGTGAAGCGCGGCACCGCGCCGGCGTGTGGATAGCTCACGATGGGGTCGGACATGATGGACACGTGACGGGATTCCACCAGCAGACAGGCATGTCCCAGGTAGCGGACGCGGATGCCGTCACCCTGATACCGCTCCCGGTGCGCCGGTTCAGCGGGCGTGAAAAAGGAACGGAACAGCGACTCCTGAGCATCGGGGATCTGCAGCGCTTCGCGGACTTCTGGATACGACCCGGGCTCGGAGCGCATGCGGAACAACTTGTCGAGGACGGGACTGGCGAAGGGTAGATCGAGCGGCACGGTGCCACTGTCGGGCAGTCGCGGCGTGCTCAGAACAAACGGTCGGTCGTCGGTATCGGCCTGATGGAGCGCCAGCGACTGTGCCCCGCGATCGTAATACGGGCTGCGATAGAGTAGCGGCTCGTAGAAGCGATACGACGGGCGATTTTGCAGATCGTATCCCAGCTCCACGTAACCCCGCAGCGGCTCGGGGATCTTGTCGTATAGGGCGTTCAGCGAAAAGCCCGAGGCTTCCTTCTGCAGGAGCGCCGTGAGCTGGCGAGTCGCGCTGGCGAACTGCATCAGGGGGGCTTGGCGAATGGCGGTCTCGTCGCGCAGGCGTTTGATTTCTTCCACTCTGGTAACGGGCTGATCGATGAAGGGTCCGCCCATCATCTTGGGATTCTTGACGGCGGCCGCGTGAACCTGGGGGGCCTGGATAAACGAGTCCATGATCTTGAGGTGACGGCCCGCCACATTCATTGCGCATGTAGCAGGCGAGATGAGATGCGGCCACACATACCATCCGGCGAACAACGGCTCCGCCACAACGTCCCCTTTCAGATACATCGGTTCGCCATTAAGCACCGTAACCTCCAGTAGTCTTTAAGACGCCAGCATTTTCGTCGCGGGAAAAGCGCAAGTTCACGCGGACGGAACTGCGCTTGGCCTGCAGAGCGGCCGGCAACTCGATTTCGTCAACCTTTTGGTCCTTCGAGGCGACGAAGGCCCGCAACGTCGTCAAGAGGCCGCCCTTCAAGGAATCCATGGTTTCCGGCCGGAACAATTCGGCCTTATAGATCAGAGAAATCTCCAGTTCGTCGTCCGCTACCTGAATGAGCAGGAAGGTGAGATCGAACTTCGATGCTGCCGGATCGGGAGATCGATCGATGATGTTCAGCCCAGCGGGCTGCGCGGCCGCGGTCCAATCGAGAGCGGGAATATAGTCTACCTGCACAGTGAAAAGAGGCGCACGGCGAGCCTGCCCACTCGCTCGTAGATGATCCAGCAGGCGATCGTAGGGGTAGATCCGATGATCCAGTGCCTCCGACAGGGTTTGTGCCGCGTTCGAGATGGCTGCATCGATCGGGATGCCAGCCGTTATGCGGCTGCGCAGAACGATCGTATTCAGATAGGCGCCGATCTGCGATTCCAGTTGCGGGTGGTCGCGTCCCGCGCTCTGCGATCCGACGGTAATGTCTTCGAGCCCGGTAACGCGGTGCAACAGCACACTGATGGCGGCGTACATCACGCCGAAGAGCGATGTACCGTACTGCTTGGATAAGCGCGAGAGGTCGCCGGCGAGTTCGGACTCCAGCCGGAAGACCATGCGCCCGCCGGAAGATGCCGTGGGCGTGCTCCGCGAGAAATCGCTCCGCAATTCGAGAGGCGCCGGGAGGGGCGACAGCTTGTTCAGCCAGTAGTCGCGGTGAGCACTCATCTCGGCAGATTCGAGAAGGGCGTTGTGCCAGGCGGCGTAGTCGCGATATTGAATCGCGAGGGGCGGCAGCGCGCGGGAATCTTGCGCCCGGTACAGTTGCATCAATTCACTGAACAGAATCGGCAAAGACCATGCATCGGCGGCAATGTGATGCAGCGTGAGGAGTAGAAGATGGCGATCTCCGCCGAGATGGATCAACGTGCCTCGCACGGGCGGATCGTGGGCCAGATCGAACGGGCGCGCCGACTCTTCCGCAATGGCGGCGGCAATGTCGCCGCAATGTTCCACATAGCGCAAGCGGAATTCCAATTCTTCCAGCGGACGCACGATCTGGCGTAGTTCTCCGGCGCTCAGCACGAAGACGGTGCGCAGAATCTCGTGGCGTTCCAGCAGCGACTGCAAGGCGCGATCCGCGGCTGCCGGATCGAGCGGGCCCTGAATCTCCAGCACCGCGGGCATGTTGTGGGCCACCGACCCTTCCCGTGTACGGCTCGCCAGCCAGATCCGTTTCTGCGTATGCGATACGGCATACCAGGAGCTGTCCGGAATCGCCTCGATCTCGTGGGGCGCCGTGGGCTGGCCCCCAATCTGTGCGGCCAGGGAGCGAATGGTCTGATGGACAAACAGATCCGTGAGCTTGGTTTCCACGCCCAAATCGCGCCGGATGCGGCTGAGCACCTGGATCGCCTTCAGACTGTGTCCACCGATCTCGAAGAAGCGGTCGTCGATGCCGATACCGTCTCGTCCCAGAACCTCGTGCCAGATGCGCGCCAATGCAATTTCCACGGGCGATCGCGGAACGCAACTCGTCACGCGAACCCTGTCTTCAGGCGCCGGGAGAGCCTTGCGATCCACCTTGCCGTTAGGCAGCACAGGCAGTTCCGGCAGGAACAGCACGGCGTCCGGCAGCATATATTCGGGCAGGCGTTCAGCCAAAGCGCCGCGGAGAGAAGCTGGAGTCCAGTTTGATCGCTCGCCGGACGCTATGTATGCACACAGGTAGCGCTCACCGGAAGGCGCCTCGCGAGCCAGCACGACTGCGTTGGTAACTGCATCCAGCGCGGCGATCGCCGACTCCACGTCGCCCAACTCAATGCGATGGCCGCGGATCTTGACTTGAGAATCGCGGCGGCCGAAGAACAGAATATTGCCGTCGGGAGCATAGCAGCCGATGTCCCCCGTATGATACATGCGCTCGCCGCGTTGAAAGGGATCTTCGCCGAACACGGCGCTGGTGCGCTCGGGATCGAAGAGATACCCGCGCCCCACGCCGACTCCCGCCACGCAGATTTCGCCTTTCACCCCGATCGGGCAGAGTCGCAGAGAATGATCGAGAATATACAGCCGCAGGTTCTGCACCGGCTTGCCGACGGGTATGCCCGGCAACTCCGGTGGTCGATCCATCGTGTAATGCGCAATCGAGTCCGACGCCTCAGTCGGCCCGTAGGCGTTCATCATCCTGACGGCGGGATAGAGCCGGAACCACGACCGTACAAGCGCGGGCTTCAGAATCTCTCCGATGGTGACCATGAATCGGAGACCGGCGAACGCGGGGCGATCCTCCGCATTTTGCAACTCGGCAACGAAGGTCGCCAGGTAGGATGGCACGAACTGCACATCGGTGACGCCATCCCGCTCCATGCTATCCGCGAGACGAAGCGGCTCGAGGACCACCAAATCGGAGTAAACAACCGTACGGCCGCCCGAAATCAGCGCGGCGAAGAACTGCCACACGGAGATGTCGAAGCAGTGAGAAGCGGTCTCGGCGACGCAACTGGTTTCGCCCAGGCCAAGATCGCGAGCCATCCCGAGAATGTGATTGAGCATTCCGCGCTGCTCGACAATCGCGCCCTTTGGCTTGCCAGTGGAGCCGGACGTGAAGATCACGTAGGCCGCGCACTCCGGTTGCGCCAGGGGTGTGACGAGAGCAGTCTGGCGGGCGGCCATTTCGGCGATCTCGGCGAAGGTCAGCACAGGAATGCCAAGCGGCATTGCTTGCGTAAGATGCTCAGGGACTTCGCCGGAGTCCACGAGGATGACGCGCGGCTGCGCTCCTTCCAAAATCGTGCGGATACGTTCTGCCGGGTATGCGAGGTCAATCGGAACATACGCGGCACCGCATTTCCAAATAGCCAGGATCGTCTCCACCATGCGCTCGGAGCGGGCCATGGCGATGGCGACGCGATCCTCCATGCCAAGCGCAGCGAGATCGAGGAGGGCCGCTGCGATCCGGCCCGATCCTTCGCTCAATTCGCCGTAAGTACGGCTGCCGGAGGGGCCTTTCACGGCCAGCCTATGGGGATGACGCGATGCGTGCTCCTCGAAGAGTTCGACCACGGTGCGGGTCTGCGGAAACGGAACCGCCGTGTCGTTCCACTCGTTCAGGATCTGATCTTGCTCAGGGCCGGTCAGAATATCGAGCGCAGCGACCGGGCGCGCAGATGCCGCCAGAAGTGTTTCCAAGGCACGCTGATAATGACTGAGGATCCGGCGCGCGGTTGCGTGGTCGAAGCGCTGGCGATCATAGAGAACGCGGAGCGAGATCCTCTCGCCGGGCGTGACGACCATCGTGAGCGGATAGTGGTTGGGGTCGAAGACCTGGAAATCGGCAATGCGAATGCCGTGCAGCTCCGGCTCTCCAGCATCGTGGTCGGGATAATTCTGAAACAGGAGCAGGCTGTCGAACAGCGCTGTCCCGTTGGGCACGCCGCTCCAGGATTGAATATCGGAGAGCGGACAGTACGAGAATCGCTCCTGTTGCGTGAATTCGCTTTGCAACTCGTGCAGCCACGTAGCGACATCGGACGCGTCGACTCGAACCCGCACAGGCAAAGTGTTGATGAACAGCCCGACGGTTTCGGCAGAGCCATCGATCTCCGGCGGGCGGCCGCCCGTCACGGTCCCGTAGACCACATCGCGCTCGCCGCTATAACGCGCCAAGACGACGGCCCATGCGCCCTGCGCAAGAGTGTTCAGCGTAATTTGATGCTGCTGGGCCTGATGCGTCAGGGTGGCACTCAATTGCGGCGACAGAACGATTTCGGTTTCGTCGAACCCCTGCGGTGCGGAGTGGCCCTCCATTTCGGGAAGGCCGAGAATCAGTGGAGTGGGAGTGGTAAACCCATCCAGCCGCGCTGTCCAGTAACGGCGCGCGGCACTGGAATCCTGCCGTTGCAGCCATTCCACGTACCTGCGGAACGCCCGCGAGGGCGGTAGTCCGGGATGCTCACCACGCCGTAGCGCACCGTAAGTCTGGACGACCTCCCGTAGCACGTGGACACAACTCCAGCCATCTACCAGCAAGTGATGCAGGCGCCAGGTGAATTGCCAACGTCGCGCTCCGGCAGCCTCGATGCTGCAGCGCATCAAAGGGGCCAAAGTAGGGTCGAAGTGCCCGTCGTCGGGCCCGTCCCGCCAGGGCAGTGTGACACCATCGTGGACCACTTGCACCGGATATTCGAGTCCGTCCCAATGGAAGGACGTACGCAGCGCCGGGTGCCTCCGGATCACCACGTCCCAGGCGCGAGAGAAAGCGTCCAAGTCCAGATCGCCTTCCAGAGTGCACGCGATACGGTTCGAGTATGCCTCTGAGGATGGACTGTGCAGGCTCTCGAAGAGCATGCCCTGTTGCGTCGGAGTAAGCGCGTAGACGTCGGCAATATCGCGCCCGGCGCGCGCCACAAGCGTGTCCAGTGATCGTTGCGAGAGCTTCGCCGCGGGAAAATCCGAGGGTGTGAAGCCAAACGTGTCCGGCGCAAGGCAATGATCGACGAGCCGCTGTAAGTGCTCGCCGTAGCGCTTGCCGAGAGCTTCGATCTCCACACGCGCGTGGATACGGCGATTGAATTCCCAGGCGACGGACATCCGCCCGTCTACCAGCCAGGTGTTGATTTCGAGAAGATGCTCGCGATTCTGCCGTGGACTCCGGCCGGCGCCCATCGATTCGCTGGCGAGCTTCCATCCCTCCGACAGCGCGCGGTCCACATGTCCCAGATAATTGAAGAGCACCGGCGATGGCGGGATCGCCTCCATCTGCCGCCGGATTTCAGGATCTCCGCCGTAACGCAGAAGCCCGTAGCTGAGGCCGTTCGAAGGGACCTGACGCAGTTGTTCCTTCACGGTCCGAATGGCGGCGCCGGCATCAGTCACGCCTTCCAAGTCGAGCAGAACGGGGTATAGCGCCGTAAACCACCCGATAGTCCGGGACACATCGAGCCCACCGCCGTCATTCCGGCCGTGCCCTTCCAGATCGATCCTGACGCGCGAGTGTCCGGACCACTCTGACAAAGTCAGAGCGAGCGCGGCGATCAGAAGGTCGTCGACACGGGCGTGATAGGCCGAAGGAGCACGCGACAGCAGACCGCCGGTCAGATCCTCGCCGAGATGGAGCACGAATTCTTCGGCGTCCGCGACCAGATTGGGCTGGGTGGACGCGGAATCATCCGGCCCGCTTAGCGCGAGCCAGCGATCCAGATCCCGCGACACCGGCAAATTTGCCAGATGCATTGCCCAATCGCGATAGCTCGCTGTGGGTGGCAGAACCGGCAGCATTGCGCCATCGCGAGCCGCAGAGTACGCACGATACAGGTCTTCGAGCAGCACCGTCCACGAAACGCCATCGACCGCCAAGTGGTGGACCACCAGCAGCAGCCGGCCCGGCGCTTCGGGCCCTGAGACGAACAACGCCGCGCGCATCAACCTGCCGGAACTCAAATCGAGGTTGGCCTGCGCCGCCTCGATCGCGGCAGTTAAGTCGCCAGGCGGAAAACTCTCCAGGATGAAGGGAACTTGAATGTCCGCAGGCGTCACCTCCTGCCGCCATTCGCCATCCTCCTGCCAGAACTTCGAACGCAGTGCGTCGTGGCTGCGCGCCACATGGTCGAGTGCCTTCTGCAGAGAGGCGACGTCCAGACCAGCTGGTGTTTCCAGCAGAATCGCCTGGTTGTAGTAGCTCGCATCCACAAAGTTCTGCGCAAAGAAGTAGCGCTGAATTGGGGTCAGCGGCGCGGGCCCAGCAGTCGCAGTTACCGCCGGCGTCGCGGGCGCCGCCGCAGCCGCGACCAGCGCGAGTTCGGCCACGGTGGGGAATTCAAAAACTTGCGCCGTAGTGATCTTCAGACCTGCACGGGCGGCACGCGATACCACTTGCATGCTCAGAATAGAATCACCGCCCAGATGAAAGAAATTACCGTGGATGCCGGGATCCGGTATGCGCAATACTTCGAGCCAAATGCCAACCAGCGTCTCCTCTACCGGGTTGCGGGGAGCGGTGGTACGAGACTGCGATTCCGCGGGGCCGACCGGCGCTGGCAGGGCGCCGCGATCCACTTTCCCGCTCGAGTTCAACGGCAGCCGGTCCAGCACCACGAACGCCGCAGGCACCATGAAATCCGGTAAGCTGCGCGCCACCGCTGTTGCGATCTCGCCGGGTCCCATCGCCGCGCCGCTCTCAAAGGAGAGATATCCGCAGAGGTAACTGCGCTCCGGCTCATGAACCTCCACCACGACCGCCTGCCGCACTCCGGGGAGGAGGGCGAGAGCGCACTCGATCTCTCCCAGTTCGATGCGGTGGCCGCGGATCTTCACCTGGTGGTCTTTGCGCCCGAACAATTGCAGCGTGCCGTCTTGCCGAAAGCAGCCCAAATCGCCGGTGCGGTACATTCGAACGCCGCGCTCCACCCGGAAAGTATCTTCGCCAAATACCGCCGCGGTTCGGTCGCTATCTCCTACGTAGCCGCGTCCCACCCCGATGCCCGATACGCACACCTCACCACGCACACCCACCGGGCACAGGTTCATCTGCTCGTCGACCACGTATATGCGCAGATTGCGCAACGGCCGCCCCACCGGGACGACTCGCTCTTCCGGGGCTCGATCCATGCGATGGTGCGTGATATCGTCGCCGGCTTCCGTGGGGCCATACGCATTCACCATGGGAATTCCGGGGCGCATCCGAAACCATCGATCCACCAGAGCGACACTGAGCGTCTCGCCGGTGACCACCAAAGACTTCAGCCCTCGAAGGGCCGCTTCCCTGCCCTCCATCCGTTCCAGCAGGATCGCCAGGTACGAAGGCACAACTTCCAGGATCGTTACGCCCTCTCGGTCGACGGATTCGATGAAGCCGTCGGCGTCCATTACGAGTTCGTCGCCATAGATGACCGTCCGTCCGCCAACCATCGGCGCGGCGAAAAACTGCCACACGGAGATATCGAAGCAGTGCGAGGCATTCTGCACAATCACGCTACCGGGTCCGATTTTGAGATCCTCACATTTGGCGAGCAGATGATTCATCATCCCGGCGTGCTCCACCATGGCGCCCTTGGGACGTCCGGTAGAGCCGGAAGTAAAGATGACATATGCCAGGTCGCGGCCCTTCACCTGGTGGAGCAGGTTGGACGAGTCCTGCGCGGCAATCTCGCCGTCGAGCGACTCAAGCTCCGCGACGGGAGCAAGGCTCATCAGCTCGGCGCGGAGGCTTTCGCTGAGGATGCCGGATTGCGTGACGATCAGCCGTGCCTGCGACTGCTCGATCATCGACCGGATGCGGGAGGCGGGGTAATCGGGATCGACCGGGACATATGCCGCGCCGCATTTCCAGGTGGCGAGGATGGCCTCGGCCATGCGGTCCGAGCGGCGGGCTACGATGGCGACGAGATCGTCGGCTTTGAGCGAAATGCGTTGCAGCAGGCACCGCGCTAAGCGATTTGCCCGCGCGTTGAAGTCGCCCCACGTGTGGGCGCGGTCGCCGAACGTCAGGACCACTCGCGAGGGATCACCGGCAACGCCCTGCTCGAATCGATGAACGAAAGTGTGATCGGGATCGAAGGCAACATCGGTGCGATTGAAGTCCACCAGCACCTGTCGCTTCTCGGCAGCGGAGATGATGGGGATCTTGCCCAACGGGCGGTTCGGATGTTCGGCGAACGCTTCGAGCAGCGTGCGCACGTGACCGATCATCCGCTGGATGGTGGTGTCCTCAAAGCGGACGCCGTTGTAAGAGATGTCGAGCATCCAGGGACTGCCGGGATAGAGCTGGAGTTGCAGCGGAAAATCTGTCCGGTCGTACACTTCGGCATCGTGAATTCTGAGGCCGGCGGAGCCTCCCTCCACCGCATCGTTCCGCGGGTAATTCATCATGATGACGTTGCTATCGAAGAGCGCCATCCCGCGAGGCGCTTCACTCCACTGCTGAACTTCCGTGAGTGGCACATGCTCGAACGGATGACGTGCCGCCTGCCTCGCCTGGATCATCTTGAGCCAGACTACCAGGGGTTGACGGGGGTCAATTTGAACGCGCACCGGGACCGTGTTGATGAAGAGTCCGATCATCCGCTCGATGTCCGGCAGAACCGCGGGCCGGCCGGAGACCGTGTAGCCAAATACCACGTCGGACTCGCCGCTCATGCGCGCCAACAACAGCGCCCACGCGCCCTGCAACACGACGCCCATGGTGATGCGATGCGCCGTGGTGAGACGCTTCAGCGCTTCGACAAGCGAATCTGGCAACGCCTCCTCGATCTGACTTTCAGCACCAGTGCGGTGTCCGCGACGCGACAAACGCTCTGGTAACGGCGTAGGCGAACGGAAGCCCGCGAGGACACGGGTCCAATACTCTCTGCTGGCGGTTGCGTCCTGGCGTTCGGTCCATTCGATGAACTCGCGGTAGGGGCGGACCTCCGGCAATACGGGCCTTTTTCCCGCCCGCAAAAATGCATAGATCTGGAAGTACTCTTCGAGAATCACACCGAGGCACCAGCCATCCATAAGGAGGTGATGATGGCTCCAGTTGAAAAAGTACTCGCTGTCGCTGACACGAGCCAGCCGGCAGCGCATGAGAGGCGCGCGATCGAAGGCGAAGCCCGCAGCCCGATCGGCCGCAAGATGTTCACGCCACCGTTTACGTTGCGTATCCGGATCCAGAGAGCGCCAGTCGCAAAACGTCCAGGGCAGCGTCACGCGTTTGTGGACCGACTGCATCGGCTGGTCGGAAGAGTCCCATTCGAACGAACTGCGCAGGATGGGATGGCGGTGTACTAGAAACTCCCATGCCTCACGGAAGACCTCCGGGAACATCTCGCCGGTCAGCCGGCAACTGAACTGGTTGAAGTTGGCAGTCGATTCCGGCGCATGCAATCCATGGAAGAGCATGGATCTTTGCATTGGCGAAAGCGGGTAGGTCTCTTCGATCATCGCAGCCCGTCCGGTCCCTCAGGATTGCGCGCGTGCTACCAGCGGCTTGAATTCGGGTTGCAGCGGCCGCGGCGTAGGCGAACAGCAATACTCGATCAGCGAGTTCAAATTTTCCCGATAGCGGGCCGCCAGACGCTCGATGGTGGCACGTTCATGGAAGTTGCGGCTATAAGTCCAACTCACTTTGAGCAGGCCGCCGCTCACCAGCGACTCGATTTCCAGCAGGTGAGTTCGCGGGCAGTCGGGACTTCGTTCTCCGCCGACTGGCTCCGGTAGCAGCTTCCAACCCTCCTGCGATAACGCATGGTCCACCTGGCCGACATAGTTGAATAGGATCTCCGCCGGATCGAGGGGCGCTCCCACAGCCAAGAAGGCGGGTTCAGCACGCACATAGCGGCCGATCCCATAACCGAGGCCGCGCAATGGTACGGCGCGAAACTGCTCTTTCACGGCCTGCAGCAGTTCCCCAGGGTCACCGGATGGCACGTCCAGCACCAGCGGATACAGCGCAGTGAACCAGCCTGCCGTCCGCGAGAGGTCCACATCCTCGAAGAGGTCTTCGCGCCCGTGCCCTTCCATCCCAACGCAGACCGTTCCGGCGCCTGACCACTCGCGAAGCGTAGCGGCGAGTGCCGCCAATAGGACTTCCTGCGCCTGTAGACCCGAGGTCTTGGTGGCCTGATGCAACAGTTGGCCGGTGTGCAACTCGTCGAGCGAAAACACGACTCGCTCGGCGGAATCATGGCGATTTGCAAGTGGACCCGCATGACGATCCACGGGGATCGGCGGCACTGCGCGGGCCGCGAGTTGCATCCAGTATTCCTTAGCCTGGTACTCTGTCTTTGCGAAACCCGCGAGCCGGCGGGCCCAATGCTGGAATGATGTGGTTTTCGGCGGAAGCTGTATTGCCGCACCTTCGCGCAGTTGCGTCACGGCAGTGTGCAGATCCTGGAGAAGAATGCGCCACGAGACGCCATCCACCACAAGATGGTGGGCCACGACCAGCAGCCGGTCCGGCCCGCTGCCGCTGAGTCGAAAAAGATGAGCGGCGAACACCGGGCCGTCCGACAATTTAAGACTCGCGTGCAATCGAGCCGCTTCTGCTTCAATTGCAGCATCGACTTCGCCAATCGCCAGACCCGCAAGGATCGTCTCTCTGACGCGCGCCTCACTGGACTGGACGTGTGCCTGCTCCCAATCTCCGTTTACCTGACGGAATCGAAGCCGGAGCGCATCGTGGTGGTCCGTGAGCCTTGCCACTGCCTGCTCGATCCAATCCCGCCGCAGACCGCCAGGTAGTTCCAGAAGGACGGACTGGTTGTACTGGTGACGGTTCCCAATGGGTTGCGCGAAGAACCAGCGACCGGCGGCGGTCAGCGGTACCGCGCCGGTCACCGCGTCCTGCTGCGCCTCAATCCGACCGGTCGCCGTCGCCACTGCCGCGAGCGCAGACACCGTCTGATGCTCGAACATCTGTTGCGGCGTGATGCGAATTCCCGCCCGCTGTGCTCGCGAAACCACCTGCAAAATCAAAATCGAGTCGCCACCCAACGCAAAGAAATTGTCCTGCACACCTACTCTTGGCAGCCTCAGCACCTCGGCCCAGACCTCCGCCAGACGCTGCTCCGTCTCCGATTGCGGAGCAGCATACTGCTCGCGCTCACCGCCTTCCATCGACATTGCGGCTAGCGCCTTGCGATCGATCTTTCCATTCGGACTCAACGGGAGCGCCGCCAGTACCACGAAGGCGGCGGGAACCATGTAAGCGGGCAGGCGATCCACGAGAAATTCGCGAAGGTCGTTGGTCGCCAGCTCCCGTGACGACGCAATGTAAGCCACCAAACGCCTTTCCCCTCCATCGCCTTTCCGGGCAACCACCGCGGCATCCTGCACGCCATCGCGCCGCCGAAGCACCGATTCGATTTCGCCTGTCTCGATGCGGTAGCCGCGGATCTTGACCTGACCGTCTTCGCGTCCGAGCCACTCCAGATTGCCGTCGGGCCGCTGCACACCCAGGTCGCCCGTACGATAAATCCGTTCGCCCGCTTGAAACGGGTGCGCAACGAACGCCGCGCGTGTTAAATCTGCGTGATTTAAATAGTGGCGGGCCAACGCCACGCCTGCGATGCAGATCTCACCAACGCACCCTTCGGGCACAGGCCGCAGGTGCTCGTCCATCAGGTAGACGGAAGTATTACGGATGGGCTTACCGATGGGAATCCGCGAGCCATATCGCCGGCCGGCCTCCATCACATAGTCGGTCGCGCATACGGTTGCCTCAGTCGGGCCGTAAGAATTATGGAAAACTCGCGAGGCCGCCAAATTCTGCGCGTCCTCGGTGCGTGCGCTATCACCTGCGCTGATGACGCACTTCACCGCGCCCAGTCGGCTCCAATTCAGTTGCCGCAGGTAAACCGGAGGCGCATTGATGGCCGTGACCGCCTGCTCCTCCAGGTATTGAGAATATCGCCCGGCATCCCGAATCAAAGCGGGCGGCGCCATCACCAGGCGCGCGCCACATCCGAGCGTGATGAAGATCTCGAGCAGCGATCCATCGAAGCTGGGCGAGTAGAACTGCGTCAACCGATCGTGCGCATGAAAACCGAACGCCTCAATGTGGTGCAGAACCACGTTGAGCAGGCCGCGATGTTCCAGAAGCGCGCCTTTGGGCTTTCCCGTGGATCCCGACGTGTAGATGATGTACGCCGCGTCGCGCGCTCCGGGCCCAACAGGCGGCCTTGCCGACGATTCTTCCAGCGTGTCGAGCTGGAAATCGAGGGCGAACATGGGGAGCGACCAGAGGTCGGTCAGCGCCGCAAGATAATCGGAGTGTACCAGGAGCGCCTTCACACCCGAATCCTCGATCATGAAGCGCAGGCGCTCACTCGGGTACTCCGGGTCAAGCGGCACATAGACGCCGGCGGCCTTGAGAATGCCGAGTACGCCGACGATCCAGCGATGCGACCGGTCCGCGAGGACACCTACGGCATCGCCGGGCTGGATGCCGTATTCGTCTCGCAGAAACACCGCAAGCAGATCGGATTGGCGATCTAATTCTTCGTACGTGACCTCTCGATCCGGAAGCACCAGCGCGACAGCGTATGGCGATATCGCGCATTGGCGCTGGAACAGGTCGAGCACCGTGCCCTCGGCGAGGGAACCCGAGACGTGTGCCTGGGCAACACGCGCACGCTCTTCTTCGTCCATCACTTCCACATCGTCGAGAAGGGTGTCGAGTTGCTGAAAGGAATGGAGGATGTTACCGAGATGGCGCGCAAAGCCGCGGAGGAAGCCTTCCTCAAACTCTCTCGGGCTCGCCACCAGGCAGATTCGGATGTCCGGAGCGCGCTCGACGGTGATGTTCAATCCGTGAGATGAAATCTGCGGCAGAGGTTCGTGCACTCCATCGAAATGGATCCGCACATTGCTGCGCGCTGCGGCACCTGCCTGGGTCTCCACGGGAAAGTCCTGGTAGGTGTAACTGGTCGAAACCGTGGTCCCGACGCGATCGAGAAACTCGCGGACGGTGATGCCGCTTTCGTACCGGCATACCAACGGAATCATTCCATCGTTCGCTGCGCCGCCAGACGACGACAACTTCGGAGAGCCCAGGCGCACTACATCCTCGCGCGAGTAGATCCGGACCAGTTGGAACACGGCCGCCAGAATCACAGTGAACGCCGCGAGATCGCTCTCCCGGGCGACTTTGCCTATGAACGCGTTGACGCTCTCGGGAAGCCGGAATTGGAAAGTGACGAGCGGGCCATCCGCCGGCGCCAGGCTCCAGTTCTGCGCCAGCCGGAACTCTCCCTCAATTCCCTTTAGTGCGTCCTTCCAGTAATCCGCATGGTCGCGGTATTCTTCGCTGGTTATGAGTTGTTGAAGCTGGTTCATCTCTTCAATTCCGGTAGATCAGTTCCTTCTTGGCGTAAACGCTCTCGGCTGCGATTCCTCGTTCGCGGCATTGCTCAATCAAACGGCGGGACTGGAGCAATGAAGGCGAGGTTTCGGAGAATTCGTTATCGAGAATATGGTTCAGCCACGGCTCCTGCCCCATGGCGTACACGTACACCTCCTGGAACCGAAAACGTTCGATCAGGGCGGACGCCTCGTCGAAATTGCAGCCCCGGGCACGGCGCGACCGGTCGATTTCGCGCGGCACCGCCTTGGGAAACAGTGGGCCGTACACCCACGAAGGCGGCGCACCTTCACACTCCATCCCAAGGAACAGCGTGTCGGCCTCGCCCGTCACCTTCATCACGTGATCGTAGAGGCGCGGATCGAGATTGCAGGAATCCGCGATGCTCAATACCGATCGCGGCCCGATTCGAACCATGTAGGCATTCTTGCTTTGGATGGGTAGATCGTTGTGCTCGCCCATGAAGGGGATGGCCGTAATGCACCCGTCGGGAATCGGAATCTCTTCGATGTCGCGAACCTCGCGCACGTCTGGGAACCCGAGTTTGCGAAGCGCCAATTGCAGCGACGGGTCCTGCGGATAACCGTCGCAATTGCGGCCTACCACCACGGTTTTCACCTTGTGGCGAAGCTGCAGCAGCGTCTCGAGCACGATGTGATCGTGATGGCTGTGAGTGATCAGAACGTAATCGATTGTGTCCGGCAGATCTTCAAAGGTGAATCGCGGCAAATCGTTCTCGTAGGTGTAGCTCACGATCGGGTCCAGCATGACGCTGACCTTTGGAGATTGAATCAGAATGCACGCGTGACCGTAATACCGGACTCGGACCGTGCCCTCATCAGGGACGCGCCCCTCTGTAGGCGAAGGCGCCTCCGCCGTGAACAGATCGCGGAAGAGCGGGTCAGCCGCGGCGTCGATCTGCATGGCGTCGGCGAGCTTCTGATACGAAGTGGCCTGGCGCCTGGAACGAAACACGTCATCCAGCGCCGGCGCTGAGAACGTCATCTTCCGCTGCAGGATCCGCGGGTCGGCCAGACGCGGAGTGCTAAGGATGAAGGGCCTTTGACGGTCGCGGCAGATCAGCGACAGGGCGACGCTCTGCGCGTCCTCTGAATAGAATTCACTGCGATAGACCAGCGATTCAAAGACGCGATACGAGGGATTGTGATTGAGGTCGTAGTACAGTTCCACATACCCCTTCAGCGGGTCCGGGACTTCGTCGTAAAGGCGGTCCATGGCCATGCCCGTGCCCTTTTCCAGGAGCAGCGCCCAAAGCTGTTTCAGCGCGCGGGCAAACTCCAGCAGCGGCTGGGATCGGGATTCGGTGTCGCGGATCAGTTGCCGCACTTCGTCTACACGCTTGCCGCCGAGATCGATAAACGGCCCGCCGCGCATGGCCGGGTTCTTAATGGCGGCGGCATGCATCAACGGCGAGTTCGCATACGACTTCATGATCGGCAGGTAACGATCCGCGACATTCAGGGCAGCCGTCACCGGCGGCACGGTTAAATACCACGCGTACCAGTTATGAAACAGCGGTTCGAATTGTACATTCCCCTTGAGATAGACCTTGTCATCCGCCATTGCTGTGAGTCTCGCTTCTTAATGAATCTCCAGATGTACCTTAACTTTGGGAAAAGGCGCCCGCGGCTGCACTGCTCCTACAGGTAACCGGTGCAGGCGAACGCGCGAGTCGCGGCGCACGGTTTCGAGCACATTACAGAAGTCTTCCGCCACGCGCCGCGTCGTGTTTTCGCTAAAGAGCGCGCCATCATAAACGATCGAGAATTCGAGCGATCCGTCACGCGGCTCCGCCAGGAACCAGAATCGCGTGCGCGCCTCTGGCGGACCAGCCTCGAACATTCCCTCATCGATGGGAGTGATGACAATTCCTCCTGCCCGCCGCACGCGCTCGCCGCGAAGCTGATTCTGTAATGTGAAGCCGACGTCGAAGACGGGGTTCCTGCGCGGATCCCTCTTTACTCGCAGCTCGTCCAGCAACCAATCGAGCGGGTAGAGTTGATTCGCATATGCATCCAGTGTGGTCTCGCGGACGCGATCGAGTAGCATGTCGAAGCGGTCATCTCCCGCGATGCTGTCGCGGAGCGCCACTACGTTCAGGTACGGCCCCACCTGACGTTCCATCTCCTGCCGCACGCGGCCTGCCACCGGACTGCCGACAATGATGTCCTCCTGCCCGGTGCTTCGGTAAAGGTAGGCCTTAAGCGCGGCGACCAAAACCATGAAGAGCGTAGCGCTTGACGAGTGCGCCAACTCCTCCAACTCGCGCACCGTATCCGCCGGCACTTGGAAGCGGTGAATGCGCGGCCGGTTTTCCCCCGGCGCACCTTCGAAGTCCGTGGGGAAGTTCAAGACGGGGAGGCGCCCACTGAGCTTACCAGTCCAGTATTCGCGCATTTGCTTGCCCTGCGGACCTCGCAAAAGGCCGGAGAGCCACGCGGCATAATCCTTGTACTGCAGGGGGAGCGGCTCGAGGGACGAGGGCCGTCCAGCGGTCAGAGAGTCGTAGATCTCTGCCAAATCGTCAAGCAGCACTTCGGATGACCAGCCATCGGTCACAATGTGATGCATCGAGACGATGCAGACGTGCCGTACCGGCCCTAGTTTCACAAGCTTGACGCGCAGAAGCGGTCCAGTGGCCAGGTCGAGAGCGGTCAGAGCTTCGTGGCACTCGATGCGTTGGACTTCGGCCTCTTCGTCCATGGCATGGCTCCTATCGAGCACTTCCAGCGTCAACGTTGCCTCTTCGGGACGAAGGACTCGTTGCCGCGGAGTTTCGCCAGATGTGGTGAAGACTGTTCTCAGAATTTCGTGCCGGTCGAGCAGAGTGCGGACAGCCCGCTCGAGCGCCCCAGTATCGAGCACACCATCGATCCGGAATGCCACCGGGGCGGCGCCGCCGCGCCCTTCATCCAATCGGTCGCGGAGCCAGAAGCGCTTCTGCGCGGGAGAGAGTTCGTAATCCTCTCTCGCTTCCACCCGCGGTACCGGCGCGAACGTCTGCGGCCTTGACCGTCCGATATGCCTCGCCAACGCGGCGACGGTAGGAAAGGCGAAGACATCGCGGATCTCGAGGGGTACACCAAGTTCCTGCCGGACCCGCGAGACCACTTGCGTCGACAGCAACGAATGCCCGCCGATTTCGAAGAAGTGCTCGTGCACGCCAATTGGCTGCCGTCCCAGCACAGCCTGCCAAATGGCCACCAGCGCCGATTCAGTCGCATCGCGAGGAGCCACATAATCGGATTCGCTTACGGCCTCCGGCAGCGCCTTGCGATCCACCTTGCCATTGGGCAATAGCGGGAATTGCGGCATCAACACGAAGCTGGCGGGAATCATGTGGTCGGGCAGACGCTCCCGTAGATATCGGCGTGCTTCGTCCACGGCGGTTGCGTCCGCACGTTGCGTTCTTACATACGCTGCGAGTGTCTTACCGGACTCCATTTCGCGGACGATGACGATGGCTGCCTCCACCCATGGCAGCCCTCGGAGCGCCGTCTCAATCTCTCCGAGTTCGATGCGGAAACCGCGAATCTTCACCTGGTGGTCGATGCGGCCGAGGTACTCGATATTGCCGTCTGGACGGAAGCGGCCCAGATCGCCGGTACGGTAGAGACGTCCATCGCGCGAGAACGGATCGGGGATGAAGCGCTGCTCGGTCAGTTCCTGATTGTGCAAATAGCCGCGCGCCAGGCCAGCGCCGCCTAAGAAGATCTCGCCGGCAGCTCCGACCGGCAACGGCTCCAGGTGTGCGTCGAGAATATAGGCGCGCGTATTGGCGATCGGCCTGCCGATGGAAGGCTCGCGGTGGTCGTCCAATGCCAGGCGGACGCCGGTGGAATAGGTGGTGTCCTCGGTCGGACCGTAGAGGTTGTAGACCGCCTTTACGCCGCTGTGCTCGTAGATGCTCCGCACCAGTTGCCTGGGCAATGGCTCTCCCGCGAGGTTGACGGTGCGCACGGAGCTTGGCAGGGCTTTGGTGCGGAGCACTTCGGCAAGCACGGAGGGCACGCTGTTGATCAGCGTAATTTCGCCGGCTGCGGGCATTTCGCTTAATTCGAGCGCATTGCGCGACAGCACGATAGCGCCGCCCCAACTGAGTGGAGCGAAGATCTCAAACACGGAAAGATCGAAGCAGATCGACGTGGAGGCCAACACGCATTGCAACTCCTCCGCCGAGAACTGCTCGCGCGCCCAGTGAAGGAACTGTACAGCGTTCCGATGCGTGAGGGCGACACCCTTCGGACGGCCCGTGGATCCCGAGGTGTAGATGATATATCCAAGATTGTCAGCCGCCGGCCTCACGCGGGAAATGGCCGGCGTACTTCGCACAACCGTCGGATCATCGAAGAGCAGCACACGCGCAGCCGATGCCGCGAAACGCGACTTGAAATCGCGCTCCGTAAGCAGCAGGGGAATGCGTGCATCCTCGAGCATGAAGGCCAGTCGCGCCGGCGGATACTCGGGATCCATCGGCACATACGCGCCACCCGCCTTGAGAATCGCCAACAGTCCCGCGATCAAATCGGGCGTGCGGCGCGCACAAATTCCGACCGGCACTTCCGGCGCGACACCCAGCGAAATCAGCTCGCCGGCCAATCGTTCCGCACGGGCGTCGAGTTCGCGGTACGAAATGCGCGAAGTTCCGTGGATGATGGCGATCGCGTCCGGAGTACGCCGCACTTGCGCTTCAAACAGCTCGTGGATGCAGGCCTCCGACCGCTCTGTCGCCGTCGTATCGTTCCACTCCTCCAGAATCTTGCGGCGCTCCGCAGCCGATAGCAGCGGCAGGCGCCACGCGGGTGATGCCGGCTCCACAGGCATCGCGGCCAGCAGAGAGCGCCAGGAGTCGAGCAGGCGCTCCACGGTGTCACGCTCAAACAGGTCGGTGTTGTAATCGCAATCGATCAGCAACTGGCCGCCTGTGTCGATCACGTTGACGCTTAGATCGAAAGCCGTGTAATGGACCACCGGCTCCGTAAGGCTGAGGCGCAAGCCCTTCATCTCTGGCAAAGCCGAGACCGGTTCCAGGTTGAAGACCACACTCACCAAGGGCTCGGCCGGCATCTCACCCGACTCCTGCAGCGCGCGAATCAGTTCGGCAAACGGGTAGTCCTGATGCTCCAGTGCGTCGAGCAGGAGCTTGCGGCTCTGCCCAAGCACTCCGGCCACACTGAGCGAATCGTCGTAGCGGCATCGCAAAGGCAGCAGGTGCGTGCAGTAGCCGGCCAGGCGTTCGGAGCCTGGAAATGGACGCCCTGCCACCGGAATCCCGAGGATGAGATCATCCTGGCGCGTCAAACGAGCCAGCCAGGACTGGAAGCCCGCGAGCAGCGTCATGTAAAGAGTGCATCCATTGGAACGGGCGAGTTGCCGCAGGGCCGCGGCATCCTGACTGCCCAGCACAGCACTGACACGATCCCCACGAAACGTCCGCACCGGCGGTCGCGGATGGTCGGTGGGCAGATTCAAAACGCGCGGCGCCCCTTTGCACTGCTCCAGCCAATACTCGCGATGGCGCGCCATCTCTTGAGAGTCGCGGCGGCCGGAGCAGAGGCGGACGTATTCGCCAAATCCCATGACCTCGCCAGGCGTTTCGCGGCCTGAGTAGCTCGTCGCGATCTCCTCGAGCAACAAGCCCATAGTGGACCCGTCGCAGATCATGTGGTGGGCGCTCAACGAGAGAATGTGGCAATCCTCCGCTACCCGCAGCACGCTCGCGCGAAATAGCGGACCGGCGGCCAGATCGAAGGGCCGCGCGCAATCGCGAGACAGCCACTGCTCCACACTCTCCGAACCCGGCACTGTCAGATCGACCAGCGGCAGTTCGATCCTGAGCGATCGATCTGCCATCTGGTGCTCACCATCCGGCGCAATCTTCAGGCGCAGTGCTTCATGCCGTCTCACCGCTTGACGAAACGAACTCGTCAGCGCCTCGAAATCTAAGGGCCCGTCGAGTCGAACCGAGGTGTTGACGGTATACGCCAGAGAGCCAGCCGGATCGATTTGAGCCTGCAGCGCAAGCTGCTTCTGCGCCTCGGTCAGTGCGAATGTGCGGGTGGTCTCCGTCCGCTTGCGCTCGGGCAGAAAACCACCGTCGCGCAGGTCCGCAACGCTGCCCTTCACAGCGGCGATGAACGCGTCCACGTCCGATTGCGTATGGGCGGTGGAGAGGAAACAGGTACGCCATTCCCAGATATAGAAGCCGCGCTCCAGCAGGTGGTAGAAGAACAGATCGAGGTTGGCAGAGAAGTTAAAACGGAACATCGACCCGAACCACGTGACGCGAATCGGAACTTCGTCAGATTCGAAGAAGTCATTCAGAGTCGCGGCAATTTCAGCCGTTCGGCGATTCAGCCGATCCTGCAACGCCGGCCCTTCCTGCCGGAGTTTATCCAGCGTCGCCAAAGCAGCCGACATCGCCAGAGGATGCTGGCAAAAGGTGCCCCCAAAAGCGGTGCGGTCCGCAGCAGGGAAAGACTGATCGCCGAACGACCACATGCCGCCATCGATCCCGTCCATGAATCTGCGCTTTCCCGCGACGACTCCGAGAGGCAGTCCGCCGCCGATGATCTTGCCGTAAGTCGCAATGTCGGCGTCAATTCCGAAGTAGCCTTGCGCACCCGCCGGGTGAACGCGGAACCCGGTGATCATCTCATCGAAGATGAGAGCCGTTCCCGAAGCACGTGTAATCTCGCGGACGTCGCGCAGGAATGCCACTGGCTGCAGCGCGGGATCGCGGCTTTGCACCGGTTCCACCATCACCGCCGCGAGCTCGGTGGCGCGCCGGCGAATCACTTCCAGGGTGCTGTCCGTGCCGTAATCGAGCACCAGGACGTTCGCCACCGAGCCTTGCGGCACCCCGGGAGCGACGGCAGTGGTCAGGCCGCTTTCCGGATCGGGCGCGGCCAGCGTACCGTCCGCGTGCCCATGATAGGCGTGCGTAAACATCACGATCAGATCGCGGCCGGTACCCGCGCGTGCCAATCGCATCGCCGCCATTACGGCCTCGGTTCCGGAGTTGCAGAACGCCACCCGCTCCTGCCCGGTCATCTCGGCGAACTTGGCGGCAACCTCGCCTGCCAGGTCCGAGCGCGCGCCCAACTCGACGGCGCGCTCGAATTCGCGCCCTATTGTCTCGTTGAGGAATCGCGGCGCATGTCCGAAGAGATGCACACCGAAACCCATCGTGAAGTCAATGTACTCGTTGCCGTCGATGTCCCATAGACGCGAGCCTCGTGTGCCGGCACCTACGATCGGATAGAGCATCTCCTTGGTGGAGAAACGGAATCCGACGGTCGCGCGGCTGTCCGCCAGGCACGCGCGGGATTGCTGCACGGCCGCCTTCGATTTCGCCGTGCGCTTCGAGTAGCGCTCAACTAAGGCTGCGAGGTGCTTCTGCTGGCGTTCAGGGAGTCCGGATGCGCGCTGATCTTTAGGCGTTCCCCAGGGTAGTAAGGGAGCTGACGCGGGCGCAGACACGGTACGGGGCACGGGAGCCGGCTGCGAGGGTGCTCCAGTTGAGGATGCAAGAGCAGGCACGGCGGGCGCTGGCGGGGCAGCTTCGCGCACGCCGCCGAGGTTCGCCTTAAGCAGTTCCATCTGTTGCGAGAGGAGCTGCGACACCATCCTGTTCTGTTCGCTGAAGATTCGTTCGATGGCACCCTGCGGGAGTGCCGGCGAACTGATGTCGCTCGCTGGCGGAATTGCGAGCGGCGCGGCTGCGACGGCAACTGGGGGAGTCACGGGAGCGGGTATAGGAGCAGGAGTCGCGGCCACGTTTGCCGCGACGTGCGACGCGAGGGCCTCGACCGTCGACAGATCTTCGAAAAAGCGGCGAATCGCCACCTTCAACCCATACTGGCTTTCGATCTGGCGCACCGCTTCCACCATCACCAGTGAATCCGCACCCATCTCGAGGAACGGCAGCCGAACGTCTACGTCGGCTGCATCCACGTGCAACAAGCGAGCGATTTGACTTTGCAGGCCAGCTAGAATCTCCGGCTGGCGGGAATGGTCAGACTCCTGAACGTTGGTGACGACTTCAGATGGCATGGCAGTACGGTCTTCCTGAAACCAAAAACGCTGACGTTGAAACGGATACGACGGCAATGCTACCCGACGATGAGAAGTGTGCCTGTAAAACGCGCTCCAATCCACATTTACGCCGCGCACATACGCCTGCAGCACGGCATCCAGCAGAGTCTCGCGAGGCGTCCGCTGATCGAGAACCGGCGCGATCAGCACTCGGGCATCTGGCGGCAGGCAATTGCGCGCCATTGCCGAAAGCACCGGCTTCGGCCCGAGTTCGAACAGGACATTGAATCCGCTATCCGCAAGTTTCGCCACACTGTCGGAGAACCGCACCGCGTCCCGGCAATGGCGGCGCCAGTATGCGGCATTGGGCGGTGCTGTAACTGGCTCGGCCGTGAGGTTCGAGTACAGCGGAATCGTCGGTTTGGAACTGGAAACTTTGCTCGCGATGCGCTCGAAGTCATCGAGCATCGGTTCGATCAAGGGCGAATGAAAGGCGTGCGAAACCGTCAGTGGACGGCTCTCGACTCCAGTCTCACGAAGTTGCTCCAGCACACGCTGCAGCGCCACGGCATCGCCCGAAATCACGATGTTCCGAGGCCCGTTCACGGCCGCAATACTGAGCAGGCCGCCGAATGCCGCAATGCCCCGCCGGATCGTGGCTTCATCGGCAAAGGCCGCTGCCATCGCTCCGTTCCGCGGCAGGGACTGCATCAGCCGTGCCCGTGCCGCCGTGAGCAGGAGTGCGTCATCCAGGGTGAGCGCACCGGCAACGCACGCCGCGGTATACTCGCCCAAACTGTGTCCCATCACGGCTGCGGGCCGTATACCCCACGAGGCCAACAGGTCACCCAATGCCACTTCGAGCGCCAGGAGCGCAGGCTGACAATACGCGGTCTGGTCGAGGGAGTGGTCGTCAGACGGACCCGCAAACATAACGTCGAGCAACGGACGTTCGAGCTCTCCCGCGAGGATCTGTGCACACCGATCGAGAGTGCTCCGAAAGACAGGCTCCGCGTGATACAGCTCGCGGCCCATCTCGGCATATTGCGATCCCTGTCCGGTGAAGAGAAATGCGATGCGCGGCTCCGAACTACGGCCCGTCAAGCGGAAGACGCCGCGCTCCGACCGGCCTTCCGCGGCAGCCTTCAGTTTCGCCACAGCTTCCTGTGCCGACTCCGCGCGGACTCCCAGCCTCGATGCAAAATGCGACCGCCCCGTAGCCGCCGAGAAGCAAATGTCCGCGAGCCCGGCGCCGCTGTTACCGATCGCTTCCGCGTATCGCGATGCTAACTCGCGCAGCGCCTCCTCGCTCTTCGCCGAGATTACGAGTGCCTGCGGCCCAACGGCCATCGCCGGCGACTCCGGCTGCACCGGCGCCTCTTCCAGCACCAGATGAACATTGGTCCCGCTCGCTCCAAACGCGCTCACACCTGCAATCCGCTTGCGCCCATTAGCCGGCCACGGTGTAGGTTTGTCGGAGACCTGCACCGCCAACTTGTCCCACGCAATCAGGGGACTGGGTGTGCGGAAATGAAGGTGCGCCGGAAGCTCACTGTTTCTAAGTGCGAGGACTGTCTTGATTACGCCCGCCACACCGGCTGCCGATTCGGTGTGGCCAATGTTGGTCTTCACCGAACCCACCAACAGCTTCCGATCGGGTGCGCGGCCTTCGCCATAGACCACCGAGAGCGCCTGCATCTCGATGGGATCGCCCAACGCCGTGCCTGTCCCATGGGCTTCTACGTAGTCGACTGCCCCAGGCGGCAGCGACCCGAGAGCCTTCCGAATCACGGCCTCCTGTGCGCGCCCGTTGGGCGCCGTGAAGCCGCTCGATGCACCGTCGTGATTGGTGGCGGAACCGCGCACCAGTGCCAGAATCCGATCTCCGTCACGCTGTGCCGCCGCGAGCGGCTTCAGCACCACCACTCCACATCCTTCGCTGCGGACGAATCCATCCGCCGCCGCGTCGAACGTTTTGCAACGGCCGTCGGGTGCCAAGGCCCGGGTGCGGCAAACCGCGACCGTGTTCTCCGGGGAGAGGATCAGGTTTACGCCACCGGCCAGCGCCAGTTCGCACTCGCCATTTCGCAGGCTCTGGCATGCCGCATGAATCGCCGCAAGCGATGACGAGCACGCGGTATCGATCGCCATGCTCGGCCCGTTCCAGCCGAGTACATAAGAGATGCGGCCGGCGACCGTATTCAGCGGATTGCCGGTGAAGAAGTAGGCGTCCAGGCGATCGGCGCCGCCGTTCATCTGCAGGCGGGCGTAGTCGTTGGTGGTGACCCCTACGAAGACTCCGCTGTTGCTGCCCCGTAGACGATCGGGCGCAATACCCGCATCCTCGATCGCGTGCCAGGCCACTTCTAACAACACACGCTGTTGCGGGTCGAGCGAGGAAGCCTCCCGCGGCGAAATCCGGAAGAAGGCGGCATCGAATCGATCGATGGCATCGAGAAAGCCGCCGTGCCGCGAATACATCTTGCCTGGGGCCTCGGGATCGGCATCGTAATACTGCTCGAGATTCCAGCGCTCGGGGGGAACTTCGGTGACCGCGTCCACACCGTCTCGGAGCAATCGCCAAAATGCCTCTGGATCGGCCGCACCTGGAAGCCGGCAACTCATCCCGATAATGGCAATCGGATCGCCCGTGCTGCTTGCAGGAACAGCGGCGATCGATGGCGCCTCATCTCCGGCAAGATAGTTCACCAAGTCCGCGATGGTGGGGTGGTCGAACACCAAGGTCACGGGGAGTGGTCTTTCGAGCGCTCTTTCCAGGCGGGTACGGAACTCCACGGTGAGCAGCGAGTCCATGCCCAACTCGAAGAAGCCGCGATCGCACTCAGGTAGGGTTGCGCCGAGGCCCAGCACCTGGGCGGTCTCCTCGCGAAGCCACTGGGCCAACTCCTGCCGGCTCTTGGGCGCAGCGTGCAAATTCAAGCCTGTCGCCGGGAGTGCGGCGCCTGCTGGTATCGCGCCCGGCCGATCGTCGATACCTTCGATCAGTGGACGCTTACCTCTCGCTTCATAAGAGCCTCGGAAACGGGGCCAATCGATGCGGGCAACGGCTGCTTGCGTGACGCCTGCGCCGATGAGATGTCCCATCGTCTCCAGAGCGCTCTCCGGCGGCAACGTCTGCACACCCACGCGCTCCAGCAGACGGTTGATCTCTGCCGAATTCATGCCGCCGCCGGACCATGGTCCCCAATTCACCACCAGGGACGGAAGTCCGAGCGCATGCCGGTAATGTGCCAGCCCATCGAGGAAGCGGTTTGCCGCCGCATAGTGCGTCTGCTCGCGCGATCCCCAGACCGACGCGATCGACGAGTAGCAGACGAAGAACTCCAGCGGAATGTCCTTGCAGGCGTTATGCAGATTCCATGCGCCGGCGATCTTGGGGCGAAACATCTCCCATAATTCCGTGCCATCGAGCCCGGTCAGCGAGCGATATCCAGGAAGGCCTGCGGCGTGAATCACACCACGCAACGGAACACCCTGCGTCGCAATCCGATCGAACAGCGCCACGACCTGCGACTCATCCGCGACGTCCGCGCGCTCCGCGTGTACCGTGATCCCAGTGGACCGCAACTCCTCCAGAATTTGAGCCGCCTTATCCGAAAGCCTCTCTCGTCTACTGGCCAACACCAGGTGACGGGCACCCGACCGAGCCAACCATCGTGCCGCCTCGATGCCCAGCGCTCCAAGGCCGCCGGTGATCAAATAGGCCGCGTCGGGCTCAACCCGTAAGGGCGCCAGCTCGCCATTGACGCCACGGCGCAGTCGCGGCACGAGGCGCGTCCCCGCGCGGAAGGCGATCTGATCCTCGTGAGACTGGGCTAGAATCTCGGCCAACAGCATGGCTGCTTCGCCGCCCGGCAATGACGGGTCCAGGTCGATCGCCGCGCCTGCCCACTCTGGTCTTTCGAGCAGCATGCCACGACTGAAACCGCACAAGGGAGCCTGTGCCAGTCCAGTAATCGCGGGCCCCTGCCCCGCTTCCACAGCGCCGCGCGTGACGATCCAAACTCGTGGCCGGATGCGCTGATTGCCTTCCAGGGCGCGCACCAATTCAAGCAAAGCGCCGCAACCGCCCAGCTGCGACTGCTCGAGCGATGCAGCGTTCAGCCCGCCCGCATCGGGGGCGTCCAGGCCGCGCAGGAACACGATTCGCACCGGGCCCGAAAGCTCAGCGAGCGCCTCGCGGAAATCGTCATCTGGGCCGATCGTCAGACACGCGCCCGCAATCCTCCTCGCCAAATCCTCTCCGACACCCCGCCGGTCCGCGATCACCAGCCATTTCGATTCACCGCTGGCAGCCTCCGGCACCGGGCCGGCCTGCTGCCACTCCACGCGATAGAGCCAATCGCGCATCGGGCCGCCCACCGGGATGCGCGCTTCCGTCCGCCCCTCGAACGGATAGTTCGGCAGGATCGCATCCGGCTGTGGCACACCGTGGTAGAATTTTGCCCAATCGAATTCCACCCCGCGCACATAGAGCGATGCGACGCTCTCCGATAGCGCGTGCTGCGAGGACGCACGCCGCTGCAAGGTCGGCACGAATCGGTCTGCCGCCTGGGGCAGGCATTGACGCCCCATCTCCGTCAACACGGCGTCGGGACCGATCTCCAGCAGGACTTCGATTCCTGACGCACCGAGTTCCTCGACGCTGCCATGGAATTCCACTGGAGCCATCACGTGGCGGACCCAGTAATCAGCTTCCGTTACCTCCACGCCGACAGGCTTTCCAGTGATGTTCGAGATCAACTTGCATTCTGGCGCGGAGAATTTCACGCTGCGCAGCACGCTGCGGAATTCATCCAGCATTGGCTGCATCAGCTGCGAATGAAAGGCATGCGAGACCCTCAATTCCTTGCTTCGGACCCCCGCAGCAGCAAGCCGCATTGCAACGGCTTCAACCGCCTCTCGACGGCCCGAAATGACTACATTCGCGGGCCCATTGACAGCCGCAATACCCACCTCGCCGGTGAACCCGGCCAACGTGGCGCGAACGCGATCCGCCGTGGTGAAGACCGCGCGCATTGCGCCATCCTGGGGAAGGCTTTGCATCAGCCGACCGCGTGCCGCGACGATGCGCATCGCATCGTCGGGAGTCATCACGCCAGCCACACACGCCGCGACATATTCGCCGATGCTGTGCCCCATCACTGCGTCGGGCCGCACTCCCCAGGAGATCCACAATTCCGCCAAGGCGTATTCCAGCGCAAACAGCGCGGGCTGAGCGAATGCCGTCTGGTGAATTTCGTCCTGCGCACCCTCATGCACGAGCATCAGATCGAGAAGTCTCGGCTCTCCCGCAACAGACGTGAGATGGTCGAGATGCCGCCGGAAGAGCGGCTCGGTCCGATACAACTCCGCCGCCATACCCGCGTACTGCGAGCCTTGCCCCGTGAACAGGAACGCCACGCGCGGCGGCGCGCCGCTTTTGACCTTGCCCCGGAAGACGCCCGTCTGCTGTCCGTCCAGAAAACTCGCCAACCCCTCGCGAACCTTCGCAATGTCGGCGGCCGGCACAGCCAGGCGATGCGAAAAATGATTCCGTCCCTCACCTGCGGCACGGCAAATCGATGCCAATTGGGAGGCAGGCTGCTCCGTCAGAAATTGCACCCACCTGGCCGCCGACTCCCGCAGAGCTTCTTCTGACTTCGCACTCAAAGTGAGGACGTCGCACGTACGCGCCGATTCGGCTGCCGCTTCCCTTATGGGCGGCTCCTCGACAATCGCATGCGCATTGGTCCCGCTGAAACCAAAAGCGCTGATGCCGGCGATTCGCTTGCCGCCAACGGGCCACGCCACGGGTTCCGCAGCCACTTGCAGGGCCGCCTGATCCCAGGCGAAATGCGGATTGGGTTTGGTAAAGTGCAGGCTCGCGGGAATTCGGCCGTGCCGATAGGCGAGCAGCACCTTGATCAATCCTGCGACTCCAGACGCCGGCTCCAGATGCCCGATATTGGTCTTTACGGAACCGACCCACAGCGGATTCGCACGATGGCGGTCTATCCCGTAGACCTCTGCCAATGCTTCCAGTTCGATCGGGTCCCCGAGGGCTGTTCCTGTCCCATGGGCTTCCACGTAGGAGACCGATTCGGCGGCGACACCGGCCCGTTCGAGCGACCTCCGCATCACCGTGGCTTGCGCGATCTTGCTCGGAACCGTCAGGCCCCCGCTCGGTCCGCCTTGATTGACGGCCGTGCCCCGAATCACTCCGAAAATCCGGTCGCCGTGCGCGACGGCATCCGAAAGCAGTTTGAGCACCACAACGCCACAGCCCTCGCCGCGCACGTAACCATCCGCCGCCGCGTCGAAAGTCTTGCAGCGGCCATCTGCCGCGATCATGCGGGCCCTCGTGAAACTCGCCATCACTTCTGGCGAGAGCATCAGATTGACGCCGCAGGCCAGTGCCGTCTCGCTTTCACCCGACCTTAAGCTCTCGCAGGCGAGGTGCAGCGAAACCAGCGACGAGGAGCACGCGGTGTCGATTGCCATGCTCGGGCCGGTAAGCCCCAACACATACGATAGACGCCCCGCTGCCATGTTCAGCGCGCTCCCGGTGCCGTCATAGATGCTGTATGACTGTGCAGCCGGCCGCATGACGGCGTGATCGAAGCACGTGATTCCGACAAAGACTCCTGCCGGCTGTCCGTGGAGTCGGTCTGGGGCCAGGTTGGCATTCTCCAGAGCCTCCCACGCAACTTCAAGCAAGATCTTCTGCTGCGGATCGAGCGACGAGGCTTCCCGCGGCGAGATGCCGAAGAATAGGGCGTCGAACCCATCCACCGAGCGAAGAAACGCTCCCTTCCGCGTCGACATCTTGCCAGGCGCGGACGGATCCGGATCGTAGAACGCATCGATGTCCCAACGATCGCGCGGAACTTCGATCACAGCGTCCACTTGCCCATCGAGCAGTTCCCAGAATTTCTCTGGAGTCGTGCTGCCACCGGGAAACCGGCAAGCCATCCCCACCACGGCGATGGGATCCTGGTGCCTGCGTTTCAGGTCGGCGATCTCGGCGCGACGCAGCCGCAGCTCCTGCAGCGCCGCTGCCAGAGTTGCCCGATAATCGACTGGCGGCTCGCTCATCGCTTCCTCACTGGCGTGCCGCCCTCGTCATGCCGATTTCCTCGGCGATCAATCGAGCGAGGTCATCCTCTGGTTCGGCCAACGAGGTCGCCTGGGTCGCAGTTGGAGCGACCTGCTCGGGTTCCGCCGGCCACAGATCTTCGATCAGGTAATCCACTACCGAATCGATCGTAGGGTGCGTAAAGAAGAAAGTCGCACGCAGCGATTTGCCGATAGAATTTTCAAGCCGGCCCTTCAATTCCAAAGCCAGAATCGAATCCAGGCCAAGATCGAACAGCCCGCGTGCCGTTGGAATCGCAGCGGCATCGAGCTTAAGCGTCGACCCAATCAAGTTCGTCAGAAACGCGCGAAGTTCGGCTTTCCGCTCTCGTTTCGGCAGCGCTGTCAATCTGGCGATCAGCGTCGGATCGCTTTGAGTACGGTGCGTGCGGTTCTTAAGTGGTGCCAGACGCGAGAAAAAGGCGGACTGCGCAGCGGCCGGATCGGCTTCAAAAAAGCGGTTCCAATCCACGTCGACCACGGCGGCCTGCGGTGCGTGTCCTTGCATCAATCGTTCGAGCGAGGCGATCGCGATCTCCGACGGCATGGCGCGAATCCCCATCTGCGCCAGGCGCTGATGGGCGTTTCGTCCGTAGCTGGTGGCCGCGTGACCCACTGCCGCCCACGGACCCCAGTTCACGCTCAGAGCCGGCCTTCCCATCGATCTGCGGAAATGGGCCAGCGCGTCCAGGAACGCATTCGCCGCCGCATAGTTGCCCTGTCCCGGCATCGTGACCAGCGATGCCACAGACGAAAAGAGCACGAAGTGATCGAGTTCGATGCCCGAAGACAACTCGTGCAAGTTCCGCGCACCTTCGATCTTCACAGCGGCGGCTCGGCGAAAGCTCTCCGGACTTTCGTCCACAAGTGAACGATCGGCGAGTACCCCTGCGAGATGAAAGATTCCTCTGAGCGCCGGCATCGAGGAGGCGATCCGTTCAAATACGCGCTCCATATCCTGCCGGACTGCGACGTCGGCCTGGAGCACATGAACGCGCGCATTGGCGGCCTCGATCTGTTTGACCGCTTCGACCCCGTCAGGCGTGAGCGGGCTCCTGCCCACCAGCACCAGGTGGCCTGCGCCTCTCTGCGCGAGCCATTGCGACACTTTTCGGCCCAATCCACCTGTGCCGCCGGTGATCAAATATGTCGCTTCGGGGGAGAAGCGCAGATCCGCGCCGTGCTTCTGATATTCCGAACGGACCAGCCGTGGAACGTAACGATCGGCGCCCCGGAACGCGACCATATCCTCACCATCCGTGGCCGCGATTGCCGATATCAAATGGCTTGCAGACAGCTCCGCGGCCGCGTCGGGTTCGAGGTCGATCAGCCCGCCCCAGAGTGCCGCGTGCTCGATCGCCATCGCGCGTCCGAGTCCCCACAAAGGCGCCTGTGCAAAGCCAGGGCAGGCCGATCCGGCAACTGGCATCGCGCCTGACGTGACCAGCCACAATCGCGGCCTCGGCTCATGGGATTGCGATTGCAGCGACTGCAGCAGGTGCAATTTACTCTCGATTGGCGCGGAACTCGCGAGGTCGACTACACCTGTCCAAGGTCCATCGATCGTTGCTCGATCCAGCCTATTCGGCGCGACCAGAACACAAGTCTGCCTGCCACCTCGCATTTTCGTTACGAAATGCTCGCCCAGGGGACCGCCATCGGACACCACCAGCCATCTTCCATCAGCCTGCAGGGCTTCGACCCTCGTGGCAAGCCGGTCCCACGACCGCCCATAACAGGCAACCTGAGGTTCCGTTGTCACCCTCTTCGGAACTGTAGGGTGCGCCACAACGGGAGTCGCGGGAACATTCGATTTCGACTCATAGAGTTGCTTCAGCCGAAAGAGATGCGGCAGATTGTTCAGAATCTGATCAACGGACGGGCCGAAATCCAGCAGGCACGCGACCTCATTGACGCCGATCCGCTCCAGCCTCCCAATCAGATCGAGACAACTCTCCGGCGTGCCGATCAAACCCCTCGTTGACGCGAATCGCTCGTACAGAAACTCTACGAACTCGTCGCGATCGCGCTCTGAGAGCGCCGACACGTCGACGTTCTGCCCACGGCTTTGCGCCAGCCCGCGCAAGAGTCCGAAATTGCCTTTGATGTATTTGCAGAATGGGCGTCGTGCCTGTTCGCGAACCCGCGCTGCGTCGTCACCCACAAAGGTATGCAGCATGACGGTGACGCGTCCCGCCGCGGGGTCGAAACCGTGGTCTGCTCGCGCTTGCCGGTACAGCGCGATCTTCTGCGCCAGTTGCTCCTCGTCCTGGTCGAGCACGTGTGTCAACAGGTTGGCGCCGATCTCTCCCGCGCGAATGAACGTGTTGGGGTTACCGGCGGCGGTCAACCAGACAGGCAGTTCCGGCTGCACTGGCGTAGGCTGGAGCTTCACTTGAATCGCCTTGCCGTTGCCGCTGATGGCCTCCAGCGACTCACCACGCCACAGCTTTTGCACGGTGTGGACGGCGCCCATCATCTCGCTGACGCGGTCGTCATATCGTTCCGGAAAGAACACGAAATCGTCCGGATTCCAGCCAGCCGCGAACGAGATGCCGACGCGCCCCTCGGACAGGTTGTCCACCATCGCCCATTCCTCGGCGATACGAATCGGATTGTGTATTGGGGCCACCACGCTACCCGCATTCAATCGGATCCGCTGTGTCGCGGTCGCCAATGCAGCGTGCAGCACGGCGGGGTTGGGATACAGGCAGCCGAATTTCGTGAAGTGGCGCTCCGGTACCCAAACGCTCGCGAATCCGTGGCGGTCCGCGTACTTCGCGCTTTCCAACACCAGCCGGTATTTGTCCCGCGACAGTGCGTCTTCACTCGCGGCGAAGAACATCAGCGAGAACTGAAATCCCCCGACGTTGGCCGGAACGGCAGGATCCGGGTCATTTGTGAACCAATAACGACGCCGCTGAAACGGGTAAGTCGGTACAGGCAGCCTCTCGCGCCGGCCTTGGTGAGGAAACGCCTGCCAATTGACTTCCGCCCCGCGTTCGTAAATTTCCGCGAGTGCGTGCAGCATCGACTCCCAGTTGCCCCGATTCGGCTGCAGACTCGCCACCCAGGAACGCTCGCCACCGACCACGTCTCGACCCATCGCAGTCAAAGTTGAAGTGGGGCCCACTTCCAGAAAGACGTCGATGCCGCTCCCCGCCAGCGTCTCCATCGCGGTCGAGAATCGCACCGGCGAGAGGATCTGCGACGTCCAGTAGTCAGCCCGCGACCATTCATCTACAACCGCCCGTCCCGTCACCGTCGAGATGCCCGCCAATACTGGCGCCCGATACGCAATGCCGGCAGCAGTCTGGGCCAACTCGCCCGGCACCTCTCGCATCAGCGGCGAATGAAACGCGTGCGAGGTGTTGAGGCGTCGCGAACTGATGCCGTTCGCTCGCAGTTCGTCTTCGACTCCGCGCACCACCGGCTCACTGCCCGAGATCACGGTGTGCCGCGAACCGTTCATCGCGGCGATCGCCAGGTCCGAAGCATGGCGCTCGATCCATGGCTTCAAATCTGAAGGCGCTGCAAAAACTGAGAGCATCGCCCCCGCGCCAGGGGCCTCCTGCATCAACCGGCCGCGCTCACAGGTCAACCGCAGTCCGTCTTCCAGGCTGAAGCAGCCCGCTACACATGCCGCCGCCAACTCCCCGACACTGTGCCCGGCCACCGCAGCCGGCGTGATTCCCCACGCCATCCACAATTTGGCCAGCGAATACTCCAACGCGAACAGCGCCGGCTGGGCATATCGCGTCTCGTCCAGCAGCCGCCCCGCATTGCCATAGAGGACGTCGAGCAGCGGCGTTTCGAGCATGGGCTGCAGAATCGCGGCGCAACGTTCCATCTGCGCCCGAAAGCCCGCGTGTTTTTCGAAGAGCTCGCGGCCCATCCCGGCGTACTGCGATCCTTGCCCCGTGAACAGGAATGCGATGCGAGGTTCACGGGCGAAGGTCCGCGAACCCGCCACTTTCAACTGCTCGACCCATCCAGCCGTACTGCCGGCCACCAGCGCGCGGCGATACTCGAAGTGCGTCCGGCCCGCACTGGCGCTGAACGCGATCTCGGCAGGGCTCGACTCCGGATGCGCTTCGATCCACCGCGCATACTCGCCGCACAGTTGGTCGAGTGCGGCGGGTGTCCGCGCCGACAGCGCCAGCAGGTGCAGAGGAGATTCCGCGATCTGCGAAACCACCGCAGGCACGGGAGCTTCCTCAATCACCACGTGTGCGTTAGTTCCGCCGAACCCGAAAGAGCTCACCCCTGCAAGCCTTCGCTTCTCCCCGCGCAGCCACGGCTCGACGCCCGCCGGAATTGCGAACGGCGTACCCTCGATCCGAATGTGCGGATTCAATCGCCGCAAGTGCAAATGCGGCGGTATCGTCTCGTGCCGCAGCGCCAGCACCGCTTTGATCAGCCCCGCGATGCCGGCCGCCGATTCCAGATGCCCGATATTCGTTTTGACCGAGCCGATCCAACATCCATCCACTGGCCCTCGTTCCCGCCCGAGTTCCGCCGTTAGCGAATTGATCTCGATCGGATCGCCCAGTGGAGTCCCCGTGCCATGCGCCTCCACGTAACCGATTTCCCGGGGCTCCACACCGGCATTGGAGAGCGCCTGCGCGATCGTCACCTGTTGCGCGTGGCCGTTCGGTGCCGTGAGCCCGTTGCTTCTGCCGTCCTGTGTCACCGCCGATCCGCGAACCACCGCCAAGATCGAATTGCCATCGCGCACGGCCTCGTCGAGCCGTTTCAGGACCACCATCCCGCAGCCCTCGCCGCGCACATACCCGTCCGCGTCGGCATCGAAAGTCTTCGCGCGGCCGTTGGGTGAGAGCATTCCGGCGCGCGAAAAAGCCTGGTGAAGTTGCGGAGCCAGAATCAGATTTACGCCTCCAGCCAGCGCCAGATTGCACTCGCCTTCCGCCAAACTCCGGCACGCCTGGTGAACCGCCACCAGCGATGACGAACATGCAGTATCCACGGCCCAACTGGGACCGCGCAAGTCCATCACGTACGAGATCCGATTGGCCGCGATGCTGAGCGCATTGCCCGTAGGCGAATGTGGCTCTCCGCCAGCTGCACTGTCACCCTGCAGGCGAAGATAATCCAGATTGCTGATCCCAACGAAGACGCCCGTGCGCGTACCTGCGAGCGAGCGTGGCGCTACTCCTGCGTGCTCCACCGCTTCCCACGCGACCTCGAGCAGAAGCCGCTGCTGCGGATCCATCAATTCTGCCTCGCGCCCGCTGATCCCAAAGAATTCGGCGTCGAAGCGATCGACTTCGTCCAGGTATCCCGCCCAAAGCACGTCGCCCGGCGCCTCCGCGCCCGCATTCGGACGCCGGGGAGTGATCGCGTCCACCCCGTCTCGCAGCAGTTGCCAGAATTGCTCGGGATTGGCAGCGCGTGGGAATCTGCAACCTATCCCGACGATGGCGATTCCCGCCGTGCTCGTGCGAGCTAAAGTGACACGCTGGCGGCCGTTTCCGCCTCCCTCCAGATATTCCACGAGTGCCTCAATATTGGGGTAATCGTAGACGAGCGTGGGAGGAAGAGTGCGGCCGAGCAGTTCCTGAAGCTCGCCTGAGAGCGCGACCGCTTCCTTCGAGTCGATCCCGAAGCTGCTGAACGGCTGCCGCGTGTCGATTCGCGCCGCCGCCACCCCGACTACCGCCGCACATCGTTCCACCAGCCACTGCCGCAGATCGCGAGCGCCCTCAGCGATGCGAACCGGAACCCGCCGCCACTCACCCACCACGGGCAGTTCTGCCTGTCCCAGATATCCAGCCTTGCACTGGTGCCGCTGGATCTTGCCGCTCGAGGTCCGCGGCATCCCAGAGGGCTTCAACAGGAGCGCAGAGTGCAACTCCACTTCGTGCTCCTCGGCGAGCGACTGCCGGATTCGAGCCACCACTACCTCGACGTCGAGACCGCGCAGGCTCTCGCGCCGCACTTCGCACGCCACCACTACCCGCTCCGCTCCGTCAACTTCCACCGCGAACGCCGCGACACCATTGGGCACCAGCGCTGGGTGGCACTCTTCCACCGTGCGCTCCAGATCCTGCGGATAGTGATTCCGGCCGCGGACGATCAGCAGATCTTTCAAGCGCCCGCTGACAAACAGTTGACCGTCGACTAGGAAACCCAGATCCCCGGTGCGCAGGTAGCTCCCGGTGCCGTCCGCCAGCCGCGCACGAAAAGTCCGTTCGGAATCGTCGGGACGATTCCAATAGCCGCACGCGACGCTCGCACCGGACTCCCAGATTTCGCCCAGCTCGCCGTCGGCGCACGGTCGCAAACTCTCGGGATCAACGATGCGCACCTCGTGGTGGTTCCACGTATTCCCGCTCGATGCCAACCTGCGCCCGTTCTCTTCCGCACAAGGCACCGCCCTCCCGCGTTCTAGCTCCCGCGGCTCGAACACGCCCGAAGCCAGAGGAGTGCCTTTGCCCTTACCTGTCGCGAGCAGCGTCCCTTCGGCCAATCCATAGCAGGGGAAAAAGCAGTTCGCCTCAAATCCGCAATCGCGGAAATCGGACGCGAACCCCTCCATCGTATCTGTGCGGATTGGCTCGGCGCCGTTGAAAGCCACGCTCCAGGTGCTGAGATCCAATCCGATCTTTTGCTCCGCACTGATCTTGCGGCGGCACAGCTCGTATGCGGAATTGGGTCCGCCGCTGCTGGTAGCGCGATATTTCGTGATCGCTCTCAACCACCGCACCGGTTTTTGGATAAACGCCGCCGGATCCATCAGCACCGAGTGAATACCCAGATAAAGCGGTACGAGAACATTGCCGATCAACCCCATGTCGTGGAACAGCGGCAGCCAGCCCAGAAAAATGGTCGTATCGTCGTATCCCGCGGCAAGGCGTATCACTTCCAGGTTGGCGAGCAGATTCCCGTGGCTGACCATCACGCCTTTCGGCGTGCCCGTGGATCCCGAAGTGTATTGCAGAAAGGCGAGGGTATCTCGCCCCACGGCTAGAGGCGTGAACGATGTCTCGTGCGCCGTTTCCCCATCGGTCACCGCGAACCGGATCTGCAGCAGCGAATCGAATCCCGCCGCCTGCATCTCCAGATTCTTGCAGGTCTCCTTGCTGGTCAGTCCTACCTTGGCGCCGGCGTCGGAAACGATCGCCCGCAATCTCTGCACATTGCGATTGCGTCGTGGCGGAAACGCTGGAACCGCAATCACTCCCGCGTACAGGCATCCCATGAACGCGCAAATGAACTCCAGACCCGAAGGATAGAGCAGCAGTGCCCGATCACCCGGCTCTGCGATGCCTCGGAGAGTCTCCGCGATCTGCCGCGCACGCCGATCCAAATCCCCATATGTGAGTCGCGCGGTCTCGTGCTCGCCATTCTCCAGGAAGAGGTAAGCCAAGCGGTCCGGGTGTTCGCGAGCGCGCTCCGCTAGCAATGCGGAAATGCTGGCGTAATCACTCCTCTGCGTGGACCGCATAGTCGTTACTCAGTAGTGCCGTTCAGTCCAGGGAGTCGGCAGGAATCCGTCGATCCGGGTGCCCGCGCCCTCTTGCATGGCGAGGGTGCGAGCCAGGTGCGCTGTCGCCAAATCCAGAACTCCGAGGCCGAACGGACTGAAGATCACAGGCCGCCCCCCAACTCGAGCGGGAGCCTTTCCCAACAGCACCGCGCCGATGGTGGCGCGCACAAAATCCCGATTGCCCTGCTGCCTCACCGTGAGATCGAGCGATGTGGCATTGCTGCAGGCGTGCTCGATATCGTCCACAACGTTGTCGCCCATGAGAACCGCCTGGGGCTTCAAATCACGCAGGGACGTGTGCAGGATCGTGGCTTCAGACGAGCAGCCGCCCAAGTCCTCCAGGTACGGCTCGACAGCGGTGGTGGCGATCGCGACTACATTGCTGTGCGCGAACACCCGGCGCGGATCCGCCACAATCTCGATCTCCAGATCTCCCGTGAAGTCACGGCACCTGTCGCGGAAGTGCGCGGCACGCTCCGAACTCAAATCCATCAGGCGAATCGTGCGCAGTTCCGGTTGCAGCGCCCGCAGAAAGCGTACCGTCTCAAAGCTGATCAAGCCACAGCCCAGGACGCCCAGCGACTCGAGCTTCCCCGCCCCCAGCACCTCAGCAGCAAGCGCCGCGCTCGCTGCGGTCCGATACGCGCTGATTACCGAGCCTTCCATAACGGCCTCGGGAATCCCCGTCTCCATCGAATTCAGAATCACGGTGGCGGATGCGCGTTCCAGGCCCTTGCTCAGATTTCCAGGAAAGGAGCCGATCCACTTGATACCGGCGACCTGAAATCCACCCCCCAAAAACGCAGGCTTGGGAATGATCCGGTCTGCTGGATGGCCCGGAAAGCGCAGAAAGGGGCAATTGGGAATGCTGCAGTCGCCCTGTTCCGCGACCTGGTAGGCACACTTGACCGCGTCCACCACGGAGCGCTCCCGCCCGCGGAACAACTCCACGATCTCGTCACCACGAAGCAATAGCAGATCGCCAAAACCCATCAGTCGCCTGTCCCCTGAAACGCCGCCGCGGCTCTTTCGTGCGGCTTGCCTGCGACATCGTATAAATCGTCAACATCGCCAAAATTTTCCGCAACCCACGACTCCGAATACACCGTCTCCAGGTAGCGTTCGCCGCGATCGCACAGAATCGCCACGCAGTTGGCGCCGGTCGGGATCGCCTCACTCAGCCGCGCGATGGCCATCAGCACTCCGCCTGAAGAGCCGCCCGCGAAGATAGCTTCACGGCGAAGCAGGCGGTAACATCCCTTTACGCAATCTAAATCCGTAACGCGGATGCACACGTCTTCCAGCCCCGGTTGGTAAAGTTCCGGAACGCGAGACGCACCGTGCCCGGGAATCAGCCGCCGTCCCGACGCGCCACCGAAGATTACGCTTCCCGCGGCATCCACGGCGATCACCTTGGTCGAAAGCCGATGGTCGCGCACGTACTCGCGGCAGCCGCGGAGCGTACCGCACGTGCTGGTCGCCACGAAAACGAAATCGATCCGTCCCAGTTCGTGGTGAATCTCCTCCATCGTGCCGTACTGCGCCCGCGGATTGTTCTCGTTTGCATATTGATTCACCCAGAAGCTGTTCGGGATCTTGCGCAGTAGTTCCTTCACCCTGCGGATGCGAGCCCCCAGCAGATCTCCGTTGATCGCGTCGGAAGGGGTGACCACTTCCACCTCCGCGCCGTACGCCCGCAGAATTCGCAAATTCGTAGGGGTCGTCCGTGTGTCAGTCACGCAGACGAAACGAAGTCCCAGATAGCCGCAGACCTGCGCCAGGCCGACCCCCAGATTGCCCGAGGTTGATTCCACTACCGTCGTCTGGCCAGTGATGATTCCGCGGCGGTAGGCTTCCAGGACCATGTTCTTGGCACTACGGTCCTTGCCGGAACCGCCAGGATTCAGCATCTCGAGTTTGCCGAACAGTTGAAATGGAGCGTCAGGAAAGAGGCGCTGGAGATGTACCAATGGCGTGTGACCCACCGTCGACAGAATTCCATCGCAGAGCCCGCTCCGTGCGCCGGTCTGTATGCTCACCCCTGACGATCCTTGCCTCATAAAACGTTGGTACCCGATTCGTACCTGCCTGCCGCGCAGCAACGAGATGTAGCGACACACTTCACCCTAGGCCCTTGGCTCGCCACTGGCCAAAGCCGAGACAACCCACGTAAATAGTTGAACCTTACGTACGCTCCATGCCGGCATCTGGCGTCATACAGCCAGAACCTCACGACATGTCACAGGGTCTGCGAAGTCCCCGTCTGAAGCCCCCAAAGAGCGGAGTACACACCGCCTGTATTCACCAACTCATCGTGACGGCCCTGCTCCCGAATCTGCCCGTTGTCGAGCACCAGAATGTGATCGGAGTCCCGAATTGTCGAGAGCCGATGCGCCACGGTGATCAGGCTCCGGTGCGCGGCAACGTTACGTACCGACTTCTGTACCGCGGCTTCCGTCTCATAATCCAAATGCGAGGTCACCTCGTCGAGAGCCAACACCGGCGCATCCTTCAGCAGCGCTCGCGCGATGGCCACTCGCTGTTTTTGCCCGCCGGAAAGCTTTCGCCCCCGCTCCCCGACGTCCGCCTGGAGCCCGCCCGGCAAGGCTTGTAATAGATCGTCAGCCTTGGCCTCGCTCAGGGCCTCCAACACTGCGCCTTCGCCGGCGCGCGGCTGGCCGTACAAAACGTTGTCGTACACCGTTCCGTGAAACAAATGCACGTCCTGACTAACTAACGCCACCGACGAACGGAGGTCGCGGAGTTCCAGTTCGCGAATGTCCGTCCCATCGAGCAATATCCGCCCCGAATCGACATCGTAGAACCGCATCAGAAGACGGAGCAGCGTGCTCTTGCCGGAACCGGTCTTACCGACGATTCCCAGAGTCTGTCCCGGGCCGAGCTGGAATGAAATATCATCCAGCACCACAACGCCGGGAGTGTAACTGAACTTCACCTTCTCAAAAACAATCTCGCCCCGCACTTTCGAACGCGGATGTCGCTTCGGTCCGTTGCGGATAGACGGTCGCGATTCCAGCACCGGGGTGATCCGTTCCGCGGCGTTCCGTGCCACGTGATAGAGCCGGGTCACTTCCTCCAGGCCCCCCAGCGCGTCCAGCAGCCGCGGGAACATGTAGACCACTCGCATATACTGTCTTTCAGTGATCTTGCCCGCCGCCAGCAAGCTGCCTCCCAACGCCGAAGTCAATGAGAAGCCGATCGAATAAATTCCGCGAGAGATTCCCGAGTCGAGCGCCGATACCGAAGCCGCTTCCTGCGAAGCCTCGCACCACGCCTCGCCGCAATCGCTCAAACGCTGCTGCTCCAGGTGTTCGGCGGTAAAACTCTTTACATCGCTGATGCCGGAAAAGCTGTTCTCGATCATCTCGTTGAACTGCCCGGCCAACTCGCCCCGGCGAGCGTAGGCCGTCACCGATTTCCGGCCGAAATAGCGCGTCGGCAACGTGAGCAGCAGCAGGGGAAGCGCGGCCATCAGTGCGATGAGTGGGGACGCCGTGATCAACAGGAATCCGCAAGCCACAATCGTGAGGGCCTTATCGACAGCCAACTCGCCGCCCCGCCCCACAAGTTCTCCCACGCCGGCAGCGTCCTGAGTCACCAGGTTCATCAAGCGGGCGGTTGCGTTGCGATCGAAAAAAGCGTGATCCTGATTCTCGATGCGGGCGATCAGGCCGTTGCGCAGTTTCTGCTGCACCGACTGGCCCAGCCTGCGCCACAAACGCCCGCGATGATACCTCGCCCAGACATCCAAGCCGTTAAGCATGCTTCCGAGCGTCAGTGTGCGGAAGAGACCGGAAGGCTTATTGGCGCCGCCCGCCGCCTGGCCTTTGGTCTTGATCGTCGAAACCAGAAAAAAGCCCTCGGACAGATGAACCGAGAAGCTGAGAACGGAGAACGCCAAAGGCGCCATTACATAAGACGGCTCTGGCAATGAGCTTTTGACCAGCTCAAATAATGAGTTGGCACCGTTCGACTTTGCGGACTGTCGCTCCGTCTTGGCCCTATCCAGACAATCCCGAATCAGCCTCCCAACATACAGCTTGGTTGCTGCCTCCGAGTAGACCACCAGTACGCGCCCGCTGACGGAATTCGCGACAACCTCTGTAACACGCGGAACGCTACCCAGGCATTTCTCCAGGTGTCGGGCTAAGTCCGGCCTGCCTTGCAGCGAACGAACATCCCAGCGCTGGCGTCCCGGAATCGAGGAACGGAGGCTGAGGCCCCATCGGTCAGTCTCTTCTGGCGCCTTCGTTCGGATCACCGTCCCGTCCCTAAATCCTCTTCCGCGAGCTCGTGCATCGCTTCATTACTGGCATCCTCGAGATCTTCCAACGCCTGCTCCGACACTTTCTTGATCTGACGTCCCGCTTTTACTCCGATCTTGACTCCTTCTTTCACTAGAAACTTCCAGGAACACGCCAGCGCTACGCCTGATGCAAGGCCGAAAAGGTAGGTTGTCTTCTTCATGGTTTCTTCGGTCGGCTCCGGGTTACTTTTCGAGTGGTAGCCTTGGTTTCTTCACCGTCCAGTTCAGCCTCATCGGTTGCCGACTCCAACTCGGCTGGAGACTCCTCGACTTGACTCGATTCGGGTGAGTGAATCGCTGCCGCCACGTGCTGATGGAGATGTTGCCCGGTAGTTGCTTTAAGAAATGAATCCGTCGAAATCAGCAGCAATCCGGGAAGGCCGAACATTGCCCGGGCGAGTAAGCCTGCACCGGCATAGATTCCTCCTAGCAGCAGATTGCCACTTGCCAGATTGCTTCCGCCCGGGATTAGTAACTCGCCGGTAAACTGGGCACACGTCTGGAGCGCCCGGATGTCGGTTGGTTCATCCGCCACAATTATTTCTCCAATATTCTGTGGAACTGGCGTTCAGCCGGCCTGAGAGAAATCCGATCTCCTGGATATCAGCCGGCCCGAACGCCTTCGGTTCGAAGGTAAAGTTAGTCCTTGGGCGATGTTACTCTTTGCGGACCCAAGTTCAAATGTTCGTAGAGGTGCTGGCCGGTAACCGCCTTAGTGAATGAGTTTGCGGAGACCAGAAGGAGGCCAGGTAGCCCGAAAGCCGCCCTTGCCGCAAAACCCAGAACCGCGTGAATACCACCCTGCATGAGATCGCCCTTCACCAGGTTGCTCCCACCGGGAACCAGAGCTTCGCTTGCGAATTCCACTCCCGTCCTGACCCCTTGGACACCGACCGAATCGTTTGGCATTCGTCTCTCCTTAAGTTGACAAGTTTGTCCGACAGAATCCGAGCGCATTTTACGGCGCTCATGCCCGTTACTGAATGGCCTACAAAGCTTTCTTTACACTTTACGACGTTTTCCGAATCGTAACAAGAAATTGGGCGAAATCCTTAAGAAAATAACAAGAATTGACCGTTGGCAACGTACGTTTTAGAACAAAAGTTCTAGCGGCGATTATCGCCTGACGAGGCCCCCTCACGGCGGCCCGCCGGCCGGGAAAACTTCTCGAGATGGCTACACAACTTTTCGAGCAGCAACGGACGGCAACTCTGCAGGAAGAAATGGTTGCCGGGCATCATCTCCATCTGAAACGGCCCGCGAGTATGCACTCTCCAGGCCGCCAGTTCGTCACGGCTCACGTGGTGGTCTGCGGTCCCGCCGAGTACTACGAAAGCGCAATCGAGTGGCGGCTCCTCTGCCGCCCGGTACGTGTCGCACATTTCAAAGTCCGCCCGCAGCAATGGCAGCGCGTACTCCGCCAATTCAGGATGCTCCAAGAGTCCGGCGCCGACGCGTCCTAATTCCTCCATTTTCCCGATCAACTCCGGATCAGGTAGATCGTGATAAGCAAACCGGGACAACGGAAGGTGGGGAGCCGGATAGGCCGCCAGGAAGAGCGCTTGCGGCATCGGGAGATGGCATCGGCGCAGTTGCCGAGTCAACTCGAAAGCAATCAGCGCCCCCATGCTATGACCATAAAATACGAAGGGACGGTCTAAGTGGGGGGCGATCTGGCTAGCTAGAACTTCGACAAGGTTAGTAATTCGACGGTATGGCACTTCGCCGTGGCGCTCTTCCCGTCCTGGCAACTGAACTGCAGCCACACCAATGTAAGATGGAAGTCCAGCAGCCCAACCCGCAAAAGCCGAGGCGCCGCCTCCCGCGTAGGGCAAACAGAATAGTCTGGCTCCCGCCATCGCGCCGGCAGGGGCCGATCGGATCCATTTAGACTGCGGCAGAGGGTATCCACCTCATATCCCCAGTCATTAGCGGCCCGGCCCGCTTCGCTGGTGTTCCCCATCCTTTGAACCATTCAGGGAAAACATTAGCGTAAGTTCCCGAGTAAGTCGTGGCGACGCAAATCTTCCAGCTCATGACCAAATCGTTCGCTCGGGCTGATTCGCTCCCTCACGGCAGCGCCCCGTAAATTCCAGCAAACAGGCTACTTGACTACGAGGCCCGAATGTCGGCAAGCCCTTGAGTCTTTTACATTCTGAACTGCTAAGTTGTACTCGGATGATATCGAATTTTGCAAACCAGATCAATGCACGAGCCGCAAATCAGATTGGCCTTTTGCCTCGTCCACTGATAGTCTGAGTTCGATGAAGCTCTTCGGAAGTATCTTCGGTTCCCCCGAGGCCGGCGCCCTCGACCAACTTCCCGTCGAAGGCGTCTACGGAATGACTGTTTTTGTGCGGCGCTTTCTTCGTGCACTTCTGCAATACGGAGATTTCGATGAGTTACACTTCTTCATCGGCGGGCTCCAGACCGAGTTACCAGAAGGAGCGTTGTTGCGTTCCGATCCGCGGATCCGCTGCCACCGTCTTCTAGAATTCGCCTCAGCGGTCGAGCAGCAACCCTTTCACGTCCTGCATAATCTCTGGTCACCCGATATCGGACCGTGGACCGACATGCGGAACCGCTTGACCGGCCGAAATATTCCCATTACCGGGCTTACTCACACCATCAGCTATCAGTCTTTTCTTCCCCGCGTCCTCGGCACCATGCTGCTGGGAATGCGCCCCTACGATTCCATCATCTGCACCGCCAGCACGGCCGTCGAAGTGATGCGCAACTGGGTGGAGCACTTGCAACAGGGCTTCGGCGGGGAAACCGGTATCGACCTTCGATATCGAGGCCGCCTCGACCAGATCCCTCTCGCGGTCGACCCGGAGATCTTTCGGCCTGGTGACCAGACGGAACTGCGCCGTCGCCTCGGCCTGCCTCCAGATGACGTGCTAGCACTCTATGTGGGCCGTTTTTCGCACTACGACAAGATGGACCTGTTCCCCTTGGTGCTTGCTTTCGAAACCATGGTGCGGCGCGTGACAACGCCTCGCGCGACATTAATTCTGGCGGGCGGCGACAGCTTCCATGAATACGCGCGCCGCGTCGAAGCATTCGCAGGCCAACTCGGAATCGGTGACCGGGTTACGATCCGCAAGAACGTGACGGACGCGGACATGCCGGCGCTCTACGCGGCTTGCGACCTGTTCGTGTCGCCTAGCGACAATCTGCAGGAGACCTTCGGCCAGTCTCTTCTCGAAGCCATGGCCAGCGGCCTGCCGGTGGTTTGCTCCGATTGGGATGGCTATAAAGATCTGGTCGTTCACGAGTCCACTGGGCTGCGCGTACCAACCTATTGGGCTGAGGCCGATGGGCTCCTAGCTGATCATTCCGGACTTTCAGATTGGTTATTCGATCACTTCTATCTTTCCCAGATGGTCAGTGTGGACGTGCCGGAGTTATCTCGCGCGATTGAGTTGCTGGTATGCGATAGCGGCCTGCGGAAGAAGTGGGGCGAAGCCGGTCGCCGCCGGGTTCACGAGCTTTTTTCCTGGCAGGTAGTGGTGCGGCAGTATCTGGATTTGTGGAACGAATTATCGGCAATCGCGGCGGCCACCCCGCCGGCGAAGCCTCAGTTGACATCCTGGTACCGCCCCGATTTCGTTCGCACCTTCCGGAACTATCCGACGGCGGTGCTCGGCCCGAACGCGCGTGTGATCGCTTCCAGCAGGCAAGTGCTGCCGCCCTATCCCGAGATCGCACCGTATCTCGATCCGCGCGTGCTCAGTCGCATTCGAGACTTGGCGGCGAGTGGCATGGAGGTGGGCGATCTGGAAGCAAAGGTCGTGGGAGAATGCGAGATCACGCCTGGCTCCTTCCGCTTCCACCTGCTTTGGTCGCTGAAGTACGATCAGTTGGCACTGAATCGGCGGTAACACCTACGCGGTAACACCTATCTCTGGGGACGGTCCGGTGTGTTGATCCCCTTCCAGGCGTCCATCTCTTCGTCCTTCGACGCACTGGCCGCAGCCGACAAATCATTGGAGGTCTGAAAGATCTTCATCCCTGGCGCCATCGAGAGGAAGACGTCGCTACCCGGCCACGCCAGACTGTTCCGGAGCGATACATTCCTCGAGCGATCCAGACGCACTACCGGAACGCCCGGCTTGGGATTCCGCGTCTGCACGCCATCCAAATCAAGTTCGGTGGAGTCGCGGATGAGGAACGGGATGCCTTCCTCCGGATTGATCTGCACGTTGTGCAACTCCAGTCCTTTGGTATTGAATGCGCGCAATCCCTCCTTGGCATTCGCGACGATGTCCGTCAGCCGCAGTCCTTCTACCGGCATCTCCGGCAGGCCCTCGATGCTGACGGCGGTCTTGCAGCGATTGATAGTCACGTGGCTGATCGCGAAATTCCGAAACACCGGCGTACGCACCGAAACCGGCTCGGCGGGCGCTCTGGTGTAATAGTTCGTGACCTCGATCGCGGGATTCGGCGTGTCCTCGATCACCCAATTGTCGAATCGAATATTCTCCAGCACGCCGCCGCGGCCGCGCGTGCTCTTGATGCGAATCCCGCGATCGGTCCCCTGCGACACGATGTTGCTCGCCACTACGTTGCGAATGCCGCCGGAGGTCTCGCTGCCCAATACCACTGCGCCGTGCCCTCGATGAATCGTGCAATTGGTGATCGCCACGTCTTCCGTTGCACGATTCACCCGCAAACCATCGGCATCCTTGCCCGACTTCAGACAAATCGCATCGTCGCCCGTATCGAAGTAAGAGTCCGAGATGCGCACATGGCGGCTGGAATCCACGTCCACTCCGTCGGTATTCGCGCCCGGAAAGCTCTCCACCACCACATTGCGAATCACGACATTCTCGCAGTAGAGGATGTGCAGCACCCACATCGGACCACCCATAATATGGATGCCCTCGATCAGCACGTTCTTGCTCTCGACGGGCCGGATAAAATCGGCGCGCAGCGAGAGCGCAGCCTTCGCGCGCTGTTCCTCACGGACACTCTCCTTACGCTCCAGCTTCCCCAGCATGTCGGTCCATGCCGCGCGATTCGATTGATCGCTCATGAGGGCGCGCCAATCCGCGTTGACCGCCATGATGGTGCCGCGTCCCGTGATGGCGACATTCTCCAGATTGTGGCCGCCGATCATGGCCGCGGGCGCTTGCGTTTCGACGCCTTCAAATCGGCTCTTCACCATCGGATACTCTTCGCGATTGGCCGCGAACTTGATCACTGCGCCGGCGTCGATGTAGAGCGTCAGGTTGCTGACCAGCTCAATCGCACCCGACACATACTGGCCGGCTGGGATGAAGACGGTTCCACCTCCCGCCTTGGCGCAGGCTTCAATCGCACTGCGAAAAGCGGCGGTCGACGATCCGGAGCCGTCGCGCTTTGCGCCGTAGTCCAGCACGTTGAAGAACGCTCGATCGCCCGCGGGCGAACCCGGCGATTGCGCCGCCACGGCAGACGGGATCGCGATCCCGAGCAGCGCAGCTCGGGCCAGTAAACTGAGTCTCACACTCCTCCAATCTCGCGGCGTCCGGCTTCGGAATCGCCGAGCGCCAGGCTTCCGCCTTCCAGACGCGGCCACGTGGTGCCTCGCAGCACCAACTCGGTGGGGATCACCGTCTCGGGCAGCGCCGAGCGGGGAGAATTCGCCTTCTCAATCGCCATTCGCGCCAGTTGCCGGCCGATCTCCAGGAACGGAATCCTCACGGTGGTAAGTGGCGGTTCCATCAAGTGCGCATCCGGCATGTCTCCGAATCCCAGCAGCGAAATATCGTCGGGAATCCGCAGACCTCGCTGGCGCACCTGCTCCCACACGCCGAACGCCACATCATCCGCTCCCGCGAAGATCGCGCTGATGGGCAGGCCCCGCTGCAGCATCGCTTCCGTCGAAGCGTACCCGTTGCGCGCGTTGTCCGGGGAGAGGCCGACGGTCTGCGCCAGCGGTTCCAGCCCGGCCTCCGCCATCATCGCGAGGTAGGCCCGATACCGGACTTCGTACCAAGGCTGCGCGATGTCGCCAATGAAGCAGATTTGCCGATGTCCCAGCCGGATGAGATAGCGCATGCCTTCGCGCGCCCCGGTGGCGTCGTCCGATCGCGCCTGGTCAACGGCGCCGTGTGGGTGTTCTCCCACCAGATTGTTCCCGTAGAGAACATAGGGAACGCCGGCGCGCTCCGTTGCCTCGATCAGATTCGGATAGTTGGTGCCCGCCAGGATCAGGCAGTCGGCGATACCGTGCTCCCGTAGTAGGGTGGGGAGCTTCAAGTCACTGAGCGGCGTATCTGCCGAGTAGTCGAGCCGCTTGAACACCACGAAGAACCCGCTCTCTTCGCAATACTGCTCGGCGCCTTGGAGCAAGCGCGCGTGCACGGGGTGCAGGAAACCGCGATTGCTCAGAACAAACGTGATGATCGGACAAGTCTCACGCGAGGCACGCCGCGCATTCTCAGCCCGCACGTAACTCAACGAGCGTGCCGCTTCGGTCACCTTGCGGCGTAATTCGGGATCCACTCCGCGGCGATTGTTCAGCACCCGCGAGGCAGTGCCCAACGAGACTCCCGCTTTCGAAGCGACGTCCACAATCGTGGCACCTCGCTTCTCTCTTCCGCGACTCACGTTGAATATGGTACTACAAAGCCCCGAATTTCTTTCATGAAACCCGTGCTGGTGTGCGTGGGTTTTTGAGAGTTGTCAGCGTTCCGCGAGCAGCGGTGGCGCAAACACTCCTGTTTTGCCGCGTCGAGATTCCTCTCGACGCTTTTCCCTCAGCCCCCCCATACCTGACGGCACGCAGCTCTTCTGCCCCGCATTTCATGAAATCTCCCGAAATCTCCTCACTCGCAGCGCAGAGCCGAGATTGGATCGATTCGAGCAGCCCGGCGCGCCGGCACGTAACTCGCCAGCAGCGCCACCGCCGCCAGCAACAGCGACACACCGCCAAGCACCGCTGGATCGAGCGGACGCACATCGTACAGAAGTCCGGCGAGCAGTCGCGTGAGGCCTGCCGACCCCACCGCGCCCACCGCAATTCCGATCAACACCCACAGCATGCTCCCATTCACCATCAGCCGCAAGACGTCGAAAGTCTTCGCACCCAGAGCCATGCGAATCCCGATCTCACGCGTACGCTGCGTCACCGTATGCCCCACCACACCGACGATTCCTACCGCCGCCAGAGCCAGGGCCAGCACCGAAAAGCAACTCAAGAGCAGCATGGGAAGCCGGCGCGAGCCTGTCGAGCCCCGAACCACATCCTCCATCGTCTCGACGCCCGCCACGGGCCACTCCGGCAGGATACTCGCCAAAGCCTGCTTCACCGGCGCCGTAAATGTAGCTGGAGCGTTGACCGTTCGCACCACGATCGACATCACTGGCCACCCAGCCTGCATATACGGGCGATAGAACTGCCGCCGCGGCGGCGCGTCCAGACCCTGGAAGTGCACATTGCCCACCACGCCGACGATCGTAAGACGGGGTCCGTCGCTTCCGCCTAACCGGATGGCGCGGCCCACAGGATCTTCATTCGGCCAATACGCCCGCGCCATCGCTTCGTTGATCACGATCGCTCCCGGCGCGCTCACCGTATCCTGGCGAGTAAATTCCCTGCCCTTCAGAACCGGAACGCCCATCGTCTTGAAGTAATTCGGGCACGCCACCGTGTAGCTCGCTCCCGGCATTTTTCCGGGGTCGGCGGGCGCCCGGCCCTCGATCTGAAACGAGCGGCCGGCGTTCCCACGCATCGGAAGATGCGCAATCGCCCCGACCGACAGAACCCCTGGAATCGAACCAACATGCTCCTGGATGTCGTCGCAAAAGCGCGGCAATCCGGGCGGCCCGACATAGATTTCCTCCTGCGGAACCGACATTCCCAAAATCAGGACATTCTTCGCGTTCAACCCTGGATCGACACCCAATAATCGTGTCATGCTCTTGATCATCAAGCCCGCGCCCGAAAGAACTACCAACGCGAGCGCGACCTCTGAGGCAACCAAAACCTGGCGAAGGCGATTCTGCCCGCTGCTGCTACCCGAGCGGCCGCCTTCTTTCAACGGCGCATTCACGTCGGTGCGCCACGCATTGATCGCCGGAACAATTCCGAACAGCACGCCGGTCGCGCACGAAGTGAGCAGCGCGAATCCAAAAACCCGGCCGTCCATCGGGATGCCGTCGACAATCCGCATCGGCAGATACAGAGCGTCGAGCTTGAACGCATGGAACATCAGCTTATTGCACAAGGCACTGAACAGGAGGCCCGCCACACCGCCCGCCAGTGCCAGCAGCACATTCTCGGTAAACAACTGGCGCGCGATGCGCGATGCGGGCGCACCCAATGCCAGCCGGATCGCGAACTCCTTCTGCCGCGCGGCTCCTCTCGCCAGCAGCAGGTTGGCCACGTTGACACATGCAATCAGCAGCACAAACGCCACGGCCGCGAGCAGCGTCAGCATGGTGGTGCGCAGTCCTTGGATTCCGAACTCGGCCAATGGAAATACGGTGGCGCCCATATCGGCGTCGTCCTTGGGGTACTGTGCGGCCACGTTGTGCCCGACTGCTTCCATCTCCGACGCGGCTTGCGCCACGCTGACTCCGGGCTTCAGGCGGGCGATGGACAAAAAACTGTTGTTGCCGCGCCCGACGTCGGTCTTGGTGTACCCTACTGGCACCCACAGCTTGCGTGGCCCGCTCCAGAACTGCCATTCGAAGTCGCGCGGCATCACACCGATCACCGTAAACTCAGCGCCGTCGATACGAATCGTCCGCCCCACCAGCGAAGGGTCGCCGTTGTAGCGACTGCTCCACAGTCCGTAACTCAGGACGACCTCGTGATCTTTGCCGAGAAACTCTTCCTCTGGCAGAAAGGTGCGCCCGAGCAGTGGCTTGACACCCAGCACGTCGAAGAATCCCGCCGAAACGCGCAGACCGGAGACCTGTTCCGCCTCCCGCGCGTTCACCGTCGGAGAAAGATTGTAGCCTCTGCCCGCTGAATCGAAAATCGCCATGTGCTCGAATGAGTGGCTCTGCCGTTCGAAATCGTGGAAGTTCGGCGCGGAGACGATGTTCCAATTGTCCGGACCTTTCCCGAATGTCTCCCACACCAGCACCAGCCGCTCGGATCCGGGAAATGGCAGGGGCTTCAGCAGCGTATTGTTAATCACGCTGAAGATGGTGGTGTTGGCGCCGATGCCCAACGCCAGGGTCAACATCGCAACCAGCACGAAGCCGGGGCTCCTCGCCAGATTTCGCAGTCCGTAACGCACGTCCTGAATCAGTTTTCCCATTTGTCACCTAGGCTCTTCCAATACAGTACTGATGACGAAGGGAAAAGTTACCGGTTAGGAATTGTCGCGATATCCCGCGATACCATGAATGCATGATCTACATCGGTATCCATGGTTGTGTGCTCGCACTCGACCGCGCCACCGGCGAGGAGATCTGGCGAACCAAGCTGAGGGGCGATTTCGTCAATGTGGTGTTACAGGATGGTGCTCTGTACGCCGCCTCCGGTGGGGAGATGTTCTGCCTCGATCCATCCAGCGGCCACATTCGCTGGAACAACCGGCTCAAGGGGCTCGGCCTCGGCCTCATCACCATCGCCACGGTGGACGACCAGCAGAGCATCGTGCTGCACCAGAAACGGCAGCAGGACGAAGCGGCCGCAGCAACTTCCGCGGCGACGTAATCAGTTACTCGCTTACTCACCCCACGCTCGCGGCACGCGAGACACTGACGATCCGCACGCGTCACGAGACGTTGCGATCCGCACGCGTCACGAGACGTTACGAGCCGCGCGCGTAAGCAAGCGTTCCGAGACTGCGAGCCGGTAGAGTAGAGAGGTAGGTGATAGAGAGCGGCCTACCTCCCCCTCCCCGAACCGGACGTGCAGATTTCCCGCATCCGGCTCTCCCGAAAAGCTCTCGCCTCAGGCATTCATAGGATGCCGCTTCGCTTTGCAGC
>DATGIL010000012.1:0-46733 GCA_035295745.1 Bryobacteraceae bacterium | reverse complement strand
CGCGCGTGAGCAAGCGATGTCCGATCGCCCGAAAATCACTCCCTTACGGTCGTGGCTCGTTGTGAGCCGCGCGCGTAAGCAAGCGATGCCGATCGCCCGAAAAACACTCCCTTACGGTCGTGGCTCGTTGCGAGCCGCGCGTAAGCAAGCGATGCCCGATCGCCCGAAAATCACTCCCTTACGGTCGTGGCTCGTTGCGAGCCGCGCGCGTAAGCAAGCGATGCCCGATCGCCCGAAAATCACTCCCTTACGGTCGTGGCTCGTTGTGAGCCGCGCGTAAGCAAGCGATGTCCCAGTCGGATTTTTCACAGCTTCTCACGCGCGTGGCCCGTAGACGTATCGTGGGAACGCTGTCTTCCCGATACAGCCGGCATCTACGCAGCGATTTGCTACTCTACCGGTACCCGATCGATCTCCTTGCCGTAATACCACAAGGAGCCAAGCCAGACCGCGACACAGAGCAGCAGCACCAGGGGACTACTGAAGAACACTCCCGAGGCCGCCATGCCCATCATTGCGGCTTGAAATAATCCGAAAGTGAGCGATGCGCCCGTGGAGAATCTCCAGCGCGTCTGATCGCGCGGCGCGCGCACGCTGGGCTCGTGCCCGATTGCTAAGGCCGCCAGTGCCGCCGCCATTCCCGGCAAAGGTGCAAGCGGCAAAGTCAGCGGCAGCACGACCACCAGAAAAGCGGCATCTTTTGCCGCTAGAATCTGCCAGCCCCGCAGCGGCAACAAACGATAGCGGCCCAGCCCGCCATCGCCATCGAGTCCGAAGAGACACTGCGCATAGCTCGAAAGCGCCAGCACGACGAGTACCGTGATCGCCAGAAACGCCTCGGGAGGCAACGGCGGCCCCAGAATCCGATACGCCAGCACGCACAGGCTCAGCACCAGCGCACAATAGAAATCCAAAGTGGACAGTAGCTCGCGCACATTCTTGCGGACCAATTGATTCAGAAGCCCCGGGAAGTTGGGCACCAGCCGCCACAGACTCTCGGTCGAAAACAGGCGGACATCGGAGAACAGGAACCCCACCGCGAAAAGAACCGCAACCAGACCCCATAGCCCGAGCGTAACCTTCCCGCGCGCCGCCCAAATCGCCAGCCCCACCACGATCCACGAGACCGGATTGAGCCACGGACTCACCATCCGCAGCATCCAGCGATCGCGCCTGTCCAAAGGCCACAAGACCATACGCGACGCCGGGATCTTGCGCAACGGATCGGTGCTCAGGGGAAACAGCATCACCAGCCCCATGATCAGCAGGAGAAATCCGCCGGCCCTCTGGAGCAGCAGGGCAGTGACCAAAAAGAAATTGTTACCCGCGATGGACTGGAATGATTTCTGGTCGCGGCGAAAGGCCTGCCACAGGGCCCTCAGGATCGCGGCGACCCGAGCCATGCCAGTTCCTCCACCACTGGTGCTTCCACCAGATCGAAATAGTGCTGCTCGAGCGATTGCGGCAACTCGCCCGTGGGCGAATTCCAGACGATCTTCCCCTTCCGAATCATCACCAGTTGCGTGGCGATCTGCTCCACCACCGAGAGAATGTGCGACGTCAGAAACACTGTCACCCCGTGGCGCGCGATCGATTCCAGGAGGTCGCGCATGATCTTGGAGGTCACCGGATCGATCGCCTCGAAAGGCTCGTCCAGGAAGAGCACGCGCGGATTGGGCAACAAGGCCATTGCAAAGGCCGTTTTCTTGCGCATCCCGTGCGAACAGGATCGCGCGAACGTGTTTCGTCCGTGTCCCAGGCTCAAGGCGTGGAGCAGTTGATCGGCACGCGCCCGGGTCTCCTGTTTGCTCACCCCGTAGACGCTGCCGGTGAGGAGCAGGTGCTCCTCCACAGTGAGATCGTCGAACAGCCCAAGGTCCTCCGGCAGGACGCCGATGCGGCGTTTGAGCTCCAGCGGATTCGTTTGGACGTTGAGGCCGCACACCTCCACCTCGCCGGCCGTCGGCGGGAGCAGGCCGGTGAGCATTTTGACGGTGGTGGACTTCCCCGCGCCATTGGGTCCCAGGAAGGCGCAGATGGCGCCGGCGGAGACTCTGAAATTCAGGTTGTCGACAGCCGTGAACTCCCCGAAGCGGCGCGTGAGATTGCGGCACGAGATCATCTCTCTATTGTGCAGGACACGGCCCCCCTGCGAAGCTGCTAAAATTCTCGTCACAAAGTGCCTGATCACAGCGTATTAAGGGGTGTGCAGCCCGCTGAGGAATTCGCTCTGAATCTCGCCCACACCGGTGCGGACGACGACCGAGGAGCGGCCACGCCCTGGTTTGACGCGATGTTTCGCGATCACTATCCGCGTGTGGTCGGGCTCCTGGCGAGGCTGGTGGGCGATCGCGGTCAAGCAGAAGAGATCGCCGCCGACGTGTTTTGCAAGCTCTCCCGGCATACCGGGCCGCTCCAAGACCGCGCACAACTGGTCCCCTGGCTGTATCGCGTGGCCACCAATGCGGGGTTAGACGGTATTCGTTCGAACTCCCGGCGGAAACGAAGGGAAGAGGCGGCGGGCAGCACGAACTTGCATACCGCTTCTGGAGACGCCCTGCAACAGATGTTGCGGCAGGAGCGCTGCGAGCGGGTGCGCGCGATTCTAAGCGCTCTGAAACCGCGCGATGCGCAAATGCTGCTATTGCGAGCCAATGGGCTGGCGTACCGCGAACTCGCGGAGACGCTCGGCATCCAGTCGGCTTCGGTAGGTACTCTGCTGGCGCGAGCAGAGGCCGAATTTGAGCGCCGGTATCGCGCCCGTTACGGAGATGACGTATGAAGGAGTGTTGGTCGGAAGGAGAGTTGAGGGCATACCTCGACCGCGAACTGCCACCCGATGACATGGAACGAATCGCCGGACATCTGGAAGTCTGCTCGGAGTGCGGCGACTTGTGGTCGGAATTGGCGGGACGCGCGTCGCGGGTCTCGCTCTTGATGGAATCGCTTGCTGAGGCCGAGCCCGCGAGCGCGGTTTCGATCGCGCGCGCGCCGCGGCGTGTCAAGCAGACGAAATGGTTGTGGACGGGCGTGGCTGCGGCATTGGCAGCGGGCCTGGTGCTGGCCTTCGTGGCGCTTTCCAAACATCAGCCGACGGTGACGGCGGTCGTGCCGACGCCTCCGGTGGTACTGGCAACGCCCGATCCGGTGGTACTGCCTCCAGCCCGCGCGGTCTCGGCAGTCGCGCATCCGGGCGCGGTCCATTCCGCGACTCCGGTCAAGCGCCGCGTTCCCGAGGCCCGACAGCCGGACGATTTTGTTTCTTTGGACGACGAACCGATCAGTACGGGTGTGGTCCTGCGAGTGGAGCTGGGTCCCAAGGGGATTCCGGCGGATGTGATTTTTGGGCCGGACGGGCGTCCCCATGCCATCCGGCTGGTGAATAACCAATCGAAGTATTGAGGAGAACAGAATGATGAAGCGACTTTTTGTGATGGCAGCAGCCGTTCCCGTTCTGAGCCTGGTCGCAGCGGCGCAGGACGAACCGCAACAGCATATGGCCAAGATGAAAGCGGAATTGGACGCCGTGATGGGCCAGATGAAGGTGGTCGGCCTCTCCGGCGCGGCCATGGGCGCCACGGTGAAAGGCGCGCCCTATTCCGCCATCGAAGTTACCGAGAACAACCAAACCTTGGCCGATGGAACGCGGATCCACAACGAGAATCAAACCAATGTTTATCGCGACAGCGAAGGCCGGGTGCGCCGCGAGACGCCTAACCAGATCACGATTCTCGATCCGGTGGCCAACGTGAGCTACTTCCTGAATCCGAAGACCATGACGGCCACTAAGTCCACCTTGTTGCTGCCCGCCGTCTTCAAGAAGGCTGCAGCCGGCGGAATGGGCGGGGTCGGAGGAGTTGGCGCAGGTGGCGGCAGCGCGGTTGAGGGCGGAGGGCGCTTCCTCACCACCGGAGAGAACACGTCATTCCACGTGAGCGTAAGCAAAGAGGGCACGGCTTCCGTAACCGTGAGCGGAAACGCCGCAGACCCTTCGAGCGTGGCATTTGAGCGCACGTTCACGGTGAACGGTCAGCCGGTGGACGAGCAGACCTTTTCCATTGCACAGGACAAGGTGAAGGCGGAGAAGGCCTTCGCGGCCGGTGCCGATGGTGTGCTGCGCCGCCAGATCACCAACCCCGGAAAAACCGAATCGCTCGGCACGCAGATGATGGAAGGCGTCAACGCCGAGGGCACCCGTTTGAGCACCACGCTGGATACCGGTGCGATCGGCAACGACCGTCCGATCCAGATGATCAACGAGCGCTGGTACTCGCCTGACCTGAAGACAATCGTGATGACCCGCCACAGCGATCCCCGCTCGGGCGAGGATGTCTTCCGCCTCACCAATATCAGCAGGACCGAACCCGGTGCCGATCTCTTCCAGGTCCCGCCCAGCTATCAGCTCATCGATCGCAAGTAGCCGTGTATTGGTAGTACCATCGGGTTTCCGAGGCGGTGTTCCCCACGCCGCCCACGAAACCTATGAAGGACCTGAATCGCCCGGCCACCGGGTTGATCAGCCGGCGGCGACTCCTGGAGCAGGCTGCCGGCGGGGCGGCGTTGGTTTCCGCCATGCAATCGATAGGATCCGGCGTCGCCCAGATTGTCGAGCAACCCTCCCCCAGACGTCGTCAGGACTTCGACTTGGGATGGAAGTTCTTGAAAGGCGATGCACCCGCCGCACAGCAGCCCGGCTTTCCGGACTCCGCCTGGCGGGACGTCGACCTGCCCCACGATTGGAGCATCGAAGGACCTTTCAGCGAAAAGGAACCCGCCCAGGGCAGTCTCCCCACTGGAATCGGATGGTATCGCAAGCGTTTCCCTTCGCCCTACCTCAAAGATCGTGTCTTCACGGTCGAGTTCGATGGGGTCTATCAGAACAGCGAAGTCTGGATCAATGGACACTACCTCGGTAAGCGCCCCTACGGCTACGTGCCGTTCGCATACGACCTGACGCCCCACCTGCTCGACGGGAGGGACAATGTCATTGCCGTCAAAGTCGACAACTCCCAACAGCCGAACTGCCGCTGGTATTCAGGCTCGGGCATCTATCGTCACACCTGGCTGCTCAACACGAATGCCCTTCATGTAGCCTACTGGGGGACATTCGTTGCGACGCCGCGCGTTTCGAAGGAGACCGCTACCATGCAGGTCAAGACTCGCGTCAGGAACGACGGCAAAACCGCCTTGCCTTGCACGCTCACCACCCAGTTGGTCGACAAACAGGAAAAGGTCGTTGCGACAACTGCAACAGACCACCAGTTAGCGCCCGGCGAGGAGTACGAATTCCTGCAGCAATTGACGATCGAGAAGCCCAACCTTTGGTCGCCTTCCGACCCGTACCTCTATCGTATGCGGAGTTGGGTATTGCGCGCGAAAACGCTCGTGGATTGGTGCGACACTCCCTGTGGCATTCGCGAAGCCGTATTCGATGCCGACAAAGGATTCCTCCTGAACGGGGAGCGCGTCAAGCTCAACGGCGTCTGCCTGCACCACGAGGCGGGGTGCATGGGCGCCGCAGTACCCGAGCGAGTCTGGGAGCGCCGCCTCGAAATCCTGCGCGAGATGGGATGCAATGCCATCCGCACCAGCCACAATCCCTATTCAGCCGAGTTCATGGACCTCTGCGATCGCATGGGATTCCTGGTGATGGCCGAAGCCTTTGACGAGTGGAAGGTGGGCAAGGGGCAGATCGGCCCTTACGGCTACGCCAACTACTTCGACGAGTGGCACGAGCGCGACGTTAAGAACTTCGTGCATCGCGACCGAAACCATCCCTCCATCGTTCTCTGGAGCGCGGGCAACGAGATCGGCGATCAGTCCGACCCCAAAGGTGCGGAGACGCTCCGCATGCTGCTCGACATCTTTCACGCAGAAGATCCGACGCGGCTGGTGACCGCCGGTTGCGACCGTATCGCATCCGAACCGGCAAGCAATACCGCGCGGCCGGAGTTTCTGGCGCTGCTCGACGTGGTGGGCTACAACTACGTAGACCGCTGGCGCGACCGCATCGAGAAGTATTACAGCCTCGACCGCGCGGCCTTTCCGCAGCGCCGCTTCATCGGCACGGAAAGCGGCTCGATGGGCGGAGTCCGCGGCGACTATCGCTCTCTCTTCCCGAGCGAGGCGCCGGCGGGTGCTCCGGCCCGGGGCGGCGCGTTTCGCGGCGGGCGCGGGCGAGCCATCGACGTCGAGCAGTTGTGGAAGTTCGTCCGCACCTACGACTACGTGGCCGGCGACTTCATGTGGACCGGCATCGACTACCTGGGCGAGTCCCGCTGGCCGGGCAAAGGGTCGGCGGCGGGTGTCATCGACACCTGCGGCTTCAAGAAGGACGGCTTCTACTTCTACCAAAGTCAGTGGACCGAGAAGCCCATGCTCCACCTCTTTCCACATTGGAACTGGAAGGGCCGGGAAGGGCAGTTCATTCCCGTGACCTGCTACACCAACTGCGATACGGTGGAGCTGTTTCTCAACGGGAAATCCGTGGGCCTCAAGGGATACGCCTTCCCGCGTCTCGGCATGGAAGGCCGCTACGGCAACTATCCCGCGCGGGCCAGAGTTCCGCGCACCACTGCCGATCTGCACCTGGAGTGGGACGTGCCGTACGAGCCGGGAACGCTGAAAGCCGTAGGGATGAAGGACGGGAAGGTCGCCGTCACTACCGAGATCTCAACCACGGGCGATCCCTCCTCACTTGTCCTCTCCGCGGATCGCTCCAAAATCTCCGCAGACCGTCGCGATGTCGCTCACATCGCTGTGCAGATCTGCGATGCGCAGGGTTTCGTGGTGCCGGTCGCCGATCACGAAGTCACGTTTGAAGTCGCCGGCGAAGGCAAATTGATCGGTCTCGATAATGGCGATCCGCAGAGTCATGAGGACTACCGCTCGAATCCCCGCAAGGCGTTCAACGGCTTGTGCCTGGCGATCGTGCAGGCCTCCGCGTATCCGGGAGAGATCCGCGTGACGGCGAACTCACCGGGGCTCCGGCCTGCCGCCATCACGATTTCGACCATCGTAGACGCATCACTTCGACGCGCTGTGTGACGCCAGTTCGATCGCCTTCTCGAGCACCACGTCACGTCCAGTGACGACATCCTGGGGAGTGCGTGCTGCCTTCACATCAGGCAGCACGCCGACTCCCACGAACTCGGTCCCATCCGGGAAGCGGTCCCACTTCGTGCAGACGCGCGCGGTGGCCCCGTAGATGGAAAACTGCAGCGGCTGGCCGGTGGACCCGCAAGTCGGCTCCCCTACGATCGTGATTCGCTTCGCCATCTTCAGCGGGATCAGGAAGTCCTCCGCCGCGCTGCAGGTGTTCGGGCTGGTCAGGACGTAGACCGGCCCTTCGTAGTGCGGTCCCGCGGCCGGTTCGATCTTGTCCGGATCGAAGTCATGCCAGCTCTGCGGACGTCCCCAGGCTTCGAAGGTCGGATTGTAGAGCCGCGTGCGTTGGGCGCTGCCTTGCAAGGGGCGATCGATGAAATGCGCCAGAATCTGGTTTCCGATGCCGCTCGACCCGCCGCCGTTCCACCGCAAATCGATGATCCACGCCTTGGCCTCACGCAGTTTGTCGAACGCCGCTTCGAACTCCTTGTCGACGGCAGGATTATTGAAGTCACTCAGTCCGATGTACGCCACGTTGTTGTCGAGGTCTTTGCGTTCGAATCGCGGATGTGATGGATCCTGCAGCGCACCGCGATTCTGCGAGCCGTTGCGCGAGAGCGTCACCTCGACCTCTTTGCCGTCCGCTGCGCGCCACCTGGTTCGCGCCTGCGAACCCGGAGCACCTTGCAACAGCATCCGCATCTGTCGCAGTTGGCGGTCCTGCACGGTGCTCGAGAAGATGTACGGGTCCAGGTCGCGCTCGATAATCGTCGCCACCGGTGTGCCGTCGATGGAAAGCAACTCCATCCCCGGCTGGATCGCGCTCAACTCCGCGAGCTTGCCTACGATCGTCGCGACGGGCTTCCCCTGGATCGGCTCCAGCACGATGGCTGGAGCGTCCTGGCGCGCCACGGCATTGGGAAAGACGCCGGTGTGCCCGTCTTTGAGCAGCGCCACGGCCTGCTGCAGAATGCGCCCGTATTCTTCATCGTCCTTGGCCGCAGCGATCCGCGGCATGTAGCGATCGAGCACCGATTCCCAGTTCACGTCCGGGCGCTGGTCCAGATAGACAAAGTTGTATTTGACGTAACTCCAGAGTCGCGCGAATCCCGTCATCCTCAGAATGGGAAGCGCCTCCGGCTTGGGCTCGATCTTGGGACTGACCGAAACATAGGCCGGATCGAGCATCGTTCGCGCCAGCATCTCGAGTGTGGATTGAAAGCGCGTGAGCGTCGCGTCGAAGGCTGTGCGATCGTCGGCCGGCAGAGGGCGGTCCCAATGCACTTCGAGCGGTAGTTGCAGGCCGACATTTAGCAGCGTACCGTTGCTGCCGATCAACGTAGTCCCCACCGCTTCTTTGCGGAGATCTCCGGTGCCGCTGAAGAGCAGCAGTTGGTTCGCCCAATGATATCCGGAATGCGGCTGGCGTGCGGTCTGCAAAAGCTGACTCGCGCCGTACGGCGTCGAGAAGCGGACCAGATCGACCCATGCCAGGTGATCTTCACTTTCCCAGTGTGTCCACTGCGAGGCCCCTTCGAGCGGGCGCTCCACGGACACCACGCGAATCGTCTGACCGTGAGGCTTCCTCTGGAATCCGGGCAGTGTCTCCGGCGGCTCCGCGTTCCACGGAAGATCCACCAGGCTTGCCGCGAGGCTCTTCGGTTGTCCCATGAGTCGCTCAAATTGGCTGAGCACGGGGTTCTCCTGCGCCGCTGCGCAGCCGATGAACGAAACCGCACAAATGCCGCAAACCAGATTCCGCATCGCGTCCTCCTTGCAGAATTACAGACGATGGTAACTCCGTTGAAGTTGGGAATCTTCTTCGCTACAACGTGTAGCACTATGGGTTCTAGAGGAATCGCGACTCGCAACATCGGCCGGCGCGTCATCGAGCGGCGATTGGGCCTGGGCCGGAGAGCCGCAAGCTCCCTACCCGGTTTCAGATCATCGATCATGTAGACCGAGTCCCCACCGGGAACTAAACCGTGGCCTGGACTACGGACTGCTTCGATTCCGAGGCGTGGTACGAACTGCGCACCAGCGGCCCCGACTCGACATGTGCGAAGCCCATTTCGTAACCGGCCGTGCGGAACTCCGCAAACTCCTCCGGGGCCACATACCGGATGATCGGCAAATGCTTCGGCGAAGGCCGCAGATACTGGCCCAGAGTCAGAATCTCGACGTGATGTGCCCTCAGATCGCGCATCACGTCGAGCACTTCCCCCGCAGTCTCGCCGAGCCCCAGCATCAGGCCTGACTTGGTCGGCGTGCCCGGAGCAACACTTTTCGCGTACGCCAGAACGTCGAGCGAGCGCTCGTAGCGGGCCCCCAAACGCACCTGTCGATACAGCCGCGGCACCGTCTCGGTATTGTGATTCAGTACCTCAGGCGCGGCCTCCATCACGATCTCCACGGCCTCGTGACTGCCCTGGAAATCCGGAATCAGCACCTCGACCCCGCATCCCGGCACGCGCCGACGGATGGCCTCGATCGTTCGTGCAAACAACTCCGCACCGCCGTCCTCGCGGTCGTCGCGGTTCACGCTGGTGATCACCGCGAATCGCAGGCCCATCGCCTCCACGGCTTCTGCCACTCGCTCCGGCTCATCGTAATCCACCGGCAGCGGCGCGCCCTTTTGCACCGCACAGAAGCCGCAGCGGCGGGTGCAGACGTTCCCGAGAATCATGAAGGTGGCAGTCCTCTGATTCCAGCACTCACCCACATTCGGACACGCCGCGCTCTCGCACACCGTATGCAGGCGCAGGCGATCGATCAATCCCTTCAACTCGCGATAATTCTCCCCTGACGGAGCAGGGGCGCGGAGCCATCGGGGCCGTTCAACTTTAGGAGCAATGGAGAAAAGCACTCTGTTCTTATTTTAACGTGGCGCAGAGACTCCTCTCTGCCGTCTCGACACTTCTGTCGAGACTTTTCGCGCGCACCAATTCTGCCCGGTGAGATTCTCTTCGAGCGCCGGCGTAGGTCGCCTTTCCGGGCGGGGAGTTCATCGAACCGATCGAGGACCTCCTCTTCGACAGGCGCCGATTGGGATTAAGGCATCGGGGTGGGATTGTTAGGGCACTTCCGTCGAAGGCCTGTTCTTCCTCAACGCCCGAGTGTCTCGGCGATCATGACCTTCCCGCCTCCGGAACTTCCACACCCACGCGCGCTGCCGTCTTACAAAGCAGATCCCAATTCCCCTGCTCGATCGGAATCCCTTTCTCCAGCCGCTCTGCTTCTATGCGCCATTCCGGATCCCCCGCCACCAGCACTTCGTCGTACCCAGGGGCAGTCGGAGTGGTCTTCATCATCTTGACCAACTGCTCGACCCGCGCGGTGAATTCCTCCAGCGGCATGAACCGCGCCACGTCGATCGCCAGATACATCTGACTCACTCGTACCGTTTTCCCCCGGAAGCGAATCCCGCCTACCTCAGTCGACATCGCGCCGCCGCTCAGCACCGAGCACAGAATCTCCACCATCATCGCCAGCCCGCTGCCTTTGTAACCGCCCAGCGGCATCAGCATCCCCTTGTACGCCTTACCTGTGTCGGTCGTCGGCACACCCGCCGAATCGAAGGCCCAACCCGCTGGGATCTCCGGCTGCCCGTTGATCATCGCCTTGAAGATCCGCCCAGCCGCCACCGTGGTGGTCGCCATGTCGAGCAGCCACGGCCCGGGCACCGACATGCAGATCGGATTCGTTCCCATTCGCCCCTCACGCCCTTGCCACGGCGGCACAATCGGAGACGCATTGCACATCACGATCCCGATTTTTCCCGTGGCTCGTATCTTCTGCGCCCACCAAGCCGCCGCACCGAAATGATTCGACTCCCTGGCAACCACCATCCCCACGCCGTGTGCGTCGGCGACCCGCACCGCATGGCGGCAGCACGTATCCGCGATCCACTGCCCCAGGCCGTTTTGCCCGTCGAAATGCAGGCACGATCCGAATTCCGAGATCACCTGCCCGTCTGCCTGCGCATCCATTTCCCCGGCCAGCAATTGATCGATGTAAAAGGGCAGCAGTTGAATTCCGTGAGAATCCGTCCCTCGCAGATTCGACGCCACCAGCGACTTCGCCACAATTGCGGCCTTGTGCGGCGGCACTTTGGCCGCGAGCAGAATCTGTTCCAGGAATTGCGTAATTTCAGATGCGGAAAGGACGGGCATGAACTCCTAGAGTAACGTAGCGCGGACCCGCGAGGACGACGCTACTTCGCCAATTGCACGAAGCTTTCCACGTCTCCCTGGGCCACGGCCAGCGCCAGCAGCGCCCGCCACACCGAAAGGCGCGCCAGTGAATCATCGATCTCCGCCTGTGTGAGCAGTCGTTGCGCCTCCGCCACTTCCACAATTGTCCCGAGCCCCGCCTTATAACGTGCCGAGGCCTGCTGTTCTGTCGCCCGCGCCGCCTCCAGTTGGATCGGAGTATTCGCTGCCACACGGCGTGCTCCCCGCACCATCGCTTGGGCCCGCGCCACCTCGCCGTTCAGGTCGAGCAGGACCTGGTCATACCGCGCCTGTTCCGCCAGTTCCTGATGGTGTTCCATTTCTTTCCGTGCCTTGAGCGACGCAAGCTCAAACAGCGGAAAAGTCACCGTCATACCCACTGCCCAGTTCTGAGTGTTCGGTCCCAGCCCGCTGGCGGCGCCTCCGGTCGCGCCGCTCGCCTGAATGCCTGTGCCGCGCGCATACGAAGCTGCCTCCACATTGAAGCGTGGATACCACGAGCGATCGAGCGCCTTTTCCCTCGCCTGCACTTCCGACACCGCCAACTTCTGGACTTGGGCCACAGGATGCTCGCCAGGAGCCCGCTCCGGCAGCGACTCCCATTCCGCTGGCGGATCGAGCAGTTTCCCCGGCACGATCGAGATCTGCGAAGGCGGCAGGCCCAGCACCTGCGAAAGCGCAGCCTGTCCCACCTCCACCGACTGCTCCGCCTGGATCAGTTGCGTCTGCGCGAGAGCCAGTTCCGCCTTTGTGCGCGATGCCTCCGCTCCCGGACGCAACTCGTTCTTCACCAGCGCGTCCACTACTACCGAAAGAACACGCGCGCGCTCTACACCGGCCGCCGCGGCGGTGACGGTCTGCCGTGCCGCCAGAATCGTGAGGTACGCGTCGGCGGCTGCCGCGACAGCCTGCAGCCGAGTCACCGCCACGCGCGCGCCGGCACGTTCCCGAGCGGCCTGCGCCGCCGCCACGTTGGCATTCCGCAGGCCGAAATCGAAAGGCTCCCACTGCACAAGTGCGCCTACTGCACTGCCCCACACATTGTCGAGCGAGTTCGTGCCGAGCACCGGACCCGTAATCGTCGGATACAAGCCCGGCTGCGGAACCATGATTCCGAAAATATTGTTGTGGGTCGCGCGGTCAACCTGGCCGCCTATGTCCGCGCGGGGCAGAAACGCGGTTCGGGCCAGATTAACCGCCGCCGCAGCGGCAGCCACCTGCTCCAGAGAGGCACGCACTGCCGGGTATTTAGCCGATGCGTCCTGCACTACCTGCTCCAAGGTCATTTGTGCAAACGACGCGCTCAGCGGCAGAAGTAGCGCGATGATCCGTAATAGAGTTCGAGGCATGGCGATGAATGTATCGTATCCGACTGCCCGCCAGTCCAAGGGTGGAACGTTATCGAGTGTGGGGCTTGCACGGCTACTGCGGGGGCTTGCAGGGCGCCAGTTTCACCAGGAAGGCGGAGACGCTGGTCCACTTCTGTCCCTGCCGATGTTCGATTTGGTAGGATCCTGTGGCGCCATCGGCGCGAACACGCCAATCGGCGGAAGGCGTGGGAGGCCGCTTCAACGCGAGCGGCTTGGTGCTGGTCTCTTTAATCGTCCAGGAGTCGCCGCCGTCTGCCGACTCGTACAACTCATAACGGTCTTCATCGCTCCCCGGGCCGCGATCCACAATCAGCATCCCGCCGTCTTTGCTCGGAAAGGAAAACTGCTGGATCGATCCGAACCGGTTTTCACGGCTTTCGCCGAACACCGGGCGCTGCCGCCAGCTTTTGCCGCCATCTGCGGTAACCAGCAGGAATGGATCCCGTTGCAGCGGAAACAATACCTCGCCGCTCACCCATCCGTTTTCGGAGTCCAGAAACTGAATGTGGTCCAATCCCGCCCCCAAGATGTGGCTGTGCACCTCCCGCCAGGTGTGTCCGGCATCGTCGCTCGCCAGCACAACTGAGGAGATCGTTACCGAGGTCGAATGAACGTTGCCTGCCGCCACGGTCCGATCCCCGGCCGATTCGACGGCGGTCAACTCCAGATACAGCGGGCAGGGCTCCTCCTCGCTGCAAGACAATCCGGCAAATTGGATGGCTTCCGTGGTGCACTCGAAGGGCAGCACGATGGGCTTTCCGGTGTTTTCCAGAACCGGAGCGGCTGGGGATCCGGGCGTAGGCAGCGCCGGGGGCTGGTCTTGCGCGCCCGCCACGGGTGTGGCGGCGAGGGTGAATGCCGCAAAAACAGCTATTAATAGCCCGAAAGAGCCAATACCTTCTGGCTCTTTTTCTCCCCCGGAGAAATCTACCGAAACCTGTAACGTTGCCTCCGTGTTTAGTCGTCTAGCTTGTAAATCCCCGTTACGACAGCGGGCGCACTCACCCCTATCACCCAAACCGCGCCCGCTTTTTCTTTTTTCCGCGTCGTAACGGCTACGCATCCGACAAACCTTCGAAAAGAGTGGTGCTGAGGTATCGTTCCGCGGCGTCGGGTAGCACCACCACGATGTTCTTCCCGGCGAATTCCGGCTGCTTGCCCAGCCTCCGAGCCACCGCCACGGCAGCTCCACTGGAGATTCCGCACAGCAATCCCTCCTCTTTCGCCAACCGCCGCGCCATTTCGATCGATTCCTCGTTGGTCACCAGTTCCACCCGGTCCACCATCGAAAGATCCAAGGTGTCGGGTATGAATCCGGCGCCAATCCCCTGGATCTTGTGGGGACCCGGCCTCATCTGCTGTCCCGCCAGCCTTTGCGTGATCACCGGACTATTCGACGGCTCCACGCCCACCGAGATGATCTTCCTGCCGCGATCCTTCTTGATGTAGCGCGAAACCCCGCTGATCGTGCCCCCGGTGCCAATTCCCGACACCAGCACGTCGATCGTGCCGTCAGTGTCCTCCCAGATCTCGGGGCCCGTGGTCTTCACGTGGATCGCCGGATTCGCCGGATTTTTGAACTGCTGCAACAGAACGTACCGCTCGGGATCGGACGCCACCATTTCCTCAGCCTTGGCGATCGAGCCGGCCATCCCCTGTGAGCTCTCGGTCAGCACGAGGTACGCGCCCAACGCCATCACCACCTTGCGCCGCTCCAGAGACATCGATTCCGGCATGGTGAGCGTGATCGGATACCCCCGCGCGGCCGCCACAAATGCCAGCGCGATACCCGTGTTCCCGCTCGTGGGCTCGATCAACTCCTTGCCCGGCTTGAGAATGCCGCGCTGCTCCGCGTCCCAGACCATCGACGCGCCGATGCGGCACTTCACCGAATAGGCGGGATTCCGCCCCTCGATCTTGGCTACAACTGTGGCTTTACCTCCATCCGTCACGCGATTCAGGCGCACCAGCGGGGTGCGGCCTATGCTGAACGAATTGTCTTCGTAGACTCTCAACTCAGATCTCCCAATTCAGGACGAATTTATTCTGCTTGTCGGTCCAGCCACGCAACAGATCGGCGAACGACGTCTTATCGATAATCTCCGAAACCGCATGGTCCACCTCTTGCCACATCCCAGTGAACGGCGTCTCCGGTCTGCGCCGCGGATTGCCCTTTCCCGGATGCGGCCCCTCGACGAAGCGCACCACCTCCCCTACGGTGATAGACTCGGCTGGTCTCGCCAGCAGATAGCCGCCCTCGGCTCCGCGCCGAGATTCGACAAATCCGCCCTGCTTCAGGCCCGCCAGTATTAGCTCCAGAAATTTTTGCGGGATTTTCTGCCGCTTGGCGATGTCCGCGATCCTCACCGGGTCGCCAGGACGCTGCGAGGCCAAGTCGAAGATGGCCTGCAAGGCATATTCACCTTTTACAGAAATGTTCATCGGGGTGGCTGGGAGGAATCACCTGTATACCAGTAGAGATTGTAGGTCACCCTGGCGGCACAGGCAAGCGGGTGGTGGTGTCCAAAAGCGCGCCGCGCAGTGAAATTTGGAAGGGCAAACCGGTTTGGGAAGCGCTGGGAAGCAAATGCCGACTATCCCATACGCAAGTGCAGTGCTATAATCAAGTTAACTGACCCTACCGATCCAGCCCCGAGATTCGGGTTTTTGCGAACCCGGCTTCCTCAACAGGCTCGATCAGCATGCAGCAACGCCCGCAGGAAAGAACTTACTCTATGCTGTTTGAAAGCACGACGATTTTGTTACGGAGCATCGTTCATTCACTGGAAGGAAGCTCTGAGACTGGCTGGGACGATCGTTTGGAGGCTGGAAATCAATGCCTTTACGAACTCCACCAGTTGGCTCGATCCTCAGCCCGCAACTATAAAGCCGACTCCAAGGCAAAATTCCCGGCAGTTGCGCCAGCTTTCGAGCGGGCCATCCGCGCCATTCCGCATGTGAAGTCGATGATGAGGTCCATCCGCGGTAAGGACCATGGTGCGGCAATCGAAAGCGGTAAAGCCGCCATCGGCGAAATGGAAGGAATCAAGGCGGTACTTCCATCCGTCCCTTCGATCGAGCCAGCTTTACACAGCAACCAGCCGGCTAACCTTCCCGCCGAACCGGAAAAAAAAGTTCACCGGCACAAGCAGCCTGCAAAACCAAAGCGGGTCGCAGTAGCCAAACGAAAACCAGCACGAGCGTCGGCGGCTGCCTCCAGGTAACTCCAGCAGGACAGGTTGAGGCGGTGCAGATGTCCGGGCACCGCCTCCAGTCTGTCTTAAGCTGCCGTGTTGTCCCACGGTCGGATTTTGTTGGCTCCCCTGCTCGCTTCCCGTCACTCGTTCGAAAGACGCCAGGAATTCCGGTTCTCACCACCATCCAGTCTAAAAACGACCACCCGCTGCTGCGATTGCCTCTATTCCACGTCACGCGGATGTAGTGTCTTCTGTTCAAATACACGAGCGGCCAATCCGAAAGAGCAGCCGCGCTAAAACGCCGTCGAACTGAATTTCCACAAGATCGCTTCTACCGCCCTTGCTGAATGAAATGGACACGGCCGCGAGAACGGTTTTGGCGGAGTGGTTTTGCCTCAACCGAGACTACTCGTCTTCGTCGTGGGCGGGAATGAGCTGTCCGACTGGTTTCGCCGAATCGGAGCGTCCCGAGATCGAGAGAGCAAGGTTCAGCGTCGCATCGGTGCCCTTTCGCTTTCGAGGGACCGGACGTGGAAGTGGTGGCAAACACCTCGACGCCCCGATGGCGTAGTTTGTCCAAGCCGCCAGGGGGAGAGCGGCTCGTTCCTCACAATCCTGTCCCTCTGTTACAGAATGACGACCTGATGCGAGGATTCGACGGCCCGAACTTTGTCAAGTTTCGTTAAGACGGTGATCTTAGTAGCTTGACCACGGTTTTCACCGGGACCACAACGAGATAAATGGGGTAAAAGATAGAGACTGCCACGACGACAGCTACAGTAGCCAGGGTAATGTCAAAGATGTTGTGTACTGCGCGCATTACTCGATCCCGCCGTCAAAGTTAGAATGGTCCTCAAGGGCGTCGGAGAGGTTCCTTACTCCCCTCCTTATCTACGAATCAGAAACCCCATACAATTACCGGTTCACTCGACGCGGGCGAAGGGTTCCAAAATCAGTTATCGAGCGGCTCTGAGGGTGGAACACCGATGGACCCCAAAAGTTCCACTTTTCTCCTCTCTGATCTCGGAGCTTGACCATTTCTCTTTAGGGCTATAAGCCGAGAAGCTCGAATTCCATCGGCAACGTTCTGTGGGTGAAGGTCGTCTATTAATGTATATGCCGATTTCTCTTGTTGTCGATGACGAGCCCTCCGTCCGGAGATACGTCAGCATAGTCTTACAGCGGGAGAATTTTCGCACGGTGGAAGCCGAAAGCGGGTCCCAGGCGCTTCGAATCGTTCAGGATCTCGCAGGTGACGTGGATCTGATTGTCAGTGACATTCAGATGCCGAATGGCGACGGGTTGAGTTTGGCACACGCCGTTAAGATGTCGTTCCCTGCCGTGCCGGTCATCCTCGTTTCGGGAAATGCCACACTTGGTGCGGGCTTTGACTTCGTCGAGAAGCCCTTCCTGGCGAGTGTGCTCTTGAATGCGGTAAGGAACGTACTGGCACGCAAGACGAAGACGCCACGTCCGGATTGAGAATCGTCGCGTCGCCTTTCAATTGTACCGGCAGCCACGAAACCAATGAGCCCGGCTGAACCGGGTGAACGACAATTACTTGCGCACCCGGCTCGCATACCGCGGACGAGTTCGCGTCTCCGCCAACCCAACCTGCCGCACCATCGCCGTATCCCAATCTGGAACGCTCTCCGTGAACAGCTTCCCCACTTCCGCGGGCCAACCAGCCGCCGTCGATGCCCACCGAACCTCCGGGCCCGACGCGCTCTGATGATACTCTTCCAGCCGCACAATCCAAAGCTGGCAATTCACGCGATCGATGGCGACCCAGATCTCGCTCCGCACCACATTGTGGATCATGACGCCACGCGCAATCAGCCACCGTCCGCCCGCCACACTCTCCACTCCGTCGCTGAGCGATTCGACCGCCGATTCCGTCCATGAAAGCCAATCGGGGCCAATCACGCTGGCGGCCAGTGGAGCCACCACCGGTTGCACCGTCAAAAGGTCCCGGGTGGAGAGCCGATCCAACCCACTTCCGGAAAGCTCTGCCAGTTCCAGGCGCGCGTCCGCCGGAAGGCGATCCAATCCTTGTGCCAGACGCTCGCTGCGGACAAAAACCCTGCGCTCCTCAAGGCGCTGCGACAGGCAGGTGTCGACCGAATTCGCTTTTCCGCACTCGTCGTTCTCCTCGTCCCAGGCTCTTCGAAGTTGGTCGTATTCGGGGTCCCCGATTAGGCCCAGCACCGAAAGATCCTCCCAGAGCAGCGACACCTGCCGGAGCCCTTCGCGAATTTCATCGCTCTTCCGCGCCAGAGGCCGTAGCCGGGTCGATGGCAGTCCCACTCGGCGAACATTCTCCGGCTGCCAGGCCTTCCCGCCCAACGGCGCGAGCACCCGGGCCGCCTCGTCCGGCCACGAACGCGCGGTCGTCACCCAGTGCAACTCGTGGAACGGCTCATACGCCTCTCCAGAGTAGTCATGATAGTAGACCATCGACAATTGTCCATCCCGAAGATCTATCGCCACGTACAGATCTCGCTGTGAGTCTTTCGTCGCGATCGATCCCCTTGCGGTGAGCCAACGCCCTCCCGGCAGGGCCCGAAGCGACGCTCCTGGCCCGGCCCCCACTTCCGCCCAGTAGATCCAATCGGGACCGATCTGTGAAGCCGCGATCGGAGCCAACTCCGGATGCATCGTCAACAGCTCGAAAAGGCTCTCGTTTAGCAGATCGCCTGCATGCAGCGTGCGCAGCCTGGCGGCGTCCGAAGGGCCAGGTTCGAGCGCAGCCGAGATCCGTAGATTCTGGAGAAACGTAAACCGTCGTTCGTAGGCGCCCCGCAGGCACGCCTCGTCATCCGGCTTGCCGCACCTCGCCACGTCGAGGTCCCAGCGTTGGCGCTGCCGTGCAAGACTCTCGGGATCGAGGAGAACCGAGGACTCCAGGGTCTGCTCCAGCTTCGATTCGAACTCCTCGTCGAGCGCTTTCAGCCGCGGGCTGGCACAGATCGCCCGATCGCGTGCGGTCGCGGCGAGCGCGCAGTCGCGCCCATTCTGACCCCACACAGTCGCCCCCCAGAGTATCGCTGCCGTGACGAATACGCCTCGCATTTAACGATGCTCGCCGGTGAACCCGGCCAGCGCGTCGGAGGTCGCGCGGTACCGTTTGCTCGCGGGATCCCATTGGTAAGTAGCAGTGTATGTGCGGGTCGCTCGCCTCTTTTCGGTCACACGAAGCTGCAGGACGCCTCCGGGGCTGGTGGCGGCAAGCGATCGTTCCACGTCGCTTTTTTCCGCTTCGCAGCCGCCCGGATATCCAAACGCCGTTCGGCTGCACGATTGAAGCCAGACTGATGTGATCTTCTCCAGGTGATTGTCACGCACACTCACGAGAGTGATCTGCTCGTCTGCAAATCCAACGTTACCGTGCGCTGAGCCAAAACCGAGGACCTCGGCCCCGCCTGCCAAGGGGAGATCGTAGTAGAGGCTGGGTGCACAGTCGGGAGCTCCAGTGGTTTCAATCACGTCGAGCAACTTCGGCTTCGGGAGGATCTCGAACAGCGCGACGCCCAGACCTCGCGTGTTGTCGGAACCCTCGAAGCTCACGAGCATGCGGTCCTTGCCGAGCGTCTTGGCGGGGATTCGCGACAGGTCTTTGAACAAAACGCCTTCCCAGGTGCTGGGGTCCATGCCTGCCTCCATGACGCGGTGAGCGATGCAATCCGACCCGGTGGCCTCCGATGGTTTCTGGGAGTTGATCTCGAGACCCGGGCAGATCAGACGAATTAAATCGCCGTAGGTAGTTGTGCTGTCGTCCGCAATGGGTTCATCGAAATCTACCGAAACCTTCGCAGGTAGAGACTGGGCGTAAAGGACACCGGCCGTCAGGAGACTGGCGAACAGGAGAGTGTATGGCATTCTCATAAATCTGCGGGAGTTCTTTTGCTCCCTCAAGAGACTGGCGAAAAAAGCGGCTCGTTATTGCGTGGCTTGCTAATTTTTTCAGCAGCGATTGGGTGGTGTCGGCCGACTCCTGCTCGTAATCGGTTTGCGCCCCGTCGGCTTGGTAATTGAGCGCCCGGTTTTCCTGTCGATTTAGCGCACGAGCTTGCGGGCGTCGCCGGACATGGCGGCGGCCCCGCTGCAGTTGCTCTTGTTACTTGGCGGCCTTTGGTATTCAGTACGTTGAACGCCCGGTGGATCTGACGGCGGTTGCATGACAATCCGAGTGCCTTGCCATGCTCCGGGCCCTATATTGGTTCGAAGTGACAGAACATCTTCTGAAATTCCGGCAGATTGGAAGGCGTCTCATAACTACACACCGCCTCGAAACGCTTCCACAAATCGAGGACGGCAGAATTTGTGTGGGCTCCGGCGATGGCCTCCTGAGAAACCCATTCGAAGACTTCAACGATGGTTCCATCTTGCGTACGCATCACGATCGAGGGACGGTCGGTAACGAGACCCTCGGCTCGCAGAGGCGGAAGATGGTTCCGCACCAACTCATGCAGAGCTTCCTCGCAACCAGGTTTCGGTTTGTAACAGGCGATGGAAATCGACCCCATACGAACACCCCCATGTTCCCGAGAAGCATATCATGGCGGGGCTTCTGGTCCAGTTGCTACTTCAATGGAGTGATTCATTCCAGTGTCTTGGTTGGAGGCCCCGCATGGGTTGAAGCCCGGCGACAAACTCGGCCCACATGAATCGTCTCTGCCATCGGCAAAGGCCGCCTGACGATGTGTGAAGAGCGCGCGACAACCGGCTCGAACGCGCGAACCGGAAGCCGGACAACCTGGTCCTGGGCACCCACGAGTCAGGTTCGACGGGATGACAGGCGCTGTCACCGCCGTGGCGCTCCTCGCTGGAGCCATGCGTTTCGTCAAAGCGCTGAAACAAGGCGCTACTCGGTCGAAGGGGATCAAAGCGCGGAAATCGACCAGGTCACCTCGTACTTTGAATTCCCTCCACAGCCCACATGCGAATCAGTCCCCGCGTGAATGGTCGTCATCGTATATGGTTGGCCCCCGATGGTCTTCATCTGTAGATCTGCGCCCATGATCACGATTTGCTCCACCGCGACGACGCCGTTGCATATCCCGTCCAAGATCGAATTCAACTGACCCGCCAACCACCCACTCAGGATGGAGAGCAAGCTCCCAAAAAGCGGTGCGGCGACGCCGGCCACATCAACAGAGGTGATTTCCAAACCCGAGCCGATGGCCTTGGCCACCGTGCTCACCCCGGAATCGGCGAGTTTCGCTCCTTGCTGGCTAAGGGTGGAATCGACTGATGCTTGATCATCGTGCGTGTTGGTGAAGGTGTAGTTGAAGATCGCGGATTCACACAACTCCACGGTCACGGGGCCGAAATTCATCAGATTGGTCGAACCCTCTTTGATCGACGGTCCACCCAAATCGCCTTGCGATTGGGTCTTCGCGAGCAGCGGCCAGTTAGTTGGAGGAATGGTGGTCGGCCAGTTGCCGATCGCCAGTGAGCACTGGCCGCTGTCAGTGTCTTGAACGAGCGAGCGGGGCGTGTCCACCCGCAGCAGATCGATCGAGAAGCGATATTGCGAGGGCAGGCGCGTGTGATCGCCGAGTTGCTGCCAGCCGGGAGTGTCCCACGCTTCGCCGGTCCATTGTTGTTGGTAGAGGTTGCCGTCGGTCCCAGGCCCAATGACCTGCAACTGATTCTCGGCCGGCGCCTGCACACATGGCGTCAAGGCAATTTTGCCCCCAAGCGATTCTGGTTGGCTCCACGCATCCTCTGAGGACGAGACGTGATACAAATTGCCGTCGCTGCCGGTCGCGAACACGTCCAGCCGGCCCACGCCCCAAGTTGCTGCGGCCGGCGCAGATGTGAAGGCCAGAGCCGCTGATCCGGCTACGTGTTCCCAGTCGTTCCAGATCATGCCATCCCACCAGCGGTGAATGATACCGCCGTCCGCGTTGTTCACGGCAAACACATCCAGACGATTAGGGCCCCAGCTCACCGCAACTGGCGGCGAGGCGAGCGATCCCCCCAGATTCTGCCAATCATTCGTCGCAACATTATTCTGGAAACTCCGGTGACGCAAAGTGAAATCCGCGCCACGTGCAAACAGGTCAAACCTTCCGCTCCCCCACGAAACCACCACCGGCGCGCTGCTGAAGAATCCGCCAAGCCGATCCCAGCTTCCCGACCACGCACTGCCGTTCCAGGTCTGCTCAAACATGGAGTAGTCTGTACCCAGGCCGAATATGTGGATTTGACCGTCGATCGCGATCACGGCAGGGGCGCTTCGAAAAATCCCGCCCAAATTCTCCCACGGTCCCAGGCTTTCGGCCGGATCGCCCAGCAGCGCCTTGTGATACATCGCGTAGTCGAGGCCGAGTCCGAACACGTCGATCCGCTGTACCTCCGGGAAAATACCAGACCTCGCCCGCATCGCCGCGGTGGTTCTGGCTATGACCGTCTCGGGCGCAACTCCTCCCTGCGAAGCGGCCCCCGGACTGGCCCCCAAGGTGACGACGTTTCCGCCCTCGATCACCGCAGCACGGCGAACCATTGTGGCAACGGCAGCCGGTGCGCTGGTGAAGATTCCGCCGAGCCCGATCAAATCGGGCGACCACTGCGTGCCGTCCCACATCCGCTGCTTCATACCGAAATTCGAATCCAGGTAAAAGATGTCGCGACGTCCTGCGTCGCCGACCGTGGCTACAATTCCGTTCATAGATCCTCCTGGAAGAGTTTGTGCCGGCACCCCAAAGGCCGTCAGAGAGGTCCAACGTTCTTCCAATGGGAATAGCGCCAGCCGGCTGCGGAAACCGTAATCTGTATTCAAACTTTTCTGAGAGGAAGTTCTGAGGGGCTGAGGAGCGGGCCGGATTTGAATCCGCAGCGGCCAGCCTCCGCGGGCCGCTGCGCGAGGTTCTCAATCACTACTTGTTATCTTTTTCGTTATTGTTCGAAGTGTTGTGCAGATTCGGCGGCGGTGGATCCTTCACCCACTTATCAAACCAACGCAGCTTTTCCCAGTTAACATGCTCGATGGTCTCCTTGGCGCGATAGCCGTGAGCCTCCGACGGCAGGAAGACCAGACGGACCGTTCCGCCGTTTCCGCGGACCGCCTCGTACATGCGCTCCGATTGAATGGGGAAGGTGCCATTGTTGTCGTCCGCCTCGCCGTGGATCAACAGCAGTGGGCTCTTGATCTTATTGGCGGCCATGAATGGCGACATCTTGATATATAGATCCGGATCGTCCCAGAGGGTCCGGCGCTCGTTCTGGAAGCCGAACGGCGTCAGCGTGCGGTTGGGCGCACCGCTCTCGGCGATTCCCGCCTTGAAGAGGTCGGAATGCGCCAGCAGATTGTCGGTCATGTAAGCGCCGTAACTGTGGCCACCCACTCCCACGCGGTTCCGGTCGGTGACGCCCATCTCTACAGCCTTGTCGATGGCAGCCTTGGCATCCATCAGCAACTGTTCGAGGAAATGATCGTTGACTGTGGCGCGCGGGCCTACGATTGGCATAGACGCGTTGTCGAGCACAGCGAATCCATCCAGCGCGAAAAAGATGTCGGAGTATCCGCCGATCTCGGTGAATCGCATCCGGGAGCCGTTGCTGGCCGTTTCACTGGCGACATCGGCGGTCTCATATTCGTAGGGATAGGCCCACAACACGGTGGGAAGAGGTTTCCCGGGAGTGTAGTCGGGCGGCAGATAGAGCGTGAACGACATATCCACGCCATCCGGACGTTTATACGTCACCAACTCCTTGTGGACCTTTCGCATGATCGGCTGCGGATCGGGGAAGTTGGTGATCGCCGTCGATTGGCCGGACGCGGTGCGCACATAGTAGTTGGGCGGCTCGGTAGGGCTCTCCCGGCGCGTGAGGAACTTGTCCCCGTGTGCATCCAGCAGGCCGTCGAAGGTTTCGTAGTGGTTGTCGTCGCATTTGAACAGTTGCTTGGTCTCCTTCGTGACCAGGTTATAGCGGCTCAGGAACGGGTGGTCGCCGTTAGTCGAAGGACCATTGCCCTGTAAGAAGATATTGTCGCCATCCAGCACGATTACGCGGCCGCCGTTGGGAAGGACCTTCTCTACCGGGCTGCCCGGATTGTTGTAGCGCGATGGGCCGCTGGTCCAGAGAGGCTTGGGCGCTTCCTTAGGATTGGCAAAGTCGATCAGATAGGCCGTCTGGGCGCGCCCACCGCCTCGTCCTCCCCCCGCGCCTCCGCGCCCACCCGCTCCGGCGCTGCCGATGATCGCCGTATGGAGGTTTTCCGTGAAAGCGAAGCCCTCCAGCCGCTGATCGGCCTCATAGATGACTTGCCCGGTTCCGTCGAACGGCGCTTTCAGTGCCATGATTTTTTCGTGGATGGGTTGTGGTGTGGCGTTCGCGCTGGGGGTAGCTCCGCCGCGACCTCGACCGCCGCGGGCACCGCCATTGCCTTCAAACCAGATCAACGTGGAGGGTTCGGTGACAAGCCAACTCAAGCCGCGCGGGCCGGCGGAGACCGGATTCTCTTCGTCCGCGGCTGCATTGGCGGCACCCGCGCCGCGCCCCGCACCGCCCATTGGAATGCTCGCCTCCTTCTTGAGTACTTTGCCGGTGCGGTCCCAGATTTCGATTTCAGTGGGGAACTGGCGGGCCGGGTACGAATACGAGAACGGTTTGTGAATGTAGCTCACGATCACGTACTTCCCATCAGGCGACATACGCGCCGATTCGAGCATGGTGGGCTTGCCGATGGGCGATGCGGATCCGGATGCGATATCGACTACTTCGAGTTGCGCTGTGGCGTAATACTCGAACAGATCCTCGTCGTGCGGATTCTGCAACAGATCCTCGTAAGTCGGGGCTCCCTTTTCGCCGCCAAAACTTTCGGAGATGTGGGGGCCTGTCGGCACTTTGGGTTCTGCAGGCGCGGGTCCGCGATTTGCACGCAGCGCGAAGACCAGCAGCGATTTGCCATCCGGGGTCCACTGGAGTGCCCCGCCTCCTCCACCCGCTCCACCTCGCCCTCCAGGCGCTCCGCCGCGTCCGCCGCCGAATACTTCGTTCAAGTGCAGGTTGGGCACTTTGTGCGTGCGCCCGGTGGCGGCTTCGCCGACCCAAACCTCGATTCCGTCGGCTGTCGAGTTCGTGAATACGAAACGAGTTCCATCCGAGGACCAGGGCCCCAGTCCCAACTTCGGATTTGCGGGTAAGCCGATCTTAATCTCGGTCCCTTCGGGAATCCGGCGTAACAGAAGGTTCGATTGAAACGTAGTGTTGTGCAGGCCATTGGTCTGCGGGTTGATACGGATGCCGGCCAGGCGCAACATGGGCTCGGAAAGCTCTGCAATAGGCGGATAGCGGACTGGGCTCCCCTGGAGAGCCCACGCGTGGTTCGGACTCAAGAAAAGCGTGGGCGTAGTGGGTGAGTTAAGGATGTCTTCAACGGCTTTGGGAGGTTTTTGGTAGGTTTCTGCTCCAAAGACTGCCCCAAAGAGAAGGAGAGTTGCCGAGGTGATGGTGCAATAGACTCGGATAGGTTTCATGGGATAGGAGAATGGTATTTGAGACGGCGCTTTATGTCAAATCGCGCTATCATTCGTCTGCGATGACTCCGCAGTTTGTCGCTGAACCATTCTTCATGCCGGAAAGCGAGGAGCTTCGCTTCCTGCCAGAAGGGCCCCGCGTCTTACAAAACTATCCCGGCAGTGGACTCAACTTGGGCTGGGTCGCCATCCAACACGCCGCCGGTTCGAGCGAGGGCAGCATCAATGTACTCGACCTGGTGTCAAGGACGAACACGACTTTCCCCGTGAAGGGACGGCCTGGCTTCTTCGCGGAAACCGCATTGCCCGGCGTTGTTCTGGTCGGCATGGAACATCAACTGATATATGTTGATTTGCTCACGGGTGATGCCGGCGAGACGATCGCCCACATCGATGCGGATCCGAGCGTAATCATCAACGACGGTTTGGCGGTTGAAGGCGGGGTGCTGTTTGGCACCAAGCATTTGAAGTTTTGCGAGCCGGTTGCGGCACTCTATTATTTCGACTTCGAAACGCGCAAGGTGCATACTGTTCTCGATCGCCAGATCTGCTCGAATGGCAAATTTCTACGTCGAGATTCCGAGGGCGCGACACTGATCGACGTCGACACCATTCCGAAGAAGATCAGCCGCTATCGGCTCGATTCGAGTCTTGAGCACGTTCTCGAGTCCTCTCTGATCAAGCCAGCCGAATCCCTGCCGGCGCTACCGGACGGGATGCGGCCCTCTCCGCAATGCCACGATGAGCCAGAAGGCGCGAGCGTGGTCGTGGCCTACTACAATCCCGATGACGTGGTGGACGGGCTGGCTCAGCAGATTCGCCTGTCAGACGGAGCGATTCTCGTTGAGTGGATGATTCCCGGATCGCCCCGTGTCACCTGCCCGGAGTTTGTGAAGATCGAGGGCGGGGTGAGACTTCTTTTCACCACCGCTGTTGAAGGCATGCCCTCCGCTACCCGCCAGCGTGCTGTTGGATGCGGCGGGTTTTATATCGCGAAAACGCCCTTTGCCGAAATTCCTACGCCACCGCCGCTGGTACCCATGGGCGTCCAACCGCCGAGTGGGCGTGGCTGAACCGAAACATTATTTGACCGCCATCGTCACAGCCGGACTGATTGGGCTCGACTGTCCGGCGACGCTGATCACCACCGGGACGGCATCGCCCGTCACAATCCCCGAGGGCACAACAGCGTTGATCTGATATAAGCCTGGATCGCCAGGTGTCAGACCAGCAAAACTCACGGTTGCCGGTTTGCCTCCGATGGTCACCGTCACTGGATTGACCGTTTGCGACAAGGGCGACGCCGGTGGCGGTGCCCCCTCGATCACCGTGGGCGTGACGGCGCCCAAGCCCGTGCAGTAGATCACCACTGTCTCTCCGATGCTCGCAGGAGAGCCCGGTTGGGCTAACGTGACCCCATCGCTTTTCACGATGCTCCCCTGCCCCGATCCAGCCTGGTTCACAGTGAAGATTCCAGGCTGGGCCTGCGCCACTACCAACTGCTGCGGCACCGAGTAGGTATTCCCATGCTGCACGGTCAACTGATATTGGGTGTTCACGGGGACGCCGTAAGGAACCTGAACATTCAACTGCCCGGGACTGGTATAGAGGATCGGCAACACCTGGTTGCCCAACAGCACCTGTGTGCCGTTCAACTGGCCCGGCAAAGGCAGAGAGCTGCTCTGTCCGACGCCGTCCGCCAGGTTCATTCCGTAAACGGTGATCAGTCCGCCGGGAGAAATCGGCGCTCCACCCACGTCGCTGGCGGCGTGGACTACCCCCTGCGCCGTTACCGCCGGCGTGGCTGTAGCTGGCGCTGGTGCGTTCACGACCGCCGTTAAAGTGCTGGATTGGCCGGCTACAATTCCGCCGTTTTGCTGTGCAGCAAGCGCGGTCACAATCATGGAGGTATTCCCCGCAGTCAATGGTCTCCAGGTTCCCTGCCAGATGCCGTTGCCGATGTGCGTCATCACAGCGGAGTCGCCGTTCGAGAACACCGCCTTTACGCTTGCGCTCTGGCCCCCTGGACCGACCAGGCTGCCACATCCATCGGAGACCTGGACGTCCATGGTCGTGCCCTGGCCCACCGCGGCGGAGAACGTCGATTGCGACGGCTGGGGCGCTCGAAACACCACGAAGAGGCCCGGCTTTGCGCAGCCGGATGCCTCGGGCTGGGCCGTCGCTTCGCCGAACGCTGTGTTCGCGGACAGGCTATTCGAAGTGGTTCCCGATGGCGCCACCACGGTCAACACATTGATGGTCTGGGCCGGAGAACCATCGGAAAACTGCAGCGTGATGGTGCCTCGTTGCAGGCTTCCGCCGCTCAGAGTACCGAAGTCCGGCGGGTAAACGTGGATGGTTGCGGGCTGGCTGGATTGCAGAGTGGCGGCTTTCGGCAGAGAGTCCAACCCGACGCCAATGATGCCGGATTGGAAGCTGTTCACCGTTCCGGACGGATTCGCCACCTGCACATCCTGCGATCCCGGAGTCAATCCAGCCGCTCCCGTGAAGATCAACCCGGCCGGAAACACCTGCGCTCCGAGCGTGAACCCGGGCGGAAGCACGGTCAAAATCACAGTGATCAGCTGCGGTGTGTTAGCGGCAACTGCCGAGACCTGAATGCGCCCATAGTATGTGCCTGCTCCCAGCGTGCCCGGGTCAATCGACACATCCACCAGCGACACGTCGAGGTAAGGGCGATTTACGGTCCCATTCAGCGGCGAGATGTGGAGCCAGCCGCCGCCGGACAGAGTGCTAGCCGAAGCAACCCAACTCATAGAGCCCTGCCCGATGTTGAGAATCCCGAAATTCTGCGGTAGGGGCACGCCACCCTGAGCCACCGCCGTGAAACTCAGGGCGCTTTGAGACAGGAGGATGGTTGCTGTGGGAGGGCTTACGGACATCGTCACCGGAATGGCGAGATTCTTGCCGCCGCCCGCGATCGTGACTGTGCCGCTATAGGTCCCAGAGGCGAGTGTTCCGGGACTAGCGATCACCGTCAGGAGCGCGGCAGACGAAGGAGTGACCGTCCCACTGGTAGCCGAAACGCTCAGCCAGGATCCCCCGGCGGGAGAGGATACGGTAGTGGAAGCAGTGAAGTCGAGCGGGCCGCTGCCGGTGCACGTGATTCGCAACTGCTGGGCCACGGCACTTCCACCCTGCGTCGCGGACAGAGTTACATTCTGGGTGTCCGCGCTCAGAATGGCGGGCGTTGCAGGGGAAACAGTAAACGTGACCGCGATCGCGGCCGTCGCCGGGACCGCATAAGGAACGGTAAGCGTGATAATTCCCTTGTAAGTGCCGGCGGACAGCGTCGATGGATCGGCAGTGACCTGCAAAGTGGCGGGCATCGCGCCGGAGGCCGGATTGACGCCGAGCCACGGTGCATTTGAGGATGCGGTGAACGCCAACCCGGCGTCGGAAGCGAGATTGATGATCTGCCCTCCCGGAGCGCTGCCCCCGGCAGCGCCCGAGAAGCTCAAGTCGGCGGGAGTCGCCTGATAGGATGCTGCGGCAATCAGTACCTCACGAATGCGATTGTTTCCGGTATCGCCGATGTAGAGGTTGCCGGCTGGATCGACGGCCAATCCGGAGGGGCCATTGAGGGTGGCGCTGCCCGGTGGCCCCCCGTCGCCGGAGAGCGCAGGAACTCCGGTTCCCACCAGGGTGTTGATGATGCCATCGGGTGTTACCACGCGCACGCGATGATTGCCCTGGTCCGCGATGTAGAGATCGCCAACCGCGTCAAGCGCGATTCCATAGGGGGTGTTTAGCGAGGCAGCGGTTGCCGGCCCGCCATCGCCGGAGAAACCTGCCGTACCATTTCCCGCTACCGTATGAATCACTCCGTCGGTAGTGACTTTGCGGACTCGCTGCCCCGACCGATCGGCAATGAACACATTGCCAGCTGCGTCTACCGCTACTGAAATAACAAAGAACAGACGGGTCGCAGTTGCAGGGCCGCCGTCTCCCGGATTGCTGGATTGCGGATTATTTCTCGCGACGACCAGCGACTTCCCATCGGCAGTCAACTCGTAAACGGTGGCTGCGTCGGTAGTAAAGACGTCGTCACTCGAATCCAAAGCCACACTGCCTCCCCCGCCGAGGATAGTATTGATGATGCCGTCACGGGTCGCTTTTCGGAGACGTGAGTTGGTTGCATCGGCGATGTAGACGTTGCCCGCCTCATCCGCTGCAACACCGAGGGGCAGATTCAGACTCGCGCTGGTCGCAGGCCCTCCGTCGCCGGAGAAACCGCGCCCTCCGCTGCCGGCGACGGTCGAGATCCTGCCGCCAGCTACTTTGCGGATACGGTTGTTCGCGGTGTCCGCGATGTAGAGGTTGCCGTCCTTTCCCACAGCTACGCCGACTGGCGAGGACAGATAGGCGCTCAGCGGGGGCGCCCCGTCGCCGCCAAACCGATAGCTTCCATTTCCTGCAACGGTGTTGATGATCGCGGAGGAATTGATTTGGCGGATGCGTCCGTTCCCACTGTCTGCAATATAGAGATTGCCGGCTGCATCCAGTGCCAGGCCCATCGGCTCATTGAGTCCGGCAGTCAGAGCGGGCCCTCCGTCTCCGGAAAACGCCTTGGAGAGATTTTCGGGAGCATTCCCCGCGATCAGCGTGAACGCACCGCCAGGTTTCATTTTGAATACGTAGCCGCAAGGTGCATTGGAGACGAAGACATCCCCGGCGCCATCCAGCGCAAGTTCCGTAGAGATCGAGGTACAGGTTCCGATGGGAAGCGCGATGGAACTGATCACACCAGATGGTGAAACCTGGCGGAGAACAAAATCACCTGCAATCCATAACGCGCCGTTCTGATCCACCGCGATCCCTGTAGGAAAGTAAACGGGGGCTTGCGTGGCGGGTCCACCATCGCCTGGTGCCGGTACCGTGCTGGTGGTGGATGAGATCGCGCCATTGCCGGCCACCGTCGTAATGTTCCCTGTCGCCGTGATTTTGCGGATTCGACCGTTCCGGTTATCGGCGACAAACACATTTCCGGCGTTATCGACTGCGACAGCGCCAGGATGGCTCAACGCGGCCTGGGTTGCGGCAGCACCATCTCCGGAAAATCCCGAATTCCCGTTGCCTGCAATCGTCGTGATGACACCGGAAGGCGTTACCTTGCGGATTCGGTTATTGCCGGAGTCCGCGATGAAGAGGTTACTCGATGAGTCCAAGGCGATCCCACTGGGGAGATTGAGGGCCGCGTTGGTTGCTGGTCCTCCGTCGCCGGAGAATCCAGGTTTGCGATTCCCCGCGACCACGGTGAGGATGCCAGCCGCATCCATCTTGAGCACGATGGAGTTGGAAGAGTCCGCGACATAGAGGTTGCCCGCGGGATCCAACGCTACTGCCACTGCGGCTCCCAAAGGCGCATTGAGTGCCGGGAGGGCTTGATTGGGATAGGCGAAGTCCGTCCCCACTACGGTGGTGATAATGCCTTGGGTCGAACTGGCCGGGTTCTGGCCCGCGATGGCACTCGTCCCCTGACCGTAAACAAGTGTGCTGTGGATCACCAGCGCCAGTGCGCAGACGGGAACAATGGTCTTCAGCATCGTTTACCTCACACGCGTACGGTGAGGCCGGTCTTACCACCAAACGCCAAATCGGCACCGGCGTACGGTCGCCCGGTACGATACTTGATTGCACTACGGCACTCGTATAATAGAGCGCTCTTCGTGGGGCGTCAAGCGGCGTGCGCGCTGCCGCCTTTGAACATTTCCTGCAGCACCTTGTAGGTGTTTCGCGGAACCCGCTTATCGGGTGCCATGGGGGCGTTAGCGCCCTGGTCCCAGTAGTTCATGGGATCGCGCCCGTTGGAGACCGCCACGCCCATGACGCCGTACCACGCCTCGTCGCTGCAGCGGCCGGGGAAAGCGTCGTTGCGTGAGGAGTCGGGATTGAAGTTGTGATGATTGGAATGGCGGGGACGACGGGGCCCGAACAACGCCGTATCGACTGGTACAGGCGCGCGCTGATAGGTTCTGTTTTCAGTGCGCGCCCGGTCCCTTCGTCCACACAATACTGGCCTATTTCCCAGGACTACTGCACGACTACTGCACGGAAACCCCACCAAGTGGCCACACATCCCGGACATTCGTGCGGCAATAGTTTCTTCCGCGCGCATGGCTCCCCTTCTCAGCAGGAATCGCAAGCGGAGACCTGGGCGTCCTAGTTGTGCTCCCTACGCAATTTGCGTATAGTAAGACAGACATGCTGAATGTGCCGATGACGGTCGTCGAGACCGCGCGGTTCCTGAAGGACATGAAGCCGATGATGTCGGACTCGGCGCGAGGAGAACTGGTGGCCTTCCTGGGCGCGAACCCGGAGGCCGGTGAGATCATTCCAGAGACAGGCGGCGTTCGAAAGATCCGTTGGGCTTTAGCCGGTCGAGGAAAACGCGGCGGCGCACGCGTCATTTACTACTACCACGATGGGCGTTTGCCGGTATTCTTGCTGGCGGCTTACGGAAAGAACGAGAAGGCGAACCTCAGCATGGCCGAGCGCAACGCCATGAGGCGTTTGATTCCACCTCTGGTAGCGGGCTATTTGGCCAAGGACAGGAGGGCACGTTGAATACGAAGATGAAAACGAAAACCAAGCGGATGGCAAAGACTGCAGCACGTCTGCCGAAGAAGCGCCCCACCGTCGGCGCGCGCATCATCGAGGGACTGGAGCAGGCAATCGAATGGACGCGCGGCGAGAACGACCGCGTTCACGTCACGCTGGTACAGGTGCCCGAAGTGGACGTACGCGAAGTCCGAACGAAGATGGGCCTCAGCCAGGCGCAGTTCGCGACCAAGTTCGGCTTCCCCCCGGCCACATTGCGTAATTGGGAACAGGGCCGGTCACGTCCGGATGCCCCCACGCGCGTGCTGCTAGCAGTCATCGCAAAGCACCCCGAAGCGGTAGAAGACGTCTTGCGGAAGGCAAGTTGATAGGTCAGTAGATCACATGTCTGACAACATTTCGGTGCGCGCCAGCTGCGCCACATCGGCACCGTGCTCTACACGTCCCTTGCGGAGGCCGATCGTCTCGGTGTCCTAAAGATCGCCCACCCACTGCGGAACAAACGGGTGCGGTTGCCGAAGTTAGCGATGCGGAAACCGGCAATGGTCGGAAACAGAAATTCAAGGCGCTCCTGGGCGCGGAGCACGCGGCTGTACCCGTTCATCGTGCTGGCGTCTGCCACCGGCTGCAGGCGCGGCGAGTTGTTAGCTTTGCAGTGGCCCGGCCTTGCCGAGAGCACGGGCGAACTCAGCGTCTCACGGAGTTTGGAACAGACCAAGGCGGGTCTGCGCGTGAAGTCCACCAAATCCGGTGAACCGCGTAAGTTCGTAGTGCCCGATCCCGCCATCTCCGTCTTGGCAGAGCACCGCGCGCAGCAGGAGGGCGACAAGCGGATGTTTGGTCCCGACGACCAAGACCACGGATTGATTTTCTGCCAGCCGAACGGTGCTTATTACTCGCCGGATCGCGTCGGCGCCCGCGTGAAGGAGTTGATACTCGCGGTGGGACTGGAAGGCGTCAGCCTTCATTCGCTACGGCACCCCTTCGCCTCGGAGTTGCTGAGCAAGAAGTGCCTATCGCGGTGGTTTCCGAACGCCTCGGGCACGCCGACCGGAACATCACGTTATCGATCAATAGCCGTGCGATTCCTGCAGACAGTCGGGCGGCGAAGGTTTGGTGGGGGACGTCATAGGAGTACGAAAAAAGTCTGCGGCGGGTCAGACTACTGCGAACTACTGCACGGAAGGCACTTAGAAGAGATCTTTTGCTGAAAACAAAAGGAGTTAGATGGCGGGGACGACGGGGCTCGAACCCGCGACCTCCGACGTGACAGGCCGGCGTTCTAACCAACTGAACTACGTCCCCGCAATGTCACGCAACATTTTGATGCTAACACGCCGCCCTCGGCAGCCGCAAATTTCGCTCGAATCCAAACCAAGGCGCGTGCTGTTACTGTGTAAGCATGAGAATCCGCCTGCTTGCGTGTCTCATTTCGATTTTTGCGCTTCCTGCTTCCGGCGCCGATCCGAAAGCCACCCCTGAAGAAGCTCGCAAGTTTATCGACGATGTCGAACAGAAGCTGCTTGCCCTGAACGTCGATTCGGGCATGGCCGATTGGATCAAGTCCACCTATATCACCGACGACACCGAGGCCATCGCTGCGAAACTGGACGAGGCGGCCATTGCGGCGACCGTGCAGTATGCCAAGCAGTCGACACGATTCGACGGGCTCAAGCTCGATCCCGTGACCGCGCGCAAGATCAAGCTGCTCAAACTCTCGCTGACGATCGCTACGCCTGACGATCCCAGGGAGAGTGCCGAACTGACGCGCATCGTCTCGAGCATGGAAGGTACCTATGGCAAGGGGAAGTATTGCCCAAGCGGACCGCAGAGCTGCAAGGACCTCGAAGACCTGAGCAAGATCATGGCGGAGAGCCGCGATCAGCAGCAGTTGCGGGATGCGTGGATTGGATGGCACGCGATTTCGAGGCCGATCCGCAAGGACTTCGTACGTTACGTGGAACTGGCCAACAAGGGCGCGCGTCAGCTTGGCTTCAAAGATAACGGCTCGATGTGGCGGTCGAAGTACGACATGGAACCTGACGCCTTCGCGAAGGAGCTGGATCGCTTGTGGGAGCAGGTTCGGCCGCTGTACGTTTCGCTGCATGCGTACGTTCGCAACCGCCTGCGCGAGAAATATGGGAACGCCGTTCCGGCTACCGGTCCCATCCCGGCGCAACTGCTCGGAAACATGTGGGCGCAGGAATGGGACAACATCTACCCGCTGGTCGCCCCGCCGAATGCCGACCCCGGATACGATCTCACGGAGCTTCTCAAAAAACGGAATACCGATTGGAAGGGCATGGTGAAGTACGGCGAGAGCTTTTTCACGTCGCTGGGATTCGACCCATTGCCGCAGACCTTCTGGGAACGCTCCCTGTTCGTCAAGCCGCGAGATCGCGACGTGGTCTGCCATGCGAGTGCGTGGGACGTCGATCAGGTCAACGATCTGCGTTTGAAGATGTGCATTCAAATTATCGGCGAGGACTTTCTGACCGTCCACCACGAACTCGGGCACAACTTCTATCAAAGGGCTTACAACCGGCAGCCGCCCTCATTCCGAGACAGCGCGAACGACGGATTCCACGAGGCGGTGGGCGATACCATTGCGCTCTCGATCACGCCGGAGTACCTGGTCAAGATCGGCCTCCTCGATCATGCGCCGGACACGTCGAAGGACATCGGCCTGTTGTTGCACCGCGCCCTCGATAAGATTGCATTTCTGCCCTTCGGACTGGTGATCGATCAATGGCGATGGAAGGTGTTCTCGGGTGAGATTCCGCCGGAGAAGTACAACGAGACGTGGTGGGCGCTGCGGCAGAAGTATCAGGGCATCGCGCCGCCAGTCGATCGCAGCGAGTCGGATTTCGACCCCGCGGCGAAATATCATGTGGCAGGCAACGTGCCATACATGCGCTACTTTCTGGCCGACATTCTGCAGTTCCAGTTTCATCGGGCCCTGGCGCAGGCGGCGGGTTGTACCGAACCCTTGAATCGCTGCTCGGTGTACGGGAACAAGGCGGCGGGCGCGCGGTTGAACGCGATGCTCGAGATGGGGCAGAGCCGTCCATGGCCGGAAGCACTGGAGAAGATTGCGGGCACCCGCGAGATGGATGCGTCCGCGATACGCGATTATTTCGCCCCGCTGCAGAAGTGGCTGGACGAACAGAATCGCGGCAAGCCAGTGGGCTGGTAGGCCGGCGGGGGCAGATCGCCGATCGAGATCACCGATCTGCCCCGCAGCTTTCAATCCTTCCAATCGGTAGCCAGGCGAACGAACGTGCGCACGGCGACACCGGAGGGACCTTTGGAGATGAAAGGCTTCGCCTCGTCGATCCATGCGGTGCCCGCGATATCGAGATGCACCCACGGTGTGTCTTCGGCGAACTCTCTCAAAAAAATGGCGGCAGTGACGGCGCCGCCGTAACGTCCACCTACGTTGGCGAGATCGGCAAAAGCGCTCTTCAGATAATCTTTATAGTCGTCTTCCAAAGGCAGGGGCCACATTCGCTCGCCTTCTGCCTTGGCCGCGGCGAGGACTCGATCGCGCATCGCGTCGTCGTTGGCGAAGAGCCCGACATTCAGGTGCCCCAACGCCACGGCAACCGCGCCTGTCAGGGTGGCGGCGTCCACCATGTGGGTACAGCCGAGACGACGCGCATAGGTCAGAGCGTCGGCCAGAATCAGCCGGCCCTCCGCATCGGTGTTGATCACCTCGATCGTCTTGCCGGACATCGCGGTCACGATGTCGCCGGGCCGCTGTGCGCGGCTGCCAGGCATATTCTCTACGCATGGAACGAACGCGCTCACCGCAAGCGCGGGCTGTAATTCGGCAATAGCCCGCATCGCGCCGATCATGGAAGCGCCGCCGGCCATGTCGTACTTCATCTTTTCCATGCCGTCGGCCGGCTTGATGGAGATGCCTCCGGTGTCAAAGGTGACGCCTTTGCCCACCAGGCCGAGGTGTGCGTTGAAGGCCGACTGGGCTGGCTTGTAGTGGAGCACGATCAGTGCTGGAGGCTCCGCACTTCCTTGCGCCACACCGAGCAGAGCGCCCATACCAAGTTCCTCCATACGGGCGCGGTCCAGGACGTCGCACTCCAGACCGCAATCGGCCGCGGTTTGGCGGGCGGCGTCCGCCATTTTGGAAGGCGTCAGCAGGTTGGGTGGTTCGTTGATCAGCGTCCGCGCATAGTTTTGTGCTTCGCCCAGAATTCGGCCGCGCGACACGGCAAATTCGGGGATAGTGACCCCATCGGAGGGGACCACCAGAAACTCCTCCAGCGACTTTTTGTCGTTCCCGGTCTTGTGCCGGTCGGGATCGAAATCCCCCACCAGGGCACCTTCGACGGCTGCCGATACATAATCGGCACCGGCACTTGCGGAATCGAGGAGCAGGGCGATCTTCTTGATCGATTTGGACTTCAACAGCCGAACGGCGGCCCCTACGGCCTTGCGGAGCTCCGCGGGATGGTACTTTTCGGACTTACCCGCCCCGGCCAGCAGGACCCGCCTGGCGGCGATGCCAGGGGGGTGGTGGAGAAGCGTGAGTTCGAGAGACTTTCCGGAGACTTCCCCGGAATCGCAGAGGTCTCCCGCGCCGAAGCGCTCTTCCTTCCGGCCTTCAAAAATGGGAACGATCAGGGCGTCGGCCTCAAGGCGGCCGGCTGGCGAGGATTCGATCAGGATTTTCATCACTTTCTGATTGTGCCGAATGGGGGACAAGGTAAGCAACGAAAGCTCGCCCCGGTGAATCGATGAGTTTTTCCACATAATTCCATTTTTGGAAGCGCCCATACTGGTGATTTCGGACGCACAAGTGCGGGTATGTCATTGTTTTTCAAGCTATGCCGGACCCGACTATGCTAAAATCGGGATGAGAAATCTGGGGCGTGGAATTTCCAAATCCCGTAACGAAGTAGCCGCCCCAATCGTCCATACGCTGTAAGGCAGCGGTTCTCTCAGAGAATCGGTGATCAAAATGGCTGATCTGTCGCAACCCAACAACCCGTTCATTAACAACGCCGACGATCATTTGTCGCGCCTTCTGGTGTCGCAAGTAGAGGAACCCTGGTACAAGAGCCTCTTCCGCAGCCTGAAGGAAACATTCAACCCTCCCAAGTTGCCACCTCTGGAGCTCACCTCCAAACCGGTTGCGGTGAAGGATATCTGGGGTCTGTATGGGCGCCAGAAAAAGTCCTTCATGATGTCGACTGGGTTCCAGGTCGCCGTAGTCTTAGTTCTTTTTACCGTTTTCTCCTCGAAGCCTGTCCAAAATGCCGTAAAGGCCACCATGACCTTGGTGATGCCAACGGATATTGACCCCTACACCCCCAAAGCAGCCCCGAAAAAGCAAGCTATGGGCGGCGGTGGTGGCGGCGGCGACCGGTCTCCTCTTCCTGCCAGCAAAGGCCGGCTTCCGAAAGCTTCCTTGCGGCAATTTACACCGCCTATGGCGGTCATCAACAATCCGAATCCGCGATTGACGATGGAGCCGAGCATTATCGCTCCTCCCGACGTCAACCTGCCCAATGTGAATATGGCGCAGTATGGCGATCCGTTAGCGAAGATCGGTCCTGCGTCGAACGGCCCTGGTTCGGGCGGCGGCATCGGGTCTGGATCGGGCGGCGGTGTCGGTTCTGGTAAGGGCGGTGGTTTCGGTCCTGGCGAAGGCGGCGGCGTGGGCGGCGGCGTTTACCGCGTCGGCGGCGGCGTGACAGCTCCCATTGTGTTGTCCAAGAAGGACCCCGAATACTCCGAAGAAGCCCGTAAGGCCAAGTTCCAGGGCACGGTGTTGCTTTCGATCGAAGTCAGCCCCAGCGGAACGGCCAGCAATATCAAGGTAGTGCGCAGCTTGGGCCTGGGTTTGGACGAGAAGGCTATCGAAGCCGTGAAGCAGTGGAAATTCAAGCCGGGCTATAAGGATGGCAAGCCGGTGACCGTGGCTGCCACCATCGAAGTCAATTTCCGGTTGTTGTAACTGATTCCGAAAGAGAGTTTTACCAAAGGGCGGTCCTCACGGGCCGCCCTTTCTGCTTTCTATGCGCGGTGTTCCAGCCCAGAGCACTCCGGGCACGGACAGATTCTGCGGAAGTGCTCGTAGGAGTAGATCCCCGCGTTGTGTCCGTCGCTCCAATTGATGCGGATGGCGTAGTTCCCCACCGGTTCCACCCCCAACATCTTCAAGGCTGGCTTGAACATCTGAAACGGATTATTGGCCAGCTCCGGAGCAGTCGGCTCTCGCGGCGGCGTTCCGTGCGCGCCGGTGCAGGAAGCGCAGGGGCACTTGTCCCGCAGATACACCAATTGGTATTCGCTGTGATGCCCGTCTTTCCAGTCGATCTTGATTCCCTTCGACTTGGAAATCGCAATGTGTTCGGCGTCTGTTGAAAAAGTCATCTGTCAATTGAAGAGACGTTCGACATCCCGCACGCCCGAGATGCGTCGCATCGCCGACACCAGCTTCTCGAGCTGCTTCTTGTCGCGAACGTCTACGGTCATCTCCACCACCCCACCGTCGTGATCGACCTCGGTCTTGGCCTCCAGGCTGCGAATGTTGGTATTCTCACTCGACAGCACGGACGTGAGTTGGTTCAGCATACCGGGACGATCATCGGTGTGGATGATGATGCGGACCGGAAAAGCGTCCTCTGCGGCGCGGGCCCACTCCACATCGATTTTGCGCTCCACATCGTACAGCAAGCTCTGCACATTAGGGCAGATCTTGGAATGGACGGCAACGCCTTTTCCCCGCGTCACGTAGCCGACGATCGACTCGCCGCGAATCGGATTGCAGCACTTGGCGCGATACACCAGCAAATCGTCCATGCCGCGCACTTTGATGACGCCTTCGCCTTCGCGGGGACGTCCCGGCATGCTGGCAGGCAACGGACCCGTGGGGGAAGCGGTTTCACCCTGCGTCGCGGGAGCGGGCTTGGCGTCGGCAGGGTCCTCTTTCACAGCACCGGGAGCGAGTTTCACCAGCACCTGGCGCGCCGAGAACTTGCCGTACCCAAGCGCTGCGTACAGGTCCTCCATCTTGCTGTAGCCGTACGACGAGGCGACCTCTTCCAGCTCCGGCTTCGTCACGCGGGAGAGCGACACGCCCAGGCGGCGGGCTTCTTTGTCCAGGTACTTCTGGCCGATTTCGATCGCCTTGATGCGCTCGCTCGCATTGATAACGTGCTTGATCTTATTCCGAGCGCGCGAGGTTTTGACGAACGCCAGCCAGTCTTTGCTCGGCTCATGGCCCGGCTGGGTCATGATCTCGACGATGTCGCCATTCCGCAGCGCTGACCGCAGCGGGACGATGCGGCCGTTCACTTTCGCCCCGACGCACGTCTGTCCCACGTCCGAGTGAATTGCGTAGGCAAAATCGATCGGAGTCGCATCCCGGGGCAGAACAATCACCTTGCCGCGCGGCGTAAAGGTGTAGGTCTCTTCGGGGTACAGGTCGACCTTCAAGGTCGACATGAACTCCGCCGGGTCCTGAACATCGCGCTGCCACTCCACCAGATGGCGGAGCCAGGCGATGCGCTGATCGTCAGCCGCCGGACCTTTTCGCCCTTCCTTGTACTTCCAGTGCGCCGCGATGCCTTCTTCGGCTACACGATGCATTTCCTCGGTCCGGATTTGCACTTCGAAGGTCTGTCCATGCGGACCGACCACGGACGTATGCAGCGACTGATACAGGTTCGGACGGGGAATGGCGATGAAGTCTTTGATGCGGCCCGGAATCGGACGCCACATATTGTGGATCACCCCGAGCGCCGCGTAGCAGTTCTTCACGGAGTCGGTGATGATGCGCAGGGCCATCAGGTCGTAAACCTGATCGACCGTGATCTTCTGGCGCCGCAGTTTCTGGAACACCGAGTACGGCCGCTTCACGCGCCCATCGATACGAGCGGGAATGCCTTCCCTCCGCAACTCGGAATCGACCGTCTGCTTGATCTCGACCAGAAACTCTTCGTTGGAGTGCCGTCGCGACTCGATGGCTTCCAGAATCTCGCGGTAGGCGTCCGGCTCCAGGTGCTGGAACGCGAGATCTTCCAGTTCGCCGCGCACCTTGCCCATGCCCAAGCGATGAGCGATGGGTGCATAGATTTCAATCGTCTCGCGCGCAATGCGCTCCCGCCGCTCCGGGCTCAGATAGCCGAGTGTCCGCATATTGTGGATGCGATCGGCCAGCTTCACCATGATCACGCGGATATCTTCCACCATCGCGAGCATCATCTTGCGGAAGCTCTCGGCCTGGCGGTCCTCCGCCGACGAGAAATCGAGTTTGCTCAGCTTGGTGAGGCCGTCCACGCAGCGCGCCACTTCTTCACCGAACTCTTTGCGCACCTGGTCCACGGTGACGCTGGTGTCCTCCACCACGTCGTGCAGAAGTCCGGTCTCCATCGCGACCACGTCCATGCGCATGTCGGCGAGGATGTGCGCCACCATGATGGGATGCAGCATGTAGGGTTCGCCCGAATCGCGAATCTGCCCTTCGTGATATTTGCGCGCGAAACGGAAGGCCTTCTCGAGGCCGGCCAAATCGTCCTTGGGCCGGTATTCGCGAATCTTGGCCTCCAGTTCCCTATATACCGTGTCTACGGGATCGGAGGAATATAAATCAGTCGTGGATTGTGGAACGCTGGCGGACTCGGAGGCCACTCTATTTCGATTGTAACGCGAGCCGCGTCCTGAATTCGTGCCCGGCCGCTCCGCATGATCGACAACAAGCACGCGGCGCCCTTCGATGCGAAGCAGTCCAGGTGCCCAAACCCATGGCCCGCAGGTAGCGGTCTACCCCCCCGGCGAGGTGTTGCGCTGGATCGAGACCGATTGGAATGAGGGACTGGCATCAGGATGCGCGAAGAGTCCATCGGCCGCGGCGCCCAGCAGGATCGCGAGAGCCAAAACCGCCGGCACACGCCGAGGATCTGCAGACGGGCGTAGGCGCAGGCCCAAAATCTCCGCATCCGACCATCGAACGCGCAGCACCATCCACGCCCTCCCGTGTAAGGTGGCGCAAACACTTTTGTTTGGCGTCTCGACACTGATGTCGAGACTTTTCCCGCGTCCACTGATTCCGGCGCAGCGAATTGGTGTCGACGCCGCAACGCCCAAACTCCTCTCGGGTCTGAAGATCAGTCGAAGGCCGAAAAGCGTCCAAAGAGCCGTGACGCGGCAGAGAAGAGTCTCCGCGCCGCCTCTACAGCAGCACGGTGTCGATCCGCCCGTCAGCGTCGCCGCCAGCGGCCGCGGCCGCAGCCTTAACTTCCACTATCTCCTCTTTACGCAGAAACGCCATCAACTGCTCTTCCGATCCATCGAAGAATCCGTCCAGCAGTTCGCGAATTGCCGCCCGCCGCATCGTGTCGCGCGATGCCTGAGGCGAGTAGATGAACGCACGGCCCGCCTTGCGTCTCGTGATCTTGCCCTTCTTCACCAGGCGGTCGAGCACCGTCATGATCGTGGTATACGCCAGAGGGCGTGCCTGCCCCACAATCTGCCGCACCTCGCGCACATTTCCTTCCTGGAGCGACCAGAGCGCGTTGAGGCACAACAGTTCGAGCGGCGGGAGTACGTCTCGTGGTGCTTTCGGCATCAGTTTTCCTGTTTGGGAGCGGAAGGCAGGAGAGCCTGCTTCAGTTTATCGGCGAATGCGGAATCTGGTTTCGGTGCGAACAGCGGATGAGTCGTGGCAACTTCCGGCTTGGCAAACGGAGCGGCGGGAACAATCGGCTTTCCCGGCAGAGGCTTGTCCGGCAGAGTTCTGTCTGGCTGCAGAGTTCTATCTGGCTGAGGTCTGTCCGTTGGCGTCTTCTCGGGCCGGCTCGCGTCAGGCCGATTTGGCTCAGGACGGTTCGGCCGCGCCTCTCCATTCGGCCGAGCCTCATTCATCAGACCCGCCTCGCCGTTCGCCCTGACCTCGGGACGCGAGGCTTGTGGCGCCGGACGTACCCGTGGCACTACGGGCGCGCCACTGAGGTAAAGGTCCTTTTTCAGCACCGCGCGCGACATGGCGCTGTTGAAGCCCGTAAAGCAGCCCTCCACCTGGCGATCGCCCTCGATCAACGCCCGCATACACTCCATCTTCGAATCCAGATCGTCCAAAAAGTGTAGCAGAAGTGCTTCCGGAAATTGTGGCAGCTTGGGCGACCCGAATTCCAATTGACCGTGGTGGCTCAGAATCATGTGATCCACCAGCACGCGCAGCGGCGCTGGAAAGCCGGGAATGCCGCGCACCTTGTCCCCCACCATCCGCAGTCCGATCTGAATATGCCCCAGCAATTGCCCATCGTTCGAGTACGAGAAGCCGCGCTCGTAGTTCAGCTCGTAAATCTTCCCGATGTCGTGCAGCACCACACCCGTCAGCAGCAGATCGAGATCGATGTTCGCATAATGACTCGCGGTGATCCGCGCCAACGTGCACAACGACAATACATGCTCGATTAAACCGCCCAGATACGCATGATGAATCTGCTTGGCCGCCGGCGCCCGCCGGTACCGCCGCGATACATCTTCGTCATCCAGCAGTGAATCCAGAAGCTGCCGCAAGTGCGGATTCTGAATGCCCGACACGATGCCGCGCAGTTCCTTCCACATCTCGTCGGGGTCTCGCTTCGACGACGGGAAGTAATCGGCGAAATCGATCTCGCTGTCGTCCATCCGGCGCATCTTGTGGATGGTCAACTGCGGCCGATTGTGAAAGACCTGAATCAGCCCCTTCACCTTGACGAAGTCGTCGCGCTCGAATTCGTCCAGTACCTCGCTGCAGTTGTCGAACATCTTCGCTTCCAGGTCGCCGGTACGGTCGCCCAGAATCAAAGATAGATACAACTCACCGGACTTTTTCTGGCGGATCTCCTTGGAGTGGACCAAAAAGCTGGAGGTGATGACCCGGCTCGGTTCGAGTTCGCTCACATACGGAGTCTTCATTGCTTACCCGGCGCAGCGGAAGCACCGGCAGGCGGCGTCGACGGCCCGGCCGGAGGCGCCGAACCCGGGGTGACGGGCGCCGAAGCAGGCGTGCTCTTGTTCGTTCCCGGAATCGGGATGAACAGCACTTTCTTGTGATGCTTCACGCGCGAAGCCACTTCTTCCTTAGTCGTCGTCTGCGGCTTCATCTGCGCCACATCTTTCCAGCGCGTATCTTTTCCCGGAGCAGCGCCGGTATCCGTATACCCGTCCTTAATCTGCAGGAACGCCTGTTCGCGCAGCCTGGTCAGATACTCGCGGATCTTCGGCTCCATTTTAGGCGCAGACATCTCTTCCTGGATCTGCATCTTGACTTCTTCGAAAGTCGCCTGCCCGGCTTCGAAACGTTCCTCAATTTTCAAGATGAGCAATCCTTGCGGAATCTTGATGGGGTCGGTGATGAAGCCCTTCTTCTCTTTAAAAACGATGGCTTCGATCTGCGGCTGCAGGTCACCGCGTTTGTAGCCCGGCAACTGGCCGCCATTCTTGGCTGTTTCCGGATCGTCGGAGTTCTCGCGTACCAGGTCGCTGTACTTTTCACCTTTGCGCGCCCGGGCCACCACGTCTTTCGCCTTCGCCTCGGCCGCCGCCACCTGTTCGGGCGTTTTCCCCTCGGTCGAGATCAGGATCTGGCTCAAATACACCGTCGCGTCCTTGCGGACGTACTTGGACTGGTGCTCGTCGTAATACTTCTTCAGATCCGCTTCCGGGAAATTCATGCGGTAGCTCACCTCCTGGCCGATCACGCGCTGTGCCAGCGCGCGCCGCTTCAGGAAGTCGCGATAATCCTCGAACAACATGCCGGTGTTCTCGCGAATGTAGTCGTGGAACTTCTCCGTGTCCGTGATTTTGCTTTCCACCTGGATGCGGGCCAGTTCCCGGTTGATCTCGGGATCCACCTTGATATCGAGGTCCTTGCCCTTTTGCACCAGCAGGATCTGATCGATCTGATCTCGCAGCGCGTTGGTGTTGGCTTCGTTCAACGCTTCAGCCAGACGCGGACCGGTCACCCCTTCCTGGCGGAGCGCCTGCTCGTTATCGTGGCGCGCTTTTTCCAACTCGCCGCGCGTGATGATCTCGCTGTTGACCTTCGCAGCGATCTCCTCCACAACCCGCACGTCCGCCGCAACCGCCAGCGGAAGCGCCGCTCCAAGCAATACGACAATCCGGTGAAACATAGATGTGTTCCTTTATTTTAGCGTGTCACACGCCAGTCCTGGGTGTCTGGCGGCGGTCTCAGATAATAAAGATTTTATCGCCCCGGGGACGCGCTTCTGAGCGTGCTCGCCCGGCTCACCTGTAGTAACATTGCATCGCCCGGGACGTTGGAGAAAACGTTCGGTTTGCCACCGTCGAAACTCACGCCGCCACTGCCGCCGTCTTCGTCTCCACCAGCCGTCGCCTCGCCGACCAATACAACCAGGCCACGGAAACCGCCGCAAATCCGGCAATCGACAGAATCACTCGCGGATCCCTCGCCCCGAACCATGTCCCCAGCGAGACCGCCGCGACTCCCGTCAGCACCACGCGCGCTCCTTCCAGCATCAGGAACTCGCGCCGGTTCTCGAGCACTCCGCCTACCGTCGCCAACCCCGCCACGATGAACAGGAAATACAGCACATTCAGTCCCGCCCCCTGTTTCGGCAGCACCGCCAAAAAATGACTGTTCGCCGCGATCAGCACCGCCAGTTGCACCAGCGCATACAGACTCAGTGACAAGTTGCGCGGCGGATCGTACCGTTCGAAGTCGGTCACCGGATCGTACGCCTGCTTCGGAAAGCGCGCCGCCACGTCGGCCGGTCGCCATCCCGGCGGCGCGATCCACACGTACAGCTTGTCGCGCCACGAGGCCGCATGCCAGCAATCCTGCGCCATCGCCCAGTAATAGTGCAGATTCGCCCAAACCGGATTCCAACTGCGTAACTGGCCGCGAATTCCGTAGATCGGCGGATCTTCGTCCAACTCCTGCTGGAAGCTGCCAAACCAGTGGTCCCAAAGCAGGAACACGCCCACGTAATTCTTATCCAGGTAACGGTCGTTCTGCGCGTGGTGCACTCGATGGTTCGAGGGCGTTTGCAACCAACGATCGAGGAACCCCAGTCTTCCGATTACGCGCGTGTGCGGCCAAAACTGGTAGAAAAGCTGCGCCACGCCCACCAGCAGAAAGACGCTGATCGGCACACCCACCAGCGCCATCGGAACATAGAAGATCCAGTTCGTGAAGGCGCCTGTACCAGGCTGGCGCAGAGCCGTCGTGAGATTGAACTCTTCGCTCTGATGATGCACTACGTGCGATGCCCAGAAGAGACCCACCGTATGGCCGAAACGATGCTGCCAGTAGTAGCAGAAATCGTACAGGAAGAAGGCGAAGACCCAGGTGAGCCAGTGACTCGCCGGCAGATGCACAGGCGCCACGTGCGCCAGCGCCCACTCATACACGAAAAGACCGAGGAAGCCGAAAAACACGCGCATGCCCGTGCTGAAGATGCCGCAGCTCAGACTGTTCAGCGCATCCGCCAGATGATAGTAGCGAGTGCCGCGAACCCGGTCGAGCACCAGTTCGACTGCGATCAGCGCCAGAAATACCGGAACGGCCAGACCGACCGCCTTCCCATAGGTCGTGTCCATGAGGATGTTCTGCACACATCATACAAGGGGCCAGGGGCCGTCGGCTAGGGGCCAGGAATGCGACTAGAGCGCACACGAGCCTTCCCCTGCACCCCAAACCCCGGCGCCGTGAGCGAGGCGAACCGCGCTGCGAAGCGCTTGCGGCAATAGCCGCACTGCTGTAGCATGTCTGCCAGATGAAAAGAATCGTTTGTCTGCAGTAAATGAAACAGGAGAACGCATGCGCCGCAGAGATTTCTTCCCCGCCGCCGCCGGTTCCGCGGTCCTCGCTCAAGTGTCCGCTGCCCAGCAGACGACCCCTTCGGCACACAAAGGACGCCTCAAGCAATGCGTCACCAGTGGCGTCTTCGGCCGCGGTGCGAACTTCGAGGAGACCTGTAAGGAAGCCGCCCGCCAGGGAATCGTCGGCTACGACCTCATCGGCCCCCAGGATTGGCCGACTCTCAAAAAGTACGGGCTCATTCCCACGATGTATCCGCCGGGTCCCGGAGGCACGATCCGTGACGCCTTAAATCGCAAAGAGAATCACGAAAAGCTCGAGCAGTCCATGCACGCCGCGCTGGATGAAGCCGCGGCCAACGGCGTCCCCAACATCATCACCTTCTCCGGCAATCGGCAGGGCATGGCAGATGCCGAAGGCGCCGACAACTGCGTGGCGTTCCTCAATCGCGTCAAGGCTCACGCTCAGGACAAAGGCGTGACCATCTGCATGGAATACCTCAACAGCAAGGTGAATCACAAGGACTACATGTTCGATCACATTGCCTGGGGTGTTGACGTGATGAAGCGCGTGAACTCGCCGCGCGTGAAGATTCTCTACGACATCTATCACGCGCAGATCATGGACGGCGACATTGTCCGCACCATTCGCGATCACATTCAATGGATCGGACACTTCCACACCGGCGGAAATCCCGGGCGTCACGATATCGACGACACCCAGGAATTGAACTACCATTTCGTGATGCAGGCCATCGCGGACCTCGGTTTCTCCGGCTTCGTGAGTCACGAATACACCCCGGCTCCAGGCCACGATCCCATTGCCACTCTGGATAAGGCCATCCAACTCTGCGACGTGTAAAGCAGGCCTTTGGCCTGCGGTCACATTCCGGACAAAAGTTTTTTCACCATACCCGCTCAATCACTTACACGCTGTTACCA
>DATGIL010000011.1:0-6863 GCA_035295745.1 Bryobacteraceae bacterium | reverse complement strand
GCCGTATGTCAGACTGGGGTTCGATGCGCCCACCAGAACATGAATCAGCGTGGCGACGCCGGTTTTGGGATCGATGGTATACAGCGCTCCAGCGCCGCTCGTCCCGCCATAGAGCGTTCCGTTGCTGCTGAAGGTGATCGCGTCCATGTTGTCCACTGTCTTTCCGACGTTGGTGACCGGGGCGGTCTGGGCCGTTGCGGGTGCAGCGCAAATGCAAATGCCGGCGATGAGTAAGAGCAGGTTGTTATGAGTTTTCTGCATGGGCGGGGTCGTGGCTCCTATGACATAAACGGCAAAACCTGAAAAACGGGGTCACCCATGCCACAACGGGCTATTGCACAGTGAAGCCACTCGGCAGCGTCGCCTCTTCGGTCCCCGTCGTCACCGTAATCGGCCGCGGCCGTGATGCGGCTCCTGCCGCCACCGTCAACTGCGCGGTCAGCAGCGTCGAACTGACTACGTTGACGTTGCTCACCGTAATTCCCGCGCCCGCCGTCACCTGAGATGCCTGGCTGAAACTGGTATTCTGCCCGGCAATGGTGACCTTCACCGTTTGCCCAGCCGACGCGTTGCCGGGCGACACCCATACGACGATGGGCACGTTCGCCGGCAGCAGTTGGTTGAACTCCCCCCGCATAATGAACACCGCCATCTGCTCGCGCGTCACCGGGTCGTCGGGGCAATAGGTCGTTGGGCCGCATCCAGAAGTAATCCCCAACTGCGCCATCTTTTGGATCCACGGAAAGTAGGGGTGAGTCGAAGGGACATCCGTGAAGTACGGCGCCGCGGGATAGTTCACCGGCATCGACATACCGTAACGGCTGCGCACGATCAGCACCGCCATGATGCCGCGCGTCACCGCGCTGTCCGGACAGAACTGCGTCGCAGAGCAGGACACTGCGATTCCCAGCTCCTGCTCCTTTTGAATCCATTGGAAGTACTGATTGCTCGCGGGAGCATCCGAGAAGTATGGCGTCTGCGTGTACGGAAAATCGTCGCCGCCGAAGATCGACCGCGTCACAAACACCGCCATCTGCGACTCCGGAATGTTGGTGGCCGGGCAGTACGCCGGCGGGTTGGCGCCGCATCCACCCGTGACGCCATACTCGCGCAACAGGTCGATCGCAGGAAGATACGCGAGATCCGTCGGAGCAATATCGGTGAATTGTGCAATCAGGATAGCCGGATCGGTAGCCGCCGCCGAGGGCGAGCCGCCGCCCGACACGGCCACGCTATTGGTTGCTGGGGACGCGGCATTCGACGCGACACTCACCGTTACCGTGATCGGCGGGAAACTCGAGCCGTTGGCGAGTATGTCGGAGCGCATGCAGGTGAACGACGGCGGGTCGCAGGTCCATCCGGGGCCGCCGATCGCTGTGGCGGTGAGGCCGCCCGGCACCGTATCGGTGACCGTTACCATGCCGCTCGTGGCAGCGGTTCCATGGTTCTCGACCATAATCGTATACGCGGCCGCAGCCTGGCCCAGGACGAAATTGCCTTGGTGAGTTGCGGAAATCTGCAAGACCGGCCCGGCGGCCGCATGAACGGTGAAGCTGACCGATGCACCCAGAGCCGCGGCGGTGACGATCGCGGTCCCGCTGAGCGGCCCCGCAGTGACGATAGCGCTCGCCAGACCGCTGGCATCAGTGAGAACCTGAGCGGGCGCCACCACGTTCGCGGAGCCTTGGATCATCGCGAAGCTGACGAGCACGTTGACCAGAGGCTTTCCCGAGCCATCGGTAACGCGAACACCTAATCGGGCAGGGGTAACTTGATTCGGCGCGACAGTCTGGTTATTTCCGCCGCCAATAGCGATCTTGACGCCGGTGACCGGCGTAAACTCAAAGGCTTTGCGAAACGAGCAAGTGGAGTTCACGCCCGTGTAGTCCGCCCACATGGGAAATGGAGGCGCGCTGAGATTGGAACCTACGATCTGGCGTAATCTGGCGGCGGTGGTGGAAAACGGGAAGCGCGCCAGGTACCCTTCCATCCATGCCAATTGGCTTGGGACGTAGTTGTTGAAGACATCGGAGAAGTCCAGGGGTGCGTTGGAGGGGAGGAAGCAGGAGTAGGTGCCGCTCGCATTGGCGTATTGGGACAGCAGCGAAGGATTGTCCCGCGCATTCAACAGATACTCGATGGCGGCCTCCAGATTCTTGCCGTTCACATTCATGGCGTAAAGGTCATACCCCTGGGTGGCCGCCATTTCTGCGATGGAGGTCAACTGCAGGATAGCGACATTGGTGTAGGTGACCGAGCAGGGGCCACGACTGGTCTCATAGGGAAGGCTGCCGTCCGGCCGCATCTGATTGAGCGCCACATAAAACTCCTGTATGGCGTTCGCGAAAGTCTGGTTATCGGAGCGTCGAATGGCATCGGCCATTTGGATGGATGCGCCGAAATACCCCCAGCTATTCCGGTACGGGTAGTCGCCACCGACACCCCCAGGGACATAGGCCACGGGCATCAGGCGATTGACGATCCAGTTTTCGATGGTCTGGCGGTCGGCCGCGGCAAGCGCCGGGTCATCGCGGAGAGTGGGCCAGAGCATGAGGATGGGCTTGGAGAGTTCCATATTGGAGTACTGGAATGCGTCGTTGAGATCGTTGGGCTGTGGGTCGAGAGGCGGGGCGTTAGCCTGAGCCCAGGCAAGCAGGTTACGGGTGAGAATCTTCCGGGACTGGCTTGTGCCTAATCCGAGGTATTCGCCTCCCCATTGCAGCATGGTGTTCTCAAATGCGTTCATCTGATCCATCCCGGAACACACGGCGTAGGCGTTTGGATAAGTGGGGTAGGTGCACTTAAAGGGGGGCCCGATGGGAACGGTGAGGTCGGGAGCGGCGGCAATCAAGGGCTGCGCCAGTTGCGCCAGAGCAATGATATCGGAGGCCGTCCAGAGCGTGCGCCCGGCGGGAGGCGAATTGGTGGTCGAAAATGTCGCCCCCTTCAGGATGGTGTAGACATTCGCCAGCACTCCGAATACGGTCTGGCGCAGCAAGAGGTCGCTGGGCACATTCCCGTAGACAGACGCAGTCAAATTGACCGGATCGATGCTGTATCCAACCTCGCCCACAAGTCCGACGACGTTCTCCAGCCCCGGATTCCCCGCGTGAACGCCAATGCTGAATTGGGAGGCCACGGCGCCGTTCGAAGCCACGTTTCGCGTCATCTTGAGTCCGAATGAGGGACTGCTGTAGCCGTTGGAGGCGGAAAAGTTGGCGAACTCCACATCGAGGAACTGCTGGTCGGAACTGCCGTTACTTCCCGCGTTATACCGGATTTGGGCTTGCACGTTGTTGAAGACGATGGTTGGCGCCGGAGTGTCGAAGGTGAGCGGAGCTTGACACAGGGTCTGCGCGGTGGACGTGCCCAGTTGAGCCAGTTCAACGGAGCGCGTCGCCGGATCGAATTGGACCGCTTTCGGATTGGTGACCTTGTAATCTTCGAATCGGAGACCGCCCATGACCGAGGTGTCGATCAAGGTACAACTCGAAGGGTCGCAGACTTGGGATTGATGAGTGCTCTGGGCCAATGCCGGTGCAGCGCAAAAGCAAATGCCGGCCATGAGTATGAGCAGGTTGTCTCGGGTGTTCTCCATTGGCGGGGTCGTGGCTCCTATGACGTAAACGGCAAAACCGGAAAACCGGGGTCACTCGAAATTGCGTGCCTCCAAGCGGCTCGGATACAATCGGTACTGCCATGTCGTTGTCTGCCATGCCGCAGGGGCAGCGCGGGGAAATCACACGACTGCTCGATCGCATCCAGGAAGGCGATCGGCAAGCGATCTCCGATCTCGCCTCACTGTCATTCCCCGAATTGCGCCGTCTGGCGGCGTGCTGCCTTCGGGGCCAACCGCCTGAACACACCTGGATGCCCACCGACCTGGTGAACGAGCTTTGGGTCCGCCTGTTGCGCCGCGAAACATTGGAGTATCAGAACCGCGGCCATTTTCTGGGCGCCGCCGCGCACCAGATGCGGGCGATTGTAATCGACCATGCAAGGGAGCGCTGCCGCGCCAAGCGAGCGCCCGCCGGTGTTGCCCCCCTACACGGACCGTTCGACGTGAATCGTCCCATGTCTGAAACGGACCCCGCTGATCTGGTGGCGTTGGATACCGCCTTGGCCCGGCTGGCCGGGATGAGCCCGCGCCAGGTGCAGGTCGTGGAAATGCGTTACTTCGCGGAATTTACGGTGGAGGAGACCGCGCAGGCCCTGGGCGTCTCGGCCAAGACGGTCAAGCGCGACTGGACGACCGCGCGGGCATGGCTGCATGCCGAACTGCGCGAACTTGAGCGATGAGTCCTACCCGCTGGGATCACGTCAGCGAGTTGTTTGCCCACGCGGTGGAGTTGGAAGCCTCCGATCGCCAGCGCTTTCTGGCGAGCCTGGAGCTTCAACTTCGACATGAGGTGGAGCGGCTGCTGCGAGAGAATGCGTCGAGCGGCCTGCTGGATGAGCCGCTGTCTGCCGGCATCGCCCACGCGAGGGAAGACTTTTGGACCGGGCAATTGCTCAAGGATCGTTATCGGATCGAGGTTTTTCTGGCGCGCGGCGGTGCCGGCTCGGTCTATCGGGCGCGCGACGAGCAACTCGCAGGCAGGGCGGTTGTCGTGAAGTTTCTGCACACCTGGGCGCGCCAATTTCCCTGGCTCAAGGAGAAGTTCCGGCTGGAAATGGAAGCGTTGGCACGCATCGATCATCGCGGCGTTGTCGGCGTCCTGGACACCGGCGAAACTCCGGATGGGCTGCCGTTTCTGGTGATCGAATACGTCGACGGCGTCACGCTCCGCTCGGAGCTGGAAAACGGCCCGATGGAGATCCGGCGCGTGTCGAGGCTGATCCGCGAGATCGCACGTGCTGTGTCGGCGGCCCACGACAAGGGCGTTCTGCATCGCGACCTCAAGCCGGAAAATATCATGCTGGAACATCCCGGCACGCCGGAGGAGGCGGTACGTCTGATCGATTTCGGCATTGCGCGGGTGGACCACGGCGACCTGGAGACGGTAACCCGGTTCACCCAATTCGCAGGGACGACCCAGTACATGGCGCCCGAGCACCTAGCCGGAAAACCTCGGCCCGCCTCAGACACGTACGCCATCGGCGTGATCGCCTACGAAATGCTCGCGGGAAGGCGTCCTTACCTGGCCGGGAGCCCGGTGGAGCTCTACGAGCAGCAGCGCGCCGGAGTAAAGGCTGGCCCGCTTCTGGAGCGGGCGATTCCCCGGCCGGCGGTGAGAGCGATCCTCAAGCAGTTGTCCTTCCAGCCGGAGAATCGAAGCGGCTCCGCGCTAGAGGCCGGCGAGCAGATGGCTGCTGCGCTGGTGGGACCGGAGCGCGAAGCCTGGTCGCGGCGCCGTGTTGCCGGCGTGCTGCTGGGTTGTGGCGGCGCCATCGCCGCTGGCGCCTACGAGTGGCGAAATCGGGAGCGGCCGCTCGACCCGCGCGAGCGCCTGATCGAACTCCCCATGGGCACCGAACCTCTCGAGCGAGGATTTCAAAAGGATCCGGCCGTCGATTACCACTTGCTACTGAATGCGAAGGCCACTGGCACAGATTCCATACGTGTGATGAGCACGGATCAGGGAGGTTTTTTCCATCCGTTCAGCCCCGCCCAGTCTCGTGCCGCGTACCGCAATGGCTGGAGGATGATCGTGGACGCCGCCGTGGAGGAAGGCGCCCTGCACAGCCTCGTGGACAACGCCCGCGACCCGCACCGCTATGCGTTGAATCTTCTTCGCAATCCCGACGGCACGGAGACGGTTCGATGCTTTCTGGGCTTTACGCCTGAGTCCAACGGGCTGGACTGGACTCTCCACGGTCCCGCCGGCGCCCGTCATCGGTTTGAGATGGTATGGACGCCCGGTCCGGCAGGGGCGGACCTTCTTGTCGACGGTGTGAAGCGCATCTCTGGCTACCAGGGCGTCGCAGACTTCCGCTATGCACGCGGTCTCCAGTTCGGCGCAGCGCGCTATGAGAGCCAGCGCGGTTCCGGGCTGTTCTGGAAGATCCGGCTCGAGATTGCATAGTGTATTGAGTTGGGAGTTCGTAGGGAGTTCGCAACAAAAGTCTGGGGCTGTGCGATGTGGCGCAGACACTCTTGCTTGCCGCGTCGAGACTCATCTCGACGCTTCTTGCCGGCATTGCATCGATCCTTTAATTGATGGGCGGAACCGCTCTTCGCACGCACAGTGTGCGGCACAGAGCAGGCAACTCGCTAATGTGACCGCGCGCAACCATAGCGCTCGCCGGCCGCACCTGGTACCACTTACGACCGCAATACGGAAGAGCCCCTCAATAAACCTCCGGCTATTGATGTCCATAAATTGGGCCTTAGTGTATTCTATTGCAGCGTAGAGTTTGTAGACATTAGTGGTTGAAACAGCTGGACCCGCTAACTTGCGCAGGCTCGCCGAAATCTCAGCCTATTTCAATATGAAACTGCCCGAACCCCAGCCGTAGCCGAATCCGGACATGTCGGCGTGCGTTTTAATGGTTCCCGCACTCAGCCCCGTCGCTATGAATGAGCCCTCCCCCTGCGAGGAGAGAACCAGTCCGGCGGAACTGCCGGCGGGAAGCGCCTGAAGGACATAGGGAGGAATCGTGAACGTGCCCGCGCTCCCCGAAGCGAAACAGGTGGCGGCTACGTTGATGCAGGGACTGTCGGCGCAACTGTTGACTTGGATGAGAACGGTCCCGCTTCCTCCGGTCCAGTTCACCGTCAATCCGTCGGCTCGCGTCGCCGTGCCGCCGCTCGCGGGACTGGTCAAAGTTGCCGTCGATGGAATCGTAATCGTTCCGTGAAAGGAGCCCACGTCGGCTCCGCCGGTTCCCGTAATCGTATAGTTCCCGGGAACCAGAAAGGC
>DATGIL010000010.1:0-44339 GCA_035295745.1 Bryobacteraceae bacterium | reverse complement strand
CAGCAGCATCACCAGTCCGCTGGGCTGTCCCCACTTGGATTCCGCGCTGGAGATGAACTGGTCGAGCATGATCTGCGCGCCGTTGGCGAAGTCGCCGAACTGCGCCTCCCAGATCACCAGGCTGAGCGGGTCGGCCACGCTATAGCCGAACTCGAAGCCCAGCACGGCATATTCGCTGAGCATGCTGTCGAAGACTTCGAAGCGTCCCTGGTCGGGCGAGATGTGTTGCAGCGGAATGTAGGCGCGGCCGGTTTCGGAATCGACGAAGCCCAGGTGCCGCTGGCTGAAAGTGCCGCGCGTGGAATCCTGTCCGCTGAGCCGCACGGGCGTGCCTTCGAGCGCCAGCGTGCCATATGCCAGCGCCTCGCCAAAGGCCCAGTCGATCGCGCCCCCCTTCGTGATGACGGCAGCGCGCCGGTCGACGAAGCTCTTGAGCTTGGGGTGCAGGTGGAAGTTCGAGGGGAAGGTGGACATGGCGCGGATGACGCGCTCCAGCACCGGCTGATTCACGGCAGTGCGCGGGCAGAAGCTCCCGATCTCCGCGCCCGATACGGCACTCAACTCCTGCACCTGGTAGTGTTCAGTCTTCTTCTGTATCGCATCGTAAGCGTCGGAAAGGCGCTGCGAGACGGCCTTGCGCATGGCATGCGCCTCTTCCGCGGTGATGACCCCCTCGCGCACCAGGCGCTCGGAGTACTGCGTGCCGACGGATGGATAGTCCTTGATCTTGCGGTACAACGTGGGCTGGGTGTAGCTGGGGTCGTCGCCTTCGTTGTGGCCATGGCGGCGATAGCAGAACATGTCGATGACCACGTCCTTCTTGAACTGCTGGCGATAGTCGAATGCGATCTGCACGACGCGGATCGCGGCCTGCGGGCTGTCGCCGTTGACGTGGAAGATGGGCGCCTGCACGCCACGCGCGACGTCGGTAGAGTAAGGCGTGGAGCGCGCTTCGTCGGGATTGGTGGTAAAGCCGATCTGGTTGTTGATAATCAGGTGAATGGTGCCGCCGGTAGAGTAGCCATCGAGCTGCGAAAGGTTCAGGGTCTCGGCCACAACGCCCTGGCCCGCGAACGCGGCGTCGCCGTGGATAAGAAGCGGGATGACGCGCTCGCGGCGCGTATCGCCGAGCCGATCCTGCTTGGGGCGGACGATGCCTTCGACCACCGGATCTACGGCCTCGAGGTGGCTGGGATTGGGCGATACCGAGACCACGATCTCGTGGCCGTTCTCCATCTTGCGGACGCCGGTGGCGCCCAGGTGGTACTTGACGTCGCCCGAGCCTTGGGTGCTGCCAGGATCGATTTCGCCTTCGAACTCGGAGAAGATCTGCTTCACGTCCTTGCCCACGGTATTGGCGAGGAAGTTGAGGCGCCCGCGGTGGGCCATCCCGATGACGACTTCAGCGACGTTGTGGGCGGCGGCGCGCTCGAGGATCTCCTCCATGATGGCCAGAGCGGTCTCGGCGCCTTCCAGCGCGAAGCGCTTCTGGCCTACGAAGCGGGAGTGCAGGAAGTGTTCGAACTCTTCGGCGGCCAGCAGATTGCGCAGAATGCGCAGGCGCGTTTCGCGGTCGAGCGGCCAGTGGTTCTTGCCGGGCTCCATGCGCTGTTGCAGCCAGCGCTTCTGCTCGGGCACCTGGATATTCATGTACTCGCAGCCGATCTTGCCGCAGTAGGTATCGCGCAGGGTCTCCAGGATCTCACGCAGCGTCGCCACCGGTTTGGGACTGCCCTCGCCGATCGCCTCGCCCAGACTGCCGGTGAGGAACTCGCGGTCAAGGTCCCAGATGGTGAGGCCGTAGGTCTCGGGGTCGAGCTCGGGGTGAACGCTGGGCTCGTGCCCCAGCGGATCGAGATCGGCGATGAGATGGCCGCGTACGCGATAGGCGTTGATCATCTGGATGATGCCGGCCTCTTTGGCGCCCTCTTCATGGACACCCGACATGCCGGGAAGGAGCGCGCGGCGATCTTTCTCCCAGCGCACGGGCGTGTGCGGCATGCGGAGATGAGCGAAGATCTCTTCGTAGAATCCGTCGCTGCCGTCGAGCAGGGACTGCACCTTGCCCAGGAATGCGCCCGATTCCGCGCCTTGGATGATGCGGTGGTCGTACGTGCAGGTGAGCGTCATCACCTTGGAGATGCCGAGTACGGCTCGGGTGGCATCGGCCGCGCCGTGATACTCCGCGGGGTAGTCGATGGCGCCTGCGGCGATGATTGCGCCCTGTCCGGGCATGAGGCGCGGAGTGGAGGCCATGGTGCCGACAGTGCCGGGATTGGTCAGCGAGATGGTCGTGCCCTGGAAGTCGCCGGGCGTGAGCTTGGCGGCGCGGGCGCGTGAGACCAGGTCGTCGAAGGCGCGGACGTAATCGGGGAAGCTGAGCGCGCCGGCGTTGCGGATATTGGGGACCATCAGGCTGCGCGCACCGTCCCTGCCGGCGACGTCGATGGCGATGCCGAGATTGACCTCGGGATGCAGGATGCGATACGGCTGGCCGTCCTTCTCGCCGTACGCGTGGTTGATGGCGGGGATCTCTTCGAGTGACCGGATGATGGCCCATCCGATGATGTGCGTGTAGGAGACCTTAGTGAGTCCGAGGACGTTGCGGTGCTGGTTGATGATGCGGCGGTTCTCGTCCATCACCTTGACGGCGATGGTGCGCTGGGAGGTGGCGAGGGGAATGGAGAGCGAGGCCGACATGTTCTCCGCGATGCGCGCGGGAGCGCCGCGGAGCGGCTGCATACTCGCGTCGCTGGGCGAGGCCTGGATAAGGGCCGGGGGCCTGGGGCCTGGGGCCGGAGTCGCGGCGGCGGGCGCTTCGCTCGCGTGCTTGGTGCCATTCGTTTTGTCGCCGTTGGGCTTTTCGAAGAGGCGCTTCCAGGAGTCGTCCACGGTGGAGCGGTCGCGGAGATACTGGGAATAGAGTTCGTCTTCGAGCCAACTATTGATGCCCAACTCGGGGCCTGGTGTTTGAGACATGGAGGGAGCTTTCTACTTCTTATGATAACGTGCAAGCTGGGGAACGCCTTCCCGGGCGGCGAGAGGTGGCGCAAAGACTCCTCTTTGCCGCGTCGAGACTCATCTCGACGCTTTTCGAGGGTCCACTAATTCTGGTGCCACGAAGTGGTCCAACACTTCAGCGTTGAGACGATTTTGACGCGCGTTTCCGAGACCCGTGGACGGGCGCAAAGCCTCCCGACGAGTCGGGACGCTGCAGAGAAGAGTCTCTGCGCCACCTCACTGCGTCATGCACTCTCCGCTACAAGGCGAGCATGGGCCGGGCGCAGGAATAAATCAGGCGAGACCCGCGCTCTCACCGGCCTGCCGTCGCTTTAGGCCGGACCGCGTTGGCCAGGGCCAGGCGATTGTCGTGGGTCACGAAGCTGATCTGCAGATTGAAGCCGTTAGGCGTAGTGGTGTGATAGCTCTTAAACGCCGCGACGTGGATGTCGTCCTTGGTGGAAGTGTCGACTTGCGCATGCAGGCCGCGCTTCTCCAGTTCGGCCTTGACCCCGTCGGTATCCCACGGCGTGATGCCGAAGGAGATGTGGTCGACCCGTGCTCGGGTCCGCGCGGGAGCCGCTTTGCCGAAGTTGGGGTCGTTGGGGTTGCCTCCGCGGATGATGATGTCGCCGACCTCGCCGATCATCAGCTCGTGCTGGCTACCCTCGTCGTAGGTCTCTTTCCATCCCAGCAGGTTGGTATAGAACGACGCCGCGGCCTTGAAGTTGGCCGCATTGTAGGAGAAGTGATCGAGCCACACCGTGTGCCAGCCGGTCGGCTGGAACGGCGCCGCCTCCGCTAGCTTGGCTGAGGCAGGAGTCCGGCGCGCTTTCGCCAGTCCGTTGCCGTTGGCGATCTGCAGGTCCCACCCGTCGATGTCCTTCACGTGGAAGCTTTCGAATCCCTTCCCATCGTTGTCGCTCACCGGGGACAGGCCGCGCTTGCGTAGCTCCGTCTCTACGGTTTTGGCGTTCCAGGGCTCGATCACGAAGCAGAAGCTTTCCACGCGCGCCGGCCGCTCTTCCGACGATCGTTTGAAGAGCGCCGAGCCCCAGTCGCCGATATCGAGTACGGCCTGCTCGCCGTCGTCGCTGCGAAGCTTCCATCCCATGAGCGCGATGTAGAAGGCCGCTTCCTTGCGATGGTCCTGCATGGAGAAGGCGATATGGTCGAGCGCCACCGTCTTCCATCCGGTAGCGGCGAATGGCGGCTTGACAGGCGCGGTGGCGACCTCTTCCGAGAGCGGGCAGGCGCGCGTGCCGTAGCCATCGCGGCACCGTCCCTGACCGAAGGCTGGAGTAAGGGGCGCGGCCGTAGCGGCCAACCCCATCAAGCGCAGCAGTTGGCGGCGCGAGGCGATTGCAGGTGTCCTCATAGTCGGCGTTCTCCCTCAATGGTGCGGAGCGGCATTCAATTCACGATATAGCATCTCCGACTCGGCTTTCCTGCCCTCCATCTCCAACTGGTGGGCACGCGTCTCCACGGCGCCGCGGACCGTCTCGTCGTCCGGCGCCGCCGCGAGCACCTGGCGATAATCCGCCACGGCTTCCTCAAGCTTGCCGGCACGCAGCAGTGCGTTGGCCAGATTCAGGCGGGCATTGACAAAATCGGGCCGCTGCTTCAACGCCAGGCGGAGCTGCTCGATGGCTTCCGGCACGCGGCCCACGCGGGCCAGCGCCGCGCCGAGCATGTTGTGAGCTTCGGCGCTGCCGGGATCGAGGCGGACCGCATTCTCGAGCAAAGGCACGGCCGCGGAAATGTTCAGACGCGCCAGTGCCAGCGCTCCCAGGTTGAAATAGGCGGAGGGATCCTCGGGGTATTTCTCGAGGCGATGGCGCATCAGCGCCTCCTGGAACTCCACTCGCCGGTCGGCGGGGCCGCGCGGCAGCACCTCCAGCCAGAGATGTCCCATCTCGTCGGTCGACTGGTTGCCGTTGGTGACCGGACGGGGCGGTTGGTGCGGATTGCGGATGTTCGCGGCCGAGTTGTCATAGTGGTACCGCATGGAGAGAACTGCGCCTTTCGGTAGAGGCAGCGGCTCGCGATAGTAGAAGACCGATTGCCAGTTCAAATCCCAGTCCGGAATCCGCACCAGCCATTTACGGCTGCCATCGGGCAGGGTCGCGTAGGCTTCCAGCAGCTTACCCAGGTAGTGAGCGTGCGGATAAACGGCGAGCACGTCCACGTCCATTGGCAGCGTGAAGTCGTCCGAGACGACGAAGTCGCTTGCGCCGGCGGGGATGCGCAGCGCGGTGTCGTGCTCCAACTGGAGGAGCAAGGGAAAATGCGCCGGCGGTTTGCTGGTGAAGTAGATGCCCACGGAGGGGCGCTCCTGCTCGGGTTTCCCGGATGGGTGCAGATGGGTGTTCAACACCAGGACGTCGCTGGGATTCAGGCGCCACGAGAAGCCATCGGGTTCGACGTGCGGCACCGCTCCGGGCTTCCAGTAGAGGAAGTGCCCATCGGGATCGTAGGGGCTGCGGACGACGGTCAGGTCCATGCCCGGGAAGCCTTTGGACCCGCGCGAGGCAGCGCGCTGCGCGGTGCCGGAGCGATCGACCAGAAGATTGGCGTGATGCACCACGCTGCGATTCCCTGGGCGGATTTCGATGGCCCGCACGTATCGCGGCGACGGCAGAGCGGGAGTGAAGATGAAGTTCCAGAAGAGGTCGGGTCCGGATGCCGTTACCTGGACCGAACTGCCGGCTTGCAGGATCAGATCGGGCGGGCCGAGTTGCCAGCCGTCAGGGAATTGCGGGGGTGCGGGAATCGCGGTAGGCGGGCCTTCGGGAGCATTGGCTGCGGCCCAATCCCCGATCTGGCGGATTTGCTCGGGAGTGAGGCGGCGTTCGTCGGCGAAGTCGCCGTGGCCGGCCTCCGGAAGGAATGGCGGCATGTAGTGCTTGGACGTGACGGCGGCGATCTGCGCGGCGTGGCGCTTCACGTCTTCGTAACGGATGAGAGGAAAGGGCGCGGGGCCTCCGGTGTGATGGCACGGCGCGCAGGACTGGTAGAGGATCGGCGCGATGTCGTGCGCGAAGGTAGGAGGCGATGGCGCCGCGGAGATCGGAGCGCAGAGGAAGGCGGTCCACAGCGCAGTCCCAAAGCGGCATCCCATTCCTTCATCATAGAACTGGACACGGCGGGGAGACTGCCTGTCCGGCGCAAACGATCAACGCTGTTACGGGCAGCCGGATGGAAGGCACTTTGACCGCTGGCAGACGGCCAGGGTTGGCGGAACTGAAATGGTGGGGCAGACGCTTTGCTTTCGCCTGCCCCAACACCTTACCTACTTACCTCCCGATACCGCCGCGGAGGTCCCGGCCGAATTCGTCAACGTAACCGATACCGTGCCAATCGCGTTGGGGTCGCCCGAGTAGTTGAACGGAATCGACAGCGAGAACGCGCCGCCGTTCGCCACACCGCGCCCGGCCCCTGCATCCGAGAACCAGGTGTTGGCGGGAGTGGTGAGCGACACGGTTTCCGATGCGCCGTTTAACGTAGCGCCCGATGCCGCAGTGAATGTCAGCGTAGCGCTGGTCAGATCGCGTGTGTTCGAACTCCCGTCCAGCACGACCGTGAAGCCGGTGGACGTGATGTTGGTGATCTTCACCGACCCCGGTACGATCACCGGCGCCGAGCGAGCAATCGTGATGGTGGCCACCACCTGAGTTGTTGGCAGCACGGACACTCCATTAGCCGTCAACGTCTGCAGCTTGACGGTAATCGTGCCGGCCACCGACCCCACTTGCACCGCGGGGAGCAACTGAGCAGCGGTGGAGTTGGGCGGGAAGTTGATGTTCCCTGTGACGGTGCTGCCGCCCACGAACTTCACATCCGGATTGGTGTAGTTCGCGGGCAGGTTCGCCGCGTTCGGGCTGAAGCTCAAACTGAACGTCCCCACCAGCGGCAACGCAAAGGGCGCTCCCAGGCTGGCCGACGGAATCGGCTGATCGGTGGTTAGCGCCGTCGAGGGCGCACTGATCGATACCGAAGGCGGCCCCAGAATCGTCAGGCTGAGTACCGCCGCCGTAGCCAAGGCGGGATTCGCGCTGTCCTGCACGCGAATCGTGAGCGATGTCGTCCCGGCCGTCGTAGGCGTCCCCGAAAGCACACCGGCCGAACTCAACGTCAGGCCCGGCACCGATCCCGAGGCCAGCGTCCAGGTCAATGGCGTCGTGCCACCGGTCACGCTGAAGGTCTGCGAATACGGCGCTCCGACTACACCTTGCGTCAACGCCGTGGGAGAGATTGCCCCCAAAGTGGGGCCGGAATTCACCGTCACGGTGACTGCGTTCGAGGTGCTCGCGTTGGTATTGGCGTCGCCGCTGTAGCTGGCGGTCACGGTGTGGCTTCCCGTGCTGAGCGAGACGCTGACGCTGGCGTTTCCGCCGCTCAATGTGGCGCTGCCCACGCTCGCGCCGCCATCCAGGAATGTGACGGTCCCCGTGGCCGTAGCGGGCGAGACCGAGGCGCTCAAGGTCACGGGCGATCCCGATGCCACCGCATTCGGCGAGGCCGAAAGCGATGTCGTCGAGTTCGCCTTGCCCGTCACCGTGACAGTCACCGCGGAGGAACTGCTCCCCGCGAATTTACTGTCGCCGCTGTAAGTTGCCGTGATGGAATGAGTGCCCACCGCCAGGCTGGACACGCTGATCGAAGCGCTGCCATTGGTGAGCGTCGCACTGCCCAATCCCGACCCGCCGTCGGAGAAGGTCACGCTGCCCGTGGCGCCCGCCGGCGATACTGACGCCGACAACGTCACCGACTGGCCCACGCTGATCGTGGTCGGTGAAGCGGACAGGCTGGTGGTCGTCGCCGTCGTGTTGCTCACGGTCACTGTCGCCGATGAACTGCTCGCCAGGAAGTTGGCGTCGCCGCTGTACGCGGCGGTAATCGAATGCGTCCCGCTCCCCGTCAACGTTGCCGAGGTGCTGGCGCTTCCAGCCGCCACCGCCACCGTTGCTATGGTCGTGCCGCCGTCCGAGAAGGTCACCGTTCCCGTAGCCGTCACGGGCGCAACCTTGGCCGTCAACTGCACGCTCTGTCCCGGATTGACCGTGGTGGGAGAAGCGTTGAGACTGGTGGTAGTGGGCGCCTTATTGACCACCTGAATGACACCATTCGAAGTGGCTGAACCGAAATTGGCGTCGCCCGAATACGTAGCGACCACCGTATGGCTCCCGACGGTCAACGTCGAGATGGACAGGCTCGCCGAGCCATTGGTCAGCGTGACCGTTCCCAGATTCGTCGACCCGTCGTTGAAAGTGATTGTTCCCGTAGGCGTCGAGGTGTTGCTCACCGCCGAAACAAATGCCTGGAACACGACCGTCTGGCCGAACGTGGAGGGGTTCGGCGCCGACGCCAGCGTGACCGTAGTCCCAGGAGTATTGGGCGGGCCGTTCGGCGTGGTGACCGTCACCGTCACCGGATTCGACGTGCTGCTGTTGAAGCTGCTACTGCCCAGATACGTCGCCGTGAAGGTGTGCGAGCCCGCCGCCAGGTTGCTGAGCGTGATACTCGCCGTGCCCACGTTGAGGGTCGCCGTTCCGATAATTGTGCCGCCATCGCGGAACTGCACCTGTCCTGTAGCCGTGAAGGGTGAAACCGCGGCCGTGAGCGTCAACGACTGCGTCGTGCTGACGGAAGCCGACGACGCAGAGAGCGATGTGGTCGTGTTGGTGGGAGCGGTACCAATGGTGACGGTCAACGTCGCGGAGCTCGCGTTGAAGTTGGCGTCGCCAGCGTAGGCCGCGGTGATGATGTGGTTGCCGCTCGCCAGTGTCGAGGTCGTGATGCTCGCGACTCCGTTCACCAGTGTCACCGAACCCAGATTGTTGCCGTTGTCGAAGAACTGCACTATGCCGGTCGCGGTCGATGGCGTGACCGTGGCGGTCAGGGTCAAGGGCTGTCCGCTCGGCACCGGATTGGGCAGTGATGCTGTTAGCGCCGTTGTGGAATTCGTTTTGGCCGGCGCGGTCACCGTCACCGTCACCGCGTTCGACGTGCTGCTGTTGTCATTGGCATCGCCCAGATATGTCGCGGTGTAGGTATGTGTTCCGGCTGGTATGTTGCTGAGAGTAAGATTGGAGACGCCGCCGATCATCGCCGCTGTGCCGACAACGGTGCCGCCGTCCTTGAACTGCACCTGTCCCGTCGCCGTGTTAGGCGAGACGGTCGCCGTCAGTGTCAACGACTGAGAGGTGCTGATCGTTGTGGCCGATGCGGTAAGGGTCGTAGTCGTATTGTTGGGCGTCGAGGTGACGGTGACCGTGACCGGATTCGAGGTGCTGGCGTTATCGTTGCTGTCCCCGAGATAGGTTGCGGTGAATGTATGTTGCCCGGCGGTGAGATTGCTGGCCGTGAAGCTCGTCACGCCGCTCGTCAACGTGCCTGTTCCCACCACTGTCCCGCCATCCTTAAACTGCACCTGTCCGGTTGCTGAGTTGGGCGAGACTGTGGCCGTCAGGGTGACGGACTGAGTTGTGGTAATCGACGTGGCCGATGCGGTCAGAGTCGTAGTTGTATTGTTGGGCGTCGAGGTAACGGTCACCGTGACCGGGTTCGACGTGCTGCTATTGAAGTTGCTGTCGCCCTGATACACCGCGGTGAATGTATGTTGCCCGGCGGTGAGATTGCTCGCCGTGAAGCTCGCCACGCCGCTGCTGTTCAACGTGCCGCTTCCCACCACCGTGGAGCCATCCTTGAACTGCACCTGGCCGGTGGCACCCGAAGGCGCTACGGTAGCGGTCAACGTCACGGATTGAGTAGTGCTGATCGATGCCGCCGACGCGGTCAGTGTCGTGGTGGTGTTCGTGGTGACGGTAACCGTGACCGGGTTCGAGGTACTGGTGTTATTGTTGTTGTCGCCCAGATAGACCGCTGTGAAGGTATGGGTGCCGGCCGTGAGGTTGCTGGCAGTGAAGCTGGCCGTCCCGCCGCTCAAGGTGCCCGTTCCCACTACCGTGGAGCCATCCTTGAACTGCACTTGTCCGGTAGCAGCCGCCGGGGAAACCGTCGCGGTCAACGTTACGGATTGCGTGGTGGTGATGGACGTCGCCGACGCCGTAAGGGTGGTGGTGGTATTCGTCTTCCCACCCGGGTTGACAACCTGGGTGACAATATTGGAATCGACTCCGGCGTAATTCGCATCGCCGTTGTAATGCGCGTCAATGGAGTGGTTACCCACCGACAGCGTCGAAATCGAGAAGCTGGCGTTACCACCCGAAAGGGTGGCTTGGCCGAGTAGAGTGGTGCCGTCGAAGAACGAAACGGTCCCGGTTGGTGTCGGACCCGACGGGACTCCGGCGCAAGGCGACGAAGCTACGTTCACCGAGAACGTAACATTCTGGCTAAAGCTGGAAGGATTCAGAGAACTAGTGAGGGTCGCAGCCGCAGCTCCGCTCACTACCTGGGCCAATTGAGCCGAGGATCCGGCGAAGCCTGTCGTGGAAGTAAATCGCGCCTGAATTTGATGAGTTCCGGTAGTCAGGCTGGGCACCGTTATACTCGCGCTCCCATTCGATATTTGCGCGGAGCCCAATGTTGCGGTGCCATCGAAGAATGTCACTGTGCCTGTCGCACTTGCCGGATTGATTGTTGCTGTAAACGTCACGGGCTGGCAGGGCGATGACGGGTTCGTCGAACTGCTTACCTGTAAACTGGTCGGAATCGGCAGCACTTGCTGCGTGACGGTGTTCGAGGCGACAGCACAATTCGTGGAGGGGAGTTGCTCCGAACCCGGAAAATTCTCGCAAGCCTGAATCTGGTGGGCTCCCACCGAGAGGCTCGAGACGGTGATTGTCACCGTGGTACTGTTTCCAGTGGCTGAGCCGGAACCAAGAGGCGTTCCGTTTGGACCACCGTCATAGAAGGTGATCACGCCGCCGCTCACGGCCGGGCCCGCGCTCATCTGCACCGGCTGGCCGAAGTTCGACGGGTTCGGGTTCGTAGTCAAGGAAAGAGTGAAGCCGCTTTGCCCAAACGACAGTCCGGCAGTCAGGCACAAAAGCGCAATTAGCAATAGGATTCGAAGTCTCACCGAACACCTCCGCGCACCGGAATTTCCCGGCCGCCCGTCTCTGCCGCCGGTATGAAGACGATCCGTCCGCCCGTTCCATCGCGGTAGAACATCCAACTCGCCTCGTGCGGTTTGGCTGATATCAGAAATGTGTCGCGATTGCGCAGGGGCGTGAGACCCATCGGCGCCGCCAGCGAGGCGAACGATTGCACCTGGCCGGACGCGATGTCGATGGACGAGACCATGTCAGCGCTCGGCCGCGCCGCAAAGAGCGACGCACCGTCCGCTGCCGGGAAGATCGTACCGATTCCGTCGAGGCCGGACACCAAAACGCGGGTCGTAGCAGTCCCAGCGGCGTTACTTACGAGGTGTATCGAACCCGTAGTCGGGTCCGACAGCGCGGCATCTGCGCCGTTCCGCATGACCGTGACCGACGCGATTCCGCCGGTCGAGATCAGCAGCTTGGAACCGCCGCTCGAAACGCGGTAGAGCGCCGAACTTGAAGCTACCAGCACCAGGCTGGCATCGTCGCTCACAGCGCCCAGAACCGGCTCCTCCTGCATCGTGGTCGAATCCATGTCCAGAGCTACCTGCGGGGCGTCCGGTAATCCTTTCAGGACCTGTAGCCGGTTCGCAGCTGACGAGTACAACATCGCCGACCCGGCGCCGGGGCTGAACGCAATCCAGTCCGCCGTCGGCATCGCTCCCGCGATCGGAGCCACATGATCGATCGTGCCGAGTTTCAGGAATAGAACCCCGGGAGCGCTACCGGCGCTCTCTACCAGGGCGAAATCCTGTCCCGGAGCCAGGCGGATCTTCGTCACTCCATCCGGCATCGGCAAAGGATCGCTCAGATGATACGCGCCGGGAACCCCGAGAATGGTCCGCAATTGGGCTACTGTAGATTCGCTGACATAACCCGCGACCGGTCCGCCGATGGTAGTGGCGGCAGACGCTACGCCTGCGATTAGTGCGGGGAGCAAATATCGTTGTAGTTTTCTCATACCCATCTCCACAAAGTCGTTTCCTGTTAACTGAAGAGAATCTACTGGGGCGGCCCGAGAGTTGCACCGCTGCCTGCTGAAATCGTGCCGGTGGGCGGTGTGATCGTGCTAGCCCCGGTGGAGGACTTGGAGTTCCGCGTCAAGCCCACCGCGGCACCGGCCGCTGCGGCCGCCGCCACCGCCACAATGATGGCGATGGTCTTCCCGGAGATCCCCGCACCCGCCGCCGCGCCGCCCGCGGCGGCCGCTCCCGCCACATTGGATTGCGAAATGGTGATGGATCCCTGCCGGCCCGCCGAGGAGGCATTTACGCGGATCTGATATTGGCCCGTGTTCTGGTTGGGTTGCAGTCTGGGCATGGACGCCCGGCCGGCGCTGTCGGTCGTGATGGTGGCACTTTTGGCGCCGCCCGCGAACGCTCCTCCGGGTCCGTCACCGGGGAGCAGGAACACCACTGCCGCACCAGCTACCGGCTTGTGGTTCTCGTCCTGCACCTCGACGATGGTCTCGCGTGCGGTGCGCTGCTTGATGTTGTTGATGGCTCCGTCGCCTTCCACGATGACGATGTTCAGCCGGGGCGCTTGCGCGTCCTGTCCGGCGAAGCTCAGGCAAACCGGAACCAGAATAAGTGCAACACGTAATAGATTTCGAAAATTCATCAGGCTATTCCCCCCAAAATGAGTCAAACCAAAAAACATCGTGAGCCAATGCTGGTAATCGTTTCACGCCACGACACCGCCATTGGCCGGCGAACCGCGACGTTCCGTGCAATGTTACTGTGGTGGTCCGAGCGACGCACCGCTGCCCAGCGAAATGGAACCGGTGGGCACGGCGGCCGTTGGGGTGACCGTCGCGGATTTCGAGTTCCTCGTGAGCCCGACGGCGGCTCCAACTGCTCCGGCCGCTGCTACCGCGACAATGATGCCGATCGTTTTGGCGGAAATCCCCGCGCCGGCTGCCGAACCCGCCGCCGCCGCTCCCGCTACGTTGGATTGCGAAATTGTGACGGATGCCTGCCGCCCGCCCGAGGACGCATTCACCCGAATCTGGTAGTTTCCTGTAGTTTGGTTGGCTTGCAGGCGGGGCATAGCGGCCCGGCCTGCGCTATCGGTGGTGATGGTAGCGCTCTTCGCGCCGCCCGCAAAAGCTCCTCCAGGCCCGTCATTGGGAAGCAGGAATACCACCGCCGCTCCCGCTACTGGCCTGTGATTCTCGTCCTGCACTTCGATAATCGTCTCCCGGGTGGTGCGCTGCTTGATGTTGTTGATGGCGCCGTCGCCTTCCACAATCACGATGTTCAATCGCGGCGATTGCGGATCCTGCTCCGCGTATATCAAAGAGGCCAATACCAGAAGTACCGCGAGTCGCGGTACCGTGCGAAACCTCATAGCGCTGTTCACCCCCACAAGGGTCTGTTAATGATATGAAAACATGGTGGAGAAACACAAGCGAAAGGTGTCAGAGCACGGCTCTGACCCTGCGGGCCCTACTACGAAGCGTGTTTTATAGGACCTTGCCGTCCGGACCGATAGTGTAGGTAGTTCCGGGCCGAATTTGGATCTCCGTCTCCTTGCCTGCATACCGGATCTTGACCAACGTGGCCTGTTTGCCGGCCAGCGTTGCCTTGGTCAACTTGCCGTTCTGCCAGGCGATCGAAACTTCCAGACCGCCCCGCGCCAGCAGCCCGCTCACTCTACCCGCGGGGAGAGCAGAAGGCAATGCAGGCAACAAGTGTACGAAGGCGGCGCCGCGGCCGGATTGCACGCTGGTACTACTCGTCGGAGTTCCGTAGGGGTCATCGCTCTGCAACAGCATCTCGGTAATCCCGGCAGTCGCGCCGAAATTCCCATCGATCTGGAAGGGTGGGTGGGCATCGAAAAGGTTCGGAAACAGGCCGGCCCGGCTCGGCGTGGTGGGAGTTTTGTCGGATGCTGGTGTCACCAGGTTTTGCAGAATCTTGTAGGCATGATCGCCATCCAGAAAGCGCGCCCAGAGGTTCAGCTTCCAGCCCATCGACCAGCCGGTGGCGGCGTCGCCCCGGAAAATCAGCGACTGCCGTGCCGCCTTGAAGAGATCAGGAGTCCCGTAGGGCGTGATCTCCGAGCCCGGATACACTCCCCAGAGGTGCGACTGGTGCCGATGCTGGTTCTTGGGATCGTCCTTGTCCTCCATCCACTCCTGGAGTTGCCCGTATTGCCCGATCTGATTGGGCGCGATCTTGCCCCGCAACTCGGTCAATTGGGCGGCAAACGCCTCGTCCACCTCGAGAATTCGCGCGGCGGCGGCGGTTTGGCCGAATAGGGTGCGGACGATCTGGCGATCCATGGTCGGTCCCATCACCAGGCCCCCCTGCTCGGGTGAATTGCTTGGGCCTGTGATCAGATACCCGGTCTTGGGATCCTTCACCAGGGTGTCGACAAAAAATTCCGAGGCGCCTTTCATCAGGGGATAAGCCACGTCCTTGAGGAATTGCCGGTCGAGGGTGAAGAGAAAATGTTCCCAGAGGTGCGTCGAAAGCCAGGCGCCGCCGGTCTGCCAGATCCCGTGGTTCGACGCATTGATCGGCGCCGTACCCCGCCACAGGTCGAAGTTGTGATGCAGCACCCAGCCCCGTGCGTTGTAATGCTCGCGGGCGGTGATCGCGCCCGAGACCGCCAGGTCCTTCATGGCATCGAACAGTGGTAACTGGCACTCGGACAAGTTAGTATCTTCCGCCGGCCAGTAATTCATCTCGGTATTGATGTTATCGGTGTACTTACTGTCCCAGGGCGGGTTGTTAGACTCGTTCCAGAGGCCTTGCAGGTTGGCGGGCTGGCCTCCTGGACGGCTCGACGCGATCATCAGGTAGCGCCCGAACTGAAAAAGCAGGGCGACCAGGGACGGATCGTTTCCGGCGGCAAAGGCCTTGATCCGTTCGTCGGTGGGGAGCTTTGCGGCGGGAGAGGATCCCAGGTCGAGAGAAACCCGCCGAAAAAGGCGCTGATGGTCGGCGGTGTGCCCGGCGAGCAGTGATTCGAACTTGCGGCCTGCTAACGTGCCCAGAATGGCATCGTTGCGAGCCTTGGGATCGGCCGTCACGTCCTGATAGTTCTGGAAATTGGTGGCGCCTGACAGGATCAGGGTTGCGGCATCGGCATGGCTGACGCGGATGGAGCTGCCTCGCGTCTGGCGGGTGGCGCTTCCGGCGTCCACGGTCAGGCGAGCCTCGAAGCGGATGGCCGAGTCCGCCACCTGCCCCGACATCGAAAGAGCGCCCGAGGGGAGAAGGACCGTCGACGCTGCCGCATGAGCACTTTTCAGCGACACTTCAAACGCCAGGCTGCCCGGTCTGTTCGCGGAAAGCCGCACCACCACCACCTTACCGGGATAACTGGCAAATACCTCGCGCTTATAGGTGACACCCTGGTACACGAACCGCGTGGTCGCGACGCCGGTGTCGAGATCCAGGTCTCGCCGGTACTCGCGGACCCCGGCCTCCTGGATTTGGGGGAAGTCGAGCAGCAGGTCGCCGAATGCCTGGTAGGCCTTCTGGCGGATCGGGACGCTCATGAACTCCTGCATCGCGAGGTCTTCCGCCTCTTTCTGCTTGCCCGCCTCCAGGAGTTGCCGTATTTTACCCAGGGATTTATTGGCGCCGGGATGCGCGTAGTCGTGGGGCTCGCCGTTCCAGACCGTCTGTTCGTTGAACTGAATGCGTTCGTGCGCGGTACCGCCGAAGACCATCGCGCCCAAACGGCCATTGCCAACAGGCAGAGCTTCCACCCAAAGGCGGGCGGGTTGACGATACCAGAGTGTGAGGGGAGTTTGGGCCCCGGCGAAGTGAGCCAGGGCCCAGATGCAAACTACAAATCGGGCGGCTGTTTTCATGGCGGACAGGCCGAAACCTGCCCTACGAGCTTAGCCCTTTAACGCTACCGGTGCCAAGTCCCGGCTGGCGATCACACGATCGATCATGCCATACGCCACCGCCCCATCGGGCTCCATGATGTAGTCGCGATCGACGTCCTTCGAGACGCGCTCGATGGACTGGCCCGTCGCCTGTGCCAGCATGCCGTTCAGAATCTCGCGCATGCGCAGGATTTCGCGGGCATAGATATCGATGTCCGCGGCTTGACCTGCCAAGCCCTGCATGGACGGCTGATGGATCATGATCCGGGAATTGGGAAGGCTGAACCGCTTGCCCTTGGTGCCCTTTGCCAACAGTACAGCCGCCATGGAAGCCGCCTGTCCTACGCAGATGGTCACGATGTCCGGCCGGATAAACGCCATCGTGTCCAGAATGGCCAACCCTGCGGTGATCGAACCGCCGGGCGAGTTGATGTAAATGGAGATATCCTTTTCCGGGTCTTCAGCTTCCAGGAAAAGCAGTTGGGCGATGATCAGGTTGGCGACGGTGTCGTCAATCGGAGTCCCCAGGAAGATAATGTTCTCTTTCAACAGCCGGGAATATATGTCGTACGCGCGTTCTCCCCGTGAGGTCTGTTCGACCACCATGGGGACAAGCATCGAATGTCCCATCGTGCCTCCGGATTATTAGAGTCTGCAACCGGCCAAACCGGTTCAAGCTCGCTTGGCCGCAACCGCGCGCCTGGGCTTGCGCTGCTTCGTAACTGCCAAAGCCTTTTTCTTCATCTCCAGCGCTTTAGCCAAGTCTGCGATCGTGTTCTTCCCCAAATAATCCATGATACGCGAACGGAGGGCGATCCAGCTATCGTGCATGGAGCACGGCATGTCGTCGGAGCACTCCGACAATCCACTGGCGCACTGCTGGTAGGGCGCCAGCCCATCCAGAGCCTCGACAATATCCAACAGGCGAATTTCGCTGGGCTCCACGCGCAGAGCGAAACCACCGGTCGGGCCTTTGCTCGAACGAAGCAGACCCTTGCGAGCGAGCTGTTGCAGAATCTTCGCCAAGAAATGGGCCGGAATGTCCTCCTGCTCCGCAATGTTCTTGACCATGGCGTATTTGCCTTCGGGCACCTGGGCGAGATGCACGAAAGCACGGATCGCATACTCGGCTGAACGAGAATAAATCATTCGGACTCCCCCGCGAAATTCGGAGTAAAGCTACTCCGTTATCTTAAAATGTTTGGCACCTGGGGTGCAACCTTAATAGTTGGTTGGCATCGCTGACTGCGAAACCAGGAATGAGTTCCACCCATTTCGACGCGAGCCGACTACAAAAGGATACAGGTGTTCTCCGGAGGAAAGGGTCCGATTCGATATTAGTCTGGTTGCGGTACCGGTCTAATGACCGATCGGCTTGCGATCCTCATACGGCGGGGCGATCCGCCAGTACGACTGGAAACCTTTTGGCACCACGGAGTGTTCCGTGGGAAACCGAAACTGCCCCGCGCGCTCCTCTCCCGGATCCGGCACGTTGAACGCCAGCCGCTTCCGGTCCTTCCCGGCGTTCATCGCGGTAACCCGCGTCCAGTCCGGCACCGCGATAATCGGTACTTTAGAACCTTTGATCTCAATCCACTCCGGCTTGAGAACCACCACGAAGGCAGGCGGGATGTGGTGAATTTCCACACGTAGGAGGTGGCCGGCGACCTTCGCGCCGTCAGGCGCCAGGTGTTTGAGGTCTGGGGCCCGGAGGGGCTCGATGAGCTGGCCGTGAAAGGGGTCGCCCGCTGCGGCCGTATCGCTGGAGATCGGCGCGGAAAGCACGAATGCAAAGCGCGATCCATTTGGAAATGACGGAATGCGAAGGGCCGGAGCTGGCCTCGCGATGCGGTCCGGAACCGGCTCCCCATCGAAAATCGCTACCGACTCTCCGCGGTACTCCCGGCAATTCGCGAACTGAGTATCATTGTCGAACTCGTTGCCCGTGGCGGCGATGAAAACCTGGTGGGCGCGGGCAGGCAGCAGAAACTCGCCCTCGCCAATCGTGGCTGGTTTCAGTTCGAAGTGAAAGGAAGACATGCATTCGCCAGCTCCCTCAGGCAACTGGTTGGCTTGCATCTCGATTTCTACCAGACTGGCGGTTTTTGGATCCACGCGAATCGTGCCGCCGTAGGCCGTGAACGCCCACCCGTCCGGGATTCTTACCTTGTAATGGCTGTCGGGTTGGGCGACCTGGAAGGAGTACTCGAAGAGCGTCCGGTCATTCACCGTTTTCTTGCCGGTAAAGGTGAAGGCCTTGACGTCGGTTTCAAAGATGCAGATCAGGAGCGCTCCGAACAGGCCGCTAGCCATCGGTCCTTTATGGGCGATCCGATCCACGAAGTTGTCGTCGAACCGGCTGGCGCCCGCCCAGGAGAAAACCTCGCCTCGCGCAGTCATCGCGACGTCGAGGCGAAGCCGATCGGTCATCACGCGGCGCAAGATGAAGTCCGGCGTGGGATGGCGGCGAATCTCCAGGATCGCCGGGCAGGCATGCGGAAGCTGTGTGGCGATGGGGGCAAAAAATTGCCGGGTGATCGTCTCGACGCAGGTGTAGTTGGGAACGCGCCGGTTGCTCTCCAGGACTTTAGCAGTCACGCGTGCGAGCACCTCTCGCTCGTCCTGCTCGGCCCCAACCGCGAGGCGTAAGGCCGCAACGAGAATCAGTGAGAAGCGCATGGGCTCAGGGACGAAACGTGAGCCATTCCGTCTTGAGGTGTTCCTCCCAGACTGCGGTGCGCGAGTGGTACACGCCATAGGAGCCCTCTCCCGGAAGCGGCAACTCAATGGTCATCCCGCGCTGGCGCAGCCCCCGGCCGATCGCCCCGAGGTTGGGGGAGCGACGGTCCGGCCGCAACAGGACAGGAGAGTTCGTTCCGTCAATTTCGATCGTCTCCCACCGCAGAGCGGCTGTATACTCCGGCGGCATCGAATGGCGGGTCTCGACGCGCATCAGCCTGCCGTGAACCATCGCGCCCTCCGCCACCAGGGTCTTTTGCCCGTCACGGATGGCCTTGGTCAACCTGCCCTCGATGTGGTCTCCGGCGGCCGAGCGGCTGGCGTCAATCGGCGAATTCACTTCAACGGTCACAGGCAGTCCTTGCGGAAGGTCCAGAGCGGGTGGTGTCACGGACGAGGGCAGGGGAGCTCCTGGCATTCCTGCAAAGCTCAAGGTGGATTCCGCCTGGAACGCGCGGCAGGCGGAGAAGGTGGTGACGTTTTCGTCCTCGGATCCATCCCGGCCGATGAACCGTTGTCGCGCCACGGTGGGCAGCAGATAATCGCCTTTACCCAGTTGGATGGTGCCGTAATCCAGCGAGGTATCGGTTTCGCACTCGCTGGTTTCCGACGGCAGTTCCTCCGTGCGCACGGTCAGCCTGACCAACTCTGCGGTTTTGATATCTACCAAAAGGGTGCCCGAGTACCCGGTGATGACCCATTCCCTGCCCGCCTTGACGCGGTAATGGCTGTCCTCTCGGGCCACGCTGAAGGAATACTCCATCATGGTGCGTCCGCCGTCATTGCGGTCGCCCTCGTAAATGAACTGGGGGCTTCGGTCCGCGAATGTGGCGAGCAGGAAGGACGCGAATGACCCTGTGCCGATTGCGCCGTGTGGTATCAGCTCGTCGATCTCGCGCTCGTCGAATTTGGCCGCGCCTGCCCAGGAGAAGATCTCGTGCTCAGGCGCGATGGCGACGTCCAGGCGCAGACGGTCGGTCGTGTCGAGTCGCAGACGCGATTGGAAAGTCTGCTGTTGCCGGGAAGCCAGGATGTTGTCGCACGACTTGCCGGACCGCCCGGCGGCCGGTTCGAACCGCTGGCGCTCGATGGTCTCGACACAGGTATGTTTCGGAAGCTGCACGGCATGCTCCAGCACGCGGTCCCGCAGGCGCATCAAAAGTTCGACCGGATCGACGTCGGGTTCGGACTTGGGTAGTTTGTCGAGCTTGGAGAAGTCGAGAGGCCCCTCTTCGGGTTGCGGATCGACGGCTGCTGGCCGGCGCGCTGGTGGCGCCTCGGAGCTACTCTCGGACGGCAAACTGGTGCCGGGCGCCCTTCCCATCGCTGTCTGCATATGGCGGATGTTGTCGGCCAGCTCGTGAGGAGCTCTCACTTCGAATACTTTACCCTTGAGACGTCCTATGAGCCTTTCGAGGGGGTCCGAAGTTCCTGAGGGGAAAGTCGCCGCTCCCCCTGAACTCGAAGATACGCTATTTCTGCGACCCGCGGATTGCGGAGGCGCCCCAAGCGGTCCGCCAGGAAACGGCAATTGTGTCCAGAACTGAAGGTAAAAAAGAGCCGGAACGGAGGCGGAAGCTCTCTCAACGGAGGGAATGGGTATGTCGTCGCGGAGTTGCAGGCGCGGCCCCAACAAGATCACTGCGTCGGCCGGCTTCGGATCGTGCAGTTCGGTCTGCAGCAGATTCGCAACCAAGTCCGCAGGGCCTTGTTGCAGGATGCGGTAGTCCACCTTGGCCAATTCCAGCTCAGTCATGGCGCCTACCACCTTGTCGAGATCCTTTGTGGTGAAGCCGTCCTGCCGGAAAGGGGCGGAATGTTGTGAGAGATTGAACACCACCACTCGCACCGACTCCGCCGGTAACTGCCGCAGCAGCGAAAACAAAGATCCCACCAAGGCGCTGACGTCACTATCCTGCAATGTAGACGTGCGCTGGGACAGCGGCGCAGCGTGCACCAGGATCGTGATCCGTCCCGTTCCCTTGACTGCGCCAGCACTCGTCACGTTTAGCTCTTCCACGGCTCCAGGAGCTGTGGATGGCGCTAACTCGCGCTCGCTGCCGTTGCGCTTGGCCTGAATCCGCCAGCGGTTCCGGCAGACACGTTGAGACTCGTCTTCAACCAGCGCCTCCACGTCATAGACACCCTCGCCCACCACGAAAGTGCCTGCCATCTCGGCATCCATCCTGGTCGCTGGAGCCGCGGGCAGTTCGCCGGTAGTTTCCAGATAGACCGGCTTCTGACCATCCGGCAAGACTCGAAGCAGGGTGTGCAAACGGTGTCCGGATCCGGTGAATTGAAGCAGTGGGAAATCGACGAGGTAGCCGGTCCGAAAACGCAGCGCGTAGTCGATCGCAGGGCGGACGGGATCGATACGGCATCGGAAAGATTGAGCTTTGACGGCAGAATCGAAAGAACGCTGGATTTCAGCGATACGGCCTGGATCGACGATGGTTTGGGCGTAGGCAGCGGCGCAGAGGAGAATGACCGCTGACGACGCTGGCAGGAGTCGAGTCACCATTCCAGTCTGCCTCATGGTAGGACTGGTCCTTCGTTACTACAATACTGCGTTTGGGGTAGCGGCGCGGGAAAGGGGCAGTGCGCCCCGCGTCAGGTGGCCGACTAAACACAGTCTCAAGCTGGAGCGGAGACGCTCGTGTGGACGTAGCTCGGGCCGAGAGACCTGTTCGACCGGATCTTTGTGCGGATTCGGCATCCGCCTATCGTGGGCGCACTCGAAAGGGTAAGACCGAACCACCCGAGTATCTGCACGTTCTAGCCCGCAGAGAAGGCATCATACCTGTGCTTCATCTGCCACTGCCGGTGCCGTCGGGACTCTGCTGCCGTGAACGTGAAACGGAACCCAGTAGCGGGCATCGCCATCGCGCGTGGTCAGCGAGAAGCCCGCCTCGATCAGAAAATCGCGGACAAATTGCAAGGTGCGGAACTGCTCGCCTTCGCCACGAGCGGCTCGGAAGTCGTGCGCGGCGACGGTCACGAAGCGGGTGCGCGCGAGCGAGTCGCGGCAGCCGGGGAGTGCGCTCCGCTCGGCGCCCTCGATGTTCATCTTCAGGTAATCGATCCGGTTGATCTCCTGCTGGCGGCACAGATCGTCGAATCGAACCCCAGGGACGGGCGAACTGCTCGTGGACGCTTCGCCCGTTCGGACATAATTCGACTGCCACGCCGCCGTTGTTTCAATCTGCAGAGCGGCGGTTTCTTGGTAGCAGGCACAGCGGATAGGAGTCACATTCGAAAGGCGGTTCCATTCGCAGAACTTCTCGAGGGCGCGGAAAGTAATGGGATGCGGTTCGATCGCCAGGACTCTTCCCGCCGGACCAACGGCCTGCGAAAACGGCAGGACATCCTCGCCGCGGCCCGCGCCGATATCGACGATCACATCTCCGGGACGCGGCTTGTAGAGATAGAACCAGTGGTCCTGGACGTCGCGGAGGAAGGATGCCGCCGCACCCGGCCAGTGCTGCCATTTGGGCTCGGCCCTGCGGAACAGGTCGGGCTCGGCAAAGTAGTGCGGGCCGATGCGCCGCATCCAGAGATCATCCCAGAAGATCTCGACATCGCACTGGGGAATTGCAGTGCGCGCGGCGATCGTGGCCAGACGCGCCAATTCGGTGCGGCCTTCGGGATTATCTAGCGCGACGATCGTCGCTCTGGGAATCCACGAGTCCGTCATTGTTTATTCGAGGCGTTACAACGCTTGCTTACGACCGCAGTTCGTAAGAACGTCACGAGCGAGCCGCGAGCGTCAGTCTCAGGGAGCGTCGCCCGAATACAACACCAATCGTGGCAGATCACTCGCGGCCGGCGTACAACTCGTCGATCTGTTCCTTGAAGTTCTCCATGGCTCGTCCGCGCCGCACCTTCATCGTCGCCGTCAACTCGCCCTGCTCGATGCTGAAATCGCGCGAGAGAATGCGGTACTTACGCACCTGCTCGAACGGCGCCAGGTGTTTATTCACGCGCGCCACCGCTTTCTGAATCTCAGTCGCCACCGGCTTGGCCTGCGCAATCTCCTCGATCGGCCTGCCGCGCCATGCGTCCATCCCCTTAATCGTCTCGGCGTTGACGCCGTTGATCGTGAACAGCGCGGTCAGATAAGGGAGACGGTCGCCCACCAGCAGGACCTGACTGATCAGAGGCTCCATCTTGAACAGGCTTTCCACACGCGATGGATATATTTTCTTCCCCGTCGATGAAACGATCAGTTCCTTCTTGCGCCCGGTGATGAAGATGTAGCCGTCGTCGTCGATCTGCGCGATGTCGCCAGTGTGCAGCCAACCATCCTGCAAAACCTCGGCACTGGTAGCGGGATCGTTCAGATAGCCGGTGAACAGGCAGGGGCTGTGCACCAACAGTTCGCCATCCTCGGCGATCCGTACCTGCACATCGCCCGACAAAGGCTTTCCGATGCTCCCCGGCTTTGGGCGGTCGAGCGGATTGAGCGTCACCACGCCGCCTTCGGTGAGCCCGTAGCCTTCGATCAGCGGCATTCCCACGGCTTCGTAGAACTCCGCGAGGTCCTTGCTCAGCGGCGCCGCTCCCGAAGCGGCTACACGAATGCGTCCACCGAAGCGCGCCCTCACCTTACGAAACATCAGACGGTCGGCCACCTTCAACGGAGCGCGAATGTGGAACGGAACCTTCCTGCCTTCGCGGCGGTATCGCGCGGCTGCCAACGCCAGTCCCAACGCTCCGTAGAACGCCTTGCGGGCCGGCGCGGGACGCTTGCGCAGTTCGGTGCAGATGGTCGAATAGATGCGCTCCCACATGCGCGGCGGCGCCAGCAGAATCGTCGGCCGCACCTTGCGGATGTCCTGCGGCAGCTTCATGAGGCTCTCAAAGAACGTCACCGGCATGCCCATACGAATGGGCAACAGTTCGATCACGACACGTTGCGCGATGTGCGCCGAGGGCAGGAACGCCACCGTTGAATCCTGCGGGCCGATCGGTAACACCAATGGCCCCATATCCACATTCGAGACGATCGCCTGATGCGTCACCAGCGCCATCTTCGGCTCACCCGTGGCGCCTGACGTGAGGTAGAGGATGGCGGTGTCGGACGGCTGTACCGAGGCGCGCAAACGCTCCGGCAGTTGCGTATCGCGGGCCAGTTCGGCACGGCCACGAGCCCGCAGATCCTCGAGCGTGATCGCACCCGGCGCCGTACCCGTCATCAAAATCCAGTGCTGGACCGGCGCTTCCCGCAACGTTCCCAGCGTCTTTGTGTCCTCCACGAAAACAGCGCGCGCCCCCACCGCGGACAGTGTCCGCAACAGATCTTTGGGAGGATAGCTGGGATACATCGCGGCCGCGACCGCCCCGCTCGACATGATGCCCAGGTCGGCGATATAAAACTCCAGCCGGGTCTCGGAGTTCAACGCCACCACATCGCCTTTGCTTATACCCAAAACCCGCAATCCGGCGGCGATCTCCAGCACGGCCTGGCGGTATTGCTTCCAGGAATACGTCAGATATCCAGTTTTACTCTGCGCATCGGGCTGATGGAGCGCGGGAGCATCGCCGTACTGGCGGGTAGTCTCTTCCAGAAGCTGGAAAACGGTGCGCGGGTTCACTCCAAGCAATTTATCACGCTGCACGTTTCACACACTCACCACGGGGCACGGCGACTCCCGGATGATGGCATAGGCGTTGGTGCGCAAGCGTCCAAAAACACCCGCTGCCGACCCTCGTCCAATCACCAGAAGGTCCGCCTTCACACGACCGGCAGTGGCGCAGATCGCTTTGCCCGGCTCACCTGATTCCACGCCCGCCTCGCCTTCTACTCCCACCGACGATAGCAGGCGCCGTAACTCCTCGCCAGCCGATTTCCGAAGCGGAATCTGCCAATTCGATGCCGGATCATCCGCCCCATCCGCCAGGCCCGGACCGGCGGGAAGCACGTGCAATACGTGTAGGGCGGCGTTAAACTCGCGGGTCATCCGTGCCGCCCAGCAGAGCGCTTTGGCGCTTTGCGGTCCGAGATCCACGGCGCACAGAATGTTGTGGAAAGGAATCGAGGCCAGAGCCGGCGCCTCTTCCAAATGAACTCCCGTCCACACGGGACAATCGGCGTCGTGCAGTACCTTGGCCGTCGTCGATCCGAGAATGAACCGGCGGAAGGGGCCATATCCGTGGGTTGGCATGAGAACTACCGTCTGATCGGGCGCGCCATGAGCGAGATCCACGATTTTTGCCGCGGGATCGCCCTCCAGGACGACACGACGCACGTTCGGACCGGCCAGTTCGTTCGGCAGAAACGCCTCTAATTCCCGCATCGCCTGCTCAGTCCGGCTGCGATACAGCTCCGAAAGCATCGAGCCGCTGATTTCCAGCGCGCCGTACTCGTACTGCAACGGCGTGAGCACGTGCAGCAGAGTCAACTCGGAACCAAAGTGTTTTGCCAGTGACATGGCGTACCGTGCCGGCCCTACGGAGCGCTCAGAAAAATCGATGGGCAGCAGAATTCGGGCAAGATCTCGCATACGGATTCTCTGTAATTAGGATAATCCGATTCGAAAGGCACGTGTGACTGGCGCTGAGGCCGAGATGGCCTGGGCGCGGGCTTGGTTTTCCGTCTACCGGAAATTGTCGCGTCTATACTCGATTCCAGCACCGAATGGCCCTCCACGTGCAATTTCGCCAAATTGTGACCAACGAAAACGTAAAATGCGATGTCTGCGGTGGATCCGGGCAATGCACCGATTGCAAAGGTACCGGCAACGGGGGCCAATGCTTCAATTGCGCGGGCACGGGACAGTGTCCGCAATGTCAGGGCACGGGCCGCCGGGCCGCCGCTCGGGTAAAATAAGTCCTCGCCGAGATCGAAGATCTCACACTCCATCAAATTTGGAAAAGCACGACAAACGCATCAGCCTGAGAAGTCGCACTCCAGGATGCTTTTCCCGGCGTGCTGCCAGAGCGTTTGCCGGAAGATATCGGTGGGTTGCTGAACCATCCAGCCTGCTACGGCGATGCCGACTTGCAAACCTCGGCAATCGCCGCACCAGGCAACAGGGAAAGGACAGCAATTTGGGACACTACTTGTCGGCGGGCTTGTTCATCAACGCTTTGATCTCGGCGGGCACGTCGAACTTGTCTTTCGGAATCTCCAAGTTGTACTGCACATTCTCGACCGTCATGCCGATTTCCATCGTCGCCACCTTCTGCACGATCTTATGCGGCAGGAGAATGTCGCCTTCCTTGCGATATTCGCTGACCACCGAATCCGCTTCGATCTCACCCATGGGGCTATTGGCCTTCACCCGCATCTTGAGCAACAGACCGGAATTCTTGTCGTACCACCGCGTGATCGGATTGCCGGACTTCGGTGTCAGCACCACCTTATAGCAGTCCTTGCCATCCACCTGTTCCACTCCCACAGTCTCGGCGTTCGAATACAAATCGCGCCAGCGCAGGTCGCCGTTGAATTGCGCATGCAGCAGCGCTTCGCTCTTCTCGCTGCCTTCCTTCAGACGCGGACCCTGCATCGCGCTCAAGCTCCAAGCCACCTGGCCGTTCGAGCCTTCCGTAATCTTGCCGATGCCGTCGATGTTGATCTCCACCAGCGTCAAATCAGGCTCGGAATGATAGGACGTCACCTTACCTTTGAGCCCCATCGCCGAGAAGTCCATGAGGCCGGTTTGGGTTTCCGTGTGAAGCTTGGAGTACGCCGCCTTACCCCCGGTCACCTCCACATACTTATCCAGAATGGTATCGGCCTTGGGCAAGTCGTCGGCGGCTTGGACGGTTCCGGCGGCGGCCAATACCATCGCCATCCCGATCCAGTAATGCTGCTTTGCAAAACGGTTCATGCTCTTTACCTCTCTAGTGCTTCTTTTGAATCCAGTCGAGAGCGGCGTCCAGGATCGGATCCTGGCCCGCGAGCAACTGGCTGCGCGTGGGATGCACTTCCTCATCCGGTGTCACGCCAATCCCCTCCAAAGGCTGACCGCCTTGGGAGATGTAGTTGGCGATGGCGTACTGGAATCCATCGCCGTTAGGTAATCTCGAAATCACCGAAGGCAGCGCGGCTCCCGCGGTGTGCGTGCCGAAGATTCGGGCGCGCTTCACATCCTTCAGTCCTTGCGCGAAGATCTCGGCAGTGGAAGCCGAGCAGCCGTCCACCAGGATGGCGAGCGGCCCACGATAGGGCTCTGCCCTCGGAAAAATGACGAACTTCATCGTCAGCCCGCGCAAATACTCAGTGCCTAATTGCAGGCCCCCCTGATCGACAAACCAGCCGGCGACCCCCATCGCCAGCCCGCCGATCCCGCCCGGATTACCGCGGACGTCCACTACAAATCCTTTGCACTCCCGGCAGCTCTCCACGGCATCTTCGAACGTCCTGGACAAGTCTTCCGGGTCCATGAATTCGTTGAAACGCACGTACCCGACGCCGGGCCGCGGCTTTCGCGTTTCCGACCAGAAGTATCCCGGTGGCAAATTGCCGAAGTGGATTACTTTTCCGCGCGGCTGTGTGCGAAAGATCTTGAGCGAAACTGTATGGTCGGATCCGTCCAGGAACTCCACCGGCACGGAACTGTTGGTTGCTCCTTGGAGCCTGCTCGTGACTGCGCGCATGAGGCGGAAATCGAGCAGCGTGGATTTCGCGAACTGCTCGTGGATCGATTTGAGCACGGGCGCAATCTCGGCGCCGCTCACTTTGACGATCTCCCATCCCGGTTTGACCCCAGCTTCCGCGGCGGGAGAACCCGCTTGCACAGCGATTACGATGGCACGCCCATCAATCACGCGCACATCAACGCCTGCCGTGGCATCTCCCGAGTCTGCGTCGGCTCCAGACTGTCCTTTGCCTTCCAAACTCCCGTAAACATCGCCCGGGAACACCCCGAAGTGGGTCTGGTTCAGGCGGCCGAGCATAGCACTGATTACGTCCCGAGCCTCGTCCTTGTTCCTTGCCGCTTCGACCTTCGGCCGCAATTCGTCGTGAACTTTTTGCCAGTCGAGCCCCCCTAATTTGGGGTCCCAGTGCTTTTCCAGCACGGTCTTCCAGACGACTTCGAATGAATCGATGTTCAACTGGCGGTCGGCCTGCCCCGCGGAATTCTGACCGAACGCTATCCAAGCGCAGGCGAAAACCAGGAGAACAGTCCCAGAACGGGGGGGCATATCTTCGACTATAGCGTACGGCGGGAGCCGATTCCGGGAAGGCCACGACGGCTGCCGTCCTTGGTAGCATTGACTCTTGGCCACCACGCTCCCGCCGGCGACCCGAATCCGCACAGCCCGTCCACCGGAGGGATGGCGATGGGTCGTAGTGCTCGTCCCCGGCCTGCTCCTCTATTTCCTCCCACTCCCCGGCCTGACCCACGATCAGGCTAAGTTGGTCGGCATCTTCGTGGCAACGATCATCGCGCTGGTCGCGCAACCGGTGCGGATGGGCGTCACCGTCATCCTGGCGATGACGCTGCTGGCGCTCACCCACACGCTCCCTCCCGCGAAAGTCCTCTCCGGCTTCAGTAATCTCACCATCTGGCTCGTCTTCACGGCATTTCTCTTCGCCAAAGCGGTGACCGCTACCGGCTTCGGCACTCGGGTCGGCTACCTTTTCATCGAGCGCTTCGCCCGCACGCCGCTGACGCTGGGCTACTCCATCGCCGCGGCCGACCTGGTGCTGGCGCCGTTTATCCCCTCCGACACCGCGCGCGGCGGAGGCGTGGTTTTCCCGATTACGCGGAGCGTCGCCACGGCATTCGGCTCCGAACCCGGCCCGACCGCGAAAAAAATGGGCTCGTTTCTGGTGTTGGTATCGTTCCACACCACTTACACGGCTTCGGCGATGTTTCTCACCGGGATGGCCGCCAACCCCCTGATCGCGGAGTTTGCCTCCCGCATTGGGCACGTCGAGATCACCTGGTTGCGCTGGCTGTCGGGCTCCATCGTGCCCGGAATGCTGACGCTGAGCATCGTGCCGTGGCTTCTGTACCGCTGGGTAAAGCCTGAGATCCGCGAGACGGCTCCGGCACGTGAACTGGCGCGCGCGGAACTCGCCCGCATGGGCCCGTTGAGCCGCGAGGAAAGATGGCTGCTCGCCATCATGCTCGGGGTGATGGGCGGATGGGTCACCTCGCCATGGCACGGTATCTCCAATACCTTCGTCGCGCTGGCGGGCTTGTCGGCGATCCTGTTGGCTCGGGTCATTACCTGGGACGATCTCCTCGGCGAACAGCGCGCCTGGGATGCACTCATCTGGTTCGCCCCGCTGGTGATGATGGCCGACCAACTGAACGAAACCGGCGTGATCAAGATCCTCTCGGGAAAGCTCTTTGGCGCGTTGAATGGATGGCCCTGGGGGATGGTCTTAGTGGCGCTCGTCGTATCTTATTGTTATATCCACTACAGCTTCGCCAGCATGACGGCACACGTCACCGCGCTCTATCCTGGATTCCTCACCGCGATGCTGGCCGCCCATGTGCCGCCGATGATGGCGGCGCTGCTATTGGCCTATTTCTCAAACCTGAATGCTGCCATGACACATTACGGCACCGGTTCCGCTCCAGTCTATTTTGGCGCGGGCTACGTCAGGCAGGGCGACTGGTGGCGAATCGGATTCTGGGTTTCGCTGATTAATCTGGTGATATGGCTGGGCCTGGGCCCAGCCTGGTGGAAGCTGATCGGGATCTGGTAGACGCGCTTTTCAGCCTGCGGCAGGAAGCGCAAGACCCGCCTTGCCCACGGAGCGCTGCAGCATCGCAACCGCGTGGACGTCAGAAACACTCCGCGAAATCGAGATTTCCGAAACCAGCATGTGGCGCGCGCGATCCAGCATCTTCTTCTCGCGGAAAGAAAGCGCTTTGTCCACATGGATCTGGAGAAGTCCCTTGAGCACTTCGGCAGCCTTCAACAGGTCGCCGCTCTGCATCTTTTCGGAGTTCTCTTTGTACCGTACCTTCCAATCCGGATTGACGGAACAGGTACCGTTCGAAAGATACGACAAGATCCTTGAGATCTCGCGATCTTTCGTTACTCTGCGCAGACCGATGTTCGCCACATTGGAAAATGGGACGAGCACGGTCATGCTATTGCACCCAAAGCGCAGGAGATAGAATTTTTCGAAGTTGGAACCGAAGGTCCGAGTGCTGATGTTCTCGATAGTCCCAACGCCCTGGTTGGGATACACGACTTTGTCACCGATCTGAAAAGTCATACGGGGTCCCCCACAAACCACCGCTGTCAAGTGTTATTACCGAATGTTCCCAGCAACTCTTGAATAGTACGCTTGCCAACGTTAAGTGTCAAGAGGGGAATGGCGCGAAAAGCCCCATTGGATGGGACTTTTTGCCTCATCGGTGATTTTGGTGTGGCGCCTGGGCGAAGGTTGGAGTGGGTCGACAAGAACACCCCCGGAGGGGAAACTACACCGTCTGCAGGTGTTGCCACCCTCGAGATCCGTGCCGAAATTCCAGACGGTCTTCCGGGGTTGAAAGAGGCTTACCCCTCAGACCGTGGTTACTCAGTCGCCTCGGGCTGCGACATTTTTGGTCTCTCCCGCCGGAAGACCGCGTTCCGCCAGCAACAACCGCCGCAGTGTACGGAGGTCATTTAAGATGCGCCGGCTAGTGGTGACGTGTAGATTGAGCTTGGCGAGATTGAAGGAAACCAGGAGAAGCGCTTCTTTACGGCGGTCGGCACCCTCGCGTTCAGCGGATGCAACTTCAGCCTCCACGTCGCGGCGTGCTTCATCGAGAGCTTCGGCCAACAGCGCCACATACTCATGCGAGCCCTCGATACTATCGAACGGCGTCTCGGCTTGGTAGCTCACAGACAAGCCTTCCCGGCCATGCGGCAATCCGCGGTTGGCCCCTCAAAATTAACGATCATTCATTCTCGCACAAGTCGAGAGGGGCGGGGGAAGGGTTGACGTGCGAAGTATGGCATTTTCCGGTTCTTTGTTCCCGCGGAAACGTGTTCTCCCGCCCATACCCGGTTTATCCTGGGTGAGTGCCCAGCCGAGTGGACCGCCGGCCCGATCCCGAAGAGCTGCTACGCCGCGTCGAAGCGGGAGAGCAGCGCGAACGGCGCGGACGCCTCAAGGTTTTTCTGGGCTATGCCTCCCGCGTAGGCAAATCATTTCGGATGTATGACGAAGGCCGCCGCCGCAAACAGCGCGGCCAGGACGTGGTGGTGGGCGCGATGCAAAGCAAGGTCACGCCCGATATCCAGGAGATTCTGGCGCGCCTGGAGACCGTCCCGCCCATCAGCACGCGCCATGCAGGACGCGACTACGAGGTGATCGACCTCACCGCGCTGTTCCGCCGGCATCCCGAGATCTGCCTCATCGACGGGCTGGCATACGACAATCCTCCCGGAAGCCGAAATCCCCAACGCTGGCAGGACGTGCGGGAACTCCTCAATCGCGGGATCGGGATCCTCACCGCTGTCAATGTGCAGCACATCAAGGAGCAGCAGGACAAGGTGGAACGCATCACCGGAAAACGTTCCGCCTACAGCGTCCCGGAAGAGTTTCTTCGCGAAGCCGACGAAATCGAAATCGTCGATGCCCCGCCGGATGCACTTCTCGACCGCCTCCCGGATGGCAGCATGCCCGATTCGCGCCGCCTCGCGGAACTCCGCGAACTAGCACTCTTGCTGGCGGCCGACGTTGTGGAGCGGCAACTCCAGGAATACATCGATGCCCACGGTATCGCCGCCGGATGGGGCGCCCAGGAGCGCATCCTCGTCTGCCTCACCCCGCGCAGTAACGCGGCCGATATGCTTCGCAGCGGACAGCGCAACTCGGCGCGCTTCCACGGCGCGCTGCTCGCCGCTTATGTGCAGCAGGATCACCTGAACGCCAAAGACCGCCAGAATCTGGAGTCTCACCTTACGCTGGCGCGAGAATTGGGCGCTGAGATCCACTGCCTCAAAGGCACGGACTTCGTCGATGCGATTCTCCAGTTCGCACGCGAACAGCGCATCACGCAACTCTTCGTGGGCCATTCGCTCCGCGACCGTGGCTGGTTGGGGCGGAGTCCGATTGACCGCCTGATCGATGCCGCCGACCACTTCGATGTGCGTCTGTTCCCGCATCCGGGGGAATCGTGAGCAGCGCCGGCCGGGGCAGGCTGAGAATCTATCTGGGGTACGCGGCGGGCGTCGGTAAGACCTACCGCATGCTCGAAGAAGCGCTCGCTATGCGCCAAAAGGGCATCGATATTGTCATCGCATACTTCGAGCCGCACGGCCGCCAGGAAACCATCGCCAAGACGGAGGGCCTGGAGACCATCCCCCGCCAAACCCTAGTCTATGCCGGCACGCCCTTTGAGGAAATGGACGCCGACGCCGTCCTGCAACGCAAGCCGGCCGTGGCTCTGGTGGATGAATTCGCGCATACCAACGTGCCCGGATCCAAACGTTTGAAGCGCTGGCAGGATGTCCACGTTCTGCTCGAGGCGGGGATCGACGTGCTGACCACCATGAACGTGCAGCACCTGGAGAGTCTGAACGATCAGGTGTGGCACTCCACCGGTGTGCGCGTCCGCGAAACCGTGCCGGACTGGGTGGTGGACGAGGCCGACGAGGTGGTTCTGATCGACCTCACGCCGCGCGCTCTGCGCAATCGTCTGGAGCGCGGCGTGGTCTACCCACAGGAGAAGGCACAGCGCGCACTGGTGAACTTCTTCACCGAGGGCAACCTCACGGCGCTCCGCGAGATGGCGATGCGTCACACCGCCCACGAAGTGGAAGAAAAACTGGACGCCGCGCCCGGACCCGTCGGCAGCCACCCCGACGGCCGCAAGGAGCGAATCCTCATCTGCCTCACGGGCAGTCCCTCCTCCGCCGTATTGATTCGCCGGGGCAAGCGCGTCGCCGACTACCTGCAGGCAGATTGCCTCGCCATCCATGTCTCATCTACGCCCCAGGGACGCGAAGCGGTGGAGCGGCACATGAGCTTCGCGCGCAATCTGCGGATCGCCGCGCATCTGCTGGAGGGAAGCGATGTCGCGCGCGCCATCGCGGACTTTGCACGGGCGCAAAGAGTGACCCAGATCTTCATGGGCAGGTCAATGCCGCGGCCATGGTGGCAACGCTTTTCCGAGACGATCGTGCATCAGGTAGTGCGCCAGACTCGCGATATTCAAGTCACCATCGTGGCCGAACGGCGGCGTTGAGCGCTTGCTGGCTGGAACAATTTGTAACATTCGCCCGATTGTTGACCTGGATCAACGCGTCGGGAGCCGTTCGGTTTCAAAATCAATCGTGCATGGCGGATAACGTGCACTACATCCGGGCGGGTTCGGGAAGTGGCGAAGAGCCCTCCGCCAAAATCAATGGGCGGTCGCGCGACGACCGGGCGCGGCTTCTCCGGATGATCAAGGAATTGATCGAGGAGAATCAGCGCCTCCGCGACGACAATGCACAGTTGCGGGCCGCTGTAGCGATCTATCGGGAGGTGCTGCGGCCGCGGCCGGATCCAAACCAGAACGCCCAAACTGCTAAAGAGTAAACCCCACGGGCAGTTGATAGAGGCGTACTTCGAACGTACCGATGCGGTCCAATTCGCAAGGGGCAATCCTGCCCTCCAGAGCGTTCACCAAGGCACTGTCTTCACCCTTAAATCGAACCACCGCAATCCGGCAGTCCTTCGGGGCGCGCAGTCCACTCACGTTGTAAGGGTAGAGGACGCGTGGATCGCCTGCTCCGAACAGGAACACTCCGATGCCATTGAAGATCGCGTCGGGATGCCGTTCTTCCAGCAGCCGGAATACGGCGCCCAGATCCGCTGGACGGAGGAATCCGTCCGTGCCGCGCGCGAAGCTTCGCAGCAACGTCCGGTTCGCGGAGGCCCAATCAGCGGCGCACAAGATCAACACGGCGGCAAGGGCGGTCGTCAGCGCCTTGCGCTTCGATCGGAAGGCCAGAGGCGCGAGCACCAGTAGTGCCGCCGTGTTCAATGGCTGCGCGAGCGTATAGTACCGCGGTGTCGCGAATGCGGGCTCACTGGAACTGTACACCGACGCGTAACGGAGCTGGACCGCAATCAGAAATAGACAGCAGAAGCACTGCCACGCCGCGAGCAGCCAAATCCAACCAGGCAGAGCCTTCAGCTTCAGCGAGCGATACAACCCGATTCCCGCCGCTGCCAGGAAAACCAGCAGCACCCCTTTCAAGATGGGCTGCGACGGGCTCCATCCTCCCGTCACGGCGTAGTATGCGGCTTTGGGCAGCAGATGCCACGCGATGTGGGCGGCACTATGCACCCCGTGATAAGGAGTCGCCTCTCCGCCGATCACTCGCGTGCAGAAAAGGTACGTAATCGCGGCAGGTGCGAGTGTCAGAAAGAGACGAACCGCGGGAACGCGCCTGGTCCGAGGCCAGAGGTGAAAAGCCGCATAGAAGAGCGCTAGCTTCACCGCGGCATATCGCATCAGAATTCCGGCGGCGATCGTCAGCGAGGTGAAGAGATCCCGGCGAAGGCTGTTTTGCGGCTGCAGTGCGATGAGCAGAACGAGCCCGGCCGCGACCGATTCGAAGAAGTCTGTAGTGGTGGAAGGGTAAGTGAGGAAAAACAGGAAGCCGGCAGAGAACGCGATGGTGCGGAACGGGATTCCGAGCGCCACTCCCACAGCCAGCCACGTGACCGCCCACAGAACCTTCAGCAGGTAGTAAAGCAGAAGCGCGGCCGCAGGCATCGAAAGGCCTGCTTTTGCCAAGCCGAAGAGCAAGAGCGAGTAACCCGGAGGAAACCATCGCAGCGGATGGCGTAAATCCGCCCCGATTTCGATACGTACTTCCGGACCGTACACATCGTGGAGCGACGTTCGATACGTGCCGTCCTCAAGCAGCGATCGAGCGGCCACGACCTGCGCTGTCTGATCGCCCGAGAGTTCAATCTGAGCCGGGTAGACGAACAGGTAAGCGAGGAGGAGTGCGAGGGCGGTGAGGGGAATACGCCATTGCGCCAGACGACTGGGACGCCTGACGACGCGCAGAGAACGGATGTCCTGTGTAGACGGCGCAAACGGGGCGGCGTCCGCAGCAGGCCCGGTGATCAATTGCCTTTCTCCCGGAGGCCCGGGATGAGATCAGGATAGAGCTTGTGCTGACGCAAACTGCACTCACTATACCAACGGTTGGCGTCGATTTCTGCGAGTTTACGCACTGACTCTTGCAGTTGAGAAACGGGCCCGTTGGCAAATGACAGGCACGTTTCATTTGCGCGACAGTTGTGACACGACCCCTGACGCCTCGCGGCAACCCAAATTCCCGCCACAGTAGCCAAACATCGGACTTGGTAGATCTTCATGTCTACAACGGACAGGCGGAGGAGAATCGTCGAGCCTTGTCGGCTCTTTTACGCCAAATTGAGGTATGGCGAGAGGGTGTTATCCCTGTCGCCTTCGATGAACTTCGACGCCTGCAGGTACTCCGTGAAGATTCCTAGCGCCGCGTTCGAGTAACCGAAGCCGCTGTCGAGCGTGTTCGTCGTGCTGTTGCCGAAGTTCACGTAACCTTGGAAGCTCAGGTTCGCGATGCCGCCGGCGCCCGTGTTCTGCGCCTTGTAACTGTTGGTTGAGGTAGGCCCCTGCCTTAATCGTATGCCGCCCCACGATCTTAGTCACGCTGCCCGCGACATCTTGCGTGTGGTTAACGTTCAACCAGCCCGGGAACTGCAGGTTCGGAGGCGCGGCTCCGATCAGGCTGCCCCAGCCGAAGATCGGCGGAAGGTTGACGGACGCGCCGTCCCAAAACCCCGGCTTTTCCTTCTGCAGGGCCTGGTAATCGTAATATGACGAGCTCACGACACCGGCCTGTGGATACAATTCAGGGAAACCGGGCAAGCTTTTCAGACGGTTCGCCGACGCGTCCGTATCGAGACCGCCGTTATTGCCGCCCGCCAACTGGTTCTTAATGCTTCCATAGGTCACTTCAACTACCGTCGTGGGTGGGTCAACGGCCGTCGCCCTGGGGCGACCTTGTCACTCCGCCACTCTATGCATTTAAAAGCATTGGACGCAGCCGTGACACCGTAATATCAGTTCGCATATGATGTGTACGGCGAATTTGATGTTTTTCAGGCGCTCCATTCGAATCCTTCCCTTCACAGCGGCTCTGCTCCTCCTGTGGGCGCAAACCTCGCCCCCCAACACGTATGTCGATAGTAAGGTTTGCGCCCTCTGCCACGCGCAGATTGCACGGACCTTCGCCCTTACCGGGATGGGCCGCTCCTTCTACCGCCTCGACGCCGCCCACGTGGTAGAGGATTTCAGCCGCGGCAACCCGTTTTACCACCAGATGTCGGATACCTGGTACCGAATGGATCGAAAGGACGGCACCGTGTCGCAGCGACGCTGGCGTATCGGACCGGACGGCCGGGAGATCGCTGTCGAGGAATCCAGCGTCGACTATGTAATGGGCTCCGGAAATCATGTCAGGACGTATCTGCATCGCACCAGCCGCGGCGCGCTGATTGAGTTGCCGCTGGCGTGGTACGCCGAGAACGGCGGTGTCTGGGCCATGGAACCGGGGCTTGATCGCGACTCCGTCCTGCCCCCGCGGACCATCGCCTACGACTGTATGTTCTGCCACAATGCGTACCCGCGGATTCCCGCCAATCACGACGAATCCGGAGCCGAGCCGCTCTATGCCGGCGATCTGCCCGAGGGGATCGATTGCCAGCGCTGTCATGGTCCAGGTGGCAATCACGTGCGGGCAGCGCAGCAAGGCTTGCCGGCGGCCGCGGCGATTGTCAATCCGGCGCGCTTGAGCGCCGACCGTGAGATGGAGGTATGCCTGCAATGTCATCTGGAGACCACCACCCAGCCACTGCCGCACTCCATCGTGAAATACGGCCGGGCGCCGTTCTCCTATCGGCCCGGCGAACCGCTGGCCAATTTTGAGATCTTTTTCGACCGGGCCCCCGCCAGCGAATATGCCGGCGGCTTCGAGATTGCCCACTCCGCCTACCGCTCCCGCCAATCTTTATGCTTCCTGCGCAGCGGCGGCAAGCTGATTTGCACGACGTGCCACAATCCGCACGACATCCCCCGCGGCGAGAGCGCCAGCCAACACTACAACAGCGTCTGTCGCCAGTGCCACGCCGAAACGCTGCGTGCCAGTGTCGCGGCGGGTCGGCACACCGCGAATACCGGCTGCATCGCGTGCCACATGCCCAAACGGCGCACCCAGGATGTGATCCACGCGGTCATGACTGACCATCTCATTCAGCGCCGCCCGCCCGCCGGGGACTTACTGGCGCCCCTCTCCGAACAAGCAACTGTCTATGAGAAGCCCTATCGGGGAGAGGTAGTTCCCTACTACCCGGCGGACCTTCCATCCACCGGAGAAGGCGCTTTGTATCGGGCGGTGGCGCAGGTGTCGCAAGGCAGCAACCTGGCCGCCGGATTGCCACGGTTGGCCGCCGAAATCGCCAGCCAGAAACCCGCGGAAGCCGAATTCTATGTCGAGCTCGGGCAGGCGTGGCTGAGCGCCGGCAAGCCGGCTAATGCGGTGACCCAGTTTGCGGAAGCGGTCAGGCGAAAGCCGGGCTCGCCGGTGGTAGCGCTGAACCTGGCTGACGCGCTGACCCAAGCCGGCCAGCCCGAGCGCGCCATCGCGGTGCTGCGAACCGCGACTCGGACTGCCCCCGCGGACGCGCTGCTATGGTATCAACTCGGGATCACCGAATCGAGCGCGGGCCATGACGCCGCGGCGATTGCGGCGTTTGAAAAGTCCATCGCGCTCGAACCCGACATGGCCGAGTCGCACAATCTGCTGGGAGCCGCGCTGGCCGGCGCCGGAGATCTGAATCGCGCCGCGGCGGAGTGGCAGGCCGCCCTGCGAGTCCAGCCCGATCTGCCCGAAGCGTTGGGGAACTACGGCCATCTGCTGGCGGCGCAGGGCGACTTCGCCCAGGCGGTATTTTACTTCGCGCGATCGGTAAATCGGAAACCCGGCGATGCCGACATTCACACCAACTATGCGGTAGCGTTGGCCTCGCTGAATCGATTTGCCGACGCGCAGAAGCAGATTGAGGCGGCCTTGAAAGCCGACCCGAAGTCGCCCGAAGCGCACAGCTTCCAGGGAATTCTGCTGGATCGACAGGGCTTGCAGAAAGAGGCCCTGTCACAATTCCTGGAGGCGATTTCCCTGCAGCCGGATCTCGGCCTGGCGCACCTCAACGCGGCCAAGATCCTGGCGGCGCAAGGCGATTCGGCAGCCGCCGTACAGCATTTGCAACGCGCAGCCGCCAGCGGCGACCCCAGCATTGAGCGCCAGGCTACAGCCCTGTTACGGCAGTTGGGACGCTGATTCATGCCCCAAACCAAGACTGGAACGCGATCGATTATACCGTTCTGAAACGGTCCGGGCCTTTCTGCAAACCTGTCAATCCGGGGAAGCAGAATGCCGGATCGCCGGGGCACCCTCAACCAGGGGCGACGTGTCATTCCGCCACTCTATGCATTCAAAAGCATTGGACGCCCTTTACACTCTTCGGACAGGAGCCCTATAATGTGACCGTGCCACGGCTCAGGATTGCTGTTGTCCTCCTCGCCTCTGGCGTGGCTACGGTCATGATTTGGGCGCAGACGCCTCGTGCCGATCTACAGGGCGCGCAACTGGGCGCCGCCGCGGAACACCTGCAACAGGGGAAAGCCGAACAGACGATCCGCGAGTGCAAGGGCGTGCTGGCGACGGATCCGCGCTCAGCGCCTGCGCACATGCTTTTGGCACTGGCGTATATCGCGCAGGGGTCCACTGCCATGGTCGCCGAGGCAAAAGCGGAATTGCAGCAGGCGCTCGATATCGATCCGGAGCTTGTGTGGGCGCGCTTCTACCTGGCCCGGCTTTATCTCGACCAGGGATTGAGCGAAAAGGCCCAGGAGCAACTGGAGATCGGTCTGAAGCAAAGCCCTGGGTTGCCTCATTTACTTTCGCTGCTGGGTGAAGTCCGGCGCAAACTCGGAGATCCTGGCGCCTCTCTGGAGTTGAACCGCAAGGCTCTTGAGGCAGACGCCACAATGACCCCGGTGCATTATTTCCTGGCGCTTGCATATCTGGACCTGAACCAGGAACAGCCGGCGATAGCTGAGTTCGAAAAAGTCATCCACACGCCCTACGTCACGCCGGAGGTGTACAACGCGCTGGCGTCCCTATATATCAGGAAAAAGCAGTTTGCCGAAGCGGAAGATCTGTGCCGGAAAGCCATCGCGCTGAACCCCTCACGTCCCGACGCATACCTGAACCTGGCGCGAGTCTATAACGCCCAGCACGCGAGTGACAAGGCGCTGGAAGTTCTGCGCGCGGCACTGCCGGAGGGCAAGGAGTTCGCCGTGTCGGAGTATTACCAGGGATTGCAGGCGGATCTCGCGGTGGAGCGCGGCGCCGCCTACACGGCCAAAAAGATGTACGCTCAGGCGATCGACGAGTATGTTCGCGCGCTCGATTTCGATCCGCGCCGCGCCGTCATCCACCGGCGCCTGGCGGAACTCTATCTGCAGAAGGCAGACCCGGCCCGCGCCGCTCAACATACGAAGGAAGCGGACACGCTCGAGAAAGGCCAAAGATAGGACCTGGCGTTCCTTTGGATCGATCGTCCACGCCTGACCGTCCTTCAGAACCGGATGCGGTGCAGCAGCCCGGGGAAGGGCGGAGCGCGATATTTAGGTCGGTATGCGCATGTTCCACAGGCGCTTCGGACCATAGGGGAAGTCGCATCCCGGGCGGCTACCGATTCCGGAACCCCTGCGGATGGCTGCCGCGAAGGTGGCTAGGTACGGCAAAGTAAAGTGGCTGGTCCCTGGCACCAAGGTCGAAAGCCGGGCGGCTCGACCACCCCGGGCTGGCTGCTGATTCGGGATGGGCGATCTGTTCGAAGCCGGGCTGTATAGCAAAAAGGGGAGCAGGCGTCATGTTGAAGCATGACGCCTACTCCCCCGGAGTACAGATCGAGATCCAACTTAGAAGGCTATGCGGACCTGCAACTGAATATTGCGCGCAGTGACGGCGCCAGTTGCAGCGCCGAAGCCGGCGTTCTGCGGCAGCGATTTGCCCGAGAGTATGTTGCCGCTGGCGTCGAACTCGGGGTTCGCCAGGGTCATGCTCGTCGGGTTGTTGAAGGTGGCCGTTCCCTGTCGAGCCGTGATGGCCGCTGAGTTTAGTGCGTTGAAGATGTCCGCCCGGAACTCGAACGTTTTGGACTCTCTGAATTTCCAGAAGTGGAACCTTCGCACGATGGCCGCGTCAGCGATCGTGGTGGGGCATCCGCGCAGGTAATTGATACCCGACTCCATGCCCACGCTTCCGTAGGTCGGCCCCGTTACGGCCGCGCCATTGAACTGGGCAAACTGGTTGCCCGAACATCCGCTGCCGAGGTTGTTGCCCAGAACCACCCTGCCGCCAAAGTCCGGAGAACCGGTTATGTTGACAGAGCCTCCGTTGCTTTGGTAGGAGTAACCGAGACTATAGGCCGCCCCCGATGCCGCCGTAAGAATGCCGGAAACCTGCCAGTCGCCCGTGATCTGGTGAAGGAAACCGCCTCTGCCTCTAATGCCTGGGATGTCCCAGGTGCTATTGACTTTCAGGAAATTCGGCGTGGGATCCAGCGTACTAAACAGTTTCTCGTAGGCTGCCTCATTGGACCAGAGTGAGAGTACGCCGTTGGTATACGTGTAGTGTTGAACGATCCCGGTGTTGCCCTTGAGTGAGATCCCACGGGTATAGTTTGCCCCGAGAGAGAACCCGTTCCTGAACCGCCGGGTGAGGCTTACCTGGATCGAGTGATACGTGTCATAGAATTCCGTCGTATTCTGCGAGATCGCGCCGAGGCCCTGGTACGGCCGGAGCAGATTCGTCGTGTAGGCCGATGCGCCCGGAACCGACGGCGCGCCGAGCGTCGGGTCCTGATACTGCGGCAGATAGGCCGTGCCTAAGGGCACCTGGTTTATCAGTTGTGTCGTACCTCCCTGCTGCGCCCCCAGGCGGTTATACGCGTGGTTGCCCACATACGACACATCGAGGACCATCTGCAACGGCAGCGACTTCTGGACGCCGATATTCCAGAGGAAGGTCGAAGGTATCTTGGCGTTGTATTCGAAGGTGTTCAGTGACGCCACCGGCAATGGACTCAGCCCCGCCGTGCCGAGCGTCTGCAACTGCGACTGGAGCAGGTTCTGAGTCGTCGCGATCGGCGGATTGGCTGGACTCGAGAATACCGTGTTCCCGTCGGGGCGGTCGTAGAACAGGCCGAAGCCGCCGCGGATCACCAAGGCGGACTTCCCGTTCACGTCGTACGCGAACCCGAACCGCGGTGCGTATACCAGCTTCGGCCAGATGTAGTTCGTATTCACGATCCCATGTCCCGCTTGAAGAATCCCGTCAAGCGGACTGCCAACGCCCGGAACCGGAGTCCCGATCAACACCTGCGAGTTCGCGGCGCTCCCCCCCGGGATAATCGCCCCGGTGAGCGGATTCATTGCGTTGCGGATGTTGCCCGAACACACCGTCGCGCCATTGCTGCACCCTGCTACGTAGAGCACCTGCGCGTTTGCAGCAGTAAATTTATCGGGGAAGAAGTTCGACTCCTGATTGAACTGATCGTACTGGGGCTGCTGATGTACGAACCGCATCCCATAATCCAGGGTCAGGCGGTTGCTCACTTTCCAGTTGTCCTGGACGTAAAATTCCAACTGATTGTAGAGCATGCTGCCCTCGATGTATTTCGAAGCCTGCGAGTACGAATTGAAGACTCCCAGGGCGGCATTGGAGTAACCGAATCCGCTATCGAGGGTGTTATTCGTGTTATTGCTGAAATCCACGTTACCCGCGAAGGACGCGTTGAAACCGGCGTTCTGCGCCTTATAACTGTGGTTGAGGTAGGCCCCGGCCTTGATGGTGTGCCGCCCTTGGACCTTCGTCAGGCTGGCCGAGTAGTCATGCGTTTGGTTGATGTTCAGCCAGCCGGGGTACGCAATATTCGGCGGGGCGTTTCCGATTAAGCTGCCCCACGTGAATTGCGGTACCAGGTTAATCGACTTGCCGTCCCAGATCGGCGGCTTTTGGTCCTGCATGACTTGGTAGGCGTAATAACTGGTATTCAACACGCCCGCATCCGGATACAGGTTCGGGAAGGCGCTGAGAGTGTTATTACGGTTGGACGCCTTGTCCACGGGGACGCCGCCGGACCCACCGCCCGTCAACTGGTTCTCGATGCTGCCGTAGGTCAACTCAACGACCGTCGTCGGCGTAGCCGTCCAGACGGCCGTGATCGCCTTGTGGATGATATAGGGATACGGGGTGTAGACATCGTTGAAGCCGGGAATCGAGCCAGTCTGCACCACCGGGCGCAGTCGATCCTCGGATAACACGCCCGAGAACCGCAGTTTATCTGTCAAATTGTAGTCGACTTTGATAACTGGCTGCTGCTCCAGTTGATCGTACCCGCCCGGCGCTTGCGAATAGTTGAAGCTTGTCCCCGGCGCTTGCGTGAGAGTCGGCAGCGGGTATTGGTTGAGCACCGCCACCCCTGGAGCATAGAGACGACTGGCCGGAATCACCGAGTTCGGGAAAGGCTTCCCGTTCGAGTTGTCGATGATCGGAGCGATCAGTTTACCGTTATTGTCGAGGGTTTGGGAAAAGTCGCCTGCCCGCTCGAGCGCCGTCGGCACGCGCAGGAGAACCTGGTTGCCACTGTTGACGATGATAGTCGATGGCTGGAACTGGTGCGCATAGAAAAAGAACAGTTTATTGCGCCCGTTGTAAATTTTCGGGATCACCACCGGCCCCCCGATGCTGTAGCCGTAAATGCTGGTGTAGGAATATGGCTGCGGGGTGCCGTTCTTCTGATTTGCCCACGTCCTGGAATTCCAGTCCGAGTTCGTGAAGATACCGTAGGCCGACCCGTGAAGTGAATTCGTGCCGCTCTTGGTCACGGCGGTAATCTGCAATCCGCTCGATCTACCGTATTCCGCCTGATAGCCCTGCGTGAGGACTTTAACTTCACCGACCGACTCGATGTTGAGGTTCAGCATCTGGCCGTTGTTGCCCGTGTCCATGGCTGAGATGCCGTCCATCATGATGTTGTTCTGGTCTTGCGGGGAGCCGAGCCGCGTCGTGCCATTCACGCCTGGAGTAAAGGCCACCGCATTCATGAAGTTCCCGTGGCCGATCGGCAGGTTTTCAATCTGCGAGGTTTCGATAGCGAAAGACCGCTCACCGCTCTGGGTTTGGACGAGGGTCGCTTCGGCGGTTACGGAAACCGTTTCGGTGGTTCCGCCTACCTGCAGAGTAACGGGCGGGACGCCCACGCGGTCTCCGCCGGTAACCACGATTCCATGTACCAGCGACATTTTAAATGATGGGGCGGTGACCTCGACGGTGTATGTGTCGGGCGTGATATCCGCGAACACGTAGTCCCCGCTGCCGTTGGCGGTGATGGTGGCACTTCTGTTTCCATGCACCTCGCTGATGAGAGCGACGCGCGCGCCGGCAACGACGCTTCCCGATTGGTCGATGACTCGTCCTGTTACGTTGCCGGTCGTCACCTGCGCTGGCGCCGAACTCAACAGCACGGCAAAGCCTACGACGATCCCGGCGAAAATGTTACAAATCTTTCGCTTCATTGTTCCCCTCTCCTTATGCTACGTGGCTAGGTACCCAGGGCCCAACACTCGCGGACATGCGCGAAGTCGTTACAACCGACCAACCTCTAACCCCAGAGCCGGTCCGTTTCGATTGGCGGCCTGGCGACACAGCCAAGCCTCCCGCCTGAACCCAGTGATTAAATTCAGTGCTCGAACAAAACCGTTTGGCGGTTTATCAGTATATATCCGCATGTAGTCCCAAAGTCAAGGGGTGGCAGGAGTTTTTAACGAGTCGCTAAGTACTTGACTTCCTATGGTCTGGGCGAAAATACTACAAGCCACCGAAGAAAGTGACATCTTCCATGTCGAATTCGTGACAGCATTAGCGTTAAAGCGCGATGACAAGGTTAAGCGCTTGTTCATGCCTGCCCGCTGCCGTTCCTGGTCCTAACGTGGTCCCGCCTTTGAGGGCTATACTCCCGCCAGGGAACCTCCGAAACGACCCTGTTCCATCTCGGGATGATCCTCGCCTCCGCCACGCGCGGCCCGACATCCCAATCGCCCCGGCGCACGCATGCCGCCCGCGCCCGCCCTCGTGCTAGTCTGATTTCATCATGCGCAGACGTGCATTCCTCCGGATGGCGGTCGCGGCCGCCGTGGAGCCGGTGCGCGGTCTCGCCCAGCGCCGCGACGCAACTGATGGCGTGACACTCGACGCGGCGGCGCGTGCCTATCGCGTCCAGCCCGGCGGCACCATCCAGGCGGCGCTCGAGGCGGCCGCGAAGGATCCGGCCAACAAGATCGTCTACGTTCACGCCGGGACCTATCGCCCGGCGGCGCACGGGCAGGCGCTGATCTGGTTCAACCAGCGGCACGATGGCATCACACTCGAAGCGGTCGGCGAGGTGGTGCTGACCGCCGCCAATCCAGCGATCGCCGATAACAAGGCGCCAAGCTTTCCGGCGGTCGTCAATCACGTCGTCTATTTCGGCGACGGCGTATCGACCAAGACCGTGCTGCGCGGTTTCCGCGTCACCGGCGCGAAGAACTACACCACCGGTACCGGCCAGCGCTCGCCGATCGAATCCGATGCCGTGCCCAAGACGCCGTTCTTCTATCTCG
>DATGIL010000009.1:0-159109 GCA_035295745.1 Bryobacteraceae bacterium | reverse complement strand
AGGATGTAACTGCTAAAGCAGGTGTCGCAGGCAACGGGATGTTCGCTACCGGCGTGACCGTGGGCGACTATGACAACGACGGCTACCTGGATATCTACGTCACGGGCTACGGCGGTAATCAACTCTTTCGCAACAATGGCGACGGGACCTTCAGCGACGCGACGGCCAGGGCTGGAGTAGGTGCCAGTGGGTGGAGCAGCAGCGCCGCCTGGCTGGACTATGATCGCGACGGCTACCTGGATCTGTTTGTGGGACGCTACCTGGATTACGACATGCGCAAGCCGCTCTTCTGCGGATATGAAAAGCCGGGCTACCGCATGTATTGCGAACCGCAGTTGTTCGACGGGACGCCGGCATTGCTGTACCACAACAATCGGGATGGCACGTTCACGGAGGTCTCCCGCAAAGCCGGCGTGGCGAATCCGGCGGGGAAGAGTTTGGGGGTGGCCATCGGCGACATCGATGGCGATGGATGGCCCGATATCTTCGTGGCCAACGATGGTGTCCGCAACTTTCTCTACCGCAATAAAGGCGACGGCACCTTCGATGACATTACCTACGGCGCCGGCGTAGGTTTCGACATGAACGGCAAGACTCTGGCCGGCATGGGTACGGAAATCGTGGATCTCGATGGCGATGGCTTACCGGACATCTTCTTTACGGCCTTTTCGGGCCAATACAACCCGCTCTACCGCAACCTCGGAAAGCTGCTATTTGAAGACGGCACGATCAAAGCCGGATTGCCATCCAGCGTGAAGACACTCGGCTTCGGCGCCAAGGTCTTCGACTTCGACAACGACGGCTATCCGGACATCTATGTCACCAACGGACACGTCACCGATAATGTGGCACTCTACGACCCGCAGCTTTCTTACCCTCAGGCGGACCTGCTTTACCGGAACCTTGGCGGCGGCCACTTTCGCGACGTCTCGGCGGAGAGCGGTCCGGCGTTTCACATCCAGCACGTGGGCCGCGGTCTGGCAGTCGCGGATTTCGACAACGATGGCGATCTGGATGTGGTGGTGAGCGACTCCGGCGGGCGCCCGCTGCTGCTGCGCAATGACGGGGGCAATCGCAATCATTGGATCGCGCTCCGCGCCCGCGGCCGCGAGAGCAATCGATTCGGAGTCGGCGCGAAGGTGCGGGTGACCACCGGCGGCCGGACGCAATTGCGGGAAATCAATCCCTACGGAAGTTACCTCAGCACCAGCGACGCGCGTTTGTATTTCGGGCTGGGCGACGCAACCCTTGCTCGCATCGAGATCGCGTGGCCCAGCGGGAAGAAGCAGGCGATCGACAGCGTTCGCACCGGCCAGATTCTGGTGCTGGATGAGGCCGATGCGCAGCGCTGACAGCCTCGGGTATAATCTGACCGTGCCGCGGCTCCGGATTGCGATTGCCCTCCTCGCTTCGGCCATTACTTGGGCGCAGACTCCTCCCGCCAATCTACAGGGCGCGCAACTGGGCGCCGCCGCGGAACATCTGCAACAGGGGAAAGCCGAACAGACAATCCGCGAGTGCAAGGGCGTGCTGGCGGCCGATCCGCGCTCCGCGCCCGCACACATGCTTCTGGCACTGGCGTATCTCGCGCAGAGGTCGGGTGGTATGGTCGCCGAGGCCAAAGCGGAATTGCTGCAGGCGCTCGATCTCGATCCGGAGCTTCTGTGGGCGCGCTTCTACCTGACTCGGCTCCATCTGGACCAGGGCTTGAGCGAAAAGGCTCAGGAGCAACTGGAGCGCGGTCTGAAGCAACGCCCTGGTTTTCCTCCTTTTCTTTCACTGCTGGGTGAAGTCCGGCGCAAACTCGGAGATCCTGGCGCCTCTCTGGAGTTGAACCGCAAGGCTCTCGCTGCAGACGCCACCATGAGCCCGGCGCATTATTTCCTGGCGCTTGCTTATCTGGACCTGAAACAGGAACAGGCAGCTATGGCCGAGTTTGAAACGCCATCCACTCGTCCTACGTCACGCCGGAGATCTACAACGCTCTGGCGTCGCTGTACCTCAAGAAACGGCAGTTCGCCGAAGCGGAAGATTACTGCCGGAAAGCCATCGCCTGGACCCCTCGCGCCCCGACGCCTACCCTGAACCTGGCGCGAGTCTATAATGCCCAGCACGCGAGCGACAAGGCGCTGGAAGCTCTGCGCGACGCGCTGCCGGAGGGCAAGGAGTTCTCCGTGTCCGAATATTACCAGGAACTGTAGGCGGATGTCGCGGTGGAGCGCGGCGCTGCCTACACGGCCAAAAAGATGTACGCTCAGGCGATCGACGAGTATGTTCGCGCGCTCGATTTCGATCCGCGCCGCACCATCATCCACCGGCGCCTGGCGGAACTCTATCTACAGAAGGGAGACCCAGCTGGCGCCGCTTTGCATACGAAGGAAGCGGACAAAGTCGAGAAAGGCCAAAAGTAGGATTGGCATTCCTTGAATCGACTACCCAGCCCTGACGTGTCCTTCAGGACCGGATGCGATGCAGCATCCTGGCAAACCGGGTTCTGTTCGCCATAGTTTAATGGGCGCACTGTAAAAGTGGAAGAACCTTTCTTCCGCCTCGTCGGGTTCGAACCGCGCCTACGGCCGCCGGTCGCGCGGTCGAAAGCGAAGGGCAAGATCGAATAATCGCTTCCCTATTGAATCTTCGGCGGCGGTACCTGCACCGCACCAAGCTGCCGCAGCGGGAGCACACAAACACGTCGAGTTCATCCTTGCCGAACGGTGCATTCGGTGCGCGGCAGTGGCGGCAGGTTACCGAGGTGCCGGTCCATGGCGGATGAAAAAGCCTCCTGGCGCCGCGCTCTCGCACCCCGGGCTCAATGAGGCAGCGTAGATGCCGAGTGGGGAGAGATCGCCTGCGGGATAGGCCAAGATCCGCGCCCCGCCATCGACCGATAATTTTGATTTTCGCAGCAATGTGATTGCGAACAGTCGAATTGTCTGGATGCGTGAGCGTGGCGGGACACGCCGTTACACAGCGGTTTCCTCTGTTTTCACCGATAATGCGAATATGGCGGCGTACGGAGCAGGGGCCGCCGGTTCGATCACCCTTACGGATTCCACTTTCCTCAGCTTGCAAGAGATGCGACTCGCGGGCAGAGTGGACCTCGTCATGGATCGCAGCAAACGCAACTACCTGCACATTCGCAAGGGTTCGGCGGGCTCAGAGGTAAAGGCAGGTCTCTTCACAGAAGACTGAACGGTGCCGAGACAAAAACGCAAGCTGGCCCCGTGATTCCGCTCTGGCGAGCTCATTAAAGCCCCCCCGTCGATGGAAAAGGTGGGCAACCGCAAGCTCCTTTTCATCGCAATGCGCCGGCAAACCTTCGGATTGGTCAGCGGCACCGGCGGGATTCTGCTAGGCTTGGGTCACCATGTCAGCAATCAATGGAGATAAAGCGCGCTTCCACCGCGAAAGAAAAAATAAGCTTGCCCGGAGAGAGCGCAGCCGGGAATTGCGGAAGAAATTGACGGTTTCCGCGTCAACACGTCCGAATGGTCGCAACTTGTAGCAATTTGTACGCCTCCGGGTAGGTGGCCGGTGAACGGCGCTCGCGACCTCGTCCTTCGTGCGCCGGCGGGCGGCCGATCATACATGAAGAGCGACGGCGCTCGTGCTGGGCATCGCGGCAGGCAGGACACCTGACGATATTGCCGGATATCAGGGCGCTCTTCGAACCGCAGCGAACAGGCTTGCATACTGCACCGCCCATTCGGGGCACGTCCGTGGACCACCAGCACAAAGTTGTGCGAGCCGCCCTAGCTCCGTTGTATCCCATCGTGCTAATGGTATGTTCTTTGGTGATATCCGCAAGCACAGTACCAATGCGCAGGGTCACATCGGCCGGTCCGCTGGGGGTGGCCGGTGCAGATCCGGTTCCGCTTGTGGGAGTGCTGACAGGTCGATTGCAGGCGGTAAGCAGGAGCGCAGATGCAGCGGCCGCATCGGTCAAGAAATTACGGCGTGTCTTTTGGCTCATGGTCTGATTCTTCTCCGGAACGTCAGGGCCGCGGCACCCGAGCCGGCGACTCTCGAGGGCGTTCGTCTCAGGAATTCATCGGAAAGGCGACCGCGAGAAACTTCGAGCATCTCGAGAAGGTGGCGGGGCTGATACGGCGACGGCTCGGAAAGATCGTTGGACCGTTCCGGAACTGAACTGCGGCTGGCGGACGCCGCCCAAGCAGCTACTTCTGGCGAACGGCATAGAACGACGCCACCACACCGGCGGGCGCAGTGGCCTTACCGTCAGCGCCGGTCGGGTGCGGGATGGTGCGGGTCACCGAGCCGACAATCGCCGGAACCTGGAGGCTCTGGGTGCTGTTCGGCCAAACCGGGACCAGCCATCCGATGTAGTCGTAGATCCACTCGGCGCCGCCGACGATGCCTTTTCCCTGGAATCGGACCTGGGCCGGCGAACCATAGGAGCGCGAACCGTGCAGAGTCAGCGACCAATCGCTGCCGCCGATCGTGCCGACCAGCAGGTCCGACGCGGCTTCGGCAATGACAATCGTGCCATATCCGAAAAGCAATGGCTGGATTTTGGGGTCGCTGCCATCGGATGGGACTGCCAGATTGGGATCGTTCAGGAAGCTGCGGTATGACCACTTGCCGACAAACGGATTGTCCGTCATGACTCCTCCTCCTGGCTGCGCTCGACGCTCAGATACTTGGCCGGAACCGAGGTCACGCCGCTCCACGGCGCGTCCAGCGCCGAAGCCGTCACGTAGGGATTTCGAATGACGAATCCCAGCTTCGACCATTCAGTAACCATCTTCAGATCGCCTGCATTCGTGCCCGGAACTCCACGGGCCCAGTCCAGGAACCGGTAGCTCGGCTGGCCGTTCACGAAAGTCGCCTCCCAAGCCTGGAGAGGACGATGCGCCGGCCACCACAACGTCTCCCAAACCTGCTGCTGCAGCTTCATTACGGGATCATGTTCGTTGTGGTAGTCGATGTTGTTCCACAAGTCGTAGGTGATGTCGATGCTCTGGGTGGTGCATTCGTTGAAGTCGGATTGCCACGGCTGCGCCATGTATTTGGTGAGATCGCCCGGCTGCAGGCCGGCACGGAAATCGTTGCCCTGGCTCAGATCGTCCTCTACGTAGGAAGCGTAATCGCTCTCCGGAACGGTTAAGGCCCGGCTATTCTGATTGGCGTTCGCGGCCGTCTGCCGGAAATTGGAGAAGGCGGGATCCGCCTTTAGCCGGAAGGGTTCGAGATAGATCGCCGGATTGCGGATGATCCAGTTCACTTCGGCGCCGGGACAGAACGATCCCCCCATCAGATTCATCAACACGCCGCGATCCAGGTCGCGCCCGGTGCGATTCACCCAGTTCGAATACGGGCGGAAAACCGGCACGTCGTCAGCTTTCACCCAACCCTCCAGGATCTCGTTGTAAAACAATCCGCGCGCCCATTGGCGAATCAGGAAGAGCTGGTAATCGGTCAACCGCAGAAACTTCGAGGGCAATTGGTTGCTCAACGGATTATCGCCGCACAACAGCGGCATCAGAGGCAGATGGTGGATGCGGCTGTTGGGCTTGCCCTGCAGGCGGAAGTCGTTCTCTTCTCCTGGCTCGCGCAGCAAGTCGTAAAGGAAGCGGCGATTGGCGCCATACGGATCGCGGCGGCAGGCTTCCGCGTCTTTGGCGAACTGATCGTGAAGCAGCTTGCCGGTGCGGAACATCTTGGCATACCGCTGGACCGCTTCCACGATTCCCAGGCTGTCGTCGTCGCGTAGAGCCACTTCGCTGTCGCCGCGGCGGGCCTTGAACAAAGCTACGTCTGAGGTAGTCTCCTCCTCGGCTGCGCCACTCGGGGGAGCCTCGCTGGAAGCATCCGGGCGCAAGTCTTCCAGCACCTTGGTGATACGTTCCGCGAATTTGGCCGCAGCTTTTTCATAGCCAATGCGCACCGGATCTTCAGGCGGAGCCGATTGGGCGCGCTCATAGGCTCGCACCCAGGCTTGCAGGTATGCCGCGGGATCGCCATCGTCAGCCTCAGTGCGGGGCGCCATCGCTTCCGCAAATTCCGCCGCAGCGTCGCGCAATTCCGTGCGAGCGTCGCCTTCGTGAATCAAGCCGTGCACGATGCAGAGGCACGCGGATTCCGGTCCTTTCCGTTGCTGCAATTTGTCCTCAACCGTCATCAGGGCCGGATCGAGCGCCTCGATCAACAAATCACCGGAACGGTTCTTGCGCACCGATTCGCTCTGATGCCGGCGTTCGGCCAAGGGGACCCCAAAACGAGGCAAAGACAGGATATTGGGGTCGAAATTGCCGCGGTTGGTTTGATTGTGCGGGAAATTCGATTGTTGCAGGACGTTGGTGACGAAGTTCATCTCGTCGGCGCGGAACAGGATCGGCCAAATATCGCGGTAGAACCAGGGGCGGTATTGGGGATTCCATTCCAGGCGGCCCGCCTTCCAGTAGGTCAATGCGGGCAAATCCGTGGGATCGATGTGCTTCGGGTCGTGAAACGATCCCGCTGGACCGTAGAGGTCAGGCCGCGCCGCGAAGTCGCGAATAGCCACGTCCTGTAACACCTCCTCCAGCGTGATGATGTCGAGGATTTCGGGACAGTATCGCGGGTAGGCGGCCAAGACCCACGCAGGATATTCGACGTCGATATAGCGCAGACGCGACACTTCCGGCGAGAACATCACCAGACGAGCCATGACCGGACCATCGGAGGTATCGTCGAACCATCCGTCGTTGTTGGCGTAAGTATCGATGCGAGGCTGGCCGAAACCTTTCTTGCAGCTTCCCGAATTTCCATAACCGCCCAGGACCAAGAGGCGGCCATGGTCGTCCGTCAGAATCTCCCCGAGGGTATCGATGGAATGCGGATGCAGATGTTCCGGCGGGAAGGTGGGCGCATAGCTTCCGCTCCCGGAGCGGCTGAACTCCGCGCGCCGCCGCGTGGTGGAATCGACATAACGCGGGCCGGGATCGATGATCAGTTGCTGGCGTTCGTTCTCATCGGTGATGTCCGGATTGCGGAGCGGGTGCGTGGAGTCGTACCCATGCTCTCCGGCAAGTGCGTTGAACTGATACCAGACAGCCTTCTTGTTGGCCAGATAGACGCGCCACTGGATGTCCACAAGGGTTCCATGGTTTCCGCCGCCTCGCACTTTATCGCCCAACGCAAGCGGCCGGCCCTCCGGACTCTCTTCGTCGTAAACGTAGATATTGAAGCGCGCTGCCTGGCGCTTGATGCGGCCTTCCGCGTCCTTGAACCTGGTGATGGTTCGCTCCGCGGTTCCGTCGGGGGTAAAGAACGCATTGCCGGACGAGTCGCATTCGATTGGCAATGCCGCCGGCTTCTCCGGCGAAATGCAAAACTCCGCAGGACTGTCTCCCAGGCGCGCAACGCCAATCGCGGGATGGATACGATACTTCGAAGTGATGGGGGTCTCGGTCATGAGTCCTCTTCTCGCTCTTTATCAGTCCAGGAAATTCAGCGATACGCCTTCCAGACGCAGCAACTCGCGATCTTCGGCATAGTTGGCGCCGATCACCACCAGGGTGATGGTCAAAGCGCGCGCGCCTTTCTCCAGCAGACGCCTGGCGCACGCCGTCACATTGATGCGATGGTTGCGCGGGGTATTGTGATGGCGTCCTCGAAGGTCGAAGGGGCGCGGGCGGTAGGGCGGCAGATCGCAGTGGCCCGGGCCGCCGTAGCATTCGCCGTGGCCAAAAATGGCGAGGTATCCGCCGTAGTGCTCGTCAGTCAGCGGAGTCTGCGCGTCGGCGTGCGGCAGGTTCAGAAAGACGCGAACGAAACAGGAGCGCGGAAGCTGTGGCACGCGGTGAAGGCGAACTTCGGCCTGCTGGAAGCCGGCGCGCACCGCTTCCGGAATCTCCAGGAGATTGGAGACGAAGCGCCCTACCGGAGATCCCAAGCCCACCGGCACCACATAAGAACTCTTCACGTATTCGTATCCGAAGCGGCTCATGTCGAGCGTGTCGCGAATGGTGTAAGTCCAAGGGCTCAGCGCCGAATCCAAGTCGGCCGGCAGGGATTCGGAATGGCTAGCCTGCCACTCCGACCACAAGCGATCGACGTTGGAATGCACCGGCCAGAAAACCGGATCGTAGGACGCCGTGAGGTTGCTGAACATGTCGCCGTTGGACTGCTCCTGGTACATGTCGCTGCGCTGATGGAACTTCCTGTTGTTGAGATTGGCTGCTTTATTGCGGTCCTCCACCGGACCCGAAGGTTTCACGGGATTCTCGCCGCCGGTCCAGATGTGCATCGTATTATGCGGATTCTGATCGAGAAATCCGAAGGCGTCGTTGTACAGGCTTCCGCCACCGAAGTCGCGGAAGGTGCGCAGACTCATGATGTGCTCGATGTCCGATGGGCTGGGATAGTGATAGTGGATCTCGGCGTTAATGGTGGAAGTGCCGTTGGCGCCGAACTGGCCCGGATAGCGCAGAGGATACCAGAGCGAATTGGCGTCCAGTAACGCATCGATGAAGCGCTCACGATGGCCTTTCACGGTATATTCCGCACCGATCCGTTTCGCGACCTCTTCGAAAAACGAGGTCAGGGTGGCGAACGGCTTGCGGATCAGGTCTTCGAGCTTCTTGAGCTTGTCCACCCGGATGATGGGATGGTGCGATCCGAGAAACTTCAGCGAATCCTCAGTGAGGAACATCTGCAAAGCGTACGGAATGGGGTTCTTGGGATACTGCGGCATGACCCAATCCCAGTAAGGCATGGTGACATTCGGGCAATGATCCTGCAGGGCCTGCTCGAACTCGTAGAGGTAGACGCGATGCCAGGGCAGGAAGCGCTCCCAGCCGTGCTGGCAATGATTCTGGTGAATCAATGCAAGGTTGTTATAGCTGCGAATGTCCTGCGGCCAACTGTTCAATTCATACATCTCGCGAAAGGCGCAGCGCAGCTCCGCGAGCTGCGTATCGTTCAGGCAATCGATGTTCATGCGCTGCTTGAGTTCGCCGTGCTGGAACTTGTACTGGTTTGCCGAGCCCTCGAACACCGCATATCCTTCACGCGCAATGGTGACCAGGCCACTGGCGATTTCGATCGATTGGATTTCGGCGCCACGGCCCGCGGCGGGCAATCCATCGTTGATCCAGTCGGCGATGAACTGGATGTCATCGTCGCTGACCGTGCTTCCTCCCCACATCAGGCGCGGGAAGCGCGATCCGTCGAAGGGCGGCAAGCCGCGCAAACCGGCGATCAATCCGGAACGATCCGCACGCGATACCACCGGTTCGGACTCGGGTTTCGGCGCGCAACACGCATGCACCGGCTCCTTTTCGGGCGCGATCAGGCGAATCCCTTCGATGCGTGCGTCGAGGAGTTGGGGAATGTCCAGCGTCTTCCAGAAAGATGCTCCCAGGCTTCCGTAGGTCGCGGTACTCTTGCCGGCCGCCCGATCGAGGATCTGCTGGAATTTCTGATACCGGCTGGTGTGGCCGTTCTTCGGCGCCACTGGGGCGGCGGGAGCGGCGGCTGCCTCCTGCGGCGGCTGTGCTTTTAGTTTTTTATTTGCCATTTGGACTGATCTCCATTTACGCGACGTTGCCAAAACGGCGAACCTGGCCAACGTTGCTCCTGGCGGTAAAACCGACGTTTCGTTTCGCGATAGGCGGCGTATTCGCCGGCAACCAACTTTTCATAACGATCGGCGGAGTCGCGTCCTTGCAGGCGGTCGAGCGCCACGAACGAGGCGACCTTCCCGGCGCGTAAGGCTTTCAAAATGCCCACTGACGAGGCCGGATCGTAGGTTGTGGCGGCGTCGCCCGCGGCAACCCAGTCCGCGCCACGAACCTGGTTCAGGTGCTGGGAATGCGCCGCCCAAACTCGCAGAGGTTCCAGCAAGTCGCCCGATATTCGACCGCGCGTGCACTCGGTACGGTGCAGGTGCGCCATCCAACGCTCCGGATGGCACAGTCCTTGCCCGCGAACCAGGTCCGCATCGCTCATCCAGGCGACGATGACGCGCGATCCAGGCAAAAGCGACGAATACCACCATCCATCGGCCTGCGACTCCACCAGCGTGGCGGCGTCCCGGCCGGTCGCCGGGAGCAGTCCGCAAACGCCGATCAGGCGATCGTCCACCAGCTGCCGGGCGCCGCATCTGGATGCGAAGCTGGCCTGGCGGCCGGAAGTATCGATCACGAAGCGTGCCCGAATGGTGGTGAATGATTGGCTCGGCGTGGAATGCCGCAGACGCAGGAGGAAACCCGGCTCTGCGCGCTCCACTTCGCATAATCGTGCACGGGCGATTACTTCCGCGCCCGCATTCCGGGCTGCGTCGCAGAGCAACGCGTCAAAACGTGCGCGGTCCACGTGCCATCCGTTACCACGCAGAGAGAACAGAAACGGATTGTCGTAAGGCTCGGGACCACCCCACACGGCGCGCGTGCCTGGCGATTCGGTGAATCCGGCGCTTCGGAAGGAACTCCAGCAGCCCAGTCCGCTGAGGATTTCCTGGCAGCCCGGCGAAAGCGTTTCACCGGCGCGCCAAGCGTCGTAGCGGTTCGCTTCCACTAGCGCGACGCGTAGATGCGGGCGAAGCTGGGTCGCGGATAATGCCGCGGCTGCGCCGGCCGGCCCGGCGCCGACGATCGCGATATCGTAGACCTCACTGTGCCGTAGTGTGCTCATCTTGCATCGCGATCAATGCTGCTGCACGCCAGTCCACTGATACGCGGCGTCTGGATCGGAGCTGGCCGAACGGTGCGCACCACCTGCATCATGCCGAGACCCTGGTATGAAGGCCAGCGCCCAGCGGCCGGTGATGGTAGCATGCTCGGACATCGAGGGCCCTCCTGGCCCGCCCCCAGTGTTACGAAGGCATGAAAACTGCCGCCCAAGATATACAGATCTTACAGGTCCCAAAAGAGAAGACTGGCCGGACACACAACTCCCTTACAAAGCTCGATCCGCCTGGCCTCAACTAACTGCTAAGACGGCACTCGACACTCTAGCTGGACACACTTAATGGTGGGACGGGTTTCATAGTACGATACCTTTTCCGGAGATGCAATATCTTTTTGAATTCAAATTCTGCCTTGGGCCACAGCGGTGCGGCGAGTATCCGGATGAGTGATTTTTCCATGATTTTCGGATCCCGATATTTCTGCTTTTCCCCTTCAAGATGCAGATTGCGGCGGTTGGTGAAGGTCACATTTCCACGAAACCTGCATCCTTTGCGAGTCAGGCGGGGCCCGCGCTTTTAGTCGGCTCTTAAAGAGACCTAAAAGGGACCGCGGTACTGGGCGCGTAACTACACTGTGGGACCCACGAAATCAGGTCGATCTGGAGAAATGCTGATCAGACTCGAACCCGGCGGAAGTTGCAAGCGTGCTGGCCTCGTTGGCGACACGACGGCGTCCGCCGGGCTGATGTTCGAGATCTGGAGCGAAAAGGTTGCGGGCGAGCAGCGGTGCTCGATTCGCGATGTCGCCATCCACTGCCAGGACTGCCACGGAGATGCCGTCTGGCACTCGTGGCAGCCGCTCACCTTCTGAATGGACTGACCCACTACTTTCCCCAGGCACCCACCAAGCGACGGACCTGCACCAGTTGGCCCAGGTGATAGGAATTGTGGCTGCCGATCAGCAACGCCTCACGGAGCACCGTCTGGCCGTCTCCCCAAGGAAATTCTCGGTTCAAGTCGATCTTCGGATCTTGCAATAGCGCCTCGAACTCCACCAGATCCTGACGGAAGCGCGCAACGGATTCGTTCCATAGGCCGGGCGTCGCAGGCGCGGCCGACTTCGGCCAATATCCTTGGGGCCAATTGGGAGAAACGTATTCGGCGGACCGGCTGAATTCGAGAATATCGTTCTGCGCGATGCGCATATGTTCCAGTAATTCCCACGCCGAATGAGGTATGCCGTGCGGCCTGATTCCGATCTTATCCGTGGGAAAGTCGCGGATCACGTCATCGAATGTTGCATGGGCCAGCCCGCCCTGCAACATGCGAATGAGCTGCTCGCGTAAGGCTGAATCGTGTGTCATCTATGCGGCCGTCCTCTCTGCGACTGTAATAGGCATTTCGTTTTCACTTGTGCGATTTTATCCTGGCACACAGTGTCTACTTTGTTGGCAGTCGACTGCCTTTTTGGTGTACAGGGAGCGCGGTAAGGCCACCGAATGAAGCAAGCAATGCCTTTAATTACATAGCCTTACGGAGCTCATCATTTCGGGCAGTCAACTGCACATTTAATCCCCGGAAGGCGAATCGAATGATCACCAGCACCAACCGGAACGAGATCGAGCAGAGACAAGGGGTAGCCTGGAGGACCGGGTCGATGGTTCAGAACGATACCATCCTCGTGGACCGTTTGCAGGCACGGGACGCCCAGGCACTCGCCGATATTTTTGACCGGTACGGACGCCTGGTTTACACGGTGATTCTCCGCGTGGTGCATGACGCCAGCACCGCCGAGGACCTGGTGCAGGAGACTTTTCTGCGAGTATGGAATCGCATCCGGAACTTCGACGCCTCCAAGGGCTCCATCAGTCCATGGTTGATGGCGATCGCCCACAATTGCGCGATCGATTATCTGCGCTCCGCCAGCGGCCGCCATCGCAACGTCGTGGCGTTTGACGAAACGGACCATCCCGCTCTGCGGACCGATATGGAGCGCGAGATCCTGGGGTCGGACCGGGCACGCCGGATTCAGGCCGCTGTGAGCCGTCTGTCTCCGAATCAGCGCCGCGCGATCGAGCTTTCGTATTTCGGAGGACTCTCGCAACTCGAAGTGGCGGCCCGCATGGGCCATCCCCTGGGCACTGTGAAGACCTGGGTGCGAGTGGCGCTGAAAAATCTGCGCGACGACTTGATCTCGCCGGCCTGCGTAGCGTAACCGAAATCACACCGGCCGCACGACCACTAACGGATCCATACCATTCGACTTCCGCACCGGATTGCGGAGAGCCCTGCCAAAGCCCTGGAACTGAATCTCCATTACATCGCCGTCTTCCAGCCGCACGCCGTCGCCGAAGCTGAACGCGTCGGCGCCGAAGAAGTGCACATGCACATCTCCGGGGCGGCGATGCGGCTCGAACTTGAAGTGATGATGCTCCAGGTTGGCCAGACTGTGGCACATCAGCGCTTCGCCGGTGTGAATCGCTTTCGACCAGATTGTGGCGCCGCCGCGCTGAATCTCTACGCGCCCTGAGACCCGGCTGAAATCAGGATCGGTCACCAGTTCCGGTCCGATGGCGCAAGCGCGCAGCTTCGAACCGGCGAGGTAGAGGTAGTTCCTCTTCTCGAAGACGTGATCGGAGAATTCGTTGCCGGCTGTCATGCCAATGCGGCGCGGCGCTCCCGTGCCATCCACGATGTAGACGCCGGCAATTTCAGGCTCCTCACCGCCATCCTCAGCATAGGACGGCACGTCGAGCGGCTGATTGTGCGCGCGCAGGCTGGTTCCCGTGCCTTTGTAGAACCACTCCGGTGAGACTCCCACTTCGCCAGTCGCTGGCCGGCCGCCCTCCAGACCCCACTGGTACATCCGCATGCTGTCGGTAACATGCTCATCGGCCGCGTGCATGGCCTGGCGATTGTGGGCACTGCGGATGTGGCTGAGGCCAGTGCCGCTCACCAGACAACGCGACGGTTCGAGGGGATGGTCGATAGGCGGGAGTATCTGCCACTCCGAATCGCCGCGGTAGATCGGGTCGTAGTTCAGAGACTCCGGATCGCCACTCCGAGCTCGTTGGAGCATCTCGTCGATGGAGATGCCTTCCGCCAGCGCGGCATTCGCCAGTTGGTAGACCGACTCCACGCCAGTGAGACAGATCTGGCCCTCCTCGATGACGCCAACGCGCCGTCCCGAAGGCGCCTGCAATTGGATCAGTCGCATGGGCTAAGCGGGGCGCACCACGAGGTACACAGGAAAGCTGGGTGCCCCATGGAGCCACGCTTTGCCGGGACCTTCCCGAAACTCGAAGTAATACTGCAAGGGATAGACGGAATCGGTATAGCTGCCGGGAATGATGGCTTGATACATCTTGCCGCTGCTTTCCAATGGCAAGGATTCGAAGCGCTCCGCCTGGTTGACGTGACGATAGTAGAGGGTCGCCCGAGTGATCTTCCTCTCCGCGGTGAGCGCGACCTCGAGTTTCAGCGGTTCTTTGGGACGGAAGCGTAGCGGCGGATCGTGCTTGCAGGGCGGTTGGGGTCGCGCTTCCGGCCGTCCCAGAACCTGTTGGATAGCCTCATGGACTCCCGGCGTGGCTGCGGATTTCGCCGACGCCAGGCGCGTCTCCATCTGCGCGATATCGTCATCGATCGCCGGCAGACGATCCATCCAGTGTCCCTTGAGCCAAGCCAATTCGCCGACAGCGACATCGGGAACGTAGACTCCCTTGGCGCGAGCCGCCAGTTCCGCCCATGTGTCGCGAGCGCGGCGATAGGTCTTCAGCGCCTCTTCGAGCGCATCCCGATCGCCGGTTTGTTCGTGAATGGTATACAGGACGCCGCTGCGGAACTTGGCACCGAAAAAGGCGCCGAGCCCCGCCTGCAAATCCACATCGATCGCCATCCGGCGAAACTCGGCGCTTTGATTCGCGGTCTTGCCGACAGCTTCCTTCAGACTCGCTCTCGCCTGGGCGGCGTCATCTTCCAGCCATTGCGCCACCTCAACCGGGGAAAACTTTCCGCTCCGGTCGCCCTTCAGCAACTCATCGGCGAAGTCGCTCATGCGGGAGAAGAGTTGGGTGTCGAGCGGGCTGGTGTTCGCGAAGACTTTCGGCGATGGCGTATCGGTATAAGGATTCTTGCGCTTCGGATCGACGATGGGCTGGTTGGTGTACATCTCCGGCCAAAAGGTATTGTTGGCAGCGGACGGAAGGTGCGCGGTAGTAATCGTAGGCAGGATGCGGCTGGCATGGCTGGCCGCGCGCTCCATCGCAGGAGCGGCAGCACCGAAACGGCTGCGCAGATACCGCTGTGAGCCGTCGGGCTCGGTATGCGGATTGTAGAGTGCACGGCCCCACACACGGTAGGTGTAGTCGTACTTCTCCCAGTCCCAGCGTGGCTTCAGCGACGCGTCGGCATATGCGCAGCGACCGCCTGCGATGCCCGACCCGCGCCGCCCCTTGAACGAGAGCGGCTCCATGATCTCGACTCCATCGGAGCCGCAAAAACCGAAAGCTCGCGAATAGGCGGCAGCGGTTTCTGGATCGCCCCACAACAGCAGCCGCTGCGTACCCGGCCAGATGCGATGGATGACGCTGTACTTACGGTCCTCGCGCAGGAAATCGGCATAACCATAGCGGGTGAAGCTGCGCGCTCCGGCACTGAGGGCCATCAGCCCCGTGGCGGTGCGGCCTTTGGGCATCTCCTGGTCGCGGATATCGGCCTGATGGTAGGGCATTCCCATATGTTCCGCCCAGAATTTCGGCGAAACGCGGACGGGCATACCGGTAGCCAACGCGACATCGATCATGCCTTGGTCCAAGCCTTTGGCATGCAGATCGATCTCGATCCGGCGCCCGCTGAGTTGGATTCCATCGAACACCGTCTTCCAGAACGGATAGCTGCCTTCGGCGACGCCGCTCTCGCCATGGATGCGAAACGTGACCCCCGAGATTGCGGGACACGCCTTCAGGAGTGCGGCCAGCGCGTCGCGGCAATAGGGTCCGTGATTGTCCGCGTTCAGTCCCTCGATCGTGTAGTTGGCCTTGGGACTATTCGCCCACTGATAGCCGTGCATCCAGATACCCAACTGAAACTCGAGGCCCCGTGCGACGGTCTGCTCGCTGATGAAGCGCAGAGTTTCGAGATTGCGGTCGCGTTCCGCGTCGGGCAAATTCACTGCGCGCACCTGATAGCCGGGCACGGAGAGCATGAACGGGTAGAGGAACAGGCCGTAGGCATCGGTAACTTCGCGCAGGAAATCGTATCCGATGCCAAAACTCAGATTGAAGCGATTGAAGCGCTGGGCCGCCAGCATGTTGAGGTAGCGCGGCCACATTTCGCGATCGTAAAACCACGGCTTGTCCTCCACATCACTGACGAACAGCTTCTGGATGCTGCGGACGGGATTGGCGGGTTGCTCGGCGCCGCCGCTTCGCAGAGTGAAGGCGGCAGCGAGGTCGGATGCGTGGTTGACGCGGTCGGCCAGATCGAGCACGGCGTAGACGAGACCGCGCGCGTCGTGTCCGCCTGCCAGAATCGCGGGCCGGGCCCCGATTTGGACCCGCTTCAAGATCAGAGCTTCGGCGGCGTTGGGTACCGGCTCGCTCGAATTTCCGGGTCCCGCCACAACGATGGTGTAGTCACCCTCTGCCTGGTCTGCGCGATCCTTCCGGCGAACCGCGGCGCCCGTTGTTTCCAAAGCCCGGGTCAGCTCGGCAATGGCGTTTCGCACCGGTATGGAAGCAGCCACGGAGTCGCCGGGGGCCACGACGATCGATACGATCTTTCCGGCGCCGTTCTGTGCCCGTGCCAGCGGACTCGTCGCCGCGACGGCAGTCGCCGTCGTTTTCAAAAAATGCCTGCGGCTGTAAGCGCTATCGTTCATGGGTGGTTCGATTTTACCACCGGACTATCCGCAAGCTAACGAAAGTAAAGCTTGTTACACATCGACACCCGTGAGCATGATAAAGCCGGTGGGCCCCAAGTCTTTTCATGCAGTATGCGATGTCAGTCGTGGCGGGCTGGAGCAGGAGATCGAGGCGATCTACCGGCGCTACTCGGCGGAACTGCTGTCGTATGCCGAAACCTTTGTGCGACGTGAGGACAGCGCCATCGACGCGGTCCAGGAGGCCTTTCTGCGCTATTTCGTGGAGCGCAATTACGGCCGTGTCATCGAGAATCCGCGCGGTTGGTTGTACCGCGTACTACGGAATTACCTGTTGGACCGCTTAGGGCGGGCCGCTTTGAAACGGGAAGTCCCGGCAGTCGACGGGTACGACGTGCCGGATCCCGGTCAAGGAGCCGACGCCGCCGTCGAAAGTGCACAGGCCGCCTCCGAGATCGCTGCCCGCTTCTCGTGCCGCGAGCTACAGTGTCTGCGATTGCGTGCCGGCGGTGCCTCTTATGAAGAGATCGCCGCCTCGCTCGGCATTCAGTCGGGCACGGTGAGTTCGCTGCTGACGCGCGTGCACAAGAAGCTCCGCCAGGTCCGCGGCGACCGAATCCATTTCTCGTACGACACACTCGCCGGGTTGTGTTTCCTGTTTGCGGGAGCGGAGAGCCGCCCGGCAGCGGCCGACTCCAGCAGCCTGTCGCAGACAGAACATAAGCATGCATGAAGCGCTCGATGACGCTCGCAAGCGCACGCATGGCGCGAACGTATGAGGTAACGAGCCGCGACCGTGAGGGAGCGTTGCCGCGCTCTGATTAGTGGTCGCTTGCTGACGCGCGCGGCTCGCAAGCGCACGCCTGGCGCGAACGTATGAGGTGACGAGCCGCGACCGTGAGGGAGCGTTGCCGCGCTCTGATTAGTGATCGCTTGCTGACGCGCGCGGCTCGCAAGCGCACCCATGGCGCGAAAGTATGAGGTGACGAGCCGCGACCGTGAGGGAGCGTTGCCGCGCTCTGATTAGTGGTCGCTTGCTCACGCGCGCGGCTCGCAAGCGCACGCCTGGCGCGAACGTATGAGGTGACGAGCCGCGACCGTGAGGGAGCGTTGCCGCGCTCTGATTAGTGGTCGCTTGCTGACGCGCGCGGCTCGCAAGCGCACCCATGGCGCGAACGTTTTGATGACGAGCCGCGACCGTGAGGGAGCGTTGCCGCGCTCTGATTAGTGGTCGCTTGCTGACGCGCGCGGCTCGCAAGCGCATGCCTGGCGCGAACGTTTGGTGACGAGCCGCGACCGTGACGCGCGCTTTCCAACTTGCCGGCCAAGTCGCTGCGACAGGCCCGCTAGCGCAGATTTTCGTTGAACCATTGAATGGTCCGCACCAGAACGTCGCGCTGATGATCGGGCTGGTGGAACAGGTGGCCCTCGTCCGGATAGACCACGAGTTGCGTCTTAACGCCGAGGGTCTTCAGCGCGTGCCAGAACTCGTACGACTGGGGCGGCGGACACTCGCCATCGCCGCTTCCCACCACCACCAGCGTAGGAGTCTTCACGCGCTTGATGAAGTTGATGGGCGAACTCTTCGCGTAGACCCCCGGATCGTCGTAGACCGAGGCGCCGAAATACGGGATCATCCATTGATCGATGGCGTTCTCCCCGTAGTAACTCTGCCAGTTGGCGAGGCCGGCGCCTGCCACCGCGGCGCGAAAGCGAGTGCTCTGCGTGACGGCCCACATGGTCATGAATCCGCCATAACTCCAACCTGTAATTCCAATGCGCTGCGGATCGATCGGCGCCGTCTTGATGGCTTCGTCGACTCCCGCCAGGATGTCGCGGAGATCGCCGCCGCCGAAATCCTTCACGTTCGCCATAGCGAACTTTTCGCCCTGTCCATAGCTGCCCCGAGGATTCGGCATGAAGACGAAGTATCCCTGCTGCGACAGCAGCGTCGGATTGAATCCGGGCCGCGGCCAACTGGGCTTCAATGACGACGCCGGCCCACCGTGCACTGCCACGACCATGGGGTATTTGCGGCTGGCATCGAATTGCAATGGGTAAAGCAGCCAGCCCTGCACACGGTAGCCGCCGCTCGTCCAGTGCAGGCTTTTAGATTGGCCCCACAGCGGCTTGCGCTGCATGTTCAACGTCGTCTTGCGAATCCACTTCCCTATGGGTCCGCACCATACTTCGGGCGGCTGCTGCCAGGACATGCGAATCAGCGCGGAGGTGTTGCCATCGTCGGTGAAGGTGATGCCGTTGTCTTCGAATGGCGGGTTGATGCTTTCGTCGCCCTGCCACAATCGTTCGGTCTTACCCGTAGCGGGATCCCAACGCGAGATCGCGCTGCCGCCATCGAAGTGCTCGGTGAAATAGAGATTGGCCGACCTTCTGGGCCAAGCGAGGTTGCTCGCGGACGATGTCACGCCGGGCGTCAGATTGCGCGCGGATCCGCCCGCCGCTGGTATTTGAAAGATGTCGCCGCCAGTCGAGCCTTCGTCGCTCATCAATCCGCCGATAAAGAAGATGGATTTGGCGTCTGGCGACCAGCGCGGAGTCGCGAGCTGTTGCTGCACGCTTGGCTTGTAGAGGAGGTGCAGGTCGCCTCCAGCGGCGGGCATGGTGTAGAGTTGCGCGATCCACCAGTTGTCGTCGCCGGCTCCCTTGGCCGCCGTCATCACGAAATTCTTCGCGTCGGGAGCCCAATCATACTCGTAGACGTAGGTATCGGCGGGTGAGAGTTGGCGCGCGTTGCCGGTCATTCCGTCGATGAGAGTGAGACGCTGCTCGTAGACTTTGGATTCCACCACGCCGCTGTCGGGCAGGACGGGATCGAGCGGACCGGCGGCGCGCGGCAGATTCTCGGTAAACAGAATGGCGATGCCGGTGCCATCGGGCGACCATCGCGGCGTAGCGAGCAGGCCCTTCAGATGCGTGAGTTGCCGGGGTGCGCCTCCGCTCGCTCCCCAGATATAGAGTTGGAGTTGCCCGGGCTGTTCGTGATCGGAGAGGAAGGCGAGTTGTCTACTGTCGGGTGACCAGGCGAGGCTGCTCTCGTTCGATCCGCCGGCAGTCACGCGGACTGGCCGCGGGTCCACGGCCCGCAATCCCGTGACGTAGATTTCCGACTTGCCGGCGGAGGTCTGCACGTAAGCGACTTGGGCTCCGTTGGGGGAGACCACCGCTTCGACCGGCCACACGGTTGCGGAGATTTCGTTCAATGCCGGCTCGACAGGAATGACGGGTTGCGCCGCGGCCAGCGACGCGCTAACTAAAATGGCGGAGAAGAAAAGGAGACGCACGCGGGCTAATTTAGCACACCACGTGGCGCTGACACTCGTGTCTGCCCGGCCGGGGAGCGCAATGAGTCGCGTGCAGCAGACTCGGTGGACGGCCGAAAAGCGTCGAGATGAGTCTCGACGCGGCAAACAGGAGTGTTTGCGCCACGCCTGCCCGCGATGGCCCGTGCTTTTCTAGTCCATCAGATCTTCGGCTTGTTCCGGCAAGGGGCCTGCCATATCGCGCAGCTTCTCGTAGAGGGCGTCATATAACGTGGCATACGATTCGAGCGCGGGATCGTTCTTACGCGCCTGTGCGAACGTGCGGCGCATCTGGCGCACCGCTACCAGCAGGAGTTTCAACTCGTCTTGATTGAATCCGAACGTCTGGGCCATGATCTCTTCTGCTGATCATATACCGGCCCGCCCCGTTACACCTTCACGGGAGTTGCGGCCGCCCAACTGCAGCCGTGCATGTCGCCGGTCCTCTGAAACTGCTCGTGCATGCGGAAGGCCGCCGAGAGAGTGTGCGGCGTGTGCCCACCTTCCACGATCGTCACGTAACTGTGCAGTAATTCGCGGAACTCGGGATGCGCGCACTTCTCGATGATCTCGTTGGCACGCTCGAAGGGAGACTTGCCGCGGAGATCCGCGACTCCATATTCCGTGGCGATGATCTGCACTGAGTGTTCGCTGTGGTCGACGTGTGAGACCAGCGGCACAATGGTGCTGATCTTGCCGCCCTTCGCCGAGGATGGGCAGGTAAAGATCGAGAGGTATGCGTTGCGCGTGAAATCGCCCGAGCCGCCGATGCCGTTCATGAGCTTGCGTCCCATGACGTGCGTGCTGTTGACGTTCCCGAAGATATCAACTTCAATGGCGGTGTTGATGGAGATGATGCCGAGCCGGCGGATGATCTCCGGGCTGTTGCTGATTTCCTGCGGGCGCAGCACTACGCGCGGGCGGAAGAATTTCAGATTGTCGTAGACGCGCTGGAGTGCCGGCGGCGTGACCGTGAACGAGCAACTGCTGGCAAACGTGACGTGTCCCTGCTCAATCAGGTCGACGACGGAGTCTTGCAACACTTCCGTGTACATCTCGAACGGTGGGATGCCAGGATTCGTCCCGAGCGCACTCAACACCGAATTGGCAATGTCGCCCACGCCGGACTGAATCGGCAGGAATGGCTTGGGGATCATGCCGGAGTGGAGTTGGTGCGCCAGAAAGTCCGCGACGTTGTGGCCGATCGCTTCCGTGAGCGGGGAGATCTCGCTGAAGCCGCGCGCCTCGTCCTCCAGATCGGTCTCCACCACGCCGACGATGCGCGCCGGGTCGAGCGTGATGATGGGCGAGCCGATACGGTCCGAAGGCTTGTAGATCGGGATCTGCTTGCGGTAGGGGGGATCGGCGGGCTCGTAGATATCGTGCAGCCCGAGAATCGCCGGAGGATGGTGGCGATTCAGTTCGACGATGACGCGCTGCGCCATGTGGCAAAAGGTGGGCGCCGCGCCGACGCCGGAGGTCAGCACGATGCCGCCGCCCGCGGTGAGATCGGCGGCTTCCACCACGGCCACATCGACCGGGCCGAGGAAGCCGTAACGCGTCACCTGTGGCATGAGCGAAAGGTGGAGGTCGAAGAACCGGGTCTTGCCCGCGTTGATGCGATCGCGCAGATCGGCATTGGTCTGATACGGAGTGCGGAATTTGATGGCCTGGGCCTTGGCCAATGCGCCATCGAGAGAGGGGCCGGTCGATGCGCCAGTCAGAACTCCGATTTGGAACTCTTCGCCTGCGTTGTGAGCGGCGATGGCGCGGTCCGCAATCGCCAGCGGTACCGCTTTGGGAGCGCCAGCCGGCGTGAACCCGCTGAAGCCCACGGTTTGCCCGTTCTGGATCAGGGAGGCCGCTTCGGCTGCGGTCAAGATAGGAAATGAGTGCATAAAATCTTCTTTACGATTCGCCAGAGACTTCGCCGTTTGCCGGCTGATTGCGAAACAGGGCCAGAAGCTCGCGGCTGGCCGCGAAGGGAGCCGTGCGGCCCTCGCCTACCTCTTCGCGCAACTGCTTCAGACGCGCAGAGACCGCGGCATTCCGCCGGAAGAGATCTTCCAACCCCGTCCTGGTCAACTCGTGCATCCACTCCAGGGCCTGGCGTGCCCGCAGACGCGCGAGATTTCCGTTACGCGAAAGCAGTTCCCGGTGCTCCATCGCCGTCTCCCACACCGCAGCCACTCCGGCGCCGCTGATGGAAGAGCAGGTCAGCACGCGCGGGATCCAGCCATCCGGAGATGGCGGGAACAGGTGCAGCGCCCCGGCATACTCGATGCGCGCCCGTTCCGCCTTGGCCACGTTGTCGCCATCCGCCTTATTGATGGCCATGCAGTCGAGCATCTCGATAATGCCGCGTTTAATGCCCTGCAGTTCGTCGCCCGCGCCCGCCAGCATCAGCAGGAGAAAGAAGTCGGTCATCGAGCGCACGGCCATCTCGCTTTGTCCGACTCCTACCGTTTCCACCAGGATGTTGCGATAGCCCGCCGCCTCGCACAGCAGCATAGTCTCGCGAGTGCGCCGCGCGACGCCGCCCAAATGTCCGCCGGAGGGCGACGGGCGAATGAAGGCTCGCTCCTCGACCGCCAGCCGCTCCATCCGCGTCTTATCTCCCAGAATGCTCCCGCCCGAGATCGGGCTGGAGGGATCGACACTGAGCACCGCAACATTCTCATCGCGATCGCGGATCAGATGCATGCCCAGCGCGTCGATGAAGGTGCTCTTGCCGACGCCGGGAACGCCCGTGATGCCGACTCGCATCGAGTGCCCGGTATACGGCAGTAGCGCGTCGAGCAGTTGCGCCGCCAATTCGCCGTCGGCAGGGAGATTGCTTTCGATTACCGTAATGGCGCGGGCGAGGACCGTGCGGTCGCCGCCCACCACCCCTTCCACATATCGTTCCAGCGGCAGGCGTCTGGGAGCGGTCCTAGACGGCACGCGCACTCCCGATCAGCGCATGCAGAATCTTCTTCGCGCATACCGGGATCACGGAACCGGGGCCGAATATGCCGGTCACACCCGCCTGGAACAACGCCTCGTAGTCCTGCGGCGGAATCACTCCACCCACAAACACCAGGATGTCTTCGCGGCCCAGTTTCTTCAATTCATCGATGACCTGCGGCACCAGGGTGTTATGACCACCCGCCAGGCTGGAAACGCCGAGCACGTGAACGTCATTCTCCACCGCCATGCGCGCTGCTTCGCGAGGAGTCTGGAAGAGCGGGCCGACGTCGACATCGAAGCCCAGGTCGGCCAGCGCGGTAGCGATCACCTTGGCGCCGCGATCATGCCCGTCCTGCCCCATCTTCGCCATCAGAATACGAGGACGGCGGCCTTCGAGCTGCGCGAACTCCTCGGCCAAGGCTTGCGCCTCGCGGAACTCGGGGTTGTCCTGGCTCTCCGATGAATAAACGCCTGAGATGGTGCGGTTCACCGCCTGATACCTCCCGAAGACTTTCTCGAGCGCTGTAGAGATCTCACCCAACGTGGCCCGCAGGCGCGCGGCTTCCACTGAAAGCCCGAGCAGGTTGCCCGAGCCGTCCTTGGCCGCGTCGGTAAGTGCGCTGAGGGCTGTGTCCACGGCCTGCTGGTCGCGAGTCGCGCGGATCTGCGCCAGCTGGCGAAGCTGCGACTCCCTTACCGCCCGGTTGTCCACCACACGGACTTCGACTTGCTCGGCTTCGGCGGGCTGGTATTTGTTGACGCCGACGATGGTCTCGCGCGCCGAATCGATCTGCGCCTGCCGTCGCGCCGCGGCCTCTTCGATCCGCATCTTGGGAATCCCGGTCTCGATCGCCTTGGTCATTCCGCCCAGCGATTCGATCTCCTGAATGTGATGCCACGCCTTATGCATCAGCTCGTGGGTGAGCGACTCCACGTAGTAGCTGCCTGCCCACGGATCCACTACCCTGGTGATGCCGGTCTCTTCCTGCAGGAAGATCTGGGTATTGCGTGCGATGCGCGCCGAGAAGTCGGTAGGCAGCGCGATCGCCTCGTCGAGCGCGTTGGTGTGCAGCGATTGCGTATGTCCCAACACCGCGGCCATGGCCTCCACGCAGGTGCGCGGCACGTTGTTGAAGACGTCCTGCGCCGCGAGGCTCCAGCCCGAGGTCTGCGAGTGGGTCCGCAATGCCATCGACTTGGGATTCTTCGGCTGAAAGCTCTTGATGATCTTGGCCCACAGCACGCGGGCCGCGCGCATCTTGGCGATCTCCATGAAGTGATTCATGCCGATGCCCCAGAAGAAGCTGAGACGGGGCGCGAAGGTGTCGATATCGAGGCCGGAGCGAATTCCGGTGCGGATGTACTCGAGGCCGTCGGCCAGCGTGTAGCCGAGTTCCAGGTCGGCGCTCGCCCCCGCTTCCTGCATGTGATAGCCGCTAATGGAGATGCAGTTGAACTTCGGCATGTTCACCGAGCAGTAGCGGAAGATGTCGCCGATGATGCGCATGGATGGCCCGGGCGGATAGATGTAGGTGTTGCGCACCATGAACTCTTTCAGGATGTCGTTCTGGATGGTGCCGCTCAGATCGCCGGTGGCCACGCCCTGTTCCGCGGCGGCCACAATGTAGAACGCCATCACCGGCAGAACCGCGCCGTTCATCGTCATCGACACCGACATCTGTCCGAGCGGGATCTGATCGAAGAGAATCTTCATGTCTTCGACCGAATCAATCGCCACGCCCGCCTTGCCGACGTCGCCGGTCACGCGCTCGTTGTCCGAATCGTAGCCGCGATGCGTGGCCAGATCGAAGGCCACCGAGAGTCCCTTTTGTCCCGCCGCCAGATTGCGCCGGTAGAAGGCGTTCGACTCTTCGGCGGTGGAGAAGCCGGCGTATTGACGGATGGTCCACGGCTGCATGGCGTACATCGTGGAATAGGGTCCGCGCAGGAACGGTGGCACGCCCGCGGCGTAGTCCAGGTGCTCCATGGCGTAGAGATCGTCGGCGGTGTACCAGTGCTTCACCGGGATATGCTCGGCGGTATTCCACACGGGGGCACTTTCTCCCGGCCCGACCGGAGCGGATTCCCGCGGCCGAAGACGATAGTCGATCTTGGTAAAGTCCGGTCTCATTGGATGCTCCTCATTCCCAGCTTGTCCTGCAGTTGCGTCAGAGTTTCAATAGCATCGCTGAAGATGTGGATGAAACCCTGAACGCCGGCCGCCTGCAAGGCAGCGATCTGGTCTTTGGGATTTCCCGCCACCAGGACGGGGACCCGGACCGCGGGGCAGACTTCCTGTGCGAGTGCCAGGTACTCGGCGTCGGAACTGCAGAGCACGATCAGATCGGCATTGCTGTTCCGATACTCTTCGCCCTCCACAATATCGAAGCCGGCGCATCCCAGGAAGTTGAAACAGAAGTTCGACCGTGCGCCCTTCATCTTTACATCGCCGCGTTTGAGCAGCAGCACTTTCGGATAGCGGCCGGTAAGCAGCGCGTGCTCCGTGGTACGCCGGCGAATCTCCTCGAACGGAGCGGCCAGCCGGACCTGGGGCAGAGGAAAATCGGTCTCAGTATCAGGTGGAATCACTTCGGGGGTCTTCTCCGCAACGTCCGGATAGTTGTTGACACCCACCAGCGCGCGCCTGCGCCCGGAATACGCCTTCGCGCGAGCGATGCGTGTCTCGGCGAGGGCCTTCTCGATCGAGCCCGAGTCCAGCGCCTGGGAATACCCGCCTTCGGCCTCCACCTGCTGCATCAGCTTCCAGGCCTCGCGCGCGATCGAGTCGGTCAACGCCTCGATATAGTAGGAGCCGCCCGCCGGATCGGCCACGGCATCCAGATGCGACTCCTCTTTGAGGATGCGCTGCACGTTCAGCGCAAGATGCGGATCGAATCCAAAGGGCACGATGTTGAGTTGGTCGCAGCCTCCCACCGCCGCGGAGAGCGCTTCGGTGGTGACGCGCAGCAGATTGGTGTAGCGGTCGTACAGGCTCTTGTTGCGCAGCGGCGTGCGCACGTGCAAGCGCATCGCGCAGCTATCTTCGGCGCCGCCGAACGCGGTCACCACCTGCGACCACAGGATGCGCGCCGCCCGCAGTTTGGCAATTTCGATGAAATAGCTGGGGCCCGCCGCGAAGACGAATTCCACCTGGCCGGCGATGGTGTCCACCGGCAGCGTGGCGGTCAGGGCAGCCAGACGTTCCACGCCAGCGGCCATACCGTAGCCGAGTTCCTGAATCGCGTGGGCTCCTGCCTCGTGCAGCAGGTCCGCGCGAATCGCTTTCGGCCCGGGCTTGCCGTCCTGCGCGATTTCCCAATCGCGCCCAGTGCCGCGTACGAACGGGTAAAACCCCGGTGCAGCGCGCAGTTGATCGTCGAGGGCCGCGAGCGCTTCCTTGCGGTAATAGGGGCGGATGGCGAGCCCCTCTTCGGTGCGCCACACCAGCTTCTTCTCGTAGTCCGCGCCCTTCAGATCCTTGGCAATCGCGGATTCCCAAACTTCCGTCGGGACCGGAGGAAAGTCCTGTCCGAGATTCAGGATTTCGTTGCCGGTATCGGTTTCAGGCATGGGCGCCCTCCTGCACCACTTCAATCAGATAGCCAAACGCGGCAGTCTCGGTGCTTTTTGGGTGGACGAAAAACACCGTGGTTCCACGCGAACCCTTCCGCGGAGCCTTATCAATGATTTTAAAGCCCTCGCCCTTCAGATGGTCGAACGCCTTCTGAATATCCGCCACACGCAGTGCCACATGCGCCATGCCGCCGCGTCCGCCGTTCTTTTCGATCTGCTTGGCCACCGGCGAGTCCGCATTCAGTGGTTCCAGCAATTGCACCAGGTTGGGACCATCGCCCACCTGCAACAAGACCTCTCGAACCTGGTCGCCACCCAGAACGTCTTCGCGATGCACTTCCGTGAAGCCCATCGCCTGGTATGCCTTGACGTGCGATTCCAGCTCGCCAGGCTTTACCGAAATAGCGACATGATCGAAGAAGAGAAAACCGGGTACCTTTTCCAGTTGTGAACTCATTATTCGAACTCCACTACGACTTGTCCAGCCTGCACACTGTCCCCCTGGTTTACCGCGATAGACGCGATCTTCCCCGCCCTGGGAGCGGTAATATTCGTCTCCATCTTCATCGCTTCCAGGACGACCAGGATGTCTCCCGTCTGGAGTGTCTGCCCTACCTGCGCCGACACCCGCACCACGATTCCGGAAACGGGACTCCGGCACACCTTCTGTTCGTTCACCGGCACCTGTTCCGCCGGGGGCGCCACCGGGACGGATTCCGCGGGAACCCGCAGCGGAGCCGAACCGATGTTGAAGCCGGTGACGGTACGCGGCCCGGCCGGTGTTTCCGGCTCCGCTACTTCCACATCCACTTCGTACGTCTTTCCATCGATCGTAATCGTCAGTTTCATGGCGCCTCTCAGCCCTGCAATCTGTGGGACGCTTGAATGGAAACGCGCCCTTGTTGTGCCCATGCGTTGCTGCTCACCAGCCGCACCTGCCGGATGTGGGCACGCACCCCTAAATAAGCACCGATCGCGGCGGAAATCGCGATCAGTTCCTCTTCCGTGATGCCCGCCGGCTCGGGAGACGGCGTCGCGGCCGGAGCAGGCTCCGGTTCCTCAATGACGGAATCGCCCGAGTGCTCCATCGTCGCGAGACGTTTCGTGATCTCCGCCATCTGCGCCTGGAGTTGCTCCAGAGCGGCAGCCAGATCCTTGGTAGTGACTCTCGACATAGCTCCTCCTCGCGCCTACAGCGGCATCAACCCGTGCTTCTTGGGCGGCCGCAATTCCCGCTTGGTGTGCAGATACTCGAGCACCTGCGCAAGATGGCGCCGTGTGGTGGAAGGCTCGATGATCGCATCCACCAGCCGCCGGCCCGCCGCCACATAGGGATTCGAGAAGGCTTCGCGGTATCGCTCGATCATTTCCGCGCGCTTGGCGGGCTTGTCCGTAGCCTCTTGAATCTCCTTGCGGAAGACGATCTCCGCCGCGCCCTCGGCGCCCATCACGGCGACCTCCGCCGTGGGCCAGGCAAATACGCGGTCCGCGCCCAGATCTTTGCCGCACATCGCCAGGTAAGCACCGCCGTAACATTTGCGCAGAATTACCGTGATCTTCGGTACAGTCGCCGCGGAGTATGCGAACAACATCTTGGCTCCGTGCCGGATGATGCCGCCGTGCTCCTGCTGCACGCCCGGCATGAAGCCCGGCACATCGGCGAAGGTCACCAGCGAAATATTGAAGGCGTTGCAGAAACGGATGAAGCGCGCAGCCTTGCTGGACGCGTTGATGTCGAGCACGCCGGCGTTGACACAAGGTTGATTGGCGATGATGCCCACCGTGCGGCCCGCGATGCGCGCAAACCCGACCACAATATTCATGGCGAAGCCGGATTGTACCTCCAGGAAGTCGGCGAAATCGACCACCTTGGTGATGACGTCCCGAACGTCGTATCCCTTCTTGATCTCGCTCGGGACCACATCGTTGAGCGACGGATCGGGATCCACATTCGGATCACCCTCCACCCGCGGCGGATCTTCCAGATTGTTCGACGGCAGGAAGCTCAGAAGCTTCTGCGCCAGCAGGATGGCGTGGCGGTCATCTTCGGCAATGAAGTGGATCACGCCGGATAGCGCCATGTGCGCCTCGGGCCCGCCCAACTGGTCCGCGGTCACGTTCTCTCCGGTCACGCTCTTGATCACCTGCGGTCCGGTAATGAACATCTGCGCTTTACGGGTCTGGATGATGAAGTCGGTCAATGCCGGGCTGTAGGCCGCGCCGCCCGCGCACGGGCCGCAGATCAGGGAGATTTGCGGGACCGCCCCGGAGAGCATCACGTTGGTGTAGAACACCTTGCCGTAGCCCGAGAGCGAATCGATTCCCTCCTGCACGCGGGCGCCGCCGGAATCGTTGATGAAGACGAACGGCGATCCGGTCTTCAACGACTGCGACATGATCTCCGCGACCTTGATGGAATGCACTTCGCCCGCCGACCCGCCGGATACCGTGAAGTCCTGGCTAGCGAGGTGAATCAGACGCCCGCCCACGGAGGCCGCGCCCGTCACCACGCCATCAGCCGGCAACTCCTTGCCCGCCATGCCGAATAGCGTGGAGCGGTGCTCGGCGAAAAGTCCGGTCTCATCGAAACTGCCCGGGTCCACCAGCGCTTCCACGCGCTCGCGTGCCGTGAGTTTGCCGCCCTGATGCTGCTTCTCGAGGCGGTCGGCGCCGCCGCCGAGCATCGCTTCATTACTGCGCTTTTCCAGATCGGTGATTCGGTCTTGCATTGTTTGTACGGACATATTGAAATCCTTTTCCCCTCTTACTGCGCCGGCGATACCGTGACGCGGTGCGTCTTGCCGTTGCACTTCACGTCGTAGGTGACGGGCGCGTGCAGCACGCCTTTGCCGTTCTCGGCAGCCACTGGCTTCGCGGGTGCCGGCGGTGCAGGCGTCTCCGCAACAGGCGCCTTGCCCAGATTCTTCGGGCCTTGCTCGCGCGTGCTGAAGAACTTGGGGGCGACTTTCGGAAACATCGCATAGGTCAGCACGTCCTCGTTGGACCCGTTGCAGCCTGGAAGCGCGAGTGCCGCATCCCGCAGTTCATGCCATTCCGGCTTGAGCAGGTCGGCCGGCCGCCCATTGATGGGGCTCTTGCCCGTCTGCTTGAAGGCCTGATCGATCACCGCGCGGTCGCGCGGGCCGATGGTCTCGCCGTAGTAGCCCAGCATCAGATCCGCGAACTCTCCAGTCAGAACCTTGTAACGGCCCATCATCACGTTGAAGACGGCCTGCGTGCCCACAATCTGGCTGGAAGGCGTCACCAGGGGCGGATAGCCGGCATCGGCGCGCACCTTCGGAACTTCCAAAAGCACCTCTTCCATGCGGTCGCCGGCGCCTTGCTGCTTCAACTGGCTCTCCATGTTGGAGAGCATGCCGCCCGGGATCTGGCTGTCGAAGATCTCGGTCTCCACGCCCGTGATGTTCGAGAGGAACTCTTTGTAGCGCGGGCGGATGCCCGCAAAGTATTTCTTCAGACGGATGAGCCTGGCCTTATCGAGTTTCGCTTCGAATCCCGTGCCTTCGAGCATCTCGACGACACTTTCCGTGGGATTGTGCCCCGGCCCCAGGCTCAGCGAACTGATGGCGGTGTCGACGCAATCGGCGCCGGCTTCGATCGCCTTCATCAGGCTGACCATGGTGACGCCGGTAGTGGCATGCACGTGGACGTGAACGCGGACATCCTGCCCGCATGCCTCTTTGATGCCCTTGACGATCTCGTAGGCCGGCTGCGGCTTCAGCAGCGCAGCCATGTCCTTGATGCAGATGGAATCGGCGCCGCACTCGAGAAGCTTCTCGGCCATCTCCACGAAATCGCCGGGTGTGTGCAGCGGGCTGATGGTGTAGCAGATGGTGCCCTGCGCATGCTTGCCGGTGCGCCGCACCGCGGCAATCGAGCGCCGGAGATTACGGATATCGTTCAGCGCGTCGAACACCCGGAACACGTCCATCCCGTTCTCGGCAGCCTTCTCGACAAAGCGGTCTACCACCGTGTCTTCATAATGCCGGTACCCCAGCAGGTTCTGGCCGCGAAGCAGCATCTGAAGCCGGGTATTCGGCATTAATTTGCGGAACTGCCGCAGACGCTCCCACGGATCCTCATTGAGGAACCGTATGCAGGAGTCGAATGTGGCGCCTCCCCAACACTCCACGGACCAGTAGCCGGCCTGATCCAGATCCGCACAGGCGGGGACCATATCTTCCATTGCCATCCGCGTTGCCATCAGACTCTGATGAGCGTCACGGAGGACGAGTTCGGTAATATCAATTGTCTTCGGCATAGATGATTCCGTTTTCCGGAGGCACGTTTTCCAGCTTGAAGGACAACGACGCCAGCGAGTGATAAAGGTCTTCGTTCTGCAGGATGATGCGCGCGGGCACGCGCACGTGGGCGGGCGCGAAGTTCCAAATGGCGCGAATCCCGCCGACCACCATCAGGTCGGCCACGGACTGTGCCGCGGCCGCGGGCACCGCGATCAGCCCCAGCGGGACGTGCTCGCGGGTAATGAAATCGGGAAGCAGCATGAGCGGTTGGACCAGGCGGTCGTGGATGCGCTTGCCGATCTTCTCGCGGTCGATATCGAAGACCGCGACGATCTCCATTCCATGGCTGCGAAACCGGTCGTAGCCCAGCAGGGCGCTGCCCAGACTGCCCGCGCCCACCAGCACGGCTTTCTTCGGGCGATTCCAGCCCAGAAAATTTTCGATCCACTGCACCAAATCTTGGAGTGTGTACCCGACTCGCGGTTTGCCCACAATCCCCGTCATTTCAATGTCCTTGCGCACTAGTGTGGGATCCAGGCCGAGGGCCCGCGCGAGGTCGGCGCAGGAGACCTGGGAGATTCCCGCCCGCATCATCATCTGCAGGCTGCGATAGTAAATCGGCAAGCGGCGCAGGCTGGCCTCGGGAATTTCGCGCGGGCGGTCGTTGGAGGCCAGGCTTTTCATATCGAGAATTAATTATCGAGAAAAAGTTCTCTAATTCAGAATAGCGCAGAAAGGAGGGAGATTTCAAGTCACGGATCTTTTTATCTGCAAACGGGGGCCGTGGCGCAAACACTCCTTTTGCCGTCTCGACGCTCCTGTCGAGACTTTTCGAGGTTCTACTGATTCCGGCGATGCGAGGGCCACTTCGTGCAGCAGATTCGGTAGACCCGAAAAGCGTCGAGAGGAGTCTCGACGCGGCAAACAAAGTGTTTGCGCCACGTCGCGGCAGTTCCTCTCAGCTATCGCCGCTTTCCAGCTTGCGATGCTCTTCCAGACGCCGCTGCCTCTGCCTATCGCGGTGCTTCACACCAGAATCCCAATAGAACAAACGCAACGCCACAAAGATGCAATCCAGAACAACGGCGCGGCGGCCAATAGAAGCCCGCCCGCCAGCAGCTTTCTATGGCGCGACCAACGCGAGCCGGAGCCCGAATCCGGGTCCCGCCGTCCACGTTTCAAGCGCTCTCTTGTGCCAGGGAGCGGCGCTCGAGTCGAGCCACCAGGTTTTGCTTCACTCGGGGCCAGTCCTCGAGGATGATGCTATAGAGTGCAGTGTCGGTGCGCACGCCGCCAGGGAGCGTGGCGAAGTTCCGCAGGATTCCTTCGAACACGGCGCCCAGAGATTCAATCGCACTCCGCGACGTCTGGTTGCCGGCGCTCGCTTTCAATTGTACTCGCTCCAATTCCATGGTCTCAAATGCGTGCGTGAGGAGGAGCAGCTTTGCGCCCGTGTTCACTCCCGTGCGTCGCACCGCTGGTATCAGCCACGACCGGCCTAATTCGCAACGCCTGTGCCGCATCTGGATATCGTACAGGCTGGTGCTTCCCAGGACTGCACCGGAGCCCCGGTCGACGATTGCGAATGGCGCGCCGATTCCTTTATCGGGCTCTACAAGCGCCGCTTCGAACCACTTGCGAACCGCCGGTCCGTCGCTGAGATCGGCGAAGCTCATATATTTCCAGACCGAAGGATCGCGCACCGATTCGAGAATCCCATGCCAATGCCGCTCTTCCAGCGGCTCCAGACTAATGGAGTCTTTGGTCAACGTAGTTCGCGGTATCTGCATCAGCTTTAATTATGGCAACAGGACGGGTGCGTTTTGCATTAAGCTATTGCTGGAATGTCCACAAGGCGTCGCACTTTTCTTCAGCAGGTGGCATTGGCCGGCGCCGCCTCGCAGACCCCACCCGCGTCGCCGGAAACACCCGCCACGCCCGCCCTTCCCGACATCCCTTATCCACGCACCTTTGCCGGACGCCGCCTCACCGCGATCGCGTTCCCGCTGGGCGGAGTCTGCGCGGGATCGATCAGTCTCGGAGGCCGCGGGCAGCTTCGCGATTGGGAGATCGTCAACCGGCCGGATCAGGGCAACGCGCCGTCCTACGCCTTTCCCGCCATCTGGGCGCAGGCCGCCGGCGGCAAGCCCGTGGCGCGCGTGCTGGAATCGCGCATCCAGCCGCCCTACGAGGGTTCCAGCGGGCTCGGTACGCGCAACGCTCCCGGACTGGCCCGTCTCGAATCCGCCACATTTATCGGCGAGTATCCTCTGGCGCGAATCGACTTCGCCGACACCACGCTGCCAGTGCGAGTCTCACTGGAGGCATTCTCGCCCTTCATTCCGCATGAACCGGATGATTCCGGACTTCCAGTCGCCATCTTGCGCTATCGCGTAAACAATCCGGGAAAGTCGCCGGTGAAGGTGTCGATCGCCTGGTCGATCGATAATCCGACGGGGCGCACTCCTGCCACCGACACACGCCTCAACGAACATCGCACGTCGCCATCGCTCGACGGGCTGTACATGCACAGTCCGGAGTTGCCCTCACACGACGCTCTGAAGGGCAGTTTTGTTCTGGCATCGATGGATGCCGCGAATGCGCGCATCACGTATCTACGTGGCTGGCAGCGCGACCGCTGGTGGAACTCGCCAATGCTCTACTGGGACGACTTCTCGTCCGACGGCGAACTCGGCCCGGAGCCCGAGGCGCGCAGCGGCGTAGGCGCACTCTGCGTGGGCCGCACGATCGCGCCGGGAGCGCATGGCGAATACACCTTCCTGCTGGCGTGGCACTTTCCCAATCGCACCCCGCGGCGATGCGGCTGGAACGCGCCCAAAGGCGAGGAGGACACGCTCATCGGCAATTGGTACAGCACGCGCTTTGCCGATGCCTGGGCAGCGGCGGAATATGCCACCGGGCACCTGCCGGAATTGGAGAGGAAGACCCGGCGATTTGCAGCGGCGCTACGCGATTCGACGATACCCGGCGTGATCAAGGACGCCGCCAGTGCCAATCTTTCGACGCTCGCGACCCAGGTCTGTTTCCGCACCGCCGACGGCGAGTTTCACGGCTTCGAAGGCGCCAATGACCATGCAGGCTGCTGCCATGGAAGCTGCGCCCACGTCTGGAACTACGAGACCACCACTCCCCACCTGTTCCCGTCGTTTGCGCGCTCCCTGCGTGCCACCAGCTTCGGCTACGATCTGGATGACGCCGGCGCGCTGCACTTTCGCGAGAACCTGCCGCACGGCAAGCCGCTCTGGGGCTTTGCAGCCGCCGATGGAACGATGGGGCAGATCCTGCACGCCTATCTGGACTGGCGCTTGAGCGGCGACAGCGAATGGCTCCGCAATCTCTGGCCCGGCATCAAACGCGCGCTGGAATTCGCCTGGACCCCAGGCGGTTGGGATGCGGACCGCGACGGAGTGATGGAGGGCGTCCAGCACAACACCTACGACGTGGAGTTCTACGGGCCGAATCCCCTGTGCGGGATCTATTACCTGGGCGCGCTGCGGGCCGCCGAGGAGATGGCCCGCGCGATGGGCGACAGCGCCGCCGCCGAATACCACCGTCTCTTCGAGAACGGCAGCCGATGGATTGATGCGAACCTGTTCAACGGCGAATACTACGTGCAGAAGATCCGCGGGGTGGCGAAGGACCAGATTGCGGCCTCACTGCGCAGCGACATGGGGTCGGAAGACACGGTCAATCCGCAATACCAGGTGGGAGCGGGATGCCTCGCAGACCAATTGATTGGACAGTATCTTGCCGATGTCGCGGGTCTTGGACCGCTGGTGGATCCCAGCCATACTCGCAAGGCTCTGCAGTCCCTATTCCGCTACAACTTCCGCCGCAGCCTGACCGAGCATCAATCGGTACAGCGTACCTATGCATTGAATAATGAATCGGCCCTGTTGATCTGCGATTACGGAAGAGCGGAGCGGCCGCGCATTCCGTTCCCGTACTATGCAGAAGCGTGGACCGGAATCGAATACCTGGTCGCGTCGCAGATGCTCTTCGCCGGGATGAGGCGCGAGGGCCTGGAACTCTATCACAGCGTGCGGGCCCGCTATGACGGCGAAAAGCGCAACCCCTGGAACGAGCCCGAATGCGGGCACCACTATGCGCGCGCCATGTCGGCATGGAGCGGCGTGCTGGCAGCCGGCGGCTTCCGCTACGACGGCCCCGCCCAGGCTGTCGAGATCCACGCGCCGGTGGGACATCGATGCTTCTGGGCCACGGGCACAGGCTGGGGCACCTTTCAGATGACCGCGGCAGGCGCGACGATCCGGGTCGAGCACGGGTCGCTCGCCGTGAAGTCGTGCACTGTGAACGGCAGGAAGTCTTCGCCTGAGAAGACGATTCGCGAAAGTGAGGAACTCCGCGCGTGAAGCCGCTGGTGGCGGTAGTCGGCGGGTTTCTGGGCGCTGGCAAGACGACTCTGATTCTCCGGGCGGCGCGGATCTTGCAAGCACGCGGCATCGTCCCGGCAGTTGTGATGAACGACCAAGGCAGTGAGCTGGTCGATACCGAATTGGCACATCGTTCCGGAGTTGCGGTAGACCAGGTCAGCAGCGGCTGTTTCTGTTGCCGCTTCCCCGACTTGCTGGATGCGATGGAGCGCCTGTGCGAGCGCCAGCCGGAGGTGATCTTCGCCGAAGCAGTCGGGAGTTGCACAGACATTGCGGCGACCACGCTACGCCCGCTGCTCCGCGATCACGCCGCAAGCTACCGCATCGCTCCGCTCACGGTCCTGATCCACGAACAGCCCGATGAATCCGATTTGCGCTACCTCTTCGATCAGCAGGTGGCAGAGGCGGATCTGGTGATCGATCGCAGTGTGGACGTGCCCGGGTGGCTCGACACTCTGCTGTCGAGCGGAATTCGCGCAGGAGGGAAGTCCGTCGCAGTGGACTATGTGCGCTACGCGGATGCCGAGGCCGCCCTAGGCTGGCTGAACGCGCGCCTGACTGTGCGGCCCGATCCGCCGGTTTCCCCCGCGATGATCGTTGGTCCGCTGATGGAGGAACTCGATCGCGCCTTGACCGCCGAGGGAATTCGAATCGTTCACTTGAAGGCAATTGCGCAATGCGAGTCCGGGTATGTGAAGGCAGCACTGACCGGAAACGGCCGGGAAGTCCAAGCGGAGGGAGCGCTGGACGCGTCTCCAGCGGCGGAGCAGGAGTTGCTTCTGAATCTGCGGGCGCTGGGCGCGCCAGAGCGGCTGCGGGCCATCGTCGAGTCGGCTCTTCAGGCGATGCCCGTCGCGCAATGGGCGGTGCAGTCGTTTCGGCCGGCGGCGCCGGTCCCCTACCATCGTGCGTAGGAAGGACCGGCGGCCATGGCGTGAACGACTACTCCGACGCTGCACTGCGAGGGAGGTTTCGAGCCTGCTCCTCTCGTTCTCTTTCCCACCCGGCGCGCTCTTCCAGGTGCTTACGAATCCAGCGCATGAACTGGATCGCGCCGTCCTCGGCTCTGAAAATTCCAGTGCCGGTATCCGCGATGGGAACGGGGAACTCGAATCCGTCTTCGGTTTGATACCAGAGCGCGCCGTCGCGGTAATACTGGAAGCGCACTCGCTTACCTTTGATCAGCTCTTTTAAAGTCATAGTCCGCTCGAAAATGGTAGGGGCGGCGGGGAACGATCCCGCATCCGCTGATTGAAAGCCAGCGATCCTTGCCAGTTAGACGACACCCCCGGAACATGGCGCGGTGTACGGGAATCGAACCCGCATCGCCTTGATCGACAATCAAGCGCCTCACCAGTCGGCCTACACCGCGCATGGTCGGCCAGTGGGGATTCCAACCCCAATTTCAACGTTCGCAACGCTACGTCCTGTGCGATTGGACGACCGGCCGCAACTGCAATATCTTGGCAGGGGGTGAGCGAATCGAACGCCCGAAGCCAGCTTCAAAGACTGGCGGCTTTCCACTAACCGAACCCCCTGTTATTAGAATCTCCTCGCCCACGCGTGGCGCAAACACTCTGTTTGCCGCGTCGAGACTCATCTCGACGCATTTCGCGTCCGCCAATCTAGCAATGAACGGTCTCAGCGGACACACGAAGAGTCTCGATATGAGTGTCGAGAGGCAAACAGGAGTGTTTGCGCCACGATCTCACTTACATTCCTACTTAGTTAGATACTTACCCAATCTGGTCGGGCACCCCGGATTCGAACCGGGAGTCTCATGATCCCAGATCATGTGGGTTAAACCGTTTCCCTAGTGCCCGTAAAATGCAAAGGGGCCGGTCTTTCGACCGGCCCCGTGATGAGAACCCAAAAGAGCTATCTCAGAACGGGGCTATGGACCTTCACGCGCATCACGGGTATCATCGCAGGAAGGCTGCGTCGCCCGTGGCATTTTCCCGAATTGGATAGCTTGCATCATGACTCAATTACATAGTAAGTGAGTCAGTGAGAAAAAGCAAGAGGGGATTTATGGCTGGAAAACGCCGCGATCCCAATCCCCGTTCTATCTGAGACAATTGACTTGTGCGGAATCTAGGATTGATTGGCGGTCTCGGCCCGGGTGCCACGTTGCATTACTACAAGGAGCTTTCCAAGGCCCAGGCGGGCGAGTTCCTGATCATACAGGCCGATATGGAGCGCGTCGTGGGGCATGTACAACGCGGCGAGGTAGCGAATCTGGCACTGTACTTCGCTCACCTGATCGGGCGGATGGCCAAAGGCGGCGCCGAAGTGGCGGCCATTTCGGCGGTTACTCCCCATATCTGCATCCAGGAACTGCTGAAGATCTCCCCACTCCCCCTGGTCAATATCGTGGAAGAGGTGAACCAGGAGATTCGCTCGCGCGGATACCAGCGTGTCGCGTTGTTCGGAACGAAATATGTCGTCGAGTCTCGCCTCTACGGCATGCTCACCGATGTCGACGTCCTGGTGCCCGATCCCGCGCAAGTGCACCAGATTCACGAGGCCTATATGCAGGCCGTCCGAGGCTCAGACCAAGGCAGGCCCGTTCTGTCCCAAATCGCGCGGCAACTGCCTGTGGATGCTGTGGTGCTGGCCGGGACGGACCTGGCGCCGATTTTCGACGAAACGAACACCGATTTTCCGCACGTGGATGCGACCCGGGTGCACATCAACGCACTTCTGCGCGAGATCGGAAAAACGTCACCAGCACGCCCAACCACGCCAATCCACACAGTCCAGCCATGATTCGCTGCTCCGCCGTGCCGTGATAACGTAACTCGATTCGCGCGGATGGCGCCGCTCGAGGGTGCAGCACCACGAAACCGATTCCGTCCTGCGAAACCGGAATCGACTGGCCGTCCTGAGTCGCCCGCCATCCAGGGTCAGCGTTCACCTGCACGGAAATCAGATTGCCTTCCGGAACCGCGCCCGTGACCTCCACGGTGCTCGCATCGGCCCATCGCACCGCGAGCACGGGGCGCGCGCCATCCTCGAGCGCGGCCACATAACGCGATAAATCGTCGCCCGCGAGTTCATCGGCACGGACCAGGTGCGCGATCGGCCTCGAGGGCAAGCGATAAATCGTATCGTCTTCGACATGGTAGGCGATCGGCAATGTGTAGGAGACGCGTTCCGGTTTGAGGAAATCCCGATAGTACTCGCGCGACTTCGGTCCGTGGAGCACGACGTACTCCGCTCCCAGGGCCTTCAGATCGAGCAAGGTCTCTTCGGTTTCATGCCCAGGGTGAAGGTGTGCCGCTGTCCGAATACGATAGGCCAGTTCGAGCGGGATCCGGTTCTGCAGCCCGGTTTCGAAACCGCCGCCTACCTGCTGAAGATGGAACCACGAATTGAGACGGAATCGCAGACCTCCTGTGGCCAGGACACGCCCTTGCGGAGGATGATCCGCCATCCACTTTCCCAGTTGATACTCCACCGTCTGCTCGGGTGGAACGGGGAGCCAGGGGCGCCAGCCTTGCGTCGCTTCGGCCCACAACTGCGGCACTCCCACCAGCAGCATCACTCCACCAGTGCCGATCGCGCATAGCCGCACCGTCCCGTTCGCACTCCGCAGTGCCAGTCGGAATACTTCGAACAACGCCAGCGCCAGGAACAGTTCGAACTCGATCGCGTAGCGGCGCGATTCGGGGATGGTATCCACGTTGTATACATAGAATGCGGTGGCAATCAGTCCGAACACGAAAGCGCCCATGGTCGCGAAGCAGAGATAGAACGAGCCACCGCGCCACCCAAACAGCAGACGAATGATCACCGCGCCCGCGGCGGCAGAGGCCAGCAAGGCGACTTGCTGCGAGTGCAACTGGTAGCCGAAGGAGTCCACGGGCCAGTTGAACACGATCGTTTTGACGAAGCTGGGAGTCAGCCAGAAGCAGGCCAACAGGTAGGCGATCGCCGCGGAAGCCAGCGCCGGCCACGTGCGAAACTCGCGCTCGCCCCACGCCGCCAGCCATAGCAACAGGCACGAGATCGCCAGGGCAAACGCCGCGACCCAATTCGTCAACGGAATCGCCGCGAGCAGCAACGCCGCCAGCAATATCCGCCGGGTCCTGGCCCGGCCTGCCTCGGTGCGTCCGGCGCGCCAGAGCGCCAGAAGCGCCAGGGGCAGAAGTGTGAGACCGGTGTTGTGCGGACCTTCGCCGTACTTCGCGAGGACCTGGACACGCCAGGGAAGCTGGACGATGCCGCGGTCCTTTTCCACTGCGGGGAAGAGCCCATAGGAGGGAGACAGCAAACTGTACGCCACTGCCATTGCGAACGCCCATCTGCGGCTGCCCGTGAAATGAAGCGCGAAGAAGAATAACGTCACCGGTCCGAGACACGTGAAGAGCGCGGCCAGCGTGCGATAGACGGTGTCAGGCGCGGCCGAGGAAAACAGGTGCATGCCGGCGGCGCTCAGATACGGGAGCAGCGGCACATACACGAACTGAGTGGGTAGTCCGCAGTACGGCAGGGGATCCCATCCCCACGGATTGGGATGCTGCGAGAGAAAGCGTGCCGTGCCGACGTACCCGTCCTCGATCGATCCACGGAACGGCAACTCGCCCGGTACGAAGAGCGGCCCACAGAGCGCGAGATTGAGCCCCAGAATCGCCAGCGCCAGCAAGACGGGGATTAGGGATTTGGAGTGAGGGCTTGGGGGCTGGTTAGCGGGCAGGCTCATAACTCGCCCGGCGCTCCTCGCGAATGCTGATGAAGATGAGTCCCAGAATAATCAGCACCGTGATCACCGTGACCACGCGGCCAATTTGATTCTCCAGCGGCGTCACGAACGCCACTTCGATCTGCTGATCGCCGGGCGGTGGGTCGATCGCCATCATCCCCATCGCGTCCTTGCGGACCGGCAAAGCCTGCCCGCCCGACCACGCGTGCCATGCCGGGTCATACGTCTCCTGCACCACGAGCGATTGTCCTGGCTCCAAATGGGCACTCACCCGCATCGCATCTGTGCCTTCGCGTGTCAATGTTGGCGGCGCCTCTGGACCCTTTTCCAGCACGTCCGCATAAGCCTGCAGATTTTCCACGTCGTCATTGAAGCGAGGTGGATTCACGGCATTCAGCTTCGCTGTCTCCACCACCCGCGCCCGGGCGGGATAACGCCGCGGGATCTTGTAGAGCACGTTGCCCTGCTGATCGTCATACAGCACGGGCAGGACGCCTTCGAATTTCTGGGGATACTCGAAGTCTTTAAAGACCTCCTGAGAACGCTTATCGGGCACGCAGATCACGTCCGCGCCCATCGCCTGCATCCAGAGAATGGTCGGCTCGATCTTCGGGCCGAGGTTCGTCTCCCACTGCGCTGGCTCCACCTGGCTGTTGAGCAGGCCCTGCTCCGAGCCTCCGCCCACTTCTGCGAGATCGTGCCAGGTGTCGTACCAGAAGCGGATGGAGCCGGTGGGATAGGCGCGCGCGTCGGGCATATTCTTCCAGAGCCAATCGGTCACGCGGTACTCCACGCGGCTCTGGTAGTCGGGCCACAGCGGGAACATGTGCCAAGCGTGGCGAATGTATCCCTTCGTCGTATAGAACGCCGCTACCACCACGATGACGGCGACACTCCGCAGCACAGGACCGGGACGGTGCCACATCCAACGCAGCAACAGCACAACGGCCATGATGTAGATCATGTCGAGCTCCGGCAGCAGCCGTGTGGGCTCGCCCGAGATGCGGAAATTGAAGTAAAAGTTCCCCAGCACATTCAGCGAAAAGAACACCACGCTCCCAATCACAAACACGGGCCACGTCAGTTCCTTGCGTCCCTTGGTGAACTTATCTGAGATGACGGCGAACGTAACCGCTACCACCACGGCAACCCAGATCGACCACGTGGTGCCGTGCTCGGAGACATACTTCATATTCTCCGCGGTGACCCGAAAATACGAGGGGACCAACCAGAACGCGGTAAGTCCGTAGGCCATTGCGGGGATGGCGATGGCAGGCATGATGATCTGCTTGTCTTGGCGGGTGATCCAGAAACTCCACACCAGGATGGGATAGAAGGTAGCGAGCGCTGTTGCTCCGTAGAAGTTGTTGGCCGCCACTCCCGCCGAAAACACCGCGGCCAATCCGATAGCCCATGGGCGCCGCTTGTCGAACGCCAGCCACGCGAAGGCGAGCGCGATGGGGATCAGCGCGAGAGCGCTCATATGCGGCCCCTCTCCATACTTCACGAGCACTCCGAGCCTCTGCGGCTGGAGCTTCCAGGCGTCTCCGCGGAACCGCGGCATGAAGAGGAAGATCGGCGACATGGTGGCGGTGGCTATGGCTGCCAGATAGGCCGCGCCTCGCGACTTCGTCCCCACACGCATCAACAGGAACACGCCCGCGATGCCCAGGGCATACAGGAAAGAAGTGTAAAAATGATAGGCCTTCACCGGCCAGAAGCCAGTGACCTTAGAGATCGCTGCCGTTCCGTAGCGCAGCGCCGGGGGGTAGATGTAATCGAAACGGGTGCCGGTGTACCACAGCGGCTGCCATTGCGGATGCGGCCAATGCTCCGCCAGAAAACGCGCGTCGGCGATGAACGTGCTCTCAATAGACGCCCACTTGTCTGTGTACTTAGCTTTGAAATAGGGACGGATCAACGCCGCGGCGAACAGGAACACGATCAGGAAATCCAGCAGGATTTCCTTTCGCTTAGAAAGTTGGAAGGGAGACTTCAAAGTAGTTATGCCCGTGAATCGATCATTTTGACACGCTGGAGCCCATTTTGGCGGAATCCGCGGTTTCGAAGCCTGCCGACGCATCCCCAGACCGCTTGCTCACGCGCGGAGCGCTGACCCAGGACACGCTTGCGCGCGGCTCGCAACGAGCCACGACCGTGAGGGAGTGATTTTCGGGGCGACCGGGACATCGCTTGCTTACGCGCGCGGCTCGCTGACGACACGCTTGCGCGCAGCTCGCAACGAGCCACGACCGTGAGGGAGTGATTTTGAGAGCGATCGGGACATCGCTTGCCTATGCGCGCGGCTCGCTGACGACACGCTTGCGGGCAGTTCGCAACGAGCCACGACCGTGAGGGAGTGATTTTGGGGGCGATCGGGACATCGCTTGCTTACGCGCGCGGCTCGCTGACGACACGCTTGCGCGCAGTTCGCAACTAGCCACGACCGTGAGGGAGTGATTTGGGGGCGATCGGGACGTCGCTTGCTTACGCGCGCGGCTCGTTGTGAGGTATCAACGAAACTTTGTATTTGGCCAGCATGAGCCAGATGGCGTACGCCAGCGACGCGAGGGAAATGAGGGCGGCGAATGGCAGGTCGGGAGGGCCGGTCCATCGCAACGCGATTTCGCAGTCGCCCTGGCACTGCGGATGGATCACGAGGAAGCCGAGACCGTCGCGCTCGATGATCTGTCTCTGCCCATTGATCGAAGCCTTCCAGCCCCGGAACCACGGCAGTTGGACGGAGACCAGGTCTCCGCGATGGATCGTGGTGCGAATGCGGGCAGTGTCGCCGCGGGTCCACTCGAAGGATGCGGGTGCTCGCGACTGGCCGGAAATGGCGGCAACATACGGCGAGGGATTCATGCCGGCGACATGAGGCGCGCCAATCGGCACCGGCTCCCCGGCGCGGACGATGTGGGCCAAAGAGGCGTCTTCCGGCAGAACGCGGTAGATAGTATCGCCGTTCTCCCTGTGCAGGATCGGGAAATAGGCGGCGAATCGTTCAGGGGAGTGAATATCCTTATACACGTCGGTGCTGGTATCGCCATTCACCACCATCGCCTGCACGCCAAAGGCGCGGAGCCAGGCCACGGACTGCTCGGTGTACCGCTGCTCTACTCCGTAGTCGATGAGAAACGGAAGTTCCACGAGCAGCGGATTCGCCTGGCCTTGCTCGCAGCACCCGACCAATTGCGGCGTGTCGGTGAAGGCGTTTAACCAGAAGGATGTGGATCCCGCGACGTAGACGCGGCGGCCCGGCAGATTGGCGTCGAGCCAACGCGCCGTCGTGTATTCCGAGCGCTTAGTGACGTCTGCATAGCTGATATCGATCTCGGCGCGCCAGCGGTAATTCGCGAATTGGATGCCGGCGGGCGCGAGCGCGAGAGCACAAACAATGGGCCGGATCCATCGCGGGATCAAGGTATAGATTTGCCAAAGTGCCATGCCGAGCAGCAGGCAAGCGCCCATCTCCATCTCCAGGTGAAGACGGCCCACCTGCGGGAGCAGTTCGAAGGTGAGTGAATTCGCTTTGATCGCCAGCGCGGCAATTAATCCGAGCTGCAAAATGGCAAAACGAACGGGGAGCGTGGCCCGGGTGCGCGCCAGCAGATACCCCACGCCCGCGACCACGAGAAATACCAGTATCAGGAGCACCGGGCCATATCGCAGACTGCGTGAGAAGCCCGGATGCATGGGGCCGGCGTTACCGAATACCGTCCCCAAACTGGAAGGCGGCAATCCGTAGCAGGCAAGACCGTAGGCAAATATTGACGCCGCCGCGGCGACCTCCCATGCTCTCCGGAGCATACCCGCAGGCTGTGCGCAGATCCAGCAGAACACGGTGAGCGCCAACGCCATGGTGCCGGGAACATTCGTCAGGAACACGAGCGCAATGGTGCCCGCCGCCAGGGCCAGCGCCCGGCCGCTATGCTTTTCGAGTGCACGTTGCAGGGCGAGAATCGCGATCGGCAACAGCGTCATTGCAGTGACGTGAGGCCCTTCCCCGTACATGGTGAGCACCTGGAGTCGGCGCGAATACCAGAAGCCGCCAACATCGCGGGCGATATCGGGCATCAGCAGCGTGGAGGGAGAGAACAATGAGTAGAAGAGCGCCGCCAGGAATGCCGCACCGCGGTGGACACCCAGTCGTGCCGCGAGCAAGTAGAGGGTGGCGGGACCCAACGCGTAAGTCACCCCAGTGACCGCGTGATAGGCGCGCGCCGCGGAGAGATGCCCCAGCATCGTGGTCACGGCGACCACCAGGTGGAATAGCGGCACGTAGGTGTCCTGGTAAGGCATGCCGCAGTGCCACAGAGGAAACCACCAGAAGTCTCCCCAATGCGTGGACAGGTAGCGGGCGATCGCGATGAACGAGCCTTCGATGGAGTCGAAGTGGTTGGTGTACTCGGCAGAGAACAGCCGCCAGCAGACGGCCAGATTCAGCACAGTCAGGGAGACGACAGCCGCCGGATCGGCCCACCAGGCAGCGCGGCGTGATTCACCACTCATAGCGGCGGTCGAGTTCGCTCACAGGTATTAGAATAGCGTGCCGGATGGCTCGTCTCGCTCGCACGCGAGGGCGGGTGGCGCGAGTACCGCGCTGCGGTAGTGGAAACAATTGGAGAGCACCGAAGTCACGGTCTTCCAAATGCCAAATTCAAGGGCGCAGGCCGCAGGCATTATCGGATCAGAATCGGTAGAGGAGCTTACCAGCTATCTGAGCGAGCAGCCACAAGTCGCGTGATACCAGACGCCGTGAGCGCGCGCATGCCGACAAGAAAACAAAACCCACTACACGAAATCGAGGCGCTCTGCGGGTACGAGCCAAACGGCCAGACGCCCAGCTTAGGCCGAGTGCGCGGCGCAAAATTGCGCTGGATCGCCCGGAAGAGACTCCGAAGAAGAACTCAAGCCTTCGTGCGGACCTGATCGAAGGGCTGAGATTGGTTGTGGCGCATCAGAAAAGCGAAATCGAACTGGAGCAAGTGTGGCCGCGGCCTGTGGATGTCAAGGCGATCCGCCTGAGGACGAAGATGTCCCAGGCCGAGTTCGCGCGCGTTTATGGGATCAGCAAGCGTGCCTTGCAGGAATAGGAGCAAGGCGGCCGGCGGCCGGATTCCACGGCGCGCGCTTACCTGACCGTGATCGCCAAAAAGCCCGATGTGGTTCGGTGCGCCCTGGCGAGAGAATAAGCTGGGCTCCCGTGGCGGTCCGCTAGTGAGCTATGCCTTGCAAAAGCGCGGCCCCGAAACACAACCGCGCAGCGCGTCGCGATCACCGAAGGTGGTTCCCACGACGCCAATGCCGGAACTTGCCTGGGCGGAACAGGAGCGCGATAAGACCCGGACCATGAGTGAGCGGGTCAACGCACGGCTGAGGGACGAGTTTGGAGCGAATCATCTGCGGCCGCTCGTACGCCAGCGCTGGTGGCCAGTCCCGCACCGCAATTGTACGATCGAGATGTAATCCGAATTGGATGCAACACGGTGCCTTCCTTGACGCCACAACAGGACGCCGCAGTGAAGTCCGCTCAAACCAGATGGCTGGACTGGATTTTCAGCACCAACCCAGCGAATCGCGAGCAGGCCGAGGAAGGCGTCCGGTACACGTATCGGGCCGCTGGCGTGCCGGAACCGAAGATTTTTCTCTGGTGCGACGACCTGATGGAGGCCTTGCTGGTGACCGAGCAGCTTTCTGGTTACGACGAGTCCAACTGGATGCTGCCGCCCGAATCGCTGCAGCGCCGCGAGGAGCTTCAACGCCGGATCCGCCATCAGCTCGGGCTGCGCGCTTGGAAGCAGGTACGGCGGGTGATCGGTCCCAAGCAGAGCCAGAACCGCTACGAGTCGAAGCAGCACCTCGGTATCGGGTTCATGGTGGCTGTGCCGCGCGAGGACGGACTGCAAGCCGTTCTGCGTAGCGCTCAGTACGACCCGCCATGCGATTACGAGGTTATCGAGGAGGCTGCCGCGGTAGTCGGGCGCAGGGCCATCACGTCTCATTACGAACTCGTGCGAATTATTGAGCGCGCTGCCGGCCCGGGCGTTCCAGGTCATTTCGGGATCGGGCACCTGCCACCGATCTACGACGACTATCGATGGGCACTCCTGTTTCGGCACGACTGCCTTCTGAGCATCTGCGGAGACCAGGCGAGCGCGGTCTACGATGGCCTTTGCCGCACCGTGCAGCATTGCGGTCCGTGGTGGGCTTTCGCAAATGCGGCCGTCCTCTGCGACCGGCCGCGGGAAGCGCGCCGCGACAGCGAAGGCCGGCTCCACAGCGATATCGGACCCGCCGTGAGCTCTCGCAACGGATTGGAGTTGTTCGCGTGGCATGGCTCGTGGATACCGCCGGAGGCGATTCGGCATCCGGAGTCTCTCAAAGCCTCAGCGATCCGAGCGGAAGAGGATCCCAAGGTGCGACAGGCACTGATTGAGATCTACGGGATGGAGCAGTATGAAAGCGAGCGCCGGCCGGTAGCCCATCGCAAACCGAGAAATCCGCTGCAGGTGGCTCTGCCGGAAGGCGCGGAAAAGAAGATCGAGGTTTTGCGTGGCTATGGACACCTGCCTTACTACGAGCGGTATCTGGCAGGCGAGCATCGGCAGGTCTGGCAGGAACTGGGCGCCATCGGTGCCCGCGTCCGGGAAGATCAATATGCTGCCGACGCTCTGGCAGTAGCCTACGCCACGATGGATCGCGTGCGGCAGAACATCGCCACCATAATTCAGCGATTGCGCGAAATCGGATATGAGTTCGAGACGGACCTGGGCGAAACAGACAAAGTGATACCGTTTGACGTGGCGCGCTGGAATCTGTGGCTGAACAATACCCCAGAGCGCCCCGCTCCCCTTATGCCTCCCGAGCAGAGAAGCGCACATTTGAGAAGGCTGGAAAGAGATGCTGGAGCGTTGCCCCTCTCATTACGCGCCTGGTACGAAATTGTCGGCTCTGTAACGCTCGCCGGAAAGCATCCCATCTTGTCGCCAGGCGACGGAACCCTGCTCGCTGACCCGCTCGTAATCGTACCGTTTTCACAAGTTCTGCGCGCCTGGGACGCCTCTCCGCCGGAAGTGGGAATCGAAGGACGTCCTTTTGTGGCGGAGGTCGCACCAGCTGCGATCTGCCAGACGCAACCCGGCAATCGGTCATATTCGATCACGCTCCCGTGCGTTGGAATGGATGCCTTACTAGAAAACGAGCGCCACGGGCTGTTCTTTATCGACTACTTGCGGCTGGCACTGGAATGGGGTGGCTTTCCGGGATTCGAGAGCGCAGGACGACGGCCACAGGAAATCGAATTCCTGAGCCAGGGAAACCTGACCTTTTAGGTGTATCACTGGGCGGCTGGCGTAAGATTGCGCTCGATCGCCGGGACCCGAAGTTCGTGGTGAGGCATCAGAAAGACGAGATCGAACCGAACCGTAATCGAATTCCGGAGCAGCTCCCGCGAGTCACCATCCAGCGAGAAATTTTTCCAGAGGCGGTGTTCAGACAAAAGCTACGCACTGAAGAGCTGTCGCCGAGGACAGACTGATCCCCATTCGTGCCAGCGTGTCACGCACCTGCATAGCTGGGTCAGCCAAACAGCGCGTCAGCATTGAGAGGATTTGCGTTGAAAATCGAGTTGGTACCGAGTACAAACGCTTGGTATGTTCCGTCGCTGTGCGGTTGGAACGCAGCGACGCGCGGAGGCTTCAACTCATGCCGTTGCGGCGACGGCGCACGAGCCAAGGCTCGATCGCTCCGGGATTCTCAAAAATCTCAGCTTCGAGGTCGCGAACTTGCGAGTCGAGAATCAGTCGCTCGATATCGGCTCCCAGAAACTCGTCACCCGTCTCGGTGCGTTTCTGTTCGATCAGGGCCAGAATCGCCTCACCGAGTCGTAATCGGTCTCCTGCGCTGCTCATAGCCCATCCTCCTGCTTCTATAGACGCAGGAAACCACGCGGAGTTCCAGGAACCGTCTCGCCGCTAGTACTACGCGACTTCGCCTAGGGGCGATCCCTCACGCCAGGAGATGAATAGTCTGCTTGTGCACCTCCTCACCCACTTTAATCAAGTTCAAATCGGTCGCAAATTGATTTTTCCCGGCAAGCAGGGCGACGGCGGTGTCGCTCAAGCTCGCCGAGTCCACCGCTCCCGTCTGCCCGCTATCCGCTCCTAACGACGCGATTCGTGCGCCTGCCTGTTCCACCTCGGACTGCGCCTGATGTAAACCTTGGAGCGCGATTGCACTGATCTGCATGTCCGAACTTATCGGACGATTTCGCGACTTCTTGAGAACGTCGCTAAAATAGGCGATCCATGGCCATTGACCTGAAACTTCTCGCACAGTACGACACCCCTACGATTTCGAACGCGATCGAACTGTTCTCAGTTCGCCCGCGCCATGAAGGTTACACCGATGGGCGGATTCGCGCCTGTTTCCCCGAGATGCCTCCCATCGTGGGTTACGCATCGACGGCCACCATGCGCTGCGCTCTACCTCGCCGCTCGGGCGACGTCTACGGCTCGCTCGACGAGCAGGTCTCGCGATTCTCAGAACTGCCGGGCGCACCTATCGTTGTTTTCCAGGACCTCGACGATCCTCCGGTCGCCGCTACCTTCGGAGAGATTATGTGCACCACCTATCAGGCATTCGGCGCCTCTGGTCTCATCACCAGCGGAGCGGCGCGCGATCTCGATCAGGTGAGGCGTATCGGCTTTGCGGCTTTCAGCAATGGCGCAATCTGCTCGCATGGCTGGAGCCACATCGTCGATCTGGGCTGCACGGTGCGTGTGGGCGGTCTGACCATCCAATCCGGAGATCTGCTCCACGCGGATGTGAATGGCGTAACGACGATTCCGCTTGAGATCGCCGCGGATCTGCCGCAAGTTGCCGCCGAACTGGCGTCCGCGGAGTCGATGGTGCTGGATTATCTAAAATCAGGCAAGCCTGACGCGAAGGCTTTCAAGCAAGCCCGTGAAGGCATGATGAACGAATTCGCCGCGATTGCGAAACGTGTGCGCCGCTAGTGGCGCACGTGGCGCAAACACTTCTGTTTTGCCTCACACACTCTTGTCATTCGACGCCTTGGGTAGCGGATCCCGACGCGTGAGTTTAGTGAGCACTCGAAATGTCTCGACAAAAGTGTCGAGACGGCAGACAAGGAGTGTCTGCGCCACTTTATTTCTCCCACTTCACGCTGTGATCCGACGTGACCGCACGGGTCTCCGCGGGCGAGTCGGTGCGGAAGTACGACCACGGACCAGGGATCCACGGATACCGATCCACCACGGACTCGTCAACAGCCACACCCAGCCCTTCTTTCCGTGACACGATCAAATTCCCGTCGCTCAGCTCGAGCGGCTCCTTCAGAATCTCCCCCGCCAGCGGAAACGGGTACATGCCCGCGCGACCCGCAGAGGAGTAGCAGGGATATTCGAGCCATTCGCAAACGTATCCGGGCCAGCAGATCCCCAGATGCGCGGCGGCAACCAACTCCAGAGCAGTCCCCCAACTGTGAAACGCAAAACCCAGCCCATGCCGGGCGATTTCCGAGAGGATACGCCGGCCTTGGCTGTAGCCGCCTTGACAGCAGACGTCCATCTGCACGTAATCGACGGCCTCTGTCAGGATCAGGTCGAGGTACCCTTCTTCATTCGGTTCGTGCTCGCCACTGGCGAGCGGAACGATGTCCTTCTCTTTGAGCCGCAAATAGCCGGTGTGATCGTCTGGCGGCATGGGCTCTTCCAGCCAGGCGATGCTGTATTCCGCCATCGAGGTGGCCATCTGCTCCACGGTCGACTGGCTGTAGCTCCGGTCCCCCATCCGCCACCAGGTGTGGGCATCCACCATAAGGTCGACGTCCGGCCCCACGGCCCGCCGCATCAGGCGCACGGCCTCCAAGTCGCGTTCGGGCCCGAGGGCCGGCCGCATCTTGTAAGCGCGAAACCCCAAATCCGCAATCGCGGCCGCCTCTTCTGCGTAAGCCTCCGGGGGCATGTACATGCCGGCGCTGCCGTACACGCGAATGCTGTCGCGCACGCGTCCGCCTAGCAACTCCGACACCGGCAAGCCGCGCGCCTTGCCGGCGATGTCGTATAGCGCGATCTCTACGCAGCAATACATCTTGGCCAGTTCGGGGTCCGTTCCCGGACCTTCGAGGAACTGGACACGCAAAGCGTCAGGATCCGCCAGAACGCGGTCTGTCAGGAAGGGAGCAATCGAATTTTGGATCGCCCGCAAGGCCAACTCGCTGCCTGGCCCTGGTGCGTATCCGACTAGCCCGTTGTCTGTGTCGACGCGGACGAACATCGCATCGCGTTTGACGATCGATCGTTCGCCACCGTAGAACGGCAGCCGTATGGGTTCCGGAAAGGGAAAGGACAGCAGGTAGGCTCGGACGCTGGCGATCTTCATGATGGCGCGAATTCAGAGTTAGTACGCGTCTGCTAAAGCCTCTTCAGGCCCAATCTGGCCGCGCCTGCCGGCCGTTCCTGTCCCTTTAATGTTCATCGGCCGCGGTAGGAGACCTCGGCGATCTCTTCGCGCAGCTTCTCGATATCGAGTTCCTCTGCCATGCTCAAATCGAGCACCTTCACTCGCTGCCCTTCCCGGAGCTCCTGGAGCCTCACTTCACGGCCGTTCGAAAACCGAACCGCATCGCGATAGCTGTTGGCGGCTGAAGAGATCTGAGTGAAAGTTACCATTTCGACCGCGCTTAACCCCAGATCGCGCTGTAAGCGTGTTGGAATATCCTGCAATTCCAAACGCGAGCCGGGTGGGATGCAGACGGCCGGTACGGGTGGAACGTGCGCAGGATTGAAAAACTCCTTCACTGCATTCCACCAACTACGTTGCGCAACAGGCGGGGTCGCGACACGTTTCAAATCCGCAGGTGACGCCAACCCGAGCGAGCCGGTGGGAAATCGATGGGCCACCAGGTCTTCACCTTCCTGAGCCAACCTGTTCGGTACACACATCAACGAGTAGTCACACATTTTCTTTCCCCTCCTTTTTTGAGTTTCGGTTCCCCCTTGGGAAATAACAAGATGGGCAGCCGCTCCAAGCGTTCGATTCACAACCTTTGACCTTGGATCGAGAGTTCTCGCCGGGTTCTTCCGAACGCCCGGCGTTCCATCGCCGCTCAATACCCGTGGCACTGATAAGATGTGTTGAATGGAATCCGACGTAAACGCAGAGGGTTCGACCGAGCCCGCCGCCGAAGATAATCCTTCGTGGCGCCGGGTTATGCTCGCCCGCCATCCAAAGCGCCCCCATTCCCTGGATTATATCCAAAGGTTGGTGACGGATTTTCAGGAAATTCATGGCGACCGCAACTTCGCCGACGATCCGGCCATTGTGGCGGGTCTGGGACAGTTCGAGGGACGCCCCGTGATGTGGGTTGCCGAGCAGAAGGGCCGCGATACCAAACAGAAGCTCTTTCGCAATTTTGGGATGCCGAAGCCGGAAGGCTATCGCAAGGCCCTGCGCGCCATGCAATTGGCGGCTAAATTCGGAAGGCCCATCGTGACGCTCCTGGACACGCCCGGCGCGTACCCCGGGATCGACGCCGAGGAGCGCGGCCAGGCGGAGGCCATCGCCCGGAATCTGCGGGAGATGTCGCGCTTACCCGTGCCGGTAGTGGTGGTCTGTATTGGAGAGGGCGGTAGCGGCGGCGCGCTCGCCTTAGGGGTCGGGAATACCGTGCTCATGCTGGAAAACTCCGTGTACTCGGTGATTTCGCCGGAAAGCTGCGCGTCGATTATTTATCGCGATTCGGGCAAGGCTGAGCAGGCCGCGGCAGCGCTGCGTCTGGCCGCTGAGGATCTGCATTCACTCGGCCTGATTGACGGAATCGTGCCCGAGCCGCCGGGCGGCGCACAAGAGGACCCCGCCGCGGCTGCGGAGTTCCTGAAACAGGAATTGATCCGCCGCCTGGATGAATTGAAGGGAATGACGGGAGACGAGTTAGTGGCACACCGCTACGCCAAATTTCGCAAGATGGGGAATTTTTTCGCGTGAAGAAGACGGTGTGGATTGCCATCGCGTTCTGCGTGCTCGTGGTCGGATTTGTGATTTATTCGAGCATGGGCGGCGAGCGAGTGAGCTGCGAAGTCTGCATGGTATTCAAGGGGCAGCGCGATTGCCGCCGCGCTTCGGCCAGAACTCGCGAGAACGCCCTCCGAACTGCCGTTTCGCAAGCCTGTGCACAGCTCTCCGGCGGAGTTACCGAGACCAACCAATGCGAAAATACAGCGCCTGAATCGGTCAACTGGCAGCCGTAGATTGACGACCGGCCACCCCGCTTGGTAGGACTTGGACGATCCGGCTGGCATTGGAAGGGGACGTCGAGCCAAACGGATTGTGAATCAGTCCAAGTCGGCCGGAGCCAAAGGCTGGCTGACAGTTAGGTTTCCTGGCCCTGTTCACGACCGGGTTTCTCACTGAATCCTACAGCTTTGACTTCGACCGCTAATTTCAACATCCTGCACGCGTCTATCTTTAGGACGCTTCCCGCAATCAACGGAGTTCGAGGTGTAAAATAAGGATTGAACTCCCAGCCACCAATCGGCGTCTATTACAGGTGAATTCTCTGGGGGGAGGTTTTGCGTCGTGAAGACGAAGTGGAAAGTTATTATTGCCATTGTGGTGGTACTGGTGTTGGGGATCGGCGTTTTCGCCAGCACTGCCTACAGCAAGCGGGGCATCGTCACGGTGCAGACGAGCAAAGTGGTGCGGCAGGAACTTCTCACCAGCCAGGTGACCGCATCCGGCGAAATTAAGCCTAAGAATTACATCAACATCGGAGCCAACGCGGGGGGCATCATTACCTCCTTACCGGTGAAGGAAGGCGACCGGGTCCGCAAGGGCCAACTGCTGGCGAAGTTGGAGGATGTGCAGCCCGCCGCCAACGTGAAATCCTCTGAAGCCACCGTAGCCTCGGCGGAAGCGGATTCGAGCGCGTCGGAAGCCGGCCTCAAAGCAGCCGACGAGAATCTGAAGACGATGGAAGCCGCACTCGACAAGGACAAGGCGGACGCGGCACGCATGAAGGCCGACCTCGACCGCGCCGAGTCGCTCTTCAAAGAGCAACTGATGGCCCGTCAGGATTTCGAGTTGAAACAGGCCACCTACCAGGCGCAATTGGCGACCCTTCGCGAGTCGGAAGCGCGCATCACGCAGGCACGCGCGCAGCGCGAGCAGCAGGCTGCTACGCTGACGTCGATGCAGCGCCGCATTGCCCAGGCAAAGGCCGGGTTGACGATGGTCGCGGACGTTCTCGAAAAGCACAGTTCCTTCGCTCCTCTCGATGGGGTCGTCACCAACCTGCCCGTACGCGTCGGAGAGTCGGTGGTTCCGGGCCTTCAGAACCAGGCCGGAACGCTTATCATGACGATCGCCGACATGTCCTTGATCACGGCCGAAGTCAAGGTAGATGAAACCGACATCGTCAACGTGAAGCTCGATCAGCCGGTAGACATTACGATCGACGCGATTCCGAACAAGACTTTCAAGGGGCACGTCACCGAGATCGGCAACACCGCCATCCTGCGTTCGACCGGCGTGGCTGCCAACCAGAGCGCGATCTCCAGCCAGGAAGCCAAGGATTTCAAGGTGGTCGTGGCCATGGACAATCCCCCCGATGAGATTCGGCCGGGACTTTCTTGCACCGCAAAGATAACCACAGCTACCCGTCAAAACGCCTTAACGATACCGATTCAGGCTTTGACCGTCCGGCAGAAGGGTGATCTCGAGGCGAAACCGGCTGGGACCTCCGCAGCGTCCACCCAGGCGCCTGCCAAGCTCGATCCGGCAGCGGAAAAGGCAAAGAAGGAAGAAATCACCGGCGTGTTCGTCGTAAATGGCGATAAAGCGGTCTTTCAGAAGGTAGAGACGGGAATCACCGGCGCTACCGATATTGAGGTGACCAGCGGCTTGAAAGACGGGGATCAGATCATTACCGGAACATACCAGGTGATCCGGACTATCAAGAACGAGACCACGGTAAAGGTCGACAATAAGACCACCACCACCACCGATCAAAAGTCCTAAGAAACGAGAGTTATCCGAATGGCAGCGGTAGCAGAAAAGGAACTCATTCAGCGCGGCGAGCAACTCAAGCGCGACGGGATTGTGATCCGCACCTACGATCTGTGGAAGACGTATGTGATGGGCGACCAGGAGATTCACGCCGTCTCCGGTGTCGATATCGAGATCAAACGCGGCGAGTATGTCGCGATCATGGGTCCTTCCGGTTCCGGCAAGTCCACCCTGATGAACCTGATCGGCTGCCTGGATACGCCGACCAAAGGACAGTACTACATCAACGGCAATCTGGTCAGCGAAATGAGCGATGACGAGCTGGCGCGCATTCGCAACAAAGAGATCGGCTTTGTATTCCAGACTTTTAACCTGCTGCCGCGCGCCACATCGCTGCACAATGTCGAACTGCCGCTGATCTATTCCGGAATGGCCTCCGACAAGCGCATCGAGAGAGCCAAGCTGGCTATGAAACAGGTCGATCTCGAGCAGCGTATGTACCATAAGCCAAACGAGTTATCTGGCGGACAGAGGCAGCGTGTGGCGGTTGCGCGGGCGTTGGTCAACAATCCCTCCATTCTGCTGGCGGACGAGCCCACCGGCAACCTCGACACCGCGACGGGCAACGAAATCATGGCGCTGTTCGAACGGCTCTATCAGCAGGGGAATACGATTGTGCTGGTCACGCACGAGCACGATATCGCCTTGCATGCGCATCGGGTAATTCACGTTCGCGACGGGAAGGTCGAAAAGGACGAGAGGATTAAGTAATCGGTTTCATCGCGAACTCCATGGCGTATTAAACGTCAAGTCTTTACCTCAGATTCCTATTAAGTGGATCATGCGACCCTCGGGCTCGTCAAAGTCGCCGATGAAGGCGAAGTTTGCTTTTCAGCGACTCTGAGGGCCCGAGCAGCGATGCCCTTTCCCCTCCAGACCGGAAAGACACTGTAGGAGACGTTCACCTTGCCTCGCTTAGAAAGGACTGCAAGGTTGGCTTCGATGCTTCCGTCCAGGCAGAGCGGCCGCAGGAAAATGACTCCGTCGGTTAGATCAGCCGCCATGAGGAAGCTCACTCAAAATAGATCGTCTTACGCGCAGCAAGCGTTCCGGGGCCTTACGAGCCGCGCGCGTTAGCAAGCGATTTGGCGACGTCGTTTCGTTGATACCGCCCGTATTCAGACAAGAAACACTCCCTTACGGTCGTGGCTCGTGGCGAGCCGCGCGTCAGCAAGCGATCCGGCGACGTCGTTTCGTTGATACGGCCTCGTGTTCAGGCAAGAAACACTCCCTTACGGTCGTGGCTCGTAGCGAGCCGCGCGCGTTAGCAAGCGATCTGGCGACGTCGTTTCGTTGATACCGCCCCGTATGCAGGCAAGAAACACTCCCTTATGGTCGTGGCTCGTGGCGAGCCGCGCGTCAGCAAGCGATCCGGCGACGTCGTTTCGTTGATACGGCCTCGTGTTCAGGCAAGAAACACTCCCTTACGGTCGTGGCTCGTAGCGAGCCGCGCGTTAGCAAGCGATCCGGCGACGTCGCTGTCTCTCCAGATAGACCGCCAAGTTGGCGGTTGACGTCATCGTTCCGTCATCTGCCCGCACCCGGTGCGAATTCCTGCCGGCGACCGTGGGGGACGCCGCCTCGCCCTCGATCAGCTTCGAGCCACCCTTTGCGACAACCAATGCATAAGTTCGCGGAAACAACATGATTCGCGGGCACTCCCTTCTCCATCTGCTTACCCATTGATTTCGGGAAGCGTTACGCACTCAGAATCGACCGCGGCAGAATAGGAGGAGAGGATCAAATGATCCGGTTTCACGTGAAGCAATGTCGACTTGTTTCACGTGAAACGGGACTTTTGCAGTTTACTTTAGTTAACGATTTTCGCGATCAATACCAGAAATAAGGCCTTTTCCGGGCCGTCCAGACTGCTGCGGCCTACTACCAGTTTCTGCCCTTCCTTGATATCCACTACGTCCGTAGAAATCCCGGTGTCGATGAAATCGCTCTTGGTCGTGGATGACTGGTGCGGAATTCGCAGACCGGCGTGCAGATGGTCCAGCCGGATCATGGTTCCGTCCCCCTCAATATTCGCGGAGCTAACACGGAATTGCGTCAGGCGGTTGCCGCCCGCCTGCCCCGTGCTCTCAGCGCCCACGCCGGAGCGGGCCCGCAACGCCAGCGAATCCAACAGCACATAGGTCTTGAACGGAAAAGTGCTCTTCAGGGCCGCCACCGTGCTCTGCAGATCCTGCGGTATCGGATTGCCCATCAGATTCGCCTGGTCGCTGCCAATCACAAAGAAAACCGTGAGTTCGACATCCTTCTGGGCCGCAGTGGGCACATCCAGCTGCCGAATGGCGTCCTCCGCGGTTGTGACTCTGCTTCGCGTACCGGTGAGCGCCACCACCTTCACCCGCTCGTCCACCTGGATCTCTACACCGAAGTTCGTGAGCAAGCGCCGCACGGTCAACGGGTCGATATATTTAACGGTGACTAGCTTTTGAACTCTCTCGTCGGGGTTCAAGGACTGCGCCGGCTGTGCCAGCATGGGCGCCGCAGCCAAAATCAGGGTCAGTAACAGTCGTTTCATCTTATTCTCCTTTTGTTTCGGCAATCCAATAAATCACCACGTCCGGGTCGTTCGACACGATGCGAATCAACACCGGCTCACCCGCGAAGCCTTTCGCTGCAGCGCGCCCTGCTTCCGGAACTTTCGCCCGAACGGGGGCCACCAGAGGAGGCGCGGGCGGATGCGCCATCGCCACCTGGGGAGACGGAACGTCCGCGGTCGGAACCTTGCCGGCCAGGAGCAGAACCACGAGCGCGGCCACCGCCGCGAAGCCATACCCCCAACCTCTTTGCCACCAGGGCACGCGCTGCCGCTCCAATTTCGCCACCACCCGCGCCCGCACCGCCGCAAAGTGCGCCTCGTCCGGAACCTCTTCGTGACACTCCGCCAGAAATGCCTGCGCCTCCCGAAGCCCGCTCGCGAAGAGCTGGCATCCGAGACATTCCTCAAGATGCTGCTCTACGAGCGCCCCCGCTGCCGCCGGCAAGTCGCTTCCAGCATAGAGAGCGATCCGATCTTCCCACTCTTTGCAATTCATACACGCCTCCGGAAGTAGCGCTCCACGAAACCTTTCACCTTCACCCGCGCCTTGGAAATCTGCGAGCGCACGGTCGCTTCCGTCGATCCGAGCACCCGCGCCACCTCTTCCGTCGAAAGCCCCTCCAAATCCCGCAGCACCAGGGCCTCCCGCTCCCTTGCGGAGAGCAGGCGCAGACTCATTTCGAGTGCTCGCTTGCGTTCCCCTGCCGCGGTCTGCTGCTGCGGGTCGGCCTCCCCCGACGCGATCTCGCCCGCATCCTCCATCGATAACGACGCCGGACAGCGCCGGCGCCAATCGTGACAAGTGTTGACGGTGACCCGGTACAGCCACCCTGGAAATGCGCCCGACGACTCCAGTTTTCCAAGGTTCCGATACAGCTTCAGAAACACCTCTTGGGATACGTCCTGCGCATCCGGCAGGCTGCCCAACAGGCGCAGCGCCGTAACCAGAACCATGCGCTCATAACGTCGCATGAGCTCTTCGAAGGCTCCCAGATCGCCCGCTTTGGCCCGATCGAGTACCCCCGAGCGATCCCGCGGTTCATCAAACGGCGTGACGCTGGCCAGCAATGTGAGACCGTTCATTTCCTCTCTATTGAGAAGAACTGAAAAGGCCGATCAAACGTGTATGGAGTTTCCAGCAGTTGTGCTTAAGAAGGTCTTCAGTTCGCTAGGCACGCGGCTCGCTTTCGAGCCACGACGCGCCCGTGATTTCCCGTGAGAGGCCGAACCGACGAGAGCATCAGGTACCTGAAGTTTCGTTGGGTGTACCATTACTTCCGTAGCACTTGCAGAACTGTAGCTTTGCATACAATGTTCTGATAATAGAACCAGTAGAACAAAGGCGTTCATGCCGGTTGGCACTCAGGACTCTAGCAAAGGATGCTCCGGGAGGCGACAGATGAGAATCAGACGGGGTTGTGACAGCTTGTTAAATCGGATATCGAGCGGCATTTGCGAGAACGCAACTGAGATCCACCGCTCCGAACTGCAACGTCTCGGCCGCCGCGCCGCAGCCGAATCCCAGTTCCAGGACATGGTCAGCGATGTGAAGGACCGGCTCGCACGGAAGGCTTGCTTGATCGCAGAATTGGCCTTTGCGGTTAGAAGTGTAGAATTCCCCAACAGAGCTGCTTGAAGAGTCTTTTCGGGGGCATCATTCCTGGCTCCTGTTCCAGCCTTGGAATGAGCCGTTTCGTATGTCCTCCAGCAGATTTCCGTTGTCGGAAATCCCCTCAAGAACAGCTGTAGCGCCTCCCATTTCCAGAAACAGAGATCCAGATATATTTGTTAATTGGGTACCTCAATAACCAGTACGTAACGCTGGTACTCAGGCCAGTCCCCATAGTCCCGACTGGTGGCCCTTGGATAACTTGTACCCTTCCATACAAACTGTTTGACTCTGTTCAGAAGGGTCCACGGACCCCTCAGCGAGGATCAAAGATGACCGCTCTCGACGTGAATGTAACAAGTGATTCGTTGACTGTCACTCTCGGACAGCTTCTGGCCGAAGGGCCAATTCCTTTATCGAAAGCGTTGCGCTACTCCCTGATGCTAGCCGACGCGCTACGTCAGTTCCACGACTCAGGACACACCTGTGGCTACCTGACTCCGTCGAATATCGCTATTACCGCCACCGGCCTGGAGTTGATCGGCGAGCCGAGTCAGCCGGCGGCCATCACACCCTACACCGCCCCGGAAATTCTGCAGGGTCACTCTCCGGACGCCCGCAGCGATATCTTCGCGTTCGGCGCAATCGTATACGAGATGGTGACCGGCCTCCGCGCCTTCGACGGAGATGACGCCGACGCTCTCGTCGAGTCGCTCACCCTGTCCGCTCCGCCGCCCTCGGGAAGCCCCGTCGATCACCTGATCAGCAACTGCATTGCGAGGGACCCGGAGATTCGCTGCCAACGGATGCAAAAGATCATCACGGAGCTCAGGATCCTCGCCATCGCCGCACCCCGTGCCGACGGTGTAACCCTGCAGAAGGGGGTGATGGCGGCGCTGCGCGCCGAGACAGAGCAACTCGAAGCGCGCATGTCTTTGCTTCTCCAGACGCACCAGAAGGCCATGATCGAAATGCAGCAGGCATCCGCTGACACGATCAGCGGGCTCCGCGCACGACTGTCGAACGTGGAATCCGAACTGGCCGCGGCACAAGGGCGGACCGCTCTTATGGAGCAAAGCAACAACACCGTCGTCCAGCGAATCAGGGCTCACGTCGAACAGATCGAACAGAAGATCGAAGGGACTGATACGCGCATTGCCGCGATGAAAGACGGGATGGACGTGCTGTGTGAAAACGAAACCGTGCAGCAGGAGTATGTGAGCACGCGGATGCACGAAATCGAGGAGAACCTCAATTCGCAAAGGACCGCGATCGCATCGGTGGTTGCCGGTCAGGCGCAAACGGACGATGTGGTCGAACGCATCGTGGCAGCCATGGAGGTGCTCCAGTCGAGAGTGTTCGACCATGAGGAAGAGTCGAACTGGTGAACCGCGGGGGGTTGTGCTGGCCACTCCGGAGATTTCACCAGGGCCGCACAACTACTGCACAGTGCCGAAAAGTAGACCGGCAGGATGCCAGGAAAGGGCGGGACGAGTTCGCTCCCTCACGCTAAACCACTGCAAACATCGAGACAACATTGCGAGCCGTGCGCGTGAAGTTCAGGCAGATGTTTCGGGGGCAGGTAGTTGTTCCGACTTGGCGAAGGTGAACTCCTCCACCACCCGCCCGCCAATCAGATGTTCCTGGATGATCCGCTCGAGCACTTCAGGCCGCGCGGAATGGTACCAGACGCCTTCCGGATAGACCACGGCGATCGGGCCACGCTCGCAAATGCGCAGGCAATTCGCCTTCGTCCGATAAACCCGGTCGTAGAGCCCCAGTTCGGCGATCCGGCGCTTGAGATAGTCCCACGATTCGAGCCCGACTTCTTTGTCGCAGCACTTGGGCTTGGTCTGGTCGGAGCAAAGAAAGATGTGGCGGCGAATCTGTGGAATGCACAGGTCCGCCGCCAGTTGCACAAGCCTTTCGTCAGGCACGGTGCTATTCCACTATGACCGTGCCGTTGACGAGTTCGCCGATTTCCGCCACCTTGATGCTGACGACATCCCCCGGAGCGAGAGCCGCTTCGGCCGGAACAATAATCCCGGTGCCCGTCAAGACCACCGTTCCGCATGGCACGTGATTGGAGCGCATGAGATATTCCACCAGCTTCTCCACGCGCCGGTGCAGGCGCGAGGTGGAGGTACTCCCCCAGAAAATCTCCTTGCCCTCACGCGTGATGGTGCAGGTCATATCCAGATTGTACGGATCGGGCAATGCGTCCGCCGTAATCATCACAGGTCCCAGCGCACAGCAGCAGTCATACGTCTTTGATTGCGGCAGGTATAGCGCATTCTCCCGCTCGATGTCCCATGCCGATACGTCGTTGGCCAGTGTGTATCCGGCGATGACGCCGCCGGTGCCCAGCACGACTGCCAATTCCGGTTCGGGTGCCGTGAATTTCGAATCGGCGCGTATTCCGATGGTGTGCCCCGTCGCGACACATACGCGCGTCGTGCCCTTGAAGAAGATCTCCGGCCGCGCTTCGCGGTAAACGTACGCGTACATGCCCTCGCGCGTGCCGTGTTCGGCGTCACGGAAGGAAGCGCTGGTCTCGTAAGTACACCCGCAGCCCCACACTTCGGGCGGAGAGATCGGCAACACCGGGGCTTGCTCTTCGCCATGACGGCTGGCGAGGTCGGCCGCAAGCTTGGAAAGCGGAATCTTCTCCACTTCCGACCGTCGGATGAGGGCCAGCATACTGTGACCCGGAATCGGCCGGGCCAGTCCGTTCTCAAACAAAGCGGCAATCACGCCGCTCGACGATTTGATTTGTCCTAAAAGCATTGAGAATCCCGTTCAGTACTTCAGGTACACGGTCTTGTAATCGCTGTAGAACTCCATCGCCGCCGGCCCCTGCTCCTTGGGTCCGAAACTCGAATCCTTAGAGCCCCCGAACGGCAACTGATACTCCACGCCCGCGCTCGGCAGATTCACGGTCAACAGCCCCGCTTCCGCGCGGTAGATGTACTCAAACGTGCGCGACAGACTGGTGGTCTGAATCGATGACGACAAGCCGAACGGAATGTTGTTCGCAATCCGCATGGCATCCTCGAAGTCCTTGGCGCGCATGATCGCGAGCACCGGCCCGAAGATCTCTTCCTGCGCGATGGTATGCTTCTCCTCGACGTTCGCGAACACCGTGGGCTCCACGAAATAGCCTTTCGCCAGCGCTCCCTCGGCCAGGCGATTGCCGCCACAGAGTGGCTTGCCGGCCTCCGCCCGCCCGATCTCGATGTACCGCAGCACCGTCTCCATCTGCGCCTGATCGACGCACGGCCCGATATCGATTCCAGCTTCCATGCCGTTGCCCACTTTGAGGCGGCGCGTACGTTCCACCACGGCCTCGACGAAGCGGTCGTAAATGGAATCTTCCACGATCGCGCGGCTGGTCGCCGTGCACTTCTGTCCGGTTGAAAAGAACGCGGCGTTCACCACATTCTCGACAGCCGACTTGAAATCCGCATCCCCCAGCACGATGGTCGGATTCTTGCCGCCCATCTCCAGTTGAATGCGCAGCCGCCGCTTGGATGCCTCCCCATGCAACCAGTTCCCGATGTCGCACGACCCGGTAAACGACACTGCCTTCAACGGGCGCGCGCTCACCAGCGCCTGTCCCAACTCGCCGCCGGACCCAGCCACGAAGTTGACCACGCCTTTGGGAATGCCCGCTTCGTGCAGTGCTTCCACGATCCGCCATGCACTCAGCGGAGCCGCCGAGGCCGGCTTCAGCACCACGGTATTCCCGCAGATCAGCGCCGGCGCCAGCTTCCACGCCGGGATGGCGCTCGGAAAGTTCCACGGAGTGATCAACCCCACCACACCGATCGGTTTGCGCAGCGCGAACATGTGGACCCGATCGCGTTCCGAAGGCACCAGCATGCCGGGCATGCGTGAACCTTCGCCCGCAAAATAACGCAGGATGTTGATAGAGCGCCGGACCTCGCCCTTGGCCTCGGGCAGGGTTTTGCCTTCCTCCCGGGTCATGTCCGCCGCCACCTGCTCGAACTTCTTATCCAGGATGTCGGCCGCGCGATACAGAATCGCGCCACGCGCCGGGCCGGTCATCGTGGACCACCCGGGGAGTGCGGCAGCCGCTGCCTCGGCAGCATCCTCCACGTCCTTCGCCTTGCCCTTGACGAAATTGCCTACCAGCTCATCGGTATTCGCCGGGTTGCGGTTTTCAAAAACTGCTCCGCTCTTTACCCACTCGCCATTGATGTAGTTTGCAAATGTTTCCGTCATATCTGATTTCAAAAGTGCTCCGTTGGGAAATACGCGTCATTTCGCCGGAACCCGGAAATCCGCGCCACCAGGTTTTGTGGAAAGCTCTGAATGCGCGCATTGTAGTGCTCCAGCGAGTCGTTGTACCTCAAGCGTGCTTCGGCGATCCGGTCGTCGCTGTTACGGATCTCTTCCTGAAGCCGCAGGAATGCGTCGTCATTGCGCAGGTTAGGATGATTTTCGGCTTCCAGCAGCACCTTCGCCAGCGCATTGGAAAGCCGCAGGTGCGCCTGGATCTTGTCGTCGGGCCCCGGACCGCCGGTCACCGCTTTGCGCGCCTCGGTAACCTGAGTCATCACATCGCTGCCGATCGGCGCCAGTTTCTGTCCCGCGTTGACGAGGTTCTCGACCAGCTCCGCCCGTTCCTGCAGCGCCTCGTCCACCTCCGTCCATTCGGTATTGATGGCCGCGCGCTGCTGCGCCAGGTCCGCCCGCACCCGTACGAACGTAGTGCCTGCCGCAGCCGTCGCGGCCAACAGTACGGGCAGCAGGATCAGGGCGGTTTTGACGCTGGATCTCACTATTTCTCCAGCCGGTCGACAGCATCGATCACCAGGGTGATGCCCTGCAAATAGGCTGGCAGCAGGGCCACCGGCTCGGTGTCGCGCGGCTTGATGCGTTCTTCGCGCAAGTCGAGCAGCCTTTCGAACGGCGACGCGTCAATCGCAAAATGATCCCTGGCAGCCTGGATGATGTCGCGGCGCCGCGGCTGCACATCGCGGCCGTGCAGAGCCAGAGCGTGGCGAAACAGCACGCAGAAAGTGGAAATCGAGTCGGCCAGCAGGCGCCGCAGCAGATCGGGGTCGGTCATCATGCTCGCAGCCTTCTGCCGCAATCGCAGCAGCTTCGCGCGCAGTTCGTGCTCCACCTGGGCGCGATAGAATCGCCCGTCCACCGCGAGATCGGCCGCCACATCCTTGCCGAACAGAATCCGCCGATAGCGCCGGATGTCCTGAAACTCCATTGGAAAGCAGTCTGTCGAATCCGCGATTTCCGCCTCCGTCATCAACAACGGAGAGGGATTGCCTCGCTCCCGCCACCAGCCGAAGATCTCCTCGCCGAGAGCCAGTTCCCGCCGCGTGACCTGGTTCAGCACACACAACACGTTGAGATCCGAGAACCTGGGCTGGTGATCATCAGCCGCACCCGATCCATAGAGCACCACTGAGACGAGCCCTTCGCCATAGGCCTTCTGAAGCCGGTCCACGAGTTGGTTGAGCAGTGCATCCATGGATGAAGAATCCTACCAGTCGCGGCAGCAGCCGCCGCCAAAGCCGCCCGAGGAGTCGCCCGAATCGAATCCCCCGAATCCGCCGCTGCTTTTGCTGCCCCACGTGGATCTCCGCATGCTCCCGCGCTGTATCAGGCCGGGCAGAAGCCCGTGTCCCCCGAATCCGCCGTAACCTTTCGGGTTTCCCGCGCACATCAGCACCGCGAGCATTACGGCCGCGCCACCGATCGCGATCCACGGAATCGCATCGGCGGGCGACCAGTGAATCTTCCGCCCGATCCTCGCGTGCAGAGGGACATGCCGCACCTTTGCGGAGGTCTCGCCGATGGTCTCCGCCGCAGCGCGAAAAGCTTCGCCGTAATCCCGTTTGCGCAGCGCGGCCCGCGACTCCCGCAAGATCCGGCCGCTGAGATCGTCGCCCAATTCCGGCTTCAGGCCGGAACTGATTCCGACCCAATCGTGCCGGTCGTTGACGGTCACAATGACCATGACTCGCTGGTCTTTGGCGGCTGCCGTGTCGCCTCTAGCAGGTGCGCCGTCGTCCCAGGCGCGGAAGATCGTGCGGGCGACATCATCGAGAGGCTCTCCTTCCAGCGAAGCGATGGAGATGAGGGAGATGCGGACGTGGGACGCCTCTTCTACCTGTTGGCAGTAGGCCTCCAGTTCCGTCTTGGTTCGCGGGTCGACCACCGCCGCGAAATCGCTTACACACCCTTGCGGTCTCAGGGCCTTCCAATCGACCGCCAAGCCCGGAGAGGCGCACAGGGCCATCATGACGATCGGCCGCAACCACTTCATCATCTTGAATTTTCAGTGTACTACGTGCCCACCGGGAAAGCAGCGGTTGGGGGTTTGGTTAGGGGTTGGGGGTTAGGGGTTGGGGGTTGGGGGTTGGGGGTTGGGGGTTGCGCTGCGGCAGCAATTGTGACCCGCGCGAACGGACGGAACCCCACCTTCGACAACCTTCGACGTCACCCGACGCTCCGGGAGCCCCAACCCCTAACCCCCAACCCCTAACCCCTGCCTTCAATCCTGCTTTATTGCGCCGCAGCCGCCGGCAACGCCTTTACTCCGGGCGGCAGGATTGGACGCGCCCGTTCCACCCGCAACGTGACCGTGCCACCCGCATCCCGCTCGGTCCGCGTGATGCGCAGATCGCCATCCGCCAGATAATGCAGATGTACGTAGTCAAACGCCAGGCCTGCCGACGCCATCAGCTTCATGTAATCGCCGTGCGCAGTTTCGTCCGGAGCCTCCGTGTAGGCCGCGTCCCAGGTGATGTCCGCCGACAAGCCACCCACTCCGCCGCTCCCGGGAGTGCCCGCACCGCCTGCACCTGCCGCTCCGGCCTCCCCACCGCCGCCCGCCGCGCCACCGCGCCCAGCCGTCCCCTTTAACGACATGTAAATCCGGATTCCGTTCACGATCGGCTGGAACATGTCGCGCGGCTGCCACCGCTGGCCGAAGCGCTCATAGCGCCCGTTCATTCGCTCTTCGAGCGGCAGTAGTCCCGGAACATTGCGCTCCGCCTCCACGATCCGATCTTGAATCGCAAACGCCACAGTCTTGCTGTAAGGGTGCGTTTCGTCCCGCAAATATCCCATGCTGGTGAACCAGCCGCGCGGGATCCACCACGCCCGCCCGGAATTTGCGCCCTGCCGGCTCTGCACCCAACCCGTGTACTCGGAAAATGGCTGCACCCATTCGTGCGACGGATATCCGTGCGGATTCAGAAACGCGTCGGGCAGCCAGGCATCGATCAATTGCTTGCGCGTGCGCGACTCCGGGTATATCGGGTCGGTCTCGGCCTGTCCTGTCGAAACATCCGCGCTCAACGTGCCGTGATATCCGGGATGCAGCAGATTGTCGGGTGTGATCTTCGCCAGATCCACGGAAAGCTGCGCGCCGTCCGGATTGGTGATGGGATGCAGCACCACGTTCACCTTCTTTAGCAGGTCGTGCTTAGCCGGGTCGGTGAGCAGCTCTTCGGCGAGCTTGTTGATGTGACTGGTGCTCGAAACCTCATTTGCATGCTGCCGCCCAGAGTAGACGATCACAGCCTTCGTCGTGCTCTCCTTGGCCCACGAGCGCAGTACCGCCGGTGTGGGCAAGGTCACGTCCGCCGCCCAGAGGTTCTCACCCAGATAGCTGCGGCCCATCCAGTACACGCTGACACCTGGGAACGTCGCGAGCCGCGCCAGAATAGCAGCGTTCTCGGCAGGACTGATCGGCTCGTCCCACTGCACGATGGGCGTGGTTTCGATCTTCGGCACCTCCGTGATCATCGGCCGCGGAGTGGCGGGCGCCGGCACCGCAAAGCTCACGAACTCGCGCGCCGCCGGCCCTTCCAGCTTGTTCGTCTCGAGCGGCAGTTCGAACTCCACCGCCATCTGTTTCAGGTGCGGATACGCCACCTCGTCGCGATACAGCCCGGCGGCGTGCAACTGCTCGAGCCAGTGCAACTGCCCGCGTGCCGCCTCCACGGCGAGGATGCTGCGATCCACCTGGTCCTGGCCCTCCAATTTGAGCCAGTCCTCGTACTGGTCAGGGGAGAAGTCGGCAGGCAGCGTCCACAGCAATCGCTCCGCGCCAGGCCCTCCGGCCTTGACGCGGGCCTGGACCAGACGCGGCTGCATCTCGCCCGTCAAGGCGGGCAGGTTCCGCTCCTGCTTGTGGTGCTTGCCTTCGGCGTCGGTCCAACTCAGACGCACCAGCGGATTCGCGGCCGGCTTCCCGTAAAACTCGATATGCACGCGCCCGTCCTTGCCGTCCTCCGAGCCGTGCACGATCGGAATGATCCGCCCCGTGTAGTTGATCGGACGCCCGCTCTCCAGGTCGCCCATCATGCTGAAGAACACGCCCGTGGAGTAGAAGGTGTCCTCCTGCAAAGCTTCGAGCGACGAGATCCGCTCCTTGTCGAGGTCGAGGCTGTAGTCCGGCTCGCTCATGTGGATGTCGAGCTTGATCGTGTCGAACGGTGGCGCAAACTCGGGGCGCAATTCACCGTGCGCCTGTGCCATCACGAACTGATAGACGCGCGGTAGTGTCTTGTTCTGATAGTGGTCCCAGAACTCTTCGATATCGGTCTTCACGCGCTCATCGAGAATGGCCTTCGCGCCCGCTTCCAGCCGCACCCACCCCGTTGCCACCTGCACCTGTTCGTAGCGCGGAATCACGCCGTTGTACGGCTGCATCACCGCTGCGACCTTGAAGTCGCGCGCCAGAATCTCCTTCCCCGCCGTGTCGAACGCATGCACACGATAGGTGGGGCCATTCGCCGGCGGCTCCTCGATCTCGTGCAGTGAGATCTTCTCGAGCGGCAGATTCAGCTTGCGCGCCAGCATCTCGTCGACGGGGTACAGTTCCTGCACCCAGCGCGCCTCCGAATGCATCGCCCGCACCCCGGTGGTATCGACATTCTTCGCGAAATCGATCTGAATCGTGGCCACCGGCTTCTTCGCCAGCAGCGGCGCAATCTCGTCCATCAGCCAGCTATACCCCTGCTTGTACGAGCACAGCACTTCGACGTTCAACCGTTTAGCATCCGCGCCCGCCTTGGTGAGCATCTCGCGCAACTGGATTTCGAGCTTGCGGCGCTGCTCCGGGCCCTCGCTGACACGCGCCACGAGATTCACCGGCTGTCCCGCGGCGATGCGCGGCGACGCGCGCCGTACGGCGTCCACCAGCCGTTTGCCTTCCCATGGAATCACGATATCTTCGGTGAAATCGGGCGCGGCTTGCTGGAACGGTACTCCCGGAGCGCGGAAATGCAGCACGGGATCCTGCTGGCAGCATCGTGACCCGGCGCGCAGGCTGGAGGCTTCCACTTGTGCGTCGGTGTGCAGGTCGGCCGTGACCTCGGTCTTCACGAAGTCCTTGAGGCGCGGATCGGCCACCTCCACGTACAACTCGGCCTTCACATCCTTGATCCCCGTGCTATCGATGCCCTTCATCCAGCGATTTAGCAGATACAGCCCGACTGACGCCTGTCCGACGCCCGACCTTCGCGAAAAGAAGCGATGCAGATCGTAGCGGATCTCTTCGACCGAGAGATATTGCTTTCCGGGCTCCCAGAGATTGGGGAGATGGCCCGCCAGCAGATCGAGCGCCGCCGTCGAACCGGGCTGGTCGCCGCGGGCCCACACCGCCGCACGGCGCCCGAATGCGTCATCGACGATGCGCAGTTCGCCCTCTCCCGCGGTGAGCGGCGTCTCCGCCTGCGCGGCGGCCGTATCCGACACCGTCAGCTTTTTCTCGACTTCCTGCGACAGTACGGAATCGCCGGCAATCACGGCCTGCGCGCGCACATCGCGCACGGTGGCCGTGTCGACGGGAGTCGCCAGCGGCAGATTAATGCCGGTGGTCTCCATGCCCATCCGTGCGGCGAGATTAGCCATCGCGGTCCCGGCCGCGCCCGCAGGCACATAGAGATGTCCGTTCAGAGTCGAAGGCAACGGCATGCGGGCGGCTCCGGTGAAGAGTCCCCGGCTGGTGTACAGCGTTGCGAGATCGAGCTTCGTAGCCCCGCCGCCACCCGCGGCCGCGCCGTCACCTCCTGGCGCATTTCCCGCAGCCGCATTGTCGCCGCCGCGTCCTGTAGGGTTGGCAGCCGCTGGTGCCGGTGCCACGGCTTCGGGCTTCGTACTCACCGCCGATACGGGCGCGGCGCTCCCCAACACCACCAGTTCATGCACCGCCGACAGAGCCGGCTGGGACAGTGCCGCATTGAGCATCGCTGGCGTGAACGTGACTCGTCCCCGCACGTATGCGCGATGAATACCCGCCTTCCCCTTTACGTAGGTCACGCCGGCCAGTTGCACTGAGGGGTCGGCAGCCGCCGTCCGTACCGCCTCCGCGATGGCTGTCAATTTGTCGCCCGGAACGCGCCACTGATAGGGAGCCCGTGCCGAGTATCCTTCCGCGGCCGCGAGCAACCCGTCGCCATCGGTTCCGATGATCGCCAGATTTCCCTCCGAGAGAAACACCCCGCCTTCCTGCTTTTCGAGCAGGGTGGCCAGCGTTGCCAACTCGCGGGAGGAGTACGGCGCCTTCTCGACCTGAATTCGCGGCGCGTTACCCAGACTGGCGTCCGCCATCACCACCACCGGCATCGTCAAGCCCGTCGATCCGTAGCCCAACCGCGCCGCAAGATCCGCCGCCGCCGCGTTCTCCACCGCGCTCGGATTGGTCGGCACCACCACCTTCCCGGCGATGAAGTCGGCGATCCCGTCGCCATTGGTGTCCACCAGCATCCAGCCGGTGGCGAACGGGTCGGACAGGTGATCTGCCGGGACGCTTGCCGGTGGCGTCTGAAAGGCAAAGGCGCAGGCCGCGAAGACACCCGCGACGCCAACACTAACTCTCTTACGGTTCATCCGATTGGGCCTCCTGAATCGTATCGTTACGGGGATCTCAATATCCTACCTTGAGGATGAGTTCCCTGGTCGCTGCAGTATAATGTTGCGGAATTGTTGCAATGGAAGAACTCGGCAGATATCTCGTCCGAGGCCAAATTGGGAAGGGCGGTTTCGGAGCCGTCTATCGCGCGTGGGATCCGCTGGTCGGCCGCGAGGTCGCGATCAAGCTACTGACCTCCGTTCACGACCCGAGTATGCTCGCCCGCTTCCGCTTCGAGGCCGGCACTACCGGGAAGCTCAAACACAAAAACATCGTCACCATCTACGACTTCGGCGTGCACGAGGCCGCGCCTTACCTGGTGATGGAATTACTCGACGGGCGGAGTCTCCGCGAAGTCATCGAGAGTGCGGTACCTCTGTCACTGCTGGACAAGGTGGCGATCCTCGCCGAGATCGCCAGAGGCCTCATGTATGCGCATCAGAATGGCGTCATCCATCGCGACGTGAAACCCGCCAATGTCATGCAGGTCGTCGACGGTACGGTCAAAATCCTCGACTTCGGCATCGCGCGCATGGCCGATCCGGATCTGTCGCGGCAGACGTCCACCGGTGTGCTCGTCGGCACTCCGCTCTACATGGCGCCGGAGCAGTTTGCCGGCGAGGACGCCACCGCGGTGAGCGACATCTTCTCGTTTGGAGTGCTCGGTTACGAGCTGCTTTGCGGCGAACATCCATTTCGCGCTCCCAATCCGGTCGCGACCATGAATCTGGTCTCGAACAAAGAGCTCACACCATTGCGCGAATCGATCGCCGACTATCCCGCGCCGTTGGATTCGGTGCTCCTGAAAGCCGTCGCCAAACGTCCTTCCGAGCGCTACCAAAGCCTGCAGGATTTGCTATTCGACCTCGCCCCGATCGAAGCTCAGCTCCGCAGGAATCACGCGGACTGCCAAGCGCAGGAGGCGCAGAGGTGGCTCGCTGGCGGCGACCTGGCATCGGCACAGCAGAGCCTGTGGCGGGCACTGGAGGCGGATCCGAGCCATGCCAGGAGTCACGAACTGCGCCGCGAGATCCAATGCCGGCGCGACAGAATTGTTCTCGAGCAACGCTTTCAGGCGGCAGTGCGGGAGTTGGAGGAACTGCTGCAGCGGGGATGCTTCGACGAAGCGATCGCGGGGTTGGAGTCGGTCCGCGAACTGGTATCGACGGATGAAGCAGGGGATTTGCGAGCTGATTTGGATGCGCGCTTCGACGCGGCACGGGCGGGACGAGAGCGAGTCCGGCAGATCGCGGTGGTTCAGGCGGCAGTGCGGGAGTCGGAGGAACTGCTGCAGCGGGGATGTTTCGACGAAGCGATCGCGGGGTTGGAGTCGGTCCGCGAACTGCTATCGACGGACGGGGCAGGGGATTTGCGAGCAGATCTGGACGCGCGCCTCGTTGCGGCACGGGCGGGACGAGAGCGAGTCCGGCAGATCGCAGCGCTCCTGGCGGAAGCAAGGCAAGCCGCAGAGCACCGTGATTTTGCGGTCGTATCCAGGGCCTCGGCCGCCATTCTCTCGATCGAGCCGCACAATCGGGCGGCTCTGGAGCTGGCAGATTGGGCGGCGGCGGAGGAGGAGCGGGCACGCGTCGAGGTGGAGACAGCGGAAACGGAACGGCGGCATTGCGAAGAACTGCAGCATTGCGAAGAACTGCGGATGTTGACCGAGCGAGTGCACGAAGAGCTGGCGGTTCTGCGGTTCGACGATGCGTCGAGAATCCTCGAGAGCGCTCTTCAGCTTGACCCCGGCGAGCCGGAGATACTGGCCTTGCAGTCGATGGTGAGCACGGCTCGCGAGAGTCACGTCTCCAAACCCGTTGAGGTGGTTACGTCGGAGCAGGAACAGCCGATGCAACCGGAGCCCGCAGAGAATCTCGTCCCTGAGCCTGTCGCCGCCGAACCGCTTCCGGTACAAAACGAGCCCCGTGCCGTCGCACCGGACGCTTCCACGCCAAAAATCAACGACGCCGGTATCCAGGAGCGATTCGCGCAATGGAGCAAGGCTTGGATGCGGCTTTTTCCGCGAGACGAGTTCGTGTACCTGCTCCGTCCCGCCAAGCTCACCGAGGGCACCGAGGCGGAGCCGTCCGATCGCGCGGTGGACCGGCACCTAAGTTGGCGCGAACGGCTCCTCCTGATCCCTCTGCCCAGTTCCCGGCGTGGGAGGCTGATCGCTATCGGTTGTGGGTTAGTGCTGGTATCGTACATCGCGGGCCTGGTGTGGTTAGGACACGTGACCGTGGACGAGATGGCGGCGAGGGCTCAGCGGTCATCACTACGCAATCCATCGCCGGGTGCCCAGCCACCAGCCGCCACGTTGCCCAAGCCCACGCCCCCGGTGGCCGCGCCCTCCAGGGAAACTCACCCTCAAGGAGCTTCGACTGGGTTCTATTGGCAAGTGGTTGCCACTGTCGACCGGGACTTGGCAAAGCGCACACTTCGGAAGCTAAAGGACAAGAGATTTCCGGCATTCATCAAAAGTGCGTCCGACGGTCTGCGCGTGCTGGTAGGACCCTACCCCGATGCCATGGCGCTGCAGCGCGCGAAGGCCGAACTGCAGGCCGCCGGATTTCTTCCAGTGCGCCACTGACCTGCGCCGCGTTCAGGGAACCAAAAAACGAAAACTGCCGGGCGGCCGGATTCGCTTCGGGTTTGGTGACGCCTTGTTGCTCCTGGAACATGGATCGAAATCTACGGCCAGAACCTGGCATCAACCACGCGGCGAGTGGACAGCCAACTCGAAAAAACATCGGACCCCCAGGAGCGCCGCGGCTCAATGCGTCGACTCAGAGACCGAAGTACCGTTACTGATTCAGCTTGAAACTGACGTCAGCTTCCGACTCCACTTCGACCGGTACTCCGTCCACCAATGTGGGCAGATAGCGCCAGCGCTTTACGGCATCCAAGGCTGCAGGTGCCAGCAGCGGGTGCCCCGACACGAGTTGGGCCGATTTGACGGTACCGTCCTCCGCAATGAGCACTTTCAACGTCACCACACCTTGGATTCTCGCCTGCTTTGCTAGTGGCGGGTACTTCGGCGGCGGCTGATCGATGAGCTTTTCTACCTGAACCCGGACGTCCACCTTACGCGGGGTGGGGCGCTGCGGCTCCGTCCCCGGAGGTCCGGGTGGAGGCGGGGGTTCGACCGGTATTTCCACTGGCGGATCGGTAACGGGCTTAGGGGCCGTCCCGGTGGATTGGGGACTGGTCTGCGGCACTGGGACCGTGGCAGGCGTGTGAGACTGCCACTGATGCATGCCGAGTCTGAAAAATCCGACCGCCAATGCGACCATGATCACGCAGCCGAGCCCGACCTGCTTCGGCTGCGAGGCCGCTTGCTGTGCCGGAACGGGCGGGGCCTTCGTTGGACGTGGTGGAGGTTTCACGCGCGTCACCTGCGGTGGCGGCGCGGCACGCCGCACTGGGGGCGGCGGAGGTGGTGGCGGAGGCGTGGAAACTGGCGGCTCCGGTGGTCTGTCTGGAGCTGTCCAAGATCTGGCCGGGACCTCCGCCTGGCTCGCCACGTTCGCCGCAACCGGCATGGGTCCCGAAGGCACCGACGGCTCGCCGCCCAGTTTGGCGAGCAGATCGTGAAATTGCTCGTCCGTGATGTGGCCCGTCGCGGAGGCCAGGGTAAGGACGGCCCAGGCTGCCGAGGGCCTATCGACCCGCAGGCCGCGTTCCAGATGAAGAATGCTGGAATCGAGCGCCATCCGCGCCTCGGCGTCTGTTGAATAATCCCTCAATTCCAAAGGTACGTGCGCGTCCACGGCGACTGCCAGTGCATCGACTTCCGGCGTCGCATCGGGAAGCGTGCCGGAGAGGACGCTGCGAAGCGAATCGCTGGAGCCCAGTGCCGAGTTGCCCAGCTCGGCGAGTCGTTCGCGAAGTACCGTGCGCACCTGATCGTTCATACCAACTCTGCTCGATTCTAGCGCGCTCTGTGCCGTGGGTAACTAACCCAAGTGGGGCAAATTTAGCACTTTTAGGTCTGAAACACGCATTTAGGTACTTCCGGCGTGGTGATTTTCCATGGGGTTATGCACTGGCAGACGGATTGCTGCATTTCTCCTCTATGGCACTCGCAGGCACGGAAACCCAGACAGACTACTTGCATGCGCTGCCCGGCGACGATGTCCGGCAGATCTTGTGGCGTTTTGCGGACCGTTACGATCTGCAGATGCTGGTGCAATCGGTGCGGGCGGTGGCGCGCGGACCCGTCGCCCGGCTGGTGGCACAAGGTGCACGCAACACGCACGAATGGACACCCGAAAAGCAGGCCCTCTTACAGGCGTTCGACGAATCGGGAGTCACCGGTGTATTTATGGATCCCGGTCAGGGCGGCTTTCTCGAGGGTCCGAAGAATCTCGCTCTGGCTCTGGTGGCATTCGAACTGGCGTGGGTGGATGCGGGTGCGGCGACGGGCAGCCTGGCCGGATGCCTGGCCCTCTCGCCCATTCACGAGCGCGGCACTCCCGAGCAGCGCGACTACTACATGAGCCGCTGCGCTCCGGCGCAACCGGGCGAAGACCGCAAACCATGGCGCGGCGCCTTCTGCCTGACCGAGCCGATTCCGTACGTCGGCGTCGAGACCGGCATGTTGGGCGGCAAGGTGCGAGTCGCGGAGTGGCAGCCCGGCGAAGAGCCCATGCTGCAGGTCGACAAGCGCGGCCGATTTATTACCAACATGGGGTTTGCCAACTTCGTCACCGCAGCCGTGGAATCGGACGACCCGCGCATTAAGGGAAGCTGCATGGTGATTCTCGAAGAGACCGACCCCGGCACCTTCGACCGCGGAACCCCGACGCGCAAACTGGTGCACCAGCTCTCGTCCACGCGCGACCCGATCTTCAGTCTGCGCGTCCCGGCGAGCCGCATCATCGGCGGCTACACCATCAAGGACGGAGTGGTAGTGCCCCGCTACAGTCATGGCGAGATCATCGAGGCGGTCTTCCGGCGTACGCGCGTCACGGTCGCCATCATGACGTCGGCGAAGCTGCTGAGTGCGGTCGAGCCGGTGATTCGCTATGGCCGTGGACGATTCCGGGGCGGTTCCATCGCCACACCCGGATCGCCGCGCTACGAATTGGGCCTGCAACTCAAGCAGGACGTGGTTCACCGCCTGGTCGACGTCTGGGCGACGGGGGAGGCCAGCGCATCCCTCGGATTCGAAGCTGCCAGAATATTCGATCTTCTCGATCCTTTAGAGCAGAAAAAGGTGGGAATCCTCGAATCCAGCGGAGTCAAACCCGGCAGCGCGACCCTGAAGGCAATGCGCGCCATCCAAAAGCAGGCAATCGACGTCCTGCATAAATCTCCGCTCCCCGCGGGCGGAGCGAGCCATTCTCCGGCCTTCGACCCCAGGCCCCCGGCCCCCGCTAGCGAAGCGAGCTATCCTTTGGCCCCTGAGAACGAAGTTCTCACCGCGTATGCCACACTCGACGCGGTTGCCAACGTTCTTTGCCCCGCCTGCAAACTCTGGAACACCGGACACGGCGCGCGCATGATGCGCGAAGCTGTCAGCCTGATGGGAGGCTACGGCATTACCGAAGACTGCCCCGGCTTCCTCGGCCACAAGTGGATGGACGCGCAGTTGGAGGCCACCTACGAGGGCCCCGAAGCCGTCCAGCGCCGCCAACTCAGCGTCACCATGACTGACGATCTGTTCCTGGCGCAGTTTCAACAGTGGATCCGGGAGATGCGCTTGATCGCCAACGATCACCCGGGAACGGGCGCCTGCGCGCTCGCCACGGCCATGCAGATGTGGCTCTGGACGCTCCACCATCTGCAAAAGGGCACCGATGCCGACGGCGCCAAGCTGTATCAAGGTTCGCGGCAAGGTGTGACTTTCCCTCTCGCCGACGCGCTCTGCTGGCTGCTCTCCTCGCGATACCAGATTCTCGACGTGTTGGAGTTGGGCAAGAAAGGTCCGGAGAGCGCTGCACTGTCGGAGGGTCTGCCCGCCCTGCTATCCTTCCTCACCGATCTCTGCCACGTGCACGCCGCGCACGCCGCGGGCGAAGTGGGACGCGTCTGCGCCGAGTTGGTCTTCGGCTACAACCGCCATCCCGCGTGGGATACGGAAGGCTGCGCCACGTGCTATGAGGCAGACGATCTGGACGCGTTGGAATCCCTCATCCCGGGAATCGCCAGCCTGGCGCGCGGCTATACCGACGTGCTGGAACGCGATGGCACCCACACGCCCAAAGCCGGTCCCTGCGTACGGTTCGACGGTCTCGATCAGTTCTCGCGCCTGCGCGTCCGCATGGACGGCTGTCTCACCGGGTCGCAACTCGCGAAGGACCGTGCCGCTGAGGCGCTGACCAAGGTCATGATCCCGGAAGCATTGGACTACCCCCAATGAGCGATCTGTTTCCCAACGAGCCTCACCCTCCGGCGCAACAGCCGGAGCGGCCCACGATGGACCTCGACATCGTGTGCGTGGGGTTCGGTCCCGCAACGGCCGGCTTTCTGACTACTCTTTCGCGGCGCCTGATGAACCCGGATGGAACGCCTCAGGTGGAGAGCCCGGCCAATCCGGGGCTCCCACTGCAGGTGGCCTGCTACGAACGCGCCGACGACATCGCGTTCGGCGTTTCGGGTGTAGTGACCAGGGCGCGAGGGATTCGGGCCACGTTGCCCGATCTGCAGCCCAGTCAGATCCCCATGGCGGCTCGGGTTATCGATGAGAAGCTGGTGTACCTGCTGGATCCGATCGGCGCCAGCCGCCGTTCCCACACGCTGAAGATCGGCGACCGCCTGCTGCGCGTGCTCGGTTTCGAGTGCGACTATGGCATGGAATTGCCGTACGTTCCCACCTTCCTGCATAAGCACGGCGGGATGGTGATGTCCCTCGGTCAGTTTCTGCAATTTGTGGGATCGGAGCTGGCGATGTCCGGAACGGTGCAGATTTGGCCGGGCACGCCCGTCGAGGGCCCGCTGATCGATTCCGATGACAGGGTGTATGGTGTGCGTCTCTGCGACCAAGGGGTCGACCGCGACGGCCGGCCGGAAACTCAGTTTATGCCGGGCATGGACATTCACGCCGCATTGACCGTGGTCGGGGATGGGCCTGTCGGATCGGTGGGGAGGCAACTGGACGAGGAGTTCGGACTCCCCGACGGTCATCATCACCAGGAATGGGCGCTGGGCATGAAGATGGTGGTCGATCTGCCTGAAGATACGCGCCTCGAGCCGGGCACGGTAATTCACACGTTCGGCTATCCCGAGCCGGAGATCTTCGGCTTCCTGTACGTGCATCCGGAGCGCATGGCGACGGTGGGGATCTTCGTGCCGTCATGGTTCGGCAGCCCGATGCGGACCTCGTATCGTTACCTGCAGCATTTCATGTTGCATCCTTACCTTTGGCGCTACTTGAAAGGCAGCAAGCTGCGGTCGTGGGGTGCGAAGTCGTTGCAGGAGTCTGGACGCCGCGGAGAGCCAGTGCTGGTGGGCGACGGGTATGCCCGCATCGGAGAAGGCTCCGGAAGCACCAATGTACTTACCGGATCGGGCGTGGACGAAGCTTGGACGACCGGAACCCAACTGGCCGAAGCGGTTCTGGAGTTGCTCCAGGATGGGAAGCCGCTCAACAAGGAGAATCTCGAGCGCACCTACGTAGCGCGCCGAAGGGCGAGTTGGGTGGAAGAAGAAGGCCACATCGCCGAGAAGGCGCGCGACGGATTCCATCGCGGCATAGTTCCGGGACTCGTCGGGATGGGGCTGGCCGGATACACCAAAGGCAAGCGCTGGGTGAAGGGCGAACCGCGCATCATGCCCACTCTGGAAGAGTACTACCGCCGCAAAATCCCCGTCGCCGAGATGAATCGTCTGGTGGCGGAGTGCCGGGCGAAAGGCGAATCCTGTCACGACGCGCTGATGAGCCGCTGCGGCTGGCCTGAGATTCCTTACGACGGGCAACTGCTGGTCTCGCACCAGGACGCTCTGCTGATCGGCGGGAAGGTGCAGGCGCCGCCGGGCTATGCCGACCATGTGCGCATTGTTTATCCTGACTTCTGCGCGAGCTGCGCCTCGAAGCTGTGCATCGAGATCTGCTCGGGCCAGGCGCTGACGCTCGGCGCGGAAGGCGTGCCAGTCTTCGATCGCGAAAAATGCGTGCACTGCGGAGCGTGCCTGTGGAACTGCATGGCCCCGCTGGAAGACGATCCGCTGCGCAGCAACATCTCGTTCCGCGCCGGAGCGGGCGGCCTCCACTCGAACGAAAACTGAGTTTTGGTTTGCATGCACAGCTTGTTTTCGTAGCTCAAATATCGACGAAATAAGCCGCTTATAATCTTTCAATTAGCAGAATAAACTTGTGATCATTCAGCACAATAAACTTGCGTCAGCACAGCATCATTAACTTGTATCCGTACAACATAATATACTTGCAATAGACCCGACCTTGCGGGAAGGCCAATGACCACACCCAATGAAAAATTCGCCGCCTCGCTGACCATCCTTCGCGACTTACAGAAGGGCGGACGGCGTGTGTTCCAATCCCAGGAACTCGGCCGCACACACCGGGAGCGGCTCCTGCAGAGCGGTTTTCTCCAGGAAGTCATCAAGGGCTGGCTGATTTCCTCGGGGCCGGCGGCGCGCGACGGCGACAGCACTCCCTGGTACGCTTCTTTCTGGGAATTTTGCGCACGCTACTGCAATGAACGTTTTGGTGATGAGTGGCATCTCTCGCCCGAGCAGTCGTTGCTCCTTCACGCCGAGAATACTGTCATCCCTGCCCAAGTCATTGTGTATAGCCCGAAGGGGATGAATAACAAGATCACCCTGCTATTCAACACATCGCTGTACGATCTCAAGCAGCCCCAAATGCCCGCCGCAGCCGACGTGACTGTACGCGATGGGTTGCGTCTCTTTGCGGCAGCTGCGGCGCTGATCCGGGTTCCCGAAGGGTTCTTCACCACAAATCCGATCGAGACACAGGTCGTTCTTGCCAGTTTTTCCGATGCCTCGGAGTTGCTTCGCCGCCTGCTCGACGGCGGGCACACCGTCGTTGCCGGCCGGCTGGCCGGCGCGCTTCGGCACATCGGCCGGTCCGCCGCCGCGGACGAGATCGTGACAACGATGAAGGCTGCCGGATACGATGTGCGCGAGAGCAATCCGTTTGCGACGGCTCCCGCGATAGTGGCCGCGACGCTGGCGTCGGCGCCAATCGTAGGGCGAGTCCGCGCAATGTGGGGGTCGATGCGGAGCGCCGTTCTGGAGATGTTTCCGCCACCGCCGGGACTGCCGCGGGACCGCGACGCCTTCCTGAGATTCGTCGACGACATCTACCGCGCCGACGCGTATCATTCGCTATCGATCGAAGGTTATAGCGTTTCGCCAGACCTGATCGAACGGGTGCGCGCGGGAAATTGGGACCCGGACCGGCACAATGACGATCGGCAGGGCCGCGACGCGCTCGCGGCGCGTGGCTATTGGCAGGCTTTTCAAGTCGTGAAGGAGAATGTCGGCCAGATCATCGGCGGCGCCAATGCCGGAGACTTGGTGCGCATGACGCACCGCGAATGGTACCGCGAGCTGTTCCAGCCGTGCGTCGCTGCCGGTCTGATTGCGCCGCGCGCTCTGGCGGGATACCGCAATGACGCCGTCTATCTGCGTACCTCCCGCTATGTACCGCCCCGGTGGGAGGCCGTGCGTGACGCCATGCCGGCGCTCTTCGACCTTCTCGAAAAGGAACCGGAGCCCGGCGTGTGCGCCGTTCTTGGCCACTGGCTGTTTGGCTATATACACCCCTACCCCGACGGTAACGGACGCATGGCGCGGTTTCTGATGAATGCGATGCTCGCCTCGGGAGGATATCCATGGACCGTCGTCCGCATCGAGGACCGCAACGCCTATCTCGCCGCGCTCGACCATGCGAGCATCGATGCGGATATTCGGCCCTTCGCTGCCTTCATCGCGGAACGGGTGCAATGGTCACTCGACCAAGCCCGGCATTGACAGTGATATTGAGGTCGCATGGATATTTACAATCAGCCGGTATGCTTGCGGCGCATGATGAGGAACCTGGACGCCCTCAGCCGGATCATCACCGTGGAACAGCGAAACGGCAAAAGCGCGAAATAACCGTCTCCAGGACCCCACCGGAACACCGTATAATCCCTCAATATGCTTGCAACGCAGTCTGCGCGCCGGAACTTCCTGCGCTATTTCTCAGGTATCGGCCTCGGATCCACCCTCCTCCCGGGCGTTTTGTGGGCCCAAGTTCAACAGTCGGACGCACCAGAAATCACGCAGGAGATGCTCAAACAGGCGCTGGCGCTCTCCGGCCTCAGCTTCTCCGAGGACGACCAGAAGGCCATGCTCCAGGCTGTCAACCGGAATCTCTCGACGTATACGGAACTGCGCAATCTGCACATTCCGAATAACGTCTCGCCGCCGTTCTACTTCAGCCCGCTGGTCCCGGGCATGAAGGTGAATCACACCCGGCAGCCGATCCGCTTCAGCGCACCTGCATCCAAGCGACCCGCCAATCTCGAAGACGTCGCCTTTTGGCCGATCACGCGCCTCGCCCAGTTGATCCGCACCCGCCAGGTCACTTCGGTCGACCTCACCAAGATGTACCTGGACCGCCTGCACAAGTACAACGAGAAGCTGAACTGCGTGGTCACGTTCCTCGACGACCTCGCCATGGAGCAGGCCAAGCGCGCCGACTCCGAAATCGCCGCGCACCACTATAAAGGTCCACTACACGGCATTCCGTGGGGCGCCAAGGACATCATCGCGCTTCCCGGCTACAAGACCACCTGGGGATCCAACGCCTACAAAGACCAGATGCTCGACGAAGAGGCCAGCGTGATCACGATGCTGCGCGAAGCGGGTGCGGTGCTGGTCGCCAAGCTCACTTCCGGCGAACTGGCGCAGGGCGACCGCTGGTTCGGCGGCCAGACCAAGAATCCGTGGAACCTCGAGGAGGGTTCGAGCGGCTCGTCTGCGGGGCCGGCGTCGGCAACCGCGGGCGGACTCGTCGCCTTCGGCATCGGCAGCGAGACCTCCGGATCGATCCTGAGCCCTTCGGCGCGATGCGGCGTCACGGGATTGCGGCCGACCTTCGGACGCGTCAGCCGATACGGAGTGATGGCGCTCTCGTGGACACAGGACCGGCTCGGCCCCTTGTGCCGGTATGCCGAAGATTGCGCGGTCGTGATGAGCGTAATCGCGAAGCCCGACAATCGCGACATGAGCGTCAGCGACATTCCCTTCAACTGGAACGCGCGCATGGATATTCACAAGCTGCGCGTGGGGTATTTGAAAGATGCGTTCGACGAAACTCGCGATCCGGTGGCCAAGGCGAATGAGCAGAAGGCCATCGAGCAGATGGAGAAGTTGGGTTTCAAGCTGGTGGCGGTTAGCGTGCCCGACTGGACCGTGGACGTTTCCAGTATCGGGGTGGAGTCCGCTGTGTTCTTCGACGATCTGGTGCGCTCGGGGCGCGACAAGCAGTTGACCAATCCCGGTCGCGCTAATGGCTTCCGCAGCAGCCGCATGGTGCCGGCCGTGGAGTATCTGCAGTCGCAGCGCGCCCGCATGATGATGATGATGAAACTCGCGGAAGCGACGGCCGACGTGGATGTTTATCTCGTGCCGTTCAGTGCAGGAGGCGGACCTCCGCGCGGCGGCGCTACTCCGGTTACCGATGGTGCGGCAGCGGGCGCGGGAGCCGATGGAGCCGCCGGGCAGCGGGGCGGACGAGGCGGCCGGGGACGGGGTGGCGCGACCGGCGGAGGTGGCGGCGGATTCAATGCGCAGCGCCGCAGCGCGGTGCAGCGGCACTTCAACATGGCGAACCTGGCATGCTATCCCGCTGTCTCGGTGCCCAACGGATTCAGCGAGGCGGGGACGCCCGGCAGCATCACGTTCTACGCGCGTCCTTTCGGCGAGGCCGAACTGCTGGCCGTCGTTAAGGCTTATCAGGACGCCTCGGGCCACCACTTGAAGCACCCGAAACTGGATGCGCTGACATAGACATCGGCCGAATGCGCTGTGCTAAAACGTAAGTAACATGAGGCTCATAGTGCTCAGCGCGGCAGTAGTGTTTCGTCTCGCCGCTCAGCCAGCCTCGGGCGACCTTGCGAAAGCGGATGACGCCCTGAAGGCAGCGCGCGCGGCGATCGGCGCAAAGTTGTCCACGTTGCAGACGCTCTCCGCGTGGGGCGCCGATACTCGCGGCTACCAGTCGAGCCACATGGCGCTGACCATCGATCTGTCCGGGAAGTATCTTCGCGAGCAAACTACGCGATCGACCGGCGGCGAGATTCAGCGGATGGGGACGGGCGGTGACGGCGCAGGCGGTGGCATGCCCGGCGACGATGGCGGTCCGGCCATGATCCTCAATCTCATAGAAGGCTTCGACGGAGACGACTACTGGGTCCGCATGGGCATGGGTGTGGGGAAGCAGTCCTTCGTCAATGCGTTCGCGCGCTATGTTCTGGCACTCACACTTGGCCCTCCCAGCGGGTTTCCGATGACATTCACCTACGGCGGCCGCATGGAGTCACCGCGCGGCACGATGGACGCTCTCGAAGCGCGGGGCCCGGAGAACTTCCTGGTGCACGTCTATCTGGATGCCGATGCGCACCTGCCTGTGACCCTCGTGTATCACGAGAATGGACACGAGATGCAGTTGTGGCTGAAGGACTACAAATCGGAAGACGGCATCCGATTCCCGCACACGCTCGCGTGGCTCGCTGACGGCAATCCGGTGGAGGAGTTTCAGATCCAGCACATGAAGGTGAATCCCAAGCTGCCACCCGGAAAATTCCGCCGGTGAGCGCGCGATAAAATGCAGGAGCATGCAGACCGCGCCCTACGGCTCCTGGAAATCTCCCATCACTTCCGACCTGATCGTGGCCAAGTCAATCGGCCTGTATGAGATCTGCCTCGATGGCGGCTCTCTCTACTGGCTGGAATCGAGGCCGAATGAGGGAGGACGCTACGTCGTCGTGGCGCACGGCGCCGAAGGTGAAAGCGATGTCAACCCGCCGCCGTTCAACGTGCGCACACGCGCCAACGAATACGGCGGCGGCTCCTGGACGGTGGATCGGGGCATGCTCTACTTTTCGAACTTCGCCGACCAGCGCCTGTACCGCCAGCAACCCGGCGCCGCGCCGCAGCCCCTGACTCCCGAGGCTGGTCTGCGATATGCCGACGGCCTGATCGATCGCAAGCGCAATGCGTGGATCGGGGTGCGCGAAGACCACACCGCCGGCGGACACGAGCCCACGAACACCGTCGTGCGGATTCCTCTCGGCGCGTCCGAACTGCAGGCGGGCTCGGTCATCGCCTCGGGGCACGACTTCTTCTCTTCCCCACGACTCTCGCCCGATGGCCGCTGGCTGGCGTACCTCGCGTGGGACCACCCGCGGATGCCGTGGGAAGGAACCACGCTTTACACCGTCACAGTCGACGACAACGGCGCGGCTGCCGGGGAGCCTGTGGCCGTTGCGGGCGGCCAGTCGGAATCGATCTTCCAGCCGGAATGGACGCCCGACGGCGCGGCACTCACCTTCATCTCGGATCGCACGGGTTGGTGGAATCTCTATCGCTTCGGCCTCGACACGCAGAAAAGCCAGCCGCTGGCGCCAATGGAGGCGGAATTCGGCGAGCCGCAATGGGTCTTCGGACTCTCCAAGTATGCATTCGCGGGTCCGCGCCGCCTGGTCTGTGCGTATTCTTCGAAGGGTCTGGGGAAACTTGCGACCATCGATCTCGACTCCGGCCAACTGACACCGATCGACCTTCCCTACACCGACTTCTCGTACGTACGTGCCGATGGCGATCAGGTCTTCTTTCGCGGAGCTTCCGCCACGACGCCCGCGGGCATTGTCAGGCTCGAGTTGGGCAGCGGCAAAATCGAGACCTTCAAGAAGACTACAACCGTCGCCGACGATCCGGAATTAGCACGCCATTTCACGAAAGTGCAATCGGTGGAGTTCCCGACCACCGGAAACAAGACGGCTTTCGGCCTGTACTACCCCGCATTCCATCCCGGCTACGAGGCACCCAAGGGCGACAAGCCTCCACTGCTGGTGAAATGCCATGGAGGTCCGACCGCCGCCGCATCGAGCATGCTCGACCTGCGGATTCAGTATTGGACGAGCCGCGGCATCGCCGTGCTCGACGTGAATTACGGCGGCAGCACGGGCTTTGGCCGTGAGTATCGGCAACGCCTGGAGGGCAATTGGGGCATTGTCGACGTGGACGATTGCGTGAATGGCGCGCGATATCTGGCGGAGCAGGGTTGGGCGGATGGCGCTCGCAGCGTGATCACGGGCGGCAGCGCAGGCGGCTATACCGTGCTCGCGGCGCTCACTTTCCGCGACTATTTCCGCGGAGGCGCGAGCCACTACGGTGTGAGCGACCTCGCCGTGCTGGCGCGCGACACGCACAAGTTTGAGGCGCGGTATCTGGATTCGCTGATCGGTCCGTATCCGGAGCGCGAGGATTTGTATCGGGAGCGGTCTCCGATCACCTACGCAGACCGGCTGTCGGTGCCGGTGATCTTCTTTCAGGGCGACGAAGACATGGTAGTGCCGCCGGAACAGTCGGAGATGATGGTCAACGCGTTACGACGCAAGGGCACGCCGGTGGGATACTTCCTGTTCAGCGGCGAGCAGCACGGATTCCGCAAGTCGGACAATATCAAGCGATCGCTGGATGCGGAGCTGTACTTTTATGCTGTGAACGTGTTCCGCATCGGCCTCGTGTTCTAACTGCCCGCTAACGCCGATTATCGTGATTGGCGACCAGCTAGATTCCCTCGCCGGTGTTCAGGGAATTCGGGTCGCTGTCCAAGTGGTCGATGCGGTTCGCGATCGCACGTGCGAGTTCCGCTTCGCTTTCGAATTCGGCGAGGTCTACGGTCGTCTGAGGAATGTCGGCGGGCAACGCCTTTTCCGCTTCCGGTCCATACAGGATCGCGATCACGCCCACATCAACGGCGGTGCGGACCGCCTGCGCAAGATGGGCGGGCTCGGCGATCACGTGGACGAGATACCCGAGATCGAAGAGGTGCCGTTCCACGAACTCGGCAGAGGCCAGGTCGGCGCTGCGGATCCGAATCACTTGGCCTGAATGGCCGATTCTCGCGCGCCGTTCCGCTAGGGTGACGGCCCCGTGAGCGCGTCCCGTACCAGGCCGGACGATCATCCCAGCGCCGACGGTCTCGTTGGTGACTGGGTCGATCAGGATCAGAGCACCGGTCACCCGATTTTTACTATAAACGTCGTAGAATAGCGCCCGATTGGCCTGGATGGAAACCAGGCCGATCTCATTCAACTGTAGCCGCGATGCGGATTCTTCGGCCATCGTGTTGATATTGACGCGATGCACCACCTGCCGTACGCGGGCCTGGACGGTTTGCGTAGTGTGCTTGAGCAGATAGGGCCGATGGGGAACCAGCGGCGCCTCGTTCATCCAAACCACCATTACATCGAGGCGGTTGTCGGCGTGCGGGCGATTCGCCACGGGCACCAGCATGTCGCCGCGACTGACGTCGACCTCGTCTTCCAGGCACACCGTCACGGACATGGGTGCGGAAGCTTCAGGCAAATCGCCATCCCAAGTAACGATAGACTTTACCCGCGTGACGCGGCCGGAAGGCAGCACTGCGATTGGATCTCCGGGACGCACGGATCCGGAAGCGATTTGTCCGGCAAATCCGCGAAAGTCCAGATTCGGCCGGATTACGGATTGCACGGGGAAGCGGAAATCACGGACGTTCCCGTTCACGGAAATCGGCACGCTTTCGAGGTGTTCGAGGAGGCTGGGCCCCGTGTACCACGGCGTTCTGGAACTACGGCGAACCACATTGTCGCCGTCCAGTGCACTGATCGGAATGAACTCGACTTGAGGAACGTGGAATCGGTGGAGAAACTGGGTGAACTCGCTGTGAATACCCGCGAAGATTTCCTCGCGGAAGTCCACGAGATCCATCTTGTTGACGGCTACTACAAGATTCGGAATTCCTAAAAGCGCAGCGATGTAGGCGTGGCGACGGGACTGCGGCAGAATCCCAAGACGCGCGTCGATGAGGATGATCGCAAGGTCGGCTGTAGAGGCGCCGGTTGCCATGTTGCGGGTGTACTGCTCGTGCCCAGGGGTGTCGGCGATGATGAACTTGCGTTTCGGGGTCGAAAAGTAACGATATGCTACATCGATAGTAATCCCCTGTTCGCGCTCGGCACGGAGGCCGTCAGTGAGTAGGGAGAGGTCGAGTCCACCGGTAGTGAGGTTACGCGTGGCCTTGCGGACGGACGCCAGCTGATCCTCATAAACGCCTTTAGAGTCATAGAGAAGCCGACCGATGAGAGTGGACTTGCCATCGTCCACGCTGCCCGCCGTGGTGAATCTCAGCAGATCGGTCTGGGAGGTGGCTGCCAACCAGTCGGCGGCTTCGGTTTCCAAGCAAGGTGCAGTCATCAGAAGTAGCCCTCCCGCTTCTTCAACTCCATGGAACCTTCCTGATCATGATCGATCACCCGGTTCTCCCTCTCCGATCGCCGGAAGCGAATCATTTCTTCGATGATCTTGGGGAGCGTGTCTGCCTCTGAGCGGATCGCGCCGGTGCAGGGCGTGCAACCCAGCGAACGCATGCGGCACATCACCATCTGCGGCTTTTCGCTGGGGAGCAATGGGATATCGTGTTCTACAGGTATAAGACTTTCGCCGCGCACCACCATCGGGCGCATCTTGGCGAAGTACATGGGCACGATGGGGATGTTCTCCTGGTGGATGTAATGCCATACATCCAGTTCCGTCCAGTTGGATAGGGGGAACACCCGGATGCTCTCGCCGCGATCAATACGACTGTTGTAGATATTCCACAATTCGGGCCGTTGATTTTTTGGATCCCACTGGCCGAACGAGTCGCGGAAGGAATAGACCCGCTCTTTGGCACGGGACTTTTCCTCATCGCGACGGGCACCGCCAAATGCGGCGTCGAAGCCGCCTGCGGTGAGCGCGTCGAGGAGTGCGCGCGTCTTCAGGAGGCCGCAGCATTTCTGGGTGCCGAGGCGAAACGGGCTGGCGCCGTCGTCGATGGCCTGCCGATTGGTGTGGACAATCAGCTTGACACCCAGGTTGGCGCAAAACTGGTCGCGGAACTCGATCATTTCGCGGAACTTGTAGGTCGTATCGATGTGTAGCAGGGGAAACGGAATGGGCCCGGGATAGAAGGCCTTCTGAGCCAGGCGCACCATGACGGACGAGTCTTTGCCGATGGAGTACAGCATCACGGGGCGTTGGAATTCGGAGGCGACTTCCCTTATGATGTGAATGCTCTCGGCTTCCAATGCTTTGAGGTGTGTAAAGATTTGCCTGGTCATTGCCGATAGATCCTACGGAGGCCGGGCATGGAGCCCTGTTAAGAGCGAAGCCTGTTAAAGTCAAGGATACCGCGTAATCATGTCAAAGTCTATCGGGATACTCTTGATTGCCGTTCTCACAATTCTTGCGCAGGAAAGTTCGATTTCCGCGGACCGCATACGGCAGCACACGAAGTTTCTGTCGAGCGATCTTCTGGAGGGCCGGGGAGTCGGGCAGCGCGGAGGACAACTCGCCACCGAATACATCGCGACACAACTGGCGCTGGCCGGGGCGAAGCCGGCCGGAGATGACGGAACCTACTTCCAGAAGGTGCCACTGGTGGGACTCGAAACCCAGCCGAATGCCACACTGACCGCTGCGGTCTGGGGCAAGGCTGTGGATTTCAAATGGATGGACGACTTCGTCGGGGTCAACCCCACGCAGCGCGCCGATTCTCGTTTTGAGGCCAACGCGGTCTTCGTGGGCCACGGCATCACCGCGCCGGAATTCAGGTGGGACGATTTCAAAGGCGTCGACGTGAGTGGCAAGGTGCTGGTGATGTTCACCAACGAGCCCACTTCTGACGACCCGAAGTTCTTTGACGGCCGCGCGCTCACCTATTACGGCCGTTGGGTCTACAAGTATGAGGAAGCGCTGCGCCGGGGCGCTCGCGGCGCCATCATCATTCACACCACTCCGACAGCGAGCTACGGATGGGATGTGGTGCGCAACTCATGGGGCCGCGAAACGCCTTTCGTGAAGCTGGAGCAGGGCGGAAAATCGCTCTCCTTCGAGGGCTGGATCACGCGCGAGGCCGGTGAGAAGATGCTGGCGTTAGCCGGCAAAACGGTGGACGAGTTGCTGGCAGCCAGCGAGAAGCCTGACTTCAAGCCGATCGATCTCGACATTCTGATCCGCGCGCACATGCCTACGAAGATACGCCAATTAGAAACGCGCAACGTAGCGGCGATCATTCCGGGTAGTGATCCCAAACTAAAAGACGAGGCCGTGATCTATAGCGCGCATTGGGACCATCTGGGCATCGGCACTCCGGTGGAGGGCGACGCGATTTACAACGGCGCGATCGACAATGCTTCCGGCTGCGCGGTGTTGTTGGAACTGGCGCGCGCTTGGGCTGCAATGGGCCAGAAGCCGCGACGGTCGGCACTGTTCTTGTCGGTGACGGCGGAGGAGGGTGGACTGAAGGGCTCGGAGTACTATGCCGCACATCCGATTATTCCGCCATCGAAGACTGCGATCGATTTGAACTTCGACGCGCTGTACCCGTGGGGCCGTGCCAAAGACGTGGTTCTGACAGGTGCCGAGCGCACCTCGGTGTGGCCAATGGCGCAACAACTGGCGAAGCGCGTGAGTCTCGATATTGCGCCGGACGCGCAACCGGAAGCCGGACACTACTTCCGCTCCGATCATTTCTCCTTCGCGCACGTGGGAATTCCGGCCTTCACCATCGGGCATGCCACGCAATTCGCCGGAAAACCGGCGGACTTTGGCGAGAAGGCTTACCAGGAGTACAACAGCAAGCACTATCATCAGCCCTCGGACGAGTTTCAGGCGGACTGGGATTTCACGGCGCTCCAGCAGGCGGCCGAGTATGGGTTCCTGCTGGGCCGCGATATCGCCAACCAGGATAAGCTGCCCGATTGGCGTCCGGGCGATCAATTCCACCGCTAGGACAAACCTGATGTGGCTCGACCATCTCGCGCAGGATGTCCGATACGGGTTGCGTGTTTTGAGGCGCAATCCGGCATTTTGCGCAGTTACCGTGCTGACTCTGGCGCTCGGAATCGGCGTCAATACGGCGGTTTTCAGCGTGGTCAACGCCGTGTTGCTGCGGCCCCTGCCCTACCCGGATGCGGCGAGGCTGATGGCATACTCGGACGAGATTACGAGATCGTCGATCGGCAGGTTCAAGCCCGGGATTCCCGGTGCAGATTTCGCCGAATGGCGTTCGCAGGCGCAGTCGTTCGACGGCATGACGGGCTACTACTATTCCGATGCCACGCTAGCCTCCTCGAGTGACGCCTTTCCGATTCATTACGTCTCCATCGCCGGCGACTTTTGGGCGATGACGGGGGCGAGGCCCGCGACGGGAAGCCTCTTCGATGCCGGCGCTCCGCCGAATGCCGTCGTTCTGTCGCATCACTTCTTCGAGCAGCGGTTCCGTGGCGATACGCGCATCATTGGCCAGGCTTTGACGCTGGACGGGCAGCCCATGACGGTGATCGGCGTTCTGCCGCCCGGTTTTGAGTTCCTGTTTCCGCAAGACCTTTCTTCCAAGCCTGTGGACGCTTATGTTCCGGCGCCTCCTCTGGGCCGCACGCCGCAGCAGCGGAGAACGCTTCTGGTGGTGACCAGGCTGAAACCAGGCATTTCCGCAGCCAGCGCGCTCGCTGAACTGCGAACAATCGAAACCCGGATCCAGACGGACTATCCCGACCGGTGGTTCGCCGGGATTACCGGCATGAACCTGGTCCCTCTACGCCAGAAGTTGGTCGGCAACGTCCGCCAGGCATTGACCATCCTGCAGATCGCGGGTCTGTTCGTGCTGCTGATCGCGTGCGCCAATATCGCCAACCTGCTGCTGGCGCGCGCCGCCGCCAGAGAGCGGGAGATTGCGATCCGCTGCGCAATCGGCGCCGCGGCGGGCCGGATCCTGCGCCAGTTTCTGGCGGAAGGGTTGGTCCTGGCGCTGTTGGGCGGCGGGTTTGGGCTTATCCTCGCGAGTAGCGCGATCGACATACTGACAACTTTCGCGACGGCGGCGGTGCCGCGCCTCTCGGAGACTCATATCGACGCTGCGGTGCTGGCGTTTACGGCGATGCTCGCGCTGGCGAGCGGCGTGATCTTCAGTTTCGCCCCGGCAATCGGATTGGGAAAGGTCAATCCCCGCCAACCCCAGCCCTCGTCCAGCTTTGGCATGAGGCGGGTTCTGGTGGCGGTCGAACTGGCATTGGCGATCGTGCTCCTGACGGGAGCCAGCCTGATGATCAAAGGCTTTTGGCGCATGTACGCGACCCCGCCGGGCTTCTCCCCGGAGAATACGCTGGTCATGAAGGTGTCGCTATCGGGTACGCAGTATGCCGACAAGGCACGCCAGGTGTCCTACCTGAATGAAGTGGTCCACCGCATCGAGTCACTGCCCGGAGTGCGAGCCGCCGGCATCGCCAAAACTGATGGGTACCTGCTGCAGTCGGCGAACAGTGCTCGTCCGCCAGTCGTCGACAGTTTTCAGGAGAGCCTGGTCTCGCCGGGATACTTCGCGGCCATTGGCATGCGGCTCCTGCGCGGCCGGTGGCTCGTGGAGAACGACTCTTCGGACTCGACGATCATCAACGAAACCATGGCCCGCCGCGCTTTCGGCAATGCCGACCCGATTGGACAGCGCATCGAGAGGCTTGGCCGGCCGGTACACGTGGTCGGAGTCGTCGAGAATCTCAAATACTCCAAACTGGACGCGGATCCCGGCCCGGAGATCTATCGCAGCTACACGCAAAATCTGGGCCCAGGACGGGTCACGGCGAATGTCGTGGTGCGGATTCCTGGAGATCCGCTGGGTGTCGCTCCGGCGGCGCGGAAGCTGGTCTCGGCGATCGATCCGACTCAGCCGGTTTACGATGTCGAGACCTTGCAGCGGGCCTTGTCGCAATCCATCGCGCCGCGGCGCTTCAATCTGTTTCTGCTGGGGAGCTTCGCCGCCGCGGCATTCCTGATGGCGGTCATCGGCATTTACGGCGTAGTCGCCTATTCGGTGAGCCAGCGAACCCGCGAGATCGGCATTCGCATGGCTCTCGGAGCGCCACGGTCGGCAGTGGTGGGGATGGTTGTGCGGCAGGGCATGGGGATCGCGTTTGCCGGCATTGTCGCGGGAATCGGCGCCGCTCTTGGGTTGACGCGTTTCATGGCGAGTCTGCTCTACGAGGTGCGGCCCAACGATCCGGCTACGTTTGCGGTTGTCGCTGTGCTTTTGGCGTTAACGGCAGCGCTGGCTTGTTGGGGACCCGCGCTCAAGGCTGCCCTGATCGATCCGTTGATTGCATTGCGCCACGAGTGATCCCTCGCGCCGGGCAAAAAAAAGGGCACCCCGGAGAGTGCCCGTATTCAAGTGGTTACGATTGATCCCTCATTCAGCGCTGGAAGAGAGCTTCAGCGTTTGATTTCAGGCGGTCGTGCCACGGCGACGGCTTCGTTGGCCGACTGTTCCCAGTTTCGGGCGTACTCCCGCTCCGCGCGGCTCATCGGCAGGGATCGGCCGCCGGTGCCGCCGCCCAGTAAGATCTGCGACAGGAAGTGTTGATTGCCATAGGTCCTGAAGACCAGCGCCGAATGGGCGTGGGGCTTCGCGCTGTCAATCCCGTTGCTGAAACTGAAAGTCGCCCGTTTGCAGTCGGCGCTCCGCAGGAGAACCGTCGTCTCGGAAGCACTGGCTTTTACGTCGTACTTCCCGGCGGGGAACTGTTGGTTATTCACCTGGAAGCTGAAGGGGACATCCACCGTGAGCTTGTTGACGGGCTGGGCGAAAGCGGAAGGGAGCGTCACCGCGATACACAGGCATCCGGCGCGCAGGAGTTGAGCAATATGTTGATTCATTTTGATTGACGTCCTTTTTGGCGTCACTGACTAATGCGGGATTAGCGGCCGGGAGCTCTAATGCCGTCGAAATTATTTTGGCGGGGCAACACGGTCGCAGGTGGTATCATCCCTGACAGTATTGAAAGTGCCTACCCCTTCGACGAACGATGTGACGGGCTGGCTGGTTGCGTGGACCAACGGGGACCATGCGGCGCTAGACAAGCTGGTGCCCGTGGTGTATCAGGAATTGCACCGGCTGGCACGGCGCTACATGCGGCGGGAACGGGGGTTGGCTCAGGCCGGCCAAACGCTCCAAACCACGGCATTGGTGAATGAAGTCTATCTGCGGCTGGTCGATGCGAGCCGAGTGCAGTGGCAGAGCCGCGCCCACTTCCTCGCGATTTCGGCCAATCTGATGCGGCGCATCCTGGTGGACGCCGCGCGCACCCGCCGCTACGCCAAACGCGGGGGTGAAGATCGGCCGATCCAACTGGAAGAAGCGGCTGCCATCGCTACGCCGCGTGCCCGAGACTTAGTCGCACTCGACGACGCTCTTGCCGCGCTGGCGAAGATCGACGCGCGAAAGGCTCAAGTGGTCGAACTCCGCTTCTTTGGGGGCCTGAGCGTGGAGGAAAGCGCCCACGTGCTTAACGTGTCGGCAGGCACCGTGATGCGCGACTGGAGCATGAGCAAAGCCTGGTTGCTGCGGGAACTCAGCGCGGAGGATGACAGTACATCCGAACATTCAGAGACTTGAGTGGCCGCAGGATTGACGCCTCCCCCGGGCTGGAGTTTAGGGCTCCTGGGGCTCCATGTGAGCGCCGGGTTGACCTTTGCGGCTCAGGAGGTTGCCATTTACGTCGAATAATTGGCAACGATAGGACGTGCTGACTGCTTCCAGGACTGTGATGTTGGTGTAGCTATCCTCCGCTTCCGCAGCCGAGAAGAACTGCGGATTGTCGATCGTGATTTTGAATTTGCTGGCGGGAGGCACGGTGCCCAATTGGAATGAGATGGTGTCCCCGGTTTGGATGCGAAGTACATCGGCGTCCGGCCGAAAGCTTCCGGTGCCGTAGTTTAGGGTTACTGTGTGGTGTGCCATTTTGTCCTTGGTTGTACCTATCGAGTCTTTTGTGCCTGTATCAGTTCTTGAAATCTCGAATCCTGTTGTAGGTCCTTCACGTCCGGCTGGCGGCTCAATTCGGTGAGGAGCCATCGCGGCGCGCGCCGCAACACCCGGAGCGATTCTTCGCGTTGACGCAAAACCTCATACATGAGAACGGCATCGCGCATCACCATCGCATTCTCGGGTTCCATGGAGAGGGCCTGCGAGGCCTCAAACCGTGCAGAAGGCAAATCCCCGAGGAGCGCGGACACCAGCGCCAGCAGCATGCGAGAGTCCGCCAGCAGCGGGTTGCGGATCACTTCTTCCCGCGCCGCGTCTCTGGCCAAGCCGTAAGCCTTCCTTGCCTCCTGGCTTCTTCCGAGGTGCCGGTATCCATCTCCCAAGTCCGTATAACGGATTGCCGATGGGGTTCCAGAAGCGACGCTTTCTTCAAAGAAACCGGTTGCTTCCGCATACCGTTCCTCGGCATAGTACAGAGCGCCGACATTCATCAACGCCCTGGGCGATCGGCTTAGCCTGAGCGCATGCAGCAGGGATACCTCGGCTTCCTGGAATCGCCCTTGTTCTGTCAGAGCGAGACCCAAATCCATATGGCCAGCCGAGAGATCGGGTGCGATTATGGCGACACGGCGGTAGAGATCTTCCGCTTCGCGAAACTCGCCGCGATACCAGTAGAGATTGCCCAGGCTGAGGAAATTCCCATAATAGTTGGGCTGCGCTTTCATAGCGCGGCGATAGGTGGCAATGGCTTCGTCGGTTCGATTGGCCTTATCGAATGCCCCCGCGAGCCTCCTCCAAGCCTCCGGATTGTTTGGATCGAGCTCGGTAGCGCGGGCGAAAGCGCGGAGCGCCGGTTCGTAGGCGCCATGACTTTCCTGGAGCTTACCCGAGACCAGCAGGACCGGTACGGAGTCTGCGTTGATAGCCTCCGCCTTAGCGACGTTCGCTGCCGCCATTTCGAGCCACTGAGGGCCTTCCCGCTTATCGAATTTTTGGATTTGGGCCTCGGCGAGCCCTGCATAGGGCAGTGCCGACCGCGGTTCGAGTTCGATCGCCTTCTGGAAATGCCCGATGGCTTGATCGGAGTTAGAGCCGTCCTGCTGGAGCAGATACATCCCCTGTATATATTGCGGATAGGCTTCCCCGGAAACGGACTCCACGGGCGCCCTGGCGCGCAATTCGAAAGCGCCGGTGACGGTAGCCAGAACCGCTTTCGCGAGTGCCGCGGAATCGCCGGCGGCATAGGTGCCATCGAGCGGGCGGCCCAGGGGGCGGCCACTCGCCAGATCGGTGAGCGTGGCGGACGCCCCGATCATCGCTCCGGTACGCCGCAGTCGCGTTTCGAGCACGTGCGTAGCGCCGAGCATATTCTTGGCGTTGAGCGGCGTTTCCACACCATAACGACGCGCCTCCCGTGGAGAAATGACCGTGAAGTTCCGGCGCGCGCCGGACAGCCGGTTGGCTACATCCAGGCCAATCCCTTCTGTGCCGGGAATGGGATCGCCCTCGACCGAGAAGGGCAGCACCGCCAACCGCACCGGCGGCCCCGCCGGAGGGGTGCTCCACTGCCAGTATCCAAACGCGAGAGCCACCATTGCCGCGGCCAAGCCGCTGCCTTTCAGCAGAAGGCGGCGCGGCTGTAGGGCATGGCTCACCGCTTCGGCAGAGCCATAGCGGTCTTCGGGACGAGGCGCAATGCATCGCGCGATCAGCCCGCTCCAATGCGCCGGGAGATCGTCCATCGCACGCTGCCAAACGTTGGCGATGAGGACGGGTTCGGCGGTAATCGTATCGGCCGTCGAGCCGGCCTTCACGGGCCCATTCATGAACGGCTCGTCCGCTATCCCGATCCGCTTGGGCGCGTGCCCACTCAACATCACATGAAAGAGAATCCCCAAGGCGTAAATATCGGACGCGACCGACGTGCGTTCGCCCCGAAACAACTCGGGGGCCATGAAGTCCGGCGTGCCGCCATGACCGGCCGCCATCGGACCGCCGTCCAGGGGCTTCATGGTGGCGATACCGAAATCGGTGATCACCACTCTGCTGGCGTTCCGCGGCTGACTGACAAGGATGATATTGCCAGGCTTCAGGTCGCCGTGTATCACGCCTTGGCGGTGCGCTTGTGCGAGCCCGGCACAGATCTGGCGTGCGATCTCCCGCGCCTCGCGATCCGGCACCGGCCCATCGCGCTCGATTCGTTCCGAAAGCGTCTGCCCGTCGATGAACTCCATAGACAGGAATTCCATTTCTCCGAGCGGTGTGGCGGCAACGTGCAGATCGTGGACCTTGCAGACATTGAAGTGGCTCACCTCGCGGGCAGCGCGGACTTCGGGGGGCAGGCGGTCTCCATAACCTGGCTTCGCGCACTTCAATGCCACGTGCTGGTTCAGCTTTTCGTCGAGGGATTCGTACACAAAGCCCATGCCGCCGGAGCCTGCTACGCGGAGAATACGGAATCTCCCAGCGAGCAAGGTGCCGGCGGCAAACGGGCCCAGGTGATCGGCACTCGAAAAGGCGGCAGACTGACTGCGGGTGAAATCGTCCAGCAGTTCCGCGGCTGGCCGATCCAAAATGCACTCGCGTGAATCGTCCTGGGCGAGAAGCGACTCAATTTCACGGCGCAGGCCTTCGTCACCGAGGCAAACTTCAGCCAAAAAGGCGTGGCGCTGGCCCCGATCCCGCTCCCTCGCGGAATGGTAGATTTGCTCGATTTGGGCCCACCGTTGGTGTTCCATCGCGCGGTCCCCTTCCGCGTTGCTGTGACACACCATCACCACCCGTGCGACGACTCGCGGCCCTGCTCAGGCCCCGTCGGGAGCTTTATTGCGATCAAGCTGACGCGCCCACCCTCGACCAGATTGGCCGTTTAGCGCGACAGTGAGAATAGTCGACTCCACCAGCCTACAGGAGTCGCACCGAGGAATGGATGAAAATCGGTCGTAATGTTCATGCCGAAGCCCCGATATGGTTGATTCCTCACCACATTTGGTAGTGGAAAGAAGGCCAAAATCCTTTCGTTCTAGTGGTCCTGGAACACGGTGGCGATCACTGGCGCGCCGGAAAAAACGAACGCCGGCGGCTCGCAATTCCCTTTTCGCGCGTTTGCAGAGCCTCCCGTGGGGCCCGGATCTCGGACTCAGGCGCGGTCGTTCGGACGCCGGTCGATAGTACCGTATATAGTACTTTCCCTGTCCGTATTTTTCATCACAATTATGGAGAAAGCCGTGAGGATTGTGTTACAAGAGTTGCTGCTCCATGAATCAGGCGGCCCGACACCTTATTGGAACGGCGCTCGTGGTGTGGCTTGCCGGCCTCGTACAGGACCCCTCCATTCGGGCGCAAAGCACTGATATAACAGGGCATTATGCCCTGTCTCCGGACGTTCTCTCGCAGGCCGAACGGAATTACGATGTAATCGTGGTGGGCGGGACAGCCGGCGGCGCCGCGACGGCGCTGCAGGCCAGGCGGATGGGTGCCAGCGTAGCAATATTTGCCGAAACGAACTCCCTTGGCGGCCAGTTCCTCACCGTTCCGAGCATTGATGAGGGCTGGATGTTTCGCAATTACCCCGCCGGAATCTATGGCGAACTGATCGGGCGCATCAACCAGGTTTACGCCGCGAAGGGAGTATCCGTAACCGGCTGCTATTGGGACCCGGGATCCCGCTGTTATGAGCCGCACGTGGTGAATCAACAGCTTACGCAAATGCTGACGACGGCGAACGTGGACATCTACTCCCGCGCGACCTTCAAAAACACGGTGATGGACGGCAACGTGGTGCGCGGAGCCCAATTTCAGGATGCCACTAGTCCCAGCCGAATCTTCGGCAGCACAGTGCTGGTGGACGCAACTGAGTACGGCGACGTCATCCCGCAGACGGGCGCTGCCCATTACGCCGGCAACGGCACCGGAGACTCGCCGGCGACCTGCATCCAGAGCATCACCTATGCGGCGCCGATCAAATACTACGACGTGGTGCCGGCGAATCTGGTGTTGCCCGGTCCGCCGCCGCAATATGACTCTTACAAGGCAGAGTTCGCGGCCACGGTGACACCAGGGTATAGCCAAGTGGGCTATCCGGTGAGCCTCTTCGATCACAACATCTATCGCGCGATGCCGGACGAGAACCGCGGACTCTCGGCGGCCGCCGGTCCACCCAAGTCGAGCGTCAACATGGCGAACGACTATCTCGACTTCTACACTTACGTCAAGCCGAAGATGCCATTGCAGTACTTTCACATGGCATTAGACGCCAGGTTTCTCACCGATCCGGCCACACGCACGGACGCCATCGGCCAGGCCAAGATCAAGACGCTCAACTTCCTCTATTATCTGCAGGACCCGCAGGGTCTCAACAGCCAACACTGGGCGATTGCGGATGACGAGTTCGCCGGTATTACCACGCCTGACGACTACTCCGACCAGGTGCCGCGTCCGTTTAAGGCGATCGAGGCTCTGATGCCGCCCTTCCCGTACGTCCGCGAAAGCCGCCGTTTGCAGGCCATGACCATGCTTACCGCGAATGGCATCCGGCGCACGTTGAGCGCTGACGGGCAGTGGCGCGGTCCGGTGTGGCCCACCGGAATTGCGCTGGGAGATTACACCACGGACTTCCACAACTGCAATTGGGACGGCACCTTCGAGCCATGGTCTGGGGACAAGGCGGCTGACGTGGGTATGGCGTCCGGGCCTTTTCAGGTTCCATTCGAATCCTTCATCCCAGTGAGTGTGGATGGATTCCTTGCCGCCGAGAAGAACCTGGGCTTATCGCGTGTCGCCAACAGCGCGCTGCATCTGCAGCCGAGCGTGATTTCGATGGGGCAAGCTGCTGGGGCGATCGCCGCCCTGTCGGCGCGTGATCACGTTCCGCCGCGGCGCGTGAGCCCTCTCGAAGTGCAGATGGAGTTGGCGAATTCAGGTGCGCGGATTTCGATGTACGCGCATGACGACGTGCACTACCCGAGCCCCTACTGGCAGGACGTGCAGGTGGTGGGCGCGCGCGGGATTATGGTGGGTGCGAGCGCGTCGCATTTCTCGGTAGCGGATCCGGTGACGCGGCGAGAGGCGGCCGCTGTCTTATCGCGGATGCTGGGCTACACGCCGGTGGGGTCGCCGCTGCCGGTGGTGACGCGTCCGACCTTCGACGACGTACCCGCGAGCGACTGGGGGCTTCCGTATGTCGAGGCGATCGTGGCACATGGAATCACCGCCGGATGCTCGTCAGTGCCGCGGAAGTTCTGCCCAAACGATACGATGACGCGAGAGCAGTTCGCGGCTTTCCTCGTGTTGGGAACTGGATTGACGCTCGGTCCGGTGGGCGGCACCGGCATGTTCACCGATGTGGACAAGGCTTACGCGGCGTATGTCGAGGCGGCGGTCGGCGCGGGGCTGATGAATACTTGCGGCATCGGACATTTCTGCGGGACGGGTCCGGCGACCCGCGCTGGGGATGTCGCACATGGCGTCGTGCGGACGCTCTCTCTGCGTGGCGGGCATTAGTCCTACGAGTGCGCTACGGGATCTTGGGGAAGCGACTGAGCGGGAACGTATCTACCGGCGTGGAGCGCTGCTGCACGAGGACGCCACCGTCGACTGCCAGGCATGTACCGGTGATGTAGCGGGCATCCTCCGTGGCCAGGAAGACGGTGGGGCCTGCCAGATCCTCAGGAGTTCCCAGGCGGCCCATCGGCACCACCTTGCCTCGCTCGATCGCGTCGGCGTCGCTTAGATCGTACGTGAGGATCAGACCGGGTACGACCGCGTTCACACGGACGCCGTAGGGGGCCAGATCGAGCGCCATCGCCCGGGTCATCGCTTCAATCCCGCCTTTTGAGGCGTCGTAGGCCACATTGCCGCGGTGCGCGCGGGTGGCGCCCCCGCTCGACATATTGATGATGACGCCCGACCCTTTGCGGACCATCACCTGGGCGGCGCGGTGCGAGCATAGGAACGCGCCTTTGAGATTCACGCCCAAGAGCTTGTCCCACCACTCCTCGTCGCCATCGAGGAAGTGGCGCGCGGCGTGAATGTTGCCGGCGTTGTTCACCAAGACATCGATCGTGCCGAAGCGGGCCAGAGCGGTATCAAACATGGCGTCTACCTGCTGCTTGCTGGAGACGTCGGCGGCTATGGCTATTGCCTTGCCTTCGGGGATCGCCTGCACAACCTCTCGAGCGCGAGTCTCATCCACGTCATTCACGACGATCGACGCGCCTTCCGCGGCGAAGCGCTCGGCGATGGCGCGTCCGATGCCGTGGCCCGCCCCCGTGACTAGTACCACCTGATTTTCAAACCGCTGCGGCATAGGAAATCAAGGGTAGCATGTGGGCGAATTTAGTTGTATCGGACCTGGAAGGCTGATATATGTGAAGCAACGGTACTTTGGCGGTCCTTTATGTTCGACAAGGTCGAGGCGTTCTATCGGCCGGCCAGCGTTCGCGAAGCACTTCGATTGCTTCACAGCGGAAATGGCCGGGCACGGGTCGTGGCGGGTGGCACCGACGTTGCGGTCGAAGCTGACGAGTCGATTCGTTTCCTGATCGATATCACCGGAGCCGGGCTCGATTACATTCAACTGCAGGCGAATGTCTGCACGCTGGGGGCGACGGTCACGATGGCGGCGCTCGAGGCGTCTCCCATCATCCATGGATTGGCAGGTGGAATCCTGGCGCGGGCGGCGTCGACCAGCGGATCGGTACAGATTCGCAATGTCGGCACCGTGGGCGGAAATCTGGCCAATGGCTGCGCGGCGGCGGATCTGGCTACAACGCTGCTGGCGCTGGATGCGGAAGTAGTGCTCGCGAGGCGGCGTGGACGGAAGAAACGGGCGCTCGCCGCGCTTTATTCCCAGGAGCGAACCGCTCTGCTGGACGGCGCTTTGTTGTTGGAAGTGGCGATCCCGGTGCCGCCCGCCGGTGGCAACTGGTCGTTCCAGAAACTGGGACGCACGGAACTCGACCTCTCGCTGGTGAACGTGGCGTGCGGCCTCGCGTTGAACGCGGACGGTCGCGTCGAGTGGCTGCGCGTCGCGATGGGGGCAGTTGGTCCGTGTCCCCTGCGCGCGACCGTGGCGGAGGAGTTGGCCGCTGGGCGCGTCTTCGATGATGCGCTGGTGGCGGAGATCTGCGACGAGGTGGCGCGGACGGCGAAGCCGATCACGGACGTGCGCGCCTCGGCTGAATATCGCCGCGCCATGTGCCGCGTGCTGGCTAAACGCGCACTCCAGGAGTGCGCCGTCCTGGAGAGGTGCTCTCTATGAGGCAGATGCACTCTAAAGCGATGCATAGCCGGATGATGCAAATCCGGCTGACGGTCAATGGACAGGACGTCGGCTGGACGATTGCCCCGGGCGACCTCCTGCTCGACATACTGCGGCGCGAGGGCTACTTCGGCGTCAAACGCGGATGCGAAAAGGGCGAGTGCGGCGCCTGCACCGTCTTGATCAACGGCAAAGCGGTCAACTCCTGCCTGATGTTCGCGGCACACGCCGAAGGATGCGACGTGCTGACCATCGAAGGTTTGGCGGAGGGCGACAGGCTCCATCCGCTGCAGGAGGCGTTCCTGGACCACGGTGCGGTGCAGTGCGGATTCTGCACCGGCGGCATGATTTTGAATGCCAAGGCGCTGCTGGACCGCAATCCGGATCCGACGGAAGAAGAGGTGCGCGCCGTCATGGCGGGAAACTACTGCCGTTGCACGGGGTACGAGAAGCCCGTGGAGGCGGTGATGGCGTTATCGCGGGGAGGCCGGGAATGATTGTCGGTCAAAATGTCCGCAAAGTAGACGGCGTCAAGCTGGTGACCGGGCGGCCCGCTTTCACCGACGACATCCAGATGTCCGGAATGCTGATCGGGAAGATCTTGCCCAGCCCGCATGCCCACGCGCGCATCCGGCGCATCGATACATCGAAAGCGAAGGCACTCGCGGGTGTGCACGCGGTGCTGACGTATCAGGATGTGCCGCGCGTGCCGCACACCACGGCGGGCCAGGCGTGGCCCGAGCCCTCGCCTTATGACACCTACCTGCTCGACAGCAAGGTGCGGTTCGTGGGCGACCGGGTAGCGGCGGTTGCAGCCGAGACGCGGGCCATCGCCGAGAAGGCACTCGCATTGATCGAAGTGGAGTATGAGGTGCTACCGGCGGTACTGGGCATCGAAGAGGCGATGGCGCCGGGTGCTCCTGTGATTCATGACGAGCCGGACTCCACTAAGATTTACGATCGCTCGCGCAATATCGCAGGCTACATTCTGCGCGAAATCGGGAGCGTAGAAGCGGCCTTCCGCGAGTGCGACCTGATCGTGGAGCGCGAGTTTCGCACGGGACGTCAGCAGCATTGCCCACTCGAGACTCACGTGACCATCGCATGGGTGGACCCCGACGGGCGCCTGACCATTCGCAGCAGTACGCAGGTTCCGTTTCACGCGCGTCGCCAGGTGGCGATGATCCTGCAAATGCCGGTGAGCCAGGTGCACGTGATCAAGCCGCGAATCGGCGGGGGCTTCGGCGGCAAGCAGGAGATGCTGCTCGAAGACATCTGCGGCGCGCTGGCGTTGGCATCGCGCCGGCCGGTGAAAATCGAATTCTCGCGTGAAGAAGAGTTCTACATGGCGCGCAGCCGGCATCCGCAGATTTTGCGGATGAAGATGGGTGTAAAGCGCGACGGCACGTTCCTGGCCAGCCAGATGACGGTAGCTGCCACCACAGGAGCGTATGGCAGCCACTCCACAACCGTGCAGGGCAATACGGGGAGCAAGGTGTTGCCGCTCTATCGCGTGCCCAACATGCGCTTCGAATGTCACGTGGTCTACACCAATGCGCCGGTGGCGGGCGCGTTCCGCGGCTACGGATGTCCGCAGGGATTCTTCGCACAGGAAACCGTGGTCGATGAGATCGCGGAGCGCCTCGGCATGGACCCGCTGGCGTTGCGGCGCAAGAACATGATCGGGCTCGGCGATGTCGACCGCCTCTCGGCGCAGTTGGGCGAGGGCCGCGAAGGTCTGCCGCGAGTGATGCGCAGTTGCGGATTGCCGGAGTGTCTGGATCGTGGCGCGGCGGCGATCGAGTGGGAACGGAAGCGGGCCACGCCGCCGGGCAAGGGTCCGGTCAAACGCGGCGTGGGCATGTCGTGCTCGATGCAGGGCAGCGGGATCGCGGGAGTGGATTGGGCGACAGCGCTGCTCCGGATGAACGAGGACGGCTCGTTCTTCCTGCATGTGGGCGCGTCGGACGTGGGCGCGGGCGCGGACACGGTGCTCTCGCAGATTGCGGCGGAGACACTCGGGGTGAGTCTCGACAAGATCGTGATCACATCGGGTGATACGGACACGACGCCATTCGACGTGGGCGCATACGCCTCGAGCACTACGATCATTTCGGGTGGCGCGGTGAAGAAGGCCGCGGAGAAGGTGCGGGTGAAGGTGCTGGAAGTGGCGGCAGGCCTGCTCGCGACGCCGGTCGAGCGTTTGGGGTGGGGCGACAACCGCGTCTACACTCTGGACGACCCTCCGAAGTCGGTGTCCATGACGGAGATCGCGCTGCAGGCGATGTACAAGGACAAAATGCAGATCATGGACGGCGCCTCGCACTTCAATACCGATAGTCCGCCGCCTTTCTGCGCCACGTTCGCGGAAGTGGAAGTGGATACCGAGACCGGTAAGGTGCGTGTGCTGCACCTGGCGACGGCGGTCGATCCGGGAACGGCGATCAATCCAATGCAAGCGGAGGGGCAGGTGGAAGGCGCGGTGGCGCAGGGCATGGGTTATGCGCTCACTGAGGAACTGCTGCTGGACGATGCGGGACGGCCGTTGAATGCGAATTTCCTCGACTACAAGATCTTCTCCGCGATGGACATGCCGAAACTGACGACGATTCTGGTAGAGACCGAGGAGCCGCTGGGCCCGTACGGCGCGAAATCGATCTCGGAAGTGCCGATTAACGGCCCGGCGCCGGCGATCGCCAACGCGATCTATCACGCGACCGGCGTACGGATGCGGAAACTGCCGATGCGCCCGGAAGACGTGCTCCGGGAATTGCGCGCGGTCCGCGTGCCAGAAGGCGAGTTGGTCGGAGTTTGAAGATTATGATTTCATCAACCGTTTTGAACATCGCGGCGGGCGAACTGGAAAAAGCCGCGAAGTCGCATGAGGCCGAAATGGTGCGCTTTCTGCGCGACCTGATCGCGATTCCGGCGGAGAGTTGCCACGAGGGGCCGGTGATCCAGCGGATCCGCCAGGAAATGGTGAAGGTTGGCTTCGACGAGGTCCGCATCGATCCCATGGGCAATATCCTGGGACGCATCGGGTCGGGCAAGACCGTGATCATGATGGACTCGCACACGGACACCGTCGGCGTGGGCGACCCCAAAGAATGGGCGTGGGATCCGTATCAGGGCAAGGTGGAGGACGGCTACATCTTCGGCCGCGGCGCGTGTGACCAGCGGGCCGGCATGGCGAGCATGGTGTACGCCGGCAAGATGATCAAGGAACTCGGCCTCACGGGAGACTACACGCTTTGGGTGGTCGGCTCGGTGCAGGAAGAGGACTGCGACGGTCTGCCGTGGCTCTACATCCTCAAGGAAGACGGCATCACGCCCGATTGCGTAGTGATCACCGAGCCTTCCAGTCTGCGGATCTATCGCGGGCATCGCGGCAGGATGGAGATTGAGGTTCATCTGAGGGGGAAGTCGTGTCACGCCAGCGCGCCGGAGCGCGGGGACAATCCGATTTACAAGATGAGCCGGCTGGTGCAAGAGGTGGAGCAACTCAATACGCGCCTGCGGAACGATCCATTCCTCGGAAAGGGCACCATCGCGGTCACGGAAATTCGCTCGCTCTCGCCCTCACTGTGCGCGGTGCCGGGCGCCTGCTCGGTACATCTGGATCGCCGATTGACCGCCGGCGAAACCAAGGAAAGCGCGGTGGCCGAAGTGAAGGCGCTGCCCTCCGCGGGGGACGCCGAGGTCGAGATCCTCAGCTACGAAGTGCCTAGCTATACCGGTCTGCGATACCCGATGGAGAAATACTACCCGACCTGGGTGCTCGAGGAGTCGCATCCGCTGGCGCAAGCCGCGATCGAGACGTACGAGATGCTGTGGAAGAAGCCGCCGGTGGTGGACAAGTGGACATTCAGCACCAACGGCGTCGGGTCGATGGGCCTGATGGGAGTGCCGACGATCGGCTTCGGACCTGGCGAAGAGGAAGTCGCCCATAGCGTGATCGAGCGGGTACCGATACGCGATCTGGTGGAGGCTGCGCAATTCTACGCCGCGTTCCCGATGATCTTCGCACGCGGGCGGTAGCATGGCCGAGTTAGTGCCCATCCCGTTGCCCCTGCTGTGGCGGCGCGCGGTGCTCGAATTTCAGCGTGACGGCAAGATCTTCGATCTGCCGAAGAACAAGTTCTTCCGCGGGTTTCCCGGCCTGGACCTTTCAGTGGAATTCCACGGCCACCGTGCCGCTACGCCGCTCGGACCCGCGGCGGGGCCACATGGACAACTGGCGCAGAACATCGTGCTCTCGTGGCTGGGCGGCTCGCGGATCATCGAGCTGAAAACGATCCAGGTACTCGACGAATTGCGCATCCCACGGCCGTGCATCGACGCCGCCAATGTCGGGTACAACGTGGAGTGGTCACAAGAGCTCACGCTCGATCAGTCTCTGCGGGAATACGTCGGCGCGGCGATGTTCCTGGAGATGTTGAAGGCATCGCGGCTGTTGGGCGATGGCATCCCCATGGAAACCGTCTTCGACATGAGCGTGGGATACGGGCTGGAAGGCATCCGGTCGCGGCGCGTGACGGAGTGGATCCGGTCGATGACCGCCGCGCGTGCGGTGATCGAGGAACTGCGCGGCGGCCTTCCGGCGGAATTTCGCGACCTGCCGTTCCCGGAGAAGATCAGCGATACGGTAAGCCTCTCGACCTTTCACGGATGTCCGGCGGGCGAGATCGAAGGGATCGCGGAGTATCTCATCGGAGAGTTGGGCTGCCATGTCTGCATCAAGTTGAACCCTACGCTGTTGGGGCGCGACGAGGTGGCACATCTGCTGCACGACGTGCTCGGTTATCGCGAGATCGAGTTGAAGCCGGCGGCGTTCGCGAACGATCTGCAGTGGGACGAGGCGATCGATCTGGTTCCGAGGCTTCAGGGCTTCGCGAGGCGGCACGGAAAGAGCCTCTCCGTGAAGTTCAGCAACACCCTGGTCGTGAAGAATCACAAGCACTTGCTGGAAGGCGATGTGATGTACATGTCGGGAGCGCCGCTCCACGTGCTGGCGTTGCACCTGGTGCAGAAGTTCCGCGGGGCGGTGCATGCGGCCGTTCCGATTTCGTTCTCCGGCGGGCTGGATGCGCACAATGTAGCGGACACGCTGGCGTTGAATCTGATTCCGGTGACCACTTGCACCGACCTGCTGCGGCCTGGAGGATACGGGCGCCTGATCCGCTACCTGGAGAATCTGGGAACTCGCATGCGCGATGTGGGTGTCGCGAACATCCCGGATTACGTCGCGCACTATGCGGGCCGCCATGCGGAGCTGATCGCGAAGGCGACGGCGAATCCACGCTACCGGTGGGAGCGCAACAAAGGTGTGCCGCGCAACATCGGCACGCGGCTCTGGCTGTACGACTGCATCAATTGTGAGAAGTGCATTCCGGTCTGCCCGAACGATGCCAACTTCGCGTACGAGACATCGGCGGACTTCATTCCTTACGACAATTTCGAGCTGACGCCGCTGGGTGTGCGGCGCGTACCGGGCGGGACGCTGCGTCTGGTGCGGTCGCAGCAGTTGGCGAACTACGCGGATGCCTGCAACGAGTGCGGCAACTGCGACGTATTCTGTCCGGAGACGGGCGCGCCGTTCCGCGAGAAGCCGCGATTCTTTGGCAGCCTGGAAGGCTATCGCCGCCATGCCGGCCAGAACGGCTTCTACGTGGATTGGAGCCTGCCCCGCATCTACGGCACCATCGACGGGCGCAAGTATGAACTGACGCCCAACGCGACCACGGGTATCGCGCTTTTCGAAACTGCGGAGGCCGAGGCCGCCGTACGGCTGAGCGATAACGAGGTGCTCAGTTGGAAGCCGCGTGGCGCGCAGCACGAACTGCGCGGTACGGTCTCGTTGCACCTATTGCCCTATCTCAAACTCAAACTGCTGTTCGAATCGATCGGCAACCCGCGGCATGTGAACTTCGCCAATGTAGCGGGGCTTCAGGAGGTCACTAATGGAGAATAAGAAAGCGCTCTTTCCCGGCAGAGACTGGATTACCACGCAGGAGTGGACGGACGCGGAACTCGATGTCATGCTCGACGTCTCGTCCGATCTCAAGCGCAAATTCAAGGAGCGGGTCGCACACCGTTATCTGCCGGACCAGACCATGTTTCTGATGTTCTTCGACAAGTCTACGCGCACGCGCAACTCGTTTGAAGCGGGCATGACGCAGTTGGGAGGCCACGCGCACTTTCTGACAGCCGATGCGATGCAGGTCTCGCACGGCGAGAGCCCGAAAGATACCGGCATCATCCTGTCGAGCTATGGACACGGCATCGCCATCCGGCACGACCTGATTCCCGGCGAGGGCAACGCCTACATGCGTGAAGTGGCCCGCTGGGCTCGGGTGCCGGTAGTCAACATGCAGTGCGATGTCGATCATCCCTGCCAGACGCTCGCAGACCTGATGACGATCCGCGAACTGCGCGGGCGCAATCTGCAAGGTCTCAAGATTGCGGTGAGCTGGGCCTACGCGCCGAGCTACGCAAAGCCGCTTTCGGTGCCTCAAGGGCTCATCATGCTGATGCCGCGGTTCGGAATGGACGTGGTGTTGGCGCATCCGCCGGAATATGGCCTGATGCCTGACACTCTTCAGGCGGCGTGTGAGAATGCGCGGCGCGGCGGCGGCAAGTTCCGCGTGACGAACAATATGGACGAGGCGTTTCGCGAAGCCGACATCGTGATTCCCAAGAGCTGGGGATGCCTGGACACCATGGGCTGCAATCCGAAGGAATCTCTGCTCATCGCCAAGCAGTACACCAGTTGGATCTGCGATGCCGAACGCATGTCGGCGGCCGCTTCCGACGCACTGTACATGCACCCACTGCCCGCCGACCGCGGCAACGAAGTGACCGATGAGGTCATTGACGGCCCGCACTCCGTGGTGTACCAGGAGGCCGAGAACCGGCTGCACACCGCGAAGGCAATCATGGCCCTGACGATGTCGCAGGAAGAGGTCGCGTACGAGGTGTAGGTGTGCGTGAGACGCTGGTGATCGCGCTCGGCGGCAATGCGATCACGAGGCCAGGCGAACCCGGCACAATCCCGCAGCAGTTTGAGCATACAGCCGAGACGCTGGATCATTTGCTGCCGCTGTTCCACGGCGATTACCGGCTGGCGATCACGCACGGCAACGGCCCGCAGATCGGGAACATTCTGGTGCGCGTGGAAGAGGGCGAGCGGCGTGTTCCGCGTCTTCCGCTGGATACCTGCGTTTCGGATTCGCAGGGTGGCATGGGGTACATGATCCAACGCGTGGCCTGCGAATTGTTCCGCCGAGAAGGCATCCAGAGGACCGCCGCGACGCTCATCACGCAGGTATTGGTGAGTGAGAACGACCCCAACCTGACGCATCCGACCAAACCGATCGGGGAGTTCTACAGCGAGGAGGAGAGCCGCCGCATTCGACGGGAGCGGCCGCACTGGCTGATGTGCGAGGTGGAGCGTGGACGGTGGCGCCGCGTCGTTCCCTCGCCGCGGCCGATCCGGATCATGGAGCACGACGCGATTGTCGCGCTGCTGGATGCGGGCGTGGTAGCGATCGTCTGCGGCGGCGGCGGGATTCCGGTGGCCTGGGAGAACGATCGCCTGGTGGGCGTGGAAGGGGTGATCGATAAGGATCACGCTTCCAGTCTTCTGGCGCGCGATCTGTGTGCCGGAAAGCTGATCATCGTGACGTCAGTCGATCAGGCGGCGATCCGTTATGGGAAGCCCGATCAGCAGTGGCTCGGGACGATCCCGGTGCAACAGGCGCGCGCGCTTCTGGAAGCTGGCGAATTCCCGGCGGGTTCGATGGGGCCGAAGATCGAGGCAGCGATCGATTTTGTGGAAGGCGGGGGCAAGGAGTGCATCATCACGTCAACCGCGCAAGTGGCGCGCGCGGTGAGGGGTGAGGCCGGCACTCACATCGTAGCCGCATGATTCTTACGAATGCCAGAATCGTGACCTTGGACCCAGCGAATCGCGTGCTCGATTCGGGCGCAGTGGAAGTACTCGCGGATGGCACGATCGGCAAAATCGGGCAGGTGCCGGCGGAGGCGGAGACGCTGGATTGCGGCGGGAAGTTGCTGATGCCCGCGCTGATCAACTGCCACACGCATCTCTACAGCACGCTGGCGCGCGGCATTCCGCTCACGGGCGCGCCGCCGCGGAACTTTCCGGAGATTCTGAGCAAGCTCTGGTGGCGGCTCGATCGGGCACTCGATCTGGACGATGTCTATTACAGCGCGTTGGTGGGTTTGATCGATTCGGCCAAATGTGGTGTGGGCACGCTGATCGATCACCACTCGAGTCCGAACGCATGCCGCGGAAGTCTGGATGCGATCGCGCGGGCGTTTGGCGAAGTCGGCCTACGCGGCGCTCTGTGCTACGAGACTTCGGATCGCGGCGGCGAAGGAGAGGCGGAGGACGCCGTTCGCGAGAACGTTCGCTTCATCGAGAGCCGGCGCGATGAGATGTTGGGCGGCGCTTTTGGATTGCATGCGGCATTTACTCTGACCGACGCCACGCTGCGAAGATGCGTCGAGGCGAACCAATCATTGGGGGCGGGGTTCCACGTTCACGTCGCGGAGGATGTCTGCGACGCGGGTGCGGTGGGACGCCTGCGGGATTTCGGAGTGTTGGACGAGAAGACGATCGCCGCACACGCGGTTCACGTTTCGGAGGCCGAGCGCAAGACACTCGCGGAGTGTCATGTGAACGTCATCCACAACCCGCAATCCAACTGTAATAATGCGGTAGGATTAGCGGATTTGCCGGCGCTGATCCGGAAAGGCGTCGTGGTCGGATTGGGGTCGGACGGCTACAGCCCGCGCCTGTGGGAGGAGTTCAAGACGGCCGCGCAGCACCAGGACGCGGATGCTGCGATGTCGGCGCTGCGGAACAATCGCGCCATCGTGAAGAAGGTGTTCGGGATGGATATCGGGCGCATCGAGACGGGTGCGCGGGCCGATTTGATGCTGGTGGATTACTATCCGCCGACGCCGATTCACAGTGGCAACCTGTGCGGCCATTTCGCCTTTGGGATATCGAACGCCCCTGTGGATTCGCTGATGGTGAACGGGAAGTGGGTAATGCGCGGCGGGCATTGCGTTGCGGTGGATGAGCGCCTGGTGGCGGAGCGCGCGGCGGCGCAGGCGAAGAAGCTATGGGAGCGATTTTGAGGTGATGTTATGACAAGCACGATTGTTGCAGGACCGACGTACCACGAGATGCTTCATCCGGAGCAGTTACCTGCCGCCGTTCGCAGGCAAGCACTGGCCGGGAGCGGTGACGAACTCGATCCGATCAACCTCTTCAATATCACGTGGCGCGGTGCGGACAACGCCATCCGCCACATCGTGCTGCCGAAGCGACTCACGGGGGTGGACGCCAACATTGTGGTGCTTACGGGAAGGGAATTTCCTTCTGGCAGCCACAAAGTGGGGCCGGCCTACACGACGCTGATCGAAGGCGAGCTTAGCGGCGAAATCGAGCCGGGACGCAGCACCATGATCGGTCCGTCGACGGGCAATTTCGGCATCGGCGTGGCCTACATTTCCAAGCTCAAGGGCTATCCGGCGATCGTCATCATGCCGGAACACATGAGCCAGGAGCGCTATCAGCGGATCCGCCAATACGGCGGTCAGTTGGATTTGACGCCAGGGTCGGAGAGCGACGTGATCCTGGTGCTGGAGCGCACGCAGCACTATAAGAAGGATGCGCGGAACAAGGTGCTGGCGCAGTTTGAACTGCTGCCCAACTACCGCTTCCATCGCTACGTGACAGGACAGAGCGCGCTCGAGGCCGCGGCGCCGTATGGAAACGGCCGGGTGGCGGCATTCGTCTCCGCGCCCGGATCGGCCGGCACCATCGCGGCGGGCGATGACATCAAGGCGCAGTTTCCCGAGTGCGTCATCTGCGCGCTCGAACCCAAGGAGTGCTCGACGCTCTTCAATAACGGTCGCGGCACGCATCGTATCGAGGGAATCGGTGACAAGATGGTGACCTTGATCCACAACGTGCTCACCACCGACTACATCGGCCTGATTCACGATGACGACTGCGTGATGGGGATGGAATTGCTCGAAAAGCATCGCGATCTCCTGGAGCAGAAGCTGGGGCTCGGCGCCGGAACGCTGGATTCGTTGGGCGGCGTGTTCGGGATCTCGGGAGTCTGCAATATTCTGGGCGCGATTCGCCTGGCGCGGCATCTGAATTTGCGCGCAGAGGACAACGTCGTCACGATCGCGACGGATGGGATCGACCGCTATCCCTCGGTGCTGGCGAATCTCGAAGAGCGGCGCGGTCCGTTGGACGAGGAGAAGTTGCTGGATGAGTTTGACGGAATCTTCCGAAGCTGGAACGCGAGTGATTTCCTGAATGTCCGTGCGCGCCAGGAAAAGGAGCGCCTGTTCGCTTACAAGGAGCAGGTGTGGACGGCCTTCGGATACACGCACGAGTACCTGGAGCGCATGAAGTCGCAGTCGTTCTGGGAAGGGGAATTCGCAAAGGTGAAGCAGGTAGACGCCGCCGTGATAGCGGCCAGGTGAGGGACCGGGCAGATCGGTGACCTGCCCCACGGTCCAAAGGGCCTAAAGACAGGGGAATCCGTCGCACGAGTTGTTGTGCGTTGTGACGACGAGTTGGGTGATTTCCAATCCTTGGCCGAGCGACGATTTCATAGAATTGGCGCTGAAGACCCCGCCGCCGCCGAGGTTGAATCCGTTGCTGGCATTGAGCGTGGCCACGTTCTCAGACACCACGCAGTTGAAGCACTGAATTCCGATTCCGGCATTCAAAGAGGCGTCATTGCGGCGGATCACGGAATCATTGCCCTCAATGCCGTCGATCAGGTTCCCGGAGACGTGCATTTCCTCCACCAGTCCGCCGAAGATCTTGACGCCGCGGGAGAAGCCGCGGACATGCCCGTTGCGGATCGTGATGCCGACCGCCAGCGCACTGATGCCGTGCACGGCGTTGCGAGGAACCGGTCCGCAACTGTTTGATGAATTGCCGCAGGTGATTGCTCCGAGAATCATGAAGCCGTTCAGATCGAGAGTCACGTCGTTGGCGTTGATGTTGATGCCGTTGACACCTTCCGGAACCTGCAAGTTGCTGGAAAGTTTGTAGCTGCCCGACTGTGTGATGGTGAAAGGGAATCCGCCGGCGGCCATCACGCTCGACTGGTTGATCAGCACGGTGCCGTCAACTGCAAGTGCGGGGATTACGGCCGCTGCCGTTCCCAGAAACAAAGTTGCGATAGTCTTGAACATAGGTTGTTCCTTTCGTTGATTGATGGAATGTCACGGACGGGCGGACGGGCGCTGTCGGACTGCCAACGAGAGGGCAGTCAGTCCGATTCCGAGCAAGAACAGCGCCGAAGGCTCCGGCACAGCAGCCACACTGTTGACCGAAAAACTGGTGACCGAGCCCTGGATGTCCGTGACGCCGTCGTCTTCCAGAAAATCTAAGGGGATGAGCCCCGGGGTCGGCTGGGCCGTGAGGTTCTGGGTGGCGACGTTGGTAAACGGAATCGTGAAGCCGAGGCTCAGCGAATTCCCCTGGTTGCAGCCCGAGCCGGTGGTCAGGCAGGCGAACGCGCTCACCTGGGCGAAACCCGCGTTGGGGGTTATCGTCACACTGGCGCTAGAGAAGTCGCTCTCCGTAGCGCCTGCCGCCGGGTCGCTGAATAGGATGCTCACTCCGGTCAAATCGGTGGTGCCGGGCTCAAAAAGCGGTCCGTCAAAATTCAGCGTGACTGTGAAGGCGTCGCCATCCGAGATGGTGTTCAGGGTGGGATTGTTAATCGCGGGTCCGGTTCCGTCCGCGGTTGATTGGGTGATGTTGCCGGCGATCAGAATAGTCGCCGCGTGCACTGGCGCTGCGGCAGTGACAAAGAACAGAGCTGCAAGCACTCCGAGGTAAGCTTGTCCTGTGCGTTTTCCACTAAGTTTGATTCTCATTTGCTGATTTACCGTTGCTAACTTGAAGATCGTTTCCTGTTAAGACCTGCGCAAAAGTAGATTGGGAATTACACGAAACCGGGAAGGATTTAACGGCTATGTATGACTTTCCGCCGCATGTTCATAGAGGATTAGCGTGATGTTGTCCCTGCCGCCGGCTTCGATCGCCTTCTCCACCAAAGCCAGCCCCAGCGTTTCGACCGGCCCGCGAGCGGTGACGATCTGACCAATCTGTTCGTGGCGCAGCCCTTCCCACAATCCATCGGTACAGAGCAGAATGCGATCGCCGGGCTTCAGCGCCAAGCTGGTTAGTTCCGGATATATGTGCGCATTGCCGATGGCCTGGAGCAGGTTGCTTCTCATGGGGTGGCATCGGCCCTGATCGGCAGTGAGTATGCCGGGCATGACCAGATTCTGCCAGACCCAGGAGTGGTCGTTGGTCACACGCCGGAAGCGGCCTTCCGAAATGTGATAAGCGCGTGAATCGCCGACGTGGCAGAGATGCAGGATGTCGCCGTCAACGATCCCGGCAATGCCGGTGCTGCCCATTCCGCGACAGTGAAGATGATCGAGAGAATGTCCTAGAACGATAGAGTGCGCATCGGCGAAGGCATTCAGCAGGTGATCGGGAATCATGCCCGCCGCGTCATCGGCTTGCGGCGAGAGGGCCGCCTCCATCGATTGGAGAATGGCTCGGACGGTCATGCAACTCGCGACCTCTCCGGCGGCGTGTCCGCCCATCCCATCCGCCACTACCCAAAGACGCCTGTCGGGCGAGAAACCGTAGGCGTCCTCGTTTTGTTCGCGGTAGCAGCCCGCATCGGACACGCCGCATAAGTCCTGCGAAGGCACAGAGAGCCGCCGGCCGCCGGGCTGCCCCTCACAGTCCGGTCCCCACTTGAGTATTGGATTCATCGTTCCTCTCCAGGGCCGTTGCGGCTCCCATCAATACCTGCGGAAAGTCCCGAGAAAGTTGAATGGCGGGAAGGTTGAACGCTCCCTCACGGTCGCGGCTCGTAAGCTATCCAAATACGTTCGCGATAAGTGCGCTTGCGAGCCGCGCGCGTGAGCAAGCGATCACGAATCATGAGAGAAGTGGCGCTCCCTCACGGTCGCGGCTCGTAGGTCATGTCACGTGGGTCATGTCACGTGGGTCGCGGCGTGGGCGCGATGTTGAAGGCGCGTATTCGAGCCGCGCGCGTCAGCAAGCGTTTCCGTTACTCGTATCGCAAGGCGACCAGCGGGTCGACGCGAGTGGCCCGCAGCGCCGGAAAATAACTGGCGGCCAGCGCGGCGAGGACAAATAGCACCGAACCGCCCACAAAGGTGAGCGGATCGGTGGCGCTGACGCGATACAGCATGCTTCCGAGTAATCGCGTCAGCGCGAGCGAGGCCGCGAGTCCAATGCCGACGCCCGATAGCGCGAGTGTCAACGCCTGGCGCATTACCAGGCGAAGAATGTCCGCGCGCTCCGCGCCGAGCGCCAACCGAATCCCCATCTCCTGGGTGCGCTCGGAGACGGAATACGAAATCACCCCGTAGATCCCCACGATCGCGAGCACAAGCGCCGTGACCGAGAGGACCCCCAGCAGTGCGGCGGTAAAGCGGGGTTGGGCGGCGGCAGTCTCCAGCACCTCGTCCATTGTTTGAATCGACGTGACCGGTTGGTCGCGGTCGAGCGCGAGCACGCAGGCGCGCACCGTGCCAATGAAGGCGCGCGGATCCCCCGCGGTGCGGACTACCAGGTGCATGGAGGGCCACGCGAGCTGCGCGAAGGGCAGGTAAATTTCCGGTTGGACATCGGCGGCGATGCCGAGGTTTCGCAGGTCTCCCAGCACTCCGACCACTTCGGAAGGCGCAGTGGCGCGGCCCACCAGGATGTGCTTTCCGACGGGATTGTCGTGCGGCCAGAAGCGGCGCGCGACCGTCTCGTTGACCATCACCACGCGCGGCGCCTGCGTGTCATCGCCAGCAGTGAACTCCCGGCCCTGCAACAACGGCAGGCGCATGGTGCTGGTGTAGCCGGGGCTGATGGTCTGAATGTTGAACATCGGCCTCTGCATGAGCGGGACGGGTGATTGACCTTCGGGGAGCGCCGGCGAGAATCGCGCTGGATTGACGGGCAGCGCCGAGGACTCCGCCGCGGCAATCACTCCCGGAAGCGTGCGCACGGAAGTGAGGAGCTGGTCGTAGAAAGCGATCATCTTGGCGGCGCCCGAATAGCGTGCGGGCGGCAACGAGATGCGCATGGTAAGCAGCCGATTCGGATCGAATCCTGGAGCCGCGGCCCGGAGCTGCACGAAATTGCGGATCAGCAGGCCTGCCCCAATGAGCAGCAGCAGCGACAGCGCCATCTGAAATACCACCAGCAGATTTCGCAGAGCGCCGCGCTTCTTGCCGGCAGTGGAGCCGCGGCCTTCGGAGCGGAGGTCGGTATTCAAGTCGGGGCGCGAGATCTGGAGTGCGGGCGCCAGGCCAAAGAGAATTCCGGCGGCCATCGAGACGGCCACAGTGAAGATGAGCGCCAGGGCGCTGGTATGAATTTCCGCGGCGCGTGGAAGCGTGTCGCGTGCCATGGCAGCGAGTACGGGCGTGCCCCAGGAACTCAGGGCGATGCCGATCGCTCCTCCGAGCAGCGCCAGCATTACACTCTCGGTCAGCAATTGGCGGATGAGCTCGCGACGGCTGGCTCCCATGGCCGTGCGCACCGCGATCTCGCGCCTACGTCCCAGCGCCCGGGAGAGCAGCAGGCTGGCGACATTTGCGCAGGCGATGAGCAGCACCAGAGAGACGGCCCCGAACAGCGTGAGAATCGCCGGGCGAACGTTGTAGACGAGCTCGTCTCGCAGATTGCCGGCCACCACGCTGGTGCCAGGATCGGCATCGGGGAGCGTCGGATTTTGAACGCGGTAGGAGGCGCTTAAGGCGTCGAGTTCCGCCTGGGCTTGCGAGATCGAGACTTCCGGCTTCAGGCGAGCGACGATGCACAAGAATCCAACGCCGGCGCGCACCTGTTGGGGGGTGACGATGTTGAGTTCGAAGACCCGCGGCGCGATGATTTCGACGTTGGCGCCCAGAAAGCCGAAGCGGAAATCGTCGGGCAGCACGCCGATGATGGTGTAATCGCGTGCGTCCAGGGAGAGGTGCTGGCCCACGGCGGAGGGGTCGCGCCCAAAGAGGCGGGTCCACAGGTTGTAACTGATGAGTACCACGGAGTCGCCGCCGGGCTGGTCCTCTTCGGGGCGGAAGGTGCGGCCGAGAGCTGGGGGGACGCCCAGAGTCTCGAAGAAGCCATACGACACGCGGGCTGAGGGAATCTCTTCGGGGTCGCCGCGGCCCGAGAGATTAAACTGTTCGTTGGTGAAAGCGGCGGCGTTCGAGAACGAGCGGTTCTGTTCGCGGATGAAGGTGAATCGTGGAAACGTGAGAGGTCCGCTACGAGACCCGCTGGCTTTTTTCTCGGTGGTGAGCAGCACCAGGCGATGGGCTTCGGGATAGGGCAGGGGACGAAGCAGGAGCGCATTCGCGACGCTGAAGATCGCCGTGTTCGCACCGATGCCGAGCGCCAGGGTGAGGACGGCAACGCCGGTGAAGACTGGGCTCTTAACGAAAACGCGGAACGCATAGCGGACGTCCTGCGATAAAGAGGCCATGCAATTATGGTGGCACAGGGCGCAACGTAATATTCTGGGTTGGTGAGACTCTCCCGCCGTGGTTTCCTGAGCTTGGTTCCTGCGGGAATTGGCGCCGCGGCGGCCGATTCCATCGACCGGCAGGCGAGGGTGCAGCGTCACCATCCTTGGTTGCACGCATTCGACGCGCGCTCGCCGCTCTCGGTGGGCAATGGGGAGTTCGCATTCACTGCGGACGCGACGGGGCTTCAGACGTTCCCTGCGCTCTACGAAAAATCGTTGCCGTTGTGCACGCAGTCGCAGTGGGGCTGGCACTCCGCGACACCGCTGCGGAGTCCCTCAGAACTGCGGCTCACGCCGTTTGAAACGCATGGACGCAAGGTCGGTTATCCCAGCAGCGCGGTCGGGCAGAAGGAACTCTTCGACTGGCTGCGCGAGAATCCACATCGCCTGCACCTGGGCCGAATCGGATTTGCGATCGGCAGTTCCGACGAGGTCTCGGGGATCGAGCAGACGCTCGACTTGTGGAGTGGCGTGTTGCGGAGCCGCTTCCACTATCGGGGCCGCGAAGTGACGGTCGAGACGTCTTGCCATCCCGAGTTGGATCTGCTGGCGATCACGGTGACTGCGCCGCCCGACGTGGTGATCGAGTTTCCGTATGGATCGGGCGAGATGACGGCGGCCGATTGGAATCACCCGGACCGCCATCGCACCGAGGCCGCGGCCGCGGGAAACAATCGAATGGATTTTGCGCGCGTACTCGATCGCGACGCGTACCAGGTCTCCCTGGCGTGGCAGACGGGTGCGGCTGTTCGCCGCGAGGGGCCGCATCGCTGGGTGATCTCGCCTTCGACGGACCGGCTCGCACTGGTCTGCTGGTTCGGGCGGGCAGGGGAGAAGCGTGCACAGTTACCGACGGCCGCGGAAGCGATTCGTGCGGCGCGCGAGCATTGGAGCCGCTTCTGGTCGAGCGGCGCTGTGATTGACCTGAGCAAGGCACAAGACTCGCGCGCACACGAACTCGAACGCCGCATCGTGCTCTCCGAATACCTCACCGCGATTCAGTGCGCCGGATCGCTGCCGCCGCAAGAGACCGGACTTACCTGCAACAGCTGGTATGGCAAGTTCCACCTGGAGATGCACTACTGGCACGCCGCTCACTTCCCGATCTGGGGGCGCGCGCCGCTACTGGAGCGCAGTCTGGATTGGTATCTCACGATTCTTCCTTCGGCGCGCGCCAAGGCAGAGAGCCAGGGCTATGCGGGCGCACGGTGGCCGAAGATGTGCTCTCCGGATGGCCGCGACAGTCCGTCGCCGATCGGGCCGCTGTTGATCTGGCAGCAGCCTCATCCCATCTCGATGGCGGAACTGATCTACATGGAGCGTCCCACCCGCGAGACGTTGGAACATTATCGCGAGGTCGTGTTCGATTCGGCCGAGTTCATGGCGTCGTTCGCGTGGTGGGATGCGCAAGGAAAGCGCTATGTGCTTGGGCCGCCGGTGATCCCTGCGCAAGAGAATCATCCGCCGGCCGAAACGTGGAATCCCACGTTCGAGCTGGAGTATTGGGCAGACGCCCTCGCAGTCGCGCAGCGCTGGCGCGAGCGACTGGGTATGGCGCCGAATGCCAGGTGGGACGATGTGCGGCAGCACCTCGCCGCGTTGCCAGTGAAGGACGGCGTCTATCTGGCGCATGAGAATTGCCCGCAAACGTTCACCGAGCGAAATCGGGATCACCCTTCGATGCTCGGCGCACTCGGTGTACTGCCGGGAACGAAGGTCGATCGCGAGACGATGCGCCGCACGCTGAAGAAAGTCTTCGCGGAATGGAAGTGGGACGACACGTGGGGCTGGGATTTTCCGATGGTCGCGATGACTGCCGCCAGTCTGGGGGAGCGCGGATTGGCGATGGACGCGCTGTTTATGGACTCGCCGAAGAATACCTGGCTAAAGAATGGTCACATTTGGCAGCGCGCGAATTTGCCGGTGTATCTTCCGGGGAATGGCGGGCTGTTATTAGCGATTGCGCACATCGCACGGCTGAAAATGTTTCCGGAAAATTGGCAAGTACGGTCTGAAGGCTTTGCGTAGAGGGTGGCGCGCAAAAGACTCCTGTTTGCCGAGTCTGGGCTTCTCGACGCTTTTGGGCGCGAACACTCTGGGCGGGGCTCAAGAGCATCGAATACCAACTGCATCGCGGAGTGGGCGCGCTCCCGAAACGTCTCGACATGAGTGTCGAGACGGCAGACAGGAGTGTCTGCGCCACATCGCGTTTCGGCAGAGCATAGCAATTAGCCTTCGCCCCAAGCGAGCACTTTCACCTGCACCATTTTTCTGCCGAACTCTCTCGCGCGGTAGACGCTCGGCATGAATATATCGATGTGGCGGCCTCGCACTTTTGCGCCTGTATCGGCCACTGTGTAAGTTCCCGAATATGGACCTGCATTACTTACCAATACCTTCGTCCCCAGCGGCAATACCCGGGGATCCGCGGCCACAAAACCACGCCGTGCCGGCTTCCCCGACCTCGTGATGCCGGTTTGTGCATAGGCCGTCGCCAAGAACTGTCCGTTAGCCCGAGGGTGCGTCCCGGTTGCGAAGGCGACCGTCGACAAAAACACGAACATCAGAAAACTGAGTAAGTATTTCATCGGCACCCTCCGTTGGGGAATTGGTGCAGGTGCCTTTCCGATGTGATGCACCGGCCCCTCAATCTTTGTTTGAGGGCGGCACAGTTTGACCCAGTACTCATTCTTCGTGTGAAACTGCCCAATCTCGCGAGAATCTCTCCACGCCACTCTATAATGGCCTTCATGCCGTCGAAAGACCGCTACCAGATCGTCGAAAAACTGGGAGAAGGCGGGATGGGCGAGGTGTTCCTGGCCACGGACACCTGGCTCAAGCGTGACGTCGCGATCAAGAAGATCAAGCCGCGCGACGAGCAGAGTGCGGACGATCGGGAAAAGACAGTACAGCGAGTCATTCGAGAAGCGCAGGCATCCGCGAGCCTGAAGCACCCGCACATCGTTTCCATCTACGATGTGGTGCCTGATGAAAGCCCGCCGTGTATCATCATGGAGTTTGTCCGCGGAGTGACCTTAGGTAAGACTGCGCCGCTCGGTAAGCCTGCCGATCGCGCATTAGCACTTCGGGTGCTTCGAGAATGCGCCGATGCGCTGGACTATGCCTTCTCACGGCACCGGATCCATCGCGACTTCAAGCCGGGCAACGTGATGCTCGACGAGGCGGGGAATGCGATGATCATGGACTTCGGTGTCGCCAAGATGCTCGACATCCCGTCCGATTCAACCTTCGGCAAAGTCACGGGCACCTGGGAATTCATGTCGCCCGAGCAAATCAAGGCGGAGCATCTGGACGGCCGCAGCGATCAGTACTCGCTCGCCGTCGTTGCCTATCAACTCCTGACAGGCTGCCGCGTCTTTGAAGCGGAACTGCTGGGAACTCTGATTTCGATGGTGCTGCTACAACCGCCGGCCGCGCCCGGTTGCCGGAACCCCGCACTGCCGGAGGCAGTAGACGCGGTGCTACTGAAAGCTCTCTCAAAGAAGCCCGCAGACCGCTACGATTCCTGCACCGAGTTCATCAGCGAACTCAGTTCCAAGTGGATGGCGGGAGGTCCGCCGCGCAAGGACCCAGGCGAGCGCACCACGGTGAAGATGCCGGCTTCGGCCTTGCGCCTGGGGCACAAGCCAGGCGAGGTACGGGTCAACGATGCCGACCGCCAGCGCTACGTGTGGATCCCCGCGGGCACTTTCCAGATGGGTTGCTCACCGAACGACCCGGAGGCCTACGACGACGAAAAGCCCGCGCATCCGGTGACCCTCTCCCACGGGTTCTGGATGGGCGAACTGCCGGTCACCGAGAAGGCTTATAAGCTGTATTGTGAAGCTGCGGGCAAACCGATGCCATTACCGGCTCACGGGCATGCCCGGGAAGAGTCGAGAAATGATCATCTCCCGGTCGTGATGATTACCTGGGACGAGGCCGTCGAATACTGCAAGTGGGCGGGCGGACGCCTCCCCACGGAGGCCGAGTGGGAGTACGCGGCGCGCGCGGGCACCACCGAGCCGCGCTACGGCAACCTCGCCGACATCGCCTGGTATAAGGACAACAGCGCCGGCCCGCCGCCGGCAGGTTTGAAGAAGCCCAATGCGTTCGGCCTGTTCGACATGTTAGGAAACGTTTGGGAGTGGACCGCGGATTGGTACAGTAAGGATTACTATCAGGCGATGGAGAAGCAGGATCCTCAGGGCCCGCCCACGGGCGTTGCGCGTACCATGCGCGGCGGCTCCTGGTACGATTATGCGCGGGCGGCGCGGGCGTCCGGCCGGAGCCAACTCGGCCCCGGGTATCGTTACGAGGTCATCGGGTTTCGCTGCGTCCTGTAAGTGCGCATGACCGGCCAATCATGAAATATCTGTTGATCGTCGCAGGCGGAGGCATCGGTTCGCTTGTGCGTTACGCCGTGGGCACGGCGATCATGAGCCGGGCCGGGACCCGCTTTCCTCTGGGCACGATGTTCATCAACATCACCGGTTCGTTCCTGATCGGCCTGATGATGACCCTGATTGCGGAACGGCTGCCGCCAAGCGAAACCTGGCGTCCGCTGCTGGTGATCGGATTCCTCGGCGGCTATACCACCTTTTCCAGCTTCGAGTGGGAGACGTATTCGGTGATTCGCGACGGCAGCTTCTGGTTGGGCTTGTTGAATGTGGCGGGCAGCGTGTCCCTGGGATATGCTGCCGTGTGGCTGGGCTCGGTTCTGGCGCGGCGGTGAAGCCTCGCCGCGCCAGACTCGCGCTGTGCCGGCGCTAGGCCTTCAACGTCATGGTCTCCGGGTCCCAATTGCAGACGCGCTTTTCGAAGTAGCTGACATTTGAGAGCAGCGCGGGGCCCGCGGCGCGGAACCCGAAGACCGGATCCTCCAACACCGGCTGGCGCGAGCGCACTGCGTTCACGAAGTTGCGGTGATGGTCGAGCCAGTCGCTGTACCCCGCCGGTGGCAGGAATCGCTCGTCTCCCTGCGGACGCATCGAATCGGCGCTCGCCTTTCGCACCGGGTATTTGGCCCGATATTCCTTCAGATACTGCTCCTGCATCGCCTTGGGGAAAGTGTCGATGGTGTAGCCGGGTTCGGCCTCACGCGGCTGGCGCGAGACCGTCACTCCATTGCCAATCGTGAGGATGCCTTCGCTGCCGATGAAGCGGAAGCCCTGCGTCTCGGTGGCGCCATCCACGAAATCGACGCGGAGCGAAAGATTGAAGGCCGGGAACTTGCCGCGCGCGGGATAGTCGTAGAGGCCGAGCATCACATCGGGAACGTCGCGGCCGTCCTTCCAGAAGCGCAATCCTCCAGTGGTGAAGACGCGCGTCGGTCCGATCGCGCCCACGATGAAGTGGAGCCCTGAGAAGAGATGCACGAAGAGATCGCCGCCGACCCCGGTGCCATAGTCCTGATAATTGCGCCAGCGGAACAGACGGACCGGCTCGAACGGGAGCTTGGGAGCGCGTCCCAGGAAACGGTCCCAATCGATGGTGTCGGGCGAGGCGTCGGGCGGGATCGAATACTGCCACGCGCCGATCGCCGAGTTGCGATCGACCCATGCCTCCACCAGGTTCAACTCGCCAATCGCACCCTGCTCCAGCAACTCCTTGGCCTTCTGATAGACGATGGAGCTGACGCGCTGGCTGCCCACCTGCATGATGCGGTTGGTGCGCTTCTGGGTGTCGATCACTTCCTGTCCGTCGCCGATTAACTGCACCATAGGCTTTTCGCAGTAGACGTCTTTGCCGGAATTCATGGCGTCCACCGAGATCTTACGATGCCAATGGTCAGGCGTGGCGATGATCACGGCGTCGATATCTTTGCGGGCTAACACCTCGCGGTAATCGCGGGTGGTGAAGAGGTGATCGCCCCAGACTTCCTTGGCACGAATCAGGCGCCCCTGGTAGACGTCGCTGACCGCGACCAGTTCCACGCCGCCGGTCGCCAGCGAAGTGCGTGCGTCGCCGCTTCCCTGGATGCCGTTGCCGATGAGCGCGACACGGATCCGGTCGTTAGGGGAGACGGTTTGCGGGGAGTCTGCCAGAAGTTCGCCGGCGAGGGATACTCCAGCGGCGGCTCCGAGAAAATGCCTGCGCGAAGTCGACATACGAATTCCTCGCCTTCTACTGTATCTCGTGTCGCGTGCGCGGGCCTCGTGGAGAGGCTCATCGACTTGCAGGAAGGATGCCGGCATCCAGCGCAGTCGAACGGACTGCCGTATCTATCTTTCCCGGTACTCCGTAAAGACGTACCCCTGATCCTTGCGCGCAATGTGGCATTGATGACAAGCCTCGCGCGATTTCTCATCCAGCTTGTCCGCCCTGCTCCCATCCGCAAAACTTCCGTATCCCCAGCCTCCCGTCGAGCCGTAGCGTTGGCTGTCTTTCACCATGACGCCAACCACCCGGCGCTGCCCCTCCTTAGCTCCGCCGTTGGCAGTGGAGATCCACTCCAGCATCTCTTCGGCAATGATCGCTCCATCCGGATACGAGCCGGTGCGCAAGCCGTCCATCGCCTGGTCATTCGCATAGAAATGAAACACACCCGCCATGCAGGGCTTTTCGCAGGGTTTCTTCCCGAACGCATCGAAGGTCGGCGGCACCATCGTGCTATGGAGGAAGGTCCAGTGCCGATAGCCTTCCGGATATGGCGTGCCGGCGTCGTCCACACGGAGCGTGCCGAAAACCAGATCGTGATCCTTCTGCTTCGAGTGGCAGGCATAACACTGAGCCCGGTCCTTCTCGGCCAGCCGGGCATATTTGCTGTCGAAGGCCTCGAATCCCCACCCTCCCGTCTCCTTGTAGAGCCGATCATCCTTCACCATCACATCCAATGCGCTGCGTTCTCCTTCTTTGAGGACGCCTTTGGACTCGCCCTCTCCCACGGTCGTGCGCAGGGTTTCGCGAACGATTACGGATCCGTTCGGGAACCTCCCCGCGCGATATCCCTCGATGGCCTGTCGATTGGCATAGAAGTGAAACATCCGAGTGCCCTCGCTCGCGAACGACGGGTGCCCGGCCCCGATGACGACCGATTTGACATGCTGCCACGAACGGTAGCCGTCCGGGAAGGGAACCTCCGGGCTTTTTTCCGCCGCGGTGACCCTCAACGCAATCACCGACAGAATTACGAACGCAACAGCGCCCCGCACGACTGGCTTCTGATGACTGTCCACATTTCCTCCTCGATTGCGCCGGTTGGCGGCGCAGTGTTCCAATTCTGCCCTCCGCCGCTCCGCGCGCCTACGGATTTTTGACAAGCTGGCCGTTCGAAACTATGGAGAGGCGGCTCCCTGGGACGAACGTCCGCGGTAGTTCGTCCGGTGACGTTCCTGGATCCGCCGGGGTCGCTCGTCAACGAAATCGCCCGGTTGATCAAGCCTGCCTTCCCTTTTGCCCGGATCCGCACCAGAATGGAAGAAACGGAATGCTGCTGCCGTCCCCGCCTACGATCCGACGATGGGTGAAATACTGGCTCGCCTGGACCGCGGCGGGACTCTTTTACATTACGCAGGACTTCATGACGCGGCTCTCACGCAATGAAGCAATCCCCTGGCGGAATGTCGTCTTCGGCTGGATGACTGCCATGTACATTTGCGCGGCATTCACCCCTCCTATCCTCTGGCTCGGTCGTCATTGGCCGCTGGACGGGGCGGATCGGCGGCGCCGCATCGCGCTCCATCTCTGCGCCTCGGTCGCCTTCTCGGTGGTGTCGACGGCGCTGGAAGTGCCGGTGCTGGTTGCGATCGGGATGCTGCCGGCTTTTATGGGGCCAACCTGGTTTGTGAAGGATTTCTGGATCCTTCTGCCGTACGATCTGCATGGAGGTGTGATCCGATACTGGGCTGTGGTTGGCCTGCAGGCACTCTTCCGGTCGAATCAGGAGGCTCGCCGGCGCGAGCGCGAATCCCTGGAACTGAAGGTGCATTCGTCGCAACTCGCCGAGCAGTTGGCGTCGTCGCAACTGAGCGCCTTGAAGATGCAGATGCATCCCCACTTTTTGTTTAATACCCTCAGCGCGATCATGGTTCTGGTTCGCCAGCGGAAGGGAAAAGAAGCGGAAACGATGCTCGGCCGGCTGAGCGACCTGCTCCGGCGTGCGCTGGAGGACGTGGAAGCACAGGAAGTCCCGCTTTGGCGCGAGCTCGACTTTCTGCGGACTTATCTCTCGATCGAGCAGGTTCGATTTGAGGATCGGCTGTGCGTCCAGATCGATGCCGGTCCGGAGGTCTCGGACGCTCTCGTCCCGCATCTGGCCCTTCAGCCGATCGTGGAGAACGCGGTGCGCCACGGATTGGGACAGAGCGAGGAACCCGTCCTCATCCACGTAAACGTATACAGAGCGAACGGCCATCTCACATTGACAGTCACAGACGACGGGCCTGGGTGTTCCTCTCCCGTCTTCGAGGAAAGGGGGATCGGACTCGCCAATACCAGGAATCGCCTGACACGCCTGTACGGCGCTAAGGCCACATTCTCGGCAGAAAACCGCCTTCCCCGGGGAGTTCAGGTGACCATGACGCTGCCCTACCGCACAGGGCGGCCGGAGGACGAGGAATGCGTTTGAGGGTCCTGATCGTCGACGACGAGCCGCTCGCCCGCGAGGGCATCAAATTGATGCTGGGCAGCGATTCCCACGTGATTGAGGCCCGCAACGGAAGAGAAGCAGTCGCAAAGATGCGCGTCGAGATGCCGGACCTCGTGTTGCTGGACGTCCAGATGCCGCGTATGGACGGTTTTGCCGTCATCGAGGCAGTCGGAGCGGACAAGATGCCGGCCGTGATCTTCGTGACTGCCCACGACCAATACGCGATCCGCGCCTTCGAAATCAGTGCAGTCGACTACCTGCTGAAACCGGTGACGGAAGAGCGCTTCCAAATCGCGTTCGAGCGAGCCAGGAGCCGGCTCCGGGCGGCCCGGCCGGATGAATCCGCGCGGCAAATGCGGACGGTCCTCGACGCCATTTCCAATCCGCGGCGGTATCTCTCACGCCTTGCCGTTCGATCGGGCGACCGCACCATCTTCCTGACGACGGATGACGTCGAGTGGATTGAAGCGGAGCAGAATTACGTCCGCGTGCATGCCGGTCAGGCAGCTCACCTGCTGCACGTGCCGATGAGCACCATCGAGACCTCGCTCGACCCCGACCGCTTCATGCGCATCCACCGCTCTTACATCGTCAATCTGCAGCACATCATGCAAGTGTGGACGTTAGCGCATGGGCAGTTCATTCTCGAATTGGCTTCCGGCGAAAGGCTGCATTCAGGCCGGACGTACGGGGAGAAGATTCGGACGTTGCTTTCGAATCCATTCTGAGAATTTGCGGGGTTTGCCGCGGGTGGATGGTCAGCGGCGCCGAAAAGAGTGCCGACGGGGCAGGAGGGCTAGCTCCCCATCGCTTGGGTGCGGGAACTTGAATTTTGCGGGGTTCTTTAAAGCGGGCGCGTTTGGGTGATAGGGGTGAGTGCGCCCGCTGTCGTAACGGGGATTTAATTAGGAGACGACCGCAGGTACTACCGACGTTACAGCTTCTTTCTTTTTTTAGAGTTAGCCCTTTGGAGCTATAACCCTGAACCGCAAGGATTTACCACCGTGCCCGGTTCCCAAAGAGTTCCATTTTTTGGTGGTATACTGCCCGCCATGGGTACCAATTTTGGCCAGGCTCCCCAAATGGCGCCTCCCAAACCCACCGTTGCGCCTGCCACGCCCAAACGGCGTGGATCGGCTTGGGTTTGGCTGCTATTTGTCGGCTTGGCAGGGGCAGCGGGATATCGTTATTATCCTCAAGTTACACAGGGTGCGACCAAGGGTGAAAAGGGCGCCGAAAAGGCAGTAACCAAACGCCCGGCACAAGCCGTTCCAGTCGTGGCAGCGGTTTCGCACACTGGAGATCTGTCGATCTTTCTTACGGGACTGGGCTCGGTAACCGCCTACAACACCGTGACCATCCGCAGCCGCGTCGACGGCGAATTGATTAAAGTCGCTTTTACCGAAGGCCAACTGGTCCATCAGGGCGATCTCCTGGCCGAAATCGATCCGCGCCCCTATCAGGCGCAACTTAACCAGTTGCAAGGGCAATTGGCCCGCGATACGGCCATGCTGGAAAATGCCAAGCTGGATGCCAAGCGTTACGACCAACTGGCATCGCAGGGGGTCATCTCGCGTCAGCAATACGACACGCAAAACGCGTCTGTGCATCAATATGAAGGCACTATCCAGTCCGACCAGGGCATGATCGAGAACATCAAGCTCCAGTTATCCTTCACGCACATTCCGGCGCCCATCACTGGGCGGATCGGGTTGCGCCTGGTGGACCAGGGAAATATCGTTCATGCGACGGACCAGACGGGACTCGCCACCATCACGCAGCTACAGCCGATCGCGGTCCTCTTTAATCTCGCGCAGGACTTCCTGCCCCAGGTGATGAGTAAATTCAGCAACGGGCAGACGCTGCCGGTCGAGGCGTGGGATCGCGACCTGAAAAAGAAGCTGGCCGTCGGGAAACTGCTAACCATCGACAACACGATCGATTCGAGCACGGGCACGGCCCGATTCAAGGCCGAGTTTCCGAACGACGACAACTCGCTCTTCCCCAATCAATTCGTCAACGCCCGATTGCTGGTGGACACTCGTCACGGCGCAGTCATCGTGCCATCGGCGGCGATCCAGCGGAGCCCGACCAACAGCTACGTGTACGTGGTGCGTGAGGACCAGACCGTCGACATGCGCAACGTAGTTCCAGGTCCGATCGAGGGCGACAACGCGTCAGTCGACAGCGGCCTTAAGGCGGGCGAGACGGTGGTCATCGACGGTGTTGACAAATTGCAGCAAGGCGCCAAAGTGGAGGCGCGAATCATCGGGCAGGTCCCCAAGCCTTCAGCAGGTCAGAACACGGGCACGCGCTAGATGAGTCTTTCCAGCCCGTTTATCACCCGTCCGGTCGCAACGTCGCTATTGATGGCCGGCATTCTCCTGGTGGGAGGAGTCGCCTTTCGCCAGTTGCCGGTTTCGGCACTGCCGCAGGTCGATTACCCGACCATCCAGGTAATCACGTTCTACCCGGGTGCGAGTCCCGACGTGATGTCGTCTTCGGTCACGGCGCCCCTGGAGCGCCAGTTCGGCCAGGTGCCCGGGCTCAACCAGATGACGTCCACCAGTTCGCAAGGCGCGTCGGTCATCACCCTGCAATTCGTGCTCGACCTGAATATCGACGTCGCCGAGCAGCAGGTGCAGGCTGCCATCAACGCGGCGACCACGTTCCTGCCGAAAGACTTGCCCAATCCGCCGATCTATAGCAAGACGAATCCAGCCGACGCGCCCATCCTCACGCTCGGCCTGACTTCCTCGTCGCTCTCCCTCTCCAAAGTGGAGGATCTCGCTGATACCAGGCTCGCGCAGAAGATCTCGCAATTGCCGGGAGTCGGCCTGGTGAGCATCAGCGGCGGACAGAAACCAGCCATCCGCGTGCAGGCCAATCCCACGGCGCTCTCCGCCTATGGGCTCAACCTGGAAGATCTGCGGACCGCCATCGGAACCGCCAGCGTCAACCAGGCGAAAGGGAGCTTCGATGGATCGCGCCAGGCGTTCACTATCGGCGCGAACGACCAGTTGCTCTCGAGCGCGGAGTTCAAGCCGCTGGTGGTGGCCTATCGCAATGGCGCGCCGGTGCTGCTCTCGGACGTCGCCACAGTGGTCGACGACGCGGAGAACGTGAAGCAGGCCGCCTGGATGAACGACGTGCCGGCGGTGATTCTGAACATTCAACGGCAACCCGGCGCCAACATCATCGAGGTAGTGGACCGGGTGAAGAAACTGCTGCCGGTGCTGCGCAGTTCGCTGCCATCGTCGGTGGACATCGCCATCCTCACTGACCGCACCATCACCATCCGAGCCTCAGTCTCCGACGTGGAGTGGGAACTGGTGCTCACCGTCGGGCTGGTCGTGATGGTGATCTTTCTGTTTCTGCGCAACGTGAGCGCCACCATCATCCCCAGCGTGGCTGTGCCGATGTCGCTGATCGGAACGTTCGGCGTGATGTACCTCATGGGGTACAGCCTGAACAATCTCACGCTCATGGCGCTGACAATCTCCACCGGTTTCGTCGTGGACGATGCCATCGTCATGATCGAGAACATCATGCGCTACATCGAAGAGGGAGTGCCGCCGCTCGAGGCGGCGCTGCGCGGCTCGGCGCAGATCGGGTTCACCATTCTCTCGCTCACGGTGTCACTGATTGCGGTGCTGATTCCTCTGCTGTTCATGAGCGACATCGTGGGCCGGCTGTTCCGCGAGTTCGCGGTCACGCTGAGCGTCACGATTCTGGTATCGGCCTTCGTTTCCCTGACCCTCACACCCATGATGTGCTCGCGCCTGCTGCGGCATAAGCCGGAGAGCGAGCAGGGCGCAATGTACCGGGCCTCGGAGCATGTCTTCCAGGCGATCATCCGCTTTTATGGCAAGACTCTGACCGTAGTGCTGCGCCACCGGTTTGCCACCATCCTGGTAGCGCTCGGCACTCTGGGAATGACCGGCTACCTTTATCTGAAAATCCCCAAGGGCTTCTTTCCCGTGCAGGACACCGGGGTCATTCTGGGAATCTCGGAAGCGCCGCAGACCGTATCGTTCAAAGCGATGGCGGAGCGCCAGCAGGCGCTGGCCCATGTGATCCTCAAAGACCCGGCCGTGGATAGTCTGTCGTCGTTCATCGGCATCGACGGAACCAACACCACGCTCAACAGCGGGCGCATTCAGATCAATCTCAAGCCGCTCGAAGAGCGCGGCACCAACGCGCTCGACATCATCCGCCGGCTGCAGCCCCAACTCGCGCAGATCGAAGGCATCACCCTCTACATGCAGCCCGTACAGGATCTGACCGTGGAGGATCGTGTGAGCCGCACGCAGTATCAGTACAGCCTGGAAGATCCCGATGCCAAGGAACTGGGCGTGTGGGCCACGCAACTGGTGGAGAAGCTTGGGACGTCGCCGCGCCTGCGCGACCTGGCCAGCGATCAGCAGAACACCGGACTGGAGACGCGGCTCGCCATCGACCGCAACACCGCGTCGCGCCTGGGCATCACGCCGCAGATGATCGACGACACACTGTACGACGCCTTCGGACAGCGGCAGGTAGCCATCCTTTTCACGCAGTTGAACCAATATCGGGTGGTGCTGGAGATCAAGCCGGACTTTCAGTACGGGCCGGCGGACCTGAGTAAAATCTTCGTTCGCTCGTCGACCGGCGGCCAGGTGCCGCTGGCCGGATTCACGCGGTACGAGCAGCTCACCGTGCCGCTGGTAGTGAACCACCAGGGACAGTTCCCGGTGACGACGGTCTCTTTCAATCTGGCGCCCTCAGTCTCGCTGGGGGACGCGGTGAATGAGATCGAATCGGCACGCGAGAATCTGGGAGTGCCGCCCAGCGTGCAGGCCGATTTCCAGGGCACCGCCAAGGCGTTCATCACCTCGCTGGCGAACGAGCCGATTCTGATCCTGGCAGCGGTGGTGACGGTGTACATCGTTCTGGGAGTGCTCTACGAGAGCTACATTCACCCCATCACGATCCTCTCGACGCTGCCCTCGGCCGCGGTAGGAGCACTGCTGGCGCTGATGGTCTGCAAGATGGAACTGAGCGTCATTGGACTGATCGGGATCGTGCTGCTGATCGGCATTGTGGAGAAGAATGCCATCATGATGATCGATTTCGCGTTGGAGAAGGAGCGCAAGGACGGCGAACAGCCTTTGGAGGCGATCTTCCAGGCGTGCATGTTGCGTTTCCGCCCGATCATCATGACGACGATGGCGGCGCTGCTGGGAGGCGTTCCGTTGGCGCTCGGCTCTGGCACCGGGCAGGAGCTGCGCAAACCGCTCGGTGTGACGATTGTGGGCGGCCTGATCTTCAGCCAGTTGCTCACGCTCTACACCACGCCGGTGATCTACCTGGGGTTTGCCAGCCTGGCCCGGCGATTCGGGAAGCGCGCCGCCGAGCCGGAACTGCAGCACCAGGTGGCGGGACACGCGTCGTAGTCAAGGCTTACCGCACCTTTTCCGGAAACGAGAAGAGCGGCCGGATGTCGACCGGAATGTCCGCCGTAATCCGGAGCGCATCCTGTAAGCTCGACGCGATTGTGCCGTAGCGCGTGAACCATTTCTCGACGCGTGCGCGATCGCCGGTGGCCTCCATCTGCAGCAGCTCGCGAGCCAACGCCGCCATGACGGCGGGCATGCGCCCGTAGTCGATCCGGTAGCGACCGCTGGTATGAAGATCACCGGCGGCTTCTATCGCGCGATTCTCCAGCAGATAATTGAACTCCATGGTCTCGGCGCGCCCGTGCGCTTCTCCCGCGCCGAAGCGCAAGGTGCGAAACAGATCCGCCACATACGAGGCGTAATACTCTTCGAGACGCGCCTTAGGCAATGCATCGTGCTCCACCATCCACGCCAGGCCGAACATGCCCGTCACATCGGCCTTGGCCTCTTCCAGCCCCGAATACGCCGGGCCGATGGCCTCATTGATGTCCACCTGTTTGCCGTTCACGCGCGCGAAGGCGGGTCCCAGTTCGTGCGCGATCTCGTGCAGCAAGGTGCCCGCCAGGTAGCCTTCGGCCGTCGCTTTGGCGGCCTGTGATGGCTCCATCAGCTTGCGCGCCAACGGCAGGATGACATAGTCGACACGCGCGTCCATGAAGTTCTTGAAGAAGATCTTCTTCGATCCCTTCTCCTGGTGAATGCGCGGATCGTTGGGCAGATTGTCGGCGACGGCCTGATAACCGTGCAGCAGGTCGCCCGCGCGGAAGGGCGCATCCATCACTTCCATAGGGGTGAGATGGCCGCGCTTCGACGGCCGGTCCGCGGGGTCCAGCGGCAACGCCTCTTGAATCTCGGGCACGTACTTCTGGTAGACGGAGAGTTTGCGGCTCTCCTCCTCATTGCGGACCAGAATGGAGGCGCCGTAGGAAGTCTTCACTCCCAGCAGATCGTCGAGATAGGTTTCATACGGCGCGAAGATGATGTCGTACTTGGGATCCTGGAGATCGAGCCAGGCGAGGTCGCTGGCATGGTAGTCATCGCTCAGCAGGGCGGCGGCACGCAGGTTGAGGAAGTTCGCAAAGGCTCGGTCCGTACTCAGCCTGGCTGCGTCGCGCAGAGCCTTCGCCATGGGCTGCAGGAACTCCGCATACGCCTCGTGATACTTCACGCCCGTGAGCCGCTGGCCTTTCCACTTCACTACGGTGAACGGATCGTAGATCGCGGCGCGGTCTTCGGGATGCTGCCGGACGTAGTCCTCGATCTTCGCCCGGGTCAGATCGCGCGGATACAGCTCATGCCCGGGCGGCATGGGCTCGTCTCCGAGGAAGGGGCGATTCTCGTCCAGCAGATCCCAGCGGCCGCCCATGATGCCGAGCAGGCCGTGGACCGTCGCGTCGCGCGTGGTGCGATAGGTGGCGAGCCCGGTGAGATCGCTTTGCCGCCAGAATACGTTGTCGAGGAGCTGGCAGGCTTCCACCAGCTTGAGCACCATCTGCCGTTCCGTCTCGGGCAGTGCCTGGAAGCGGAAGGGCATCTCGACCGGCCGCCATTTCGCCAGCCGTTCCGGTGCATTGGCGACTGGACGCTCCGCCGTCTGTGCGGCGAGCGTCGGTCCCGCAAGGCAGGCGGTGAATCCCAATGCAAGCACTGGCAGGCATGCCGTGCGAACGGCGGATCGTTGGATCATCTCTCCAATGTAATCGCGGCGGTGCTACTGATGCACGGAGAGGAGCAGAGTCTGCGTGCTCTTCGTGCCGTTCTGGGTGAAAGTCAACGGCCAGTCGCCATCGGGCACGGTAGGAACCACCAGGTTGAATTGGAACAATCCCACCTGGCTGGGCGCCATTCCGGAGTAGGCGAGCGTGGCCGGCACTCCGTTCACCTGCATCGTCACCGGGTTGACGAGCTGATTGCTCACTCCCACAATCTGACCTACGGGAACCGTGAGGTTGGACGAGTCGTGCGCCGGTCCGAAGCCGATGCCGTAGATGGTCAGCGTCTCGCCGGGCTTGGCCGGACGCACCGGATAGCCGGGGATCGATGTGCCCGTGGGCAGGATAAAAGTCAGGTCCGTTGCCAGCGTGCAAGTCTTGCCGGCATCGCAAGTCTGGGCAACGACGTATTGTTTCGAGCCCACCAGCCAGGGCGATTGCGGAAGCGCCAGCAGGCCGGGCTCGAGAGCATTCACGGTCACGTTGAAGTTGGAACTGGTCAGCGTCCCGTTGGTGACGGTGAGCTGTTGCGACCCCGTGGCCACGTTCGAAGGCACGAGCGCATTCACCTGGACGGAGCTGATGTAATAGACAAACGCCGATTGTCCGCCGATAGTGACTTTGACGCCGTCGAGCGATGTGGGCGCGTTTACGCCGCTGAAGTCGTCACCGGTCCAGATGCGCGTGTCCGGCGCGAGATTGGTGCCGGAGATTTCGATCCACTGTCCGGGGGCGATCGCGGGGAAGCCGCCGAATCCGCTGGCGCTGACTACTTTGGTGACGGCCGGCGCGGTGCCGGTGGCAGTGGCGGGAGTCAGGGTATAAGTCGTGGTGTAAACGTGGGCATTGTTTTGGTTTGGCGGATTGCCCGGGCCCGCATTGGCAGCTACGTAGAAGATCACATTGCCGACGTTGGTGGCGGGAGGAGTCCAATCGAACTGATATGTATAAGAACCGGTTTGACCCGCGGAGGTGTTGTAGCCTGTCAAGCTGTGTTCCATGTATTCGAGCGGGAGGGTGCCGAGACAGGTTTGCGGTTTCGCCGCGCTGTAGTCCACTTCCTGCTGTTGGCCCAGATTCACCGAGGCACACATCAAAGTGGTGAGCGGGTCATCCGAATTGAAGGTGCCCGCCATAGTGCTGGACGAACTGGCGGTCCGGGCGCTGAGTTGGAATCCCCAGCCTTTCTGGGTTGTTGCAGAATCGGAAATCGTGACAGTCAGGTGCTGCTTCACGCCCGGTGAATACGTCAGGCCGCCAGGAAAATTGACTTTCACGCTGCCGGTATTTCCATTGAGGGTCCCCACGTGACATCCGGCCTGCAGGCAGGTACCCAGTTCTTTGGGCACATTGCAGTAGCCCGCGTCCGGCCCATATTCATGAGCCCAGATGATGACTGGAATGGCCCCCAGAACCACCGCAGTCTTGGCAAGGAACAGCTTCCGTTGACGTTGCATATTCTGTTGGATGAAAACCCCGTTTCCCTTCAAGATACTCGACGCGATCGCGTGAAATTCGGTTAATACTTTCAGGTTTTACCAAGCTTAACGGCTTGAGTCGGGCAGCATCCCGGCCAATTTCAATGCCTTACGGGCAGTGGTACTGAGCGGAAGCTGATCCAGGCGAGCCGGGTCGAACCACCCGAAACGCGCGCCTTCTGGAGTGCGGGCGGTCGCCGAGTTCACCGCCAGGGTGTAGTGATGATGGGTGATGGTGTGCCGAATCTCACCGAAGTGGCGTCCGATCCGCGCTTCGGGGAGATCGTCCGGCGTGGGCAGGTCCCAGAATCCGGCCATTCGGCGGGCATCCGATTTCCGCTGCCGCAGCAGGATGCGGCCACTGTGGCGCACGATCAGAAGTGTGCCTTCGAGGCGGACGGGAGTGGTCTTGCGCAACTTGACGGGCAACTGCGCGGCAGTGCCGGCCTCCCGTGCGCGACAGTCGCCGGACAACGGGCAGACCAGGCACAGGGGGGCTCGCGGCAGACAGACGGTGGCGCCGAGTTCCATCAGCGCCTGGTTGAAGAGTCCCGGATGGCGCGGATCGAGCCACGCCTGCACGACCGCCAGGAAGCGCGCGCGGGTGCGCGGCGAAGCGATGTCGGCCGGGTCGTTCTCGACCCGCGAGACCACCCGCAGCACGTTGCCATCGAGCACCGCGTGGGGCAGCCCGAAGGCGATGCTGGCGACCGCGGCGGCGGTGTAGTCGCCGATGCCGGGCAGTGCCAGGATTGCGTCGTAATCGCGCGGAAAACTGCCCGACGCCGCGATCTGCCGGGCGGCCCGGAGCAGATTGCGGGCCCGCGAGTAGTATCCGAGTCCGCTCCACAGCGCCAGCACGTCGTCTTCGGCCGCCGCAGCGAGCGATTCGACGGTCGGGAAGCGTTCGAGAAAGCGCTGGTAATACGGAATCACTGCCTGCGCGCGGGTCTGCTGGAGCATGATTTCCGAGACCCAGATGGAATAGGGATCGGAGGTACGCCGCCACGGGAGATCGCGATGCCCATGCCGGTACCACGCGATGAGCCGGGTTCCGTGCAAGTCGCCTTTGGGCCCCGGCCCCTGGCCCCCGGCGCCGGGACCCTGTTTTTTCATTCGAGGACGCGCAGCCACTCGGCGACCACTGCGAAATCTTCAGGCCCGGCGTCCCACGCTTCGAATTCCGGATTGAGCGGCTCCAGGCGAATGCTCTGGTGCGCCCACTGTTCTTCGCCAGTCTCAATCTTCTGGCTGGTGTAGCGCTTGACGGTGTACCGCGCGGTCTCGTCGAGCACGCCAAAGCGCTCGATGAGCACGATCTTGCCCTGGCGCGATCCGGCGGGGCGGAAGCGGAAGAGATTCAAGCTGCCATCGGGAATGCGCGGCTCCATCGAGCGCCCCACCACGTGCGCGACGAACAGGTCAGGCGCGAGCCGCATGCCTTCAGGCGCGCGCACCCAGTCTTCGGGGTCGGAGCGCATCTCCTCCCCGAGATTTCCGGCGGCGGCCCGTAAGCTGTAGAGCGGAAGATGGGTCCGATACGGCGCCACCTCAATGGGTTCCACATGCTCGTTGAAGAGACGGTCCAACACCCGGGAGAAGGCATCCACCTTCACCGAATCGCGTGCAGTCACTCGGAGAACATTGGAAAGGGAATCCTCCAGCCACGCGAGGCAGGCTGCGGCGCCCAATTCGGAGCAACGAGTCTCCAGGTCTTCCCACAGAGCTTCTAATACTTCAACGTCGTCTGGCTCGGCGATGTCGTCGAAATTCTCGCGGAATCGAATCCAGGCGCGGTCGGTGGAGGGGTCCAATAAAAAGACACCGATATGATGCGGCGCGCGCCCCGGCAGCGCCGCTTCCAGGAGGACGTACACGCCCTCCCGTTGACCGGTAATGGGCACGACCAGTGCCGGCATGCTTGCTCTTGATCCTTATCTACTCATCGGCCGGGAACGAGAATTCGTGAGCGAACGCTAGCGCGCCACCCGTTTTCCCCAACTTCCCAACCCCTAAACCCGGCTTTTCAATTTCCGCCCGTCGGCGGCGGAGCCCCAGGCACTCCGTTGGGGTAATAATAAGTCCGATAATTCAGCTTCACGTTGGGAAGATCGGGGATGTCCACTTTGATCTTGCGGATCAGCTTCGGACGGCCTTCGGGATCGACATCCGGTGTATAGCGCAGGACGTATTGCGTCGTGATCTCACCCGAAATCCCGGCAATCGCGCTGAAGATGCCTTTCGAGATCTCCGCGGCATATCCGCCGGTACCCACCGTCAGGGCGTAGTTGCCGGCATCGGAAGGATTCGAAAGATAACCCGAAACGTCCTTGTAGAGATTATTGAGCGGATATTCGACGTGCCCGCCGGTCTCGGTGGTCAGCTTCTCGAGGACGTCCTGATCTTCGTTCGAAAAACCGAAGGCCATGGTGCTTACGGCGTAAATCGTCACCAGATTGCGTTGGGCCAGTTCGAGAACTTCGGCCATGCCGTGCGTGCCGCTATTGTTGTGGCCGTCGCCCACCACGATCACGATGCGGCGCGGCTCGTACGGCTCGCCCTTCACCAGGCTGCGGGTGGTGAACGCCTTATACATCGCATCGAAGAGCGCGGCTCCGCCGCCCGGCTTCATCCTGCGAATTTTCTCCGCCAGTTTCTCCGAGTCGGTTGTGGTATTCGCCTGCAATTCGGCCTCATTAGCGTAGGAGATGAGGTAGCCGGAGTAGCGGGGGTCGCCAGGCAGAAGATTCCACACCAGCTCGAGGATCGCATCCTGGTAGGTCTTCCAGTGAATCCGGCTATTATTGCTCAGATCGATCAGGAAGCCGATCACCACGGGCTGTTTCTCCTGGTGGCTGAAGAAGGTGACGCGCTGGGGACGTCCCTCATCGGTCACGCGAAAGTCCTTCGCCTCCAAATTCGATACGAACTTGTTGCGGTCGTCCTTGACGGTGACCGGCACGATGACTTCGTTGACGCCGCTAGTGAACTTGGATTCCGGCTGGTCAGATCGAGCCGGTTGTTGCGATGCCCCTGGCACCTTGGTTGCCGCCGGAGGAGACGCCGGTGGTTGGGACTGCGACTGAGGCACCGCCGGAATTGCGATCAAAAGACCGCATAGAAAAACGACGACTGTTAGGCGAGACATGCAGATTACCAGCTTAGGTTCTATTCTATCGCGAAACCAAGCTTTCATTTGCCAACGGATAGGCCAGGCTCTTGACGAGCCATTCCCGGTTGCGACGCACATCCTCGGTAAGGCGTTCGACCAGCCCGGCGCGCGCTTCAAAGAGACGATACCCTTCGCGCGGGCGGAGATAGCCCCGCGCCTTCGGCTCGTGCGCGAATACCGCGTCCTCCCCCTCGGCCTCCGCCATCTGCTGGTAGCGCTTGCGATTGTCGAGCAGCGCCTTAATGAGAAATGGCATGACGATCGAATAGTCCGACTGCAGGCTTTCGGTAGTCTGCAGATAGGTGTCCTTGTCCACCTTGCCCCACGTTACGGCCTCAGCCGGCGGGCAAGAGGAGAGTGAGCCATCGGTGACCGGCGCCGTCACGATCTGCACGTCGAACAGGTAGCCACGGACGTCGGGCAGTCCCAGCACCTGCCCGAGCGCCGGCTCCGGCTGCAGATTGTAGTTCTTGGGCACGCCGCCGCCGAGGATGACGGTAGCCAGCGCGTGCACCGGATGATCGAAGAGTCCCCAGCGGTGATAGGCGCAGGCCTCGAAGACCTCGGCGTGCAAGTCGAGATCAAAGCCGTAGTCGGGGATCAAGCCTGCCTGCCGCATCGCCCACAGCTTCATGGAGTTGAGGAAGACGCTGCCATCCCCCGGCGCGCCTACAAATACCGGGATGGCGAGCCGGTGGCAGGCCGCCAGCAGTCCCTCGGCGATGCCGTTGTGCCGTTCCTGCGCCGCGTAGAACTTACCGAGGAGGTAGCGCAGTTCGGTACCGGTCATCTTGTGCTGGAACTCGGGACGCTGCAGGACGGCGCTGATGAAGCGGTCCTGATCGAGAAGCACGCCTTCGTCGAAGGCCATGTCGGTGACGCGGATGGTGCCCTCTTCGCGCAGTGCGCCATCGTCGCCGAAAATCGGCACCTCGTGGATCGGACCCGACTTGTAGGCGTCCAGGCTGCGGTGACCATCGTGATAGCAGACCGCATCGGTTGTGCTGAGGTAGGCGATCCACCCGGTTTCGAGCAGGGGCGTGAGCCAGGTCTGATGCTGGCCGGAAACTGTGACCGGCCCGGAGACCGAGAGCGTCAGCGGGCATCCCATGCCGATGGCGCGGTCGAGAATCTGGTAGATGCGGCGCAGGTACGCGCCCCCGAAAGCGGGAAGACAGTGAGTGAAGAGTTCATCCAGCGTATCGCATTCGTCCACACGCCGGACGTGAACATAGCGGCGAGCCATGCCATCACCATAGCAGGAATGCCGGGGCCGGAGCAGTATGTGAGAATGGATGCGGCGGTATGAGCGATCCCTTTGATCTCGAACGGTTTGTGGACGCCCAAGAGGAAGATTACGAGTCCGTTCTGGAGGAGTTGCAGCGTGGCTCGAAGAGGGGCCACTGGATGTGGTACGTCTTTCCGCAGCTTAAAGGCCTGGGACGCAGCTCGATGGCCTATGAATTCGGGATTGCAGGCCGGGCGGAAGCGGAAGCGTATCTGGCACACCCCATCCTGGGCCCGCGGCTGATCGAGTGCACGCGCCGGGTGAACACGGTAGAGGGCCGGTCAGCCGAACAGATCTTCGGGTCGATCGACACCCTGAAGTTTCGCTCGTCGATGACGCTTTTCGCTCAAGTTGCGGGCCCGGAGAGTATCTTCGCCAAGGCCCTGGAGAAGTATTTCGGAGGCGTGGGGGACCGCCTGACACTCGATCGCCTGTAAAATGAGACCCTTCAATGGAACGTCGTTTCAACGACCTGATACGACTCGCGATAGCGTAGCTGCACGTGCGGGCGGCTGACTTTGACGTGAAGTTCGTGCAGACCGGGCGTGGCATCCGGGGGCAGGTGGAAGCCGAGCACATAACTGGCGCCCATGTCTTCGAAGGCCTCGCGAAGCGCCACGTCGGTATCGTTTCGGTCTAGATAGGCGGCGCCGCCGGTGCGCTCGGCGAATTCCATGAGAGAATCGCGATGTCCGCAAGGCTTCACGGAGAGCCCGCAAGGATCGACGGAGTAAACCGCCACATCCGCAGAGTTGAGTTTCGCGAGGGCCCGCTCGATCTCGCCGACATAGACCACTTCGCCGGGCCGGGCCCCTGGGACAACGCTGCCATTGATCACCATCGGGAATCCGCTGGACATCCAGATGAGGTGCTTGCGGCCGGGGATGTGCGAAAGCCGGTCAGCCAGCTTATTCAAGGTTCCGAGAGAATCGAGAATCGCCGCATTCCATTCGAGAATCTGCTGCTCCCGCCAGGCCGGCGAAGCCACCCGCGCGGTCGATTTGTCGGTGCGCGGATCCGGAGATTCCAAATCGAGATTCTGCACCAGATATTCAAGAGCCGGCAGATCGGTGGTGAAGTCGTGAAGCAATCCGGAATGCTGGCTCAGGATGTACAGCGCCACTCGTTGCCGGGGCTGGAAAGTGTGCAGAAGGCGAAGGACGCTGTCCTGGGCGCGCAGGCGGTCGGTGTAGTCGGTGTTGAGCCAGTCGAACAGGATGATGGCATATCCGGCGGCCGCCGCATCGGGGGCGCTTGCCGGCGGCGGCGCGGCGACCTGTGAATTGGCAGCGGGCCTGATGCGATCCACTGAGAACAGCGTGATCGGCTGGGGGCGCCGGTTGTCGAACACCTGAAAATCTGCGAGCTTCAGATCGCCGACCGGACGACGCTGCCGGTCCTCCGCGATGACGCGGACCTGCACCAGGCTGGTAGTGGAGCGAATTACCACGCCGGAGTCGACGGGTGCGGGGTCCTGTGCCGGACCCGCGATGGTAGGAGCCGCCAGCAGAACGGCGAGGCGCATGGCCGCGAATCGCATAGCCTCCAGGACGACGAGGTAGTCCGGCAAGTTACTTCCTGAAGGCGGAAAGCGGGTCCCCAACCTGCTCCGCCGGGCCGCTACCCTCTTGAATCGACTGGTGAGGTAAGGCGCTTTACCATCTCCACGAGGGCCGCCGGCTTGTAAGGCTTTTGGAGAAAACCTGCCAGACCCTTGCCTTCAAATCGGCGAACCGCCTGGAGTTCGTTAAAGCCGCTGGACAGGACGATTGGAATCCCGGGACTCACTGCCTTCATAGCGGCAAGAGTCTCCTCGCCGCTCATTACAGGCATGGTCAGATCCAGAATGACGCATTTGAGCCGCTCAACCTCTCGCCGGAAGATATCCAATCCTCGCGCACCATCTTCGGCGAGAAGAACCGTGTAACCGAAACGCTCCAGAGCCTGTCTGGCCAAACTTCGCACCACCTGCTCGTCGTCGACCACCAGTACAAGGGCAGCGCCCCGCAGGTCCGCCCGCTGCCGTGCCTGCACCTGTGGTGGCAGTTCCTCCACTCCCACGGCTGCCGGCAACAAAACGCGGAACACCGTACCCGTTCCTGGGGCACTCAAGACCTGAATCGATCCGCGATGGCCGCGAACGATTCCGAGAACTGCTGCCAGGCCCAGCCCGCGACCCGTGAATTTCGTCGTGAAGAACGGATCGAAGATGCGGGCCCTGGTCTCTTCATCCATGCCTGCACCGGTATCGCCGACTTCGAATAACACGTAGGGCCCGGGCTCCAGATCGCCGGTTCCGCCGGATCCTTGTATGTTCAGATGGGTATCGACTTGTTGACGGCGGGTCGTAATCGTCACCGTTCCCGGCACCCCTTCGGGGATTGCCTCGGCTCCGTTGATGATGATGTTCATCATCAGTTGCTGAATCTGAGCGGCATCCGCTTCAATCAGGGGAACGTTTTCATCTAGGTTTAGCCGCAACTCGACCACCGGGGGGATGGAGGACCGGATCAAAGGGAGAGTGTCACGGACGCGTGCGGAGAGATTGATCTGCTCCAAAACGAAGTGACCCTTACCCGAATAGGCCAACATCTGTCTCGCCAATTGAGCCGCCCGCTCGCTGGCTTCGATGACGGCCTCAATCGACGGCTTTGCCGGAGAGGACGAACCGAGGTCTTCGAGTGCGAGACTCGCGTTCCCCAGAATGCCCGTGAGCAAGTTGTTGAAGTCGTGCGCAATCCCGCCTGCCAGAATTCCGAGGCTCTCCAGTTTCTGCGTCTGCCGGAGTTGCTCGGCATTCCGCTTCTGCTCCGATATATCGTGGGCAACATGCGAGACGCCGACGATCTGTCCCGTCTTGTCGCGAATGGGAGATATGGATAGCGCGACATCTATGGAGGTGCCGTCCTTTCGTGTCCGGACCGTCTCGAAGTGTAGTACGGAGTCGCCACTACGGATGCGTTCCAGGATGTCTGATTCTTCGTGCCGCCGATCGGGCGGCAGCAGATCGCGCATCGGAATTCCAATGACCTCCTCCGCCGGATAGCCGTAAAGACGCTCCGCCCCCGCATTCCAGGTTTGAATCACGCCGTCGGGCGACTTCCCGACGATCGCGTCCTCGGATGATTCCACAATCGCTGCCAGGTATGCGGAATCCTGCTGTGCGCGGCGTCGCTCGCTGATGTCGCGGAAGACCAGCACGACGCCGACGGTTTCGCTGTCATTTTTGATGGGAGCCGCGCTGTCGTCGATGGGAATCTCTGTTCCGTCCGCGGCGATGAGAACCGTATGGTTCGCCAATCCCACGATGGTGCCTTCCCGCAGTACTTTGTCTATGGGGTTCTCCACCGGGTTGCGGGTGAACTCGTTGACGATTCGGAAAACCTCGCCGATCTGCTTGCCGACGAGTTCCTGCTCCGGCCGGCGCATCAGGGACTGCGCGACCGGGTTAACGAAAACGATGCGCCCGCGGGTATCGGTGGAGATCACTGCGTCTCCAATGCTTTTCAGCGTCGTCTGCAGCGAGTTGCGCGCGTTCTGCACTTCAAGGTCTCGCGCCTGGATGCGCGCGACCATTTCGTTGAACGAATCGACGAGGACGCCGAGTTCATCCCGCGAATCTTTCTCCACACGGATGCTGTAATCGCCACTCTGCGATATGGAACCTGCGGCGTGGGCGAGACGGGAAATGGGCGTCACGATAACATCCCGCAGCCCTGATGAAAGCAGAAATGCCACCACGCTCGAACTGAACAGGATGACCAGAACGATGGCGCCATAAATTCTGGTTCGTTCGGTCACTTCGCCCAAATCGGCCGTTAGCAAGAGGGTTCCAATGCGGCGGCCATTGAGAACGATCGGATGAGAAGCGGTCAAACTGTTGCCGGTGAATCGCACTTCCTCATCTCCCCCGCGCGCAGGACAATTCGCACCTGCACCTGGACGCAAATATTCCGCGAACAATGCCTGGTCCGCTCGATAGATGCACCCGGCTACCATATGCGGCAGCGCTTTTAGTGCCGCCAGGGTCTCGGTTGCCACACGCGGATCGTCAAAATCCAGGGCCGCCGTGCTGTTGTCGCCGATGATACTGGCGAGCGAGGAGAGGTCCCGTCGCATCCTGGCTCGGAATAGGAGCGAATCTGAGATGATGATGGCAATTCCCGACAGGAGGAGCGCCGTCCCTGTGGTCACGAGCAGGATCGCCAGCATCTTCTGTTTGATCGGCAAATCTCGTAGGGTAGGCATAGGAAAATTCGGCTATCGTTGAACGGTTCGCGCCACATTGAGTAGCCGGGCACTCAAGCTCAGTGACGCCCGGGTGGCCGCGCGTAGATTGATATCGAATCGGATGCGGCGGTCCTCGATGACGAAAGCGATGGCACCGCCTTCGCGGAGGAATGTGTCCCCGTCTCCCACAGTCAGTACCCCGGGGCCCAAGCCGGACAGAATTTCGGGGGTCCCCTTTTCCGACTTGCTAACGAAGAGCACGCGGCATGTCTTGGGCACCGGTGAGCGGCCGATCCGCTCGACCAGGAGCTTATGGCCGCTGACCGCCTCACCTTCCACCACCTGGTCCAGCAATTTCCCGAAGGGATCGTCCCCCAGGACGCAGACAGTCAGCGGCGAATCCGATCTCTCAAATACCGAGGGTGGCCATTCGACGAACTTCGTAAAATTCAGCAGGAAGGCGGCCTTGACTGCGTATTCGGGCTTGGCATCGGCTGCGGCACAGTAGAGTTGAGGCACCATGCCGATGCTCACTGCCGCCAGCAGCAGCCGGAGAAATCTGTGGAGGGACTTCCGTCTGTACCGCTCAGTCGCCATCCGCTATTTCACCCAGGATACGCTCGCGTAGGCGCTTCGCTTGACTGCGACGGGTCCCCCTGGGTCGGCGGCATACTCGACGTGCCAAGGTTGAAACAGGTTCCGCCCTACCAGAGACAGTTCCAGCCGCCGGTGAAACCGCCAGGCGACCCGGGCGTCACCTGTGGAGTAGGACGGGGCACTCTGCGCCGGGAGGGCACTCACGTACCGGTAGACCAGGTCGATTTGCAGCTTCTTCGCGACATCAAACGAGGACTGTCCCACCACTTCGTGCTTCGGGCTGGATCCCACAATCGAAGCCGGAGTCCCACCGAGCGCCGCACCGGATGCCTTGGAGAGATTCATGTTGAGAAACGAATAGGAGCCCCGCAAGCGCCAAAAACTGGTAGGCCGCCACTCCGGAGCGATCTCCTGGCCCGTGGTGAACCCATACAGGTCGTTCTCGAACTGCGCCGTGATGATGGTGTGCGTGGGAGGAGGAACCGGCTCTGGAAACGGCAGCGTGTTCTCAACGGTAATGGGTCCTACAAGATCCTGGCTGAACAGATCGTGGTAATGATTCCAGAACGCCGCAAAATCGACGTAGAAGGTCTTTCCCAGCAGCGTGCGATACCCGAATTCATAACCGTTCAACTGCTCCGGTGAGAAGTTTGGATTCGCGTTGAACCGCGCGAAGAACGGAAGTCCTCCCGGTCCTGGCCCGAGATAGCTGGAGAGGTAGAAGTCGTGTTCCGCGCGAGAAGGGGTGCGGATCGCATGCGTAACGGACGTCCAGAAGGTATGCTTCTTCGTAGGTGTCCACAACAGGCGGGCGCTCGGCTCGAAGACTGCTCCCGTAAAATTAGTACGAAGCACCTTGCTCCCGACGGTCAATGCCAGTTTTCCGTCGACCACGCCAATGTCGTCCTGGAAAAATCCGGAGATCAGATAATCGAGACGGTCCGCGGGATCGAAAACGAGGCCGGAGCCGGCCTCCAGGAAACGCCCGTCGCTGAAGCGGGCTCCCGCTCCAAAAATGATCTGGTGGCGTGATGTTAGTTTCAGTTGATCCACGACATCGATGTCGAAGGTATCGCGAAGCTCTCCCAGGTTGGGTTCGTATCGATTGGTTCGATCATAGTAGGCCTGGAGTTGGAAATTATTCGTATCGCTTATCTTCCGGGTCCAGCGAGCGAGAAGATTTCCGCCGGACAGGTCGGCGTTACCGTCGATCGTGCTCTCGGAGGGAGGCGTGTAGTTGCCGAGTTGTACGCGCTCGCCATCCTCCTGCTTGTAGAGGTCGCCTTGCAGGGTGAACGAGTCGCGATCATTTTTCGCCCAGTCGATCCGGAAACCGCTTTGCACTCCCCGCCAGTCGTCGAAGCTGCCAGCGTTCAGGTGATATTCCGGAGCACGTGTGTAGCCCTTCGCATAAACCCGATAAGTTAGCCCCTTCCCGTCACCGCCCCCGTATCGGTAATTGAAGAACCCCTGTTCCTCATTACCTCCTCCGACAGAGGCATAGGTACCCTGCGTGTCTTTGGTGGACTTGGTAATGATGTTAATCACGCCGTCCACGGCGTTCGGTCCCCAGATGGTACCGCCCGGACCGCGGATCACTTCAATCCGCTCGATGTCCTCAAGCAGCGTGTCCTGAACTTCCCAATAGGTTCCAGCAAACAGAGGGGTATACACGCTACGCCCGTCTATCAAGACCAGCACGGACCGGGACAGCCGGGTTCCGAACCCGCGGATACCGACAGACCACTTATTGCCATCAATCCGGGCAACCTGGACTCCCGGCGCGAGCCGGAGCACCTCGGGAATCGTAGTCGCGCCGGAGCGCCGGATGTCGTCACCCGTGATCACGTAAATGGCTACAGGGGCTTGAAAGGCGGACTGCGGTTCCTTGGACGGGGTGGTGACCTCGATTTGGGAAAGCTCTTCGAGGCTCAAGCGCTTGAGCTCCGCAGCGCCGGAACTGCCCGGTGAAGTGCCTGGAGTGGCGGGCTCCTGCGCGTGCAAAGTTGCGGCAAGCAACGCGATCACCAGGCGCTTCAGGCAAGCTGTCCGTCTCATGCGCGGGACGAATCGACCGAGCACCACGTATTCAATCGCCCGCCCCGAATGCACCCGAGCGTGAATCCAGTAGTTTTTGGACTGCACCTACCAATTCCTGGCGACTGAAGGGCTTCGGCAGGAAGGCGGAGCTGGCGCCGGACAACAGAGCGCGCTCTTCTCGAAGATCAAACGAGTAGCCGGATATGTAGAGAACCGGCGTTTTGGGAAATCTCTCCAGGACCGAACGGGCCAGGGCGATTCCATCCATCCGCGGCATCCGAACGTCGGTTAGAAGCAGATCGATGGGTGCATGCCGTTGGTCGACCTGCCGCAGTGCGTCAACACCATCAACCGCCTCGATCACGTTAAACCCTGCCCTCTGGAGAATGCCCTCAACATAGCTGCGTACCACCGGCTCATCGTCTGCAACTAGAATCGTCTCCCCCATCATGCTGGTACCCGTCGCGTCCGCACCAACCGAGTTCATCCGCGCTACACATCCACACCATACCTATGAGCTGCGCTGCCGGGCATTATAGCGGGAAAGTTTTGAAGAGCGCATCAGGCAAACGCTCATAGGGGCGTGTGGCGGCGAACTAATTGTATGTAGATTTACGCCCGGTGTACGAAGAGGGCCACCGCCCCTTACGGAATCCTCGGGAGCACGATGTGCGAAGCCCTGCGCCTATCGTGATAGATCATCTGGGTCGCCTTCACAAACTTCGTTTCGGTCGCATTATTGCCGCCGGTATTCAAGTTCCGCGAGAAGGTCGGAAACGCAGCCGACGAGACTTGCACCCGCAGCCGATGGCCCGCCGCGATGGTCACGCCTGTATGCCACAAATCGATGTCGTACCGATACACTTTGCCCGGCTCGATCAACTCCGTTTTGGCGGCCGAGTTGCGATAGCGCGCCCGAAGCTGGCCGGCGCTATAGTTGGCCCACAACCTCGTTGATTTGCCTTCCTCATCCAGTTCCACTACGTGGATGAACCAATCGGTGTCGCGCGCCGAACTGGAAGCGTAGAGCACAGCGCTCATTGGGCCAGCGATGGTGTACGGTTTCTCGAATGGCGGGGTGGTGTAAACAAGAATGTCCTTTCGATCGGCAGGGGGATCCGGGTCGGGAGTCGGATCGCCGGGATCGTAGTCGTAATGATCCGCGGTCTCGGCGCCTGCGGGGGGAGTGAAGGTGAGGCGGCCCCTGCTCGCCAGGTACAGCTTCTCGAAACGCGTCTCCGGAAGCGGATATTTCGATCCATGCAGCCAGCGATTGGAGCCCATCGTAAAGAGGCTCACCAGCGGCTCTTTCAATATGCCGTTGTCGATGCCCTTCAGCCAATAATCGAACCAGCGGAGATACTCGCGGAAGAGATCGACCACTGCCTCGCCGCCAAAGTCCCGATCGTCCGCGGAGCGCGAAGCGGTGTCACTGTGTTCCCAGGGACCAATGGTCAGTTTCTGTTCCGCATGACCGTACCGGGCCATGGCCAGATAATTCATCTTGCTCCCGATGCCGTCGCCATCGAACCAACCCGACTGATGAAACACGGGAATGCGGACGTCCCTCAGTTTGTCGAGAAACATCAGCGGACGCCAATACGCATCGGCCGTGGGATGCGCCATCCAGTGCCGCCAGGTGAGGCTCTCCTTCCCCAGAATGCGCTTGTCCAGGTCGACCATCGGGAGGGGCTTCAACAGCTCCGGCCAGTCCCTTTCGGGCACGTCCTCCGGTCCTCTCGCATTGGTCTCCACGATGCTGAACCATGCCATCGCGCCCTGTAGTCCCACCACGCCGTGATCGTATGGCAGGTTATGAAAGGGATCGGGTGGGCTGACGTTGGGCACGATCGTGACCAGGTGCGGCGGGTGCTTGATGGCCGCGAGCCACTGCACCCACCCCAGGTACGATCCGCCCACCATCCCCACTTTTCCAGTGGACCATGGCTGGCGCGCGAGCCATTCGATGGTGTCGTAGCCGTCTTCGGGCTCATGGACCAAGGCTTCCCATTGGCCTTCGGAGGAGAAGCGGCCGCGCACGTCCTGGATGGCGTAGACGTAGCCGCGGCGTGCGTAGAAACGGCCTCGAATGCCGCCTTCCTTGCCGTAAGGGGTGCGCGTCAGGATCACCGGCGCCTTGGTCACACCTATCGGAAAGTAAATGTCGGTGCCCAGCTTCACTCCGTCGCGCATCGGCATCTTGACAGTTTCCACCCTCACTTCATATTTCGGCTGCGAGATGAGCGAATCCTGGGGCGGCGCCGGTAGTAGTTCTTCGTATCCCTCGCGCACGAACAGTGCATGGTGCTCCGACACGCCTACTTCCGTGTACCAGGGCAGTCCCGTTACCAGGTACACGCGGCCATCCTCGCCCGCGACCACGTGCAGTTCTAACTTGGGTTTTGCGAAGACCCAGTCGCTGAGTTTAAGAGTATGCCCACCGATGAAGCTTTCCCTAGTACGCAGGTGCTCGAGGGTTAGCGGCGCGCCATCCACCTTGACCAGATCCATGACGCCGAAAGTCTGTTTGCCACCCTGCACGACGTCGTACCGCCGCAGTGCCTGGGCGATCAGCGCGGGCGAGTCTTCCGCGAAGGCCAGCATGTTCTCCGGCATCTTGCCGGGACCGTTCTTGTCGTTCGCAGTAACTGTGAGCAGGTCGCCTTTCCGTTCGAGCAGCGTCTTGCGCCGGGTACTCTCGTACGCCGACCGGATCCAGCGGCCTTCGGCATCGGGCGTGAGTGACAGAGTGGATTGGTAGGTCTCTCCATCCACTGTGATCTTGATGGCGCTTTCAAAATGCCCGTCGGCGGTCCAGCGAAACGTGACCCGGCCGGGCTGATCTTCGTTCAGGTACAGGAGAAAAGCGCCCTGATCGGAGAATCCGGATAGCGGGACCGGCTGGGCAAACGCCGCCACCTTCAGCAGGAATAAGGCGATGTACGCTCGCAGCATTGGCTATTGCGTTTGAAGTCCTGCGATCTAGACCGGAGTGACCGGAATTCCCGCTCCCGCCAGGGCCGACTCCACTTCCGCGGGACGCAGCCGGGTGGCATCGTATTCCACCGTCAGGCTGTCGAGCGAGGGCGCGACTTTCACCTTCTGGATGCCGTAAATTGCGTAGGCATCGGCAATGCCGGAGAGCATGACTTCATCCAGCGGCTTCTGCAAGCGGAAGTGAACCTGAACCTTCGTCATACCTATTTACAATAGCAACTCGCCCGGCGCCTCACTCCGAAGGCGCATAGTATCCCAAGCGCCAGTGTGCCCGCAGCTTCGGCAGGCCGCGCGGCGGCACTACCTGCACCAGCACCTTGTGATAACGGCCATCGCGGTGCTGATTCTGCGGCGAGTATCCGAGCACATAGCGATTGCGCAGATCGATGCCGATTTTGAGCGCGATATCGGGCAGTTCCACGGAGTTGGCCTCGTACATCCGGCCGCCTGTTTGCTCGGAGATGTGCGAGAGCAATCCTGGCCCGCCCGCCTCTTCCGGAGTCGACCCACCCCCGAAGACGCCAATCGAGTAGATCAGGACATCGCTCTCGCGAACGATGTTCTGGATCTCGGACGCCGTATAGCGGCTATGGTTGTCGCCGCCATCCGAAATAACCAGCAGGGCCTTCTTGTTCATCTTCGACTTCTTCATCTCGTGGAGAGCGAGATAGATGGCGTCGAGGAGGGCGGTGGATCCCTTGGAGCGTGAAAAGATGAGTTGGTTTTCGATGCGCCCGGTATCGCTGGTCATGGGCACTTCGAGCCGGGGCGCGTTGTCGAACTCCACCAGGAAGAACTGATCTTCGGGATTGGCAGTCTTGAAAAACTCCATCGCCGCGAGGCGCGAGCGCTTCAACTTTTCCCCCATGCTGCCGCTGGTATCGAAGACCAGGCCGACGGTCACGGGATCGTCATCCATGGCGAACTGGGTGATGGTCTGCGGCACCTGGTCGTCGAAGACGCGGAAGTTCTCCTTTTCCAGGCCCGAGACGGGCCGGTTCAACGGATCGTTCACGCTGACCGGCACGAGTACCAGCGACGTGTCCACGCGGAGGGTGGGTTGCGTAGACTTCTCGTCCTTGGGGGCAGGCTTCTCGCGCGGCTGGATCGAGACCTGCGCGTGAAATGCCAACGGTACGGCGAAGACCAGTCCCAACGTTAACCGGATGAACCAGCGCGAATTCATCTCCACCCCTTCGGCTGTATTGTACTCCCGAGTAATGCGCGGATCTATGCCTCGAGCAGTGCCTTGGCCGCCAGCCATTCCAGGCTGTTCAGAAGATGCTCTCGGATCTGCTCGATAGGCGGCGCGCCGGGGATCGCGGCTAGATCCCGCGCCAATTGTTCGTGATCGCGAGTGCCGTCCATGAGCAGGAGCAGGTGGCGGCCTACCTCGTCGAGTTGCACGGTGTTGTGGCAGGCACTGGCGACGAATGGCGACAGAGCAGCCTGGTAGCGCACCACGCGATTCGCCAGCGGCTTCAGGGTGACCGAATCCTCGCAGGGAAAGTCGAAGACGTGAAGATTGGCGAAACCGCCGGTCAGCAGGCCGAAGATAATCTCCTGAAGCGCCTCCGGGCTTCCAGCATAAGGGACGAGGTCATCGAAGGCGATCGGTACCGGGAAGGTCTCGCCTAGCGCATGCGCGACGCGATAAACGGCCTCGTGCGCCGATGTAATCCGGACGCCGCGGAGTCCCTCGAGTTGGCCCCCCTCCACTTGAATCGTAGGAGCGGAGAACAGAAAGCCCTCCATCTGGCTGGCGGTGGGCCGGTGCGACAATTCCACGCCCTGCCGGCAGAGCAGCGTGTGCCGAAAGGAGCGGGCGCGTAGAAAATCCAGATACTGCTCGCGCTCCATCAGGTCATCCGAAAGTTCGTCAAGCCGCGCCGCCAGATCGAACATTCGGTGCGGCTCCCCTTCCCCCAGGTACTGGAGTCCATGCCGGGCGGCATGTTGGGCAAAGTCACGGAAGTAGGCCGGGTGGTTGTTGTCTTCGAGTTCGTCGTGAAAGACGCTGTCGGCATTCCGTTCCAGCACCGATGCCGCCTCCGATTCGAGAAACGCCTGCCAGTTGGGAGGCAGGCTCTCGGATTCGATCAGGAGGCGCAAAATCCTGCGCGCCTCGTCGATGCGCTGCGCCGGATCGGTGTGGTTGCGCGTATGAAAACACATCAGGTCACGCATCAGTTGGCGTGCGTAGCCCCCCGGGAGCGCGTTGTAGCTGACCATGGCGATGCCATTGGGAGCGAGGCGTTCGCCGCACACCTTCATCAGGCCCTCGCGAACTTCGCGCGGCACCCACGAATAGACGCCGTGTGCCAGGATATAGTCGAACTCGCCAAACGACGCATTGATGGTGCACAGATCCAGCGCCTCGAGCGAAATGTTCTTCAGCCCGATTACCTCGATCGCGCGGCGCCCCGCGGCGATCGCTCCCGGAGCCAGGTCGATGCCGAGGAAGCGGCTCTCAGGCAAGGCGTAGGCGATGGGGATGAGATTGTTGCCGTCTCCGCAGCCGATTTCGAGGACGCGGCAGCCGCGCAACGGCGCCGGATTCATCCCGAACAGTTTGCCGACTGCCGCCAGGCGGTCTGGGTGGGTCAACAGCCGCGGATACGTAATGTACGGGATCTGGTGATAAGGATTTTCAGACACGGCCGCCACTCAGGATTTCGGAAACACCATATCGCCAGGCGTGATGCCCTGTTGCTGGCACCATTCGTGATACAGCGCTCCATAACTCTTGGTGATGTAATCTGCTTCGGAGAAGTTCAGCTTGCGGGCCATGCGGTCGATCCACGGAGCAGTTCCTTCCAACTCGAGATAGATGCCGATGGGAGTCTCATCCAGCACGCCCACTCCGGCTCGGCCCGCCACTTTGAATTCAGTGCGGTATTTGTCGTATCGAAAGGACGGATGGAATCCCAGCCTCTCGAGGATAGTGCTGAGCATACCGGCATCCGGAACTTCGAGTTCCAATTCTTCCCGGCTCTTGTGCTTCGACGGAGTGTACGGCCCTTTGTAGGTGAGCGTGTGGACGCGGCCGGCCCGCCGCACACGCAACAATAATCCCGCGTTGCGCAAGCCCTGCTCCTGGTTGTCGAAGACGATATTGGATTCGAACACGCGGCTCTTCGAGATCTGGAAGCCGCCCGCTCGTAGGATGCGGCGTCCCTCGGCGACATTCGGCACCGCGAGCTTGATCTCGGTTTCATGTGTGCCGTGCGCCATCGGGTTGTTATTGCGGCCGTTCGCCCTTGTGGTGGTCCCGGAAATCCTGGTCAATGGCCTTGCGGCCTTTGAAGCCTTCGTCCACCCCGTGCCAGAAACCGATCGCCGGCTCCCCGAGTTTCCAGCACATGTAAACTTCCACGCCTCGGAAAAGCGTGGGAAAGTCGATCAGCCCGCTATCGAGATCCTTGACGATGCAGCCGATCTCCTGCACTTCCTGAATCGCTGCCCGCAGACGGCCGGCGGCGGAATCACGGCGATTGCGGGATTCGAGTGCCACGCTCCGGTCGACCACCATGCCGCCCATCATCATCACGCGTTCGGTGAGCGACTGGATAGAACTTTCCGCCTCATCATATTCCGTCTTGATGGCGACGGCATCCCGCAGCATGCGGTCCACCTGCGGGATCAGGCGTTGGGCTTCGGCGAGCGTAAAGCGCTTCGACATTCGGTTGTAACGCAGAGAGCGTCGTGCCGATTATACCAATCTGCTCCACATCTCCTCATTCGTAACGCAAAGCGACCGTGGGATCGACTCGCGATGCTCGCCACGCAGGCAGAAACCCGGCAATCAGCGCGATCGCCGCGAGCATCGACGTGGCCGCGCCAATCGTGAGCAGATCCCTGCCGCGCACTCCGAAGAGCATGGACGAGATGAGTCCCGAGGCGCTCCATGCCACCGGAAGCCCGATCGCGATCCCGACCCCAAGCAACGCCAGAACGTGCCGGATCACCATCCAGAGCACCTGGCCCCGCATCGCACCCAAGGCGAGTCGAATGCCGATTTCATTGGTCCGACGCGCCACCGTATAGGTAAGAAGTCCGTACAAGCCGACCGCCGCGAGCGTCAGGCCCAGCACCCCGAAACCGGCAGCGAGAGTCGCCATCAACCGCTCGCGAACCAACGCTCGCTCCACCTGCTCCGAGAGCGCGTGCACCTCGACTGGTTCACCGGGCAGCATCCGCTGAATTGTGGCCCGCAACGCTCGCTCCGCGGGTGCCAGGGATCCGTTCACGCGTGCTACGAATGTGGCAGCGAAGCCGCCTGTCCCCGTGCCCTCCCTTTGGACCATTGGGCAATAGACAGTTGGCGGCGCAGCCTGGCGCAAAGTTTCGTAAGTTGTGTCGGCCACCACGCCAACCACTTCGAATTCGAGTGTGCGCGGGTAGGAACTCACGGATAGGCTTTGGCCCAGCGGGTTCCCCCTCATATATCTCCGCGCAAATGCCTGGTTGACGACTGCCACTCGCGGCGCGGCGGCCGTGTCGCGCATCGTAAACTCGCGTCCCAGAAGTACCGGCGTGCTGAGTGTCTCGAAGTAGCGGCGAGAGATCGAGTTGAAATGGATCTGCTGCTCGCTTACCTTGCGGCCGTTGACCAGAATATCTTGCGAGTTGCCGCCTCCCGCCAGGGGAGTAATCATTGAATAGCTGGCAGCCGAGATTCCGCGGAGGTGTTCTACCTGTTGTTGCAGCTCTTCGTAAAACGCGGCAGCCCTCGCTCCGCGGTAGCCTTGGCGTGCGGCGTCGGCGCTCGCGACCAGAACGCCGCTGCCTTGAAAACCGGTGTCCACGCGCTCGAGGTTCCGCAATGTTCGCACGAATAGTCCGGCGCCAATCAACAAGAGGAGGGCGATCGAGATCTGCATTGTGACCAATAGAGGTGCGAGCCGGGATCGCGCAATTGCGGCCTTCTCGCGGAGCGCGCCGTCCGCTGTGGCGGCGCTTCCCCGAATCGCCGGCGCGATCGCAAACAGAATCCCCGTGGCACAGGCCGTTGCGGCAGTGAAGGCAAGCACCCGCCAGTCCGGCGCCACATCCAGGACGATGCCGCGGGTCTGTCCACTCGCCAGCAGATTCACCAGTACACGGCTGGCCGCCCATGCCAGCAGGACTCCCGCCGCCCCGCCCGCGGCCGAGAGCAGCAGCCCCTCGGTAAGCAACTGGCGGACGATCCGCGCGCGACCCGCGCCGATCGCCAGACGGATGGCCATTTCCCGCTGTCGAACCGCGGCGCGTGCCAGCAGAAGGTTGGCCACGTTCGCGCAGGCGATCAACAACAGGAGCCCGACTACCGTCATCAGAACCATCAGCGGCCTTCGGAATTGCTGCCGTAGGAGCGAGTATCCCGTGCCGCCCGGAACGACCTCGGGTGTCGTCGCCTCCAACCTGCGCCGGGTCACGGGCATTTTGTTGATGGTGGATTCGACGAGCGAAGGCCAGATGATGGCAAGCCGCGCTTTCGCCTGCGCTCGTGAAATGCCCGGCTGCGGACGAGCGAGTACGCGCAGCCACCAGGAACTCGAGTCCAACTGGTAAGTTCGATCGGGCCGAATCTGGGGCAGAATGCCCAGGGGCAGTGTGATGTCTGCGGTCTGCCCGACATTTGCCCCGCTGAACCCGGCCGGACTCACTCCCACGACAGTGACTGGTGCGCCTTCGACGAAAATCTGCCGGCCTACCACGTCCGCACTGCCGCCGAAGCTTCGCTTCCAATAGTCGTCGGAAATCACAGCGACCGGTGCGGCTTCGGGACGATCGTCTTGCTCGGTCAAGAGCCGGCCCGCAGCCGGTTCCAGTTCCAGCGTGGCGTAATAGGCGCCGGTAACCCAGGCTCCGGAGACGGATTCGACCGAATTGCCATGGCGCACCGGAAACGAGGCGCCGGCGAACCCGCAGAGATTCGAGAAGACCTCGTGATGCTCCGACAAAGCCATCGCCAGGGGATACGAAAAGCTTTCCAGTGGATCGGTAGAGGGCCGCAGCATGGTGACCTGAACCAGTGCCTGGGGGTTCCTCACGGGCAGCCAGCGCAGCATCAGGGCGTCGATCAAACTGAAAATCGCCGTGTTCGCGCCGATTCCCAGAGCCAGTGAGAGCACGGCGGTGATGGTGAAGCCTGGGCTCTTGCGCATGCCTCGCAAGGCGTAGCGCAGATCCTGCTTCAGCCGGTCCAGGAACATCCATCCCCAGGCCTCGCGAACGCTTTCCTTGTAGAAAGCTGTGCTACCGAATGCGCGTTGGGCGGAGGATCGGGCCTGGTCCGGAGGAACGCCGGCCTCCTGTTGTTCCGTGGTTTCGAGTTCCAGGTGCGCGCCCAGTTCGCGCTCGAGATCGCTCTCGCGGCGCTTCCGATTCCACCAGGCCATCCGTCACCGTCCTTGGGAGGGTAGACGTTCGACTGTCGGTTCCGTTAGCGAGACTGCCGGGCGATTTGCCCCTCCTCACTGAGGCACTCGTTGCGCTGCGGGTGGTAGTCAGATGATGCGGTCGAGTCGGGATCGCACCGGACTCTGACCGCCCTCCGAACACGTAAACTCGAATGGTGGCGTCTCTCAATATCTCCAGGTGGCGAACGTGTTTCCTCTGGGCCATGCTGGGTGTATACGTGACGGCACGGATTTGCCCGCTGTATGCCGATCGCCTGCCGACGCTGTTGATTGTCGTGTTGCACGTAATTCCACCCGCATTGCTGGCGCTGGCGCATGGAGTCGTGCTCTATCGGCCGAAAGGCATCGCCATCTTTTCGATCCTCTGTCTGGGCTTCGGAACTCTCGCCGAGACCGTCGGCCTGCGCACCGGATTTCCCTTCGGGCATTACTACTTCACGGATGTTATGGGGCCGAAGATCCTGCAACTTCCGGTGCTTCTCGCCCTGGCTTACCTGGGGATCGGCTATGCCTCCTGGATTTTGGCTCTCCTCATTCTGCGATGTGTGGACCGGCCGATCCGCGGAGAGCGGGTTCTCACCCTGCCGCTGTTGGCAAGTCTGATCATGGTGGCGTGGGACCTCTCGATGGACCCGAACTGGTCGACGCTGACCCATGCGTGGATTTGGCGGGATGGAGGGGCCTACTTCGGCGTCCCCCTGAGAAACTTCTTCGGCTGGTTTCTGACGGCTTATCTCTACTATCAGAGCTTTGCGTTTTACTGCCGCGCGAACCCGATCGCCACGCCGCCGCCGGAGCAAGGCTTCTGGCGTCCCGCGATTCTTGTCTATGCGATCTGCGCTCTGGGAAATCTGCTCGTACTCTGGCAGCCGATGGCTCCGCCAATCGTGACCGATCCGTCAGGGAGACAGTGGCTGACGGCAAACATCCTCGCCGATTGCGTTCTCGTGTCGCTGGTCGTGATGGTACCGCTAGCGGCGCTGGCGTGGGTCAGGTTGAGGGACTTGCCGGACACGATCTCTCATAATGTCGACTTAATGATCCAGAATGCCGACTAGAATCACCCTTCGTGATGCCGGATAGAATGACAGCATTTCCGCCGGTCTTGTGGTTGGGACTTCGCCCATTTCTGAGGACACTCCTCGCGCCGCCGTATGCCGCGCCAGATGCCCGCATGTGGACCTGGAGTCCACGACGGAAAGCGGCATTTCCGGCACTATTGATGCGCGCTGCATATATCCCTTCCTCCAGAGTCGGCAAGTGAAACGCCGGAGCCGTGTTTGACAGGCGGGTCGTGAGTCCGGGGTCTTGACAGAGCTAGGCGAGCACTCGCCGAACCACTTCGCCCTCCACGTCTGTCAGCCTGAAATCGCGGCCCTGGAAGCGGTAAGTGAGGCGTTTGTGGTCGATCCCCAGACAGTGGAGGATGGTCGCTTGCAGATCGTGAACGTGCACCGGATCTTTGACGATATTGTACGAGTAGTCGTCGGTCTCGCCGAAGGTAATGCCGGGCCTCATTCCGCCGCCCGCCATCCACACGGTGAAACAGCGTCCGTGGTGGTCGCGTCCGTAATCCGTCGCGGTGAGCCGCCCCTGGCAATAAACGGTGCGCCCGAACTCTCCGCCCCAGATCACCAGCGTTTCGTCCAGCATGCCGCGATCCGCCAGATCCGTGACCAAGGCGGCAGATGCCTGATCGACGTCCCTACATCGCTTCGGAAGATTGGCGGGCAGTTCGCCGTGGTGGTCCCAATCGCGGTGATAAAGCTGGATGAAGCGCACGCCGCGTTCGGCCAGACGGCGCGCCCATCACGCCGCTGAATCGACTGGACCACCACCTCGCCAAAGCGGCGGATCCAGACCTCCCGATTCCCGGTCGCAATCACGCGAAGCTGTAACGGGATGCGGCTACCGGACGGAGGAAAGCCGATCAACCCCGCCAGCCAGCCACTCTCATGCCGCACGTCCGCAGTGCCCGAGGCCGTTCCACCGCCGGGCGCGGAATGGAAATCGCGCAGCACCTTCGGCAGGATCTCGAAGTCACGCTCAAGCAGTTGTGAATAGAGCATGGCTTTGCCTCCGAAACCAAACGGAAATATGCATTAAAGAACGGCGGCCAGAGGAGAGGTCTTGAAAACGTTGATCCAAATCGTAAGCGGAAGCAACCCGGGGTTTGAGCACCGAACCGATCGGCCTCCTGGTTCCCCAGCAGATGTTGTAAACTGCGGCGACCCGGAACATGCAGCGCAGAAAGGTTTCGGACACCATCAATGATTAACCTCTGCCCCCCGGTGTTCAAGTTGACGACTCTTCCATTATCTCTGCAGTGGCGGCGCGATATCGAAGGTCTCGAGCCGTGGCCCCCGACGCTTTGCATTTCGGTTGAGCATCGCCGAACGAGATTGCGCCGCAGGTCTACTGGGCCAAGACGTGCTGGACCGTCTCAAGTAATCGCGCTGCTGCAGTAGGCTTGGCGAGTGCGGCCGTGGCGCCCAGGAGCAAGGCTGCTTTGAGTAAGACGCCATGCGCACCAAGCCCCGAAGTGACAATTATCTTGAGATCGGGGTAGGTGGACCGGAGAATGGCAAGAACCTCAAATCCATCAGCATCGGGCATACTGAGGTCGAGGATAACGAGGTCCACGGGCTGCCGCCCAAGGATAGAGATGCCTTTGCGGCCTGATTCCGCAGTGTTGACTGAAAGACCGCCGGCTGTAAGGAACTCATCAAAAAGACTCAATACCTGCGGATCGTCATCGATGACCAGAACCCGCGCGGGACCGCGCTTTCCGCAGTCAGACTCCGCTGACGGATGTGGACCAGCAGACATAACAGCCCTCGTGTTTTTCCAGGGCTGTTGATAGTCATCCGAAATCGCGCGCCGAAACCTTTCAATCGCCATATCGTACCGAGCTCAGTCCTTCAACGCCACGCACTCTTCCTCTCCTGCAGTGAAATCCGACCGGAATACACTGGTGCGCAGGCAAGCTCCCGAATTAAATCATATCCCAGGAACGCATATCGCGGCGCACCGTCTCCGGGGCAGTCGCCTTGTCGGAAGACCCTCGCGGTTCACCCAGGTGAGGTCCCAGTTGATCGGTATCTCAATCGCAGGAGCTAGCGAATGAAAGCATTCGAAGGCCCCCATTCAACCTCACCCGTCAGTCCGGTCCGATTCATGGGATTCGCGAAACATCCTGGCAACGGCACTTAACACCTTGAGGTAAACGGACGTTATCGGCTCCCCATCTTGATCCCAGGTATGCTCGGTGTCGGCGCGTATGCACGATAGCTGACGCCGGAACTCCAGTTCGGCAGCGTGCTCAGCAAACAACAATGGCAAGTCAAGCATGTCGGAGATTCTAAAAAGAAATCAAGCGCACAGCGCGGAGAGGACAAGCATTAGTTTTTCGAACGTGTTGTGGCGTGGCGGTCTAGTACCCGGAAGAGGGTAGGGATGACGCACACAGAAGCCAAGAAGGATGCAGCGATGGCCAATGAAAATCCGGATGACAGCATTTCGTCTTTTTATTCCTTAGTATTTCCCCTCAGGAAATCGATTGGTCGATATTCATCGCGTTACGAGAAACCAGGAATACTGCGAGCCTGTTGGCACAGTAAGTAAGTACTCAGGTCCCGCCGCGCGATTCCAATTTCAGATGCCTGAATTCAAGATAACTCGCAGTAGCCGGAATGGCGATGCGCCTGGTGAGGGGGGTGGATGTCTCATTTGCGGGTATCGTTCCCGGAACGGGGATCACGTCCCTCTTTTACCGCCCTTCAGAGTGATGAATCGGATACGATAAGCTGCGCTGCCGGCCGCCGCAGGCGTCCATCATTCCCGCACCGCCGGAACTCGGCGATGCCCAGCGCGGCGGCCTCGAACAAGGAGCTAAGATCAAGCCCGCGGTTTCAGGTCGGGGGGTTGTCGAGATTGGTCAGTTCCATTGGCCGGCACCTGCTTGGCCTAGCGATATCAGCTTGTACAACGCCGAATTCCCAAGCGGACCACCGCGACACACCAGGAGCCTATCCTCTTTTTCGTTCGAAATGCCGTTACCGTGGTTAGCCGATGCTCGCACTTCAATGGGAGACGCCCGACCTGCGCCGCGCCGTTAGCGAGCGTGAGGCTGGTGAGGAGAGCCCCATCCCGCGCAAAAGGACGTGCTGGAGGCGCTAGTGGCCCAGTACAGGTGGCACATGGAGAAATTCGACGCGACGCTTTCGTCGTCTGCGGCGCAATAATGGTCCGTGCCCGAGAATTCCTACAGCGAGATTCGCTTCGTCACGGTCCCGCAGATTGAAACCCACCCCGACCGGCTTTCGGCAGTGGGCACGTTTTTCGGGATGACCCCCGCGCCCGTCCGGGGCTGCCGGTTTCTGGAGATCGGTTGCGGCGATGGGAGCAACCTGATCCCCATGGCATACGCGATGCCAGAGAGCCATTTCATAGGCGTGGACCTCGCCGGGCCGCCGATCGCAACGGGATGCCAGACCATCGCGTCGCTGGACCTCGGAAACATTACTCTGATTCAGGGCGACCTTCGGGATATCGACTCAGCCTACGGCGATTTCGACTACATCGCCGCGCCGGGCGTCTATTCGTGGGTACCCGCGGACGTGCGCGACCGCCTGGTCGCGGTGTGCGCCGAACGCCTGACCCCGCAGGGCGTCGCGTACATTAACTACAACGCCTACCCCGGCAAGCACGTTCGCCAGATGTTTCGCGAGATGTTGCAGTATCACACGCGGAATTCGCGGAGTGCGGAAGAGCGCATCGAACAGGCGCATGGCTTGCTGCGATTCCTGAAGCAAGGCAGGGGGTTGAACGCCCCGTGGCAAGCCCTGGTCAATCACGAAGCGACTATGCTGCTGGAACGTAGCACCGGGGGCCTCTTCCACGACGAACTCGAGGATGTCAACGACCCGGTATACTTCCATCAATTCGCAGCGCATGCCGCGAAACACGGTTTGCAATACCTTTCCGAGGCCGATGTCGCCGAGACGTTCGATCAACAGGATTTGTTCGGATGGCTTGGCGGCGATTGGTTGGAGCGCGAGCAGTATATGGACTTCCTGTGCTTCCGCCGCTTCCGCCAGACGCTACTCTGCCGCCAGGACGTCCAACTTCACCGCCCACCGGACCCGGATACGATAAGGCTTTTGCGCTTCTCCGCCCCGTGCAAAAAAGTCGGAGACGGCGAAACGGAAGGATTGCGTGGGATTCGTCTCGGGGATTTGCACGAGCGTGTCCAGCGTGTGACTTCTGCGTTGGGAGACGCCTATCCCATCCCGCTCGCTTTCGACGAACTAATCACTCATGCTGGTAGCGCCGCTACCCTGCGGCAGATTCTCTTCCAGTTGGTGACCTCCGGGTATGCCGACATCCACACCTTCGACTTTCCCTGCGAAAGAGCCGTGACCGCGAAGCCCAAGGCCTCGAGCTTAGCGCGCCGGCAGGCCGCAGCGTCGAGTCATGTCGTCAGTGCGCGGCACCAGTTGCTCGAGCTGGACGACATCGGGCGACACCTGGCCCTCCTGATGGATGGCAGCCGCGATCACGAACAACTGGTACACGATTTAGCTGCCATAGCCGGGGCGCCGTCCGAAGAGAAGATCCGCGAGCACCTGCCTTACCGTCTGGGATGGATGGCTCGAAGGGGGTTGCTCGAGCGAACGGCCGGGTAAGCCAAATCGTGATGACCTGCCCTTGGCTGTCGTGATTCGGCGCGCCCGAAGCTCCAGAGTAGATCAAATGTGTGGGAACAAGGACCTCGATTGGCTCGCCATTCGGGACGACCCTCGAACTTCAAATGCGTTAAGTGCTTGAGAGCAGAAGACGAGTGCCTTAACGCCTGTGCTCATGGCCAGTATCCCGGTGGCGCGTGATGAGGGAGCGTTGCCGCGACGCCGCTAAAAGCAGTCAAAGATCGCTTGCTTACGCGCCGCGGCTCGCAGGCGCACGTATCGCGAACTTACGAGCCGCGACCGTGAGGGAGCGTTGCCGCCACGCCGCTAAAAGCAGTCAAAGATCGCTTACTTATGCGCGCGGCTCGCAAGCGCACATATCGCGAACTTACGAGCCGCGACCGTGAGGGAGCGTTGCCGCCACGCCGCTAAAAGCAGTCAAAGATCGCTTGCTTACGCGCGCGGCTCGCAGGCGCACGTATCGCTTCGCCGCTTGTCAGAATTGATCCAGTAGGGCTCGTCAGAAATGTGCCGCTCCGGGAACAGAATTAGGAAGAACAGGCTGATCATCATCATCCACGCCGAAGGCGTGCGTGTTCCCCAAGTTGGGTGGGGGGCGATAT
>DATGIL010000008.1:0-32330 GCA_035295745.1 Bryobacteraceae bacterium | reverse complement strand
GGAACGTATAATACGCCGACACCGCTTTCAACAATTTCTAATGTAAGGGCCGAGCGACGAGATTTAAAAATCCCATTGAGGTCTGCTTTTCCTCTTGTTTTGCCGTTATCGCGCTCTCAACAATGGGATAAAGTCGAGCTCACGGTCGCGGCTCGTAACCTCAGCAAGCGTTCCTGATTACCCTGGTGCGAAGAGTACCGAGGCATGCTCCAATACTTCCAACAAGGCGATACCGTTCCGAACCGCACTCAGCAACAACAGTGGATTGCCCGACGCCGCTGAGAGAGCTGCCGCCGTTCGCGCGGATGCGAGCAGAATTTGTAGCAGACACGTCCTGCGCTCGACCGATCGCGCTACGGACGCACTGTGACTTTCGAGGACTGCTGCCGGGAGGCCGCTGCCCAACACTGTGCGGCGATCGCCGCCGTAGCCGACCGCAGTGCACACCACCACGCGGTCAGCAGATTTGGTCTCCACCCATGCGGAATACACAGCTTGCCGCATGAGCATCCGCAGCACGCCACCGATCCGCTCTGCGGTCGCGTTCCATTCGTTCGCGCCGGGAGCGAAATCCACCTCCGTCGCGGAACAGGGCGTCACCTGCGCCAGTTCTTCAACGCTCGCCAGCAGTTGGTCGCGTGCCAGTGAGGTCATGGCAGCTTAATGCCGGCCACCAGGTGGGAAGCCATCCCCGCTGCCAGCTTCAGAATCTCGACACGCTGCGACAAAGCCTGCTGCACCATATCGCTGTGCAATTTCCACAGCGCCTCGTCCAATTTGCCGTCGGTCGTGGGAACACAGACCTGCGCTTTCCCGTCCAGCGAGATTCGCGACACGGCGCGCAGGCGTGCGCCGGTGAAGTGCCCGTCTTCATACTGGACGCCATCCGCGTTGCTCACGTAAGTGGTCACTTCCACGGTCGTCAGGCTTTGATATGCCTTTGCCAGCGTGTCGCCGACTTTTTGGAAGATGCCCACTAAGACGTCTTTCAACTGTGCGCCATCGGGCGAACCAAAGCCCAGCATGTATTCGGTCTCGGTGGCGGAAGGGGGCGGCGCTTCGATGGACTGAGGCGCGGCCTCGGCGGCCAGAGGTGCGGGTGCACTCTTCGGCGGCGCTGTGGTCACGGTGGAACGGATCGTCATTCGTCTCTCCTGGGATGCTTCCGGCGTGGCCTTCAGGCGGACGGCGGGGTCACCGATGACCACAAAGTTGCGCGCATCGTTATTGGCAATCCACAACCCGGCCAATACGCGATCGTCGATCTTCTTCATGTCGCGATTGTCGAGGCGTTGCGAGACCAGGGTAGATAGCTCGGCGTATCGCATATTCATGAATTCGAGCGCGGCGCCAACGGGATATCCATCCATCAACGCCCGCAGCGTGCTGTGGTACACCTCCACCTGCGGATCCTTGGGGCCATCCCAGCGGAATGAGCACGCCAGAGCGCGGTCGATATGGCCCACCACCGCCAGCGCTCCCCCGCGCGGATGGGACAGCATTCGCTGCGGCAACCGGCTGACGAAGGGCTGATCGGCGATGGGTCCACGCATACCCGTTTTTCGGTCAGCGAAATCCGTGATTTGCGGAGTGCCCGCCCCGAAGCAGGCGAAATGCACGGCAATCAGGCCGAGCAGGGTCGCATCGTCCGCAAGTTGGTCGGCGGTGAAGCTGGCATCCAAGGCCGCCCCGCCCGACCAATCCTGGCAAAGCAACGCTCCCTGCTGGCCGACTTGCCGCCCGTCTTTGAGCGGAAAACCGATGCCGTGCGTGGCCGTAAACAGCAGCCCCGGCGTGTCTGCGCCACCGAGAAGCGCGGAGAGCTGCTGCCTGGTCGAGTCCGCCGGGAGATAATTCCGCAGCGTCCAGCCCTTCGGGTCAGCGCCAATCTTACTTGCCAGGGGAGCTACCAACTGCTGGGCACTGAGTTGCGTGCTGATGTCCTTCTCATGCGCTGTGCCGAACAGCGCTACCGTCTTCGGCGCCGCAAAATCTTCACTCTCCGCGAGCACAACACTGCGCGCATAGTTGGCATATCCTTCGAGAGTGTCGAAACAAATCCGCCCAACCGCGTACTGCACGTCGAGCTGATATTGAAAATCGAACGGAACCACGTCGGGGCCGCCGACGATGAGCAGATAATACGGCATGCGGTCGGGATCGGCCGGTCCCGGGCCCACATCATGCCGCGTCAAAAAATCGAGACTCGACATACCCGCTTGGTAGGCATCCGCGCCCGAATATTCGTGATACCGCGCGCCCGCCTGGTTGCTGCGCAGCTTCAGCAATGGCTGCAATGCTTCACGGGCCGCATCGGCGCCGGGCGGAAAAATCACGCCCCAGCCGGTTTCCGAAAGCTTCTTCGGGTCAACACCGAACTTCACGCCGTAGTGCCGGCCGGCAGTCTTGACGTCCTGGTCGCGCGCCTTCAATTCCGCGAGGTGTTCCTTGTCGACTCGGACGCTTTTCGCCGCACGCACTACGCCGGCGGCTCCCATGGGCGGCGCCAGATACTCGCCGGTATCGGCATCGATGCCGTTGAAGATGTAAGTAGTCTCAGGCTCAGGGGTCATGATTTCTCAAGGTTCTGGTGCTACCATTTCAGCGGCTGGGAAAACATCGTCGAAAAAGGTTGATTGGGTGACCACTCAACGGGCTGGCAGCCGGCGCGCTTTGTCGGACCAATATTCTCGACCTGGAATGTCCACCTGTCCTTCCGCTCGACGAGAAAGTAGGTCGGGTCATCCTCGCCCGCCTGGCTGAACGCGACTTGCCAGAAATTCTGCTGTGGATCGCAGATTTGAACACTGCCAAAATCTCCGATGAAGAGTCCATTCGCATCCCGGAGCTTGTTGTGATAGTCCCGAATTGAGTCGATGCGTGGATTTGCCCAGCGTTTAGCCTCGTCCCACGGAAGATTTCCCCACTCGCCTACAAAGTCGTGCACATCGAATCCGATCGGGGAGACTCGAACCACGTCATCCCCATGAATTTCGTACCGATAGGGAAATACGCGATAACCGGCTCGCCTGACGTCGTGCTCCATGGAGATGGTTTCTAGACGGAAGCTGGTGGCGTCCAAGGCGATTTGATGGTCCCTGCCGTAGTACACCTGATGGAAAACCTGCTCCTTGTCGAAGCTGGCATGGACGCGGTACAGATCGACCCATAGCTGATAGCTCCCGTTCCCGGAGCGGCCACTATCCGACGCCAGCAGCATTAGAAACGATCCCTTCGAATCGTCGAGGCTAAACTGCGGTGTGGCTATATGATAGGCGTCGTCGTTCCGGTCACTCTTGAAAACCAGGTCCCAGCCGCTGCCGTGCCGGTGAAAAAGAGAGAGCGACGTGCTGATCCCGTACGGGAGATACAGATGAAATCCAACGGAGAGCAGTTTTGGTTGAAGAGGCGGCACCACCACTTCCACCCCATCGATGAGCCCGTATGGCCGGCTCTCCTCCTCCTTCGGATGGCGGACCCCGGCGGCGCGCAATCTACCCTCGATAGCGGCCTTGATCGACGCTGGATCGTCAGTATCTTTCATGACTTCCACTGCAAGCTCTCTAAGCTGATCTTTGTATACCGAGAGCGTTGGAAGAATCTGATCGAAAGGACCCAGGCCACTTTTCCCCGCTCCAAAGCCTTGCAGCCTCTGGAACGTCTGCGCGAGAGTGAGTGGCTGAGTCTGGACCGGAACACCGCGCTTATCGATCAACGCTACGCGCGATTCGAGCACAACGGTCGCAAAACCATCCTGGAAGCTCTGGGCGCTGTCAAAGCCAAACGAGATCACCACGCCTCCCGATGTGTCGATGTAGCCCCACTTCGCGCCTTTCCGGACGGCTGCCCGTTGCCCGGAAAATGGAAGCGCGTCATCGAACTGTAGCGGGATTACGAGCGCGCCGGAGGCATCCGCAAAACCATACTTGCCGTTGCGTTTGACCAGGCCGCGCTGCTCCACCATCGCGCCGGCCTCGTCATAATCGGGCCATGCCAACCAGTTTCCGCGCTGGTCGATGTAGCCCCATTTTTGATAATCGACCTGAACTGCGGCAACGCCATCCGCGAATGAAGTCGCACTGGAGAAGGGCCCCGCAATGACCTGGTCTCCGCGAGGATCGATGAACCCGCCATCTGCGTAAGCCAGGCCATCATGAAATTCGCCCGCGCCCAAAAAACGCGCCGGAATTGCCATTCTTCCGGAGGTATCGATGTATCCCCATCGGCTATCAACAGGTGTTCCTTTGCCGTCCGGACACCGCTCCTGTAATTGCAGGTTTTCCGGTGAGCAATACCAGTGATTCACGGGATGGACAGCCGCGAGACCTTGGCTGAATTTCGCGTGCTCATAGTAGTCGGCCTGAAACAGAGTCTTTCCCTTTCGATCGATCACCGCATTCGACTCAGCGCTTGCCGTGACGAAGGCCAGCCCCTCTGAAAACCTGTCAGCGGCGAGGAATCGGGGCTTAATCACGAATGCGCCGTTCTCGTCGATATAGCCCCACAGATCGTCGACCTGAACCGGCGCCAGCCCTTCCGAGAAATCACCGCAGTTGCGGAATTGCAGTGGGATCACATCCTTTCCGGAGCCGTCGGAAAATCCGCAACGCTCGCCCCCGCGGACCGAGAAGAGCTTCGCATTCGCGGCACTCAACTGGCAGCAGACCACGAGGAAAACGTACATCCGCATACGGTCAGAGTATACAATCCAGCATCGCCAAAACCTACGGCACTTCTGACCGCTCCGGGGCGGGTGGAAAATTGGGACAGGTCTGCCGGTATTTCACGTTCGCGCCGACGTATTGCCCCCACTCCTCCCGCGTGAGGTTGCGATTGGCCCGACTGCATCCGTACCTTGCCCATACTTCGGGATCGACATCCAGCAGCCAGAGTCCAGGTCCGCCAACGGCTAATTTCTTTCCGTCGGGGCTGAACGCCAACTTCTGCACCTGATCCGATGTTTGGAACAGCGCGGGGCCGTAGGGCAGGCCGGAGGTCGTGTCCCAGAGTTGCACCGTACCATTCTGACCGCCCGTCGCAAGCGCTGTACCATCCGGATGGAAGGCCACGTCGTACAAGTCACCCGGACGCCGTTCCAAGGTCCTGCGTGGAACGATATCGCGCCCCACTTCCAGCAGTTCGACGGATGCGTCATCGCGAATGACCGCCATCAATCCCCCGCGTTTGCTGAAAGTCATCGCGCTGATTGAGTTGTACGAGTTCATATTCTCGTCCACGGGACCCTGAATCTCTTTGGCACCAGGCATCTGGAAGAGACGCAGATTGCCTTCCAAGCTGGCCACCGCCAGGATCGCTCCATCCGCACTAAAGGCAATGTTTCCGACGTCCTTTTCCATCGCGATCGCTTGACCCGTCTGGCGCCCCCGCTGCAGGTCCCAAAAGCGGACCGTGCGATCTCGGCTGCCGGATGCCAGCAAGGCTCCATCCGGACTGAATTGCAGGTCGGTAACGAGCGCGGTGTGGCCCAGGAGTGATGCACCTGCCGCTTTGCATTGAAGCGGATCCCAGCGCTTGATGGAGTGATCCTTTTCATCTTCGGAGACGGTAGTCAACAGTTTGCCCTTCGGGCTGAAGGCAATCGCAACGGCGCGATAGCCGGCGTCTGGAAGACTACAGCGCAGTTTGCCGGTTGCTACGTCCCATATCTGTGGCGCAGAATCGGGACCGGCGGACGCCAAGAGAATTCCGTCCGGCGAAAACGCGATGCTGGTTCCAGTGAGAGCGGCATTGAGAAGGTGATGAAATGGTTTCGATTCCTCGGGTTGATCGCGGAGGTTAAAGATCGCGCCGGAGCTTGTGGCAAGCAGCTTTCGCTCCGGGCTGATCGCAATCGACACGATGGTTTGCGAACCAGCCGGAAGTGTTTCCACCACGCTACCCGACTTGAGATCCCAGAGCGTTACCGCATTGTCAGTTCCTCCCGAGGCCAGCGCGGTGTCCGATCCACTCCCGTTATCGAAAAATGCCAGGGCCCTGACTGTGGCAGATTTGGCTACATCCAACCGGCTGGCAGCGCTCACCGGGGCATCGAACCGAATGACCCCCTGGCCTCCGAAAGCAAGCTGTTGTGTCTGCGCGTTATAGGCGATCGCGTGTGCAGGCGCTCCGGACGCGAGAAAATGCGTTTTATCCGGACCGATTGACGGATTAAAGCGCTGCACTCGTTGATTCGAGAACCCCGCAGCCATTGAGCCGTCCGGACCAAAGGCAAGCGAGAGGACGTTCGCTGCATTCTGCCACAGCGCGATCTGCTGCCCGCTGCTCGCATCCCAAACGCGAATTTCCCTACTCGCGCCGGCTGCGACCCGCTTTCCATCTGCGCTGATAGCAACGCAAATCACGCGCTTGAGATCGCTCGCGAGGGGCCTGTCGGATGGATTGGCACCCGCCAGATCTAAAATGGTCACGTCCGTGTCACCGGCGACCGCCAGAGTATGTCCGTCCTGCGCGAGAGCTAAAGCCCGAATCGGACGCCGCCGACCCACCTGCCGGATCAGCTCTCCGGTGTCGGGATTCCACAACAACACTCCCAGAGCGGTTCCTCCAGTGACCAACGTTTTGCCGCCATTCGCGAAGAGAATCGATCGGATCGTAGGCGGTGAGCGAAGGTATCGGAGAAGACGCGGGTTGGTCTGCGAACTGACCAATAAGGCATTGCGAGCCTCGAAGCTCGGTGCAATGCGGTAGGCCTCGATGGCCAGAAGCGACGACACATCTGGATCCGAGTCTTGATGCAAAACTGCATACGCGGCCAGCCGGCCGGCGGTGGCAGTCCGGGACTGGCTCAAGGCCTCGTCCTTCGAGAGTTGCGCTTCCTTCTCGCTGGATTGCGCCCGTTGCGCTGCTTTATCAGCGTCGTCGGCGTTTTTTCGAGCTTCGGTTTCCTTCTGTTGGGCGAAGTCGAAACTGGCTTTCGCCTCTTTCGCTTTGGCGTCCGCAATCTCTGCGTTCCTGAGCGCCCGCTTCCATTCGATTCGCGCGAATACCAGTGCTGTAATCGCCGCTAGCGCGAGGACTAACACCGCCGCCATCGCGGCCTGACCTACCTTGCGGCGCCGCCGCTCGCGGTGGCAGGCCGCCAGAAACTCCTCCTCTACCGGAGTGAGGCCACGGTTCTTCCTCGCCCACGCGTCCGCCTGTGCCAGCGCGCTTCCGCGCAGCAACAGCCCGTCCTGCCGCTTCTGCTCGTCCCATAGATCCGCCTGGCGCTGAAGCACGCTGAGGTTCTGCTCACGCCATTGGCGATTGTTTTCCAGCACGGGAGGGATCAAACGGTCGTGAGCCAGTTCGTACCAGGTGGCCGCACCCCGCTTGTCCGATCGCACCAGGTGTTTGCCGATGAGCGCCCCGATCGTGCGGTCATGAAGATCCTGCTCGGGGCCGGCGAGTACCTGTCCGCGGATCCCCTGCCGCGTGATGAGGCGGCGCTCGAACCAGGTACGGATGCTGCGCTCGGGATCCTGCGCGGACGCCACCTCCTTCACGCAATCCGCATAGAAGCCGGCCAGGGCACTGTTCACATCCGCCACGCCGCCGACGTCGTTCGGTCCAATCTCGCGCGGCATGCCGGTGGGGAGGGCCGACAACTTCTGCCAGAGCCGCATGCAGACTACCTGAAGTTGCACCGGCTCGACATACGGACTGTCGCGGCGCAGATCGTCAGCCAGCGACTCGGCCGCCGCCTTCGCGAAATTCACGTTCTTCGCCTGTGCGGGCGCGCGGATGGCTTCAATCGCCTTCTCGCGATCCAGCAGATCCAGCCGGTAGCGCGCGGCAAAGCGGGTCGGCATCAGCCGTAGAAATGGATCCAGTCCACCCAGATAGTCCTCGCGCATGGCGAATAGCGCCCAGCGTCCGCGATTGCGCAGGCACTCTCCCACTTGCCGGAAGAATTCCGCTTTGGCCTCGCGATTTCCCGGCTCGATGGTGAGCACCTCTTCGAACTGGTCAAACACCAGCAGTTCGCTGTCAGGTTGGCCCTCCAGTGCCGCGGCGACGGTCTGGCCCGGAGTTGCGCCTAACGAATCGAGGCACGCCTGCAGGAAGCGATTGCCGGTCTTGGTGTTGGTTTCAAGGCCAGGACGCAAGATGGGACGTGAGTGAAAGCCCGCATCTTCCATCGCGGGAATCAGCTTGGCCTGCAGCAACGAAGTCTTCCCGGCACCCGATGGCGAATAGACCAGCACGATGCGCTCGGCGATCAGCAGATCCTGCAACTCGGCTGCTTCATGATCCCGGCCATAGAGCGTCTCGCCTTTTCGGAAGGAACGCGGCCCGACGTAAGGATTCTGGTCGTCTGCCATCAGTCCTCTTGGGCCGCCGCGCGCAGGAACTCCCCGGTGAAATCCTCCACGTTGCCCCAGTACAGGTTGATCTGGTTTGTGGCGAAGTAATCCTGGAAGAACTGCCGCGCGCGATTCACGTCCATGATGCGGTCCTGGTCCGGCCCGATCTGCGCGCCGATATGCCGCTTGGCGCGATTGGCGTTGCCTCCCTGCTGGCTCTTCAACTGGCGGAAGAGCACGCGAAAGCTCCACTCATCGATGTGGAAGCCCATGAACAGCAGCGGCGAATCAGCCAGCCTGCCCCGAACATAGCCCGGGATCAGATCTTTGTTCAGTGTGGCACCGATGAGGTAATCGAAATAGTCATCCTCGCTCAGCACCAGCGACTCCGGCACGTCCCATAGCCCGAACAGGTGAAACACCAGCGGATTCCTGCTGTCGGGCCGGAAGGCGTCGGCCGCCAGCGGAAAATCAAGATCGGGCGGAGGCCCTTCGCCGGCTTCGCGATTCATCTCTTCGAACCAGCGGCAATAGTTGATTCGCGGCGATTTCCCGGCTTCGCGCAGTGCGGTCTCAAGCAGGGTATCCGGATTGGTGGTGATGTAGAGCGGACAGTTGAAGCGTTTGGAAGCCAGCACCTGGTGCGGCTCCGAGGGGCTGCGCCGCCGCATGGCCGCACCGGCAGCGCCCAGCAGAGCGTGAAAGTCGGCGTCAGGTACGAGTTCCGGATAGCGTTGGCGCAGTTCCCGGGTCAATTGCTTCCGGTATTTCTTGCGCACCACTTCGGGACTCTGGCTGATGGCCAGGTACTGCGCCACGCTGGGCAGATTGTCGCGATCGTGCGAGGCTAGCGGAAATTTCAGATCTTCGGCAAATCGCCGGGTGATCTCGCGTGATGGTCCGAAAATGCTCTCTACCATGCCGGCACCCAAGATGGGGACGCACTTGCCGTCTTCGGCATCGCTCACCAGAGCAGGCCAACCCTTGAACCCCTGCGCCGAATCGCCGAATCCCGGCACGTACCAGAGGCACGCGTCGCGCAGCCGTGTGTAGAGTACCGGAGCCCAGTAATCGTCCTGGCCGCCGATCTTGCCGCGCGCCACCGCCATCGCGCGATCCACCAGCCCATCGCCGCGCAATTCGCGGAAGAACACGGGCATGAATCGCGCCACCGTATCCATGGCGATGTTGTCTTGCATCGCTACGACCGCGGGAATGCCCGCTTCGGCGAGGCGTGGCGCCATCGCCGTCATCGCACCCATCTCATCCGCCGTGCGCCCCGAGCCGCCGCTCTGACACGACGCGAACACGACGAGTCGCGGCAGAATCGCCAGCTTATCGAGTTCCCTCGCGAGCGTGGGGGCATCCGTGACTGCCGATTCGCCCTTCGCGTCTTCGAGCCACAGTACCGGGTCGGTGCCACCTGAAGGATCGCGCAACGCGCCGTGGCAGACCAGGTAGAGAATATCGAACTCCTGACGCCGCAGTTGGTCGAAGATGTTGTCGAGTGTCGCGTTGCCGGTGGGCGACCCTGGCGAGAGTGCAGTGATGGGAATCGGATCGAGGCTCTGGTGTGCGCGGTCCAGTTCGCCCTGGTGGTCCACCGGGGCGAGTTGGATCGCGGCATCCGCCAGGTCGTTGGGACTCGCGATGGCTACCAGTGCTCTCAATTCGCTGCGCGCGCGAAGGCGCACCAGCCGCCAATCGGTGCTGGTGAGGAAGCGCGAGAAGTATACGCGCTCCCCATGGAAGAGCGCCTCGCCCGAGGCTGGGTCGGAGAGCGCTTCCCAGCGCAGCGCGTGAAGTTCGGGCGCGCTGGGTTCGATGAAGAGACGCACGCGCAGAGCGCGGCCCTCGTTGACTTGCTGCACGCGCGTGCGCCATTGCGCCAGCTTGAGTTGAATGGCCGGGGCGCCCAGGAGGTCGCGGCCTAGCAGCTTGCCGTAATCCCCGGTCTCGCTGGCATCGAACTCGCGGCGCTGATATTGCGCGCGCTCGAACGGGCCGCACGCGGAGATCAGACGGTCCTCGTCCGCACTTGCCGGGTCGTTGAAGCGCAGCTCTACCTCATACTGCTGCGCTTCGCGCCGGCGCAACGACAGATCGAGAACCGGCAGAGGGTCGGCTGCCATATCGCCGCCGGAACCCTAGTTTCCGGGAGGAGCATCCGGCGGAAAGTCATAGCCGGGACCTTCGCCGGGCAGAATCACCAGCAGGGCTCCATCGCCACTCCCGGTGCAGACGATCGAATCGGGCGAGGGTAAATTGTCCGGCATCACCTGGCAGCAATAGACTCCCGGCTGGTCCGAGGCGAAAGTGAAGGTGACGGAAGCGCCAGCGGCAATCGGCACGTTCAGTGCGGGAGACGGCGAAAGGATGCTCGCCGTCTGGGGCGCCAGACAGAGCGTTGCGCCGCCTCCCGAATCTGCCACGAATGTCACCGTATCTCCTGCAACAATCCCCAACTGGGAGGGATCCGCTTCCCGGAATCCTGGGGCAGACAGGATGTTCACAACGTTATTCGTCATCTAGAGTCACTTCCTTTTCTTGAAGTCATTTGATTGAGGCAGGCGCATCCTGGTCTGCCCGCAACGCCACCAGTCCTGGGGTTCGCTTGGCGGTCTCCGGAGAGAAACCGGCATCCAGGCTCTTCGCGATGCTTTTCAGAGCTTCCTTTCGACGTCCCAGCGTTTCGTATGCGACGCCAACCGTAAAGAGTACATCTGGATTGTCCGGCGCCAATGTAATTGCCTGCCGGAGGAGGGGCAAGCTGCGCTCGGCATTGGGAAGCTGCGCATAGTATGCGCCCAGATTGGCGATCAGCCGAGGATCGCCCGGAGTATTCTTGCGCGCCGTCTCCGCCACCTCGATTGCCCGGAGAAACGCGCCTCGAGCTTTATCCTTTGCGTCGGGGCTGCGCTGATATGCCGAGCCTAAGTTGCCCCAGGCACGGTCATCGAGAGGGTTGAGCTGGACAGCCCGGCTTATGTTTGTCGCCGCTTCGGCATACTTACCCTCCCACAGAAGGACGGATCCGAGGCTTGAGAGTGCTCGGAACGTAGGGGCGAACTGCACCGCCTTTTCCAGGGCCGTTTGCGCGTCAGCGTACCGAGCCTGCCTCAAGAAGACAATGCCAAGGTTGTAGTACGCCAGCCCGTTATCGGGTGAGATCTGAATCGCCTCGCGCACGTGCCCCTCGGCAGCCGCATACTCGCCCGCCTCGATCTCTACGCTCGCCAGCAGGTACGGCCAGCGCCAATCCGTTGGTGCCAGATCGATCGCCTTCTGCATCGCCGCTTTCGCGTCCGCCATGCGATGCTGCCTCTGATATCCGCCGGAAAGTGCTGCGTAGACATCGGGACTGTTGCCGTTGAGCCTCTCCGCTTGCTGCAACTCCTGCATCCCCAGATCCACCTGCCCCGTGCCGACGTGAATCATCCCCATCGTCACCTGCACCGGAGCTAACTGTTTGTCGAGCTTTTGCGCCTGGTCACATGCGGCCAGTGCTTTCGGAATCAGCGCCACATTTGACGTATTCAGATAGAGACGCCAATAGGCACGGCCCAATCCTGCCTGGGCGAGCGGGAATTGCGGGTCCTTGGCGATGGTCTCCTGAAAGAGCTCTACCGCCTTTTCGGTGTTGCCGGGCTTGTCGTACCGCACCAGCAATTCCTGCGCCTTGAGATAGCTGTCGTACAGTGCTGGAGATCCGGCTCCTGCCCGCTTCGATTCGATGAACCGGCTTACTGGCGGCGTCAATGCCGCGCCGCCCAGAAGGGCCACGGCCAGCCCGGCGCCGATCAGCCATCGCGGTACACGGCGCGTTATCCGGGGCTTCAGTTCCGTGTTTTCGCCGCCGATGAGACCGGACAAGGCCAACATCATTGCGCCCGCGCTGGCGTACCGTTTCTTGGGGTCACGATCGGTGGCCGTCTCCACCACCTTGACGAATCCCGGAGGCAGATCGGGGCGCAGGTCGAGCAGGCTGCCGCTCGTTGAGGCCTCATGCTCGGGTGGATACCGGCCGGTCGCCAGATGGTAGAGCACTACGCCGAGAGCGTAGATGTCGCTGGCTACCGACGGCCGCCCGCCGGATAAAAGCTCGGGAGCCATGTAGTGAGGCGTTCCCGCAAAGGCGATCCCAGTTCCATGCTCGTGGCTCAGCCCGAAATCCAATAGCCGGATGCGGCCCCCCGATTCGCGCATGGCATTGCTGGTCTTGATGTCGCGATGGAGCAATCCGGCCGCGTGCACCGCACTCAGCGCGCTCGCCAGTTCGACGCCGATGAGAGCCGTTTCCGTCGGGCTGAAGGGCCCCTGCGTGTCGATCAGCGACGAGAGCGTCTTGCCGTCAATCAGCTCGCTCCAGAACCCCACGCGGTCATCGTGGCGGTCAACTCCGTACACGGAAACGATGTTCGGGTGGCGCACGCGGGCAATCAGCCGCGCCTCACGCAGTACGGATTTGTAATCGTCGGAATCCCCGCTGGGCTGCAAAAGCTTCAGCGCGACTTCGCGTTCGAGTGTGGGATCCCAGGCTCGATAGACCTCCCCGAAGGAACCTTGCCCGAGTTTCTTTACGATCCGGAACGGACCCCACGTGCGCAATTCACCGTCTGGCCCGAACGAACCGGCCGTCAGTGACGTGGTCGGGTCGTCCATAGCTCACCCCAGGAAAACATGTAGTTCGACAAGTATAATCCGAAACTGTTGTGAACCAAGCAGTTCGCTGCAACTTTGGGATTTCGGAACCGTCCTGGCAGGGCTAGTAAGGCCGATGCGCTCGCCAGGTCGGCCTGCAAGCCGACTGGATCCAGTACGAGAACGTGGCGGTCGGTTATCGAAACCGGTGCCGGTACGAATCGAGGGATGCGAGGAAGTTTCGGGTAAATATTGTCCAGTCGCGGCCTGTTCATGTACCTGCGAATTGAGCGATTTCTGGCCGTTCTCGAGGCCCCGTGCCGCCAGTTCGCAATGGAAGCGAATTGGCGCAGAGGCGAGATCGCGGCCTTCATCGACCTGGTGTCGCTGTGCAACGCCCTCGGGGGCGGATGGAACGATTCACTGGATGCACGAGGCAAGTGCCGATTCGATCTGCCGCCGCCAAAAAAGGATCCTGCAGCGGACGAGATTTCTCTAAAGCTGCTCCTCTCCTTAAGGCGTTACACTCTGCTCCAACTCCAGTGGCAACACGGCGGGGCTGGTAACAGAAAACGGCGGGGCGAATTTACTCGAGGAGAGGTCTGGGGCAGGAGTCCGATCGATCACGCAGTATGGCAGGACTGAGTTTCCAGGCGCTCTGGGAGCACCCTCGGAGCACGCCTTGCAGGCCGCGGCCTACGCCGGCGGCGGAATTCACTAATGCGCGAACCAGTGTCATATGTATATCCTTATGGTTGATGCAGAGACTGGCCGCGCTGCTGCTGATCGCTACGAGCATAGCGGCATTCGCCCAGGAAGACCCGGTTCAGTTGCGCGAGCGCGCAGTCGGACTCATCGCCCAGTGGAAGTATGCTGAGGCCGAACCCCTGCTTGCCCGCGCGCTCGATTTGCGAGAGCAAAAGGTGGGCGCCGACGACCTGAGTCTGGTCCCTCTCATTGAGGAGCTTGCGGCGCTTTATCGCGCCGAGGGCCGGAATGCCGATGCCGAGAAGCTCTTCCAGCGCGCCCTGGGGATGAAGGCCAAAGTGATCGGCGCAGGCAGCCTGGAGATCATTCCCGACCTCAAGCTGCTCGGCAGCCTATACGTGAGCATGGGCCGATTTGCCGACGCGGAACGCCAGTACCTTCGCGTTATCTCAATTCGAATCAATGTGAAAGGCACGGAAGATCCGGACCTGGCAAAGGACTGCATGGAGTTGGCAGCATACTACATCAGCCAGAAATCGTACGCTTTGGCGGAGCCGAACCTGCGACGTGCCATCGAGATCCTGCAGAAGACGGCTGGTCCCGAAGATCTGGTGCTGATCGCGCCGCTGGAGTCGCTGGCAACTGTTTTCGTAGAGCAGAAAAGCTATTCGACAGCCGTGGCCCCGCTGCGCCGTGCCATCGCGATTCTGGAGCGCGTGAACGGGCCTAACCACTCCAATGTCGCTCCTTACCTGGATCGCCTGGCGCAGCTCTTCTTTGTGCAGAAGCGCTATGCGGACGCGGAAGCGCTTTACCGCCGAACTTTGGGCATCTGGGAAACGGCGATGGGGCCCGATAATCCAGACTTAGCCACGACCCTGGATAATCTGGCCGTAGTGCTGGCTTCACAAGAGAAGTTCGAAGAGGCGGAACCGCTTTACCGGCGTTCCCTGGCATTACGCGAAAGAACCACTGTGGCGAGTCTCAACAATCTGGCAATGGTGTTGGAAGGCAACGATCATAACATCGCGGCGGAACGCCAGTGGAAGCTCGCCATCACCGTGGGCGACAAGCTGCCGATCATTTCCGGCGACCCACCTGGAAAAGACGCCGAGCTGATGGCGAAGACCCTCCAGAATTATGCGGCTCTGCTGCGGAAGATGAAGCGCGAAGCGGAAGCGAAGAAGATCGATGCCCGAGTCAAGGCACTGTTAAACCCGGATCAATTATAGAAGGGGAAAAACGGGGACAAACGGAAATGCTTTTTTGAACGCGAGGAACCGGTCCTTGAATGACGGCCGGAGCAAATACCCCTTGTCCCACGCCTTCCAACCGCCGAGTGATGTTGCCGCAAAAACCGAATCCCCGCAGAAAAGATGCGTATCCGACAGCGACACTCACCCCTATGCCTCGGTTGCCGGGTCTGAGGTCCGGCTGGTTATGAAACCACAGTAGCCCAACGGCCCAGGTTGCGGAAGTCTATCTTTCGGATAGTGAATTTAGGATCAAAGTTGGTCCTCGTACTGTTCGAATGCGACACGAACCAGTTGTCCGCGTGTACGCACGCCGGTCTTTTGAAACAGACTCTGCAGGATCGCTTTTACGTAGCTTTCCGAGATCTGCAGGCGCCAGGCGATCTCCTTATTGGATAGTCCTTCCAGTACGAAGCGCAGCACCCGGCGCTGGCGGTCATTGAACACTGCCGCGGGTCCGGCGTCCATTGCCTCCTGCGGTTCGGCCGGTCCGAACGGACGCTCCATCCACGTGCCACCCGCTGCTACCGTGCGAATGCTGGTAATCAGTTGGTCGAGCGGGCCCTCTTTCAAAAAGATTCCGGAGACGCCCTGGCGCATCAGTCGGCGCCCTTCGGTTTCGCTCACCCAAGCGGTGACCACCAGTACGCGGCCCTCAAACCCGATCTGGCGCGCCGCGGGCAGGAACTGCGAGGCTCGTTCGCTGCCTAAATCGTGATCGAGCAACACCAATCCATACCGGTGCTGCGCCAGCAATTCCAAGGCTTCGCGGATGCTGCCGCAATGGTCGATTTCGATGTCTCGTTCGGCAGCGAGAACTCGCGACACACTCTCGCGAAACAGCGCGTGGTCGTCTACCAGCAGAATGCGAATCGTGTTTACCAACTGTTGCATGGATGGTCCAGCCTTCACTATCCGACGATTGAATTTTCCACCGGCCACAATTCCACAACGAAACAGCTGCCCGCCGGCGCAGGCTCATACCGAAGCCCGCCGCCATGGGCTCGCAGAATCGCGCGGGAAATGTACAGCCCCAGTCCGTAAGCATGCGCTCCCGGCTGAAACGGCCGGAACAACTCCTCCGGGTGGGAAACGCCAGGGCCGCTGTCGTGAAACCGCACTACCACCAGATCGCTTTCCACCGCGGCCTGAATCCGCACTTGGCCGTTGCGGGAGGATTGCAGAGCCTGCTGACTGTTGCGAGCCAGGTTCACGAAGACCTGCAACAGACTGTGGTGGTCGGCTTGCACCAGCGGCAAGCCATCGGTTACTTCCCAGATTACCGAAATCCCCGCTTCGCGGAATGCCGGCTCGATCACGATACGGGCTTCGTCGAGCACCGTGCCCAGATCGGCGACCACGGCCGCGCGATCGGAGGCGACGCGAAGCCCGGACGACGCGATTTTCTCGAGCCCGCGTATCAGAGTCCCGAGCACCTGGTATTGCTCGTCCTGGTCGCGGTTGCCGGAGGCACTTAACGCCGCGTGGGCCGAAGCCGCCGCGGATGCGAGATTGCGAATCTCATGAGAGATGGCGCCGATCAGCACGCGCGACGTGGCCATCATCGAGTCGAGACCGGCCCCTTCACGATCGCGCAGGTTCTCCGAAGCGTCCCAAACCACCGCGGCGAGACCCGGGCCGCCGGAAGTGCGGTAGGTGGAGAGCCAAACATGCGCCAAAAACACATCGCCATTGCGGCGCTGTCCTTTGCACTCCACGCTGGTTCGGATGTTCCCGCCTGAGTGGTGGCTGTGCAGCATTCGCGCGAGGATGGGCAGATACGGCTCCACGAGCCGGCCCTGCAGGGCTTCGCCGTCGAAACCGAGGAGTTCCCGTGCCGACTCATTCGCCAGGCGGACCTCACCAGATTCATCCAGAGTGAGGATGGCCAGCGGACTGGTTTCAATCAGAATGCGCACCTGGCGTTCGGCTTCTTGCCGGAGGTGCATCTGCTCCTCGCGTTCCTTGAGGTGGGCGGCCAAAACGCGGCGGTGCTGGTTCAACTCGGCAACGAAGAATCCGGTCATGGCAAATCCCGTGGTGGCGGCGAGCAAGCGTCCGGCAGATCCGGGCACCCAATCCAGCGGATTCAGAACAACTGGCATCGGAGCCCACTGCCGGGCTGAAATACCCTGCAGGGGATCGAAGGCCTCGCGGAGGTATCCGCATACGATCGCCATCGCGACGATCTGTGGGATGTTCAGTGCAGGCGCGGATAGCAGGATGGGCAGCAGGTAGAGGAATCCGACCGAAGTATTGGGGAGCACGTAGTCGCCCCAGGCGACCAGGATGATCATGATGACGGCAACTCCGCAGACCACAAGCCGGTTGGATTCGGCGTATGCCAGGAAGCTGTCAAGTCGTGTCATGCCAATCGAGGCCTATCCACAGTGTATGGCGATTTCATTGTTTTCGTGGAACCCGGCGCCGCGTCAGATCACGATGCCATCGAGCCGAAAGACGCGCTTCACCGGCGTGAACGCAGGAATCACCTTCGCCTTCAATAGCGGAGTGCCATCGCGCCAAAAGCTAAGAACACTCCGTTTTTCGCCGGTACGATAGTAGTGGAAAAGATAGGCCCGATCGCACGCCGTGAAGTCGCAATACCACTGGTCAGCCGCCGTGATGCCGATTTCATGGAACAGCGCGAGCCCGTACTCCGCTGCCTCGACCTCGTAATCCAACAGCTCAGGCAGCAACTCCTCACTCACCGGCGGCTTTTGGGGCTTGCCGATTTCGAAAGCGCGCGGATCCACATTCCACTGCACTGTGTGACCGAACAGGTGGCCTAACAAGAAGAAGCGCTGCTCCACCGTCACGGCACAATCGATATGGATCTCAGCCCCGTCCAGATCGCCAGTCAGCGGGTCGGGGATGTCGCGGGTTACCACCTGAATGCCATAACGGCGGCCCAGATGTTCCTCCACGCGCGCGCTGTACTCCGCGAATGGAAGCATGCTACCCGGTCACCAGCGGACCCAGATACTTGCGCGCTCCGGCGGTCATCAGTGCGATCTCCCCCGGGGCCTGGAACAATTGAAAACCCTCTTTCTGATACTCCAGCACCTGCTCCGGCGTTCCTGCCGGGCGCCCCAAAGCTATCCCATACCGCTTGCCGGCATCGACTACTTTCGCGATGGCCCGATGCAGCTTGGGATCGGTCTGATTGCCGCGAAGCCCGAGGGAAAACGAGAGGTCGCTCGTGCCGATGAACAGCGCGTCTAAGCCCGGCGTAGCGGCGATCTCGTCGATCTTGTCCACGGCGCGACCCTCTTCGATAATCGCGATCACGGTAACGTTCTCGTCGGCGGAGTCGTGATAGCGCGCGCCATCGGGCCACGCAAATTTCGCCAGAGTCGGACCCGATCCGCGGCGCCCGAGCGGCGGATAGTGGCACGCCTCCGCGGCCTGCCGTGCCAACTCCGGGGTGCTGGTGAAGGGAAACATCACACCATACACGCCTGCATCGAGGACGCGTTTGGCAGTCCAGAGTTCGTTCACAGGCACCCGCGCGAAGGGCAGTGTGGGCAGCCCGCGAGTCGCCAGCACCATATTCCGCAGCGACTCCAGCGTGATGGGCGAATGCTCCATCTCAATCCACAGAAAATCGAATCCGAGAGTGGACAGATGCGCCGCCACCTCCACGCTGTTCACCATGATCGTGGCCGCCAGCACGGTTTTGCCTTCGCGCAGCTTTCGTTTGACGGGACTCTGCCAGGAAGATTCGCTCATTTTTTGATTAGCCAGACCTCCGACACCTGGACACCGCGCCCGTTTCCGCCGAGTCCGGGTTCGCGCGACCAGCTCAGGTCCAGCTCTCCTTTCGCGGTGGCCTGCCGTGGAATATCGAACTCCAGGGGCTTTACCGGCGTGGGCTTTTGCAGTAGTGGATGGATCTCGATCGCGCCGTTGGCCACTAACCTGACCTTCACGGACGCGCTGTCGCCCGCGTACACGACGCGAATCTTGTACTCCGCACTCGGGTCGAGTTGATCGTAGTGCATGCGCAGCGGCGCATCCACCAGCGATTCGGCGTGAGTCCACCAGGAACTGCGCCATGCGGCACGGCCCGAGAATCCCACCAGCGAGGATTGCAGAAATGCCGGATCCTTCTCGTACCCGAGGCCGCGCACCAAATGGGGTTGTTGCGTGAGGTTCCCCAAGTCGTCGTAGAAACCGCCGGGGCCGGGATCGGTCCAATTGGCGAGGGCGTCCAGCGACTGGAACTGCTCCTTCTCGTCCGTCATCCGGCGGATGGCGGCGAACTGCTGCTTCAACCATGAACGGCTGTTCAGAGGTGTATCTACTGTATCGAGATTGGCGCCACGATCGACGGAAATCGCCTGGTAACGCGGCACGCTCAACTGCATGTGGATGCTCTGGAACAGCGCCTCCGCCAGTTCGAAGATGCGCGCACGCCAAGCCGGCTGTACGCGTTCCACGGCGGAGCGATCCAGGAGTTCTTCCGCACGCGCCATGGCTGTGGCCGGACCCACCGTTTTGGCATTGCGCAGCTCGAACATCGCCTGGCTTTCGAGTTGCGTCTCATATAACAGCCGGCTACGCACGTATGCGTCGTAATAGGCACGGTACAAGGCCTGTTGGAAGCGCCAGTTGGCACGAAGCTGCGGCGACGCGCTACGCTCCATCTCCTGAAACTGCTGGAGCGTGGTCTCGACACCGGTATTGGTGGCCAGGGGTCCGCGCCAGTTCCGTTCCAGCGCGAGCAGACCCTGCGCGAAGCTGTCCCGGTACCGCTCGCCGATGAAGTAGCGCGAGTAGTCGCGCAGGATGTCGATCGGCTTCGCATCGGGATTCCACCCCAGAGCGCTCCACACGAACTTGTTGACGTCGTCGTTGCAGCCTTCCGAGTAAGTCAGAAAACCGATGGTATACGGCTGCAGCAAACGAAAGATGTTCGACTCGTCGACTGGCCGCGGGTTGATAGTCTCGCGCGCTTCCGTGAGGGCATACGCCACATCCCAGTCCGGCACGGGATACTGCGACTGGCGGCTGTGCGTGATATCGGGATAGTGGCGGATAGGATATCGTTGGGGCACCGCCGCGCGCAATTCCGGCAGACTCATGCGCACCTGCGGGCCGAACACGACTCCGCTGAGCCATGCCGGCTGCCGGGTCTTCAGGATATCGAGAAACTGGTCCATCCATTCCCGATTGAAGCTCTGCGGCGAAACCCACATCTGTGCCTTCGGGTGATACCGATGCAGCAGCGCAGTCTGCTGCTCCAACAGGGCGAGCAGATACTTCGGCTCGGTGTGGCCCGGGTCGCCTCCTGGGACGAAGACGGCATCGATCCGCGGAAGCTGGCGAAAAACCTCGCCCCATTCGCGTAATGCGAACTCCACAGTCTTCGGATCGGAATAGTCTTTGTCCATTGCCGGATACCAGATCCACACGTCGAGCCCATAGGAGTCCGCGAGGCGCGACATTTCGACCATCATCGGCATTGGCGGAAGGGGAAAGTGCGGGCTGTCGGCATCGTCATCGGAGCGCGGCGGAATCAACTCTACGGCATTGGTTCCGAACACCGCGAGGTCGCGCAGATACTGATCCCAAACCGGAACGCTCCAGCCATCGTATGAATTCGTCTTGGGACGATAGCCAAGCTGATGGCCGCGCAAGGCGTACTTCGGCGCCGTGGCAATCGAGAGACTGTCCGGAACTTCGAGAAGGTCGCGCTCCATGCGGAGATTGCGGAGCAGGCAACCTGCGCCGAACAACGTGCCGCGTGCATCGTTGCCTGCGACTATCACAGAATCTCCGATGACTTGTACACGATATCCATCCGCGCCAGCAACTGCCGGGACCAGACCATTCTCGGACCGGCCGAACTGCTGCCCGAGGAGGATCGCGGTGCCCTGAGCGGGCCTGTTTTGGCTGATAGTCAGGCGAAGACGGGTGCGCTTTTCGATCTCATCCACCAGTAGCGCAACAGCCTTTTTTTCGGGTCCGGCGAGGGTGTTCGGTGCGACCACCACTGCCGATTTCAAATCCAGCGCCGCGGCGGGTGCGCCGCACAGCAGAAGAGACGTCAGGATCCAGACGCGAGCATGAGCCATACCGGTAGCACCCCGGAATTACTCAGGCTCCGGCAGCAGTCCCCTTCTTGACCTCTATGCCCGCCATCTCCTCAATGAACGTCGCGATCGCGGAGTGGTCGAGGTCGCCTTTGCCCTCGTTCATCAATGCCATGATCATCTGCTGCACGAGGCTGGTCAGTGGCAGGGACACCTTCATCGACTCCGCGGCCAGCAGAGCGTTGCGCAGATCTTTTTGGTGAAGCTTAATGCGAAAACCCGGCTTGAAGTTACGCGAGATCAGCATTGGAGCCTTGGCGTTGAGAACGGTGCTGCCGGCGAGGCCACCCTTCACCGCGTTGAATACCACTTCCGGATCGAGCCCCGCGCGGGTCGCCAGCACCAGTGCTTCTCCCATGGCAGCGATGTTGCAGGCCACCATGATCTGGTTGGCCAGTTTGGTGACATTCCCAGCGCCCACGGGGCCTGTGAGGGTGACGCTCGACCCCATCTTCTGCAGGATGGGCTGCACGCGATCGAACGCATCCGCGTTGCCTCCCGCCATGATGGCGAGCGTCGCATCGATGGCTTTGGGCTCGCCGCCGCTGACGGGTGCATCTAGGAACTCCACGCCTTTAGCGGCACAGGCCGCGCCGACTTTTTGCGAAACCAGGGGGCTGATGGAACTCATGTCGACCACAATCGAACCCGGCCGTGCGCCTTCCAGTACGCCGCCTGGACCAAGCACCGCAGTTTCCACGTCAGGTCCGTCCGGCAGCATGGTAATGATCACCTCCGCGCGGGCCGCGGTGTCGGCGCACGACTCGCCGCGCTCAGCGCCGGCCTCCGTGAGTTCCGCGACGGGGCCTGGAAAAATGTCATAGACGACCAGGCGGTAGCCCGCCTTCTGCAAATTCCGGGACATGGGTTTCCCCATGATGCCGAGACCGATGAATCCGATATGAGGCAAAGGACGCTCCTTAGGTTCCGAATTGCGATTATACCCGAGACGCGCGCCGGACTGGGGTTACGCGCGGGCCGCAAAAATGCATGCCTGATGAGAGCTGGAATCGCTGAGGAGGGAGTGCGGCCCGCGTCTTAGCGAGCCGCCGCAAATCCGAAACCTAGAAGCTGCGAATGGCGCCTGCTTCGTCTTCGTGGACGTCAAACACGGTATACAGTTTGGTAATCTGCAAAAGGTCTTTCACGCGTTTGTTCAGGTTCAGCAGTTTGAGCTGTCCACCGCTGTTGGCAACCGTGGTGAAACCGGAAACCAGCTCACCGATGCCGGAGCTATCGATGTAAGAAACTTCGCCCAAATTAAGCAGGATCTTTTTTTGGCTCTTGCTGACCATGTCACGCAGGGCGTCGCGCAACGCGCTCGAACCCTCGCCGAGAGTAATTCGCCCCGCTACATCAACCACGGTCACGTCGCCCACCTGCCTGGTACTCAACTTTACGCTCACTGAATATGCCTCCTGGCTGAATGCTCTGCCGAATTATTTAGACACCAAGTACTTGACCAAAGTTAACTCTGTTCCGCCCAAATCCAGATGCCGCATTTCGAATTCATCCATGAAGGAGCGGATCAGAAAAATCCCGCGTCCTGAAGTGCGCAACAGATTTTCAGGCGCCAGCGGATCGGGAATGGTGGCGAAATCGAATCCTTCGCCCTCATCGGCAATCCGCAAGGTCAGCCGCTCCGAGTTGTGGCCGACCGAAAAACGGACCTTCTTGTGCGAGTTGTACCGGTTTCCATGCACGACCGCATTCACCATCGACTCCCGGACTGCCATTCCGATCTTCATGAGATCGTCTTCATCGAACCCGGCTCGCTGGGCAACGCCCAAAGCAAGCTCTTCGGCGCTATCCACGCTGTCCAGTGTCGAATCCAGGTACCGTTCGACGGTCTCCGGAACGTCGTGCTTGTTTTCCCGCATAGGTAGAACGGCCATGACGTGTGGCCAAAGCGAACCGTCAGAATACGTTACCAAGCTTACCAAAGTCAAGAACCATCTGGGCCAGACGTGGGCCGGACACCAGCCAGACGGGTCCCACCGGCCACTTATCGGGCAGTGGCGTTCTTAACGTATTGCGCAACCTCCGCGCAGGTCGCGAACCAGACACCGGATTTCGATTTCATGTAGGCCACGAAAGCGTCAAGCTGCTGCATGGGTGCGCGATGGCCGCTCAGATAAGGATGCAAGGTGAGGATGAACATCGTGCCTTCTTTATATGCGCCGTCGAATTCGCCTCGATAAAGCTGGTACAGCAATTCGGGCGAAGGCATGTGGCCGTTCTGTCCCAGATAAGGAGTTTCGGTGAGAGTCCAATCGATGGACAGTTCCACGACGCCGGTGTCCTGCCCGCGCGAACGGATTTCATATGGTTCATCGAGTGCTTGCAGGCTGCTGTCGTACAGAAAGCCCTTCTTTCGAATCAGGTCCAGCGTCACGGCGCTGAATGCCCAGGAAGGCGCGCGGTACCCGGCCGGGCGCTTGCCGGTGGCTTTCGTCAGGTACGCGATCGCCTGGTCGAGGAGGCGCTCTTCCTCGCCATCGGCCAACCGCGGCGGGAACTCGTGGATCCATCCATGTACGCCGACCTCGTTTTTACCGCTCTTCAAGATGCCCGCGAGCATATCGGGGTGCAGCATGGCATCCACGCCGGTGACGAAGAAGGTGGCCGGCACCTGGTATCGATCCAACATGTCGAGGATCCGGTGAATGCCGCTTTCCGCACCGAAATCGGAAGCGGAGAGCGTGGTCGGCGAGGTCGTACCGTCACGCAAGAGCGGGGCTTCGGTATCGGTGTCGAAGGTCAGGCAGACGGCGACTCGTGCGCCGTTGGGCCAGGCTTTCGGCGTGAGCTTGCGGCCCACGCGTGCGGTCTGGACGGCTTGGCGAAGCTCCTCTTCGCTCCATTTGGTACCGGGCTGATTCGCCTGTTGCGCGAGCGCGGCGGCGGCACTTGCCAGAGCAAGGAGGGGGATGAAGTGGTGCATCGAATATCTGGTTTTACGGGCCATGATTCGGGTAGGTTTGTTCCACTGTAGCGCAGTAGTGGCTGTGTTAGACTAAAGGGCAGGCACGTGGCGCTATCGTCTAACGGTTAGGACGGAGCCCTCTCAAGGCTTAAATACGGGTTCGATTCCCGTTAGCGCTACCATGTTTTCATAGACTTACGGGTAACGCGCTGCCACCAATTCTCTCCCAGGTCTTCACTGAACAACTCCGCTACGCTTCTCTTGCGAGTTCTCTCGCTGGAAGCTGTCCCATTTCCGCGCCGCTTCGTCGTCCTTGCCCCGGATCGCGTGGGTGTAAATTTCCGCAGTCACCCTGACGTTGGCATGCCCGAGCCGTTCGGACACCGTTGCCAGATCGACGCCAGATGCCACGAGATGCGATCCATGCGTGTGCCGCAGCGTATGAAGGCTGACGCCCTTCGGCAACTTCAATCGACGGCAAAGGGCCGAGATCGTCGCGGACACCGAGTCGGGTTTCAGTGGCGTCCCATCCGGGTTCGCAAAGATCAGATCCAGATCGGCGCGGTAATCGGGGCCGTACTGTTGACGGAAGGCGTCCGGCCTTTGACGATGCGCCTCGAGCGCAGCCAACGTGGAGTCCGGAAGGCTCACCGGCCGTACGCTCTCGTCGGTCTTCGTGCTCTTGAACTCCAGGACGGATCGGGTCTGTGTCAGCGAACGCGTGATCACCGCTCGACCTTCCTGGATGTCCGACCAGCGAAGCGCCAGCACTTCGCCACGGCGGGCACCGGTCCCAGAACTCAGGCGATTTGCACCAATTCCACCGCCAGCCCCTCGCGCAGTGTTTCATCGAACACCTCCTCCCCCTCGCTGCGAATTCTCCGCAGCTTGAGCAGAGGACGGTCATTGGAGCACCGTCAGCACTGCCGCGACCGGCCATCAGGCTGCGCCTCGGCTTTGCACAAGGTTTTCGAAAGCCAGGATTCAAGCTCCGCGCGACTCCGGCATCCCGTGGTGTTGAATATCGCGCCGATATGGTTGTTGACGGTGCGGCTTGAAATGTTTAGGCTTTGCGCTATCGCGAGGTGGGGCAAGCCGGTGAGGAATAGATCCAACACCTGACGCTCTCGCTTCGAAAGGTTTCGCTGAGCCATCGTTAACTGCTGATCCAGTCAGGTTGATCGCCTCTAGCTAGTTGGGGGGGGAAGGCGACGGCCCGCCAGGATCTTCGGCGAAGCATCCCAACGCCGCGCGGATTCGACTGGACGTAGGCGTCGGATCTGCCATCATCTTCAGGAGTACAGACATCGCTGCGCCACTGTTCTGTTGCGTGCGGGGCATAGGACCGCTCGGTGTACCCCATTTTCATCGATAGCCGCCGCAGGGGCGTTGAAAACGGAACCACAAGGCTGCAGTCTGCAGTCGATCAGTTTCGGGGGCGGCGAATCCGCGATTTGCGCACGGCTCAAGGCCGACGGCTCACTGTTTCGCCGAGATGCGTCGCCAGATCAGAGCAGGCTATTCGATCGCCTGGCGCGCCAGAGCATGCCAATGCCAAAAACACCAAACATCAGCGATAACGAGGCGGGCTCCGGTGCATTCACCTGTTCCGGCACAGCCGATAAAATGTCCAAATGGAGGGTCGCATCAGTGACGGGTGCCGGGAACCGACTATGAAATGCGTCTGAGTCGCCTCCGGCATACACATGGTTGCTCTGTATGAAAACCTCAGTGGTCGGCATACTTCCGTCGGTGTTGATCCAGGCTGGGTTGATCGTCAAAGCGGTAGCGTCGATGTTCCAGACTGCGGATTCACCCTGTTTATCCAGGCCGGACGAGTTTGCAAAATAATTGGAGACGGATTGCGGCGTTGCACCCGGGGCGGTTGCATCCGTAGGGTCGATATATAAATAGTTGAAACTGCCCGATGCAATATCCGAGCTCGTGCTGTCTCGTCCCACGACCAAGCCCAGATCAGCGAACCCCTGGGTAGGATTTTCTATGGTGAGGTTGATTGCACTTCCCGATGTCCCGTTCAGCGTAAAGTCCAAGACCAGGGCGCTGCTGACGTCCGGAGTGAGCAGGGGAGTCCAGTAGTTCGGGTCGGTGGCCAAATACCCTTGCGACGTGCCCCCGGTATCTTCCACAATTATGACGGCACGGTAATCGATCAGCCCTGCCGAGGCAATGGTCGGTAGAGCGCCCAACACCAAAACCGATAAGCTGAGCCCCGAAAAGGCGCGGTTAAGTCTCAATTAGTTTCTCCGAATTCCCAGATGGTAGAATTTGGCGCCAGCAGACGGATGCGCGAAACAATTGTATCATCGTCGTGGATGGCCATCACGAGCGTTGAGACTTTTGCGTGTGCCTGCGCGAAAAAAAAATGCGAAGAGGTTGAAAGAGCGTCAAACCAAAGGTCCAGAACTCGGAAAGCCGGCAGCAGAATCGGACGAAAGACAGTTTGACGAATTGGGCACGCACTTCCAGCGATTCAACAGGGAGACGAGGTCGGCAATGCGGAGAGGTTTAGCGAGATAATCATCCATTCCAGCCTCCAGGCAAAGCTCGCGATCTCCCTTCATCACATGAGCCGTCAAAGCGACGATCGTAACGTGTCCACCATCGCTTCGCTCGCGCTGCCGAATGGCGCGGGTGACCTCATAGCCATCCATCAATGGCATCTGAATGTCCATGAAGATCAGATCGAAGGCGTTCGGCTGATAAGCCTCCAGCGCGCTCTTGCCGTTGGTTGCCACGGTTACACGATGTCCAAGTTTCTGGAGCGATAACAACATCACTTTCTGATTGACGATATTGTCCTCTGCCAACAGGATGCGCATTGCATCCGGGCTTTCGTTTGCCCCCGAGTACGCAGCAGTGACCCTGGGGCCGTGCTCCCCCAAGACCGTCAGGACTGCCTTCAAGAGGCTGGCCTTAGTTACTGGCTTGACCACATAGTGCGCCAAACCGGTGGCGCGTAGCCCCGGACCGGCGGCGCTGGCTTCGACCGAGCTCAACATCATGATGCGCGGCCCGGCGAGCGTGGGGTCGTCCTGAATATGGCGGGCCAAGGCAAACCCATCCATTTCCGGCATATGAGCGTCCAGGAGAATTAAAGCGAACGGGTCGCCCACCGCTACCTCGCGATGCATGATTTCGAGGGCCCGAGGCCCGGATTCCGCGAGGATCGGCCGCATGCGCCAACGCAACAGCAACTCCCGCAAAATGTCCCGGTTAGTAGAATTGTCATCCACGACCAGAACCGACAGGCCCGCCAAAGCCTCGGGTGCCGCCGTACGCGGGGCGGCTGGGGCTTCGGCCGAAACGGCAAACCGAGAGGTGAATTGGAAGGTACTGCCGCGACCGCCCCTGCTTTCGACCCAGATTTTGCCATCCATCAGTTCCACCAGCCGCGAGCAAATGCTCAGGCCGAGACCGGTCCCTCCGTAGCGGCGGGTATTCGAACCATCCGCCTGCACGAAAGCTTCAAAGACACGGTCCCGCCACTCTGGAGAGATCCCGATGCCCGTATCGGAGATCAGAAAGTGCAGTGTTATGCTCCGGTCATCTCGTCCGGCCTCCACTACACGGATCTCGACTTCGCCTTTATCCGTGAACTTGGTAGCGTTGCCAAGCAGGTTAACCAGCACCTGTCGGAGCCTTCCCGGGTCGCCGACCAGCATTGCAGGGAGATGCACCTGGTTCTGATATAGAAGCTCCAAGCCTTTCCGGTGGGCCGGGATCGCAAACGCCCGCACGACATCCTGCAGGAGTTCCTCGAGATCGAAATCGACCGAGTCAAGCGTCAATTTTCCGGCCTCGATCTTGGAAAAATCCAGGATGTCGTTGATGACGGACAGTAGCGATTCGCCGGAGGTCCGGACGGTTTCGAGGTAGTCGCGCTGCTCAGGCGAAAGATCGGTTGCCAGGGCCAGTTCGGTCATGCCGATGACGCCGTTCATGGGTGTCCGTATCTCGTGGCTCATGTTCGCCAGAAACGCGCCCTTGGCGCGGTTCGCCTCCTCGGCCGCCGCTCGCGCTTGTTCCAGTTCCGCGGTCCGCTCCTGTACCTTACGCTCAAGATCCAGCCCGATGGCTTCGATGGAAGCTTGACGCCTGGCAATTTCCCACATTTCGCTGACCCCACGCAGGCAGAACCTCACCAGGATGATATCCTCGAACAGGACCCAGCCGGCGTGCTCCACCCAACGCCAGGGGCTGGCGGTCAAGACCCCGAAAACTGACTGCGGAAAATAGATCCCACGCGTGGCATGATCGCATGCGACGACCAGAGTTGCCGGAATCAGGACTCTCCAGTCGCGATAGTAGGCGAGAAATGCCAGCGATCCGAAGATATGAAAGTGCGTTTCAATTCGGCCTCCGCTTAAGTGGATGAGCAGAGCCGACATCAGCATTTGGGCAGCCGCTACTAGGTGCCGAGTTAATGGAAGCGTCGGACGCAGGATAGCGAGAACGGCCGGAAGCGCTGTGATGGCGCCTCCCAGGAAAACAGCGAGCCAAACGTGCGGGTGGACTTGGCTCGCTGTGCCGGCCCAGGTGCGGGGAGAAATCCAGATCGCCACAACTATCCCGGCCACCCATTGCAGCAGCATGAGAATTGCGAACCACCGGCTGGTCTGCGCATAGATCTCATTCTGATGTTCCGCCACTAAGTCCCGCGTCCTGGAGTATACAGAAGCGGAACCGGCTGGGTTTGAATCGACCAAGGGTGATCTCATCGCTCACCGTACAAAGCGCAGCCAAACACAGGAGTATGGCGGTGCCGTGGAACGCGGTTACCGACAATGGCGGTGAGTGCCTCGCGACCGTCGTTGTCGCCAGAATGACCTCTAGAGGCTGTAATGCCCCCGCTGAAAGCTAGCCGGCCGTTCACGTCATAAAGGAGAGTTTGACCGGAGATGTGCGCACCGAAAAGGCGGGCTGTGACCGCATCGAGATCCCGAACAACCCGAGTCCCGGGAAGCCGTCGCACCGTCGGCCAAAGGCCAGACTGTGATTCGACCCACTCCCGAGGGATTGACGAAGGCTGATAGACGAAGATGGTGGTTTCCACCTGCTTCCCGCAGCACGTAAGAAACTGCTCAAGTTCGCTCAATGTGGCGCCGGAGCAGGCGCACTGCGGATGAATAAAGACGAGCAGCGACGCCCGGTCGTGGGATAAACGGATGGGCGAGTCCCCCGGAAACAGAGACGGCGGGGATGCCTGTGTCCCAGGTGTGTTGGAGAAGAGCAAAAGCGTTCGAAGCCCAAATCCCAGTGCACCCACCCAAGCGACAAGGCTGATCAGCAGCACGTAATATGCCCTGGAGTGAGAAGTAAGATTCGGGAGCCTGGATGCCGTGCCCCCGATCACGTCCTTCCACCACGCAATCTTCACCATGCACGCCTCTGATGGGCGTCTGGTTTTAGGATGAAATGAACGTGGACCACACGGAGAACTGTGAGGACGCTTGTTGTGAAGGCAGGCTTCGCTGAGTACCGAGAGACTTTGGTCACAGAACAGGCATTTCTTTCAGGCATGGCTTTGTAATCTCCCCGCCAGGTCAGACGGCAAGGCTCAACGCCGAGGTCTGCCGGACTGAAGGCGAGCGGTAATAGTCGGGATCCGCAAATCGTTCGTTATAGATCCGTTCCCATCGGGCATTCTCCAGGCACGTCACGCACTTACCACATCTGAAGCGCCTCGTTCCTCTACATCGTCTTGCCTGAAGTTGCGACGTCAAGCGAAGACGTCGAGGGACAGGTCCCAGAAGTTGCATGGTAGCGGCAAGCCTTTCAACCAAATCCGAATCAGACAGTTGTATCATCAAACCCCCAGTCAAGTGTGACACGAGCCCCTATTCTGCCATCAGGTTCTTCTGGGGTATTGAGTAGTGTCTTTTGCAGGTAGATCGTAGTACCTCTCTTACCCCCGGGAAGGCGTGGCGTTACCCGCAAACAGGGTTACTCACGCGGTCGGGAACGTATAGTTTTTGATTGCAACCTCTTCAACAACAACAGGCAGCAGTGCCTGGAGACTGGATGTCCTTCCCATTTTAGAGTACGTGCCGTTCCCTAATATAAACCACACATTTGAGGGGTACCAGGAAGTCGGATACCTACTAAAGAAGCTTTTGAGTCCCTCAAGGATACTCCGTACGGCACTGGAGTATGACCCTAGAATAGTAAAAGTAAACAGCGTTTCAATTAACTCACCGAGGTGATTCACTAAATGTATCTGATGTATTGCGTGTCCAGCTGCTTCATCGGCGTTTTGCTTCTTGCGTTCAGGGAGGTGATGCGGCAGCGCTTGGTTCGATGCCGCCAAGAGCGGCTGTGCCGGGCGATCCGGGGAGTGGTGGCCAGAAGCGAAGCCGCGAAATATGTGACTCCGGGAATGCCTCCCACGTTTATCAATTGGCGCCCGGCCAGTCGCCGCGTCGCGTGAATGTCGCGAGGCCAAGCGAGCATACGTTACACCGCTGGCAAGACTTATCCTCGCAGGACGATTTGGCTGGGCTACGATGTGAGTGCGAGCGTCCAAACGTCGGACGGCGCTTTGGTTATAGTTGAAATTGAAGGATTTCGCAATCAATGATTGCCGACGGGTTTCCGGCGGCGGAATTCCCACATTTTTAGTGTGAAACTCATGCTGCGACCTGCGGAAGCCGGTTGTGGCAGAAGGCTTTCCCGAAAGACGACTGAATCTCACTTCATATTGATCACGTGCCTCCGAGTGAATCGAGCCAAAGCGAGTAGATCAGCGTCGCACTGCCAACGGCGAAACTTAGTAGAGCGCAGTTTGCCACCAAACTTTTCCAGATGGCGCCATTGGTTTCGCGTCTCGGCGGAAGTTCAAGTAAAATCAACCTCGCGGGCTAATCCCTGAGGGGTTGGCCAAGTTTCGCTCGGTTTCAGGCAGTGCTTGGCGCGTTCTCTTGTTCTTGGGGAATGGCTTGCGAAAGAGGTATACCTTCCGGTTGCTAACGAAATTACCCCCAAAGGGGGTTATAGCCTACTCCCCTAAAAGATTTGTGAGACAATTCACTTTCCGGGTTATTCTTGTTTCAAAGCAGTGAATGCCATCCATGTGTGGCGGGATTCGCGGTAGCAGCTCTCTGACTCTATTGGCGGCCCACTCCAAACCGGAGACTTTTGCACGCTGCTGCGAGGGGTCGTTACAAAATGACTGGAAAGCCCGCCATATTGGTGGTTGATGATGATCCTGGCGTCCGCCGGTGGCTGCAACGGATACTGCACAAATACGGATACTATGCCATAGCGGTTGGAGACACATTACAAGGTCTTGCGGCATTTGCCCAGGGTGAGGACGAGATCGTTTTGGCCATCGTGGATATGGTGCTGCCTGGCGCCCCCGGGTTGGACTTGGCAGCCGAACTCGGTCGTCGTCGGCCTGATCTCAGAGTTCTCTACATCTCGGGGTGCGTGGACAGTATCGCCATGCGGGCGATCGCGCGGACATCGCCTGAAGTTGTACTGCTGAAGCCTTTTACGGAACGATCATTCATCGATCGGGTCGGTCAGCTGATCACCAATCGTATGGATGCGGCAAATGGATAGCTTTTGTGGATAGCTTTTGTGGATAGCTTTTGGCTGAACGCTCGGGCCGGCTCCGGTAGATGTGCGCAGACAATCACTCCACAGGTACGTCGGAAGATCTATTGGCCAGCGTTCCGCCGGGAGCGCCGAAAGTCCTGTATTCATCGGACCAACGGCGAACTGCCGTGCCCCGAGAGGAGGAACTATATCCCATATCGGTAGGCAACTCAGATTGGGAGCCCGGACGCCCGTCGCAGTAGGGGCCCCAGTTCGCGATTCAGAGCTTGCGATCACCCTCCGTCAGATAGACGGTGGTTACGCGATGGCGAGCCCCTGAGAATTCGGATCGTGTTGGCTCCGCCGTTTCGCACCATTTGGGAGGCTCGTCAATGTACTCGATCTGCACACCGACCTCCGTTTCAATGTCCCGCACCTTTCGGTCAGGAGGTAGAGGTGATAGGCTCGTCATCGATATTTCGTCCGAGAAAGTATCGGCCCGCTGGTGCTCGAGACACCCGCGGGTCGATCACTTGACAGAATCCAACTTCCGAAATAGAGATGATTCTGGTCGACTTTCTGGACCCTGCCGTGGAGGAGCTTGTAATAGGCGTCTTCGTAGAACTCCCGCAGGCTTTCCACGTCCGCCGGCGGAATCTTATTCACTTTCGGTACGGCGTCAAACAGCTGTTGTTGCGTGTGTTGATGCCGGGATAAAACGACAGCATTTTCGCCGGTCTTGTGGTCGGGAAGAGTGAGCGAATCAGCTCCAGTATATCTCTCTGGGAAATAGGGTCACCGAAAATCCGGCACCATCAGTGATCCGGATAACCACTCCGTC
>DATGIL010000007.1:0-114061 GCA_035295745.1 Bryobacteraceae bacterium | reverse complement strand
GGCTTCAATGGGGCCACTCTCATTCGAGAGTGGAAAGGGAACGTCTGCGTGTCCAGGGCTCGCCATGCTCCCGTGCTTCAATGGGGCCACTCTCATTCGAGAGTGGAAAGATTTGCATGGTAGACTGATTTGCGTCTTTTGTTTGGCGCTTCAATGGGGCCACTCTCATTCGAGAGTGGAAAGGCCTGGGCGGCCTGGTAGGAGGTCTGCTCCAGTTCGGCTTCAATGGGGCCACTCTCATTCGAGAGTGGAAAGGGACGTAAGGGTGGTTAAGTCCGCTCCTCCTACGCTGCTTCAATGGGGCCACTCTCATTCGAGAGTGGAAAGCACGGTGCCGCCCGCGAACCCTACCCCGGCGCAGTGCTTCAATGGGGCCACTCTCATTCGAGAGTGGAAAGTCGGTTGTCGGTTCAAAAAGCGGACTGCTGCGATTGCTTCAATGGGGCCACTCTCATTCGAGAGTGGAAAGGTATCTGACGTCGGCGGGCACGCCCACGGTGACAGAGCTTCAATGGGGCCACTCTCATTCGAGAGTGGAAAGGGCGGTGATCAGTTTCGCCACCTCGTCAGATTTCTGCGGCTTCAATGGGGCCACTCTCATTCGAGAGTGGAAAGCTCGTCGAAGGTTGGGCCCTCGATTGGGAGAGAGACCGGCTTCAATGGGGCCACTCTCATTCGAGAGTGGAAAGAGCATACTCGATAACCTATTCAGTTTTCAATGACCTAGGAACCGATTTGCGAGCGGTCCCCCAAAATACTCCCCGCACCAAACTTCTCGCATCCACCCTCTTTGCGAACCTCCCATTCTACAGCACTTTACAAGCCGCGAGCGACCCCCGGCATTTCCTCACCGCCTCACCGCTCGCAACCCCCTCACCGCGTCCCAAACGCCGGGTACGACCCAATCCCCCCTCCATCACCCGCGCGAACAACCCTACCTGAATCTCTACCCCCGCATAGTCTGGAAGACCTTGCGCAGGCGCTCGTCGTCGCCGTTGTCGGCGCAAACCAGGTATCAGGTGCGTATAGTTCTAAACCGCCGCAAACAGGCCCAAACCGCAGAACCGGCCGCCGCCCAGACATAGCGGACCGCGCAACTTGACCTCCTTGCCCTCCCGATCCCGCCACCGCACCTTCACGTGATATCGCGGAAACTTCTTCAGATGGGCGGGTACCCCGTAGCGGTCGGCAAGTTCGGTGCCCGGCCAGAAGCCACTCTTCCGCCAATCGATCTCCGCGTTTTCCGCCAACTCCGCGGAAAGGCCCGCCTGCCGGATCGCTTTCCGCAGCAGCCCATCCATGCGGCCGTCCAAGCGCTCCAGCAATTCTCGCTGCTCCTCGGCGTCCATCTCCGATTGCATCCTGCGCCGGTAATGCTTCCGGTCGTCATACCCGGGGAGGACCACGGGCGTCACGGTTGCCCACACGGCCGCAGGCTCGCAATAGCGCCTTACCACACTGTCATTCGCAGGAATTAAGGAGAGCAGCGCGGTCGCCTGCTTCGTGTCCTGGTCCATCAGTTCCTGGCCGCCCAGCATGCGTTGCGCCCAGGCGATCTCCTCTTCGCACCCGCTCGAAAAAGTGGTGAGGATCGCGCGCCGGACACTTCCGGTGAAGGCTCCCGCGTCGCCTCTGAACTCGATACTCGGGGCCGGGAGATAGGCAAAACGCCGCGGCCCAACCGTAACGTGTTCGCCGCCCGTGTTCGGCTCCCCGTGACCTAGGACAAACGAAGCGATCTTGGACTCCGGCCAGCCGCTCCGTTTCGCCGCCTCCTTAACCGCACCCCGCATCATTCCCGCCACCGTCAGCCCCCGCCGCGCGGTATCGAACGGCCGCCGCCCGCTGGCGTCGGGTTGTAACAACTGGAACGCCGCAAACGGACGCGCCGGCGGGTCGCTTGCCGTCCTGTACTCAACTCTCGCATACGTGGAAAGCGGCGGAGGCGGAACGAATCCTTCCCCTGCGAGTCTCCTCACAAAGTGTTCATGGTGTCGCACTAAATCCTCCGTGGTGCCCTCCGCGGGTGTCCGCAGTCCGTTCGCTCCCGTGACCTCCGCCGGCAGCCACCGCACCCCCTCCAGCCCCTCGACCTCGTCGTCGGAAAGCACTCTGCCGTGCCCGATGGCCAGATCCAGTCCCCATCCCAGGGCGACAATATCGGCGGCGGCTTCCGAAAGCCCCTGCACATGCCCGAGGACTTCTTCGCTCGCCGGATCCGGCAGGCGCCAAACGTAGTGCGTCGCTTCGCCTTCCAGCAACATCGGGCGGACGGATTTCATCGTGCGATGCGTGGCCGGATTCGCATCGCCCGAGTTGGAATCGTTTCCCGCCGCCCAAGCCTTGGCCACAATATCCATGGCATTGTTGGGGACCGACAAACGATATCCGGATCCCGCCTCGGCGCGCGGAGCGATGACCACCGGCGCTCCCATCCGTCCCTCCAGCCATCGCAGCGCCGATTGTACCCCCGGCGATAGTGTGCCGCCGTTCTTTCGCGCGGCGGCAGCTACCAGCGCCTGAAACACCCGCAGCGGCGAGGGCGGCCACTCGCCCGCGCCACCATCGCCACGGCCATGGAAAGCTGTGTCCAAAAAACGGACCGACAGGCAAAAATGCGATGCCATATTCTTCCTCTACTTTTTGGCTGGCTTCCCCTTGCGCTTCTCGGCGCTGCCGCCGGCGTCCCCGCTGACGTCCTTCTGCGCGAGTTCCTTATCGAACTCCACTTCCCGCCCGTGGCCCGGCCCAAATCCCTTCGCCGCCGCCCTGGCATAGGCCACCGCGGCATCGTGGGTGACCGTGGCATCCTCACGCCGTCCGTCACCGTAGACCGCCTGGAACTCTCTGGCCTTGTCCGGATTCATCACCAGGTGGCATCCTTGCCGCAGATAGCCGCCCGCCGGATATGTGAACGCAGTCAATGCGAGTCCCAAAATATACCGGCGCAACGCCTGCGCATTCGCCCCCCCGTTGAGCAGACGCAATCCCGCAAGGTGCAGCGCAGCGTCCCGCTGGATTCCGCCATCCGCGATGACGCCCCCATGCGACCCGGCCGCCGGAACATGGATGAACCCCCGTACCGCGTACGCGTCCTTGGTGGTCTTATCGGCGGGTTCTGGCAGAAGCCCGTCCGCTACGTATTCTGCAGCCGGCACGTATTGCGCCGAGCGGGTCAATGCCCGGACGTTGAACGCACGGATAGTCGAGACGATCAGCCGGGGCAGCTTCGCTTGCGTATCCCGCGAGTCCCAGACGCCGAAGACGATGGAAGTCGGAGCGAGCTTGGCTAAGGGTTCGGCATCGCCCGTCTGCACCGCTTTGAATGCCGCGCGAAGATCGTCCCGTAACGCTGTGCAGCGAACGATCGCGTCTCCGGCGCGGTGCCCCGCTTCGAGCAGGTTCACTCTCTTTTCGCCTGCTTTGATCACAATCTGTGGCGTCAGGTCGGCATATCCGTCCTGTGCAAATAGTGGCTCGATTCGATTGGCTTGCGATCCCACACTGTCAATCAGGCAGACGCTCCTCCCATCCGGAAAGCGGTCGATATTGTAGCCGCCCTCGAAACCGTCTCCTGCGGCAAACGTCGCCGGAAACAGCACGCCATCCGATCCCTCGACGGGCATCAGATGCTCACGAACCACCAGGGCCGCCGGACCGTTCCCGGCCAACCACGAATCAAAACTCGTCAACAGGCTGTCCATTTCGAACTCCTTCTAAAGCTGTGCAGCAGGCAAAAAGCTCTTCAGATACTTGGTGCGGTAGAGCAGGCTGAACCGGAAACCGCGCAGCCGCAGACACTCTACCGCGCCGCAAACTACCGGGGCCGCCGCTTCCGGCAATAGCGGCTCTCCCCATGCGAAATAGTGGTACACATTGTCCGTTCCCATCCTGCGCGGGCGGAATCGCTGCAATCCCACGAACGCCGCCAACTCCAGCATCGGCCGCGTCCGTGTCTTCAACCCGGTGGCCTTCAGCGGATCCATGCTGAACCCCAGGTCGAGCGCCGACCCGCTGCTCCCGATGTCTGAATCGAACTGAAACGGAACGCCGTCCCCGTCGCTCGATCGAAACAACCACTCCTTCGCGGAAGCCTCGCGCTCGATTAGCCGCTGCATCCCGCTGGCGATGTCCACTACCGACTGTTGGCCGGCCCATGTTTTGAAATCGCTCCCGCCGGAACGGTCGTCCTGAAACCAGTCGATCGTGTACCGCAGTGGTGCGCCCAGCACCACGGGCGCTTCTCTGTGCAGGGCGTCGAGACTCTTCTTCTCCGCCTCCAACCCGGCATCAGCTTCCCTCACTTTCTTCGGCATCGCCGAAAGCTTCTCATGCCGCTCATGCTGCGCTGCGGTCATCGTGTTCGTCAGAGGACACTGCGCCAGGTCGTCAATCAGCTCGGCGGCGCTCCAGTTCGAGACGGGCCGCGTTGGCCTCAGATGGAATGTGTTCCCTGCAAACCACCCTTCTACTCCGCCCCACAGCCGGTCGGCTAACTCCAGCAACCCGCAGCACGCGAAGAACTGCCCTGGGTTGGTCGGCTGAAATGCGATCTGAATGGCCGGCTCGGTACTGCCGCTCATACTTCAGCTCCAATCGCGGCCCTGTTGGGGTCGCGGCCTTCCACCGGCGCCGGCTCGAATCTCTGTGACGCCAGCGCATCCGCCGCGCGCACCAGCGACTCCAGATACGCGAGCCCCCACCGCCCGTACTTTCGTTGCAGCCTCGCGAAGCGCCGGGGGGTCTCTCGCCCTACTCCGTCTGTAGTCCCCGAGCCGCATTCCGGATCGAAGACCTCGTCCGCCGGAAAGTGCGGACGGGCCCGTCCGTGATGCGCGCCAATCACATGCAACACCAGATCCTGCATCTCGGCAGTCAACCGCAGAAACTCGGACATCCGTGACACGTCGATCATCGACCCCAACTCGTGCCGGTACCCGCACGGGAAACACTTTGCTCTTGGCCCGGACTTCGCCAAAGTCCGCTCCCGGTACCGGTCATTCCCAATGGATCGCTGCCAAAGCTCGCGTCTCTTCCCGAGGTCGTGCCACTTGGCCGCGAAGACAATGGCGCTCGCTTCGGGGTCCGGCAAGCCAAGCTTCGCCACCAGATCGCCCGCGATCCGCTCCGCCCACTCCGTATGCACCTCCCAATCTTGTTCGCGGCGGGCTCTCTCCGATCCGGCAGTTCGCTCGTACCACCGCCAAATCTCTCCAGCCGGCTCGTCTTCTTCCTCCTCGCTGCCCGAACCCAATTCGATCACTCGAACCAGCCGCATGCCCTCCGGCGCCTCCTCTTGATTCAACCGGCGCTGACGCTTCGCCCTGCCGCTTTCGTCCAGCCACAAGTCCGCAACGTCGTAGTCGCCGCGTGTCTCGCTGAACGCCGCACTCCCATCGAGCATCCCGTCCGTCGTCAATCCGCCGGCCGACGGCGGCAGCAGCACGGTACAATCGCCAAGGTCCAGGTTTCTCTTGGGCTGATCCGGCGAAACCAGTTCTGCCAGATTACCGGCCTTTACATTACCCGCGGAATCGATCAGCCACGCCGCGAGACCCGGACTTCGCTCCGCGATCTTCTGCAAATGCTCCAATACCCGCCGGCTGTTGTCGCGAAGCAATTCATGCGGCTCTAACGGATAGTCCTCCAATAGATCTTCCGGATCGTTCTTCCTGGCCAGATCCGTTGTGATCCTCTCCACTTCTTCCCGCCATGCCACAAATGTCTGCGGAGGTTCCCACTCGGTAATGCCGTGCAGCCAATCCGCGACCGGCGGGCGTCCGGGCATCGGGCCGCGCACAGACGTCAGCGCCCACGCGTCGAATAGGATGCCGCTGGTGGGCAAGATCGTGGGTGGCGGGGTGAAGGCGGCGATCCGCTCTTCCGCCGGCAGACCCTCCAGCGCCAGCGGGCTAGCGTCGTACCGCCCGTCGGGTCGCGGAGGAAGCCTCTCGAGCAACGCGAGGGTTAGTTCGCGCCGCCGGTTGTACTCCAGTTCCCCTGGCGAACCCTTCGCCGTCGCCTGCCCCGCTTCCGCAATTACCGGAACGATCTCGATGCGTGCCTCTCCCCCGCCGAAACGATTCACCCGGCCAAAGCGCTGCGTCATGCTGTCAAACGGCACGAGATCGCAGATCAGGTGGTCTGCTGACAGATTGACGCCCACCTCGCCGGCCGACGTACACACCAGATACACCGTGCCCTCCTGCGGTTCCACCCCCTTGTCGCGAGCGAATCGGGCGAAAATCCGGTTGTTCTTTGCCATTTGGTCGCGCTCGAGTCCGCGCATCGTTCCCGTGAGCGGGTACACTCGCAGGCCTTGTTTCTCCAACTTGCCCTTCACATCGAGGACGTCCTCCACCTTCCGCAGGAAGATGAGGATCGCCTGGCCGCTGTCTTTGAAGCCCAGCGCAAGTTCGTAGATCGCCGCCGCCAGCTTCTTCTCTGTGTCGACAGTGTGCAACCCAATCCCTTTGCTCGCCTCAATCCTCCGCCGGATCTCTGCGTGGCTCCGGTCCGCCTCGCTCAAAACAAACGGGTTTGCCGCGGCTGTTCGTGACGTCGCGGTGAGGGCGATGGTCCGAAACTGCCGGGACTCCCCGCACCGCTGCTGTTCCGCTTCCACAGCCTGGATCAGGCACTGAAACGCGGGCTCCAGGTGCGCTTCGTCGTGCACCAGCAGACTGTCCTGCCCGATGAATCCGGCATGCAGCGGCCGCGCCCGGAATCCGCGCCCATAACCCGAAAACAACAGCCGGCTGCCGATCATATCTACCGTGCCCACCACGATGGCGGGTCGTTCGGGATAGTCTCTCCACTCCCCGTTGTCCGCGTATTGACCGCGGAGCGTGCTCACCGATAGCAGGTCGTCGATACCTTCGGCGCAAAGTTCTCCCAGTCCGAGGCGCACCGCTTCGAGATCGATCAGTGATCGATTGTTAAGCCGCTCCTTGAGTCCCACGGCCTCGTCTGTTGCCTGATCCACCACCACCCGCCGATTCACCACCCACAACAGCCGCCTGGGCAGAGTCACACTCTCCGCACCACCCCGCGACTGCCACGCTAACGCCAGCAGCCACGACACCATCGCCGAAGTCTTCCCACACCCTGTCGGCAAAACGACATCTTTAGGGATGTCCTGCCTGCAAAATCGGACGAACAGCTCCTCCTGCCACGGGAAGGGCTCAGTCTTACCGGTCAGCGCTCGGTATGACTTGCGAAAGAAATCTACTGAGTCAGTCTGCACCATATTGCGCGAAGGCCTGTTTAGGTAGAATACGGCATCTGTCGGTCTTCCCGTTGCCTAAACTCTTTCATGCTGCCTCGTTGTGCCGAAAACTGTCGCGTTCACGGCTGAATGGATTCAGCCCGTCAATCCATAGGTAGTGGCGGCCAGAGTGCTGAACTCTCAAGAAAAAGAAAGAAACCAGCCGGGGGCAGGGAATCCCGCCCGGCGCCCCGCTCCGCCAGTATCACGCGAACCCTTAAATCAGATTGAATCTCCTGAATAGCGAAACCAGTCACAACCGATCCGGACGAAAACAGCACTGAAAAGAAAGACCTTCCTGAACCGACGCCGCATCCCCCTGGATTCTGTCGGATATCGTGAGTCTTAGATATGAGTTCTCAAAGGCCTACACTCTCATCGCGCGGCTCGCAAGCGAACGAGCCACGACCGTAAGGGAGTGTTCATGCCCGGAGGTAACGAGCCACGACCGTAAGGGAGTGTTCTTGCCCGGGCAGGTAACGAGCCACGACCGTAAGGGAGTGTTCTTGCCAAAAATACGAGACCGTATTTCCGAAACGTTGTACGAAGGTGGGAAAAACCCGCTCTTCTCAGAACGCGCTGACGCACGGCCTGCTCGCCGGCTTCATCTTCTTACCCGGCGAGTCACAGCAGAGCTTCGCCGCCCCGCTCGATCAGTACCGGCAACGCTTCGATCCCGCCGCGGCGGCGAGGAGAGCACGATCGAAGAGATGTGCGCCGCCTGTTGGTGCATCGCTCGCGCCCGGGCCGTCGAGAACGAACTCATGACTACGGAATTGGAATCTCTGGCGGATGGCGATCCCCGCAGCCGCGCAGCCGCCGCCTTCCGCAAACTCGCGGCTTCCCCCGAATTCGGGCTTCTGCATCGATACGAATCCCGCCTTCATAACGCCTGCCAGCGCGCCCTCCACGCCATCCTCCTCCTCCGGGCGGTAGACCCGTTGCCACTCGCGCCGGCAAGCCCCGACGAACCCGGCGTTGAGGCCGCCCCTGCATTCCCAGATGTGGATTTGCCAAAGGAACCCAGTCCCATTTCCGGACACCCGGAGGTGTCCGAGTGACCACCCGTCAAAGCTCCGTTCACTCGACTGGCCGGGGGACTCCCACCGGCGCGTCCCATCGTCGTAGTGGAATGCGGGCGAGGGCATCACGAATGTCCTTACGCCCTTCTGAGGCCGTTCCTTCGCGAGCAGTGCCATACTCGTTATTTATGGCCTATCGCGATCTGCGCGAGTTCATCCGCGCGTTGGAGAAGAGCAAAGAACTCAAGCGCATCACTTGCGAGGTCGACCCGATCCTCGAAATCACCGAGTTCGCGGATCGCGCTGTCAAGCAGGGAGGACCGGCGCTCCTCTTCGAAAGGCCCAAGGGGTACAACGTCCCCGTCCTCATCAATTCGTTTGCCTCGATGCGCAAGATGGAAGTGGCGCTGGAGGTGGCGTCTGTCGAAGAGGTCGCTGCCCGCATCGTCGAATTCCTCGAGATGCGCATGCCGCAAGGACTCATCGGCAAAATCAAAATGCTGCCGAAGCTGGCCGAGATGGGCGCTTTCTTTCCGAAGACGGTGGCCAAAGGTCCGTGTCAGGAGGTGGTCCGCACCGATGGCTTTTCACTGCTCGACTACCCTGTGCTGCAATGCTGGCCCGAAGACGGCGGGCGCTACATCACCTTGCCGATGGTCTTCTCGCGCAACCCCGATACCGGCAAGCGGAACTGCGGCATGTACCGCATGCAGGTCTTCGATGAGCGTACCGCGGGCATGCACTGGCAGACCCACAAGCAAGGCGCCGAGCACTATCGCCGCTCGCAGCACCATGGCCGGACCCGTATGGACATCGCGGTCGCGATCGGCTCAGACCCCGCCACCATGTACTCCGCGATCCTGCCGCTGCCGCCGGACCTCGACGAGATGATGATCGCGGGATTCCTGCGGCAGAGCCCGGTGGAGATGGTCAAGTGCCAGACCTCCGACCTCGAGGTCCCTGCCAATGCGGAGATTGTGCTCGAAGGATACGTGGAACTGGGCGAGCTGCGCACCGAAGGCCCATTCGGCGACCACACCGGATTCTATTCCCTCGCCGACGAGTATCCCGTCTTTCACGTGACCTGCGTGACGCAACGCGAGGATCCGATCTACGCCACCACCATCGTCGGCCCGCCACCTATGGAGGACTACTTCATGGGCAAAGCCATCGAGCGCATCTTCCTTCCGCTGATGCGTCTCCAACTTCCGGAGGTGCGCGACATCGCCATGCCGGCGGAGGGAATCTTTCACAACCTGATTCTGGTCTCGATCCGCAAGTCGTACCCGGGACATGCGCGCAAAGTGATGCACTCCATCTGGGGCACCGGGCAGGCGATGTTTTCCAAATGCATTGTGGTTGTGGACGAGGAAGTCGACGTGCAGAACTACAGCGAGGTCGCGTGGAAGGCGCTCAACAACATCGACCCCGAACGCGACATCCAGTTCGTTCTGGGTCCGGTGGATTCGCTGGACCATTCCAGCCGGCTTCCCAACTACGGCTCCAAGATGGGAGTCGATGCCACCCGCAAGTGGCCCGGCGAGGGCTTTACGCGTCCCTGGCCGGGCGTGATCCAGATGCCGAAAGAGGTGAAGAGCCGAGTCGACGAATTATGGAAGAAAGCCGGCCTGTAGGTGGTTACTTCTTTGGCCGCGACTCCGGCGGTACGAGACCATTCAAACGGTAATAGGCGACCAGAAGACCGTAGTGTTCACCGGAATGCTCGATTACCGAGAGCCAGGGAGCGAGTGTCTCTTTGAAGCGATCGTCGGGTATCCCCTTCAGCACCTCGCTCGCCTCATTGATGGACTTCCGCATGGCCTCGACGATCGCCGCTTTATTGGGATACAGCTTGGGATCGACTTCCTCCCAAGTTGCCTTCTCGCCGCGGCCCGCCTTTGCCGCAAATACGTTCCCCGAGAGGATGTGGACAATCACTTCGCCGAACGTCCGCATCTCCGGCTTCGGCCGAAAGCTGTACTTGTCCTCCGGAAAGTCCTCCGCCATTTCAAGAATCTTGCCGTTCACATATTGAAACTGCGAGCGAATGGCTTGTGCGGGGGTCGGCGGTTGTCTCTGACCTTGCGCGAACCCCGGCACAGACGCAAACAGGGCAATCGTGGACATGGCGGCGGTTACGACGATTCGATTCATAGTGCAGTTGGACGGGGGCCGCGTGTTTTGGTGAGCAGGCCGCTGAAATTTGCCGGGCGCCGCGGGGTTCAGGCGGAGGCGCCAGTCGAGGCGGAAATCACGTTCTCTACCATGCGGCGAAGCGATTCGCTGGTGAACGGCTTCCAGATAATTCGGTACGGATTGTTTTCTCCTACTACGCGTGCAATCTCGGCTGGGCCATACCCCGTCATGAGCACGACCGGGATATCCGGATTGGCTTTCTGAATGCGACCGGCGAGTTCAATGCCGTTCATGAAGGGCATCATCACATCCAGTACCGCCAGATCGACTTGGTTGTTGTTGCTTTGCAAGACCCGAAGGGCCATTTCCCCGCTGGGCGCCGTCAGCACGTTGTATGCATCTAATCTTAATATTTGCTGACAAAGTCTCAAAATCGCCGGGTCATCATCGACCAGTAAAATCGTCTCCATCTTCTCCCCCTCTTCATTTGCACAATCAGCTTGTCAGATGGACTGCATTCCTGATGACTGCATTTTACGCGACCCGCTCGCGGCGCGTGTGTGTGGATTGGCAGGTTGCCCCAGGGAAGGTACCCTTCCGCACAAATCCTTGGAGCGAATCAAAACGCCAGTCCGCCCGCGCCAGTGTCTTTGATCTTCGCCGCCACCGCTGCCACCTCGCTCTCCATGGCGCGATCCGCGTCATGGAACGGCGCAACTTGCCGCACGACATCGTAGATGCGGCGCGATCCTTCCCCGAGCGGAGAAGGGCCGCCGCGAAGATCCACCGCCTGGACTGCTGCCAGCAGCAGCATCGCGATCTCGTTGCGCAGGCATTCGAGGGCATCCATGGCGGTGACCGCCGCGTGCATCCCCAGGCTCACCACGTCCTGGTTGTATTGCTCGGTGGGCAGCGAATGAATCGAGCTCGGCCCCGCCATCTGGCGGATCGCGCAAGTCAGGCTGGTGACGCTCAATTGCATGCCCTTGAACCCGGAGTTGACTCCTGGATTAGGCGTAAGGTTGGCGGGCAGCCCACCATTGAAGCGATCGTCCACCAGCAGCGCCATCAGCGCATTGCCCCAGTTCCCCATGCAGGCAAAATCGATCTTCCAGGTGTCGAGCAGTCGTGCGATGTGGCCGCCATAGAAGTTGCCCGCCTTGTATAGCACTCCGGAATCCGGATCGATCAGCGGATTGTCGTTCGCGGAGTTGATCTCCCGTTCCAACACCGCCCGCGAATCTTCGAGCGCTTCCCATGCAGGCCCCAGACCCTGCGGCGCACAGCGTAGCGAGTAGCAGGTCTGGCCGCTCGACGGCCGCGTATAGCCGGACCCCACCAGCATCTCTCGCAGGAAGGCCGCAACCGCGATCTGTCCGGGATGGCCTTTGGATTCGTGCACCCACGGATCGAGCGGCAGCTCGGGAGCCTGCAAGGCTTCGATACTGAGGGCCGTGGCGGCGAGGAGAGCGCGCAGCACCCTCCGGGCGTCCAGCCAGAGCAGGGACGCGGCCGCCGTCATGAACGTCGTGCCATTGATCAAAGCCAGCCCTTCCTTCGGCGCGAAGTGGATGGGCGGCAGGCCGGCGTTGTGCAGCGCGGCCGATGCCGCCATCGGATGGCCCTGAAACTCCGCCTCACCCATGCCGATGAGGACGCGGGCGATGTAGGCCGACGGCATCAGGTCGCCGCTCGCCCCCACCGATCCGTAGCGGGGCACGATCGGCGTGACGCCACGGTTCAGCAGCGCCGCCAGCGCATCCACCAGGTGATTTCGTACCGCCGAGGCGCCGGTCACGAACGTCGCGATGCGCAACAACGTGGCGGCTCGGACCACATCGCGGGGCAACGGCTGGCCGGTGGCGCAACTCAGTTGGCGCACCAGGTTGCTCTGCAGCAGTTCCATCTGCTCGGGCTCGAGCGAGATGCCGAGATTCGCGCCGATACCGGTGTTGACTCCGTAGATGCGCTCGCCGCGCGCCAGCAGTTCGTCGAGCCGCGCGCGCCCATTGGCGATCCGCGTTTTGGCGCCGCCCGCGATGCGTACGCCGATGTTGTCGCGCGCAACCCGTGCCACCTCTTCGATAGTGAGGGCTTGCGCCCCCAGAACTACGTGTTCCATGACTGTAGGGTATTACGCGAACAGGCGTGCGCGAAGAGCGCCACCGCACAGGTGCTTCAACCTGCGGCCAGAAAGTCCGCCGCGCCTACTCCACCGTGAAGGTGCCCTTGGCCTCGTGTGTCTGATTGCCCACCGCGTCCTTCACCTGCACCGCGATCGTATACTCGCCGGGACGAATGTTCGGTTGCAGGCTGATGCCGAAGGATGCCGCGACGTAGCGCTTCGGATAGAACGACTCCGACTCCTCGGTAGCGGGTTCCGGCTGCGTCCAGAGTACCTTGCCGCTGGGCGCCACCACCGAAGTCACATAGCTCACGTCGATCTTGTTCTGTTCGCCGTATTTGAATCCGGTGATATCGAATTTGGCCCACACCCCGTCGCCGGGTTTGTATACGGCCTTGGCGAGCGCCTGGTTGTCATCTTCATTCTTGAAGAAACGGAAATTGCGAACCACGAGGGTGTCGCTAGGCTCCACTTCATGGCCGCGTACGCGGAATGGCACGGAGAGTTCCTGCGACGCCTTGGCGAAGACATCTTCCACCTTGACCAGAATCTTGTACTCGCCGGGGCCAACCAGGGGCGGAATCGCCAATTCGGTCTCGATTCGCGGCTGCCAGCCCTTATCCTGCGGGCTCACTTCATCCATGATCTCGTTCTTGTAGAGTTCGGTCAGCGGAATCCCTTTGGGGTCAAACGCCTGCACGGAGTAGGTGAGGTGGATCTTCTCCTCCGGCGTCTTGAAATAGCCGTCAATCCGGCAGGAGAAGTACAGCGTCTCCCCGGGAACATGCTCGAACCCGGCAGGATCGGAAGCACCGCCTTCCATCTGACTGATGATGGGCTTGACGATCTGAAGCGCCGGAGCGGCGGACAACAGTACCGGAAAAAAGGCAATCAGCAAAGTCGATCGCATGGAAACCTCTAGCCGACTTGATTGAAGCAAGCGGCAGTGGCTGCGTCAAGGGCAGCGGCTCTTTACCAGCCGGCGCGGTAGGCGATGTAAGTCTTTGCGGCCAGAGCGGCGAGCAGGATCCAGATGAAGTTGCGCATCACGCCGCCGTCCAGCGTAGTGCCGGCAAGAACCGCGAGCACGGCGTAGGTGCTCATCGCGGCCAGCAGTCGCTTGTTCAACCGTTCAGTGGTCATTTGCTGTTATACGCAAAGTTGAACTGCAATACGATTTTATCGCCTTTGAATTCGGTGGGCAGCGGCGGAAATGGGACGGAGGCGCTGACTCCCGCCACCGCCGCGCGGTCCAAAGCGTCCGCCCCAGAAGCGTCGGCGATCACCAATTTTGGCACCTGCCCGTCACGCGCGATCGAAAACTGCAGGACCACCTTGCCGCGGCGCCCCATCCGGACACTTTCCGGAATGACGGCCAGCCAGTGCTGTTTCACGCTGGTCAGCACCCGAATCAGGTAAGGACGGAAATCGACGCCCATGGGATCGCTCAGCAACTGCAACTGGCTGGCGGGAGCACCGGGCTTGGCGGGCAGATTAACCCCCGAGCCGTACCCCGCCTGCCCTGGGGAATCGGAGTCTCCCACCGTCATTCCCGCGCCCGAAACATTCCCCCGAATCACCTGCCGCATGGCGTCGGCTACCGATGAACTCGGCATGGGAACCTTACTCTGGCCAGGAGGAGGCGGGGCAGGAGCAGCGGAGGGAGCCTCCAGGACAATCTTCGGCTTTTCCTCCGTCTGGATCTGCGGCGGGGGAGGCGGAGGAGCCATCGCGACTTGCGGCAGAACGCTCTTGGGCTGCTCCTTGGCAGCAGTGTCCAGCTTGGGCGGTTCGGGCAGGGGGACTGCCGGAGTCGGCTTCGGCGCGGTCATCGCCGGGATGGGAGCAGCGTTCTGCGGACGTTTGCGGCTCGTCGACGGAATCTCTGGCGGGAGCTGAACGCGAGGCCTTTCCTCAATCTCGGCCGCGTTGAATTCCTTGCTGATCTTGCCGTGATTGGGCGCCTTCTGGGTCAGTTCCGTGGGCGGATCGATGAGCGGCGTGATGGTACGGTGGACCTGAGCGGTTTCCAGCGGGCGTTGGCTGACACTCGGAGGGAAAATCACCAGGATCGCGATCACCACGACGTGCACCAGTACCGAATAGACTGCCGCTTTACGCGTCCGCGAACTGGTATTCGGATCGCCCCACTCGGTGAGAAGATTGAGTTCGATATCCGACGGCGATGATACTAGGGTTTCCATCCAGCCACAGACCGCGAGACGATTTCCGAGTGCTCTCTGATTCTATCAAGAATCGACAGAGCAACCCGCAGAGTTAGACGCGCGGAAGAGCCGGAGCATTTCGGCGATTTTCGATTTTCTATGCAATCCAGAAAGGACTCGAATTGCAGCTTCAGCGGCTCATCTTTTACGATCCGTGCCTGCTCGAATCCGATTTGCCGGTTTTCACCGACCGTGAAGATCGCCAGGTCTTTCCGCTCGTAATCCAGTGACAGGTATTGGTGTGGCTGGAAGAGACGCAGTTTCCTTACTCGTTCCGTGGAGACCCGGCTGGCGGTGAGGTTCGCGACACAGCCATTGCCGAACTGAAAGCGAACGTTGGCGATATCGACCTTGTCCGACAGCACCGAGATACCTGCTGCGAGGGTCTCTTGCGGCTCGGCATGCGCCAAAGCTAAGACAATATCTACGTCATGGATCATCAAGTCCAGGACTACGTCTACATCTAAGCTCCGTGGACTGAATAGATTGAGCCGGTGGATCTCGAAAAAGAGAGGTAGGGTGACTCGCCGTTCCAATTCCACGACTGCGGGATTAAAACGCTCGAGGTGGCCCACTTGCAGAATCCGGCTGTGGGCTTCGGCGGCATCGATCAGGCGTGTGGCACCCGAAAGATCGTCGGCGATCGGTTTCTCGACCAGCAGGTCGATCCCAGCTTCCAGGAGCGCGGTGCCTACCTCGGCATGCGCGGTAGTCGGTACGGCAACGACCGCGGCGTCCACGACGCCAGCCAGTTCGCGAAAGTCGGTGAGGGGACGCGCCTGGTAGAGGGATGCGATTTGCGAGGCGCGATCGGAGTCGGTATCGACGACCGCGCAGAGTTCGGCGCGCTCGGACTCGTGAATGACACGGCAGTGATTGCGTCCGAACTGGCCCGCACCGACAACGGCTAAACGAGGTTTCGCCATGCTGCTTACGCCTTTCTTGGGGCGGGCGGATCGGCGGTCTGCCCAATGATTGAGATTTCCGCGAGATTGGCCGCTGCGACCATCGCCTCACGGTCCAGCATCAAGGTGCGGCCGGCCTCCACCGCCAGGACAGTGGTCCCGGTTTCCTGCATCACGGGGATGGTGTTCAGGCCGACGACGGGAACGTCGAAGAGGAGATGTTCTCGCCGGCGAGCCGCCTTGACCAGCGCCATCCGGCGGCCGTTGACCAGACTGGCAGCCCGGCGGAGCATGGCGTCAGTGCCTTCCATCGCCTCCACCGCGACACACGCCCGATCGCAGATCGCGACGCTTTGCCCGATGTCGACACCTGCCAGCACGTTGGCGATGCGGCGGCCGTATTCAATGTCGACGGTCTCTTCCTTGCTCGGCGAACGCCGGGTCATGACGCCGGAGATGGCGAGCATGGGCTTAAGCAGGAATGTCGAGTCGCGCAGGTGAATGCCCTCGTCTTCCAGAACGCGAATCACGCCTCCGATCAGGCCGTCGGTGTTCTTCCAAGGCAACGAGGCCAGCAACTTGGCGAGACGCCAGTCGGGTCGGATGGAGGAGAAGATCTTGGCGTGCTTCACCTGGCCGCACATCACCACTTCGGTGATTCCCTCCTGCCGCAGGATCTCGATCAGCTTGCTCAACTGGCCAAGTGAGATCCAGTGGCAGCGGGGCGCCATGGTTTCCACTTCCCGCGAAGCCTCCTCCTGAATCGCGATCACGGTCACGTCGTGGCCCAGACGCTGCGCGCTTTCCAGCGCCAGCAGCGGAAAGCGCCCGTTGCCCGCGATCAACCCGTAGCGCATTACTTCACGACGCCGCGCGTGGACGAGCGGATGAACTCGATCAGTTCGTCTACTTCGGGGCATGGCGCAACCTCGGCGCGGATGCGGTCGATGGCTTGCGAGGTATTGAGTTGCGCGCGGGTCAAAAGCCTGAACGCGGTTTGCAGAGATTCGATAGCTTCTTTGGAGAAGCCGCGCCGCGCCATCCCGATGTGGTTCGCGCCGAAGACCGAAACTTCGGGCTTGTTGCTGGTGAGCGAGTACGGCAGCACGTCCTGCTTAATCACGCTGTACGGCCCGATGAAGGCGTGGCGCCCGACGCGGCAGAACTGGTGCACGCCGCTGAACGGGCTGACATCCGCCCAATCGTCGATGATGACGTGGCCCGCGAGCCCAACGCTGTTTCCGATAATCACGTGATCGCCGATGTGGCAGTCGTGACCGACGTGGGTGTAAGTCATGAGGAGATTGTCGCTGCCGATGGCGGTCACCAGGCCGCCACCCTGTGTGCCGCGGTGGATGGTGACGAACTCGCGGATGCGGTTGCGGTGTCCGATGCGGGTTTCCGCGCGTTCACCTTTGTATTTCAGGTCCTGGGAAGCCAAGCCAACAGTGCTGTAGGGAAAGAAGAGATTGTCTTCGCCAATGACCGTAGGGCCCTCGACGTAAAGGTTGGCCATGAGGCGGGTACGAGCGCCAATCTCCACCTCGGGGCCGATGATGCAGTAAGGGCCGATGTCGGCGGTTTCGGAGATTCGGGCGAGCGGGTCGACGATGGCGGTGGGGTGAATCGGCATCGGCTATGCAGTGACGGGCGCGGGGGGCTTCTCTTCCTTATCGGCGAGCTTGCACATGACTTCGGCTTCGGCCACCACTACGCCATTGACTGTGGCGACACCCGCCATCTTGGCCACGCTGGCTTTGCGCTTGATGACTTTCATCTCGAGGCGAAGGGTGTCGCCGGGCACGACGGGCCGGCGGAAACGGGCGTTTTCGATGGCCACCAGGAGCACGAGTTTGTTGTGCCGGTCTTCCAGATTCTTGAGCACCAGCACACCGGCGGCCTGTGCCATGGCTTCCACAATCAGCACGCCTGGCATGACGGGAAAGTCGGGAAAATGGCCCTGGAAAAATGGCTCGTTGTTGGTCACATTCTTGATGCCGACCACACACTCCGCGGTCATTTCTATGATGCGATCGACCAGTAGAAACGGATAGCGGTGAGGCAGAATTTCCCGGATTTCATTGATGTCCAATATTGCCATGGAAGCGTTATTATAGCTCTCCTCTTCTGATTCGACCGGTTAAAGAGAACATTCGTGCCACAGTTCATGCGGAACTGCTGAAATTGAAGGAGAGTCCGCTATCCTATCAAGCGTGGACGCCATTCTCTCGTTTATCGCGCAACGTGAAGCGGAAATCGTAGCGCTCATCCGCCAGTTGGTGGAGTGCGAGTCGCCGAGCGACGATCCGGCAGCCGTCGGCCGATTCGTCGAACTGGTGGCCGATACCGTCGCGCCATTCGCCAAAGTGAAAAAAACAGCGGCGAAGAACTTCGGCCCTCACCTGGTCTGCGAAATCGCCCTGCCGGGACGCCGAAAGAGCGGGCAGATCCTCGCCCTGGGCCACTCCGATACCGTCTGGCCGATGGGCACGCTGCGCACCATGCCATTTCGCGCATCGAACGGGCGTCTGTGGGGGCCCGGCGTGCTCGACATGAAAGCCGGCATCGCTTTCTTCCTGTTTGCCGCCCGCGCGCTGCGCGAACTGGAAGTTGCGGTGCCGTCGAAAGTGCTGCTGCAACTGAATTCCGATGAAGAAGTGGGCAGCGAGTCCTCTCGAGCTCTTACCGAGAAGAACGCGGCGCGCAGCAAAGCAGTCCTCGTCCTGGAGCCCGGGACCGGCCTGGCGGGCAAGCTCAAGACGGCGCGCAAGGGTGTCGGAGACTTCACCATCGTAGTGCATGGCCGGGCGTCGCATGCGGGAGTGGACTTTGAATCGGGGGCGAGCGCGATTTTGGAGCTTGCACGCCAACTCGATCGCGTTGCGGGATTCACGCAGCTCGCACGCGGCATCACCGTGAATCCGGGCGTGATGTCGGGGGGAACTCGATCCAACGTGGTGGCTGCGGAAGCGCGCGCAGAGGTGGATATCCGCGTTCTTCGGCTCAAGGATGCGCCGGCGTTGGAGAAGAAGTTCCGGAGCTTGCGGCCGATCGACCGCCGCTGCTCGATCGAAGTGACCGGAGGTCTGAATCGTCCTCCCATGGAGCGTTCGGCTGGAATCGTCAAGCTGTTTCGGACCGCCCAGACGCTGGCGAAGGAACTCGGAGTAGAGATCGAAGAATCGCTGACCGGAGGCGGCTCCGATGGCAACTTCACCGCCGCCTTGGGAATCCCCACATTGGATGGTCTCGGCGGGGTCGGCGAAGGTGCACACGCCGCCAATGAGAGCATTCTCATCGCGCGCATCGCCGACCGGACCGCGTTGATCGCGAAACTGCTGGCCGCGTTGTGAAGGCTCAGTTCTTCACGGCCGTGTATAGCGTCTGAGTACCGGCATTGCCCCCGAGCGTAAAGGTCAAAGGTACGGCATCGTTGTCCGGGATGCTGGGCACGGTCACATTGAACTGGTAGAGGCCAATGAAACTCGGCGCAAGTCCGAAATATCCCAGAGGAGCCGGAGCGCCTCCGATCGACATTTGGAACGACCCAGCCAAACTGTTATTGCCCTGTACGATCTGACCGGCCAGGATGTTGGGGCTAACCGGGCCAAAGCCGACGCCATAGATGATGATTGTGTCTCCGGGCTTGGCTTCCCGGGAGGGCAATCCTGGAATCGCGTTTGGGGGCAGGACATAAGTGGCCAAATCCGAGAATTGAGCGACCACATACTGCTTGCCGCCCACGATGAAATTTGCAGGGGCGAGTAATCCGGGCTGAGTCGCATTGACGGTGATGTTGTAGGGAGCGCTCGGACCGGAAGCTGTGGTTACGACGATTGGTTGCGTTCCAGTCAGGACATTCGACGGCACCTGCGCGTTCACCTGGCCTGGGCTGATGTAATCGATGAAAGCCGATTGTCCTCCTACGGTTACCGATGTGCGATCGACTGAAGTGGGAGCATTCGTTCCATTGAAGAACTTATCCCAAACGTCCGTGGTAGCCGCCAGGTTGGTTCCGTAGATCTCAATCCACGATCCGGGCGCAATCGACGTGAACCCGCCGAATGCGGCCGCGCTCACGATGCCTCCCGAATTGATAGCGGGCGGCGTAGTGGAGCCAGCAGGTGCGTTAGGCGTGAGTTGCCGAACGACGCTGTTCTGGTTGTCCGCCACGTAGACGTTTCCCGCTGCATCGACAGCCGCACCGGTCGGAAACTTCAGTGTCGCGTTGGTGGCTAAACCACCGTCTCCGGTGTAACCGGATTGCGCCTTTCCGGCGATAGTCGTGATAATTCCAGCAGGCGAGACCATGCGAATCCGGAAATTGTTTCGGTCGGCGATGTACAGATTGCCTGATGAATCGACCGCCACACCCGTAGGATTGTTGAGCTGAGCGCTGGTAGCGGTGCCGCCATCTCCGGAGAAGCCAGCCGTTCCCGTCCCTGCGACGGTGGTGATAATGCCTCGCGTGTCGATGCGGCGGATCTTGTGATTGCCGGTATCGGCGATATAGAGATTGCCGGCCTTATCGACAGCTAACCCGAGCGGATTGTTGAGGTGCGCGGAAAGGGCGGTGCCGTTGTCACCGGACGAGCCGACCACGCCATTGCCTCCGTACGTAGTAAGCACTCCACTGCTCGACACCTTGCGGATGCGGTTGTTTCCTGGAACAAAGCCGCCCGTCGACGCCCCTTCACTGATGTAAATATTCCCCGAGGTATCGACTGCAATACCGGTGGGAAGGGATAACTGGCCGTTCGTGGCCACCGGAGCGTCGACATAGCCGGGACCCGACGTCACATTCCCGGCGATGGTGCTGATGTTTCCGTTGGTCGAGACTTTACGAATGAGTCCATTGTTGCTATCCGCGATATAGAGGTTCCCGCCGCTGTCCAAAGCAATCCCTTGCGGATTGGCGAATTCGGCACTGGTGGCCGCCGCTCCGTCGCCGGCGAACCCGACGGTGCCGTTGCCCGCGATCGTACTCACATTGCCGCTGGAGACCTTGCGGATCCGCTGATTTCCGCTGTCCGAAATGTAAAGATTCCCCGAGCTGTCCACGGCAAGAGCGAACGGGCTGCTGAGTTCCGCCGCGCTCGTCGCACCGCCGTCCGCAAACCCTGCCGTTCCGTTGCCCGCAATCGTGGCAATGGTATAGCCGCTGGTTTGCGCGAGCAGTGCGGCGGCTCCCATCAGGACGAGGACCGTTCCGATAGACCTGTTCTTATTCTTCGCTTTGTAAATCACAAATTGGCCCCTTGCTTTCTCCCTGCCCGACTCCTCACGCTTCGAGCTCGGCTTATGTACCATCCTATCGGTTCGCCTGGGGATGTGGGGCATCACACATGTGTTTCGGCGTTCACAGATGAATGATTCCGTTTTTTCGCGAGGCGGTACGGCTATACGCAATCCGCTTCACCAAGGAATGTTAGCGGCTGCCGTTTACGGTAAACCTCAAGACCAGCGCCGCCACCCTTCGTCACTTGGTGCATGAAACGGGTGAGCGTCGCTATTTTCGTAACACTTGCGCTGGGAATCGCCTGGGGACAGGAAGCGGAAGGCTTCCGCCTGAACGATGCCGGATTGGCAGCCGCATCACGCGGGGAGTACGCCGAAGCAGAACGGCTGTATGAGCAGGCCCTTCCGCTTTGGAAAGCGCTGGGCCCCCAGTACGATGCGCACCTGGCGACAACCCAAGGAAACCTGGCGGAAACGCTTTGCATGCAGGGGAAACGCAGCGAGGGCGCCAGGCTGTTTGAGCAGTCGCTGGCGACTCATCGCCGCCTGCTCGGTCCCACGAACCTGCGGACCCTGACCATCATGAATCTGCTGGGCGGTGCGTACCTCATGGTGGGTGACGACGTCCGCTCGTCAGCGCTGTTCGAAGAAGCGTTGCACGCGGAACGCGAATTGTATCCGAATGATTTACAACTCGCGCGCTCTTTAGCGGGTCTCGGACTGCTGCGGCTTCGAGAGAACAAGGCGGCAGAGTCACTGGCACTCGCGGAAGAAGCACTGGGCATGATCTTAAAGATCGGCGGGGAGCACACCGTGGACGCGGCGATGGCCTATGCGAATGTGGCAGAGGCGCACCGCTGGCTCGGGCACACGGATCGCGCGCTGCCGCTGTTCCGTAAGGCTCAGTCGATTTACGAGAGCATTCTCGGCCCCGTTCACCCGCGGGTGGCTTCGGTGGTGAGCCAGGAGGGATTGATTTACATGGCCGATGGGAAGTATTCGCTGGCGGAAAAGGAAATGTTGCGCTCCCTCGATCTGTTGGCCAAGTCGTGTCCCAACTGCACTTTTGAACAGATCGTCGGCGAGAGCAATTTGGGGCTCTTGCGGATCCGGCAGGGGAAGTATGAGGAGGCCGATCGGCTCTTGAGCCAGGTGGTGTCGACGGAGGAACGATACATGACCCGCCCTGGCAGCGACATGGCCACCGTTTTATTGGCGCTGGCGCAGATTCGGCAGAAGCAGCACCGGTACGAGGATGCGGCGCGTTTACATCGCCGCGCGGACTCGATTCTGGAGTTTCAATAGGCCCGCCGGGTTTGCTATTTACCAGAGCCAAACTAACCGTCGTCCGAACCTCGCCGGAGAATCCCTGGATTCGCGGCACAACTGTGCGGTAAAATAGGATTCTGAAGTTGGGACGTCGTCTAACGGTAAGACTGCAGACTCTGGATCTGCGTATCGGGGTTCGAATCCCTGCGTCCCAGCCACTCCATTCCACACATTAGCTGGCCTTTCCCGACACTTTCTTTCGCGCTCCTGCCGTGAAGCCGTTCCACACGTGTCGCTGCACAACATCCATCGCAGGCAAGCGCAGGGAATCCCCGCATTTGGCGTACCCGCATGAAACCACGCGTACAACCTCGCCTCAACTTTCGGCATCGATTCGGCGTCCAAGTTGGAAGGAAAGGTGCCTCAGCGGCATTGCACTGACAAAGCCGCGCTAATCACGCGAGAGGAGAGAAACGATCATGGGATCCAAGAGGGTACGTGTGTTCGTAACCAGCGTAGCCGCTGTCACAATCGGCATCTACGCTGAAATCGGATTCTCGAGCGATAGCGAGAAGACTAAGAGCGATCCGGTGGATCTTGCCGTCGCGAAGGGTTTGAAGTGGCTGGTTTCGGTTCAAGGGAAAGACGGCGGGTGGGGCCAGGACGGCGGGGAAACCTCCTATGTCCGCGAAGGTGAGCGTCTGGAGTCGAATGGGAACGACGTGGCCAACACTGCGGTCGTTGCCGAGGCGCTGCTACAGACCGGCACCACCATGACACGGGGAGAATATCGCGAGCCCTTACGGCGCGCCGTGGATTTTGTCCTGAAACATGTCGAACAGAGCCCGGCTGAAGGGCTCGCGGTCACCGATCAGCAGGGGACGCAGATCCAGCGAAAGCTGGGTCCCTACATCGATACGTTCGTGACCTCCAAATTGCTGGCCGAGTTGGATGGCACGATGTCAGACGCCAAGGCCAATGCACGCGTGCGCCAGGATTTGCAGAAGTGCGTGGCGAAGATCGAAAAGGCCCAACTCAAGGACGGAAGCTGGAATATCTCGGGCGGCTGGGCGCCGATTCTGGGCACATCCATGGCGTCGCAGAGTCTGGCCATCGCGCAGTCCAAGGGAGCTGCGAATGCCGAAATGGCGATGGCTCGCGTGGACGCGTACACTTTGCAGAGTGCGGTGGTGGCCGCACCTTCGCCAACCGTCATGGCGGGCGCCTCGGCCAGCGACGCCAGCGGCGTATATTCCGGTTCGGGGGCAGGTTCAGGCGGAGGAATAGGATCGGGCTCGGGTGGGGGAGTGGGTAGCGCCAAGGGCGGGGGCTTCGGACCGGGATCCACGGCCTCGACTGTGGAAGTATCAGCGGTCTCAGCGGGCATACCGCTTTACAAGAAAGCGCAGGAACTGGAACAACTCAGCCGCACGGAAAAAGACCGGCAGAAGAACGCGAAGCAGATCCAAGAGATTACCGGTCAACTCTCCGACTCGAGGTTCGTCACCGGATTCGGCTCCATCGGAGGCGAGGAGTTCTTCTCGTATCTGAACATCAGCGAGAGCCTCCGCCGCACCGGCGGGCCTGAATGGAAAAAGTGGCAAGCGGAGATGACTGCCAAGCTGCTCAAGATGCAGAACGAGGACGGCACGTGGGCCGGGCATCATTGCATCACTGGCCGCGTCGCGGTCACAAGCGCTGCGATCCTGCTACTGACGGCCGACCGCGAACGGGCGCCGATCGTGCAGAGTAGCAAGACTAAACAGTGACGGATCGAGCTTGGTTAAGACGTCCGAGACTGTACACTCGCCGCCCTCGAACGTGCATCGCACGATGAAAGCGCATCGGTGCGCAAGGCTGCTTCCGCGGCAATCGCCGCTATCACCACGAAACAGTAGCCACTCGCCCCTTGCAATGGACGAAAGTGGCGCACGCCCGATCGCGACGGCCATTTATCTCATCTGGCAGACCGCCAGCTCGCGATTGGTGTAAGGACAAGTGAGCCCAGCAGGGCCCGGCCGCTGGGTCACGATCCAGGTAACCGGATAGTGCCGCGCCAGTCCCTCGAAATCGCTGCGCTGGAAGTGTTCCCATCCGCGCTGCGCGTCCACCTGATCTTTCCAGTCTTCCGCCAGTTGTGGGAATAGCGATACGGCGCCGCTGTCCTTGATGTTGTCGGCGAGCGCACTCCGCTCCGCAATCGCGCGAAAGCCGTGTTCGTCTTCGCCGTGCACCAGCATGTAATTGGGATCCAGCGCGAAGACCGCGTCCTTGGGCGTGTGATCGCGCACCCAGACAAAAGCGGAGGTCCAGTTCTCGCGGTACCGCGCGCCGGGCCACTCGATGTGCGCACTCGAAGGGAATTCGCTCTCCTGCAACAGGCCCATGGAGAACATTAATGGGATAAAGAGGACGAGCCATCGCCAAGCCCGCCGCTGGAGGACGTATTCGCCCACCAGCCCTCCCAGCAGGATGAAGAAGACCACGTATACGAGGTGGAAGGCTCGCATGGGCTGCAGCCGGGCGTAGTTCTCCAGTTTGCCGGGAAAGGTCAAGATGACGCCGGCAGCGGCGAACAAGAGTCCAAACGGGACGAGCGTGCGCGCCAGCGGTGCGAAGGCGAGGCTGGTGCCGCGGAATCGCGCAGACGAGAACCACCAAAGCAAAGCCAGCGGAGCCGCGATGCCGACCCATTCGTACCAGGCCCAGTTGGAGACGAAGAAGTAAGTCCGCGAGAGGAGAGCTTCGCGCGCCGCACCGCGAGCTGGTTCAAATTCGAAGAGAAAGGGAATGATGGTGGCGCCGAGGAGGGCGTATGCGGGCTTCGCCTCGGTGCGCCATCGCCGCTGAGCGGCCCAGGCCATACATACCAAAAAACACGCGCCGTACACCGCCATCTGCGGATGGATCGCCGCCGTTGCCAGCAGCCAGAGCGCCGCTATTTTCGGCCGGCCCGCCACATAATACGCAATGGCCATCAGCGTGGCGGGAGTGGACAGCGATCGTGCGGTGATGTAGGGATCCATAATCACCAGCGCGGTGCCGGCGACCGGCACGCTGAGCAGACACGTAACCAGGACCACGCCACACCAGCGCGCCTGCTCGTGGTCGAAGCAGGCACACAGCAGGCGCCATGACGCGAACAGCAGCAGGAAGATTCCAATCACGAACCACAGAAAGATGACGACATTGATTGGCAGACGGGTCCAATACGAGGAATCGCCCACCAGGTCGGGAAAGAGCGACAGGTGGGCATGCATCATGAAGAATTCGGAACCGTAGGGGTACAAGCTGGGATCGGCAGCGTGCTTGATGGCTGGCACGTAGATCTCGGCGTCATCCACCCCAAGGTGGTAGCCGAGAGTGACCACCGCGAGGCAAGTGAGCAAAATCAGCCGGAAAATGGGGTTACTCAGGACGGTCGCCGCGAGTTGGCGTGCCCGCCATGCTACCGAAGGTGACAGCTTCCCAAATGGTTCGATGAGTCAGTGACGTACGCAATCTTACCGAGGTTCCGGAATGTCTGAGGATGCCTCGGAAGGGCTACTGAGTCACGATCCACCCATGAAGCGTTTCCACACGGGGCGCTTTGGGGCCTGGACTCCCAATAAAGCGCGATAAGGTCGGGCTTCTTGCTCGGTCAGCGGCTGCAGACCGCGCAACAGTTCCACCACCTCGGCCATCCGGGAGAAGTGATCGATGCAGTGCCAGCAGGCGTTCACGTGGTGTTCCAGTTGCTCGCGCCCGCGCCACGTCATCCGGCCATCCAGGATGTCGAGGAAGGTCTTCGGCGTGAGGCAATCGTTCGTGCCGGCCGCCGCGGCGGATCGTCCTAACTCTGCGCCGTTGTCCGCCAACAGATTACGATTCCACTGATCGACCTTGCCGCGCACAAGGTCGGCCGCACGCTCGCGAATCTTCTCCACGGTCGCCGGCGCCATCCGCAGCATCGGGCCGATCTGTGCGGGCTGGTAGCGCATGGTCTCCATCCACGCTGCCTGCTTTTCGACCATAGTCAAGGGCTCCAATGCGCTCGCCACAGTTTCCAGATCGATCCCGATTTCGGGGGTTTGCGTCACCAGTTCCACCATCACCTTCTGGCGCAGTTCCGCCAGGAACCATCGTTCGGGCACCTCCTCCAACGTTTGAAACAGGCTCGATCCAGGCTTACGGAGTGCCCGCAGGACGCTCTCCAGCACCTTCTCGTCGCCGGCCGCATAGTGCGCGACAAGTTTGCGGATGGCTGGAACATAATTGGAGATAAAGTAGGCCCAACCCTCGGGCCGGTCGGCACGGCAATCCCGGGACATCTCGTAGCAGGTATAGATCATCGCTTATACGATCTTACTGTCCCGCGGCCGTCTTCTTCGCCAAGCCCGTTTCCGTCTGCCGCATCAACAGCGCCAGGAGCCCGGTAAGAGCGCCGCTTCCTTCGCCTCCGCCCATCACCAGCGTGTTGGGAGTGAACGGCACGGTGCTCTTCGAAAGCGCCTCGATGGCATTCACCAGCGCCGTGGCGTTCGCGCCCAACGCCGCCACCTGCTGCGCATACGCTTCCGCCCTTGCGAGTCCTACCGACCGCACCTGGGCACCTTGCGCCGCACCGGTCTGCTCGATGTAGGCAGCCTCGCCCAATGCCTCCATCTTCCTGGCCGCGGTGCGATTGTTCTGGATATCGACGCCGACCTGCGCCTTCGCCAACTCCGCCTGCATGTCCGCCGTGCCCTTGGCCTTCTCGGTTTCGGTGCGCTGATCCTGAGCGGACTTCTGCATCTTATAGGTCTCCACTTCCTGGTTGGCAATTTCTCTTTGGGTCAGCACCTCCACCAACTGCGCCGGCAACACCACGGCCTGAATGTAGACCCCGCGCGTCTCTACGCGATACTTGGACAATTCCTCTTTCACATACTCGAACGCGCCCTGCTGCACGCTCTCGCGGCTGGCGATAAATCGCACTGCGGGCATGCCCTGCAGCTTGTTCCGGAAATGATTGCCAACGGCTGCCTGTAACACTTCATTCACCAGGTTGGGCACACTCCCCACCATCGAGATCACGTAAGGCGCCTGGGTATCGGGGATGTGGATCTGCACTTGCAAGTCGATGGCGAACGCGAAGCCTTCACTGCTCTTGGCTTCGATCTGCTTCAGTTGCGCATCCAGGTTGTGCGCCTGGGAGACCACGTCCGCCCAGTTGAGGGTGATGATGAAGGTGGGCACGATTACCGCCTGGTAGCAACGCGGATTGATCGGGTACTTGCCGGTCCGCAGCGGCTCCTGCCAAATGCCTCGATGGCCGGGCCGCACCAGGCTTCCGAATTTGAAATCCACACCCGAAGTGTCCTGGGTCGGAAGGCCGGAGTAGGCCTTCATTACCGCGACCTGTCCCTGCTCCACTACCAGCATGGGAACTTCTTCCACGCGCAGCAGGAAGGGATTCAGATTGTAGGCACCGTAGAGCAGTGGATCGTGCTGCAGACCGATTCGGCCGCCCAGATCGAGGAACTTCTGGAAGTCCTGATAGGCGCTGTGCTGGTCATTTTGATTGCCCAGAATCGTTTCGATCAGCCGTGCGTCGGTGATCCCGGCGCCGCCATCACCCTCTTCCATTTCCGTGATGTCGGTAAATCCACCCAGGCGGCTGGCTATGTCTCCCGCCGGAAGAGGCTGGCCTTCCAACGTAGTGATGATGCCGATCATGTCCACCACTCGCCCAGCCTCGGACGGCCGAGGGGAAATCCGCGTGACTTCGAGTTGCTTCTCTTCCAGGCCGAACGCGTGGTAAGTCAGGCGGCCCTTGGATCGCGCCAGCGTGCTGAGGTCGGATGCGACCGGCACGCCGAAGACCTCCGGCTTGGTGATCACGAGGAACGCCATGGGGTGAAGCGGCGCCAGCGTTCCGGGAGGGAGGACCGGACGCTGCACTCCCTTCTGTCCGCCTTGCTCGATGAAGATGCGTAGATCGCTGAAATTTCCGAATTCCGGTCTGTAGATCGCGGACTTCGCACCCATCGGGCATGACTTGCCGACCTGCGCGATGACGACACCGATCTGTCCGGCAGGTACCTGCACCCAGGGATGCTTGGAGACGGCATAAACCAGGCAGAATTTGAAGCGCAATCCGGGCATGAGCATCTGCGCCTGGTAACCGGCCTCACCGCGGAACGCCACCGGATCGTCGCCCGGCAGCTTCGCCCCGAATCGTTTCCGCACCAGCCCGACCTGAGTCGGTCCGATGCTGTAGATCGACATCAAGATCAGGATGAGCATCACGAAGGCAGCCAATGGGGTCAGAGCAGTGAGCAGAGGCAACATACCGGGTTTTCTCCTCGTGTAATTCTAGTGGTTCTGTCAAGTCCTGGCGAATTTTGTAGTCCTGGTACACCTCCCTGACACCTGTCCACCGATTAGACACCGGGTCGGCCCCGAATCTGTCAACGAAGTGGACATCGATCGGATTATCCCCATTTAACTTGTTGATTTTAAGTGGATTATTCTTTGGTTAGTAGGGTGCTTTACTCATTGCCGAGTGAGGTTCTGACGAGATGCCCGCAGAAAAGATGGAAAAGAGATTAGACCGGAGAAAGAAATTTCGCTTCCCGATTCATCGCGAGTTGCGATACAAGCTTCTCGATGACGGCGTCCTGGTCGGACAAGGTGCCGGACAGAGCGTCAATATCGGGAGCGGGGGAGTCGCCATCACCATCGATCGCGAGGTGAAGCCCGGGACTTTCATCGAGCTTTCGATCAGTTGGCCGGTGCTGCTGGACGACAGTTGCCCGATGCGGTTCATCGCGTTTGGGCGAGTGCTGCGCAGCGTGGGGAAGCGAGCGGCCTGCAGTATCGATAAGTATGAGTTCCGAACCCAGGCTCGGACGTTCCAGATGGCTGCCCCAGTGCGCAGCGACGCAATGCTGCAGCGCTGGGCCGACGGCCTGCGCAAAGAGGCTCCGAAGCCACGAGCCGTGGCGACGGCTTAGTGGTTCGTGTTCGCGAACGCAACGCCCCGTCCCAAACCCGGACACGCAGAGCATGCTTTCCTGCTCGGATTGGCGATGGAGAAGAGGTCCCTCAAATGCAATGACGGGACCCCATGGATCTCCGCTACGCGTTCCGGATTCTGTTGCGCTCGCCGGGCTTCACCACCATCGCGGTCTTGACCTTGGCGTTGGGCATCGGCATCAACACCATCGTCTTTACGATCTACAGCGCGCTGGCATTGAAACCCATCGCGGCGAGCGCCCCCGAACAGTTAGTGCGGATTTCGGGTAGCCAAAACGGGCTGCCTCTGGAACTGTTCTCGTATCCGCAATTCGACCAGATCCGCCAGCAAAGCCGCTCTTTCTCGGATGTCATCGCAACGTCGGACCCGCAGTTACTGGCGGGCCGGTTGCCGCAAGCAGCCGTCGGCGACGCTAGTATTCTACGCGCGCGGCTGGTCTCCATTAACTACTTCAGTGCCCTCGGTGTCCGTCCTTCATTGGGCCGCGGATTCCTGCCCGATGACAGTGAAGTGGCCGTGATCAGCCACGATTTCTGGACCTCGAAGTTCGCAGCCGACCCCGAAATCCTCACCAAGACTATTCAGGTGCGGAGCGCCTCACTTCGCATCGTGGGCGTTGCTCCGGATCGTTTCGCCGGCACCGGCGCCCCTCCGCAGATGCCCGATTTGTGGATTCCCGCGGTCGCCCAGGCGGCCGTCTTGCCGGGTGTCGATTGGGTGCACGACGACTCCGCGCACCAGTGGCAGTTACTGGCTCGGCGTCTGCCTTCGGTTACGGTGGCTCAGGCTTCCGCCGAGATGGAAGTGATCGCGCGCGCATGGCCCCTGGTGGACGGCAAACCCGCCCACCTTTCCGCCCGAGCCGCCACCTTCTTCCAGATCGACTCAGGCGAGTTTGAGGTACTGGGCTGGGTATGCGCGATTCTGATGGTCGCTGTAGGGCTCATCTTGCTGATCGGTTCCATCAATCTGGTGAATCTCCTCTTTGCCCGCCACGCCGCCCGCGAACGCGAATTCGCGGTACGCCGCGCATTGGGGGCGGGACGTCTCCGCCTGGTCCGGCAACTCTGCATCGAGAGCGTGGTTCTGGGAATCGCCGGTGGCATCGGAGGATTGCTGTTTTCTCTGTGGGCGTCAGAATGGATTCGTGCGGAGGTCTCCGGGATGGTGGATCGGCTTACCGGCGGCCTCCGCGGCGTATTCTTCGATGTTTCGCCCGATTGGCACGTGTTTGTGTTCACGGCGGCGATCTCGCTGTTCACCGGAGTAGCCGTCGGACTCTGGCCGGCTGTCAAAGCCAGCCTCTCCGATGTGAGTTTCGCTTTGAAGCAATCGGCAGCAGGTCCCGCGGGCCGCCGTCACACGCGCGCGATTCTGATTGGCGCACAAGTGGCGGCGTGCCTCGTGCTGCTCGCGGGGGCGGGGCTGTTGTTCCGAGGAGTATGGCGGTCGAGCGTGGTCGATCCTGGTTTCGACTTGCGTCACGCGATGATTGTCGGTATCAACGCACAGGCAGTGGCACCGAACACGGCGAGCCAGGTCGAGTTGCTGCGCCTGGCGACTGAACGCATCGCGGCTGTCCCGGGAGTGGCCTCAGTAGCTTGGACGGATCGGCCGCCATTCCTGGGTCACGGGACCGGTGGTTTTAACAATGAGCACGGGGCCGATTTCGCCTGCCTGTTCAATCTGGTCTCCGAGAATTACTTCGATGCATTGGGTATACCGGTGGTGGCAGGGCGAGTTTTCACACGGCAGGAGATCGAGAATAATGGGCCGGTGGTCGTCATCAATGATGTCGCCGCCCGGCAGGCATGGCCCGGGCAAGACCCCATCGGGCGGCGCGTCTCCGGGCTCGAGTGGATGAAGCGCGACATACCGAACGCGGGCTCCTTCACCGTTATCGGCGTCGTAAAGGGCGTACGCAGCACCTTTCTTTCGAAGCCGGATCAGGCCTATTTGTATTTCCCACGGCCGCTAGGAAGAAGTTTCGGATCATTACTGGTGCGTACTTACGCGGCTCCGGAAGGGGCAGGTCGCGCCATCCTCAGTGGACTCGGGGCCATCAATCCGAATCTGCCCGCGCAAACGTTTGTGGTGGCAATGGACAAGGCTCCCATCGAGATTCAAAGAATGATGGCGGAAGCTCCAGCGGTCACGGCATTAATGCTCGGAGTGCTGGCCCTGCTGCTTGCGTCGCTCGGGATCTTCGGCGTAGTTTCGCAACTCGTGGTGCAGCGAACGCGCGAGATCGCGATCCGAGTCTCGTTAGGGGCACAGAGCGGCGACGTCATCCGCATGGTCACGGGACAGACTTTGCGGCCCGTGGCGATCGGGGCACTTGTGGGCCTCGCGGGATCGTTGAGCATCTCGGGCGTGTTGCGAAAGATGGTGATCACGCCGGACATGCCCGACCTCACGTACGGTTCCGGCGCATTCGATCCGATCACGTTTGGCGGCGTCCTGATGGTTCTGACGCTCGTGATTGTCATCGCCAGTTTCGTGCCCGTACGCCGCGCCACGCGCATCGCGCCCGCGGAGGCCCTGCGGAATGAGTGAGAAGCGCTTATAGAAGGGAACAGCGACGCTCCCTCACGGTCGCGGCTCGTAGCTACCCAAATGCGTGCGCTTGCGAGGCGCGCGCGTGAGCAAGCGATGACTATTGCCGCGCGCGTCAGCGATGTTCGATTTGCAACGATGGTGCGCTTGCGAGGTGCGCGGGTAAGCAAGCGATGTTGTATTCGCGACGATGGAGCTTCGAGGCACGCGCGTAAGCGAGCGATGTTGTATTCGCGACGATGGTGCGCTTGCGAGCCGCGCGCGTAAGCAAGCGATGACTATTGCCGCGCGCGTAAGCGATGTTCGATTTGCAACGATGGTGCGCTTGCGAGGCGCGCGCGTAAGCAAGCGAGATTCGGAAGCTAAGACGACGGCTTGGATTCGACCTTCGTCGAGGATTCGCTCTTCGTCGAGGAACTGTCGGACTTCGCCGGCTCACTCTTTCCGGAATCCGACTTGGACGAATCGCCAGACGTGGACTCGGACTTGGATTCCGACTTGCCGTTGGACCCGTTGCTGCCGGACGGCTTGCTACCGCCGCGCCCGTAATCGGTCACATACCAGCCGGTACCCTTGAATTGGAACGACGGCACGGAAATCAGGCGTTCCGTTTCTCCGCCGCATTCCTCGTGCACCGTCAGGGGTTCGTCGGAGAACTTCTGTCTCACCTCGAAAATCTTATTGCATCGGTGGCACTTGTACTCGTAAAGCGGCATAACGTTTGAAAATGCTGAGGACTTTCCCTCTCTGCCTAATTGTAACAGATGCTCCTGAAGCCGGATTCGATGCGTCCTCGTAAGTGATTGTACCGGCACGATATCTGAGTCAGAACGAACGCGGCAGATCGAGCACGTGTTCGCCCAGAAACGAGAGAATCAAATTCGTGGAAACGGGGGCCACCTGGTACAAGCGAGTTTCGCGAAATTTTCGCTCCACATCATATTCCACGGCGAACCCGAAACCTCCGTGCGTCTGCAGGCAGACATTGGCGCATTCCCAGGAGGAGTCAGCGGCCAGCAATTTGGCAATATTCGCCTCTGCGCCGCAGGACTGGCCGGCGTCGAAGAGGCGTGCCGCCTCGTAGCGCATCAGGTCGGCGGCGCGCAGATTGGCGTAGGCCCGGGCGAGCGGAAACTGCACGCCTTGATTCTGCCCGATCGGCCGGTCGAAGACGATCCGCTCCTTGGCGTAGTGGCGCGCCTTGTCGAGGAACCAGTAGCCATCCCCGATGCACTCGGCCGCGATTAGAATGCGCTCGGCATTCATCCCGTCGAGGATGTAGCGGAAGCCCTTACCCTCCTCACCGATCAGATTGGCGGCGGGGACCTCGAGATTATCGAAGAAAACCTCGTTGGTTTCGTGATTCACCATGTTGCGGATCGGCCTCAGCGTCATGCCTTTGCCGAGAGCGTCGCGCAGGTCTACCAGGAAGACCGAAAGCCCGTCGCCTTTTCTCTTCACTTCCGGCAGCGGCGTGGTGCGCGCCAGCAGCAACATGAGATCGGAGTGCTGCACCCGCGATATCCAAACCTTCTGGCCGTTGACTATATAGCGGTCGCCTTGCCGCTCCGCAAAGGTCTTGATCTTGGTTGTGTCGGTGCCGGTAGTCGGCTCGGTGACGGCGAACGATTGCAGACGCAAGGCGCCAGACGCGATCTTGGGCAGATAGGCGCGCTTTTGTTCCTCCGACCCGTGGCGAAGCAGCGTCCCCATGATGTACATCTGGGCGTGACAGGCGCCGGAATTCGCCCCCGATCGATTGATCTCCTCCAGGATCACCGAAGCTTCGGTGACGCTCAGCGCTCCGCCACCATACTCGGCAGGAATGAGCGCTGCCAGCCATCCAGCATCGGTCAGGGCCTTCACGAACTCTTCGGGATATGCCGACTCCTCTTCCACTTTCCACCAGTACTGGCTATCGAACTGGCGGCACAGTTCGCGTATCGCCTGGCGGTATTCGGGAAACTCGGCAGAGCGCGGGTTGATGTCTTTCATAACTGGTGCAGGAGGGCTTCTCCCATGTCGGGGCAGGTCTCGAGGGAGGCGCAAAGGTCAAGGATCCGGCCGGCGATCAGCGCTCCATACACCGGAGTGACCAACGAGCGGAATTTCTCTTGGAGTACCGTGGTGGAGACAGGATTCTCGGGGTTGCCGCGCGGATAGTCAGCCGATTGGGTGGTGGACGCTCCATCGCGAAGCACGATGGTGAGCCGCGCGGGCCAGGCGCCGGGATATTTGGCCGTCAGATCCTCGGCGACCGTGACCCGCGTGCGTTCGAGGAGAGCGCCGCACGGGCTTCCCTTCAGCAGCGCCGAAGCGACACAATACGCGATGCTGAACTTCTCCTGATACGGAGTAACGGGGGTGGAGTTCTTTACGATTTCGTAGCCTGGGCCGTAGGTTTCGATATGAATCTCCGCGACCTGATCGAGCGCCTCTACTCCCGTCCAACCACGCGCCTCGCGAAACTCGAGGGCCAGGTCGATGGCGCTGTGCGTGTGGCCGCAGCAGGCGTGCAGTTTGAAGCAGTTCTCGGTGATCTTCCAATGCGTTCCCAACCTGTCGGTGATGCGCGACGGGTCGTATGACGTGCTCATGGCGCGAAAGAATCCGCGCTCGCCCTCCAGAATTCGACTCGCACCCGTGAAGCCCTGCCGCGCCAGATCGGCCGAGAGAATCCCGTTGAATGCCGCCTTGCCCGCATGCAGATGCTTACTCATCGTGCCATCGGCGTTGAACTCCCAGAGTCCCGCGGCCTGAGTGCCGGCGCTACCCAACGCATTCGACATTTGCGACGCATTCAGCTTCATCAGAGAGCCCGCCGCGGCGGCCGCGCCAAAAGTCGCGGCCGTTCCGGTGGGATGCCAGAAGCGATAGTGGCTCGGATTCACCGCTTCTCCGATCCGCAGCGCGGCCTCGTATCCCACAGCCACGGCCAGCAGAAAAGCCTTCCCATCGGCGTGCTCGCGTTCGGCCACTGCCAACGCCGCGGAAATGACCGGCGCGGCCGCGTGCACCGTGGAGCCTTTGTGAATGTCATCGAGTTCCAGAATGTGCGATGCGACGCCATTGGCGAGCGCCGCTCCCGCCGCGGAGGAGCGCCCGCCGCCGAACACCGTTGCCTCATCGGACCTTCCAAGCGCTGCCACGACGCGCTGCGCCATACGGGCAGGCGGTTCCAAAGCGCCGGCCAGCGCCGACCCGAGCCAGTCGAGAATCGAGCGGCGGGTGGCGTCCACGGCGTCGGGCGGCAGGCCGGCGAATGTGGCATCGGCGAGCGCCCCCGCAAGAAGGCGCGTCTCGCGGGCCATGTTAACCACGGAGCGCCCGGATGGTGGCTGCATAGCTTTCTCCCGAGATTCTTGCGGCGATCAGGACGGGGCCGCGAATGTCGGCCGTCTCCCGCAGGACGGATTGTAGTTCGTTCTCGTTGGCGGCGACTCGGGCGGTTACCCCGAAGCCGGATGCGACTCCGGTCCAGTCGATGCAGCCGAACGATACGCCATCCGTCCGATACCCGCGCTGCTCTTGTTTGACCTTGATGAGGCTGAGTTCGTTGTCTTGGAAAACAATGATTCGCAGCGGAAGAGCGGCGCGCGCGGCCGTGGCCAGTTCGCCCGTACACATCATCAGGCCGCCATCGCCCGTGAACGCGACCACCGGACGGGAAGTGTCGAGGAAAGCCGCTCCAATGGCGGCGGGCAGAGCGAATCCCATGGTCGACAGTCCGTTTGAGATGAGCACTCCCGACGGTTCTTCCGCGGGCCAGAGCGACATCACCGGAAACATGTGAGCGCCGGCATCGACGGTGATGCGGCTGCCCGAGTAGATCTTCTCGGTGATCTCGACAATGCGATGCGGGAGGAGAGGCCACTCCTTCGGAGTCTGTTCCGGCCGCATGCGGCGGCGTTGGTCGTCCACCAGTCCGCGCAGTTCGGCACTGTCCCATTGCGAGGGAGTCAGCGAGGCGGCGAGTTCATTCAACAGAGAGGGTAGGTCTCCTACCCATTCCGCACTGAAAGGAATCTGGCTGGGCTCGGTGGGCCAAGCACTCAGCGAGACTACAGGATGCGAGAACTTCCAGGGACGCGGCAGGAGTTCGACCGGGTCGAGGCCGACCGCGATGAACAGATCGGCTCGTTCGAGGACGTTGCTCTCCAGCGAGGCATTGGTAAAGACGCCGCCGAACCACGGATGGTGATCCGGAATCACGCCTTTGGCTTTGTAGGTGACGAGCGCCGGAATGTGGAATCGTTCGCAGAGTTCCCGAAGGGCAGAAGCAGTTTCCGGGCTGCGAGCTCCCAGTCCCACGAGCAACACGGGATACCGCGCCGGGGCCGTGGCGCAAGCTCGCCTGTTCGCCGTCTCGACACTAATGTCGAGACTTTTCGCAGTATCCCCTCCAACGACTTGCGAAGAAGTGACCTCGCTCGAAAGATCAAGGTGCACGGGACCCGGCGGCAGACTCAGGACTTGCTCCAGGGCCTGATCCAATGCCTGCTCGATCTCGCCTACTCCGGGCCGCGCACTCCACTTCACCACCGGGCGAAACATCTCACTATGCCGCAATCCCTGATGCAGCATCACGTGGCGATCGCGCTCTTTCAGGCAATCCGTGAGCACCAGCAGAGGAACGCGATCGAGATGCGCATGGGCGATTCCGTTCATCAGCGACGCGGCGCCCGGTCCGAGCGTCGCCAGACAAGCGCCCGGCTTGCCTGTGATTTCGGCCTGCGCCGCCGCCATGAATGCGGAAGCGGTCTCGGTATGGGCCAGCGAAAATGGCAGACCGGCATTACCCGCAGCTTCGATCAGATCGGCGTTGCTGCCGCCTCCCGGCATGCCGAACAATCGCTCTACTCCAGCTTCCTGCAACATCGAGATGATTCGATCGGCATTGGTCACACGCGACGGCACCTTGCAATGATAGTATGTTCGAAACCATGGCGGTCCCAAGCATCTCCCCGGCCGATTCCGGAGTATCGCAGTAGATTCCGGAATTTCAACCGTCGCTGGACGAAACGTCGGGCCGGTTCGGGGTGCAGATCGCAACTCGATTTATCAGATGAACTGAGATTCCGCCGTTCACTGTAGTAAACAGCACATCTGATCTATACAAGCTCTACAATGATGCCATGGCTCTTACCCCTGGTAGTCATTTGGGCCCGTACCGAATTACTACGTCTTTGGGCGCCGGTGGCATGGGTGAGGTCTACCGCGCGCGGGATGAACGCCTGGAACGCGACGTCGCCATCAAGATTCTACTTGACGAAGCAGCCTACGACACTGACCTTCAGCGGCGGTTCGCCCTGGAGGCCCGTGCTGCGAGCGCCTTGAATCATCCCAACCTGCTGACCATCCACGATGTCGGCAGGGACGGCGGAGTCTCCTACATCGTCTCGGAGTTGATCGAAGGCGATTCTCTGCGCAACATCCTGGCGCGCGGGCCCATGCCTTTACGCAAGGTGCTGGATATCGCCGTGCAGGTGGCTGCGGGTCTGGCAGCCGCCCACCAGGCAGGCATCGTGCATCGCGACCTGAAGCCCGCCAACCTGATGGTGACCAAAGATGGGCATGCCAAGATCCTCGACTTCGGGCTGGCCAAACGGGTGCGCGCGCAGAGCGCGAGTGCTCCGAACAATCCGGTCACCGGGACCGGCTTCCTGGTGGGCACCGCCGCGTACATGAGTCCGGAACAGGCGCAAGGCGCAGAACTGGACCATCGCTCCGATCAGTTTTCGTTCGGCCTGGTGCTCTACGAGATGGTCACGGGGAAGCCGGCGTTTTCCCGGCCCACGGCGGTCAGCACCATGATGGCGATCATGGAAGAGCAGGCTCCGCCGATTGCGGAATCGCATCCGGCCATTGCCGCGCCGGTCCGTTGGTGCATCGATCGCTGCATGGCGAAAGATCCCCTAGACCGTTACGCTTCGACATGTGACCTGCATCGCGAATTGATGATCATGCGGTCGCGGCTGGACGAAGTCTCCAGTCCCAAAACGCCTGCATTGCCGGCGCCACCGGTGCGCCGGCGCCGTCCTCTCTGGAGCCTGCTGGTGGGTCTGGTAGGCTTGGCGGCGGGCAGTCTGGCTACGGAGTTCCTGGTCTTACCGGACGCTTTGGTGGACATGCGGAGTTATCGTGTGGAGCCGCTGATCAGTTCCGGCGCCAATGAGACCTCTCCGGTTTGGTCTCGCGACGGCGGCAGCGTCGTGTACACCGCGGAAGCCCATGGCATCCGCCAGGTGTTCGTTCGCGATCTCAAATCTCCCATGTCCGCGGAAGTCACCAACTCTACGAACGATTGCGAGATGCCTTTCTGGTCGCCGGACGGCACCAAGATCTACTACTTCAATGCCGGCGCGAAGGGGAAGGCTCTGCGCGTGATCGGCGCCACCGGAGGTTCGCCAGCCACTGTCCAGGAGAACGCTTCCGCCGCCTCCCTGTCGCCCGATGGCAAGACGTTGGCCTTTCTCCGCGACGACTCCACGGGCAAAGAGCCACTCTCGTTGTGGTTCTCCTCGCCGGATGGCAGTGGTCCACGGCGCTACACCGGCGCACCGTTTGCCAACTCCCGTTTCCAATTCGGTTACGTCGCGTTCACGCCGGATGGGAAGGCATTGGGTGCCTGGCTGGCCCGCTGGGACGGGCGCTCAGAGTTGTGGATTCTGCCCTATCCCGAAGGCACTCCACAAGAACCGCTGACGCTGGTGCAGGGGACGTATCCCTTCAGTTGGATGCCGGACGGGCGCCATATCGTTTTCGGAGGACTCGTGCCGGGAGCGACCGGTGCCGACTTGCAGGTTATCGACACGCGGAGCGGCCTCATGCGGCCGGTTTCGATGCTCACGCGCGATGCTACTGAGGCCTCTGTGTCACCCGATGGCGCCACCATTGCATTCAGTGCTCTGGAAAGCGACTTCGATGTGATTACCGTGCCGTTAGACGGCTCATCGGAGCACGCCCTGATGGTCACGCCGCGGAACGAACTGGATCCCACGTGGTCGCCATCGGGCGATCAACTGGTCTTCACCACCGATCGCACCGGGACCTCGCAGATCTGGTTAAAAAGTCCCAATGAGGGCTGGGAACGCCCGCTGGTGACGGAAAAGGACTTCGACCAGACGTGGATCGCCTCGTTTGGCGAGCCCTCCTTTTCACCCGACTCCCGGCGTATCGCCTACTCGGTGGCGGGAGAGTCCGGGCACGCCATCTATATTTCCAGCGTGGCTGGAGGAAAGCCCTTGCGGCTCACCACTGACTCCAACGACCAGCAATCGCCTTCCTGGAATGACGACAGTTCGTGGATCGCCTACCTGCAGAACTTCAACGGAGTCTGGACGCTGGTGAAGGCGCAAAGCGGCGGGGGTTCGGCGCCGGTGGTATTGCAAAAGGGCGCCGTGCGATCGCATCCCAAATGGAATCGCGTGCAGGGCCACACGATCGCCTGTATGACCATGGAGGGTCTCGCAGTGGTGTCGGACGATGGCCGGGAGAGTCACGTCCTGAGCACGAGTAAATGGCTGGTGTTCGGGTGGAGTTCAGACGGCAAGTCACTAGTGGGCATTCGCGAATCGGCCGACCGCCATCGTCAGATTGTCTCGGTCGACGTGGCGAAACCGGTCGAGAAGGTGCTGGGCGAACTGCCATTGCAGACGGCCGCGGAACTTCGTGGATTCAGTTTGTCACCGGATGGAAAGTCGTTCGTCACCTCGGCGAGCCAGCCGCGGAGTTCGTTGTGGGTGCTGAAGGGATTTCGACGGCCCACCCTGCTGGGTTGGCTTCGATAAACTCGGGTTCTTGCAACTCACCTCCAAAATTGGGACGTCAGCGCCTGGCATTTTTGAAAAAATTAATATCAAAAATTAGTACTACCAGCGAATTCTTTTGATCTAAATCAACGTCCTTCTGCCTCGACTCCTCGAGAATTGATACAGAAATCGCGAGGATTGATGCTCATACAAGTGGCAAGAAAAAATATGCCGGCTTCGCGTGCCCACCGGCGGGGCAACGCGATCATTGAATTCTGTTTGATTTTTCCATGTGTGATCTTCTTATTTACGGGCGTCTTCGACCTCGGATTCTACGCGTACGCCTTCATTTCCGTAAAAAACGCGGCGCGCGTCGCGGCCCTGCACGGCTCGGCGAACAATGCGGCCGCGATCGATCAGGCTGGAGCCTGCAAACTGGTGATGGAGGAGATGCGCAGCCTGCCGAATATCGGGCCATCGTTCAGCGGCAGTTGCAGCGGCCTCCCGTTGTCAGTGGCGGCGAACTACTGCAACGGGACGACGGCCTGCGGATCGTCGGGTTCCACCGCCGATAGCGGCCCCGCGGCGCTGGTCACCGTTACTTACCAGATGCCGCCGCTCTTTCGCGTGCCGATTCAGGGAGTGACCGCCATCACGCAGACCGCTGAGATGCGATTGAGAGACACATTGCCATGAGACCATCACGACGACACTTACGCAGAGGCAACTCGATGATCGAGTTCACCCTGGTTTGTATTCCGCTGATTTTCATTCTGATCTCCATCGTTGAGCTGGCTCGCGGCATGTGGATCTACAACACTGTGGCCTTTTCGGTGAGGAAGGCAACGCGCTATGCGGCGGTCCACGGCAGTAGCTGTGCCGCGGCTTCCTCGGCGTGCCCCATTACGGTGGACGCGGTCGCGCAAGTCATTCGCGGCAGCGCTACGGGCATCCCGCCGGACCAGTTGAGTGTCGTGTTGCAGACTACCGGCACGTCGCTCAATTGCAGTCCGCTGAATCAATGCATCGGGAATGCGAGCACCTGGCCCCCTGCCTCAGACAACAGTGTAGGCACGGCCATCACCATCTCGTGCAGCTATCCGTTTCGCTCGGCGCTGGCCATGTTCTGGCCAGGCGCCGGGAAAGTCAACTTTTCCACTCTGAACCTGGGCGCCAAGTCCCAGGAAGAAATCGTATTTTGAGGTGAAACCTATGCCGGCAGGATCGTGCCCCCGAAGGGGCCAGGCGCTCTTATTGACTGTACTCTCCATGCCCGTCGTTTTCGGAACGCTGGGCTTGGCCATTGACTTGGGATGGGGATACTCCCTGCAACGAATGACTCAATCGGCCGCCGATTCCGCGGCGCTCGGGGCTGCGTCGAAAGCGCTGCAGGACTTAGGCCAAAACGCCACGGCGCAATGCGGCCAGAACGTGCAATGCCAAGCCCTAGGCCCGTGCCCGTCTTCCGGCAATCTGAGCAGCGGGTGTCTCTATGCACGACAGAATGGTGTGACACAGAGTGGAATGAACGGCCGGCAATCGCTGCAAGTCGCCGCCCAGGCCGGCGCAGGACTGGATGGTTCCAATGTACCCGGACTGTCGTACTGGGTCCAGGCCGTGGCCTCGCAGCAATCCCCGCAATTGTTCTCCGCGGTACTGGGCAACCGGAACCTGAATGTGACTGCGAAGGCTACGGCAGCGATGTTCCCCGTGTCTGTAAATGCGTCGATGTATCTGCTGAACCGCTCCTCGGACTGCTTCGTTTCGGCGCTGCAGATCGGAGTGGTATGCGGCGAAGACTTTCTGTCGGCGATTGGAGCGAAGGTCAACGCGCCTGGGGGTATCTATATGTCGTCTTCGAACTCTTCGTCCACGCCGTTGCCAAATGTGGCTGCCGCAACCATTCTGGGCAGCGCGCAAGTGAGTGCGCCCTTCACCGACATCATGGGGCCGGGCGGTATCAATGCGTTGGGGATTTCCGCCTGGTCTGCCTCGCCAAAGAATGGCTTCCAGGACGGCGAAGGCTTTCGCGATCCCATGCGCGGCAAGGGACAGCCTCCCGCGCCGGCGGGGCTTCCGGATGTGCCTGTTCCCGGCGGAGTGATCACTGGAAACTTGTTAGGCGGAACGAAATTGCTGGCACCGGGAAATTACTATGCAACACTTCCCGGTCTGGGAACGCCCTCGGGGCTACCGATCACGATCGCAGGTAGCGTGACCTTCTCCGACGGAGCATCGAATCCCTGCGGCGGATTCTGCAATTACGTCTTCTACGGAGGGCTGGTCACGGCGTCGCTCAGTTCCGTGACTTTCAGCCCAGGGCGGTATGTTTTTGCGGGAGCCCAGCCCGTCTCCGGCGGTCCTGGAATTGGGCTCACCGCTGGAGTCAACTCCAAGCTGCAGGATGGCACGCCGCTTGACGGTGGGACGATCACTCAGAACACCGACGCGGGCGAAATCTTCATCTTCACGGACACCAACTACTCCGGCCTCAAATTGCCGCAAGCGATTCAGAATAGCGGTCTCTCGTTTCCGCAAGTGACCGCCGGGGTCCAGGGCGGACTGGGTTATACGGCGACGTTACACGGCCTCAACGCCTCAAGCGCCAATCTTCCGGCAGAGCTAAAGCCCTTTGCGCCGGTGCTCTTCTGGCAAGATCAAGCCAATACCACGCTGAAATACAGTAGCAATGGCGCGCTCGACCTGTCGTGCGGCTCAGTCTGCGCCAACGTTCTGCAGATTCCGGGCTCGCAGCAGATGATTCTGGAGGCTTCGCAGTCGGGCGGGAAGGCGGGAGTGAACTTTCTCGGAACGATCTATGCACCCCGCGGGGCTTGGATCACCGTACTCGGTCTGCTCCCGGGCGATACGATTGCGGGACCAGCGCAATTCATCGCCGGCGCATTGCAGATGGCGATCAATACGCAATTGGACCTGAAACCGCTGCCCAACCCAATGAACAGGATGGCAGTTTCGCTCATCCAGTAGGTGTCGTCGATTTGCCAGAGTTCGTCCGCCGGAAGAGCCTCGTTAGTGGTGAAGCCTGACTTCGCGTTGATTCTGTTGACGCAATTTGGGCGCGGCGAGTTGTTCCACTTCGCGCCGGTAGGCGGCGATTGCGGTCGCATACTCGATCGCGAGCGTCTTCACACGGGCATGCCCGCGTAGGCTCGTGCCCCGCGGCGAAGTGCGCCGTTTACGTATGGTTTCCTGGAAGAGTCTTCCGCCCAGACTTTTGCCGGTTGCGAGCATTCGCCGGCGCAACACATTGATTTTGGCCATCACCACCGCCCCTCCTGCTATTCACTTTGAACGGCGTAAATGGCGGCCTGATAGTGCCAAAATAATTTCCGGGGATAGTACTTTCAGCGAATTGCCGATAGTCATTTCAGGGTTTCCACGAGCGAGTTCGCAGAGAAACCCGAGCGTTCCCGGCCACTGGTTTCCCGGGCCGAGAGTCGATCACGAAGGCGCGAAGGGCAGCTACAATGCGCTGGCAAGGCCGGCGAAGTGATTCTGATTCTGCTCCTCGCCTGGGGTATCGCCCTGTTCTTTGCGCCGCCGCTTTTCCCAGTACTTCTTCATTCGCGCCGAAACTTCTTTGCGCTCGGAGACACCCATCGACTTGCGGCCTCGCGTACTGCGAGGTTTCGGAACCTGTGGATTGATTCCCTGCAGCGATTCGAGTGAAGCGATGATGCTTTCGAGCCGCGCCTTTTCGGCGTATAGGGTTTGAATTATTTTATAGAGATCCATTGCTGAATCCGAGTCCTCTTAAAAAAGTTTTGGGAACGGGGCCGTTATCGCATTGTCCGTGACAGATCTATGAATGTGCCATCAACACAATCACGTCTTCTATTTCAGACCGAAGTTGTTACAAATGCAATAAGGAAATGCCGGAGAAAGTACGGGAAGGGGGGTGTGGTACCGACGTCCTAAGTCTTCCAGGATCACTAGATTAACGCCGAGTCTAGTACGTTATGAGAAAGAAGTTAAGGCTTACGGTTCATATATATTGCCCACAAATAGAACCGCGCGCGTTTTCTCATCGCACAAAATGACGCCAAATGGCGGGTTGAAAACGAGGATTTTCATATTTTTGGAGGCGCCCGAACCGCACCTGGAACCATTACCACCGCGGCCGCTGCCGCGGCGACCGTACCATCTTCGTCGACTTCCAGTCGCGTTTTGTGCAGCACTTCGCCATTGAAAATTTGATGCGAACCCATCGGCCCGAAATCGGCTCCCGGATATCGCGTCGCAATTCCCATCCCCACTCGCTCCAGCGGATCTCTCAGCTTGGTGCTGTAACTAACGCTGAACTTAGGTAGCCCCAAGTCCAACTCGGAAGTGTCAGTAGCTTGCGGCAGATTCGCAACGGATACCCTTGCCAGCGCCTGTTACGGGCTAGTTCCCGGTTCTGGCAGGATGGCATAAAGGGCAAGTCGCGATGACTGGCAAGGCAGGCGTGTCGCTTCAAAGCCCTTGCCGCGTCGGTAGCCGTTCGCGATTCGCACCCGGTGCATCATCGGACGGTCCGGCTGCTGCCATCTGCTCTGTGGAAGACATCGTTCTGAGTGAGGTTTTTGGGAAACCGCTCACTCCACAGCCCCGGAAATAAACCGCATTGGTGAGAATGGCGAGAGAGCTTCGGACATTTTCCTGAGTCACGATGCCCGGTATCTTCCCCTGCGTATATTTACTGACCCAGGCATTGATCGTCTCGGTCGCTTCGGGTCTCTCGACGTCCAGTGTGGAGGCTTGGGCATCATAGTATTCCCGGGACCTCCTGACAAAACTCTCCGCCAGCCGAAAGCCGCGGTTCGCCCAGAGTGCGTTGGCTATCGCCAACTCGCCACCCTCCCGCGACCGGAGTGAGCGAGAGAGAGCGGCAGCAGCTTGTTGGAATGCGTCCTCACTGAGTTCCGGAGGAATCTCCAGCGTCCTGCGCATCTCCGAAGGAGTCTGCCCGGCCGCCCCATTTTCGGTCATGGTCAGTGGGGATATCAAGTATTAATAGGCGTGGCGCACCCGCTCCAGATCATAACCCTCCTGGCCAACATGGTTGGTCAAGCCATCGATCAACAAAATATTGGGCAGCCCCGGGCGCTGGCCGTTTTCTGGTGAGCGAGCACATAAGCCACGTTCACAAGCACCTGTGGGATCAGCCTACCCTCTTCGGATAACCGAAGTCGAACATATGCATCGGCTTCCGCCGGAGCATTTCCATCGGCAACGATGGTTTGGAGAATGTCCCCCAGCTCTTCGGTAAGACCAGTGGAAACATCATAAACGGGTCGCCGATAAACCAGTTCCTACGCCGTTCTGAGCCCGCTTCGCCGGCAAGAAGCGAATCTCCACTCGTTTGCCGAGCGCTTCCGCGATCCGCTTCAGCATAGAGAGCGAGTGCCCATCGTAGTCGGCATCTTCAAGCCGGCAGATGGCCGATTTTGATGTGCCTACACGTTCCGCAAGTTCCTGCTGCGTGAGTCCTGCCTTTGTCCGCAGGTCGTGGATCTTCCGCGCAATTTCCGCGTTGATGACCTCTTCTTCGTATTCTTCTTCGCGCTTTGGATCGCCCGCAATGTAGCGGTTGTAGAGAAAATGAGAGGCTTTCGATTGAAGTTTTTTCTCTGCCATAATCCTCTACTCCGGTCTAAACGTGGATTGGAGCAAGTCTGTTTCAACCAGGCGTTTTCTCTCCACGGCATGATCAATTTCAAGGGGAGGGACCTCCCGCTCCTTAGTTAGGCCGTGAGAGACGACAACCACGACCTTTCCTGCAAAGAAATAAAGCATGCGGTAGTGAACCTCTTGGTAGCTCGCCCGAAGTTCGTAAATACCGTCGCGCAAGAAATCCGCCTCAGGTCGCCGTAGTTCATGTCCGAGCTAGCCAAGCGGTCGATGCGCTCAATGCATTTGGCCTTTACTTTCAACGGCAATTCATCAATCCATTCCAAAAGTGGCACTGAATTGTCCTTCAGTTCCCGAAAGAACAATACCTCGGTTTGGGCCACCCATCCTCCCTAATGTTCTCATTTTTGTGAACTCGGTTCAAGGTGCCATTGTGGGGGGATCGCAGGCAAGGGGCCGGAATGCCGGGGCCCCGGTGGGGATACGTTGCGGCAGGGTATGCCCCCGTTTGTAAGCATTCGGGCCAGAAGTCGCGAATGGGCTCAGGATGATTGCCAACGCGCTAGCTTTGGAATGTTACGCGTGAATATCCACGCGGCAATCCTGGGGAAACCCGAGTCGCGCAGTTTGAGCTTGACCCGCGCCTGCATTTCCTTCGCCGTGAGGTTCGGCAACGTGAAGTGTCCCGCCTTGTAACAGTGCGAGCAGTATATAGCTGACTTGGAGCCGTCGGCGTTCGTGCCGCCGCCGTTTTCGTCCCGTTTCATCGGCATGCCGCACGACTGGCAATTGGTATATCCGCGCATGATTGCAATTTTCGTCCATCTTTGTGAGAAAATGCAACTATACGAAACATCAATTCAGGGCGGACGGTTTTGGTTGGAATACTGGTGCTTGCGGACTGCGCGCTAACCGCGGCTCAACTCATCCGCTTGGCGAAGCCGCTCGGCGTATCGGCGACGAACGTGAAAAGCCACCTAACGAGGATGGTCGCCGAAGGAATTCTGGAGCGCGAGGGGCCGGCCCGCAATGCAACATATCGGCACTCGTCGCGTCAGGCGTTTGTCATTGAGGGCATCCTTGATCGGCTTCGGGCGCCTGATGAGGCGTGGGATGGAAAGTGGTGGATGATAGCGCTGAATGAGCCAAAAGAGCGCAGGAACCGCGAACAATTGCACGGCGCGTTATGGTTCGAAGGCTGGCGCGCCATCGCGCCAAACGTGCTCATCAGGCCAGCATGGGGAACAACGATCCACGGCGCGGCCGGCGTTTGCATGCGCGGAGAGTTTATTTCACACGTAATCGATCCGGCCCGATTGTACGACCTCGATGGTCTGGATTCGGCAGCGAGCGGCTTAGCGTCCTGGGTCGAGCGTCATGCCGCCCGAACGACGTCGCCGAGAGCTGCTTTCGTCGCGCGGATGAAGGTCGGCGGCCGTGTTGCGCAGTTCATCGGACATGATCCTCAATTGCCACCTGGCATTTGGGGTCAGCGCAGCGGTATGCGGGCACTGTATGAGAGTTTCCGTCGATTTGAGGAGCGGATCGCACCACAGGCGCAAAAGTTCGTAGAGGAGGCTAAAACGGGATGACCGATATTGTGGAGAGCGCCACGCCGGCGGCGCGGCAGTTATATAGCGCGCTGTTGAGTCGCCTCGGGCGGGTTCAACGCGCCCGCCTTCGAAGAACCACGCATCCTCCCGCAACCTAGCCCTACGCTATCACCGGCGCCGTTGCTGCGTCTAACCTGAGTACAGTTACGGAAGGGAGACCCACCAATGGATGCTCTCATGAAGGACCTGAAGCACGCCATTCGCATACTGCGGCACAGCCCGGGCTTCACCGCCACCGCCATTTCCGCACTGGCACTCGGCATTGGCGCCAACACCGCCATTTTCTCCGTGGTAAACACGGTTCTGTTGAAGCCGTTGCCTTATCCGCAGCCCGACCGCATCGTGCTGCTCATGAATAGCTCGCCCCAGGGTAATTTTCCAGGCGCATCGGTCCCCAAATATAACGTGTGGCGTGCGCAGAGTGAGGTGCTGGACGATGTTGCCGCCTACGACAGCGGGGGCCCCGGCATGAACTTGGGCGGCGGCGACCGGCCGGAACAGGTCAAGGGCATCCACGTTTCGCATGAATTCTTCCGTCTCTTCGGCGCGCCGGTCACTCTCGGGCGCACCTTCTCAGAGGAGGAAGACCGGCCGGGTGGCGGCCGCGTTGCAGTGCTCTCCAATGGTTTGTGGCAGAGGCGTTTCGGTTCTGACCCGGCGATCGTGGGCAAGCCGATCACTCTTGGAGGCGAGCCGTACACCATCATTGGAGTGATTGCCGCGGGCTTTCAATTCGACTCGGCACCCGACCTCTATATTCCGTTCCAGGCCGACCCGAACAGCACACAGCAGGCTCACTACTTCAATGCCGCCGCACGGCTCAAAGCCGGCATACCTCTGCGCGCTGCCCAGGCCGCATTGCGATTGGCGGCGGAGCAGTTCAAGCGCAAATTCCCGAACTCCATGGGGCCGAACAATTCGTTCACGGTGGAACCGTTGCAGCAGATCCTGGTCCGCAATGTACGCACCGCCTTGCTGGTGCTGCTGGGAGCGGTGGGATGCGTCCTGCTGATTGCCTGCGCCAACGTGGCGAACCTGCTCCTCGCCCGCGCCTCGGTGCGGGCCCGCGAGATTGCGATTCGTGCCGCCATTGGCGCCAGCCGCGGACGGATCGTGCGCCAGATGCTTACGGAAAGCGTAATCCTGTCACTGATCGGAGGCGCACTGGGCCTGCTGCTCGGCGCCTTTGGCGTTCGCTTGCTACTGGCGTTAAATCCGGGTAACATCCCGCGAATTGGCGTCGACGGCTCGGGAGTCACTCTCGATTGGCGGGTGCTTGTATTTACCGGGCTGGTGTCCCTGCTTACCGGAGTAGTCTTCGGAATGGTGCCCGCGATGCAGGCGTCGCGCGCCGATCTGAGTTCCACTCTGAAGGAGGCCGGCTCGCGTTCGGGCACCGGACTGCGCTCCAACAGAACGCGCGGCCTGCTGGTGATCTCCGAAATGGCGCTGGCCATCGTGCTTCTGATCGGCGCCGGACTGCTGATCCGCACCTTCGATTCGCTGCATCGCGTCGCGCCTGGATTCGATCCGCATAACGTCCTCACCATGGATACTTCGCTTGCCGGCAGCCACTTCGACCGAACAGCAGCGATCGCCGACGTCGCCCGTCAGGCCATCGAGCGGATCGAGGCGCTGCCCGGCGTCGAGGCCGCCGCGGGCACCTGCTATCTGCCGCTAGAAGGCGGCCTTGGTTTACCGTTCCGCATCGAAGGCCGTCCTCTGACGAACGGACCAGTTCACGGTGGCGCCGGTTGGGCCTATGTCACATACCGCTTCTTCGATGTGTTTCGCGTGCCCATCGTGCGCGGCCGCGCCTTCAGCGAGAGAGACGATGCCGCGGCTCCCGGCGTCGTGATCATTAATGAGGCTTTCTCGCGGCAATACTGGCCGAATGAAAGCCCGATCGGTAAGCGGATCACGATTGGCCCCACCATGGGGTCAGTGTTTGCGGAAGCTCCACGCGAAATCGTGGGCGTGGCGGCCGACGCGCGCGACGCCGGTTTGAATACCGACCCGGCACCCGAAATGTTTGTTCCGCTGCCGCAGGTCCGCGATGGCGTCATGGCATTGAACAACGGCTTCATGCCGCTCTCCTGGGTAGTCCGGACTAAAGTTGCGCCCTATTCGCTCTCGACGCCCATTCAACGCGTGTTTCAGGACATCTCCGATCTTCCCGTGGCGCACATCCGCACCATGGACCAGATCGTCGTACAATCCACCGCGCGCGATCAGTTCAATACGCTGCTGCTGGGAATCTTCGCGTTCTCCGCGATTCTGCTGGCTTCCATTGGATTGTACGGGCTAATGGCGTACGCGGTGGAGCAGCGCACGCTGGAGTTTGGCATTCGCCTCGCGCTCGGGGCCAATTCGCGGAGTCTGCGGAATATGATCATGCGGCAGGCGATGACGCTGGCTGCGGCGGGCATCGCCGTGGGCTTGTTCGCAGCGTTCGGACTCACCCGGCTGATGACCAGCATGCTGTATGGCGTGACGCCGCGTGACCCGCTGGTCTTCTCCTCGGTGGCGACGCTGCTGGGCGTGGTGGCCTTTCTGGCGAGTTATTTGCCGGCACGGCGTGCCGTGCGGATCGATCCGCTGGTGGCCCTTCGGTACGAATAACGCAGTATTTAGGACAGCGTTTCAGAAGTGCAGTTTTCGTATTTTTGGCAAGGACACTCCCTCACGGTCGCGGCTCGTACCTACCCAAATACTTTTCGTGCGATACGTGTGCTTGCGAGCCGCGCGCGTCAGCAAGCGATCACGAATCAGAGGCCGGAGGCGCTCCCTCACGGTCGCGGCTCGTACCTACCCAAATACGTTTCGCGCGATACGTGTGCTAGCGAGCCGCGCGCGTCAGCAAGCGACCACGGATCGGAGGGTGAGAGACGCTCCCTCACGGTCGCGGCTCGTACCTACCCAAATACGTTTCGTGCGATACGTGTGCTTGCGAGCCGCGCGCTTCAGCAAGCGATCACCGATCAGAGGGTGAGAGACGCTCCCTCACGGTCGCGGCTCGTACCTACCCAAATACGTTTCGTGCGATACGTGTGCTTGCGAGCCGCGCGCGTCAGCAAGCGACCACGAATCGGAGGAGAGACGCTCCCTCACGGTCGCAGCTCGTACCTACCCAAATACGTTTCGGGCGATACGTGTGCTAGCGAGCCGCGCGCGTCAGCAAGCGACTACGAATCGGGGGGTGAGAGACGCTCCCTCACGGTCGCAGCTCGTACCTACCCAAATACGTTTCGCGCGATACGTGTGCTTGCGAGCCGCGCGCGTCAGCAAGCGATCAAGAATCGGAGGGTGAGAGACGCTCCCTCACGGTCGCGGCTCGTACCTACCCAAATACGTTTCGCGCGATACGTGTGCTAGCGAGCCGCGCGCGTAAGCAAGCGACCACGAATCGGAGGGTGAGAGACGCTCCCTCACGGTCGCGGCTCGTACCTACCCAAATACGTTTCGCGCGATACCTGTGCTTGCGAGCCGCGCGCGTAAGCAAGCGATCACGAATCAGAGAGTGAGAGACGCTCCCTCACGGTCGCGGCTCGTACCTACCCGTTTCGCGCGATACGTGTGCTTGCGAGCCGCGCGCGTGAGCAAGCGACCACGAATCGGAGGGTGAGAGACGCTCCCTCACGGTCGCGGCTCGTCGATACGTGCGCTACGAGCCGTGCGCGTCAGCAAGCGATCTGGCGATACGCCGACATCTAGCACTGACTGCCAGCCAACGCGCGTCGTTCGGAGGGACCCACAACGTATGGGCTAGAGCCGCTTGGGTATCGCCCCGTTTAACTCCGAGATTTCGCCCGAAGTTGCTAAGGCCGTCAGCGAAACCCTAGGCCGAGCAGCACCATGCCGAGTTCGCGGAGGTCGGGAGGTGCGGTGAAGGTGCGGTCAACTCGAATCTCGACGGTGGAGGAAGGGCCTGCGGGGTGGACAGGGCCGCTCGAGTTCAGATCGTATTTGCCGGGCGCGGCGAATGTTTGGGTGGTCACTTCTTTGCCATCGAGGTACAGCGTCACCTGGCGCGCTGGAGCATTGTCAGGAATGTAGAACGACGCACTTAACGCGCCAGGAGTGGCGGGACTTTTCAGGACTACGATGCCGCTACGCGACATCCAGTGATCGTCGGGCCAGATTCCGGCGACGATGTGTTGGCGAGCGGCGGGATCGGTGAGGGAGAGGTACTCGAGAGTCGGGTGACGTTCGCCGATTTCCCACACATTCACGCGGTCGACAGGGCCGGATGACACTCCGAAAGGCCAGATGCCCTTAGAGGCGTCCGAATATGCCGACTGGGTTTCGAGGCCAATGAGGCGGAGCGGAATGGAGGGGCGGATTTCCACTGTACGCATCACGGGGACGGTGGGCTCGTGGATCTCAACCTGATGGCTCAACTCACTGGACACGACCAGATCACCAGCCTGCAGACGCTGGGATTTCGTCAGCGGCAATGCCCCTTCGTCCTGCATGTAGTGACGGAGGCCCCATTCGTCATCGACCCAGACTCTCTGGCGCGCGGCGCGCCCGCGCAATTCGAGGGCGACCTGGCGATAGCCTTCCCAGTGCTGATCATTGGCCGTCGCAAGGCCGAGTCCCAGGGTCAAATTGCCGGCGAAGCCTACCGCGAGCCATTTCGCAGGCAGGCGCGATGCCAGCAGCGCGACAGGTGCAGCGAGCGGCAACAGGTATCGCGCCGAGCCGGCGAAGAACACGGCAAGCACTCCGGCGAAGAAAATGCCAATCCAGGCGATGAGAAACAGGGTGTCAGTCTCACGGCGCCTCTTCCAGGCGATCGCCAGGGCGCCGGGCAATAGGGCGGGGAAAACCACGAAACAGAAATGGAACAGCAGGGCGATGCGTGCCTTGGGGTTCCACAGATTAAAGCGAGTGAGGTAGCCGCTCAGCACGCCTGCGGGCAATGAGCCCGTCGACAGCCGCTCGAAGAGTTGCCATGCGATCACGGTGAACAGCGGAACGAAGCAGGCGCACCACGCGACGCGATCGTGGCGGCGATAGAGCCACACCCACGCGGCGAGAATCGGGCTGATGAGCAGTGCCTGCGGAAGCGTGCCAGTCATCGCGGCGAGCACTAAAAAAACCGACGCCAAGGGCCTGTGCCACTGGAATATCGCCATCGCCGCCATCCAGAATGCGAGGAAAGGAAGGTCGGTTTCGAGAGAATTGCCATTTACGACGAACACGGGCACAGCGACGAAGAGCAGCGTGGCCCACAGCGGATTCGGCGAGAATCGACGGGCTAGAGACCACATCCCCCAGACAGCCACCAGAGAGAAAACCGTGTAGATCGCACGGAAGGGAAGCTCCTTCACTTCGCCGAAGATGGCCAGTAGTCCCGCAAGCACCCAGGCGTTTACAGGTCCGTGCGGATGGCCGCGCAGATCCACTATGCCGCCTTGAAAGACGTAACGGGTGTTGTCGGGATGAAGCGGCTCGATCAGGGCATGAGCCGCTTCATGCAGGTAAATCGTGTCGTCGCCCTGGATCGGGTGGTTCCAAAAGGGGATGCGAATCGCCAGGACCAGTCCGAAGACCAGCCAGAGCCCCCAACCCCTGCTTTTCAGGGCTTCCATCGAAGCACCGGCTTGCGCGCGGCGGTGACTTCATCCACCTTGCTGGTCCGGGTGCCGTAGGGTGCATTTTTCACCATCTGCGGATCGGTTTCCACTTCCTTGGCGATGGAGATCATAGCGTCGATGAACTGATCCAACTCCATCTTGCCTTCGGTTTCGGTGGGCTCGATCATCAGGGCGCCGTGAACGATCAGCGGGAAGCTGACGGTGTAGGGGTGGAATCCGTAATCGATCAGGCGCTTGGCGATCTCTCCGGTGCGAACCCCGAGTTTGGCCTGGCGGTCGTCGCTGAAGACCACCTCGTGCATATTGGGCGAGGAGTAGGGCAGATCGAAATAAGGCTCCAGCCTTTTGCGAATGTAGACCGCGTTGAGAACCGCGTCGACCGTGGCGTTGCGCAATCCTGGACCGCCATGCGCGAGGATGTAAGCGAACGCGCGCACCAGGACTCCGAAATTGCCGTAGAACGCCTTCACCCTGCCGATGGAGTGCTTGCGTTTGTAGTCATACGTCCATTTCTTGCCCGAGCGCTTCAGGCGGGGTGCGGGCAGGAACGGCTCCAGCACCTTCTTGACGGCGACCGGGCCGGCGCCGGGGCCGCCACCGCCGTGGGGTGTGGAGAAGGTCTTGTGCAGGTTGAGATGCATCACATCCACGCCGAAGTCGCCTGGGCGCGCGATGCCGACGAGCGCGTTCATGTTGGCGCCATCCATGTAGAGCATGGCGCCTTTGGCGTGGAGAATCTCGGCCACGCGGTTGATGTTCTCTTCGAAGACGCCCAAGGTGTTGGGATTGGTGACCATCAATGCCGCGACATCGTCCGTCACCAGCCGCTCCAGGGCGCTCACGTCGAGCACGCCCGTCTCGCTCGACTTGATGTTCTCGATGGCATATCCCGCGATGGCGGCGGTGGCGGGGTTGGTGCCGTGGGCCGAATCGGGGATCAGGATTTTCTTGCGCGGGTTGCCGCGTTTCTGCAGCAGGGCACGGATGAGCAGGATGCCGGTGAGCTCACCGTGCGCTCCAGCAGCGGGTTGCAGCGTGACCGCGTCCATGCCGGTAATCTCGGCCAGCGCTGCTTCCACTCGCGCCATCACTTCCATGCACCCCTGCGACAACGACTCGGGCTGATAGGGATGCGCCCATGCCAAGCCTTCGGTGCGCGCCACCAGTTCGTTGATCCGGGGGTTGTACTTCATGGTGCAGGAACCCAGCGGATACATACCGTAATCGATGGCGTAGTTCCAGGTGGAGAGGCGGGTGAAGTGGCGGATCGCCTCCACTTCGCTGACTTCCGGGAATCCCTCGATCGCCTCCCGGACGTTATCGGCGCCGAGAGCTTCCGCGGCGTCGACGGGCGGAACGTCGAGATCGGGAAGTTGGTAGGCCTTTTTTCCCGGAGAGCTGCGTTCGAAGAGCAATGCTTCGTTGGGGGAGAGATGACTGCGAACTTTCGTGATCATGCGGCCACCTCCGCGATAGTGTCCATGTCGGCGCGCCGTGACATCTCGGTGGCGCAGAGCAGCAGGGAATCGGCCAGTTCGGGATAGAAGCGGCCGAGAGGGAGCCCGCCGATGATCTTTTTCTTCAGCAGCGCCTGGTTGATCGCGTCGGGGGAGCGGCCTTCGATTTTGACTACGAACTCATTGAAGAACTTTCCGCAGAAGCGGGGCTTCAGTTTGCTTGCCAGGTAATGCGCCTTGGCGAGATTCTGTTCCGCGAGCTCACGCAATCCCTGCTTGCCGTAGACCGTCATGAAGACCGTTGCCATCAGGGCGATGAGCGCCTGATTGGTGCAGATATTGGAAGTGGCCTTCTCGCGGCGGATGTGCTGTTCGCGCGTGGAGAGCGTCAGGCAAAATGCGCGATTGCCGCGGGAGTCGGTGGTCTGGCCGACCAGCCTTCCGGGCATCTGGCGGATGAACTTGTCTTTGGTGGCGATGATGCCTGCGTAAGGTCCGCCATACGAAGGGGAGATGGCGAACGATTGCAACTCGCCTGCGACGATATCGGCGTCGGCGGGTGGCTCCAGGATGCCCAGCGAGACCGCTTCGGTAAAGATCACTACGAGGAGCGCACCGCGCTGGTGTGCGATTCCGGCGGCGGCCTTCACCTGGTCGACGATTCCGAAGAAGTTCGGCGATTGGATAATGACCGCGCCGGTGAGATCGTCGATCTTCCGGTCCAGATCTTCCAGGTCGATGGTGCCGGCTTCGGGAACATAGCCGAACTCCTCTACCGGCATGCCTTGGTGTTTGGCGTAAGTAGTGAGCACCTCGCGATACTCGGGGTGTACCGACCGGGCGATCAGGACGCGTCCTTTGCCGGTGGCGCGCACGGCCATCATGGCGGCTTCGGGAACCGCCGTGGAGCCGTCATACATCGAGGCGTTGGCCACGTCCATGCCGGTGAGCTGGCAGATCATGGTCTGGAATTCGAAGATGGTGGTGAGGGTGCCCTGCGCGATTTCCGCTTGATAGGGCGTGTAGGACGTGAGAAACTCGCCGCGCGAAACTACCGTATCGACGAGGACCGGGCGGAAATGATGATACACACCGGCGCCCAGGAAGGACGGGTAGCCCTTGCCGTTTTCATCGCCGCGGTCGCGGAAATACTGAACGATCTCGTACTCGGAGATCCCCGGCGCCAGATCGAGCGGCCGCTTAAGCCGAACCGCTTCAGGCAGGTGTGCAAACAGCTCATCGGGGGAACTCACGCCGCAGGCGTCCAGGATCTGGCGGCGCTCAGATTCAGACTTCGGAAGATAGCGCAACTACTTTTCGGCTCCTATATACGTTTGATAATCGGAGGCGGACATTAGATTCTTTACCTCTTCGGGGGCGCTGAGCTTCATCTTGACGAGCCAGGCAGCGCCATGCGGATCTTCGTTCAGTTTCTCCGGCGAATCGGCCAGGATCGCGTTGATTTCGGTGACTTCGCCGCTAACCGGCGAGTAGATGTCGGAAACGGCCTTGACCGATTCCACCGAACCCAGGCTCTTACCCTGCTCGAGGTGCGTGCCGGCTTTTGGCAAGTCTACGTACACGATGTCGCCCAATTCCTCTTGCGCGTGATCGGTGATGCCGACGGTCGCAGTGTCCCCCTCGGCGAGGACCCATTCGTGTTCCTTGGTGTACCGAAAGTTTTCTGGATACATTCTATTTCGCTCGTTTATAAAACGGAGTTTCGACGGTCACCGCATCCACAGGCTGGTTGCGGATCATGATTTGAATGGCCTGGCCCGGGTGCGCCTGGGCGATGGGGAGATAACAGAGCCCGATGTTCTTACATAAGGTTGGCGAAGGGGATCCGCTGGTGACCCATCCCGCGGGAACGCCGTCGATCATCACCTCGTAGCCATCGCGACCGATGCCCCGGCCGCGCATTTCGAAGCCGATGAGCTTGCGCGTGAGGCCCTTTTCTTTCTGACGCAGGAGTGCATCGCGGCCAATGAAGTCTCCCTTGTCGAGCTTGACGATCCAACTGAGATCCGCTTCGAGCGGCGAGATGGAGGCATCGATTTCGTGCCCGTAGAGGGCCATCTTGGCTTCGAGGCGGAGCGTGTTGCGTGCGCCCAGTCCGCAAGGCTTGATGCCGAACTCGGCGCCGGACTCGAGCACGAGTGCCCAGATGCGCTTTGCCTCCGAAGGCGGTACGAAGATCTCGAACCCGACTTCTCCGGTGTAGCCCGTGTACGCAATACGCGCCGGAGTACCGGCGACTTCCCCATCTTTGAACCAGTAATAGCGGATGGTGGAGAGGTCGACCGGCGTCAGCTTCTGCAGGGTGGCGAGCGCTTTGGGCCCCTGTATGGCGAGTTGCGAGTAGCGTTCGCCGGCATTTTCCACCTGTGCGTCGAAACGGTTCGCAGAGCAGATGTGCTCGAAATCTTTGTCCTGGTTCGAGGCGTTGACGCACAGGAAGAAGTGGTCGTCCGCGACCTTGTACACCAGGATGTCGTCGACGAAGCCGCCGGTTTCGTAGAGCAGTCCGGAGTAGTGCGCCTGCCCGATTTTGAGTTTCGCAGCGTGGTTGGTGGTGATGAAATCGGTGAGCCTGGCTGCTTCGGGGCCGCTGATTTCGATCTCGCCCATGTGGCTCACATCGAAGACTCCAACGGCGCGGCGCACGGCGTGGTGTTCTTCGATGATGCCCGAGTATTGGACGGGCATATCCCAGCCGCCGAAGTCCACCATCTTGGCGCTCAGGCCGCAATGGACAGAGTGGAGCGGAGTTGTGCGAAGCGAAGGCGCCGATGGCATGAAAATTCAGGCTAACAGCACCAAAATGAGGGTGTCAAACCGGGGAAGCTGACGAGAGCAGGTCGTGGAGCGGGATTTCGACCTCGGGAAAGAAGTCGGAGCGGATTGTTTCGGTTTCGAGACGTGCCGTACCCTGGCGGTAGACCCAGGCGTGGCGTGTAGCGGGAAAGATCGCCCAGACCTCGCCGGCCCCATGATCCAAATACTCGGCGATCTTCTCTTCCAGGCGCTGAGCGCGGTCGTTTGCGGAAATGACTTCGAAGACTACGGCAGGCGCGCCTTGGTAGAAGCGATTGACGGGCTGGTTCGGGTGAGTGATGCTGACGTCTGGTCCCAGGAGCGTCGGGGGATCTTCAGTAAGGAGATAGCCCACTTCGAAATGAACGTGCCCGCATGGGACATTCGGGTTGCCGGCCTGCCGGCGTTTGAAGGCCTCTCTGAGGGGATCGTAAATTCGCTCGCAGATATCCGCGTGCAGCGCCACCGGAAGGGACATGTGGACCAACTCTCCTCTCAGCAGTTCAACATCCTCGGATATTTCGAGATCCTCGAAATCTTGCAGGCTGACCAACGCCGTCGTGCCCATGATCATCATGATAGCGAATACGCGCTGACGACCGCAGCGATCCGAACCACGTGTAACTTTTGGGAAGTTGCGGAGTATAACCGGCGATGCCAGCTATTCTGCGCGATTTCCGATATTCCGTTCGCACGCTGCGCAAGTCGCCTGTCTTTTTATGCGTCTCCGTCCTCTCTCTAGCCCTTGGTATCGGCGCGAACACGGCCATCTTTACTCTCATCCATCAGCTCATTCTGCAATCGCTGCCGGTAAAAGATCCGGAGCAACTCGTGATGCTTGCGGGACGCGGCAAGCACTACGGCGGCAACAACGGACCCGACCGCCTCTCGTACCCGATGTATCAGGAGATCCGCGACAAGAATGAAGTCTTCAGCGGACTCTTCTGCACCTATCCGAATACCGTGAGCGCGACTTTCCAGGGCTCGACGGAATTGATCGGCGCCGACTTTGTTTCCGGCACCTATTTCCCGGTGCTCGGCGTGGGTGCGGCAGTTGGCCGCGTTTTTGGGCCTTCCGACGACGTGACGATCGGGGGCCATCCATTGGCGGTGCTCAGCTATGGCTACTGGCGCGCACGCTTTGCGGCGGATCCTGGAATTGTCGGCAAGGAGATCGTCGTCAACGGGCGAGCGCTCACGATTATCGGGGTCAGCAGCCCGGGTTTCGACGGAGTGGAGCCGGGGCGGGCTCCGCAAATTCGTATCCCGGTGATGATGAAGGATGACTTACCCCACTCGGAATTTCCGCGATTGAAAAACGACCGTTTCCGCTGGGTGGAGGTCTTTGGCCGCTTGAAACCGGGTATGTCGATGGACAAGGCGCAGGCCGGATTACAGCCGCTCTTTCACCAGATTTTGAATCGTGAGGTGACGGAGGCGCCGTTCTCCAAAGCGTCGCCGGTGGTAAAGGATGAGTTTCTCAAGATGTGGATGGAGGTGACGCCGGGATCGAAAGGACGTTCGAATCTGCGCCGGGACTACTCCAAGCCACTGTATGCGTTGATGAGCATTGTGGGCCTGGTGCTCCTGATCGCCTGCTCGAATGTGGCGAATCTGCTGATCGCACGCGCTTCGGCACGGCAGAAGGAAATGGCGGTGCGGCTCGCATTAGGCGCGTGGCGCGGCGGCCTGGTTCGCCAATTACTGATGGAGAGCCTGTTGCTGTCGGCGCTCGGAGGTGCGTTGGGTGTGGGCCTGGCGGTAGTGATCGATGGAGCTTTGATTCGATTTTTGCCTTCCGGACACACGCCGCTGTCCCTTTCCAGCACGCCGGATTGGACCATGCTGGCGTTCACGTTTGTGACTTCGGTCGCGGCGGGAATTCTCTTCGGCCTGCTTCCAGCACTCCAGTCCACGCGGCCTGGTTTGGCCGATACACTGAAAGATCAGGCTGGTGCGGTGATTCGCGGCGGCTCCGCCGCGCTGCGCAAAGGGCTGGTGGTGGGCCAGGTGTCCTTGTCCCTGCTGCTGATTATCGGCGCGGGGCTATTTCTGCAGAGCCTGCGCAATCTCAAGATGCTGAATCCGGGATTCGATGTTCAAGGTGTCGTGGCATTCAGTGTCGATCCCACCCTGAGCCACTATGATCCCACCGGGACCGAGGACTACTATCGACGCTTGCATGAACGGCTGAGCGCGCTTCCCGGCGTGGAGTCTCACAGTATCGCGGTGGTTCCTGTACTGGAGAATAACGAGTGGGATAACTGGGTCACCATTGAAGGGTACGCGGCCAAGCCGGACGGGCGTCCCGATCCACACATGCAGTATTGCAGTCCGGGCTTCTTCAAGACCTTGAAGATTCCGGTGGTGAGGGGCCGCGATTTCACGGAACGCGATATCAAGGGAGCGCCCAAGGTTGGCATCGTGAACCAGAAATTCGCCAAACGGTATTTTGGCGCCAGCGAACCGCTGGGCCGTCACATCGGCATGGGAATCGATCCCGGAACCAAAACCGATATAGAGATCGTGGGAGTGGTCGGCGATACGAAATACGAGAATATGCGCGAAGAGATCCCCGACGAGCTCTACGTGCCGTTTGATCAGAAGGGTTTTGCGGGTGGCGGCACGATGTATGTGCGGGCTGGAAGCGACACTGCCGGGACGATCGATCTGGTGCGGTCTCAGGCGCGTACAGTGGATCCGGGCGTGCCGGTTTACGATATGCGTACGATGACCGACCAGTTGGAGATCTCGCTCCTGACCGAGAGGCTGCTTGCCACTCTTTCGAGCGTCTTCGGCTTGCTGGCGACGCTGCTCGCGGCGCTCGGCCTGTACGGCGTGATGGCGTTCATGGTGGCGCGGCGAACGCGCGAGATCGGCATTCGCATGGCGCTGGGCGCAGGCCACCGCAGTGTGCTGTGGATGGTGCTGAGCGAGACGCTCACCGTCGCCGGAGTGGGCGTGGCAATCGGCTTGGCCGGTACCGTTGCCCTGACGCGACTGGTGCAGGCGCAGCTATTCGGAGTCAACCCGATCGATCTGCTGACCATGGCGGGGGCGGCGTTGGGAATCACCGCCGTGACCGCGATGGCAGGATACATTCCCGCGAGACGGGCCACCACGATCGATCCTATGAACGCGCTGCGTTGGGAGTAGACGTCAGCGATAGTATCCGGTTCGCGTTTTAATCACCATGCGGCCAAGACGCTGCTCGGCGGCTTTCGTAGGCCGTACTTCGATGCGGTGAAATCGTTCCGTGCCGGACCTATCGTTCGCGGGTTTGTAGCCGATGCTGTAGCGGCTGCGAAGCTCGTCGATCAGCCGGGCCAGATTATCCGCGATCTCTTCCTTGCTCGACTTCAGTACGATGCCGCCGCTTTGATCGGCGTAATGGTTGACATCGCCGGGAGGATGGTGTGTACGCGAGCCGAGAAACATCGGGTTGTGTTTGAACAGCACGGACATGGTACGCGACATGGCGCTGAATTCCAACAGGGAGCAGACCACCGTACCGGAATCGCTGACCGCGCGAAGCGCCTCCTGTTCGGTATGAATACCGTCGTGCGGGATGTTGGGAACGTTGTCGGTAAGCCAGATGATGACGCGCCGGCTGGACGGGTTGGCGCTTTTTCCAGCTTGCGCCGCTGCCTGGAAGACACCTTCGTTGAAGAAGGCATTGGCGCTGGCTTCTCTCTGTCCTGTTCCCGCTCGGCGGATTGCGGCGATCGCGAGTTCGCGGTCGTTAGTGAAGTCCTGCAGGAGTGAGGCCTCTTCCTGATAGACCATCACGGCGATCTCGTCTTCCGGTTTGAGGTGCTCGAGGGCTTGGGCGGCGCCTTGTGCCAAGGGGATCAGCACGGGCTGGACGCTATCGGTGAGGTCGAACAGGAAGACGATGGAGAGCGGGAGTTTGTCGCGGCTGAAGGAGGCGATTTGCTGACGAATGCCGTCCTCGAAGACCTCCAAATCGCCCTGCTGCAGAGAGCCGACGGTGGCGCCCGTTTTACGATTGGTCACCTGGGCGTCGACGACTACGAGTTCGGAACTGACGCGGAAGACCTGATCCTGCGCCCACAACGCGCCGCTGAATAGAAGAACAGGCACCAGGAAAATGGATGGCCGCATGTCTACTAAACGTTAGGAATTCGGCGGTAGTTGCAAAAATGCCCATGGTCCTTGCGAGCCATGGGCATTCGTGGCGAAAAGTGGAAGCTGTAGTTACTGAATCGGCAGCAGGACCGTATTGCTGTCCTGGCCGTTGATCGTTACATGCAGATTGGCATTGGTTCCGGTGGGCGCGGTATCGTCCAGACGAAATTGCACTGCATCGATGCCAATCCGTCCGGGCACGACGAAGGCGTTCGCCGCGGCTAGGATCGCGCTATCGCCGACTAAAATCGTGGGCGAGTCCAGCAGCAGGAAGGGCGGATCGGAAGGCACTGGGAAGCCTTCGGGACGAGCATGATCTGCCGGCCCGAAGCCTGTGCCGTAGACTGTTAGCAACTCGCCATGCTTTGCAGGCGAGTCAGCTGTCACCGCCGTGCCATCCTCATGCAGGGCGATGGCGAACAGGTTGGTTCCCACCGTCTGCGAGAACAGGCCAGGCGCATTGCGCACCGCGGTGAATGTGGCAGTGACCGCCGGCAGCCCCGTCGAATTCACGGTCAGCGTCTGCGCACCCAGGCCCAGATCGTCGGGCAGTTGCAAATTGATCTGCGTGGGAGAAACAAAGAACAGAGGAACGTAGCGGCTCCCCACCGTGGCCGTGACGCCGCCGAGCGTCTGCGCGAGTGGGCTGGTGGGGCCCACCGCGGTATCGGTCGCAAAGCTCGCGCCGAAGATGGCGACCACAGATCCGGGGGCCACTCCGCTTTGGGGTGTGGCGCCAGCGGCATTGCTTACACCCGTGGGCGCGATGTAGGGAATGGGATCGAGTTGGGCCTGCACCGATCTCGGCGCGTTCATGGCGAGCGTGCCGACCGGTTTGGTGCCCGTCAGATCGCCGCTCCAGGAGTGGAAGCGATAGCCGGGCAACGCCGTGACGCCGACGCTGACCATGGTCTGGGCATCGTAGAAGCCATCTGGGGAATTCGGAGTCATCGACCAGGTGGCCCCCTGGGGAGGCGTCGAGGACGCAGCCAGGCGGTTCATGACGTGGTAGCTTGCCACAAGATTCATGGGGTCGGCAGTGAGCGTCACATTCCAGTCCGAAGACGAAGAGCCGCTACCCGGCCAACCCACGAAATCGTTGCGCACCCCGTCCGTCACCGGGATCGAAGCGGCTGTACTCAAATGTACAGAAGTGCCCACCGGGCGTATGACATCACAGGGTGTTGCGCAATCCTTGCCGTCCACTTGAATAGTCAGATTGGGGACGCTGGCTGCCACGGTCAAGTGCCCCATCGGGCTATAGGTGGCAGTGAAATGGACTCCGGTATCGACAGCACTTGCGGGCACGGTGAAATCCTGCGCCGCCGGCCCCCCATTCGACCACGAACTGAAAGCCCAAACGTGCCCGGTGGAGTCGGTCTGCTGCGCGGGAGCCTCAAAGTGATGCGTCTCGCCGACACCCCACACAAAGCCATAACTCGTCCAGTTAGTCCGTCCGTCGATGCTGAGTGTAAGTCCGTTGGGGGTGGTCGCGTACAGGACAGAGGCCGCGGGAGCAAAGACGGCAGTGATTGAATCGGGCGTCTGTGAGTCAGTTACGGTGTAGGCGTGGGTGGCGACTCCGCCATCACTCCATGACTGGAAGGCCCACCACTTACCCGAATTATCGAGTTGCGGGCTGACTACTCCGAGAGTGTGAGTGGTGTCCCATCCCCATTCGAGGGCGGTCGGGGTGGGAACTTTGGTGCGGTCCGCGAGCAGAGTCAAGCCGGAGGGCGAGCTATTTAGATTGATGGTGCGGGCCTGGCGAAAGACAGGGTAGACCATCACCGGACCGTTTAGGACTACCGTGTCCGTAGTGCCTTGGATGTTCTGGTTCGGGCCCGGCTGCCACCCGGTGAAGACCCAGCCCGGGTTCGGCGCCGCGGTCAGGATTACCGAGCTTAACGCCGACATGTAAATGTCCTGCGTGGTGCTGTAGGGCGCCCCGCCCACATAAATGATGCCTGGGCTCGCGCAGTTAGTCGGATCGGGGCAACTGAAGAAGATCAGACTCAGCGCATACTGCAGGTCGAAGTTCGCATGATAGTAAGTAATTGCAGGGTCGGCAGTGACTATAATTGTATTGGTGCCGCCCTGCACCGCTCCGATATTACTAGTCCAATTCTTAAAAGTGAACTGAGTTTTCAGCTGTGACGAGCCGCCCTGAAGCAGGGAATCGACTGATAGAGTGTGCTTGCTGCCCGCTGGCCAAATGGCGCTCATCGCGTGACTGTAAATCTGGCCGTCGACGCTGAAATAGGCGCCATCGGGCAATGGCGCCACGGTCACCGTGCTGCCCAAGTTTTGTGCGTAAGAGTCCGGAATGAGCAGCGCTGACGAAATCATCGTCAGGATGAACACGGGCGCGACTTTTGATTGAAATTTCTTCATGGCCTTCGTTCCCTGGCTGCCTCAAGCGCGAGCAGCCCTCTTCCCACGCGTCGAGTATATGAAGAATCACCTCAAAAATCTTGGCTAACTTTGGTAATGCAGGACTTACTAGCCATATCGATTATTGATTCCATGGCGCTGGAGGCATTTAATCGGAACGTTCGAAGGGTCATTTTCTATGCGCAACGGTGTTCTGATTTCGGTTATGTTGGCGGTCGCTCTGACGAGCGCTGTCACCCCCTCTCATGCAGCCACTTTTGGAGCCGTGGTTCCAATCGGCGGCCACGCATCCGATATTGCGCTGGATGAATCGCGCGGCGTGCTGTACATCGCGAACTTCACGGCGAATCGTATCGAGGTGATGTCGCTGGCCGACGGCTCGATTAACACCTCCATGAATGTGGCTGCGCAACCCGGCGCGATTTCCATCTCTCCGGACAATCAATTTCTCCTGGTGGCTCACTTCGGCAATGTCAAGACGCCCGCCACTGGAACGAACGCACTCACTTTAATTAACCTTAACGATGGTACACGGCAGACGTTTACTACCGGAGATACTCCGTTGGGTCTGGCATTCCTTGCCGACGGAACGGCGATGGTGGTAACCAGCTCCAGCCTCCTGCAGTTCGATCCGGTATCGGGCCTGGTTAATGTACTCACGACGTTTGCGGCGTTGGCGACGCAACAGATACCCGCCAAAACGCCGACGTTCCCGACCCAGATCATCCTGGCCCAGGTAGAGACGACACCGGACCGGACCGTGGCCTACGGAGTTGCGGACGATGGTTCCTCCCAAGCGTTCTTCCGTTACGACGTAAGAAAAGGAACGCTCTACGCCGGTGGTTTCATCACGGGGCCGAAGGCCCTGCCCCGGCTGGCGGTCGCGGCGGACGGTTCCTGGACCATGGTCGGGCAGTATAAACTCGACTCCACGCTGCGCTTCCCCAATCAGTTCCCGAACTCGATTGCATCCGTCAACATCGGCGCGAATGCCGTCGACTCCAAAAAGGGCATTCTCTACTCCCAAATCCTCACCATAGACCCCTCAAAATCCTCTAGCTCCTCCTCGTCCTCTTCGTCGCCGGCGGCTTCACAGCCGCCGGTCCTCTACCTTCTGGACGCGGATAACCTGACGATTCGGGATACCCTGTCGCTTCCGGAGAATCTGACAGGGAGGGCAGTCCTCAATGCCAACCTGGACACCTTATATGCGGTGTCTGACAGCGGAGTGACGGTGATGCCGGTGGGACGGATTAATCAGTTTCATCGCGTCAACGCCACGCAGAGTGACGTTTTGGTGAGTGGTAATTTCTGTGATCGGAACGTAATTGTACAAACCCTCACAATCACCGATCCGGGTGGCGGGAATACAGACTTCGCGATCAACGTGAACCAAACCGGAGTTACCATCTCGCCGTCTTCCGGCATCACACCCGCGACGGTCCAGGTACGCGTCGACCCCAATTCCTTTCAGAACCAGAACGGCACGGTCGCAATCCCGATGACCATCAGTTCCGGCACCGCGATCAATATCCCGAAGCCGCTACGTCTTCTGGTGAATAATCGCAATCCGGATCAGCGCGGTACCGTAATCAACGTTCCCGGGACGCTGGTAGACGTTCTGCCGGATCCCAAGCGGAATCACTTCTACGTCATCCGGCAGGATCTGAACCAGGTGCTGGTATTCGATTCCACTACCTTCTCGCAGGTCGCGACGCTGCGCACGGGCACGACGCCGACAGGAATGGCGATCACCATGGATCAGCAATACCTGCTGGTGGGCCATGACAATTCGCAATTCATCTTTGTGTTCGATCTCGACACGCTGGCGGCACAAACCCCCATCGAGATGCCTAGCGGTCACTATCCGCGCCAGGTCGCCGTATCGGGAAAAGCGATGCTGTCTTTGGTCCGCGACATCACTGGCGACGCGCCAGGTGCGATCGACCGGATTGATTTCGCGAACCGCAAGGCCACCGAGTTGCCCACCCTCGGGGTGTACGTCAATAACGTGGATCCCGGCGGTGTACTGGCCGGCGCTCCCAACGGCGGAACCATCCTGGCGGCGATGCCGGATGGCACCGTGATGCTCTATGACGCCAACGCCGATACTTTCACCATTGCCCGCAAGGACTATACTGCGCTGTCGGGCGGCTTTGCGGCTTCCAGTTACAACACCTATGTTGTGGGCCAGTATCTGTTAAATGCTTCGCTGGTGACGCAGGGCACGCTGGAAACATCCACGGGCACTGCCGCGGGGTTCGCGTTTGTGGATACGACCGGCCTTCGCACGACGACGCCCGCGTCTGCCAGCCCAGGCGTCATTCAGCGCGTGGATCCGTCGGTTAGTCTGGGAATCCGGCCTACTCGCATGGTGGAGTCTCCGCTTACTCCAACTACCATCGCGACGACCCCGTTGTTGCGCTCGCTGGCGCCGCTCTTTGACCACAGCGCGGTGATTTCTCTCTCGGTTTCGGGCTTTATGGTGTTGCCATGGAGCTACGACGCCGCTGTGGCGCCCCCCAAGATCAGCTCGATCGTGAACGCGGCCGACGGCACCAAGCCGGTGGCGCCCGGTGGGTTGATCAGCGTGTACGGCCAGCAGATGAGCCCGGTGAACATGGCGACCAGCCAGATCCCGCTGCCCACGGCTCTTGGGGAGTCCTGCCTCACGGTGAACGGGCTGCCGGTGCCGATGCTCTTCGTGTCCAGCTCGCAGATCAATGGCCAGTTGCCCTTCAACGTCAGCGGCAATGCCACGATGACGCTGCGGACTCCGGGCGGGATCAGCGACAACTTTAACTTCTCAATCTTCACGGCGGCGCCCAGCATCTTCCGCTCGGGCACGGCTGGTCCGGAGACGGGGTTGGCCACGATTTACCGCGCGGACAACAACCAACTGGTCACACCGACGAATCCGCTGCACCCCAACGATGAGGTCATTATTTACGCGACCGGCTTGGGCCTGACGCAGCCGTCGGTAGACGCAGGACTGCCGTCGCCTTCAGACCCCCTGGGAGTCGCCCTCATCGTGCCGCAACTCACCTTGGGCGGCGTGCCGATGACCGTGGACTTTGCCGGCCTCGTTGCGGGCGAGGTGGGCGTTTACCAGATCAATGCCAGGGTCCCAGCCAAGGCTCCGCAGGGTCTCAGTATTCCGCTGGTAGTAAACCAGAGCGGCGTAGGGACCACGCTGAGCGTGCGGGTAGTGAATAACTGATCGCAGACTATAAAGTTCCCCGGCGATACCGCCGATGTACAGAAGGAGAGACCAATGAGAAAGATTCAACTATCAGTCTTGCTATTGGCGGCCGCAGGGACCACCTGTTTTGCCCAGCAGTGGGAGTTCGGAGGCGGCGGGGGCGCCAGTTTCCTTCCCGGCGTGCCGGTAAGCGGAGCGATCGGGTCGGCGACAGCCGGTTTTCAGGCTGGAGTCTCCGCCGGCGCGTTCGCGGGACAGAACCTCTACAACCACCTGAGTGGGGAAATCCACTACGCGTTCCAGCAAAGCAATCTGAAATTGCAGAGCGGCGGGTCGGAAGCCACCTTCTCCGGCGTGGCCCACGTCCTGCACTACGACCTCGTCTATCACACCAATAAGAAGGATTCGCGGACGCAGTACTACGTGTCGGGTGGCGCCGGTCTCAAGATCTTCCGCGGGACAGGCGCCGAGCAGGCATATCAGCCTCTAAGCCAGTTCGGCTACTTCACAAAAACTCAAGCATTGAAGCCCATGGCGACTTTTGCGGTCGGCGTGCGCTACGCGTTGCGGCCGCGGGTTTACCTGCGCACGGAATTCCGCGACTACATCACTGCGTTTCCGACCGACCTCATTACGCCGGCACCGGGCACGAAGTATGGCTCGCTTCTGAACGACTTCGTCCCGATGATCACGCTGAGTTACGAATACTAAGGATTCTTTAATTTCCGGAGCATCTCCCCATATCTCTGCTCCTTTTGAAGGCGCGCAAAGAGCGATTCTTGCTCGATGCGCGCCGCATCTTTGAATCCCCGCTCGATTGCCTGCTCCAATGCCTCTATTGCCCGCCGTGTATTGCCGGCACCAGCCTGGGCGACCGCCAGCGAGTACCAGGAATTGTCGTTCTCGGGTCTGAGTAATACACCCGTCTCGTAGAGTTTGGCTGCTGCGGCATACTCTCCTTTCCCCATCAGGTCGCGGCCCCGCTCGATCGTTTCAATCGAAAGACCTCCCAGAACGCGGCGGGCCACCCGACGGTCGCCATTGTCCTCCGAGCGGGCCGAATCTTTCTGCAGAGAGCGAATGAGTATCGCCTTTTCGCCATCGCCTGCCGAGGCCAGATCCTGCATGAGGCGGTCGAAACGGGCAGCCAGCTTCTCCTGCTCCTTGGATGGCGTGGCAGCCTGCGCCGGAACCTTGCCCAGAAAGAATTGCAGAGCCTCGTCCGCAAGAGTAGCGGGTAGCCACTCGTGCCCGCCTTCGAACTCCTCGAATCGATGGGGCGTGCGCCTCCGGGCGAGTTCGCGGCTCATGCGATACAGTTCGTCGTGATTGAAGTCGTCCACACCGGCGGTGGCAAAGATCAGGAAGGGAATCTGTTTGGGAAGCGTGGGCGTTCCGAACCCCGCACTCGAAGCCACTACCCCGGCGAGTTGTCCGTTTCGAGCCCAGGCCAATGCCAGACGTGCCCCACCGGAAAGGCCGGCGGCATACACGTGAGAGTCGTCGATGCGGAATCGGGAATGGGTATCCGCCAGCATCATGCGGATGGCCAGTTCGGAGGGCTCCAGGGGACCATTCCGCGAATTGTTCGAACCGGCGACGAGAAAGCCCGCCTTTTCCGCCGCCGCGGAGAATCGGTCCACCGGCACCCTTCCGCGCGCGCCGGGGTCGAGGCAGTAGAGGATGGGCCACGTGCGCCCGGCAGAATAATTCGACGGCACGTAGAGCGCGTAACTCTGCCGGTCGCTGCCAGCGATCTCGACGCGATCGATGACCTGGCCGCGCGGCAGTTCCTGCGCAGAGACCACCCCGGCGAGAAAGAATGCAATTGCGAGTGAGCCGGCAAATCGAAAGCCTGCCATAAGTCTATTGCATCATCTCGACCAGCTTTTCGCGACCCGCCTTTCCGGGGATATCGACGGGCGTGAGACCGACCCGTCCGCGCCGGCGGAAATCGCCGTCCGCGCGCCGTTATTCGCGGCGCAGGTGGAAGGTGTAACGCAGCATTAGTGTGTGGCTGGCGGGGGTGACTCCATAGTCGGTGGAGTATAAATATTGCACGAAGAAACTGCGCGAGAATCGCCAGCCCACGCCGAAATCGGAGAAGTGGTTGCCGGCTTGAAATGCCGCCGGGTTGAAGGGAAAGAAGGAGTCCTGCACCAGGGTGCTCTGCCCGTAGCGGTCGGGGAAAAGGTCGACATTCAACTCGTGGCATTGCCAGACGTTCAGCAGCGAGGCGCTCACGAACAGGTGTTGTGTGAGGTCGGCCTGCACCGCGGCGTGCGCCGAGACGAAGTGCCCATTCGCGGTGCCGTTCTGGAGCAGGTTTCCGGTGGCATCTTCATTGCGCGCGGCCTGCGTGCGCGTGGCGCCCCCGGCCAGATCGAGGCTCAACATCACGCGGCGGGTCAAGGCGTATCCCACGCCCAATCCGAGCGATCCACGCTGTGCGCGATCGCGTTCGTGAGAATCCACCGCATTGGTCCGCACCAAGCCGTCCCGCAGCGATACGCCGAGCCATGCGGCGGTGACGCCGTAGAAGAGGCGCTGTGTGATGGCGCTCCGCCAGCGCATGCCGATCTCGGACGAATGGCCTGCGGTGGCTGTGGAGTTCAACGCCGCGGGGGTGCCGTCAATGGTGTGGCTGTCGTCGGCATCCGTAGCCTCAATGAACGCATACCGGTAGAACACACCGAGCTTGGTGTCGCGGGAGAAGTCATGGGAAAACCCCATCGTCAGACGCGTCTGCGAGACATTCGAGGAAGAATCGATCCTTTCGGTGGAAATGGCGCCCGTCTCGCCCGGCTGAGTGGTGGTGCTGATCAACGATCCGGTACCCTTAAGCGACTCGATCTCGAATCCAAGGCTATTCGCGCCAAAGCGCCGGGCGGCCACCAGGGCTCCCGAATAAAACGTGCCGGTCGACGTGCCGCTGGTGCTGGGCTGATACCCATTGGAAGCGGTGAACATGGTGGGATCGTCATTCGGCATCGCGGAAATTCCAGTGCTCCCGACGCGTGACGCCGAAACGCTGCCGCCTATAGTGAACCCGCTGCGCCCGATCGGCGTAAAGAGTGAAAACTGAGGCGAGAGGCTGTAGTCTCCCGGCAAGGTGCCACCCGGACCGAAAGTGGACTGATACTGCTGCAGACCCTGCACGCCGCTAAAGGTCGGCAATACGAACACGCGGCCCTCCGCGCTGGTAAAACCGGTCGCGTATGCCGGATTCTCCAGGCTATCGAGGTGCGCTTCCGGGAAGGCGTTGTAGCGGAAGAGGAACGGCACCTGCTCGATATCCGAGAGTCCGGCGATATAGCGGTCGTAGGTGCTGGCCGTAGCGCGCAGAGAGGCGTCATCGCGATCGTGCGGCGCAGCGCCGCTGCCGTGGGAGGGGCTGGGCGGTTGGGGCGTCGGTTGTACGGGCATCGGCGGCGGGGCTGCGCCACCACCCGCATTGGCCATCGCCGCTACCGGTGCGGCGTGATGATCGTCGGAGTCGCCGTGACCTCCCATGTCACCCACGCGATTCAGGACATTCCCGATGAGGTGAAAATCCTGACCGGCCTGCACTAAGACGCCGCGCCCGGCTTCGATGAGGGTCTTGCGGTCCGGGTCGTTCAGGCTGGAGACTTCCACTGCGCCCTCATAGACCACCACCTGCGTGTCGCCCTGAATTCCCACTTCGATGCTGAACTCGGTGCCGCGAACCGCGATCGACGCCGTGGGGCTGTTCATGCGATAAGGATTGGGCCGCCCCGCGAAATGATTGATCTTCACCCGCACGATGCCCAGCGTGATTTCGAACAGCTCGCGCAGTGACGATGCCTGCTGAAAATCCTTGAGCACGATCACCGATTCGGGCTGCACTACCACCATGCTGCCATCGCTCAGATCGATCACCACCCGGCCGCCGCCGCGCGTATCGATGCGATCGCCGGGATTGAGAACAACACCGCGAGAGAGTCCGAACGCGGCGCCATTGGCACCGGCGTTGAAGAGCAGCGCGCGTCCCGAAACACTGGAGGCGCGTGCCACCACCGGTGTCGTCTGGGCCTGCACCGCAAAAGCGCACACCAGCAGCGCCATCGGTAGCGCATACTTCAGCTTGCCGTGCGTGCCGGGGCCGCTCAGACTTCCTCCGCTTCCAGTTCGCCGTCGCCGTCCGGGTCCAGTGCGCCTTGTAGTTGGTAGCGGGCGATGAGGCGCTGGATGGTACGGCGATCAAGTTCAAGGACGGCGGCGGCGCGGCGGCGGTTCCACCCGGTCTCTTCCAGGACCAGTTGCAAGTAGCGGCGCTGCAGTTCCTCCATGGTCGGACGGTCGGCGATCAGGCGATGTTCCAGGCCGGCTCCTCCCGCCGTTCTCTTTTGCGAAGCGGAGATCTCGGGCGGAAGGCAATCGATGGTGATCAGTCCGTTCGAAGACAGCGCTACCGCACGGCGCAGGGCATTTTCCAATTCCCGCACATTGCCTGGGTAATCGTGCGCCGCGAGCGCCGCCATGGCCTCCCGCGTGAGGTGCAGGGGAGGCTGATCGGCCCCTCGAAAGCGTTGCAGAAAGTGCGCCGTCAGCAATTCCACGTCGCCGGTGCGTGCCCGCAGCGGCGGAAGTTCGATCGAAAGCACGCTGAGGCGATAGTAGAGGTCGGAGCGGAAACTGCCCGCGGCCACCAGGTCGCGCAGGGGAGCGTTGCTCGCACCGGTCACGCGCACGTTGACGCGTTTCGACTGCGTGGATCCAACACGGCGCACTTCGCCCGACTGCAGCACGCGCAGCAAGCTGGCTTGAAACTGAGGGCTCGTGGAAGCCAGTTCGTCGAGGAACAAGGTCCCGCCATCTGCCGCTTCAAACAGGCCAGTGCGTTCCCCGGTCGCGCCGGTAAACGCGCCGCGGACGTAACCGAAGAGTTCCGACTCGAGCAAGGTGTCCGTCAGACCCGAGCAGTTCACCGAAAGGAACGGCCGCGAGGCGCGGGCGCTGAAGTCGTGGATGGCGCGCGCCACCAGCTCTTTGCCGGTGCCCGACTCGCCCATGATCAGCACCGTCGCCTCCGTGCGGGCGGCCTGCGCGATCAGCTTGTAGACCATCACCATGGGTGCACTGCGGCCCGCCAGTCCCGCCTGTGCCAGTTGCGTGTCTTCCTGTCCGGCCCCCACCGCTGCCTGCGCTTCGCGCCGCGCGTCCACGTAGCGGCGCAGCAGAGCCACCACCGCCGAGATTTCGAACGGCTTGCCGATGAAATCGCTGGCGCCATGAGCCACCGCTTCCACTGCAATCTTGACGGACCCCTGCGCCGTCATAAGGATAATCGGCAGATCGGCATCCACCGCGCGCAGCGAACGCACCAGGTCGAGCCCGTTGCCATCGGGCATATAGACGTCGCTGAGAACGGCATCGAAATGGCCGCTGGATGCGGTTTCCAGGGCTTCGCGCCCGGTGCGCGCCGAAGTCACACGAAAGCCGTTGAGCGTGAGCCCGGTTTCGAGCATCAGGCGGATGGAGCGTTCGTCGTCGGCGACCAGAATGTGAGGCTGCTGGGACATGGATTACTCGTCCTCGCCATCGAACGAGGCAAAGCACCCGCGGCGGACGGCGCGAAGGAGCGGCGGGCAAAAGGCTCTATCCATCAGTTTACCTTTACTGTATGGCTCCTCGTGGAATCCTCAGTGAGAACGTGGATCCCACCCCGACCTCGCTTTTGACCGTCACCGCTCCGCCGTGCAGTTCGGCGATTTCGCGGACGAGGGCCAATCCCAGCCCGGTCCCCGGAACGCCCGCGTCCTGCACCCTCGGTACACGATAGAACTTCTCGAAGATGCGCGTCTGATCGTGCGCCGAGATACCGTAGCCCTGGTCAGCCACATCGATCCACACCGTGGAGGCGTCACTGCCTGCAGAGATGGTGACCGCGGTCCCGGCGGGGCTGTACTTGATGGCATTCGACACCAGATTCTCCACGGCCCGCGAGAGCAGATCGGGATCGGCCAACAGCGGAGGCAGATCGGGCGCGACTTTGCGAACCAGTCGAATCTCGCGCCGGGCAGCCACAGGATTGAGCAGCAGGTACAGTCGCTCGATGATGGTCTCGACGCGCAGAGGCGTGGGACGCACTTCTGTAGCGCCCGATTCCAACCGCGTGATGTCGAGATACTCGCTGATCATGCCGGTGAGCCGCTTGACCTCGTCGTTGATCGCCAGGTGCATCTCACGACGGCGCGCAGGGTCGACATCGTAATCGGCCAGCAACTCGGTCATGCCTTGAATCGCGGTGAGCGGCGTGCGCATTTCATGCGAGACCAGAGAGATCACGTCGTTCTTGGTCTGCTGCAGCTCGTGCTGCCGGGTGACGTCCGAGAGCGATGCCACGATGCCCAGCACCGGCCCATCCCCGTTTTCGCCGCCGGTCACTGCCGCCATGCGCAGCATGTAGTGATTTGGGCGCACTTCGCGGAAGGTGACTTCGCGCTCCACGTGGGCGCGGTCCACCACCAGCCGCGTGAGAGTCTCCGGCTCGGCCGTATCGAGCAAACGCTGCAGCAGATTCTGCCCTACGAGTGCGGGCGGTGTGGAATCGAGGATGGCGGCCGCGCTGCGGTTGGCGAAGGTGATGCGCCCTTCCGGCGTCGCGATCATCAGGCCATCTTCCACCGAGCGCATCGCGAAATCGACGAACTTGGCGCGCGCCAGCAGCCGGGCGTTGAGTGCGGAAAGCGTGCTCGCCTTCCATTCGAGGCCATGCGGCGCCCAGCTTGGCGCGATGGGCTCCGCGGGACCCAGCAGTTCGGACGATGCGGCCAGTTCAGCGAGATTGGCGTCGAGCCGCGAACTCGCGGCCAGAGAACGGTGCAGCAGTCCAAGGATGCCGGCCGCGGCGCACGCCACCATTCCCGGCACCAGCGGCGGAAACACCAGCAGTCGCGTGAATACCAGGTAGCTCACCACCAGAATCGCCAACGCCATTCCGGTCAGGGCCGCGATCTGCTTGAGCGACTCGCGTCCGCCCTGTGTTACTTCGAGGAGAGCGAGCGTCAGTACTGCGATGAGCGCCGACCAGAACAGCGCCGCCCAATCGGAAGTGTCCGAATAGAAGCGCGAGCGCAAGATGGTGTTGACGGCATTCGCCAGCACCTCGACGCCGGGCATGAGCGACCCGTGCTGGTCGGCGTGCGCATCGGTTTGATGGACAAAGGGCGAAGAGACACGGTCGCCCTGCGATGCCGCGGTAGCGCCGATCAGCACGTATTTGCCGCGAAACTTCGAGGCGGCAATTCTGCCATCGATCACTTCCGCCAGGCTGTAGGTATTGGGTCCATACGAACCCGCCGGGCCAATATAGTCGATGGTCATGCGCCCGCCGCGCAGAACTTGCGCCGCGTTCGGAGTTGTACCCGCCCGCTCAATCAGGACCGGGGATTGGGTGAAATCGAGTGGGATGGTGCGGGCACCCAACAGCAGCGCATGTTGGCCGTTGGCAACGCCCGCTTCGGGCGTGCCGTCGCCGATGCGCACCGTCTCCACGGCCATCGCGCGAATGGTCTGGCCGGAATCGTCGGCCGCGCGGACCTCGATCTGCCGCGCCACGCCGTCGGCCTCCGTCTGCACGTTGACGTGGCCAACGGCGGCCGCGGCGTTTTGAATCGCAGGCAGCGGGCGAAGCCACTCGGCAGGCCCGCCATGTACCGCGGACTCGGTCAATTGTGCGGCAACCACCACATTTCCGGCCTTGCCGATCGAGCCAGCGAGCGCGTCATCGTCGTCTTGCGTGGTGGGGTCGACGAACAGCACATCGAGAGCGATCGCCTTAGGCTGTGCCGCGGAGAGCGCGTCAATCGTCCGCACCATTACCTGACGCGACCAGGGAAATCGTCCGAAGCGCGCGATGCTGGGCTCATCGATCGCGACGATGGCGATATCATCGGGCGCCGGCAAGGTGCCGCGCGTTTGGATCAGCCTGTCGCGGGCGTAGCGGGCGATGCCCGGTGCGCGCCAATCGACGAGCATCCCCAAGGCTGCCGAGACGATCGCGATAGCGACGGTCACAGCGATCCTTCCCGGCTTTCCTTGGGGCTGGAGTATCGCAGCTTTCATTCCGGCTTGGGCATTCGCGCTTTCCGATGGAACCATAGGGCATGCCAGGTACCAGCGTGATTCGCAGCTAAATGCTTTTCAATCAGAGATATACCATTTTTGGGAGGGACTTGGGGCGGCAACTTGCCGCAGCCACAGGTGTGAAAAAGTCGCCCGCTGCGCGTTTCGATGCAGTAACATCTGGCCGCTTCGAGACGCCTCTTCCCTCACTATGACCAAGAAGCTGCTTTTTGTAACGACTCTTCTGCTTGTGGTCGCGTGCGTCGCTATGGCGGCCGACGTGACCGGCAAGTGGACCTATGAAGGCCCGGGCCGGGGTGGAAACCCTGGGCGTCCGGTGACCATTACTTTGAAACAAGACGGAAGCAAACTGACCGGAACGGTGCCCGGTTTTGGCGGACGCGGCGGCGGCGGAACCCCTCCCGCGGACAACGAAATCTCCAACGGCAAGGTGGATGGCAACAATGTCTACTTTGAAGTGAAGATGAACATGCAGGGCAACGAAGTGGTCACCAAGTACGAAGGCACTTTGGATGGCGACTCGTTGAAGCTGAAGATCACCCGGCCGGGCATGAACGGCGGCGATCCCAGAGTCAACGATGTGGTCGCGAAGAAAGCCACGTCCTAAGACAACCGCTTTTCGGGAGCGGTCCTTCTCCCGGGATGAGAGACCGCTCCACTCATTTTCAATTTCCTCCCCCGCCTCCCCCGGGCTCCAGTGAATCCCACCCGTCCCCTCCGCTATCGTAAGAAGTGACCGATGTACAAAGCCATCATCTTTGACCTGGGAAAAGTCTTAGTTCATTTCGATTTCAAGTTGGGGTACCGGGAACTCGAAGGACTCTGTCCCTATCCGGCAGCCGAGATTCCCAAGCGCATTCGTCCCACCGGGCTCGTCGAGCGTTTCGAAACCGGCCAGATCGAGCCGCGCGATTTTGTCGAGCAACTCTGCAGAGCGCTCGATCTGGACGTGGATTACGACCGCTTCTGCACCATCTGGAGCTGCATTTTCTGCCAGACCCTGGTGCCTGAGCGCCTGCTGGAAGGGCTGGCGACACGCTACCGCCTTCTCCTTTTGTCCAACACCAACGCGCTCCATTTCGAAATGATCCGCCGGAATTATCCCATCATCCGGCATTTTCACGATCTCATCCTTTCGTATGAAGTGAGAGCTATGAAGCCGAACCCCGAGATCTACCGGGCGGCGATCTCGCGCGCGGGATGCCTGCCCGAAGAGTGCTTCTTCACCGACGACATCCCTGAGTACGTCGAGGGTGCGCGGCAGATGGGCATCGACGCGGTACAGTTCCAGTCGGCCGGCCAGTTGGAGGGGGAACTGCAGTCGCGTGGAATCGTCTGGGAATAAGGAAGTGCCGGCTATTCTCCGATGATTTTGATCAAGGCGCGCTTCTTGCGGCCGCCATCGAACTCGCCGTAGAAGATCTGCTCCCACGGTCCGAAGTCGAGCTTGCCGCCGGTGATGGCGACCACCACTTCGCGTCCCATCACCTGGCGCTTCATGTGCGCGTCGGCATTGTCTTCGCCGGTGCGATTGTGCAGGTATTGCGAGGTCGGCTCGTGAGGCGCGAGTTTTTCGAGCCACTTGTCGTAGTCTGCGTGCAGTCCCGATTCGTCGTCGTTGATGAACACGGAAGCGGTGATGTGCATGGCATTCACGAGCACCAGACCTTCCTTGACGCCGCTTTCCCGAAGGCACCGTTCCACCTCCGGAGTGATATTGAGGAATGCTCGCCTGCCGGGAACGTCAAACCACAATTCTTTGCGAAAGGATTTCACCCTCTCATTGTCAGGCAAAATCCGCGAGCGTTACGATGGGATCGAGGATGGCCCTGCTGTATCAGATCCAGGAAGAGATTCGGCTGCGAACGGATGAGATCGTTTCGGCGCATGGAAGCTGGCCGTGCCGGAAGGGGTGCGACGATTGTTGCCGGCATTTGGCCTCGGTACCGCGAATCACGCAGGCGGAGTGGCTGCTGATTGCGAGCGCGCTCGATGCTTTGCCCGATGACGCCGCGGAATGCGTGCGGCAACGGATCCGCGATTCGGCAGGCAAGTCACGCCCGGTAGTTTGTCCGCTGCTCGATTCTGATTCCGGAGCGTGTCTGGTTTACGACGCCCGCCCGCTTGCCTGCCGCGCCTATGGCTTCTATGCCGAACGTCGCGAGGTGCTCGGGTGTAGCCGGATTGAGTCCATTTCTGAGCAGTCCACCGAGGTGGTTTGGGGAAATCACATGGCGCTGGAGGAGCGAACCTCCTCGCTTGGTCCCACTGTAGAATTGTCCGAGTGGCTCGTCTGATGTGGCGCGAAGACTCGTCCCCGCCGCCGGGGCACTCCTGCCCGAGGCATTTTGGTGGGTTGGACTCAAAGAGTATCCCGAGGTTTTCAGAATCAGTGGACTCAGGAAGTCTCGACAAAAGTGTCGAGACGGCAAAAAGTCTTTGCGCCACTAAAAAACCGGGCGTCCCTATGTGGGACGCCCGGCGAGGAGCACTCGTGATCTGCTCGGAGGTTTCAGATCACAAGTGTGGAGGAGACCAGTCAACGACAAGTCAGAGGAGGAACCCGTTTACGCCAGCAGGCCCCCGTGTCCCAGACACGCTATCTCCCACCCCGTTACGTGATAGCGGGCTAACAGCGGAGGTAAGACCAAGTCCACTACATTCGGTTTGGCCGACCGGAAGCACCCCGGCGCCGAGATGATCGGTGTCTCATCTTTGTACGACATCAAGAGCAGGTTGCCGGGCTCCACGGGAGCCAGGAAACGCTCCACCTGCCCGCCCACCCGCATCATTCCCTGTCCAATGACATCTTCCGGACCCGCCGGCGCGGTGGTGGAGGCCACCAGGATCACGCACGGCTTGGACCGCAGCAGGTGTTGCAGGCAGCGGGCGACCGAATTCTCATCCTCGGTGCACGACAGGACAAAGTTGGCATTGGCCCCGATGCGCTCGAGCCTTTGCCGCATGATGTTCTCGAACAACTGGCGGGCGCGTTCGCCACTGATCGGATCAGTGTAGAGAACTCCTACAGTCGGAGTGCGGACCGGTCGCGCCTGCAGGATGGGGCCTCGCTCCTTCAGAATGCCGATGAGCGCTTCCAGTTGATCTTTGGCCACCGCGAACGGGGCGCTCTTCACCGTCGCAATCCGCTGCCCTGCCACTGCATAGCTGAAATTCAATGAAGTCGCGATCACCACGCTGGCGGTGCAATTGATCTGTTTGAGTAATTCGTCGTCCACCAGCACGCAGCAGTTTTCCGTGGCCACCAGATTGGCGCGGCCGCCCGCTGCCAGGCGGATCTCGAAACTGCCGCAACCCATCTCGCTGGCAACGGCGCAGACTGCATCGTCCTCACCAACCTCGCCTTCTTCCAGTTCGGTGACCCAGATGGTTTCCATGCCTTCGGATTCCAGAACCCGAATGTCTTCGTCGCTGATGACGTGACCTTTTGCCAGCAGCTTCTTTCCACCCTGTCGGAATACGGTAGTGCAAAGGACCCTTCCGGTTGAGGATTTCACGTCAACGGTCTGTGCTCTCATGTTCGCCTCACAAGTAGAATCGGGTTGATTAAGGTTTTGATATCCTTAAATTGGATTCTACATCGCGGCGAAGCCGGTTTGTGGACAATTTCTTCGGTCTTTTGCGGGGTGTGGGAGGAGTCCCTACTTTGAGGGTATCTTGGACACCTTACGTGCTCCGCGGTGTGGGAATCTGAATGAACTGGTCGTCCGGAGAGACCACCGCCTGTCCCCAATGCTGTGGCTGCGAGTCCATCCAATGCTTCGGCCGCAGAATCCGCAGCACTGCGACCTCATCGCAGGCCTGGAATTTCGGACAACGCAGGCAGTCTTTCCAGGCTTTCAGCGGTAAAACGCCGCGCTCCACCACCTGGAAGCCCACCTTTTGGAAGAATTCCACGACATAGGTGAAGGCGAATACCGCGTCCAATTCATACTCTTGCGCTTCCTTCGCCAGCGCTTCGACGACCCTCCGCCCAACTCCGTGCGTTTTGGCACGTTCGTGGACCGCCAGCGAACGGATTTCGGCGAGCGTCGGGCTGTAAAAATGCAATGCGCCGCAGCCTAGCAGTTCGTCGCCCGCCGTCACCACACTGAAGTCGCGGATGGCTTCCGACATCTCGAATTCGGTGCGCGGCAGCATCACACCTTTCGCGGCATAGCTGTTGATCAAGTCGAGAATCGGCGGGATGTCGCGCATCTTGGCCTTCCGAACCGTGAGCGCCGGCGACGAGACCGCCTTTTCCACAAATGCGTCCGCGTAAACTCCGCTGATCATGCTGTCACCTCGCTTGGTGTGATTTCCGTCCCGATACTCTCGCCAGCGAGGACCCGCTGGAGGGCGTCCGGCGCCGCACCCGGCGCGATCCGCACGCGCCCAACTCCGCCGTCCAAAGCCGCCAGGGCGGCATTCAATTTCGCCTGCATCCCGCCGGTGGCCACCCCATCGGCAATCATCCCCGCGCTCTCCCGAGCCGTCAAGACGGAGCGCACCTGGCGGGCGCCGTCCATCACGCCCTCCACGTCCGTGAGGAAGACCAAATGCTCTGCCCCGTAGGCCGCGGCACAGGCCACCGCCATCTGGTCTGCATTCACGTTGTAAATCTGCCCCGCACGATCGCTCGCCACGCAGGCCACCACCGGCAGAAACCCGTGCGCCGTGAGCAGCCGCAGCAGCTCGGGATTCGATTTCGTCACCCGGCCCACCGCTCCCAGCGCGGGATCCATCTGCTCGGCCTCCACCAGAAACGAATCGATACCGCTCAAGCCCACGGCGCGCGCCCCAGCCCGATTCAAACTGGCCACCAGTTCGTGATTCACGCTTCCGGCGAAGACCTTCAGGACGGCGTCCACCACTTCTGGCGTAGTCACGCGAAGCCCGCCGACGAAGCGGCTCTCCACGCCGCGCTCAGTCAAAAATCGCGTCATCTGTTTGCCGCCGCCGTGCACTACCACGATCTCGATCCCGTTCGCCACGGCCTCCGCGATCTGGCCGGCGAGCGCGTCGCGCGACGACGGCGCATCCAGCAGTGTCCCCCCGAGCTTCACCAGAACCTTCACAGCAGCCCCTCCGTCTCCGGAAAGCCGAGCATCAGGTTCATGTTCTGAATCGCCTGTCCCGCCGCGCCTTTCACCAGGTTGTCGATGGTGGCGACTACTACTGTGCGCGCCGTGGCGGCGTCGAAACTCACGCCGATATCGCAGAAATTGGTGCGCAGCACGCCTCGCAGATCGGGGACATGGCCCGGATTGTACAGGCGAACAAACGGCTCGCCTGTGTAGCGCTTCTCGTAGACGCTCACCAACTCCTCCGCACTGGCAATTCCGCGCGCCCGGAAATAGATGGTCTCGAGAATCCCCCGGTCGACGGGCAGCAGTTGCGCCGTGAAGCTGAAATTGCGCTCTTCGACACCCGAAACCTGGAGCACCTCGGCGACATGCCTGTGCTTCAGAATGGAGTACGCGGTGAGATTCTCGTCGACTTCGCAGAAGCTGGTGGAAAGGCTGGCCTTGCGCCCGGCGCCGCTCACGCCCGATTTGGCGTCGCAGACGATGCCTGCGGATTCGTCAATCACCCCGGCCTCAACCAGCGGCCAAATGGCGAGATTGGCGGCGGTGGGGTAGCATCCGGGATTGGCAATCAGGCAGGCTCCCGGAATGTTGGCACGGCAGAACTCGGGCAGCCCGTAGACTGCTTGTGGAAGCAGGTCGGGCGCGGTGTGGGGCTCGCGGTACCAGGCGGTGTAGTTCTCGGGGGTGCGCAGCCGGAAGGCGCCACTCAGGTCCACGACTTTGGCGCCGGCCTGCAGCATGGCGGGCGCCAGTTCCATGGAAACAGCCGGAGGCGTGGCCAGGAAAACGACCGCAAGTCCTTCGGAGGAAACGGCTTCGGGAGTACAGGGGATGCGTGCGGGTCCGCGTCGATTGCGGGTGGCCCCGCTTCCAGCCCCGTCCTCGCGATGGGCGAGGAGTACCGGCTCGGTTTGGCTGTGTGCTGAAAGAAGGCGGAGCAGCTCGGCCCCGCTGTATCCGCTGTACCCAACTATGCCGACCCTTACCATCTGAATGGTTGTTTATTCTCTCCTATGAATAAATATACCACAGAGGAGAAGAAGTGGTGGGGGCCCAAACCCCACTACCGGGAGGAGAGTCATGGGCCAACGTCGGCCTTTCCCCCACTACCGGAGAAGAAGTGGGAGGGGCGTTCCACCATCCGGAGGAGGCTCGCGCATGCCAACTCCGGAGACCGGTCTCAGGGAAATGGCACGAAGCATTTGACCATTCCCAGCGTTGCGCAATCCAGAACACGGGTGTTTCCGATCCCACCCGGGCTTATCGTCACCTGGTAGCTCCTTCCGTTGGAGCATTCGATGTCCCAGAACGCGCTGAGGCCCGGCATGATTCCCTGGTAGAAGGCCCGCTCTCCTCTGCAGGCGCCGCTTTCCGGATTTGCTTTATCGACTGCGGTCGACAAAAACTTCATACGCTGAGCTTCCGAAATCGTAAGAATCGCGTCGTTACCTTGATTGCCAGTTTGGAGGACCAAAGACTCCGATGGAATGTGCTCTGTCGATGGGTCCGAAAGAAAAGAGTCGAAGAAGAAGCTGGCACCCAAGCCCGCCAGCGCGCAGACTCCCATCCATCCCAAGGTCGCCTTGGTGCTCATCGAAAGCTAGACCCTTCGAATATAAGGCGTAATCCGCGCGGAAAAGGTGCCAAAAAGCACCGGGCACCGGGGTTTCGCCGCAATTTCAATCGGACCTTAGTCCAGCGCTGTGCAACGAACTTGGCGAACCACCGAGAGAGGCGTCGAGTCTCGACACGGCACACGGGTGTTCGCGCCCCGGCGACACGGGAAAAAACCTGGGGAATCCGGGAATACATTCACTACGTAGAAGGATATAGAATTGGCAATATTATGTTGATCAAGAAGCCAGCCGACATCCGCTACTCAGAGGTAACTCCGAAATCCGTGTACCTGAACCGCCGCCGATTTCTCGCTGCGGTTCCAGGTGCGGCCCTGGCCGCACGGGAGTTGCTGTCGCCGACGCGAGGGCTGGCCGAGACCAAATTCGGCGGCCTGGCGAAGAGCCCGTTCAGCACCGACGAGAAGCTGAATACCCTCGACCAGGTCTCCCACTACAATAATTACTACGAGTTCGGCACCAGGAAAGACGAACCCGCCAAGAACGCCACCAAGTTCAAAACTGACCCGTGGATGGTGTCGGTGGAGGGCGACGTCGAGAAGAAGCGCAAGTTCTCCATGGACGAAATCCTGAAATTGGCGCCACTCGAGGAGCGCATCTACCGCCACCGCTGCGTGGAGCGCTGGTCCATCGTGGTGCCGTGGGTCGGGTATTCGCTCAGCGCTCTGCTCAAGGCAGTCAGTCCGACGTCGAAGGCGAAGTATGTGGCGTTTGAATCGTATTGGGACTTGCGGCAGATGCCCCTCGCGACACCAGAGCGATCCGGCTTGCAATACCCCTATGTCGAAGGATTACGGCTGGACGAGGCAATGCATCCGCTCTGCCTGCTGTGTGTGGGGATGTTCGGGGAGACCCTTCCGCCGCAGGATGGCGCGCCGGTCCGCATCGTGGTGCCGTGGAAGTACGGTTTCAAGAGCATCAAGTCGATCGTCAAGATCAAGCTCACGTCGAGCGAGCCGCCAACTACCTGGAATATCGCCAACCCGCCTGAGTACGGCTTCTATTCGAATGTGAATCCGAACGTCGACCATCCGCGCTGGAGCCAGGCGAAAGAGCAGCGTCTGCCGTCGCCCTTCATCAATCGCCCGACGCAGATCTTCAACGGTTACGGCGACCAGGTGGCCAAGCTGTACGACGGAATGGATCTGAAGAAGTTCTACTAACCCATATGCTGCGCAGCCGCTGGACCAAGGTATTCGTGTTCCTACTCTGCCTGGCGCCGCTGGGCTGGATGATTGCTCGCGCGCTCGGATTCCTGGGTGGGCAATTGATCCTCTCGCTGCAAGGGCATCGCGTCATCTTCAACGGCGGAATCGAAGACGCGCTGGGAAATCTCACCGCCAACCCGCTGGAATACATCACCCACTATACGGGCGATTGGACGATTCGCATGCTGGTGATCGGCCTCACTGTCACGCCGCTGCGGAAACTTCTCCACCTGCCCGACCTGATCCGCTTCCGGCGCATGATCGGGCTGTTTGCGTTCTTCTATGGATGCATGCACTTCCTCACGTGGCTTCTGCTCGACAAGCTGTTCGACCCGCTGGGAATCTGGCAGGGGATGTTGAAGGACGTGGTGAAGCGGCCCTTCATCACCGCAGGAATGGTCGCACTCCTGGCGATGTTGCCGCTCGCCATCACTTCGACCAAAGGTTGGATCCGCCGTCTGGGTGGCAAGCGCTGGCAAATGCTGCATCGTCTCGTGTACTTGAGCGGAATCGCAGGCGTGGTGCACTACTATTGGCTGGTGAAGTCGGACATTCGCCTGCCTTTGATGTACGGCGCCATGGTGGCTGTGTTATTGGTCTATCGCTTCGGCGCGTGGCTGGTATCGCGTAACGCGAAGTCGGCCCAGCGACGCCCGGTCCCGGCAGTAACGTAAAGGGCAGATCTGGTGATCTGCCCCACGTCCTATCAGACCCGCACTGTCTTCCATCGTCCTCTGCGGAAGAGCAGTATCGAAACCACTGCCAACACCGACTCCGCCGAACAGATCGCGAGATACACGCCGCGCGGTCCCATGCCCACGTAATGTGCCAGCGTCCATCCCAGCGGAATCTGCAGGGTCCAGTAGCAGAAGAGATTGATCCACGTGGGAGTGGCCGTGTCTCCTGCGCCGTTGAACGCCTGCTCCATGACCATGCCCCATGCGTAGAAGGGGTATCCAAGGCTAACGAATTGCAAGCACTGCACGGCGATCGCCGCGACGTCCGGCTGGCTGGTGAACCGGCTCACGATCAGCGGTGCTCCGAAGAAGAATGTGATCCCGACCACCGTAAGAAAGATCATGTTGTAAGATCCCGCCAGCCACACGGCGCGCTCCGAGCGCTCGGGCTTCCTGGCTCCCAGGTTCTGACCCACCAGGGTGGCCGCCGCGCTGCAGATGCCCCAGGAGGGCAGGATGCCGAACATGATGAGGCGAATCGCGAGCGTGTAGCCCGCGGTGGCGATGCTGCCGAACGTGGCGTTCATGCGCGCCAGGCTTACCCAGCTTGCCATGGCCACGAAGTACTGAATCGTGGAGGTGCGTGCCAATTGCAGGAGGCGCCGCAACACCGGCCAATCGATGCGCAGATGCCGCCGGCTCACGGCCACACGTCCCCGTCCGCCAAATAGCACCCAAAGCTGATAGGCGACCCCGATGCTGCGGCCGGTGGTGGTGGCGACCGCGGCGCCCATCACGCCCAGCCTGGGGAAGCCCAGGTAGCCGTAGATCAGGCAAGGGTCGAGCACGATGTTGATCAGGTTCGCGAGCCACAGGGTCCGCATCGCGGTGGCGGCATCGCCCGACCCGCGGAAAACTCCGTTGATCAGGAAGAGCCCGAAGATGCTCAGGTTTCCTCCCAGCAACACCGCCGTGTAACGCGAGCCGGTTTGAATGACCGAAGGCGACGCTCCCATCAGGCGCAGCAACTGAGGCGCAAACAACACACCCGCGATGCCCGTGAACAAAGAGATTCCGACGGCACAGAAGATAGCCTGCACGGAGGCGACGGCCGCGCCTTCGGGATCCTTTTCGCCGATGCGCCGGGCCACGGTGGCCGTGGCTGCCACGCTGAGTCCCATGGCGATGCTGAAGATCAGCACGATCAGTGATTCGGTCAGGCCGATGACGGCCATGGCATCGGAGCCCAGACGTGCTACCCAAAAGGCGTCCGCCATGCCGAACGTAGACTCCATGCCCATTTCGAGCACAGTCGGGATCGCGAGCAATGCGATGCCCCGGCTCAGACTGCCCTCAGTAAAATCCTGTTCAGTTCCTGCGAGGGCTTCTTTCAGGAACTTCCACTTGCTGGTGGGAATTGCTTCGGCTACCGCCTGCATACAACGCTTCTCCGGATGTTTTGTCGGGTGAAGTAAAAAGCGTTCCGGCGCAAAGGTCCGGGACGCGGATCCAAGGCAGAGACTAAGTGCGGTATTTCAGAGTGAGCCGCAGACCGGCACGTGGTGCCGCGAAGCTACTCTGTTACCGAACCAGTACGTCGATGGCGGGGGTGTGAAACATCGAAAGGTAACCTACTTCTCAGCTATAGTAGCATAGCTGTTGTTTGGCGCAAGAGTGCCGCGAAGCATTTTACGAGAGCGCAATGTGCCGGCCAGAAGAAGGGATCACCTGGCACCACAGCGTTCACCTGCATCACGAGGGCCACGAGGGCTGGCACGTCCCTGCGTATTGGACGGTCAGTTGAGGAATACCATGGACTACCTGTGGCCGTGGTTGACGCCTGGACTGTCTGGCCAGTCAACGCCGGGAGCGATAGAAGTGGAAGAATTCCGTGCGCCAACCCTCGCGCTGGAAAACCTTTAGTCCGAATACTCAAGGGTAAATTGTGCTGTCAACATCCTGGATAGTGCCTCCCCAGGGTGCCGGGGAGCCCGGTACAATTAATACATCCCGATGCAAACGATTCTGGTGATCGACGACGACGAGAGCCTCCGCGACACCATTGGGGTGATGTTGGAGCAGGAGGGTTTTCGTGCGGTCTTGACGGGCGACGGCCGCCAGGGCTTCGACACCGCTGTAACCATTAAGCCCGATCTTGTTCTAGTGGATTTACGGTTGCCCGGCATGAACGGCACCGATATCTGCAAGCAGTTGCGCGCCGCCCGCGTGGCGACTCCCATCATTGTCTTGAGCGCTGTAGCAGACGAACTCGACAAAGTGCTGCTACTCGAAATAGGCGCCGACGACTACGTAGTCAAACCATTCGGGACCCGCGAATTGATGGCGCGCATTCGTGCGGTACTGCGCCGTGCCTCCCCTGACGCGCGCAAAGTGATGCACTTCTCGGATGCGGAAGTCGATTTCGAGCGGCGCATCGTGAGCCGCAAGGGCGAGGAGTTGAAGCTCACTCCTGCCGAATACAACCTGCTCTGCTACTTCCTGCACAATCCCGACCGCCCGTTGACGCGCGACATGATCCTCAACTCCGTGTGGGGGTATGAATTCTTCCCCAATACGCGAACGGTGGATGCGCACGTGGTCAAGTTGCGTCAGAAACTGGAACCCGACCCCATCGCGCCGCGTCACTTCCTCACAGTACACGGCGTAGGGTACCGGTTTGTGCCGTAGTTCTCGATTAGGATAGTTCTATGGCTAAAGGCAAAGGCACAGGTATGTTTGAGGTTGTTTGTCCCTGCTGCGACGCGACTCTGAAGATCGATCCGGAGACGCGCGCCATCATCGCGCATACCGTCAAGGAGAAGCCACGCCCGATTGAAGATCTGGCCGCCGAAGTGGAGAAGCTCAAAGGCGCGGGAGCTCGCCGCGAAGAGGTTTTCCAGAAGCAGATGGCCGCCGAAAAGACGCACGGCAAAGTCTTGGAGAAGAAATTCGACGAGCTTTTCAAACGTGCCAAAGAGGAACCGGATACGGGACCGCGCGTCCGTGATTTCGACTTGGATTGAGGCTGCCGGGATACAATAACCGCCATGCGCGCGGTTTTCCTTCTGATTTGCTCCTGCGGTCTGCTGCTTGCCCAGCCCAAGCCATTTGACCTTCTGATCGCCGGGGCAAAAGTGGTGGACGGCTCCGGCAATTCCTGGTACTTCGCCGACGTCGGCATCCGAGGCGATAGCATCGCCGCTGTCGGACGATTAGGCGATGCTGCCGCTACCGTTCGCCTCGATGCGCGCGGCCTGGTGGTGGCGCCCGGATTCATCGACATCCACTCGCACGGACGCCGCGGCATCTTCGACGTGCCCACCGCGGAAAATTACCTTCGCGAAGGCGTCACTACTTTCATCGAAGGGCCGGACGGCAGCTCTCCGGTTCCTCTTGCGCCATTTCTGGAACAAGTCAGGAAGACTCCCGTTTCTGTAAACATCGGCACCTTTGTAGGGCAGGGAAGCATTCGCCAGCAGGTGATCGGGTTGGCCAACCGCAATGCCACGCCGGAGGAAATCGAGAAGATGAAGGCTCTGGCAGCGGAGGCCATGCACGACGGGGCGTTTGGCCTCTCCACGGGACTTTTCTACGTGCCCGGAAACTTCACGCCCACAGAAGAAGTCGTCGAGATCGCCAAAGTGGTGGGACGCCTCGGTGGCATCCATATCTCGCATATGCGCGAAGAGGCATCGCAAGTGCTCGACAGCGTCCGCGAGACCATTCGCATCGGCGAGGAAGGCGGACTGCCGACCCAGATCACGCATCACAAAATCATCGGACAGGCCAATTGGGGCAAGAGCGTGGATACGCTGAAACTGGTGGAAGAGGCGCGAGCACGGGGCGTCGACGTCACCATCGATCAGTATCCGTATACCGCGTCGAGCACGGGGATCGCGGCGCTGTTCCCGCAATGGGCGCTGGAGGGCGGGCAGAAGGCGACGGCGGAGCGGCTCACGGCGCCTTCGGAACGCGCGCGCATCAAGGCAGTGATCGTGGACAAGCTCAAGTTCGATCGCGGAGCGGGCGACCCGAAGAATGTCGCGCTGGTCAATTGCTCCTTCGATGCCAGCCTGGCCGGCAAGAATCTGGCCGAAGTCACTCGCGCACGCGGCGTGGAGCCGACCATGGAGAACGCCGCCGAAACCGCGATGGAACTGCAGTCGAAGGGAGGCTGCTCGGCGGTGTATCACGCCATCGAAGAGACGGACGTGGTGCGCATCATGCAATCGCCCTACACCATGATCGCTTCCGACGGCGATATTCCGGTGTTTGGAAAGGCGGCGCCGCATCCCCGCAGCTATGGCACGTTCGCGCGCGTACTGGGCGTGTACGTTCGCGAGCAGCATGTGTTGACACTCGAAGATGCGGTACGCCGGATGTCGGGCTATCCGGCCGAGCGCCTGAAGATCTGGGATCGCGGCCTGGTGCGTCCCGGGATGAAAGCCGATCTCGTGGTGTTCGATCCGGCCAAGGTCGGCGACCGCGCCCAGTACGACAAGCCTCACCAATATTCAGTCGGCTTCCGCGACGTGATCGTCAACGGGAAGCTGGTGCTGCACGACGACAAGGTCACTGCCGAGCGGCCGGGGCGTGTGTTGTATGGTCCGGCGCACCAGTAGAACGCCGATCAGACTTTGCCCATCACCCATTCCGTGGCTAGTGCCGTGATACCGCTCGAAACCGGGGCGCGGCCCTCGCGTAGCGCGCTGACGAAGTCCTCCACGCACGGAAAATGCAGGTTGCGGTGCGCCGGGATCTGCTCGGTGATCTTTCCACACACTAATAACGGGTCGTTCAATGGTGTCAGATCGATCTCGCCGTCCGTGCCCCGAATGCGAAACTCATCGCGCGCGACGCGGGAGTGCCACCGCACATCCACCATCGCGCGGAGGCCGCTTTCGTACTCGATCAGCACCGTGGCATTGTCTTCCACGCGAATCGGCTGCACCAGGGTCGAGACCTGCCCGGTCACGCGTACCGGAGTGCCAAACAAATAGTTCATCAGGTCGATGCGGTGGGACGCGATGTCTCGTAAAGGGCCGCCGCCCGCCTTTGCCGGATCCACCAGCCACCCGCGAAACCCGTCCTCAGCGGAAAACCACCAGTGATTCGTCGCTTCGGCAAATACCGGCCGTCCGATGGCGCCCGCTTCCATCAACTCGCGGGCCCGCGCCACTTTTGGATAGCGCCTCCGGTAATAGGCGACGCCCAGGACGCGCCCAGCCTCTTCCGCGGCGGCCTGCATCGACAAAGCCTCGTCGTAATTCAGCGCCATCGGCTTTTCGCAGAGCACGTGTTTCCCGGCGCGCAGCGCTGCGATGGTCTGCGGCGCATGCAGGAAGACGGGGGTCGCAATGTAGACCGCGTCCGCGGGGCATCCCGCCAGGGCCGAGTGGAAGTCTGTCCATGCCGGTACGCCATACTGCTCGGCTTTCGCCGGATCGCGCGTCACGAGGCCCGCGAGTACACTGTGGGGCTCCTCGAGAATGGCTGGTAGCACGCGTTTGGTGGCAATATCGCCGATGCCGGCCACCAGCCACCGGACCTTTGCTGCTTGTGTCATAACCCTATCGTGCCGCGCCCCAGAATGCCTTGCGGATCGAATCGCCGTTTCACTGCCTTCATCGCCTCGAGATGCTCCGGGGCGTATTGCAGCTTGAGCAGGTGCGCTTTGCGCTTGCCCAGTCCGTGTTCCGCGGAGACGGTCCCGCCGAGAGCTACCGCGTGGCGTGCGAGCTCCATCAGCACGTCCGTCGCATGCTCCGGATGGGCCGGGTCGGAGAACAGATTCACGTGGACATGTGCATCGCCGATATGACCGAAGATGACATACCGGCCCGGAAACTCCGCTTCCAGGCGCTCGCGGTAAAAAGACAGCATCTCGCGATTGCGGTCCAACGGGACCGCATAGTCCGTATTCATCTTCATCGCGCCGCTTTGCCGCACGGTGTCATTGACGAGTTCCGGAAGGGAATGGCGAAAGTGCCGGAATCGCTCGCGGTCGCGAGGCGTCATCGCCACCCACGAATCCTCACCCAGCGCCTGTGATTCTTCGATGCGCGTGAGCCAGTCGTCCAGCACTGGGTCCTCGTCCGACTGCATCTCCTGCTCGAAGAGAATGGCGCTGCGGGCGGCCTGCGGAATCTCCGGGAAGCGCCGCCGCAAGAGCCCCAACGAGGGCGCATCGAAGTACTCCAGCATGCGAGCTGTCGCGGTGTTGCGCCAAGCCTCCACCGCATCCACTGCGGCTTCGTCGGACGGAAAGAAGATGACACCGCCTAACACCGCGGGAGGCAGAGGCAGCAGCTTCAGACGCGCCTCGGTCACGACGCCCAGTGTGCCTTCCGAGCCGACGAAGAGATCCACCCAATCCATTCCCGGACGGAGCAAATATCCCGCGGTGTTCTTGGTGACCAATGGCAGCGGAATGACTCCAGGATCGAAATCGATCGCGTCGCCGCGCTTCACCGAGAGAACCCGCCCGTCCAGCAGCACCACGCGCAACGCCTCGACCCAGCGCCGCGTGGCGCCATAGCGGAAACTGCGCGACCCGCTGGCATTCGTCGAGATGGTACCGCCGATCGAAGCTGAAGTCTCCGTAGGATCGGGCGGATAGAACTGACCGGACGCCTGGGCCGCGGCGTGCACATCGCGCAAAAGAACACCCGGGCCTGCGATCGCATATCCCGGATGGACCTCCAGACGATTCAGCTTTTCAAGCGAAAGAACCCATCCGCCTAAAGGAACGCATGCCCCCGTAACGCCGGTCCCCGCGCCCGCGACGGTTATCGGCATACCGGCCTCGGAGGCCGCGAGAAGCGCCTTGGCGACCCCAGGCTCGTCGGGAGGAACAATGACGCGCTCGGCGTGCCCTTTCAGGCCCGAGGCGTCCTCCAGGTAGCGGGGAAGCACTTCCCCGGCCTCTGGCCCCTGGCCCCCAGACCCCAGTACCTGATCCCCGGCCCCCGGCCCCTGGCCCCCGGCCCCTGTGCTCACACCTCCAGGATCACCGGCATGATCAACGGCCGCCGCGACGTCTCCTTTACGATGAAGCGCTTCAGGTCGGCGCGGATCTTCTCCTTCATCACACCCCAATCGGTCTTCTCCTCCTGGTTGGAACCTTCCAGCGTCTTGGCCACGACCTGGCGCGCGCTCTGCATAAAGGCAGAACCCTCTTCCGCCAGCGCAAATCCGCGGCTCACGATTTCGGGCAGGCTCTCGATCCGTCCTGTGTGGCGATTGATCGCGATCACAGGCAGCACAATGCCGTCCTCCGACAAATGGCGCCGGTCGCGGATCACCACCTCCTGCACCACATCGTCCACCGATCCGGAATCGATGCACACACGCCCCACCGTCACGCGGCCGGCCTTACGCGCACCGTGATGGTCGATCTCCAGAACGTCGCCCGTCTCCATCACAAAGGTCTCTTCCAGCCCCGCGAAGCGCAGATGGTCGGCCAGTTTGGCGTGCTTGGTCAGTTGCCGGTACTCGCCGTGAATCGGCATGAAGAAACGGGGGCGGACGAGGTTCAGCACCAGCTTCATCTCTTCCACGCTGGCGTGCCCGGAGACGTGAAGCGGCGGATTCATGCTGCCGTACATCACATCCGCACCGCGGCGCGCCATGTGGTCGATCATGCGGAAAATGGCCTTCTCATTGCCCGGAATGATGCGTGCGCTCAGCACAACGGTATCGCCGTGCTCTACTGAAACGTGCTTGTGATTGTCCACGGCTACGCGGGACAGCGCCGACATGGGCTCGCCCTGCGTTCCGGAAATCAGGAACGCGACTTTGTCGGGAGGCAGATTCATCGCGTCCTGCGGCCGCAGGAGTATGCCGTCGGGGATGTCGAGCAGGCCGAGCGAGTGCGCAATCTCGGTCACCGAGACCATGCTGCGTCCCACCACCGCCACCCGCCGGCCAAATTCGTGCGCCAGGTCGAGCACCAGTTGCACGCGGTGAATCGACGAACTAAAGCAGGAGACCACCACGCGGCGCTCCGCGCGGTTGAAGATTTCCTCCATGCGAGGCCGCACCGCGCGCTCCGATTCGGTGTATCCCGCCCGGTCCGAGTTGGTGGAATCGGAGAGCAGCAGCAGTACCCCGCGCTTGCCATAATCGGCCAGCGTGTGGAGATCGAACAGTTCGTTGTCGGTAGGGGTCGGGTCCACTTTGAAATCGCCGGTGTGGATGATCACTCCGAGCGGCGTGGTAATCGCCAGCGCGACAGCGCTCACAATCGAGTGCGTGACGTGGATAAACTCTACCTTGAAGGGCCCGATCTCAACCATCTGTTTCGGCTTGACATGCACGAAACGGGGCTCTTCGTCGAGATCGTACTCCTCCAGGCGGCGATCCACCAGCGCGAGCGTGAAGGCGGTGCCGTAGACCGGCACGTCGATCTCCGAGAGGAAATAGGGCACGGCGCCGATGTGATCCTCATGCCCGTGCGTCAGGATCACGCCCAGAATCTGCGCCTGATTCTCTTTTAGAAAAGTGAGATCGGGCATTACCAGATCGACCCCGAGCAATTCCGCGTCGGGGAACATCATCCCGCAATCCACGACAATGATGTGATCGCCATACCGGATGGCGGTCATGTTCATGCCGAACTCACCCAACCCGCCGAGCGGTATCACTTGCAGTTTCTGATCAGCCATTAGCTCTATTTAGAATGTCACATCACGGGGCCGGAAATACGAGCATCCTGTGCGACTGGGGCGCGCTGCGTGAGAATGCCAGGAATTCGATGACCGTGCCGCGCCCGACCGGCCACTTCGAGATCGTACGCGAACTGGGCGGTGGTGGCATGTGGGTAGGGTCTACCTGGCGAGGGATCTTCGGATGGCCCGCCTGGTCGCGACCAAAGTGGTCAGCATCGACGCCAACAGAGAAAGGAACGTGCCGGGCGGAATCGTTTCTGAAGCAGTTGGCCATCCGGTATTGTCACCATGTTCCAGGTGGGCGAGTATGACTATGAGCCTTACGTGGTGATGCTGTATATCGACGGGCCGACGCTCGGCACCCTCATGCATGACGCTTCACTCCGACCGCATCGGAGTGGTACGCCCCGCTGGTCGGGAGTTGAGCGACCCACTGGGACCGGGGAAGGGGCTAAGCCGGGCAGTTCGCAGCGGTTCGTGGGTGGACGGTCCGGGTTACTCGCGTGCGTCGCGTTGTCTGGGGGACGGTCCGAAAGATCGCGGCCCCAACTGCGGGGTGCGGTGTGGAGGGAGTTAGCCTCTACTGATTTGGCAGCCGCGGAATCATATCCTGCACCGTTCGAATGAGGATATGCAGACTCTCCGTCATTTCAGCTTGCTTCTGCGTCAATTCGGCATGCTTCTCCGCCACTTTGTCAAAGCCGGCCTTCATCTGCGAAGCCAAATCCTGGAGGGCCTGGCTCATGGCGAGTTTCCACTCCGTGTGTACCTGAAGATCGCGCTCGTGCGCCTCGATATCCCGGTCGTGCGCTAAAACAGTCTCTCTCAATTGAGCGATTTGAACAGTGTTCAACGCATTTTGCTCAAGGATGAACTGCATCGTCTTTTCGACGTCCATGATATTCACTATGATAACAATCGCCTCCACCCAGAAGGATACCGACCGGGCTTGATCCGATGAGAATTTGCAGATCACGGTGGAAGCAGCGTCTTCGAACGACGATGGGGGGCATGTTCCGCCGCGCGGTGACGTTTTGCAGCTTGAAATCCGGGCGCACAAAGTCCCAGTTATCCAAGGTATCAGCCGGACCGCTGGTTTCGATGCATGCAATGGAAGGGACGGGATTTCGGCGACCCGGCGCGGGGTTTCACTGTTTCGCACTGCAAAACATTATCAGTACATAAGATATATTGACCTTTATTACTGTAACTGGCAGGATACTGTAAGAGCAGATTCAAAGGGGTCGAGTCGTGCGCCTGGACCAGGGTGACTATAAACCTTTCGTCGGACTTGGCGCGAAGGAAGAGGTTAGAGCAGCGAGTGGCGTCGTCGTGCGCCGTAACCCCAGCGGAACAACTCGCGGGGCGTATGCCGTATTTCGCCCGAGAAATGTATAGAAGAAGGAGTTGATATGCGACGTCGCATCATATGGCTCGTGGCGGCCGTGGCCTTACTCACTGGTCGGGCCGACTGGGCACAGGAGACTCGCGGTACCATCGCCGGACGCATTACCGATCCCTCGGGCGCGGTGATCCCGGGGGCGACCGTTGTGGTGACCAATGTCGCCATGGGAACCAAGACGAATGCCTCAACCAACCAGGACGGCATTTATCAGGCCACCTTTCTGATTCCCGGTATGTATCAGGTGGAAGCGCTCTCCGCGGGCTTCAAACAGGCAGTGCGCGGCAACATCGAACTACGCGTGGCAGACCGTCTGGAAGTCAACCTCGAACTGCAGATCGGCGCATCCGATCAGTCCGTTACGGTCACTGCCGAGACGCCTCTGTTGAGTTCAGAAACCGCTTCCGTTGGTACGGTGGTCGACTCGCAGCGTGTCGCCAACCTGCCGCTATCGTATGGAAACCCGTTCGAACTGATCGGCGCCGCGGCGGGCGTGGCCTTCACGGGCGATGCACGTCTCGATCGGCCGTTCGAGCCAACTCACATCGTCGGCTACGCGATGGCGGGCTCCCGCGGAAATCTGGGTGACGTCACACTGGATGGGGCCCCGACTACGGCCACGGCCAACGGAAACCAGGTGATCGCTTCGTATGTTCCGCCCACCGATATCGTGCAGGAGTTCAAGGTACAGACCGCTACTTTTGATGCGCAGTTCGGCCAGACGCAGGGCGGTGTGACGAACATCAGCATGAAGTCCGGCACCAATCAATTCCACGGCGCCGCGGGATACACCGTGCAGCGCCCGAGCTTCTGGGCCAACGATTTCTTCAATAACCAGCAGGGTAAGCCGCGGCCCGACTTCCTTTTCAATCGCTGGGGTGGCGCATTTGGCGGGCCTGTGATTATTCCGAAAGTCTACAACGGCAAGAACAAGACCTTCTTCGAGTGGGGCTACGAGGGAATCCATGATTCGCGTCCACGGCATGACGATTCCACCTACACCGTTCCCACCACCGCGGAGAAAGCCGGTGATTTCTCGGCGCTCTTACAAGTCCCCGGGACCGGCTCGAGCTATCAGATTTACAATCCCTTCTCGCGCCGCGCGGCTGCCAGCGGCCGCTACCAGGAGGATCCTTTCCCCGGTAACATCATTCCCAGTTCCCTGTTCAACCCCGTGGGCGTGAAGGCGCTCAGCTACTTCCCCACGCCGCTCAGTTCCGGCGACGCAGCCGGTCTCAAGAACATGGTGGACTCGAGCGTAACGGAGAAGGCCAAGTACTACAATCACTCCTGGCGCGTGGACCACAACGTCAGCCAGAAGCAGCGCATCTTCGTGCGCGCCAGCATCTATCGCCGCGACAGTCTGTACAACAACTACTTCGATAACCTGTCGACCGGCGTGGCGTTCCAATTCCTCTCCCGTGCCGCGGTCTTCGACGACGTTTACACGCTCTCGCCGACGATGGTGTTGAATACGGGATATAGTTACAACCGGTTCATCCGCTATCAGAACGGCAACCCCGCGGCGGATGGATTCGATCTCTCCAGCCTGGGCTTCCCGTCCTCGTATGCGAGCCAGATCCCTAAGAACATCAGCTCCTTCCCGCAGTTCAACATGACGGGATATATCCCGACTGGTTCGGCGGCCGGAGAGAATCGCCCGGTGATGAACCACACCGTCAAAGCGAACCTCACGAAGATCGCCGGCACTCACTCCATCCGGACGGGCGTGGAGTTCCGCGCCTATCAGGAAAACGACAAGTTCTTCGGATTCCAGCAGACTGGCACCTTCAATTTCGACTCCACGTGGACGCGCGGACCTCTCGATAACTCAGCAGTGTCGCCCGGCAGCATCGGCCAATCGGTCGCGGCTCTTCTGCTCGGCTTGCCGTCGAGTTCGAGTAACGTGGCCCGTTCGGCCGACTACGCAGAACAGTCCAATTCCTGGGGTTTTTACGTGCAGGACGATTGGAAGATTTCGCCGAGGCTGACCTTGAATCTGGGGCTGCGGTATGAGTTCGAGCAGCCTCTCCACGAGCGCTACAACAAGAGCGTCCTGGGATTCGACCCCTCCTACGTGCAGCCATTCTCGGCACAGGCGGCCAAGAACTTCGCGGCCAATGACGCTGCCCTGATCACCCAAATCTCCACCATCCAGGCCAATGGCGGACTTACTTTCGCCGGCGTGAACGGCAATCCGTCGGGCCTGTACAACACTCCCAAGACTCAACTCATGCCGCGCATCGGACTGGCTTTCCAGGCCGATCCCAACACCGTGGTCCGCGCAGGATTCGGCATGTTTTACGGCTTCCTCGGCGAGCGCCGCAGTGATGTCATCCAGAGCGGGTTCAGCCAGAACACCAATGTGGTGCCGACGGTGGACAACATCAACTTCACCGGCACTCTCTCTAATCCGTTTGGTAGTGGCATCGCCACCCCAGTGGGGAGCAGCGGCGGTTACCAGACCTTCCTGGGGCAGGGCATTACGTTCTTCAACCAGAACCCTCTGGCGCCACGCGTAATGCGCTGGGAAGTTGGACTCCAGCACGTATTCAAGGGCAACCTCCTGCTGGACGCGAATTACACCGGCAACAAGACGGTTCACATCGACCTGAATCCGACAGGCAATCCCAATATTGTCAACCAAAACTCTCTGCCGGATCAGTACCTCTGCACCAGTCCGTTCCGCGACAACACCTGCAACAACTATCTCACCGGGACGGTTCCCAATCCGTTTTACGGATTGGTGCCCGGCAACACGCAGACCATCTTCACCAACACCACCATCGCCCGTTCGGGCCTGCTGGTTCCGTTCCCCGAGTTCGGCTCGGTGCAGACCTCGCGGAACCAGGGCTACTCCTGGTATCACTCTTTTGTGTTGTCGGTGGAGAAGCGGTTCGCCAAAGGCTATTCGGTGAGCGGCAACTACACCTACTCGAAGTTCATGCAGGCCGACGAATTACTGAACGCCGCCGACCCGGCCCCGGTTCGCGTGATCTCGGACCAAGACGTGCCGCAGCGATTCTCCATCAGCAGCGTGGGGGAATTGCCCTTCGGCAAGAATAAGAGATTCCTCAGCAACACAAACCCAGTGATATCCCGGCTGGTAGGCGGATGGCTGGTTTCGGGAATCTTCAGCTACCAGGTCGGCTTCCCCCTCGCGTGGGGCAACGTGTTGTACGTCGGCGACCCGCACAATATCGCGCTGCCTGCCGATCAGCGCACCGTCGACCACTGGTTCAATACGGCCGGATTCGATACCCTCTCGGCCGACCAACTCGTCAACAATCTCCGCACCTTCCCGCTGCGCTTCTCTCAGATCCGCGGCCGGAACACGAACAATGTGGACATCGCCTTGATCAAGGACACGCGCATCACCGAAGGGCGTAACCTCCAGTTCCGCGCTGAGGCGCTGAACGCTTTCAATCACCCGGGTTTCCCCGCGCCGGTGCTGACGCCGACATCCACCACCTTTGGGACGATCGTGGCATCGAACCAGGCGGGTTATCCGCGCCGCTTGCAGTTGTCTCTCAAGTACATCTTCTGAGGCAGGATTAAGATAGTGGTATGGAAGACTCTCCCGATCCGATCATCGAGGCCTATAAGAAGGACATCGATCGAACGTTGATTCGCGAGAATCTTAAGCTCACGGTAGAGGAGCGTTTCCGTAAGGCCATGGCGGTAGCCCGGTTCGCTGACGAATTGCGGCGGGCTGGGCGGGAATGGCGCGCCCGCCGTCCATGACCAACTTCGAGGCGCTCCTGGCTGCGCTCGCCCGCAACGAAGTAGCATTTATCGTTGTGGGCGGCGCGGCAGCCATAGCGCACGGTTCGGCACGGTACACCTACGATCTCGACATTGTTTACGAGCGAACCGCGCTGAATATGGAGCGTTTGGTTTCTGCTCTGGCGCCCTATGAACCCTATCTCCGCGGTGCTCCTCCCGGTCTTCCGTTCTTTTGGGACGTCCGCACCCTAGCCCGGGGATTGAACTTCACTCTCGTCACTTCCCTGGGCGATATCGACTTGTTAGGTGAGATTGCCGGGGGCGGCGGCTATCACGACCTGTTGCCGAATGCCGTCGCCCTCGAGATCTTCGGCAGCCCGTGCTTCGCGCTCAGTATTTCCCAACTCATTCGGGCCAAAAGAGCGGCAGGCCGTCCCAAGGACTTCGAGGCAATTGCCGAGTTAGAAGCAATCCAGGAAGAACGCGGCGAATAGCCGTGCCCCCCGACGAAGGGCTTTTCGACGTTGTTGCTCTGCGTTTCTGCGCGCAAGGGTCCCGACTTGGTGGGCGGTCGAAAAAGCGTCGACAAGCGTGTCGACGCGGCAAACAGGAGTGTTTGCGCCACAATTCAACTCTTATACCTCATATAATGAGATCTGGAATGCTGAATGCAGTGTCCTCTTGCTATGAGGTTCGCGGCCGTCTCGAACGGAAAGTTGCTGGATGCGATCCACTAACGCCCAGCCCGGTCCTTTGATCATCGGCTACGGCAATCCACTGCGCGGCGACGACGCCGTGGGCTACCTGGCAGCGGAGCAACTGCGCGCGCTTGTCGCCGGCCGGAATGTCGAGGTGTTGGCTGTCCACCAACTCACTCCCGAACTCGCCGAACCCATCAGCCGGGCCGCCCGCGTGATCTTCATCGACGCCGCCCTGTCCGGCGAATCGGGTCGCAGCCTCGTACCGGATGCACGCGCGCTGACTCACCATTGCACTCCGGAGGCGCTTCTGGCCCTGTCATTGAGGCTCTTCGGCAGAGCACCGGAAGCAACTCTCTACTCCATCCCCGCCAGTTCCTTCGAACTCGGAGCCGAACTTACGCCGGAGGTGGCCAAGTCCCTGCAATCGCTCGTCGACGCGCTCGCTATTGAGCTCTCGTGCATCGAAACCGGAGAGCCAGGACCCTCCCAGGGAATGCTGTAAGTCCACCGAGGTCGCCATCGGAGCAGATCACCCCATCTTCGGCGGAGGTGCTGATCAAACTGGTCGACCGGCGAGCCCGTTTCGTTCCGACGAGCCGCGCTGTCAGGGACCGCCGCTTATGCCTATCCCAGCTTCACCTTGAGCATCGTGTACGAGTGGGCGGGGAAGCTGTATCGAATCTTGTGCCCGTCGCTCTGCACCGATTTCTCGGCGGCCTTGACGGCCGTCTTGCCGAAGTCGTTTTCCGCCTTGATGTCGGGCCCGTTCACTTCCGTCACGGAGACAGAGCCGGAGAACTGCTTGTCCTGCGCTTCGATCTCGGTTTCGATCGCCTGGTCCGGGTGACGATTGACCACATTAAGCACCAGAGAACCTGCATCGTATGCCGCCGATGCATTCAGGTACGGCACATCGTCGAAGCGCACGCACTTGTACTTTGGCCCTTCATGAAATACGTCCAGCGCCTTGCCCTTGCTGTGAGTGGCGAACAACTGGAGCGGATAGTAGATTGTCTGCAGGAAGAGGCCATTCTCGTTGGTAAAGATGGGCGCGATGACGTTCACCAGTTGCGCCATGTTGGCGATCTTGACGATGTGCGCGTGGTTGACGAACGAGTTGAGGAAGGTAGCGACCACCAGCGCGTCTTCCAGATTGTAATGCTCCTCCAGAATGCGCCGCCCGCGCTGGGTGTTGCCTCTTGCCCGATACCAGACGTTCCACTCATCCCACGCGATATGGATCTTCCGGTTCCCCGGTTGCCCGGAGAGCGCCGCATCGATAATCCCCTCGGTCGTCTTAATGCGGTGATCGAGTTCCACGGAACTCGCCAGAAAATCGCCGAAATCGTTTCGCGGATTGCCCACATACATGTGGATTGCGAGGTAATCGGCATGCTGCCGCAGGGACTCGAGCACCGTCCGATTCCAGCCGGTCCAATCCGATCCCGGCCCGAAGTTGGACGACCCGGCTGCGATCAGCTTCACGTTCGGATCGGTCCACTTCATGAGCTTGGCCGCTTCGAGCGCAAACTTACCATAATCCTCCGCGCTGCGGTGGCCCATCTGCCACGGCCCATCCATCTCGTTACCCAGGCCCCAATAGGTCACCTTCCAGGGCGCTTGCCTGCCGTTTTGCTTGCGCAGGCGCGTCATGGCGGTATCCTCTGACGAGTTGCAGTACTCCACCCACTGCTGCGCTTCGTTCCAGGTTCCTGTGCCGAGGTTGCAGCAAAGATACGGCTCGGTCTTCAGCATCTCGGCATAATTCAGGAACTCGTGGGTGCCGAATCGATTGCTCTCCACCGTCCCCCACGCCATTTCCAGGCGCGGCGGGCGCTGATCGCGCGGTCCGATGCCGTCCATCCAGTGGTAGTTCGACGAGAAGTTGCCGCCCGGCCATCGCAGGATCGTCACGTTCAGTTTGCGAACAGCGTCCAGCACATCCTTCCGATACCCGCTTGCGTCCGCCAGCGGAGAACGCTCCTCAAAAACGCCGCCATCCACGCAACGGCCCAGGTGCTCCACGAAGTTGCCATAAAGCTTGGGATCGATGTCGCCGATCACCCTTTCGGTATCGATCTTCAGACGAGCCTTCAGCGCTCCGTTCTGCCCGCGCAGGATGTAGGGCGCACCAGCCAGGCACATCCCGAAACTTCGTCGCGAAATCTTCATGAATATACTCTACGTCGCCCACCGGGCATTTTCACGGAGAATTATCGCTTTCCAAGCCACTACTTATGTGGCCTTCGGTAAGGCACTGGCGGCGCTCTTCTTTTTCGCGATTCTGACGCTCTGGATCCCTGCCTATTGGCCGATAACGGTCTTCCAGGTGGGTGTCTACACGCTCGCGGGGATCGCCGTCTGGCGCTCGCGCAATACCGGGTTGCCATTCCGATGGCCCATCGTCTGCCTGTCGTACCCGGTCTTCTGGGGGCTTCTGCAGTGGTTCACGGCTCAAACCGCGTATGCCTACCAGACCCGCCTGGCCATCCTCAAATGGGCAACGTTCCTATCGGTATACGTGGCGGGAATGGTCTTTTTCAGGGACCGCGAAGCTCGGCGCTGGTTTCGTTCCGCTATGGTGTGGTTCGGCCTGGGGGTTGCCATCCTGGCCACCTTGCAGTCCTTCACCTCTCATGGAATGGTCTTCTGGATTTTCGCGACGCCATACAGCGATTACGTGATGGGCCCGATGGTTTCCCGCAACGACTTCGCCGTGTTCATCGAAATCGTCCTTCCCATTGCCCTTTACCAAGCCGTGACCCGCGAGCCCGACACGCTGCTCTATTCCGGCATTTCCGCGGTGATGTACGCCTGCGTGATTGCTTCGGCGTCGCGAGCCGGAACCACCCTCGCAACAGCAGAGATGATACTGGTTCCTCTGCTTCTGTGGGGACGCCATCGCGCCGCGCGGACGGCGTTGCTGCGTGTCGGAGTTTTGGTCGTGGTCTTGGCGGCAGTGGTTGGAGTCGGACCGTTATGGAACCGCCTGATGGAACCCGACCCCATGTCCGGTCGCCGCGAGTTTGCTCAATCCACCTGGCGAATGGCGAGGGAGCACCCCTGGATGGGAGTGGGTCTGGGAAATTGGCCCACTGTTTATCCGTCTTACGCTCTGATCGACTTAGGCGGACCCGTGAATCAGGCACATGACGATTGGTTGCAGTGGGCGGCGGAAGGCGGATTCCCGTTTGGCGTGATCATGGCCACTCTGTTCATCTGGTGCGTGCGGCCTGCGTTCCGCTCGGTGTGGGGCATCGGCCTCGTGGCGGTATGTCTGCACGCATTGGTGGACTACCCCTTCGCGCGCCCGGCCCTTGGATCGTGGCCTGTTCTCATTATGGCGATGCTGCCCGTTGGTGAGCCGCGCGCTTCAGTACGCGATGTCCCAGGCAGGCGCGGTTACACTTCCGTTTAATGCGAGACGTATTCCCTCGCGCTTCGTCAATTCTCGCAACGGGGTTGTTGGAGTCGCATGCGCAAAGCGCAGAGGGTGAGGCTCCGATGTCTCGAAGTGGTATTCGTCTTTTCAGGCTGCTCGTACTTTCAGCCGCCTTGGCGTCCGGCATATACGGACAGGACTTGGCTCTTCAGCAACACATGGTGGACGCGCAGCAAATGCGCGCTGCCGGCCACTATCGGGAAGCAGAGCAGAATTTCACCGAAATATTGCGGGAAGCACGGCGTGCCGATCCCAACAGCGTGTTCGTCGCGGTAGTTCTCGATTACCTGGGTGCGACACAACAGGATCTCGCCAACTACGCAGAAGCCGAACGTCTCCTCACACAGGCTCTCTCGCAGCTCAAACGCGCGGGCCAAACCAGCACCACCAATGTGGCGCTGGTGAAGGAGCATCTGGGAGAAACTTACCTCGAAGAAGCCCGCTATCGGGAAGCCGAGCCGATGCTGCGGCAATCACTCGACATCCTGGAAAACGACGAACAGGCCGATCCCGAAACCGTTGCGGTCGGCATGCTCGATGTGGCGATGGTGTGCGAGCATCTCCACAAAATGCGTGAGGCCGAGGAACTCCTCAACCAGTCACTGGCGATTCTGGAGGCGCGCCGCGGCCTCGATCATCCGATTCTGGCTGCTGTGTTGGGGCCTCTCTCGTCGGTGCTGATGCGGACGGGAAGATACGACGAGGCAGTGCACGCTGCCGAGCGCGCGTGGCGAATCCTGGGCAATAACCCCGCCGTCGGCGAGCCCGACCGTCTGAACACGATGGGCGCTCTGGGAACTCTATACTCGCTGGTGGGCCGATACGCGGAGGCGGAGACGTTCGCCAAGGAGGCAGTGAATCGGGCCGAGGTGATTTACGGCCCGGATCATCCGCGTCTGGCCTACTACCTGCGGGCGTATGCGAACGTCCTCAAACGTGAGGACCGCAAGACGGAATCGAAGGCGGTCGAAAGGCGATCGCAAGCCATTCTGAATCACAGCGGGCAAGGAAATCCGGAGTGGCATACGGTGAATGTCAGCGCATTACGATAGGTCGCCGCGGTTCGCAAGCGCACGTATTTGGGTAGGCTACGAGCCACGACCGTGAGGGAGTGATCTTCGAAGCAACGAGCGACGACCGTAACGGAGTGCTTTTCGGGCGATTGGGACATCGCTTGCTTACGCGCGCGGCTCGCAAACGCACGCATTTGGGTACCTTACGAGCCGCGACCGTGAGGGAGCGATCTTCGACGCAACGAGCCGCGACCGTGAGGGAGTGATCTTCGAAGTAACGAGCCGCGACCGTGAGGGAGCGCCACTGCCTCATGATTGGTAGCCAGGGCCAGCCGGGCCCCCAATACGGGCGCGGGTTCAACGAAGCGAGATACCCGTCACAAGCCGCTGTACCAGCCGAGCATCCTCTTCCCTACCAGCGCCACTGCCAGCGCCGCAGCGCCCAGGAACGTGCCGAATGGTAGCGGATAACTGGAAGGATCTTTGCCCGTCAGCTTGATATAACCGAAGCCTAGAATCGAGCCAGATACAGACCCGAGAATCAGCGTCAACAAGGCGTACTCCAAGCCTAGAAAACTCCCGACCATCGCAATCAGTTTGACATCGCCCAATCCCAGTCCTTCCTGATGCCGGATCTTCTCATAGAGCCAGCCGCCGCCGTACAGGAAGAATGCCGGCAAGAGCGCTCCGCCCGCCGATTCCAGTTCGGGCTGCCAGCGTTGCGGAATCTCCTTCCCCAGGATCCAGAAGATAGCGGCCATGTCGTGGCTGTGTACCGGCACAAAGAAGGAGAACGCAAATCCGATGACCATGCCGCCGAGCGTCAACTGATCGGGAAGGAGCCGCGTCTCCAAATCGCTGAAGATCAGCCCCATCATGATCGCCGAGAAGACGCACATCTTAATGGCGGAAGCATTCGGTCCCACGGTCCACACGAAAAAGCCGAAGAGCAACCCCGTTGTTACTTCCACTAGCGGATAGCGCAACGAGATGCTCCGTTTGCAGTAGCGGCAGCGGCCACGCAGCAACAGATAACTCACCACCGGGATGTTGTCATACCAGGGGATGAACTTGCGGCAGCGTACGCAATGCGAGCGCGGTTTCACCACCGACCGGTTGCGCGGCCACCGGTGAATGCAGACGTTCAGAAAACTGCCAATAATCAGCCCGAAGAGCACCGCGAGAATCGCTTCCATCAGCTAAGCACCTGCCGATAAACCTCCATAGTACGGCGGACCATCCCATCCACGCTGAATCGATCGATCACAGTCTGCCGCGCGGCAGCGCCCATGCGCCTGGCTAGTTCCGGATTGTCCAACAATTGCCTCACCGCCAGGGCGATCGCTTCGGGTTGATTGTCGACCAGAATGCCGTTCTCTCCATCCCGGATCACTTCCGGGAGTCCACCGACGCGGCTCGCGACCACAGGCACTCCCGCCGACATCGCCAGCAGCGCGCCCGAGCCGAGTCCTTCACTATGGGTGACGTAGAGCAGGAGTGAGGCGTGCGCAAGATCGTGTTCCAGATCTGTGGAGAATTCGAGGTCCACCCCGGCAATCCGGGCCGCTTCGGCCGCCAGGGAGGCGCCCTTCTGCGGATCGCTGAGATTCGCAGGTGCGATCACGCGCCCCGGCCCTTCCTGCCATTCGCGTTCGGCAAGAATGGGAACACCGTCGTGAACCACCGAGATCTTCTCCTGCCGTACACCTGCCTGCATCATCACCGACTTCACGTACTCCGAGACTGCTATATACCGCGTGGCGCGTCTATACTTCCATTGGGAAGCAGCACTTCGCGAGACCGCAAACGCTACCCGGCGCGATACCACCAACGGCGAGCCCGGCACAATCGCTCCGATCGTGTGCCCGCGAGCGTCATGTGCGTGCACCAGGTCGTGACGCCGCGCCTCGGACGCCGTGCGCATCAGCCCAAGATCCTCCACCCGGTATCCCTTCCTGCGTACATAGTCGAATAGCAGCGATCCGCGCCGCGCCAGCAGCGTGCAATCGACCCCTGCCGCGGAGAGCCCTTCGATCAGACGCAGCACCTGCCACTGGCCTCCCCGCATCTCACGGCCGGCATCGAGGTGCAGAATGCGCATCAGCTCATGATTCTCGCTTTAGAATACTTGAGAAATGTGTAGAAGGCCGCCATGTAGGCGATGGTGAGGCCCTCCAGCCCGTCGAGGAAGCCGCGCTTCAGGAAGTAGGTCTTCACGAAGGTCCAGGCCGGGTCGAGGATGACGCGATAAAGCGGTACTTTCAGCTTGCGTGCGGCGATCTCCTGCGCGGCCAGCGTGGTGTACCGATCCAAAGTGCGCAAGTGCTCGGAGATAGAGTCGCACGTGAAGTGCAGTAGATTGCTTTCGAGCCGCCCGACGCGGCCATCGGAGAGGACGCTTTCGTGTACGAATTCGCCGATCCACCTCGCTTTGCGTCGATCGTACAGACGGACCTTGCGGTCGGGGTACCAGCCGGAATGCAGAATCCAACGCCCCAGATAGCGCGCCAGGCGAGGCATGGTGTAGGCGTCGTATTTCGGCCCGTTCTTCTTGACGTTCCAGATCTCGGCTTCGAGCGCCTCGCTGAGAGCCTCATCGGCATCGAGCGAGAGGATCCAGTCGTAGGTGGCCTGTTCCGCGGCCCAGTTTTTCTGGCCCGCGTACCCTCGCCAACCCGCCTCAATCACGCGCGCGCCCAGCTTCTGCGCGAGTTCAACGGTGCGGTCCACGGAGCCGCTGTCGACAATCAGGATCTCATCGGAACAGCGCAGGCTCTCGATCGCACGCGCGATGTTGCGCTCCTCATTGAGGGTGATGATGGTGGCCGTGATCTTCATCGCGGCTCCGATGATGTGGCGCAAACACTCCTGTTTGCAGCGTCGACACTCCTGTCGACGCTTTTCGGGGCTGCTGACGATGTCAGTACAGGCCAAATCGGTGATCTGTCCCACCTTCTCAGACCGAGAGTGTTTCTGGCGTCAGAAACCTTGAGAGGCGTCCCCGTTCGATTGGCCGGAGCCAGCAGGCACTCCGAAAAGCGTCGAGATGAGTCTCGACGCTGCAAACAGGAGTGTTTGCGCCACGTCATGACCAACTAGAGTCCGCCCTGGATGATCGGGTCGTACATGAAGCAGAGCACAAACAGCACCAGGGCGACGACTCCCAACTTTCGCCTGCCCGGACTCAGTTCGGTAGGATCTTCGATCACCGGATGCCGGCGTCCCAGAAACAGCAGCAGCACGCCCAGCAGTCCCCAGCCCGGCCAGAGAAAATATCCCGGCATCAGCACGAAGCACAACACTTTCGATACCGTCTTGTGGCTTCGCGAAAAGAAAGAATAAAAGATATGGCCGCCATCCAGTTGGCCGATAGGGAGCAGATTCATCGCCGTGGCGAACATGCCGACCCACGCCGCGCGTGCGACCGGATGCAGGTACACGTCGCCGGAATTCGCCCCTGGAAAGATGGCGCTTTGCATCAGCCACTGCATCAGGGGTACTCCGAAGTGAAGGCTCCCCTGGTGCGCAATCCCCGGAATCACTTTGGAGAACGCCAGCCCTACACCGAATGCCGGCAGCAGGAAAACGAAACCCGCCAATGGCCCCGCAATCCCGATATCAAACAGGACGCGCTTAGAATAAATCGCCGACCGCACGCGAATAAAGGCGCCGAAGGTGCCCAAAAGCGGCGACGGCATGAAATACGGCAAGCTGGCGTCCACGCGGTGATACATCGCGGCCAGGTAGTGGCCGAATTCGTGCGCCAGCAACACAGACAGCAGCGTGAGCGAGTAGGGCAAACCCGGCAACAGGACGGCCGGATGCCGCCAGAAATTGAGAAACAGATCCAGGCTCCGCTCCACGTCAAAAGGCAGATTCTGGTCGAAATCCGCCTGCATCGCCGCCCCCACGATGGTGGTCGTCAGCAGGGTGAGGGCAAAGAGCAGACAATACTTCCAGTAGCGCTCGTGGGCATGCTCCATCAGCCAGCCCGCGGCGCGAGCGGAGACTCGGCCCTCGACGTATGGCGGCGGAAAGGGCGCAGGAGAAAAGTCCTGGGATGACACGGTATACTGCCGCCGGCAGTGCTACTGCAGGGTTTGCAGCTCCTTGCCGGGTTTGAAGCGGACGGCTTTCCCGGGTGGGATGGAGACTTCCGCACCGGTGCGCGGATTCCGCCCGATGCCGGTTTTGCGGGGCTTGACGTTAAAAACGCCAAAGCCGCGCAGTTCAATGCGGTCGCCCTGCTCGAGCGCCTTCTTCATGGATTCAAAAACCGTTTCTACGGCCATTTCGGCTTTGGTTTTCGTGATGCCGGTTCTGTTTACGACCTCGTTGATTATGTCGAGCTTGATCAAAACAGCCTCCTTCTCAGGGCGTCCGCGATAAAGTGACACAGGCGCGGGTGCATTTCGGACGTTCCGGGCGGGGCGAGTGTAGTTTCCCGCATCAGTCAACCATATGATAGGATTGAATTTATACTCATGTCAAGCGAGGGGTCCCAGCGCCGCACGGCGCCGGTGAGCAGCGAGGAATTCCGGCGGGCCTGCGGGCGATTCGCCACCGGTGTCACCATAGCCAGCGTGACCGATCCACAAGGCGTGCCGCACGGACTCACGGTCAGCTCATTCACCTCGGTTTCTCTCAGTCCGCCGCTGGTCCTCATCTGTTTGGGACACGATGTGACGGTGATCGACATCTTCCGCGCCTCTCCCTATTTCGGAATCAGCGTGTTAGGTGAAAGCCAGCGCGAGCTTTCCGAGCGCTTCGCGCGCAAAGGCCACGACCGCTTCAATGGATTGGATTGGCGGCGCGGCCAGACCGGCGTGCCGCTGCTCTCGGGCGTGCTGGCCTCGATGGAATGCGCCGTCCATCAGATTGTCCCGGCCGGCGATCACGACATCTTCATCGGAGAGATGGTGAACTCGCAGGTTTCGGACGGCGATTCGCTGATCTACTTCTCCAGCCGATACCGCGGTCTCGCAAAGATGTAAGACTCCGCGCGAAGATGTGAATCGGGTGTGAAGATGTGAAACTGAGAGAGATGAGCAATCCTCTCTCGTATCTTCACGACCAGATCGAGCAATGGCGCGCGGAAGGCACCTACCAGCGCCTGCGCATCCTCGAATCGGAAAGTGCCGCCGAGTCGCGCTTCGACGGCAAAGAGGTGATCAACCTCGCTTCGAACAACTACCTGGGGCTCACGACACATCCCAAACTGCGCGAAGCGGCCATGGATGCCGTCCGGAAATTTGGCGTCGGGTCGGGCGCGGTGCGCACCATCTCCGGCACCATGTCACTGCACATGGAACTGGAAGAACGCATCGCCCGTTTCAAGAACGTAGAGGCGTGCGTGGTATTTCAGTCGGGCTTCGCCGCCAATGCCGGTACGGTCTCGGCGATCCTCACGCCCGAGGACCACATCATCTCCGACGAGCTGAATCACGCCAGCATTATCGACGGCTGCCGCCTGTCGCGCGCGAAAATCCACGTCTTCCCGCACAAAGACGTCGCCGCGGCGGAGCGCATCCTCGCCGAACTCGACAGCGTACCAGGCCGCAAGTTGCTGATCTCGGACGGCGTCTTCTCGATGGATGGCGACATCGGTCCGCTCCCCGGACTGGTGGAAGCGGCAGAGCGGCACGGCGCCATCATGATGGTAGACGACGCGCACTCTTCGGGCGTGCTGGGGCGCAACGGGCGAGGAACGATCGATCATTTCGGACTGCACGGACGCGTCCACGTCCAGGTGGGGACGCTTTCCAAGGCGATCGGTGTGCTGGGCGGATACGTCTGCGGCAGTCGCGACCTGATCGAGTTTCTTTACCATCGCGCGAGACCGTTTCTCTTCTCCACGTCCCATCCGCCCGCCGTGGCGGCTGCGTGTCTGGCGGCATTCGATGTCCTCGAAGAGGAGCCGGAGCGGATCGAACAACTCTGGGACAACACCCGGCATTTCAAGAAGGGGCTGGCCGCCGCCGGTTTCAATACGGGCATCAGCGAGACTCCGATCACTCCCGTCATCGTCGGCGAGGCCAAGACCGCGCACGATCTCTCCCGCGAGCTTTTCCAGGAGGGCGTGCTAGCCACTGGAATCGGTTTTCCGACCGTGCCGAAGGGCAAAGCGCGGGTCCGCACAATCGTCGCCGCGACGCACACGAAGGCGGAGTTGGATCGCGCGTTGGAGGTATTTGTCAAAGTCGGAAAGAAACTCGGTCTGGCCTGAGTTCTTAATTTGAATCAACGAATTTGCGCCTGAGCCAGTATGCCTAAGAGGAGGCTCGATGAAGAAGACTGCGCTTTCTTTTGCAATGGCTACTCTGACGCTAGCCCAGACGCCAGGCTCGGAAAAAAGAGCGGAGTTCGAGGTGGCGTCGATCAAGCCAACCGCCACCAAGGACGGCTCGTTTACGTATGACTTTCCTCCGGGTGGTCGCTTCACTGCCAGGAACTTGACCGTCAAGATACTGCTGCAAGCCGCTTATTCGTTGGAAGACCACCAAATCTCGGGAGGGCCGGATTGGATGACCACGGCTGGCTTCGACATTCAGGCGAAAGCGGCCGCCAGCGCCGGCGATGTGCCTCGCGGCCAGGTGCTGCGGATGGTGCAGGCACTGCTCGCAGATCGATTTCACCTGGTGCTGCATCGCGAGACGAAACAGCTTCCGGTCTACGCGCTGGTCGTGGGCAAGAACGGGCACCGCCTCATGCCGGCGGGTAGTAACGTCGGGCAGACGCAAACCAGGATGGGCCAACTGATCGTGCAGAAGATGGGTATGGCGGAACTCGCCCGCATCCTGGCGCTAGACCTGAAACGGCCGGTGCGGGATGACACCGGTTTGCCCGGCGAATTCGCCTTCAGGCTGGAGTGGACTCGGGGCCTGGAGGAATCCGATCCCGGGCCGTCCGCACGTCCCTCACTCTTTACCGCGGTACAGGAGCAACTGGGGCTTAAACTCGAGGCCGCCAAGGGCCCGATTGAGGTCTTCGTAGTCGAGCATGTGGAGAAGCCCTCTGAGAATTGAGACGAGGTACGGGGAACACCCTTGAAAGCAGGGGTTGGGGGTTGGCGGCGTGTCGCCGTGGCCGAGCCGATCTGCCTGGCGAACCCGCCGCTTTCATCGGAATCCATGGCGGCGAAGCAGCCCAAGACCACTCCTGTTTGCCGCTGCCCGATCCGTAGAGGGCGTAAAGCGTCCCGAAGAGTCGGGACGCGGCGGAGAAGAGTCTCCGCGCCACGCTTCACCCCTTCATCATTTCGTTCAGCGTCACCACCGTGCGCCAGTTCCTCCCGGTGCACATCGTCTTGAGCTTGGAATCGAACCAGGCGTTGGTGAGCTTCGAATCAGCCGCGCTTTGGATTTGCAGGTAGATTTCGCGATCCTGCACGATAAAGCGATCGCCTGGTGACCGCTCGGGATCGAGCGCCGCAACGCTTGCGGCATCCGGAAGGGTCGACAGGAACAGCACGTGCAGTCGATCTTCCGATTCGCCCGCGCGTAGGAAAGGATTACGCTCGACCACGCCGGCTAGCTCGGCCGCACTGCGTACCGCCAGCGGAACGCGAAAGCCCAATTCCCCGATGCGGGCCTCGATCAATTGCGGAATTTTCTCGGCTTTCGCCGGCGTTGCCCGAAAAATAATATTGCCGCTCTGAATGTAACTGCGAACGTCGCTACAGGTGGCGTCGGTGAACATCTGTTCCAACACCGGCATCTTGATGCGATTCCTGCTGCCCATATTGAGGCCGCGCATCAGGGCGACGTACGTGTACAGCTTCTGACTCATCCGAAACTCAGTAGGGGTGAGGCAGACGCGTGTACTCGAATTGCGAGGGGTCGAGGCCGCGCTTCTTCAGCATTCGCACACACTCTTCGAGAGAATCCCCGATCGCCTCAATGCGTCGCAGCGGTAGTGTGTCCGGCGTATAGAATTCGAGGGCGATGTATTTGCCTGCCAGGCGCAGGCGTTCATCCAGGTTGAGGCGGTCCGGCGAGCGGCCGAGGGCCTGCTCGTAATCTTTGGCAGTCGCGGGCATGATTTCACGAGAATTGTACCAGAGGTCACGACGCAGCGGACTCGCGCGCTCGCCGCGCCTCATACGTCTTCAGATGCGCGTAAGCGATTCGCAGCAGCGGAGTCTCTGCCCCGGGCCCCCGATCCAGAAGGTCGCCCAGGATATGCGCGGCTTCGGTCGGTCCGCGCCGTTCGACATCCCGGAACATGGAGGCAGCCAACAGGGAGTGGGGGGCGGTGAAGGTCGCCCGGCTCCGTTGCACCGTTGCCTCGCTCGGCGAAAAGCCTTGCCCTGCCGCAATCGCCGCACACTCGTCGACCAGCGACGAAGCCAGGTCCGCCGCGCCCCCAGCCACAATATCGCCGACCGGAGCGCGCATCAGGCAGGTGATGGCGGCACCTGCCGCGATGAAGACCCACTTCTCCCACATCTCGTGCAGGATCTTCTCGCTTAGCCTCGAATCGAAGCGCGCCTTCGACAGCTCCGTCGCGATCGCTTCCACGCGCGCCGATCGCGCACCATCCCGCTCGCCGAAGGTAATGCCGTGCAGTTCGTTGAGATGGAGAATTCTCCCTTCGGCATCGAGGGAAGACGAGATCACGCACAGTCCACCGAGCACGCGCCCGGCGCCGAATCGGGTGTCCAGCAGGTCCAGATGACGCATCCCGTTCAGCAGTGGCAGCACCACGGTATCCGGTCCCACGGCCGGGGTGAAGGATGCAACGGCGGCATCCAGGTCGTATGCCTTGCAACTGAGCAGCACCAGATCGTAGGACTCGCAAAGAGTTTCGACGGTCACCGCCGGAGGCGACGGGATGTCCACATCTCCATGCACGCTACGGATCGCCAGGCCGATGCTCGAGAGTTGCGCGGCCCGTCGCGCACGCACCAGGAACGTCACGTCGCAACCCGCCGCCAGCAATCGGCCTCCAAAATAGCCGCCCACACCGCCCGCACCTACCACAAGCATTCGCATCTGGTTGGAGCTTACTTGGGTTGTGAGGTGCGCGTCAAGAATCGGGAGGCAGGTACACGTCGCACAAATGGGGAAACTCACGAAACACGTCCACCAGGACCGACATCGGTGCCGGATCGCGTTCTTCCTCCTGGGTGAGGCGTGCTCCCGCTTCGATCAATTCGCGTAAGGGCCCGAGCGCTTTCGCCGACCGCAGCATGGCGGCGTAGAGCGGCGTCCCATGCCAGAGCGTGGGCCGGTTCACCAGCGGCCGTTCACCGTCACGAAGCGACAGGGGCGCGGCGGGATCGGGGCGCTTGAGAATTCGCCAGGTCAGGGGGTTCACGGATTGGGTGTCGCTAGGGCCCTCGAGGAGCGCGACCTTTAACGCCCAGGAATTCCGCATATCCTTGCTCTCGTCTGCACTCAACTGCGCCCCTCTCGCCAGCAGCGCGCGCACCAGGCGTATCAGGTCCTTCTGATTCCGGTCGGCCGGCGTTCCATCGATCCGGATCGAGAGGTTCCGGAGCGCGGCATGCAAGGGCGTGCCATACTCCGGCGCCTGCGTGCGGACGTCGGGCGCTTCTCGAATGACACGCAACGCGGATTCGATCGAGACGTGCGGAAGGCCCGCGAGCTGCCGGGAGCCGCCCGCGCAGAGCATCGTCCACACCAGCGGATTCGCCGCCTCCACCGCCGCACGGACCGTCTCCGCCTGAGCCCGTTCGCGCTTCCGCTGGGGACGCTCGGAGAGGATCCACGCGGCCGCGCCGCACAGGCTCAATACAATGGGCACCGTCGACAGCACAATGGCCAATGCTGGCTCGTCACGCCCGATTGCCCGCCACGACCACTTGTAGAGCCCCAGCCATACCAGAGGATAGAACGAGAGCAGAACGAACGGCGCCGTCATCTTGACGCGCCTGATTCCGCCTGGCCCCTCGCCTGCAATCGACATGATGTTGGCGACGAGAATGGCAGGGTAAGGCACGATCGAGATCGCTCCCAGCGCCTGGAGCAGCACCAGCGCGATCCGCCACGTCATGACCACCATTATGGAATGAGGCGGTTGCAAACGCTTGCAGGCCCGCTATAAACTGCATCCGTGGCCAAGCGAATTCTGTGGGGTGTCTCGTTTCTGATCTTGATCGTGGGGGGAGTTCGTTTCGTCAAATCGCGTCCCCAGGTGATCGTCCATCGTGCGGAGAAATTCGATACGTCGCCGCCCCTTGCTGCTCTTGCCGATTCGCGCACTCCCGATCTTGACGAGGACGGCTGCGACGAACCGGATGGCGATTGCGGCACATCTCCGCAGGGCGGACGCGGCGCTCCCGACACTCCACCCCCACCGCCGCCACCCGTGCCTCGCGCCGCTGCAGCCGTCGAACAGACCTCGCAGGGTAATCGGCCCGCTGCGGAACTGGTCGATAACTTCGATGGCCTGGGCGCCGGTTTCACCGGACCCGACGGACCATCGGGCGGCCGCAATCCTTCGGACAATAGCCTGGCGGCGGGCCCCGACCACATCGTCCAGATCGTCAACTCGCGCATGGCGGTATTCACCAAGAAGGGCGCGAAATACGAGACCACCGGCAAAGTGTTGTACGGCGCGGTCAACACCAACACGCTGTTCAAAGGCTTCGGCGGTCCGTGCGAGGCCATGAACAACGGCGATGCGGTGGTGCGGTACGACCAGTTAGCCGGGCGCTGGCTCTACACCATGCCGATCTTCCGGCGGATCCCCGACCGCCCGGACGAGCCCTACGCGATGTGCTACGCGGTGAGTCAGGGGGGCGATCCGCTCGGCCCGTACTACCGCTACGAATTCCGGCGCAAGCTCTTTCCCGATTATCCGCGCCCCGCCGTCTGGCCCGATGGCTACTACAATCCGACGAGCACCGGAGACACCGTGATTCAAAAGCATGACTGCATTGCCGATCGCGCCAAAATGCTTCAGGGCAAGGAAGCGGCCGAACAGTGCATCATCATCGACGGCGTGAATTTTCTGAACAACGCCGATATCGACGGCCAGGGGCTGCCGCCTGCGGGCGCGCCCAACATCATGATGGCCGCCGGCGGCACGCAGCTCAAGGGCGTGATGGAAGACGACGCCATTTACGCCTGGAAGGTTCACGTGGATTGGGAGAATCCCAAGAATACGGCGGCCGCCGGGCCGGAAAAGATCGCGGTGGCGACGTATCATTACCTGTGCAACGGGCAATTGACCAACTGCGTGCCGCAGCCGGACACCACGCGCCGGCTCGACGCGCAGGGCGATAAGATCATGCAGCGGCTGGTCTACCGGAATGTCAAGGGCCGCGAGTCGATTGTTGCGCTGCATTCGATCAACACCGCGGCCGGAGCGGGTGGCGTCCGCTGGTACGAATTCCGGCTCAATCGCAAACACGACCCCGTCCTCTATCAGCAGTCCACCTATGCGCCGGACGGGTTTTACCGGTGGATGGCCAGCCCGGGAATCGACCACATGGGCAACATCGGGATCGGTTATTCCTTCGGCGGCACACCAAACTATGCCGGCCAGCGATTCGCCGCTCGCATGGCAAACGACCCCAAAGGGAGGCTGACTCTGCATGAGACGGTCCTGGCGACGGGCGCAGCGTCACAGACGTACGGCAATCGATGGGAAGACTACGCGACTCTCGCCATGGATCCGGATGACTGTACCTTCTGGTATGTCGGAGACTACTATCAGGCAGGCGCTACGGCATATTCGACGCGGATCGGTGGATTCCGTCTGCCCGGCTGCAAGGTGTCGAAGTGAAGCGTAGGATGAGGTGTCGGAAGGAGTGGTAACAGGGCTGACCGGCGTGATCTGTAACATTGATTGCGGTCGGCCGACCGGTAGGGCTCCGGAGGCACCTTATAGTCCGAGTCAGAACATCTTGGCACTAAAGCGTTAAATCCCGGGGGTTTGGGGGCAGAGCCCCCAAGAGGCCAGTAGACTGCCGACCCCTGAAGTGCCACCTGGATGGTGCGGATCCGATCGTCACCAATCTCATCGGCGTTTCTGTTACCACTCACGCCGGTCACTACC
>DATGIL010000006.1:0-35977 GCA_035295745.1 Bryobacteraceae bacterium | reverse complement strand
AAAGCGAAGCGGCATCCTATGAATGCCTGAGGCGAGAGCTTTTCGGGAGAGCCGGATGCGGGAAATCTGCACGTCCGGTTCGGGGAGGGGGAGGTAGGCCGCTCTCTATCACCTACCTCTCTACTCTACCGGCTCGTAAGCACGCGCATTCTCCGAACGTATTGGGGTCAATTACGAGCCACGCCCCCTGAGGGAGTGTTCTTGCCAAGAATACGAGACCGGATTTCTGAAACGACGTACCTAAGCTACTTCGCGTACCAGTCCCGCAGCCGTACGTCGATCCCCGTCCCATCCAGCGCTTTCGCAAACAAGGCGGTGTCCTGTCCGCGATAATGATATGGATAAACGATCGCCGGGTGGAACGCGCGCACCGCGACGGCTGCATCCTGCGCTGTCATGGTAAACGGCAGATTCATGCAGACAAAGGCGACATCGATGTTCTTGAGAGCTTTCATCTCGGGGATCCCTTCGGTGTCGCCTGAAAAATAGAAGCGCTTCCCACCGTAGGTCAGGACGTATCCATTCCCCCGGCCCTTCTCGTGATAGACCGTGCCATCCGCAGCGGGTTTCAGGTTGTACATGGGGATGGCTTCCACTTTAAAATCGCCAATCGTCTTAGTCTCGCCGTTCGAGATCACGGTACAACCGGGGACTTTTTCAGCCACCGCCTTGGGCGCCAGAATCACGGTCCCCGCCTTCTTCAACTTCTCCACCAGCGCCGGCGCCATGTGATCGCCGTGAATGTCGGTGATCAGGATGTAGTCGGCCTGCGGCAGTCCCTCGTAGGATCCTTGCGCCGGATCCACGTACATCACCTTGCCGCCCGCTTTGATCATCAGGCTGGCGTGCTGGATGGGTGTAAGTTGGAGAGTCCCGGCGGAAGTGGAGAATTCCTCAGGAGTCGCCGCCATGGCGGCGGACACGACGAGTGCGAACGACAGTGCAAAGCGCTTCATAGCACCGATTGTACCGGAGTCGGCGCCTACCAGCCTTCCCCCATCAGCACGAATCCCGACCAGTAGAATGGGTGCCGGTATTCCGGCTTCTTCATAACCTCGAGCGCGGCCTCTTGCAAAGCCTTGGCCTTGGTGACGCGGTGCAGATTGCGATGAAAGTCCACCATCAGTTCGCTAGTGCTGTCCGATTCCACTTTCCATTGGCTGGCGACTGTGGTCGGGCTGCCCGCGATGAATAGGGCCCAGGACATTCCCAGAAGTCCTTCGCCGGTTCCGCTATTGCCGCGCCCGGTCTCGCATCCGGAGAGCACGACCATATCGGCGCGAAGATCGAGATCCATCATCGTGCGCGCCTCCAGCACGCCCGATTCCGGCTTTCCGGCCTTCGCGAGCACCAGGTACGAGTTCATCGGATTGCGGTTTTCGAACACGCCGTGCGCCGCCAGGTGCAACACCTGATAATTCGGGGCCTCGCGCTTGATGCGGTCTTCGTCCGCGTCCGCGGCCTGGAAGATTTTGATTTTCTCGGGTCCGTAGACCTGGCGCAGGCCGTCCACTTCTCGCTGCGACGAAGGGAGTTGCGCCGCTTCTACCGCCAGCAGGCTGGGCTGCGCCAGCTTGCGCGATTCGTGTAGCTTCTGCATCTCATGCAGCACCGAGAACGACGGCGTGTAGAACACCACGCGGTCCTGCAGAAGGTAATGGTCGGTCGAACTTTCCAGTGCCTGGAATGGCAGTTGCCACAAGACACTATCCGGCGCGATGACCAACGTGCTTTTGTCGCGCAGTTGTTCGGCGGCCGGCGCGATCAAGTCGCGGTACAGGGAGAGTGCGAGCTTGCGATAGTCCAGATCGCGTGTGGCCACCTGCTCGCGGAAGCGCTTGACGTCACGTTCCAAAGCATCTTTGGCGACAGGCAGCTTATACAGGCGAAGCTGCGGCTCGGCCAAACTCCCGGCGCCGCGAGTGATCACAAACAGATAAAAATACTGGTCGCCGATGAGGGTGTACTCGAGCAGTGCCGTATTCGGATCGGGCAACCCAGCGATCAGGTCGCCCGGCGAAGCCGGTTCGAAGTCGACGCGCTGCACTTTGAGCTGAGGATGCTCCGAGTATAGAGCGATCTCAAAGGAGCGCTGCTCGTTTCGAGCTTTCTCCAACTGTACGGCCAGGTCGTTGAGGCGCTTATGATCGGGCGTCTCGCGCTGGGTCTCCTGCAGTATCTGCTCATTCAGCCGGCTGATGCGACGATTGATCCCGGTCTCCTGGCGGCGCTCATCCTCGGTCATCGCCTTGGTGATGTCGGAACGTCCGCTGGACAAAACATCCAGTAAGGCGCGAGCCTTGGATCGTTCCACCCAGGCCAGGGCCGCAGCCGTCTTGCCTCGGCTGATCTCCAGTTCGGCCATGCGCAGGTAGATGCTGATCCGCTCGCTCATGAAGTTAACATTGCTTCGCTGATCTCCCGGCAACTGGTACCGCTGTTCCTCGGTGAGACGGATGCTCTCCAGGAAGGCTGCCTCTGCTTCGGCGTCCCTGCCGAGGGCGTGCAGGGTCGCCCCTACCAGTTCGTCCGCCCGTGTAATGGCGGTGACCTCGGCCGCTTGCCTGCCAAATTCCAGTGCGGGCTCGCCGAGTTTGAGGGCTTCCTCGAAATGACCTTCGTCGAAAGCGATTTCCCCCAGGGTGATGCGGGCTTGGGATGCTGTAGAGCGGTCCGAGAGCCTCTCCGCCTCCTTCATAGCGGCAGTCAGCTTTTCTTTGGCTTGTGCGAGCTGATTCTGGCGGCGTCGCAACTCGCCATAGTTGAAAAGGGTGATCGCCCGAAGCCCTGGCGCCGTCGTGGGCGTGGTGAGTTCCATCACCCGATCGTAGGCGGCCGCGGCCTTGGGAAAATTGGCCAGCGACTGGTAGTCCAGACCGACATTCATGGTTGAACTCGCCAGATCGGCAGGGTCGGAGTCTTTCTGTTTCTCCTTGATCGCCAGGCTTTGGAGATGGTAACTGAGGGCTAGCTCCGCATCGTTCTGCTGGTAGTACACGCCGCCGAGATTGTTCATGATCCAGGCAGACTGCCGGTCCATGTGCAGCTTGCGGGTCGTCTCGAGAGCCTTCTGGAGGCACTGGACGGCGCCTCGCAAGTTCCCCAGATCTTTGTATGTATTGCCCAAATTGGTATTCGCCTGGGCGACAGAGACCTCGTTTCCGGCCTTTTCCGATTCGGCGATGGCCTGCAGCGAGTACTCTACGGAAGTCTGCAACTCGCCGGTGCGGTGAAGGGCGATGCTGATGGAATTCAGGGCTGCGGCAGCGCCCAGATGGTCGCCATTCGCCTGGTAAAGCTCCAGCGCCTTGCGCAACGTGGCCAAAGCCTCGTCAATCCGGCTCATCTTCGACTGGCACAGGCCGATGTTGAAGGTGCACTTGGCCATGCCAGCCTTGTCGCCGATTACGGAAGCCACGCCGCAAGTCGTGGTGTACATCTGTAACGATTTCGAGTAGTCGCGGCGATCGAAGAGTTGGCCTGCCGCCTCATTCATGGCCAAGACGAGTGCGGGAGTAGCGTCGTCTTTGCGAGACGCAAGAAGCTGTTCGCGCGCGGCGGCGTCAGGAGCGGCAAATAACTGAGCCGCCAGCGCCGTTTGAGGCGAGTCTGCAACCTGTGCCGGCACGGCGAACGCCCAAGCCAACAGACACGCAATCCCCGAGGCTATCTTCACTGGTGGTGATTGTACACTGCGGACTCGAACCAGGTAAAGAAACGTTAACCAAGGAGGTACTAATTGGTCGGTCTGGCTGATGGACCTTTGGTTTCAGAGGGATTCAGGACTCGCGAAGAACTTCCGAAGAGATTGAGAAGATACATCTGAGAGCTTTTGGCGGATTCTTGAATTGCCATGCAGTTTACAGGATTAACCTGGCGGGCGGCGTTTGTCGGTCGCTGGGTGGCCCTCGTTTTGGGGAGCCTTGCGGTTTTATTTATCCTGGCGTTCGTGCTCGGGGAGGGCTGGCCTTACCTGCAGGAGATGTCACGCCGGGAGCGATTCTACGCCGCCGGAGTTGGCTGTCTCTATCTGGGCTTAATCGCCGCCTGGTTTCAAGAGGGCGGAGGCGGAGCGCTCTCCCTGGCCGGGTGGTTGATACTGGCTGCTCTCGCTCGCAGGCCCGCGTGGGACCTGCCGTTTTCCATTCCAGCGGCACTCGGCCTGCTCCACGTAGTTTGCTGGTGGCTGCTCCGCAGTCCGGCCCCGCCGGCGGGGGAGTTCGTTTCGTCAAATAGCGCCGCCACCCGGATCTGGTTGGCGGTGGCGGCAGGTCTCATCGCCTTCCTTATCCTGTTGTGCGCCAATGAGATCTTCGCACAGCCACCGCTTATGAGCAGGGGCGGCCGGCTGCCGTCAAGCCTTGTCGGAACGTGGCGGGCAGACCTCACGACAGTCTCCAGAAGGCCGCTCCCGGAGGCGATTCCCGTGCTCCTGGTGATCGCGCCTGACGGATCAGTCTCGGGAAGTATCGGGCAGGCCACCTTGAATTCCGGTCACCTCCTGTCAAACCGGAGCTGGTTTGGTCGGCTGATGCACTGGCGCACCGCTTATCTGATTGAGGGCACGCTATCAAGCGAAGTCCGGTCCAACGGTGGAACAGCAGGCGACCGGTTCACCGCGCCCGTCGACCTCAGGGACGCCGGTCTGGATGGTTCGATCTTCCTGTCTCATCCGGCAGCGCCGAAGCCGCTCGGCATCAGGCTGGTGCGCCCGTAGTCGCCGTCGCTACCAACCAGGACTCCAACTCCATCCGCCTTGGGGGCGAGCGGACACCCGGCCGACCCCGGGGAACGGGAAGTGAAAAGCCATCATGTGCATCCCTTCAGAGACCGCGCGTGACAATAATTCGCGGCGGGTCGACACGGCGGTTCCGGCGCAGAGGTCAAAACCGTTTTCCCATGCCGGTTCTTCGAGATGCAGAGGATGGACCGCGGCGTCGCCGAGGTTGAGGAGGTGTTCGCCCTCGGATGACAGCAGCACGACCAGGTGCCCGGGCGTGTGCCCGGGCGCGGGGATGGCGCGCACACCGGGCACGATCTCCGTCTCGCGGTCGATCGGCTCCGCTTGGAAGCGCAATGCCCGCAAGCACCTGCGCGCCGTCGACTGGAGCGTCTCGCGGACCTCGCCCGGTACCCGTAGTCCTTCGAGGTTTACCCGATCCGCCATCCAGAGGTCCCACTCGCTCTCTGCAAGGACGTATCGCGCGTTGGGGAAAGCCGGGCGGCCCGCGGAGTTTACGGCTCCCCCAATATGATCGGCATGCGCGTGGGTGAGGATTACGGTCTCGACATCTTTTGGCCGGATGCCCGCCATCCGCAGGCGACCGACGACCGCCCCACTCGCGGGCGAACCGCATCCCGCTCCCGTATCGACCAACACCACATCCCGTCCGGTTTCAATCAGCAGGCAGTTGTACGGGCTGAGGACGCTGCCGATCGGCTGGTGCCGGGCCTCCAGCGCGCGGAACAGCGTCTCCGGGTCGCTGTTGGGAAAAAACCAAGGAGTGGGATACGAGAAGTAGCCGTCGCTCAGGACAGTGCAGCGCATCGCTCCAACCTGAAAACAGTGCGCGCCGGCGGGCATAGTTGATCCTCCCAGAATTGTTACAAAGAAGTCAAACAGATCTCTTATGCTGATTCAAAAGAAGAAGAGGGAGATCAGAGGGGCATGTAACGCTCATCTCAGCTTTCAATGGACAAAGTCGAGCGCTCACTGTCGCGTTCGCCGGTGGATTGATCTATGGCCGGCAGTCTCTGCCATCACGCAAGACACTGACGAGCCGCGCGCGTAAGCAAGCGATCAACAATTAGAGGGCGGAGATGCTTCCTCACGGTCGCGGTCCGTAAGCTCATGCAAACACGCCAATTGATTACGAGCCGCAACGGAGCAACCTTGCCCAAACCCCTTCTTCCGCACAACCGCCAGAAGCTCTACACTGGAGGGGATGGGACTTCCGGCTGCTGCCACCGAACGACTCGCTGCGTTGCTCGGACGGCGCAGCTATCTCGACCGGCCTGAGGATCTGGCGCTTTACGAGTACGATGGCGGTGTCGACAAGCATCAGCCGGATCTCGTGGTTTTCCCACGCACGACTGTCGATGTGGCCGCCATCGTCGCCATCGCGGCGGAATACCAGATTCCCTTTGTGGGCCGGGGGGCCGGCACGGGACTTTCGGGCGGTGCGATTCCTCGCGAAGGCGGATGCATGATCGCCTTTTCCAGGATGAACCGCATTCTCGAACTCGATTTGGAGAACGAGCGCGCCGTGACCCAACCGGGCGTAGTCAACCTCGATCTCACCCTTGCGGTACAGGATCGCGGTTATTTCTATGCGCCCGATCCGTCGAGCCAACGGGCGTGCACGCTCGGCGGAAATGTGGCGGAGAATTCCGGGGGACCGCACACGCTCGCTTATGGAGTGACCACGAATCACGTCCTGGGCATCGAGATAGTCCTGCCGGATGGCAGCATCGTTGAGACCGGTGGTAAGGAACTCGATTTGCCTGGCTACGATTTGACGGGCCTGCTGACGGGTTCCGAGGGGACGATGGCCTTGGTCACAAAGATCACCACGCGGCTGATGCGGAAGGTGGAACTCGTTAAGACGACACTCGCCATCTACGATTCGAGCGAAGATGCGGGGCGGACCGTCGCGGAGATTACGGCGCGCGCCATCACGCCGGTGGCCGTCGAGATGTTAGATGGCGTGATGCTGCGCATGGTGGAGGAGGCGACGCACGCCGGTTATCCGATGGATGCCGCGGCCGTGCTCCTGATCGAACTCGAGGGAATGCGGGAAGCGGTGGAAGAGCAGGTGGAACAGATTCGCGATGCCTGCCTGCTCACCGGCGCGCGCGAATTCCGCGTCGCGCAGAGTTCCGAAGAACGGGAACTGCTGTGGAAAGGGCGTAAGAACGCGTTTGGGGCGGTGGGCCGCGTGAGTCCGACCTATTATGTGCAGGATGGCGTCGTGCCGCGCACCAAGATCGCGCCGACCCTGAACTACATCGGCCAGGTGGCCCGTGAGTACGGCCTCACGATCAGCAATATTTTTCACGCGGGCGATGGCAATATGCACCCGATCATCCTGTTCGATCCGCGCAAGCCCGGGGATCTGCAGAAGGCGCAAGCCGCCGGCGAGGCGATACTGCGCTTCTGCATCGAAGCTGGTGGCTCGATCACCGGCGAGCATGGCGTCGGCATGGAGAAGAACGAGTTGATGGCGAAGCAATTTACTCCGGAAAGCCTGGAGATGATCGGCCGCCTGAAGACGCTGTTCGATCCTGGCAATCGCCTGAATCCGGGCAAGGTTTTGCCGACCGGCAGGGGGTGTATGGAGATCCGACAAGCCCCGCTTAGCAGCAGCGCTCCGGTCTACTGACGGGGCCTTCCCAATGGGCCGCCAAAGCCCTAAAGTCCGTGCAGATTTCCGCCGATATGTAGGACATGACTATTGCCCGGGTCCTGTTGGGCTCCTCAATCGTGCTGGGTATTGCGTTCTGCCAACGAGTAGGTGCTCCAACCGACGATCTCGACAAGCTGAGTGTAGATGAGCTCTTCAGTCTGCAGGTGACATCGGTGGGCCGGAAAGCACAGGAGTTATCAAAGGCGCCGGCGGCAGTCTTTGTCCTCACCGCGGAGGACATCAAGCGATCGGGCGCCACATGCATTCCGGAAGCACTACAGTGGGTTCCTGGGCTGACGGTACTACGGTTGGACGGCAGGTCGTGGGTGGTTTCGGCTCGTGGGAATGCGCGGCTCTATGCCGACAAGATTCTGGTGATGATCGATGGCCGGTCCTTGTATACCCCCCTCTTTTCGGGAGTGATCTGGGACTCAATCGACGTCCCCTTGACGGATATCGAACAGATCGAGATAGTGCGTGGTCCTGGCGCGGTCATGTGGGGGCCCAACGCAGTCAACGGGGTGATCAATATCATCACCAAACGAGCCAGGAACACGCAGGGCGGTGTGCTGGAAGCGGCCACCGGAAACGAGCTCAGGGCCGGGAATGAGGCCAGATTTGGAGCGGCTCCGAGCGACAAGCTGGCGTACCGCATTTGGGAGAAAACCGACTATCAGACCCCGGCATACAACTCTCCAGGGCTCTATTTCTTCAACAATACCGGAACTTACACAAGCCCGGCTATCCGGAATCTGGACAGTGCCGCGGGCCGATTCGGCTTTCGTGTCGAAGGTCAAACCGACCACAGCAACCAGTGGATGGTGGAGGGCGACATGTTCAAGAGAGATCGCCAGGATCCGCTCGCTTATTCGGTGATGTATCCGGCCGTCATACAAACCGCACAAGGGCACACCGACTACGAGGGAGGGGCCATTCAGGCACGGTGGACTCACAGTGCTTCCGAGGGCAAGGAGAGCGAGCTCCAATTCACTTATAGCAAGACGAATCTTAATTATCCGTATGTAGGCGGCGACATCAATAACCTGACGGTCGATTACCAGAATCGGCTGCAGTTCGAACGGCACGAATTGTATTGGGGAGCCGGCTATCAGCAATATTGGGACGATACCTACACGGTACGCGCTCTGAGCTTTAACCCGGGGAGTGCCGTCTATCGTGTGGGAGATGTGGTGTTGCGCGACGAGTGGCAGATCGTGCCGAACCGCCTGATGGGGTCGGCCGGCGTACGCTTCGACTATAACTCGTACCGGCGCCTGGAATACCAGCCCAGTTTTCGCCTGCTCTACACGGCGAGTTCCCGGCAGTCGGCGTGGATGGCAGTTTCCCGCGCCATTCGGGTTCCGAGCCGGTTGGATCGCGATATCCGCCTGGATGCCGGAGTGCAAATGATGGGCGGATTGCCAATCGCGGCGTCTGAGAACGGCTCCACCGCGATGCGCTCCGAGGTCGAAAGGAGTGTCGAAGCCGGCTACCGGTTACAGTCCGGGCAACGATGGTCAATCGACGCCTCCCTGTTCTGGAGTTATTATGAGCGGCTTCGTGCGTTGAACGGTCTGGCGATACCCCAAGTCAGCTTCACTGTCAATGGCCCGGTTTTCACGATGCCCTTTGTGACCGACAACGCGGGCAGCGGCAGATCTTACGGTGGCGAGGTCTGGGCCGTGTGGCAGGTGCGAAACGGTTGGAGAATCAGCCCCTCGTACTCGTACCTCAACGAGACACGGTGGCTGCCACCAGCCTCGATTTGGTCATACCTGTATGACGGGTATCCTGCGGAACTTCGGCACCAGGCGCTGCTGAGGTCGCAACACGATCTGACCCGGAAGATTCAGGCAGATCTGATGTGGAAGGTCCGATCGCGCGATCTGACAAACGGACTTCCCGGCGTCCTGCTGGTGGATGCACGGATCGGTTGGCGTCCCATATCGTCGGGAGAGCTCAGTATCTCCGTGCTGAATCTGACGAACCGAAACGTTATCGAGTGCTATCCCGAGGCCTTCACACCTGCGATTCCGCTGCGGCGCACGTTCGTTTTGAAGTGGACGCAACGTCTCTGACAGGGAATCTGGTATGCGGCTTCGGATTGCAGGAATACTTTTCGTCCTCCTCTCGGCAAACGCCGGGACACCATCCACTTCTCCCGGTGCGGACGCAGAGGCCGAGGACGAACTGAAATCCGTCATCATCAAGAATTTCGTCCGCTATTCCACTTGGCCTGAACCGGCATCTTCCAGCGCTCCAATCACCATCGGAATTCTGGGACGCACCTCGTTTACGCAAACGCTGCACACTGTCCTGGATGGGAAGCCGGTGAATGGGCGTCCGATTCAGGTGGTGGAACTCAAATCCGTTGCGGAGTTGCACCGATGCCACTTGATCTACTTCGCCACCGATAAGAATGCCGATACCAAACAGGCCCTGCAGAGCATTCGTTCCGCTCACACCCTGACGATAGGCGAAGACGATCGATTCCTCGATTACGGTGGCGCCGTGAAACTGCAGTTAATCGACGGCCACATGGGGTTTGAGGTCAGCCTGGAAGCTCTGGACCGGGCGGGGATCGAGATCAGTTCCAAGTTGCTGCGCCTGGGTCAGATCAAACGGAGGCGCGACGAATGAGGCGATATTCGTCGCTCCGATGGAAACTCACGGCCTTGATTGTCGGCGGCAGCGTGGTCGCGGCGGTGATTGCGGCCGCCGGTTTTACATGGTTCGACCTGAATCGCTTCTGGCAGTCGACGACCGTGCATGTGATTGCGATCGCGAATATCGTAGCAGACCAGGCCGCGCCCGCTATCACCCTGGGAGATCGCAAGGCGGCCGCCGAAATTCTTGGCTCCCTGCGAGCGGACAGTGCGTTACGCGATGCGGTCCTCTATAACTTGCGGGGCGAGTGTTTTGCCGAATTTCATCGAACTCCGCGGGTACGGTGCCCAGTGCGTCCTCCAGAGGGGGTTCGCCGCGAACCCGGCGCGCTGGTGCTGGTCCGGGGAATCGAGATCGATGGCGAGAAACAGGGCACTCTCGTGGTTTCGGCCGAAGTTCCCTCGATCGTCGCGGTATTGCGGCAGTATTCCGGGGGAGCGGCGTTGATCATTGCCCTGAGCCTGGTGGTCGCGGCGTTTCTAGCCATTGCCCTGCAATCGCGGGTCTCTGCGCCGATCCTGGCGATCGCCAAAGTTGCCGAGCGGATCGCCGAGACGCACCGCTTCGAGGACCGCGTGCTGGTGTCTTCGGGCGATGAACTGGGTGTCCTGGCGGAGTCATTCAACACGATGCTCGACGAGATCGGCCGCCGCGATACGGAACTCGCGCATCACCGGCGATCGCTGGAGGACCAGGTTGCCGAGCGGAATCGCGTCAACGCGGAACTGCTGGTCGCAAAACAGAAAGCAGAGGACGCGGCCAGGTTCAAGAGCGAGTTTCTGGCCAACATGAGCCACGAGATCCGCACACCGATGAACGGCGTGATCGGGATGATCAGCCTGGTACTCGACAAATGTACCGACCGCGAGGAACGGGAGCAACTCCAAGTCGCGCAGAGTGCGGGACAGGCTTTGGTTGCGATTCTGAACGACATTCTCGATCTTTCCAAAATCGAAGCCGGCAAAATGACAATCGAAACCATCGATTTCGATCTTCGTACGACTCTGCGCGAGGCATTGCGGATCTTTGATATCGGAGTTCGCGAGAAGAATCTGAAACTGTCGCTGGCTTTCAGTCCGGAGAGTCCCATATGGGTGCGTGGCGATCCCGTCCGCCTCAAGCAAGTGCTGGTCAATCTGGTGGGCAATGCGGTCAAATTCACTGCGGACGGCCGCGTTGACGTGATCGTGGAGCCGGCGAGTCCGGAAAAGGTGAGACTCGAAGTGCGCGATACGGGAATCGGGATTGCGTCCTCCAAACTCAATTCCATCTTCGAAGCATTCACCCAGGCAGATGGCTCCCACACTCGCCAGTTCGGAGGCACAGGGCTGGGCCTGGCGATCACGCGGCGGTTGGTAGACCTGATGGACGGCCTTCTCTGGGCCGAAAGTGAAGTGAGCAAAGGAAGCCGGTTCTTCGTCGAACTGCCTCTGCTCCCGAGCGTAGCGCCGGCGCCCGCAATCGATGTTCAGCAAGAATCGCGCAGCCGAGCGGCGCACGCGAGGCTACACGTGCTGGTGGCCGAAGACAATCCGATCAACCAGAAAGTGATCTGCTCCATGTTACGCCGCCAAGGCTGGAGCGTGAGTCTCGCCGCGAACGGGCGTGAAGCCTATCAACGCTACCTGCAAGATCGGTTCGATCTGGTACTGATGGACATTCAAATGCCGGAGGTGGACGGGCTGGAGGCCACCCGCTTGATCCGCCAGGATGAGTCTCACCGCGGCGCGTCTGAGGCAGAACCGGGACTTTCGAGGCGATTGCCGATTATCGCCCTGACCGCTCATGCCTCGCAGCCCCACCACGATCAGTGCATTGCCGAGGGCATGGATGCCGTGATCACCAAGCCCGTCAACCTTCCCTCGCTGCTGCGGGGTATCGAAGCCACCCTCGGCGCTCCTTCTCCGGCCCTCGTATGAACCGCTTCAATAAAGGCCTGGGTATCCCTCCCGCATCTCCTGTGCCTGCTGGCGCGCGACCTCGATCTGAATGAGCGGCCCTTGCCCTATGCCGGGGCAGTACTTCGCGGTCTTCTTCCATTCGCGCCGGCTCTCCACGAGTTCCGGCCAGAAAGGAAAGATATGGCACTGCGTAGGCTTAGCGGGATGAATGGAGCAACCGCCGCCAGTGAGGAAACTACAACTGGAGTCGCGCGGCACTCGGAGCCGCATGCGGTTTCGCGTGCGATAGACGTGCTGCGCCTCAAATACAGCAACCGTCAAGCCGAGGAAAGCGGCGATGCGTGGAACGTCAGCCTCGGTCAGATAAACAAAACCTTTTTGACGGCAACACTCGGTACATCCCGGCTGGCACTCGAAGCGCATCCCCTCGGCCATGACTTATTATGGACCACCCGGGCTCACGCGGGGCGTTGGTTCGGAAACTCACTTTGGAATTCCAAGAGCAGTGGCTGAGGAACCTCGCGTGCTACGTGAAGTGGGCTCAAATGCCCGATACTGCTCAACTCGACGACGATCCACTCTGGTACAAAGACGCAGTCATCTACGAAGTTCACGTCCGTGCCTTTTTCGATGGCTCCGGCGACGGGATGGGAGATTTCGCCGGCCTCACTCAAAAGCTCGATTATCTGCAGGATCTTGGCGTGACCGCCATCTGGGTGCTGCCTTTCTGCCCGTCGCCATGGCGGGACGATGGGTACGACATCTCCGACTACACCAATGTGCATCCGGCCTATGGCACTCTCCGCGATTTCCAGAATTTTCTGCGTGAGGCTCATTACCGCGGCCTGCGAGTCATTACGGAACTGGTTCTGAACCACACTTCCGACCAGCACGTCTGGTTTCAGCGCTCCCGCCGTGCCGCACCCGGATCGCGCTGGCGCAATTTCTACGTCTGGAGCGACTCCCCTGAGCGGTACCGCGACGCGCGCATCATCTTCAAAGATTTCGAGACCTCGAATTGGACTTGGGACCCGATCGCCAAGGCCTACTTCTGGCACCGTTTTTATTCCCACCAGCCGGATCTCAACTTCGACAATCCCGAGGTCCGGAGCGCCATGGTGAGCGCGATGGATTTTTGGCTCGATATGGGAGTGGACGGTCTCCGGCTGGACGCGGTCCCTTATCTGTACGAGCGGGAAGGGACCAACTGCGAGAATTTGCCGGAAACTCACGTCTTCCTCAAAGATCTGCGCGCGCACATCGATTCGCACTACCGCGGCCGGATGCTCCTGGCGGAGGCGAATCAGTGGCCGGAGGACGCCATCGCCTATTTCGGCGCAGCCGACGAGTGCCAAATGGCATTCCACTTCCCCCTGATGCCGCGGCTTTTCATGGCCATCAGGATGGAAGATCGCTATCCGGTCACCGAAATCCTGCAACTGACGCCGCCGGTTCCCGACGCCTGCCAGTGGGCGCTTTTCCTCCGCAATCACGATGAACTGACACTCGAAATGGTCACGGACGAAGAGCGCGATTACATGTACCGGCTGTATGCGCGCGATCGTCACATGCGCATCAATCTGGGAATTCGCCGGCGACTGGCTCCGCTGCTGGAGAACGACCGCCGCCGCATTGAACTGATGAACGCCGTGCTGCTCTCGCTGCCCGGCACGCCGGTCATCTATTACGGCGACGAAATCGGGATGGGCGATAACATCTACCTGGGCGATCGCAATGGAGTACGCACGCCGATGCAGTGGAGCGGCGACCGCAATGCCGGCTTTTCGCGGGCCAATCCGCAGAAGCTCTATCTTCCGGTAAATATCGACCCCGAGTATCACTACGAAGCGACCAACGTCGAGGCCCAGCAGAACAATCCTCACTCGCTATTGTGGTGGACGAAGCGGCTTCTGGCCCAGCGTAAACAACTGCGGGCCATGGGCCGCGGGAGCTTGTCATTCCTGCATCCGGAGAATCGCCACATCCTGGCGTTCGTGCGCAAGCATGAGGAAGAGCGGGTGTTGGTGGTCGCCAACCTGTCGCGCTTCGTTCAGTCCACCGAGATCGATCTGTCGCAGTACTCCGGAATGGTGCCAGTGGAGCTTTTCGGAAGGACAGAGTTCCCGCCCATCGCGAACCGGCCGTATTTCCTCTCGCTTGGGCCGCACGCCTTCTACTGGTTCGCGTTGCAGTCGAGAGAGGTTCGGCAGGAGACATTGCGGATCCGCACGGGAGAACCGCCCACGATCACGGTTCCCGCGCTGGATCGTGTTTTCCAGGGCGCCGCGCGTGAGAGTCTGAACCGCATGCTGCCCCACTTTCTGCGGGGCAGGCGCTGGTTTCTCGGTGGGAATCGGATCGTTCGCATGGCGGAAATCCATGACGTGATCACGCTTCCCAAATCGCGTTCGTATCTGGTTCTGATCCGGGTGGAGTACACCGATGGCGAGCCGGAATTCTACACACTGCCCCTGACGCTGGCGATCGGCGGAGAAGGGGAGTTCGAGTCGGTGCTGGCCAACCTGCAGGCGATTGACGGCGCCACCGGTGTGCTGCACAGCGCGTTTCCGAATCGCGATTTCGCCGACGAGTTGCTGGGCGCGATTCTGCGGCGGCGTCGCTTTGCGGGGGAATGCGGAGAACTCGTGGCGGCCCACACGCGCGCCTTCCGCGGGCTGTGGGGAGAGGACCATCCACCGCTCGAACCCAATCTCTTTCGCGGGGACCAGGACAATACCACGCTGTTCTTCGGCGACCGATTCGCCTTGAAGGTGCTGCGTCGTGTGGAAGAGGGGCCAAATCCCGAGCGCGAACTCGGCGCACTGTTGACGCAGCCAGGCCTTGCGATCGCGGCGCCTCTGGGGGGCACCGTGGAGTATCGGGTCCCGGGCGGCGAACCGATTACCGTGGCCCTGCTACATGGATTCGTGCGCCACGGGACGGAGACGTGGGGGTACACGCTGGATCATCTGGGCTTGTTTTACGAACATGCTCTGACGCGCGGACCCTCACCGAGCCTCGGGTCAGGGGATGACGCTCCCGCGGAAAAGGAGTTGGCGCAAGAACTGATCGGATCGTATCTGGAAGTGGTGCGGCTCTTGGCCCGGCGGACCGGCGAGATGCATGCAGCGCTCGCGGCGCGTTTGGAAGATCCCGTGTTTGCGCCGGAGCCGTTCACCGACTTCTACCGGCACGGACTGTACCACGGGATGCTGGCGCGCTTTGGGCGGACGGCAGACGCGCTGCGGAGCGGGCTGGATCGGCTCCCGGAGGCGGTGCGCGCGGACGCCCAGGCAGTGTTGGAGTGCCAGCCGGGGATTCGAGAAAAGCTCCGCTTTCTACGTGATCAGCGATTGAATGCGGCACGGATTCGCATCCATGGCGATTATCATTTGGCGCAGGCGCTCTATACCGGCAAGGATTTCGTGATCATCGATTTCGAGGGTGACCTTGCCCGGCCACAGAGCGAGCGGCGCATCAAGCGCTCGCCGCTGGAGGATGTGGCGGGCATGCTCGATTCGTTCTACCATGCGTCGCACGGTGTACTGTTCGGAGAAACACCGGGTGTGATTCCGAAACCCGAGTCGCTGAATGCCCTGGAAGCGTGGGCCAAGTTCTGGTATCGCGCGGTGCGTGGCGAATTTCTCGATTCGTATCTGGCGAATCCAGGGGTTGCGGCGCTATTGCCGGACAATCCGGAGCAACTTCGCACGCTGCTGGGGATTTTCCTGTTGGATTTCGCCGGCCGCAAGCTGGTGTATGCGCTGACGCACGCGCCCGAGCGGATTCGCGTGCCGGCCCATGCGATTCTCGAACTGGCGTCGACCGTCTAGCCGAACTCCGGGCCGGCGATCGCGAACTGGCGATGCGGCTGGCCGGGGTGCCGATTCTCTCCGCGTCGCATTCGGAGGAAGGGACGCTCCACCGTGAATCCGGCGGATTCGAGCCAACCGAGCCATTCAGGAATCCGCGGCACGTCCAGGATCACGGTGCGGCCACGTTGGTTCAACAAGCACTGCACGACCAGATCGCATGCCGCCGACAGGCTTTCGGAGACGATCGGGCCGATTTGGGCATCGCGATGGCCCGTTCGCCCAAAACAATAGGAACTCTGGGAAATCCACGCGAATTCGGGCGCGCGCGAACGGAACGAGGCGAGCAGGTCGGAGCGATCCGCGCCGAAGACCTCACGATCGTTCGCCAAGATCTGGGGCAGGTCGCCCGACTCGAGGGGCCGCGCAGTACCGCGCGCAAGTCCTGGCGGCACGGCGGTCAGACGGCAGCGGACCAGCTCGGATTCGGGAACGAATCCATACCCGCGGTAGAGTGGCTCGCCGGCGGGAGTGGCGTCCAATCGCACGCAGGAGTCGTTCGCGAAGGCTTCGAGCGCGGCCTCGAGTAGCCGCGATCCGATACCGGTGCGGCGCGCTTGCGGGTCGACCAACATCATCGAGAGCCAGGTGAACGATGCGCCATAGCGGAGGTATGCGACCGAGCCGAGGGCGATGCCGTTCGATTCGGCGAGCCATCCGCCGCCAGCGGGAGAATTGAGGAAACAGCGCCAATCGTCCTCCACCTGATTCCAATTGCTGAGGCGGCAAAGACGAAGCCCGGCATCGATGTCGCGCGGCGTCATCGGGCGCAGCCGCGCGGGCCGGCCGTCATCCGCCGGCATAGAGGCGTTCCATGTTCCGTGCGAACGTGCGCGTGTCGCAGACGGAGGACGCGAGCAGGCGGGATCGCATGTTCCGGCGAAGTTCGCACAGTCGATCGCGGGCGCCGGGCGCGGTGGCGCATCGTACCGCAAGCGCGATACAGTCTTCGAGTCCCGATGCGACGAACTCGCCCAGTCCACCGGCACGGAGAATCGACGCACTGGTGCGCGACACCCATCGATCCCCGAAGAACGTGATCACGGGCACACCCTGCCAGATCGCCTCCGTTGTGGTGGTACCGCCGTTGTAAGGAAACGTGTCGAGCGCGATGTCGACCTGGCTATAAGCTTCGAGGAACGCGGTGTGATCGGAGGGTCCCTCCAGGCGCAGGCGCGTGCTGGGGATGCCTTGAGTTTGGAACAGGCTCTCGACGAATTGGCGGTTGGCAGGAGAGCCGAGGGCCGAGTTCTTCAAGAGGAGCAAACTCTCGGGGACGTGGTGAAGGATCGTGCTGAAAGCGGCGATCACCTCATTGGTGATCTTGTATTGGGAAGCCAGACAGCCGAACGTGATCGGGCGGCCGTCGAGGCACGGCGGCTCGGTGACGGCGGGCACTGGATAGCTGATCTCGAAGGTCAGATAGGAACCGGGCACACGCGCGATCTTCTCGGTGTAGAACTGCTCCTCGCCGGAAGGAATCACGACGGCGTCGCCGATCAGGTAGTCATAGCAGGACATGCCGCTGGTGGCATACATATTGAACCAGGCGAGGATGCGCCGCGCCGGGCGTAGTTCGAAGAGCGAGAGGCGGTCGGGCGTGCTGTAGCCGTTGAGGTCGATCAGGACGTCGATGCCGGCGTGGGAGATACAGTCCGCAGCGCCTTCGCACGAGAGGCCGCTGATGTCGTGAAACTGGTCGGAGGGATGCGGCCGATAGCCCTGGCGGACGGCGGACGCAGGCGCATCGGAGAAGAGATGCACTTCGAAGCGCTGGCGGTCGTGCTGGTGAATGAGTCCCCAGACGGGCTTCATCCAATTGTGGTCCTGGAAGAACGCCGAGACATACCCGACCCTCACCGGCGAATTTCTACAGTCCACCCCCCTATTCTGGGGACAGGCTACGTAACTCCCGAATTCACTGTGGGAATTCTCAACAGAAATCGGGGAGTTACGTAGCCTGTCCCCATATTGCTTTCGGGCTAGGAGGATGTCGGAGTTGGAGGAGGCGGGGTCGCCCGGGATCAGGATGGCGATGGCGGAGTCGGCGGACGCCTGGCGGAAAAGATCCATGGCTTCGCCGACCTGGCCGAGCTTGAAGAGGCTGCGGCCGAGATTGTGCTGCACTTCGAGCCGTCCCGGGTCCGACTCGAGCGCCTTGCGGAAGCAGAAGACCGCGGAGGCGTGTTCGTTGCGCGAGCTTTCGGCACAGCCCGCCGCGTACCAGGCCCGCGACGACCTGGCATTGCAGCCAATCGCCTTGCGGTAATGGTCGATCGCAGGCTGCCATTGGCGCTGGGTCTGCAAGGCGTCGCCGAGATCGCAGTAGAGTTCGGCGTCGCCAGGAATCAGTCCAATCGCCCGTTCCAAAATCGGCACCGCCTCGTCAGGCCGCCCGACTGCCTGGAGCACCTGTCCCAAGGCAACCAACGCGCGGGCATGATGCGGATCTGCGGCCACTGCACTCCGGAACGACGCCACGGCCTGCTCCATCTGCTGACGCTCACGCCAGGCGTTCCCGAGATTGTAGTGGGCGTTGGCGTATTCGGGCGACTGCGACAATGCGGTGCGAAAGGCCTCGATGGCTTCGTCGAGACGCCCCTGCTTCTTCCAAAGTGTGCCCAGATTATTGTGGAGTTCGGGAATTTCGCTAACTGCGATACCTCGCTGGAAACAGGACTCCGCCTCCTCATCACGCCCGAGTTCCATCAGCGTGAGCCCGAGGACGTTGTAACAGCGCACATCGTCCGGCGAAACCGAAATCGCCTGCGCCAGCAACCCGACTGCAGGCTCGTGTTGTCCTGACTGATGCGCGATCACGGCCAGCAGGTATAGGGCTTCGACATGTTGCGGATCCGCGCTGAGAATGCGTTGGCAGCACTCCGCGGCCTGCGGCAGGCGTCCCTCGCGATGATGATCGAGGCCCTGCTGAAGAATCTGCTCCGGCGTCATTTGGCAGCTTTGCGGGGCTGGCGCCTTCTTTTCGGCTCCGGTGCCGGCTGCGTTTCGGAGGCCACCGGTTTGCGTTTCAGCTCGATGCTCTTTCGTAAAGCTTCGAGGATATCCGCCCCTGGTGGCGGCGCGCCTCCGGCCGGCAAAGCGGGAGCGCCCACGCTGACAGAGGCTTGTTTGCGAGCGATGATGGCCTGCAATTCCTCGCGGTACGTATCCTTGAACTCTTCAGGTGCGAACGGAGCTTCGAGCGCTTCCAGGAAGGTGCGCGCCAGTTCCAACTCCTTCTTCCCCACCGACTGCACGTCCGCGCGGTACTCGTTGTCGAAGCGGATCTCGTCTGTGTAGAACATGGTGTGGGCGAGCATGCCGTGCTGTCCGGGGCGAATGATCACGACGTGTTCCCGGCCATGCATCCCTACCCGCGCCAGCGCCACATGGCCGGTGGCCTGAAGCGCCGCGAAGAGCAGAGCGTAAGCCTTTTGGCCGCCCTGAGCAGGCACGACGTAGTAGGAGGTCTCGAAAAACACCGGGTCGACCTCCGAGAGCCGCACCGAGCGCACGATCTCCATTTCGGCCGAGGTCTTCTTCCGCAGGCCTTTCAATTCTCCAGGATCCAGGACGACGTAGCGATCGGGCTCGATTTCGTAGCCTCGCAGGAGTTCCGACCGGCGGACGGGTTGCTCTTCGCCCGTCGTGACCAGCGACTGCTTCACGCGCGTGACGGGTGGAGGTAACGGCGCGGGCTCGGATTCCGGCTCCTCATCCGAACGCGGCACCGGCACGACTGGCTCAGCATCCGGATAGCGCCACGAGGAAGCGTTGAAAGCAGTCTCATGGGCCGGCGCCTCAGGAACCTCTTGGGCCTCGTTTGAGGACTCGGGAGCCTCCTCCTGGTGCACATAATGCAGTTGGACCCGTTCGCGGCGCGCGGCGCGGTACAGCTTTACCGGAATGGAGACGAGTCCGAAAGTGAGCTGGCCCTTCCAAATGATCGACGGCATCCTCTGACAATCATACTAGCGGTTCGCTTCGCCGGGGCCGGGATTGGCAAGCCTCCCCGGCGGGAGCGGGACCGGACGGTGGCGTTTGTTTCCTCAACTATTCGAATCGTATTACACTCGGTGGGATCAGGAGACTTCCAACGTTGCCTATACCCTGCGTACGGATTCGCTGTCTGTCTACCCTCGCCCTGCTCGCATTCCCGTTGCACGGGCCGGGCCAAACCATTGACTCTCGCCTCTATTCCGAAATGCACTGGCGTTCCATCGGACCGCCTCGTGCCGGACGCGCACGGGCGCTCGCCGGTGTTCCCAGTCAACCCAACGTCTTCTATATCGGTTTTGACAACGGCGGTGTTTGGCGATCCAGCGACTACGGCTCCACCTGGGTACCGCTTTTCGATAGCCAGCCGACAGGTTCGATCGGCGCCATCGCCGTCGCGCCCTCCAATCCCGACATCATTTACGTCGGGGCGGGCGCCGGCATCATCCGCCCCGACCTCTCTACCGGCGATGGCGTCTACAAATCCACCGACGCGGGCAAGTCATGGACTCACCTTGGCCTCCGCGATTCCCTGATGATCGCGGATATCGAGGTCGATCCACGCAATCCGAATCGCCTTTTCGTCGCCGCTCTGGGGCACCCGTACGGACCCAATCCCGAGCGCGGCATCTTCCGCTCCACCGATGGCGGGGCCTCATTCCAGAAGGTGCTCTACAAGGACGACTACGTCAGCGGCAACGATGTCCGAATCGATCCGAGCAATCCCGACGTCGTCTATGCCGCGATGTGGCAGCAACAACAGGGATTCTACGAGAATTGCGCGTTCGGCGGCACGGATGGCGGCATCTATAAGTCCACCGACGGCGGCAGCACCTGGAAACAACTGGGCGGCGGCCTGCCCGCGATCATCGAAGCTAATCTCGCCATCGCTCCCAGCAACCCCAAAGTCCTGTATGCAACCGTGGCATCGAGCCAGAATCAGGGCATCACGCCAGGAACCTGCGGCACGGCTCCCGGAGCGGGGGGAGGCGGTGGCCGTGGCGGGCGCGGAGGACGTGGCGGCGGTGGCGGCGGCATCTCCTTTTACAAAACGACTGACGGTGGCGAGCACTGGTTCCTGGCCACGGATGATCCGCGCGTAGCCGAGGTCGGTTCGCAGCGGCATCCGCCGGACACTCGGCCTTTGGGACGCATCGGCGGCGGCGATTTGCCGACGATCACGGTCGATCCGAAGAACGAGAACGTCGTCTATAGCTGTTCCACCGTCTTCTGGCGCACCGAGGATGGCGGCCAGACGTGGTCGGCAGTGCGCGGCGCACCCGGCGGCGACGACTATCAGAAGAGCTGGGTCAATCCGATCAACACCAACATCATCCTGCTGGTGAGCGACCAGGGCGGTGTGGTTTCGGCCAATCGCGGAGAATCGTGGAGCAACTGGTATACGCAGCCTACGGCCGCGGTCTATCACGTGACGGCCGACAATGCCTTCCCCTATCGCCTCTGCAGCGGCCAGCAGGACTCCGGCTCGGCGTGCGTCGACAGTCGCGGCATGGATGGCGAGATCACCTTCCACGACTGGCATCCTGTGGGGATCGAAGAGTATGGCGAAGCGGCTCCCGACCCCAAGAATCCAGACTTGGTCTACGGCGGAAAAGTGACCGTCTACAACCGAGTCACCGCCCAAAAATCCGCAGTCGGTCCATCGGCCGGAGGTCGCGGCGGACGTGGACGTGGTGGCGCCGTTGCCTCAGAAGGGCCGCCGGCGCGCACCGTGCGCACGCAGCCTCTCATCTGGTCACCCAAAGATCCGAATGTCCTGTTCTATGCGACCGCCGGAGTGTGGAGGACCAGCAATGGCGGGCATAGCTGGAGTGCGATCAGCGGCGATCTCACCCGGCAAACCTGGGACATCCCCTCGAATGCCGGCAAGTACTCCTCCGTCGCGGTAGTGCAACCGACGGGATCGATCACCGCGCTCGCGCCTTCCCCGCTCGACGTGAATGTGCTTTGGGCCGGCACCGGCGATGGGCTCCTACAACTCACTACTGATGGTGGCGGGAAGTGGACCAACGTCACTCCGTCGCAGATCAAGCCGTGGACCCGCATCTTCAACATGGAGGCCGGCCACTTCGACACCAAGACCGCCTATGCCGCTGCCAACACGCTGCGGCTGGACGATATGAACCCGCACTTCTGGCGCACCCACGATGGCGGCAAGACCTGGACCGAGATTAGCAACGGCATCGCCGGAGGTGCTCCCGCGAATTCCATCCGCGAGGACCCGCGCAAGAAGGGCCTGCTGTACGCGGCCACCGACACGCAGATCTGGGTCTCGTTCGATGACGGCGACAACTGGCAATCGCTGCGGCTCAATATGCCCGCTGTTTCGGTACGCGACATTGAGGTGAAGGACGATGCCTCGTGCATGTGTTCCGACCTGGTGGCGGGCACGCACGGACGCGGCTTTTGGATTCTCGACGACCTGACCCCGCTGCGCCAGGCCGCCGAAGCTGCCGCCGCGAACAACGCGTTCCTGTTCAAGCCGGCCATCGGGATCCGCGTTCGCTTCGGCACCAACGATCCAACGCCGTGGCCGCCCGAATTGCTGGCTGGTGAGAATCCGCCGCCGGGCGCGCTCATTGACTACTACCTGCCAAGCGCCACGAGCGAGGTGAAACTGGAAGTGCTCGATGGCCAGAATAAGGTGATCCGCACCTATTCCAGCAGCGATCCCGTGCGGAGTCCCGATCCGGCGACGGACCCGGTGGCATATAACAAAGTCTGCCAGCAGACGCCCACCGCCCCCGATTGCAATCTGCCGCTCTATTGGCCGGCCCCTCCGCAAGTGCTGAAGACCAGTGCCGGCATGCATCGCTTCTCCTGGGATATGCATTACGATCCCATCGCCGGCACGACTGCGGGGGGACGTGGCGGTGGCGGCGGAGGGGCCGCGGTTCCGCATCGCACGTACCCCGGCGTGAATTCTCCGTGGGTGGCGCCGGGAACGTATACCGTTCGCCTCACTGTGAATGGACAGAGCCAGTCTCAGCCCATCACCGTCAAGATGGATCCGCGCGTGAAGATTACTCCCGAAGTTCAGCAGATCTTCACCCTGACTACGCAAATGGAGGCCCGCGCTCGGACTGCCGCGGCTGCCTACAAAGATGCTCGCGATCTGGTAGCGAAGGTGAAGGAGCGTCCGCAAAGCGCTGCTAACGACGCGCTGATCAAACAACTGGAAGAGATCGCGCCTGCCGAGGCCGCGGGTGGCGGTGGCGGACGCGGAGGCCGTGGTGGACGCGGTGGCGGCGGTGGTGGAGGCGGAGGCGGTGCTTTTGCCGATCCGAACGAACCGCCTCCCGCTCCGAACTTGAGCAACATCGGCGGGCAGATGGTCGGAGCCGTGCAGGGTATGCAGGGTTCCGAGATGCCGCCGACCGCGGCACAGCTCCAGGCCTGCAGCCAGCAGGAAGCGGCCTACGCGGCGCTGATGGCGAAATGGGCCGGTTTGAAAGCTAAGGCTGGCGGCGCCGCTCCGGCCGCAAAGGGAGGCGCCGCCAACCAGTAGGAGGTTGCGCGGGATGACCACCCGTCGTGAGATTTTGGGTCTGCTCGCAGCGTTCGGCGCTGCCAGCCGGCCCCTCGCTGCCGAGCAGAGTTTTACGCTCGACCACTTCAAACTGCGCGTTGCCGATCTCGACCGTTCGGTCGCCTTCTACTTCCGCTTATTCGGCGGGCCACTCGCTGAGATACGGGGCGGCTCTGTACCGTCGCCGCCCGATCTGCGGGCGGTCTTCTTCAAGATTGGCAGCGGCAAGCCGTATATGATCCTGTCGCCGCCCGATCCGAAGGTTCCCGTCGGCCTGGAGCACGTGGCGGTGGATGCCGCAGCCATGACCGTGGTCAAAGAGCATCGCCTGCCACTCGCCTTCCCTCCGGATTCGTATGTCCGCGATCCGGACGGCAACCTGCTGGAGTTTGTCGGCCCGGGCTACTGGAGTTATCCAAACGTCGTCCGGCAAGCCCCGCATTTGCCCGACAATCTGACCGGCCGTCAGCCGATCTTCGAGCCGTTAGCGATCCAGCGGGTCGCGTTACGGGTGTCAGACAGACGCCGCGCTGCAGGCTTCTACAGCCTGTTTGGCATACCCGATGCCCGAAACCGAAGCTTCGACTTCAGAGGCACGGCTTTGGATCTGGTGCCTTCGCGGCAAGCGCAGGGATTGGCCGCCTTCACCGTCGTGGTTCGCAATTTCGATGTGGCGTCCGCCCGCCAATCTCTGCGCGAGCTTGGGATCACTCCGGAACGAATCCAACGGGGGCTCATCCGTCTGCGGGATCCCGACGGAAACCTGGTGGAAGTGGTCGCGCCTTCGCAATAAAGAAGGGTCGCAACGGGTTCGCTTCTTACAGTCGCGGCTCGTAACTGGCTGCAAACACGCGTCTACGCGGATTACTTCTTGTAAGTCCGCTCGTACTTGTTGCGACTGTTGTAGACCGTGATCGTCCCATCCCTTTCGGCGGTCGCGCGCAGCCATTTGCCTTCGCATATCTCGTCCAGGTTGGCGATTACCGTGTCGGAGGAGTTGTGCTCTTTACCGCCCGCCACCGCGAAGTGCAATTGCCACAAATCCTGCAGGCCCGGCGTATCGTGGATGGTCTGCCAGATCTCGGGCGAGCCACCTTTACGCGCCCCATTGTTCATGATCGCCACGCGTGGATGGAGGGCGTGCACCAATTGCGGTGAGCCAGACATATTCATGCCATGATGCGAAACCACGTATAGGTCCACCGGACCGACTTTGTTGGACGGGCATACCAGGTCGAACTCCTTGTTCCACGTCAGGTCGCCGAGGTCGATCATGCGGAAATCGCCATAGCTGATGAGAATGCCGACGGAACGGGCGTTTTCCGTATTGTCCACCTCGTGCTTTTGAAAGCTGGAACACTCCGCATTGGGCTGGCCGCCACCGGCGAGCGGTGACGCGATGATGTCTCCGCCCGACGACAGGACCCGCACGTCGAGCCCCTTGATCGGAATCGTATCGCCCGGCTTTACCTGCAGGTGCGTGCCCTTGTCGCGAAAGTCGGCGTACGCCTTGAACAGGATGTCGGCGTCCTTGCCGCTCTCGACGGAAGCGCCATGGTCGACGAACGTATGGATGGGCATTTTCTCGGCGAGTTGCGGCACGCCACCCACGTGGTCGGCATGGTAGTGGGTCGTCACCAGGAAGTCGATCTTCTTGACGCCCGCGGACTTGGCGGCGGCCAGGATGCGGTCGGCATCGCGCCGATTGTGCCCCGCCCATCCGGTGTCGACCAATAGCGACTCGCCGGCCGGAGAAACCACCAGGGTAGCCTGGCCGCCTTCCACGTCGATAGAATAGACTTCGAGGTTCTTCGCCGCCGGCAACAGGGCCGGCATGACCATTAGCAGCAGGCCTGGGAACAGCAATCTCATGGCGAGAATGGTAACATGGCCGGGCGGGTAGATTGCCGGAACTCGCTGGCGTGGATTCTCGTACTTAAGAGTGGATGCCATTTTGTAGCCAATGCGGAACCCAGGTTCGGGGGGTGGACGTTTATTGCGGCCGCTGTGGAGCCAAGCAGCCGACCGAATGGACGGTTCCACCGCCGGCCACCCACGAGTTGTTGGGCTCGCTCAACCCCCGGACGGCCTCCATCCTTTGTTACGTTCCCGGTATGGGTTGGATTTTCGCGATCATTGTGTTGGCCTCGCAACGCTTCCGTCAAAATCGCCTGGTACGGTTTCACGCATTTCAGGGATTGTACCTGTTCGTCGCCTGGCTCATGGAGGACTGGGTCCTGAAACCGATGATGTTCATGAGGTTCATGCACATCAGTCAACTGGTGCAGGCCGCCTTGTTTGTCGCCGCGATTTTCATGATGGTCAAAGCGTCCCGTGACGAGGCTTACAGTTTGCCTCTCTTCGGGGAGTTGGCGCAGCGTTCCCTCGTGGAAAACTGATGCAGTTTCTCCTGCTACTGCTAGCCTGGATGGACTTCCGGCAGGCGGTTCCAGGATACCGTTACGAGTTCCCCCGCGACCACTTCAATCACCCTGACTTCCGCACCGAATGGTGGTATTACACCGGCAATTTACGCTCTCAGGACGGACATCGCTACGGCTTCGAACTGGTTTTCTTCCGGCAGGGCCAGCACCGCGACACGCCAAGCAATCCTTCGGCGTGGCGCGTGGACGATCTCTACCTCGCGCATCTCGCGCTCACCGATATCGATGCGCATACCTTCCGCTTCTACAAACGCCTCAATCGCGCAGGCCCCGGGCTCGCGGGGATCGATTTCGACACCCGGCGCATCTGGAACGGCAACTGGGAGGCGCGCTGGGAACAGGGCTCCGATCGGCAGACTCTTTCGGCTGTCGCGGACGGAATTCGCTTTTCGCTCCAACTCATGCCGGCCAAGCCCGCGGTCATCCAGGGCGAGAACGGTGTCAGTCAGAAGGCGGAGGGGCTGGGAAAAGCCTCTTACTACGTTTCGTTCCCGCTGCTGGAAGTCAAGGGCGAGTTGAACGGCACGAAGGTATCGGGGACGGCGTGGATGGACCACGAGTGGTTTTCGAATCAATTGGAAAGCTACGAGCAGGGCTGGGACTGGTTTAGCATTCAACTCGACAATCACACAGAGTTCATGCTGTTTCAGCTTCGCCGTACGGACGGCGGGATCGATCCGTACTCCTCGGGAACGTACATCGATGCAAGTGGGCACACCGTGCATCTCAAGCGCACCGATTTCGATCTGCAGCCCGTGGAGTATTGGACAAGTCCGAAGACGCGTGCGCGCTACCCGATCAAATGGCGGATTACCATTCCGCCGCTCGGCGTCTCCTTGCAGTGTGCCGCGGCGATTCCGGAGCAGGAGCTGGTTTCTGAGGATGCGGCAGGCCCGACGTATTGGGAAGGGGCGGTGACTTACTCCGGTTCTTCCAGCGGAGTCGGCTATCTGGAGATGACGGGCTACCTGTCGCGAATGAAGATCTGACAATCGTGGCGCAAACACTCCGTTTGCTGGATGCGTGCTGGAATTGACAGGCGCTCTGTACGGCAGACTTGGTGGACACCCGAAAAGCGTCGAGAGGCGTGGCGACGCGGCAAACAGGAGTGTTCGCGCCACGCCGCGCGCAAAACGCGCGATAATGTCCCCATGAAACTATCTGAGGGAAAACAGAAGCGCATGCGAGCGCTGTCCAACGAGCGCGGCATCATCGCCGCTGCTGCAATGGACCAGCGGGGCAGCCTCCAAAAATCGTTGGCTGCCGGCCGCGGGGTCGACGTCAAGGAGATCACCCCGGAAATGATGAGCGAGTTTAAAGTCGCCGTCAGCAAGGTCCTGACCCCACATGCCAGCGCGATTCTGCTCGATCCGGAGTTCGGCCTGGAAGCCGCGCACGCGCGCAGCAAAAATGCGGGCTTGCTTTTGGCCTATGAGCTCAGCGGTTACGACAATACACGTCCCGGCCGCTTGCCCGACCTGCTCCCGCATCTTTCCGTGAAACGCATCGTGGACTTCGGCGCCGATGCCGTCAAAATCCTGATCTATTACACTCCCTACGAAGAGGCGTCGGTCAACGATATCAAGCATGCCTTTGTCGAACGCATCGGAGCAGAATGCGAGACCCACGATATTCCGTTCTTCCTCGAATTCGTGGGGTATGATCCCAAGGGTGGCGATGAGAAGGGTTTCGAATACGCCAAGTCCAAGCCGGAGATCGTGAAGCGCAGTATGGAGGAGTTCTCCAAGCCGCAATACGGCGTGGATGTTCTTAAGGTAGAAGTGCCGATCAATGCCGAATACGTCGAGGGATCCAGTGTCTACAAGGGGCAGAAAGCCTACTCGCGCGAAGAGGCGTTGAAGCATTTCCGCGAAGCCGCGGCCATCGCGACCAAGCCGTTCATCTATTTGAGCGCCGGCGTAAGCAACGCGCTCTTCACCGAGTCGCTCAAGATGGCGACCGAGGCAGGCACGGACTATTCCGGTGTGTTGTGTGGACGCGCCACGTGGAAAGAAGGCATTCCGGTGTACGCGAAGCAGGGCGTCAAGGCTCTGGAGGAATGGCTGCAGCGTGAGGGCGTCAAGAACATCAACGCAGTGAACGATGCCATTCGCTCGGCGACTCCCTGGCACGCCAAGCTGAGTGTGGCGGCGGTCAGCTAAAAGCCAGCGCCAGCACCACCACTCCGGCAGCAAACAACAAGAGGGCGGCGGAACCGATCGCTTTGGCCCGGCCTCCGCCGTCCGCAAACTCCTTCCAAATCGCAAGACCGCAGATGCCGGCGATCACCAGCCCTCCGTTCGACAGCCCTAGAAACATGGCGCGGCTGACTTGTGCCTCCGGGATGGTGAGCATGCCGACGAGGGTCGCCGCGATTCCCCCGCAGCATAGAACGCCTCCCAGAATGCCGTAAATGTGCCGCTTGAACGGGATGTTGAACAGCTCCGTAATTTCCAGGGCGTGTCCCTGCACGGGAAGGTTGATGAAGAACAGGCTGTACATGAACGTGGAGGCGAAGGCCCCCAGACACAGCAGGAGCATTACCGAATAAGGCCCCAAAGCGGTCTCTTCGATGGTGGCCCGGTGGACTAACGGCTTCACGCCAAGCATCACGATCCCACTGACGATGGCGAGCACCAGTCCTCGCGCGGCCCCGGCCCGGCGGGAGCCTTTCGGCGCCTTTGGCAGCGTGGCCTTGCGCGTCTCCACCGCCGAGCTGTGAGCGATCGCATCGGCCAGAATGGCAACCGCGATCAGGCCGATTCCCAGGTACAAAAACATCGGATTCGAGGCGCGCGTGCCCCACTGCCCCAGCCAGGCGCCTCCGGCGAGAGCCAGGCCCAGGGAGAGCGGAATAGCAACCGCCATTCCCGACACCGAAATCGCGGCGACCAGGAACATGTTACCCAGATTAAATACCATCCCGGCCAGGAAAGCGTCCATCCACTGGAGTTTGCGGCTGTGCGAGAGGTCGTCCATGATAGAGAAACCGTCGAACCCGAGATTTCCCGCGGTGAAGGCGATGAGCACCGCGGCCAAGGCCAAGCCGAATGCGAAGGCGAGGTAGTAGATTTCGAACCGCACCTTCCCAGCCTTGAACGTATTGGCCCACAATCCGGCGCAAAGCAGGCCAATTATCATCACGATCATGGTGCCGAACTGGCTCGGTGGGAGAATCATTGGTTAATCACCGGAATCGTTGAGGGTACAATGCGGCATTAGTGGAGGTCAACCGTTTCCGGCGGCATACCCGCCCGCTGCACGATTTGCAATGGCTCGGGATGCACGGCACATTCCGGCAATGGGACCCCGGAGTAGTAGTTGAGGCCATATCGGAAATCTCGCTTGAGGCGGTTGGCGCAGACCTGATCGGTGCGGTCCGCGATCTGGCGCCATACGGGTCGAGCGGACGCCAGGCGGTCGAGTTCGGAGGTGGCGGTTTGCTTCACGTAGACGACCGCGCAGGCCGAGGCGGCAGCGAGGGAGAACACCGCGGCCAAACGATGCGAGCGCCGGTCCAGTGTGAAGACAAGGGCCGCGACGGCTACCGGAAGCAGCCAAATCCACTGGAAGGGGGGCCTGGGTGCTCGCGTCAACCCCACAGCGACCGCTTGCGGAAGGATGGGAGCAGCGAGAAGAATGGTGACCAGGAGGAAGGCGCAGGCTGCGAGCCAGGAGCCGGCGCTGTCGGTCTCCTCGAGGCCCAACGCCATCAGCACGGCGGCAGCAGGCAGCAGCGGCAGCACGTATCCCGGCAACTTATTGGGCGCCGCAGAGAAGAAGACCAAACCGAATAAGACCCAAACCATCAGGAATCGCCGCCGCGGATCGCGGATCGCCGCGCGTCGCGCCGCCAGGAACAAGATCGGGGTCCAGGGCAGCAGCAATCCGCAGAAGACCGGCAGGTAGTACCACCAGTGCTGTGTGTGCTGGAGCGCGTCCGAGGTCATCCGCTGGACCTGGTGCTGGACGAATAGCGTGTAGGGGAAGATGCTGCCATTGCGAAGATAGCAGAGTACGTGCCATGGCACCGCCACGATCAGGAAGGGAACGAGGAGCTTCGGTGACAAGCCACGCAGTCCACAGTATCTCTGCCAGAGCGTTCGGGAGTTGCCCGCACGGTCAACGGAACGATTGTCACCCGAATTCCAGTTCCAGAGGAGGGGCAGGGAGAGCACTATCGGGACGCCGCTTTTGCCGAGGACCGCGAAACCCAGGAGCGCGGATGCAATCGGCAAAAAGCGCGAATCCCGTTTTTCCACCCACGGCAGGGCCAGAAGCATGGCCGCCGAGAAGGTCGCAGTCATCGGCAGGTCGGTCACGCCCACCTGGCTGAATCCGATCCATCCCGCGCAGGTGCCTAGGATCATGGTGGCGAAGCAAGCCGTGCGTACGCCAAATTCGCGATTCAGAATCCACCAGTAGAAGACCAGGAAAGCGGCCGCCATCAGCGCCACCGGCAAACGCGGCGCGATTTCGGGTCCGAGCCCGCAGCGGAAGGCGATGCCCGACATCCAGTACAGCAGGGGCGGCTTCTCAAACCAACCCTCGCCCCACAGGCGCGGAGTGATCCAATCTCCCGACCTCGCCATTTCGCGAGCGATAGAGGCGTAACGCGGCTCGTCGGGCCCGATGAGTCCCACCGCGCTGAGCCGGTAGAAATACAGCACGAAGGCCAGCGGCACAGCAATCCACAGCACCAGCGGGACTTTCCGAGCCATTTTTCTTTAGTATGACGCCTCCGACGAATTCGTGGGTGGATTCCGCCTCAGTGCGTTTGCCGGTGTGAATCGACGCGCCGAATCGGGTACAGAATGGACACCAGTTCCCAGAAAAGATGAATTCGTAGCGATTTTGCGCGATTTTGATGCCAACGCGGCGACGGGAGATGACGCGCTGTGTTAGGGAAGCAATACAGCGGCCGGCGCGTACTTTGTTTGCCTCAGGGTTTCGGCGCAGAGGCTGCCGAGTTCGCTTATCGGAGCCGCCGGCCAGTGCGACCTGCGCCCAGTCTAAATCCTGGCCTCCCTCAATCGATTCCACTACCTGTTGGAAGCGGCGGACCCGGCAGTAGAGCTTGGGCGTCATGCCGACCTGCTCCTTGAATAGTTCGATGAACCGTCGCGAACTGAGACCGATCTGGTCGGTCACCTGAGCGATCGTGTGCATCTGCAGTCCGCCGCGGAAGTCGCGGAGCGCGACCCAACGGTGGAGAGCGTGCACCTGGCGCAGACGGGTCAAGCAATGTGTTTTCCAGGATCTCCAACCGCACGGTGGCGATTCTGGCTTCGAGCAGGTGATCCCGCAGCGAATGGGAGTGTTTGCGCCACTATTAACTTCTGCAATCGTTCTGTTATCTAACTCTCACGACTCCGAAAAATAACCCTGTTACGCTCCCTTTAGTCACCAGAATCAATCGGACTCGCTACGTGTGCTCAAAGTCTGAAGGCACCGTCTGAGAGTCTCCAAGAAAGGAATCACGCTAAATGGGAATGCGAGTATTGGTGTGCCTGTGTGCGTTTGCGGCAGCACCATTGTACGGCCAATTCGAATACGGGGAAATTCTTGGGACGGTTCGCGATACGAGTGGGGCGGTGGTTGCGGGCGCCAAAGTCACGGCGCGCGGGATCGATACCAACGTGCAGCGATCCTCGTTGACCAATGAACAGGGCAACTATTCCTTTCCCGACCTGTTGCGGGGAAATTACGAAGTGTCGGCAGGGGTAACCGGCTTCCGGGCAGCTAAAAGCGAGCCGCTGGAATTGCGCGTGGGCGCCCGCCTTCGCATGGACCTGACCCTCGAGCCGGGAGAGTTGAATGAGCAAGTTACCGTGGAGGCGGAGGCAACTCCGCTACTGGAAACCGATACCAGCACGCGTGGCCAGGTAATTCAAAGCCAGCAAATCCGTGAGCTACCACTCAATAAACGGGACTACACCCAATTGGTGTTACTCGCGCCGGGAACGACTTACAATCCTGACCAACGCCTGGGAGGCGCGATCAGCATCAACGGCAATCGAACCCTGCAAAACGACTATCTGCTGGACGGGGTGGATAATAACTCGCACGCCACCAGCTTTCGAGGAGATCGCGTTGACGTAATTCTTCCTTCTGTGGATGCGGTGGAGGAGTTTCGCGTACAGAGTAACGGATACTCGGCGGAATACGGGCACAGCGCCGGCGCGGTGGTCAACGTCACCATCAAGAGCGGGACCGACCAGTTCCACGGGGCGGGCTGGGAGTTCTTCCGCAATGACGATATGGACGCGCACGGCTGGACTCCCACTCTGGGCGGGGCGAAGCCCAAGGTCCGCTTCAATCTCTTCGGATCGAACGTCGGCGGCCCGATCCTCAAGGACAAGACTTTCTTCTTCATGATTATGAGGGCGACCGCGAGCGCGATGGCGTGATCTTCCAACAGGTGGCTCCCACCGTGGCCTTGCAGCAGGGTATCTTCTCGAACCCGCCGGCCGATCTCGGGGCGACGCTGCGAGCGCAGCCGGTCGACCCTACTACGGGCAATCCGTTTCCGAACGGGATCATTCCGCAGAACCGCTGGAGCCCGGTGGCGGCGCGCATCCTGGCCTATCCGCAATTCCCGGTGCCGAACGCGTACCCTTTGATCGCGACGTCCGGGGCTTATATCAATACCGTGACCAACACGGTCCGGGCGGACAAATTCGATGTCCGGTTGGATCACTACTTGACCAGCAGGTGGCGGCTCTTCGGACGGTACAGTTTCTCCGACTCCAGCACCTTCCGTCCCGCGCCCTACAACGGATACGCCGAGGGCTCGAATAACGACCAGTTCGGCAGCACCGAGACGCGCGGCCAAAGCGTCGTGGCCGGCAGCACGGTGAACGTCAGTTCGACGGCCATCCTGGACCTCCGTCTCGGGTATACGCGCCTGGGTGCGAACGTATTTCCGCCCAACTACGGCTCTCCGAGTTCTACGGATCTGCTGGGTATACCGAATCTGCCCTCGGGGCCGAAAATCAATGCCGGATGGCCCAAGTTCAGCATCTCGGGACTGAGCGCATTCGGAAGCACCACCTCACAGCCGCAATACCAGATTCCCAACACCTACCTGGCGAGCGGCGTACTCTCCGTTCAGAAGGGCGCCCACAGCATTCGCGCGGGCACCGACGTCACGTACGTCCAGACCGCGATCCTGGACGTCTCTTCGGTACGCGGCACGTTCACGTTTTCGAACACGTGGACCGGCAATCCATGGGGCGACTTTCTGTTGGGGCTGCCGGCTGCCTACACTCAGACCAGCCTGTTCGTCGCCTACAATCGGAACCAAATCTATAACTTCTTCGTTCAGGACGACTATCGGATCCGGCCCAACCTGACGCTGAATCTGGGACTGCGGTACGAATACGGCACGCCGATCTACGAGAAGTACAACCGGCTTTCGAATTACGATATCGCCACGGGCACGCTGCTGATGGCAACGAATCCCGGAGCGATCAACAATTCGTTGGTGCACCCGGATCTGACGAACTTTGCCCCGCGTGTCGGGCTGGCCTGGACCGTAAGACCACGCATCGTGATCCGCTCCGCGTATGGCATGTTCTATCAACATACGTTCCGCCAGGGCCGCGAGAATCTGCTGGCCGAGAATCCGCCCTTCCTGCACGATCTCACGCGCACGCAGAGTCCCGGATCTGCGACTTTTGTCACGCTGGATAGCGGTCCGCCGGCGAACTTCTTTGCAACGGCTTTGCCCACGGATCAGGCGGTGCGCGGCAACGATCCGAATCTGAGAGCAGGCAATGTGCAGCAGTGGAATCTGACGACTCAATATTCGATCGCCAAGGATTGGGTGTTCGAAGTGGGTTACGTGGGCAACAAGGGCACTCACCTTTCGCGTTTCTGGAATGCCAACCAGCCGAGTGTCGCCGGAACTGCCGCTACCTTGGCCGCACGGCGTCCAAACCCGGGTTTCGGCGATGTGGAATACATGGACTCGGGTGGCAACAGCTTCTACAACGCCCTGCAAACCCGCCTGGAGAAGCGCTTTTCGAACGGTCTGACGCTGCTGCATTCGTTCACGTACGCGCGCGGCCTCGACAACGTGGGCGCATGGAACGATCCGAACGGCTCGCTCTACCCGCAGGACGCCTACAATTTCGCTAACGAGAAGGCGCTGGCCGAGAACATCGTGAAGTTCAATTCCGTGGCCAGTTGGGTATACGAACTCCCCTTCGGCCGCGGACGCAAGATGATGACGTCTGCGCCTCCGGCAGTCAACGCGGTTCTCGGCGGCTGGCAGGTGGACGGGATCTGGAATTGGCGCACCGGTCTGCCTCTGACAATCGCGAGCCCCGCCTGCGCTGCCTGCGCCATGGGCGGTGACCGCACTACGCGGGCAAATGTGGTGCCGGGCATTTCGCCCTCCGTGAGCAATCCCGGCCCCGCCGATTGGTTCAATCCGGCCGCTTTTGCGCTGCAGAATACGCCCTACGGCACGGTGGGACGGGACACAATCTGGGGTCCGCATCTCCAACAGTGGGACCTGGGCTTTGCCAAGCGATTCCTGCTCAGCGAGCGCCGCTATTTTCAATTCCGTGGCGAGTTGTTTAACACCTTCAACCAGGTGAACTTCAAGCCGCCGGCTTCGACCGTGGGAAGTGCCGGCTTCGGCACGATCACCGCGGCCAATCCCGGCCGGAACGTGCAGCTTGGACTCAAGTTCTATTGGTAAACAGACATGAGAAAAGCACTATCGATTCTGTCGATCCTGTCTTTGACCGCACCATACGCGGGCGCCTGGGGCGTCCGCGGCCACGCGGTCGCGAACCTCGCCGCCGTGGAGGCCATTCCGCAGGATGGTCCGGCATTTCTCAAAGCTATGGAGGCCTACATCGGCCACCTGGGCCCGATTCCCGATACATGGCGCAGTCCCAGCGAACCGTATCTGCGGATCTCGGAAGATGCCAATCATGGCTGGTATACGGAACAGTTCGACTTCATCCCCGATCCTCCGCATTCGCGCACGGAGTTCATTCTCCGCGTTTATGATCAATACCTGCGCGTCAACGCGACGGATCCGGATCGCGCCAAGCTGATCAACATCCGATATACCGGTCTGCAGGCTTACTCGATCATCGAAGGCTACGAGCGAATGAAGGCAGGCATGCGCCTCTATCGCGCGGTGGACAATCCGGAACTGGCGCGCACAGGTTTCAATGCCACTTACGCTTCCATTTCGCCGGCATTTCGCGACCCGGCGCAGATGAAGCAGATGCTGGCGACGGATATTGCGTTCTACATGGGCTGGCTGGGGCATTATGTCGCCGACGCTGCCCAGCCCCTGCACAACTCGATGCACCACGATGGCTGGTCGGGTGAGAATCCCAAGGGCTACACCCGCGATCCCGAAATTCATGGCCGTTTTGAGTCGCGCTACGTCGACCTGATCGAGGTGTCGCCAGCCGATTTGGGCAAATATGTACGCAAACAACCGCATCATCTGGACGATGTCTGGAAGGCGGTGCTGGATCATTCGCTGGAAGCTCGCGAGTCGGTGGAGGATGTCTACCGGCTCGATTTGCGGGGAGCGTTCCAGAAGAAGGATGATGCGGAGGCGCGCGAATTAGTGCACAAGCGTCTGGCGGCCGGAGCGAGTTTCCTGCGCGATCTGGCGTACACGGCTTGGCTCGAGAGCGCAAAACCCGTGCCGCGGACCGATCCGATCGATCAACCCCAGAATCCGAATAATCCTCGATATAATCCGGCTACGGGGTCCGCACCGGCTCATTAAGTACGCCTTTCAGAAGTCCGCCGACGCAGCACCCGACCGTTTGCTTAACCACGCTCTGAGACATCGCTTGCTGAGCTGAGACTGAGACTGAGCTCGACTTTATCCAATCATTGGGCATAGCAAGCCGCTTCGTGCAGAGCGAGGACGAGGCGGTGCGGGATAGTGACCTTGCGACGAGAATTCGAGAAAAGGAGGGGATGCTGCCAAATCCGCTGGCGCACCAGGGCAATGGTGTCGGAGAAAGTGGCGTGGGGCTTGACGTACCAGGCGGCTTGGCGCACCGGCAGTCGCCCTCCCCGAGCGAATCGCTGAGCCAGCAGGGTAACGATCGAGAAGAGTCCTAATAAAACTGGGGTAGTGCGGGCAATGGCC
>DATGIL010000005.1:0-179359 GCA_035295745.1 Bryobacteraceae bacterium | reverse complement strand
CAGAAGGAAGGAGAAAAGTGGACGCTCATTCTCGTCAGAGAACTGCGCCACTCGCCGGAAAAAGTCTGGCAGGCGCTGACCGATCCGGCCCACCTGTCCGAATGGGCGCCGTTCGACGCCGATCGGAACCTGGCAGCCGTGGGGCCAGCGAAGCTCTCGGTGGTCGGGGCGCCGACGCCGCAGGTCTCCGAGACCACCGTGAAGCGTGCCGAGGCGCCGAGGCTGCTCGAGTACAACTGGGGTGGCGGCGACCTCCGGTGGGAACTCGAGCCGCTCCATAGCGGCACGCGCCTCACTCTCTGGCACAATATCGATCGCCGCTTCATCTCTTGGGGCGCCGCGGGCTGGCACATCTGCTTCGACGTTCTTGACCGGCTCCTCGCGGGTGAGCCGATTGGCCGCATGGTTGGTGGCGACGCGATGAAGTTCGGCGGCTGGCAGCGATTGACTGCCGAGTACGCAAAGCAGTTCCGCGTGGAGAACCCCAGTTTGCCGCCCAACGCCCCGAAGGGCTGAAGTGTGGGGGAAGAACCCATGGAAGCGATCTGCTTGTCTCTCTTAAATGCGCGCAGGTGGACACCATCTTTCCGAATTGCGAATCGAACCGAAGAGGCTTCCACTTGCGGAGCGTGCGGCTAAGGCGTGGCGCAGATAAAATAAATCGAGAGTGGGAGCTGTACATGAAAGGGTCCATCCCGGTGGAATCTGCCTCTGCATTAATCGACGCGAAGATCAAAGAACTTGGGGACTGGCGCGGGAAGATGCTCGCGAAAGTGCGCGAGATCATGCACGAGGCAGACCCTGAGATCGTCGAAGAGTGGAAGTGGATGGGAACTCCCACGTGGTCCCATGGCGGTATCGTCTGCACGGGAGAGACGTACAAGAACGTCGTCAAGATGACATTTGCCAAGGGAGCTGCGTTGAAGGACCCTTCAGGTCTATTCAACTCCAGCCTCGATGGGAATGTCAGGCGCGCCATCGACATCCACGAAGGCGAAAAAGTCGATGAGGTGGCCTTGAAGGATCTCATCCGCGCTGCAGTGGCGCTCAATCTCATGGTCAAGCGTAAGCCGAAGCCCCGGCGAGCAAGCGGTAAACGGGCCGATTAGCTTTATCGCCGGCCCGGCTATACCCCTCCCAAGCGGAAAGATCTTCGGCCCTTCCTCATGCGCCAAGCAGTTCGGCGTCGAATCGCTAGATCGCATGCTGACGCGCGCGGCTCGCAAGCGCACGTATCCCGCGAACGTATTGGCGTAGGTTACGAGCCACGACCGTAAGGGAGTGTTCTTGTTGGGGTAGGTTACGAGCGACGACCGTGAGGGAGTGTTCTTGCCAAAAATACGAGGCCGTATCTCTGAAACGGTGTACTTAGTCACGTCGGGTGCAGGCGATTCGACAACACTCCGCCTGTGGTGCTCCGTTGCATCGACTGAGACCGGGTGGCTTTGACGGGCTGCTCGGGTCTACACTGAGGGCAATGTCAGCCCACCGATTGTCCCGCCGCACTATGCTCTTATCGGGAGCCGCCCTGTCACTGGCCGCTCAGGAAACGAAAACCACGCTCTCCGCCGCCCAAGTGATCGACCGCATCAAAAGCAATGTCGGCGTCCCGTGGAGAGAGCAAACCGTCGACAAAGTGATCGCGGGGGAGCCAAATACGCCCGTCAAGGGAATCGCTACGACGATGATGGCGACGCTCGACGTGGTGCAGCGCGCCGCGGCCGCCGGCAGGAACATGGTGATCACTCACGAACCCACCTTCTACTCGCACGAAGACACCATCGACCGGTTGAAAGAGGACGCCACCTACCAGTTCAAGGCGGACTTTATCCGCAAAAACAACATGCTGGTGTTTCGTTTCCACGATCACTGGCATGCCCATCATCCGGACGGCATCGCCACCGGTATGGCGCGAGAGCTGGGGTGGGAGAAGAATGCCGATCCGCAGAATCCCCGGCAGTTCACGTTTGCGGCGACTCCGCTCTCCCGCTTCGTGAAGGAGATCGAGTCGAAGCTCAAGATCCGGACCATGCGCGTAGTGGGCAATCCGGAGCTATCGGTGCAGCGCGTGGCGGCGAATTGGGGCTACATCAGCCAGTTCCCTGGAATCCCACAATTTGCGCGGCCCGAGATCGACGCCCTGATTATCGGCGAGGGCCGTGAATGGGAAGTCGTGGAATACGCCGCCGATGCGGTGAGCGCGGGCCAGAAGAAAGCGTTGATCGTGCTCGGTCATGTGGTCTCGGAGCAGGCTGGCATGAAATACTGCGCCGAATGGTTGAAGCCGTTCCTCCCCGAGGTGCCGGTCGAGTTCGTTCCGGCGGTGGAGCCTTTTTGGCGGCCGTAGGAACACAACGCTTGCTGACGCGCGCGGCTCGTAAAAGAGGCGTCGTGACCAACAACGCTTGCTGACGCGCGCGGCTCGCAAAAGAGGCGAGACCAACAACGCTTGCTGACGCGCGCGGCTCGCAAAAGAGACGTGGCCAACAACTCTTGCTGACCCGCGCGGCTCGCAGGGAGGCGTGACCACAACGCTTGCTGACGCGCAGCGGCGCGCAGCGAGTCGTGACCTTTAGTGCGCGACGGAAAGGGCCAATCCGGCCTGACTGCGCGCGCCGTTCACCTCCATGCTGACTGCCACCGTCGGCGGCATCACGAAGTTCTTGAGGTTCGGATTTCCCGCCGCGAAATCCGCTGGGCGCGGCACGTACACCGAGATCTGGTACACATCACCCGGTAGTCCCGGCACCTTTCCGAGCTTCGCTGCGATTCCATTTGCGTAGAAGCCGTCGATGTCCACGTTCACCGGGAATGCCGTGACCGCATAATCGCCGACGAAGCTGATCGGACCGACGCCGGTGGCGTAGATGGTGATTGCCGATCCTTCGTCGGCCGGATTGTCGGGCGAGTTGAGCGTACCGTCCGAATTCAAAATGTAGCCTTGCCCGGCGCCTGTACCATCCACGGAATAAATTCCTGGAGCGGTCGCCGCAATCGGCGCCAGGTATGGACTCGAACTGCTGCCTGCCGACTGCACACTGATGGTGACCGCACTCGAGGCGTTGAAATCGGAGGGCAACATCGCGGTCAGCGCGGTGCGGCTTTGCGCGATCAGGGGAAGCGGTGTGCCGTTCACTTCGAGGACGGCGTCGCTGCCGAAACCGTCTCCTTGCACCTGGAAGACCGCGCCCGGAGAGAGCGGGACGCCCAACTGGCTGGCAGCGTTGACCGCGCGATCGATGCGCGGCGCCGACGGTTGCAGTCCGCCTTTCACCAGATATCCCTGAATGCCGGGAGTGGGCGACGGAACGGAGGGCCCTCCGAAGAATGTGGGGCCATTGAAAGGCGCCAGTTGCGTGGCGCCGGCAAAGACGAATCCGCCGTCGGGCGTTGGTGCAACTGCGGTGACGACGAATTGCCGGCTGTCGCCGGTATAGGTGGAGAAGAGAATGCTCGACAGGTCGGGAGTGAGTTCCGCAACGAATCCGGTGGTAGTGCTGAACGACCCCTGTACGGCGCCGCGGGAGGGAAATGCCTTGGAATAAGTGGACCCTCCCAAAAGAATGTTCCCGTTGGGAGCGACGGCGACCGCAACCGTCTCGTCCGGCGCCTCGCCGCCGATCAGCGTCGATGCCAGCACGTTGAATTGGGCATCCATTTTGGTGACGAAGCCGTCTCCATCACCCGTATTGCCCAGCGTGCCCGGCAGCCCCGAAACGTAATCCACCTGCGTCTGAAATACTCCGGGAGTGGTGGGAAACTGTGGCGTGCTCGTCATTGCCTGTCCGTCGGCGTAGATGTTTCCCGCGGAATCGGTCGTCAACGACCAGATGACGCCAGGAAGGCTCCCGGTGTTCAATAGCGCAGTCCCGTCTCCTTTGACGTGATAGAGCGAATAGCCGCCGGAAAGAATGGCGTCGCCGTTGGGAAGGAGCACGAGCGCATTGGCATACGCAGTCTGATTGCCGATATACGTGGAGGCGACCAGAGAAGCTCCGGTCGCGTCGAACTCGGTGAGGAACGCATTCGAAACCGGAGGCGGTCCGGGTCCCAGAATATTGCAGCAAGGATTGGAGCCCTTGAGGGTGGGCTGAATGGCGCCACTGGTTACCGGCAGATTGCCCTGCGTGTACCCCGTGATGTAGGCGTGTCCCGCGGAATCGGCAGCGATGGCGAGCGACAAGGTTCCCGCCGCGCCGAAGTAGGTGGCGTACCCGAATGACCCGTCCGGATTCACTTTGAGCACGAAGTTGCTGCCGCTACCCGCGAAGGCTTTCGGCGACACCGTCAGATCCGGCGACGTGGTCCTGCCGGTGACGTACACCGCGCCGGTGGAGTCCACTGCCATTCCGGTGGCCAGGTCCGTTCCGCTGCCGCCATAGTAGGTGGCGTAGAGGACGTTGCCTTGCGGATCATACTTGGCGACGTACACATCCGAGCCTGCCTGCGCTCCTGCGAGCACGCGGCCGCCGTAAGCGACGACTGCGGAGATGATTCCTGTCGGTCCGGCCGGCGTGGTGGTCACGAATCCATCGTTGCTTACGACGAGACTCCCCTGCTCCAACGCGTAGAGCGATCCGGTCGCAGGGTCGGCCGCCAATGCGATGACGTTAATCTGGACCGTAGGCGACGATCTCGGTGACAAGCTGGTCCACGTGTTTCCGCCGTCGGTAGACGAGAAGATGCCGGTGTAGAGGCCCCCTACGTAGAGCGTGCCGGGATGCTTGGGATCGAACAAGAAGGCTCGCGGGCCGAAGCTGCTGGAGGGCAGAGGAAGCACGTTCCAGGTGAGTCCATCATCTGTGCTCTTCTGCAGATTGCCGAGCGTGGCGGCATAGGTGGCGCCCGGCGTATTTGGGTCGAAGGCCATGTCCAACACTTCGGTGTAGGGAGTGAATTGCGTGTTGGTCTGCCAGGTGGCGCCTCCATCGGTGCTGCGGGCGAGTCCGGGGTAAGTGGAGGCAAAGAGCACGGTGGGTTGGCGCGGATCGATCCACAGGTGATATACGTTCAGCACGTTTTCGAAATCGGGGCCGATGCCGTTGTTGATAGCATTCCACGTGACTCCGCCATCGGTCGATTTGAGGACGCCCTGCGTGCTGGTGGAAACGTAAAGAGTGCTGCTGGATGTGGGATCGACCACCACTGCAGTAATCGGCGCGTTGACACCGGTCAGGGCACTCCACGTTGCGCCGCCATCGGTCGAGCGCGACAGGCCACGGTCGCTGACGGCGTACATGGTGGATGGAGTCCGCGGGTCCGCCGCGAGCACGGAGACCGACGCCAGGCCCGATTGATAGAGGTTCCGGAATTGCGGGCCGGGGCCGTTGATGAGATAGAGTCCGGAGCCGCCTGGATGCTGCTGGAGAGCGGATTTCGTGGGGTAATCGACCGAACTGGTGCTGCCCGCGATATAGACATTGCCTTGCGGATCGGTTGCCATGCCCGCGACGGTCTGGCCCGCTGAGCCTCCGATCTGCTGAATCTTTTCAAATGTTACGGATTGGGTCTGGGCGGCGGATGCCAACGCCAGGAGTAGAAGGGGCCTGAGGTACATCTGGCTCTATTGTCGTACGGTTGAGTGGCCAGTGCATGATAGACTCGTCGATTGCGATCTTCCGCATGGGCCGCCTGACGACTCCGGCTAAATGGGTCCTGTTCGCCGCTTTGCTCCTTTGGATGAGTGCGGGCCTGGTGCAACGGATCGACCTCACCACCGCCGATGCCGGCCGCCACATTACCAATGGCGCCATGATTCTCAAGTCGGGGTCCGACCGGCAAGGCGTGCTCTACACCAATTTCTATTCCTACACGATGCCCGGGCAGCCGTTCATCAATCATCACTGGCTCACGGGCGTACTGTTCTTTGTCGTGTGGAAGGTCAGCGGTTTCGCCGGACTTTCCGTCTTGGTCGTGGTGGCGGGTCTGGCTGGTTTCGCTCTGTTCTGGGACGTGGCGCGGCGTGCGGGTGGGTATTGGCTGGCCATGGCGGCCGGCCTCCTTACCGCTCCACTGGTGACCCTGCGCTTCGACATTCGACCCGAAGCCATCACCACGCTGCTGATGGGCGTTTTCCTTTGGATTCTGTGGCGCGTCCGCGCGAAAGAGATCGAGTCGCGATGGCTTTACAGCCTGCCCGTGCTGATGCTGCTATGGGTGAATCTACACATCGGATTCGTCTTCGGATTCCTGGTGCTCGGCGCCTTTCTGCTAGACGCGGCAATTCCCCTACTCTGGATTCGCGTACGTCCGCGCCCAGCGATTGCGAAATCGAAGAGTTCCCGGACGTCTGCGCCTGAGATTCCAGCGCCCGATGCCGCCGCTTGGAAGCCGCTGGCCAGAGTCTTCGGACTCTGCATACTTGCGGGGCTGCTCAACCCCAATTTCGTGAAGGGATTCCTCTATCCGTTATTCATCTTCGACAACTATGGGTACAGGATCGTGGAAAACCAGTCGATCCCGGTGTTGGAACAGTTCGGACTGGGGGCCGTCATGCCGTTTGTCCTCTTGGAATTTACGGCCGCCAGCCTTTTGCTGATTGCCGTGCTTGCTGGAATCGTAAGCCGCAAATTCGATCGGGCGCTGCTGATTCCCGCCTTGATCAGCACCGTGATGGCCTGGTCCGCGCTGCGGAACTTTGCCATCTTCGGACTCTTTGCGGTGCCCGCGCTCGCCGGCACGATTCACTTACTGAGAATTCGAAAGCAGATTCTGATCCCGATTGTCTTGGTGGTCCTGGCTATCGCTGTGCGCCAGCAGATCGAAGATTTTTCGCAGTACTTTCCCACCATCGGTTTCGGATTGTTGCCCGGCGTCGAAGCCTCCGCCGATTTTCTGCGCGCAAATCACCTCTCGGGGCCGATTTTCAACGACTACGATATCGGCGGATATTTGATCTTCAAATTAGTGATGGATGGCTGGTCGCGCCCGGTATTTGTCGACAATCGGCCGGAAGCCTACACCACCGAATTCTTCCAGACCGTCTACAAGCCCGCGCAGCAGGACGAGTCGGAGTGGCGGCGGCTCGACGCCCGCTATCACTTCAACGTCATCTTCTTCTCTCGCCGTGACGCCACCTCGTGGGCCAAGACGTTCCTGGAGAATCGTTCGAAGGACGGCGCGTGGGCAGCGGTCTTCGCCGATCCGTACAACATTATCTTTCTGCGGCGCGAGAATCCCGCCAACACCCTCATCATCCAGAAATTCGCCCGGTGAATCGTCGCAATTTCCAGAATTGTAGCGTTTTCATGGAGGGATTCCACTGGTGACCCGTCTTGACTTATTCTTAAGCAGGCTGCTTAACTATAGTTAAGTCGATGACGGGAAGCAGTCCCATACCGGGTACATCTCGATCTCTGGCGGAGGTGCATTCCAGCGTCGGCACTTCCCAGGTATCGTTCTGGCGGCGCCTGTTTGCGTTTGCCGGACCCGCCTATCTCGTCAGCGTGGGCTACATGGACCCCGGGAACTGGGCCACGGACTTGGAGGGCGGCGCCCGGTTCGGCTATCGCCTGCTCTGGGTTCTGGTCATGTCCAATGCCATGGCGATTCTGCTGCAGACGCTGAGTGCGCGCCTCGGCATCGTCTCCGGGCGTGACTTGGCGCAGGCTTGCCGCGAGAGCTATCCCCTGCCCGTCAGCCGTGCGCTTTGGGGGCTTTGCGAAATCGCCATCGCCGCCTGTGATCTGGCCGAAGTGCTCGGCGCCGCTATAGGATTGAACCTGCTGTTTCACATTCCGCTGCTGGCGGGAGTGCTGCTCACGGCCGCCGACACGCTTCTTCTGTTGTGGTTCCAGAGCTTCGGCATCCGCACCATCGAGGCCTTCATTCTGGCGCTTATCTCGGTGATCGCGGGCGGATTCTGTCTCGAAGTCTTCTGGGCCAAGCCGTCGATCTCCGAGATGTTTACCGGCCTCGCACCGCGCCTCGATAAGTACAGCCTGGCGATCGCCATCGAGATGTTGGGCGCCACGGTGATGCCGCACAACATGTATCTGCACTCGGCGCTGGTGCAGACGCGGTCCATCGGTCATTCCGAAACCGCCAAGCGGGCGGCGTGCCGTTACAACCTGATCGATTGCGTAGTGGCGATGAATGGCGCGCTACTGGTGAATGCCGCCATCCTGGTGCTGGCGGCGGCGGTCTTCTTCAAACATGGCATCGTGGTGACCGAGATCCAACAGGCCCATGTGCTGCTGACTCCGCTGTTGGGTTCGAGCCTGGCGGGCGTGATCTTCGCCCTGGCGCTGCTGTGCTCCGGGCAGTCCTCGACGCTGACTGGAACGTTGGCCGGCCAGATCGTGATGGAAGGCTTCCTGAACTTTCGCATGCGGCCCTGGCTGCGTCGGCTGATCACGCGATCGCTCGCGGTAATCCCGGCAGCCCTCACCATCTACATTGCCGGGGACAAATCCACGTTTGGTCTCCTGCTCTTGAGCCAAGCCGTGCTCAGCATGCAACTTCCGTTTGCCATCATTCCGTTGATCCACTTCACCAATCAGCGCGAGCGAATGGGGCCGTTCGCGAATACGACATGGGTGCGCGTCCTGGCGTGGGCCACCGCCGCAGTTGTCGTGGTGTTGAACGCCATGCTCGCGCAGCAGGCGATCGGACAGTGGCTGGATGTCGCCGGAAAGTGGCGGCCGCTGGTCTGGGCGGTCACGATTCCCGCGGTTGCCGGGATCGCGCTGCTGCTCCTCTGGGTCACCGCCGAGCCGTTGCTTCGGCACCGAACACGACGCCTGACAGTACCGCCAGTACTACCGCCTCCACCTGCCGACGCGGTCGAAACCGCCGCTCCGGTTTACCGCCGCATCCTGGTGCCCTTGGATCACACCGATCTCGACCGGCTGGCGGTCAGTCACGCCGCCGCCATGTCGCACCTGTATGGCGCCAAGCTGTACTTGCTGCATGTGGAGGAGGGAGTGACCAGCCAGGTGTACGGCGGAGACTCTTCCACGGCGGAGGTCGAAGCCGGCCGCGAGTACCTCGAAGTGATTGCTCAATCCCTTAGAAAGCAAGGGGTTACGGTGGAGACGGCGGTCTCGCATTCGCTTTCTCCCAAAAAGGAAATCGTGCGCTACGCGCGCGAGATTAATCCAGACCTGATCATTATGGGCGCCCACGGGCACGGCGGGCTGAAAGACCTGATCTTCGGCAATACTATTAACCCGGTGCGTCACGATCTATCCGTTCCGATGCTGATCGTGCGACCGGGGAAACCCTGAGACACCTGGGACAGCTTGTCCCAACCCCCGTGTCGGAGCAACACAACCGGACTTGTGTAGAATGCGTAACTCAAGTATTATCAAGATGATCACTTGGTATGTTAACTGCTCTTTCGGAGGCCGTGAAGCGCCACCTTCAGACTGCGTTGGTGTTAGCCCTCTGCAGTGTGCCGCTCCAATGCGCCACTTTGGAGCGGCTCTCTCTGAACGATATGATCTCGCAGTCCGCGGCGATTATCCGCGGCAAAGTAACGGGGTCGTACGCGGCATTCGGTGGAACTACGGCCTCACCGGTCATATATACCCATTATTCAGTTCAAGTGTCGGAGTGGTTGAAAGGGTCGGGCGGAAACACGGTGGATCTGGCGGTGCCGGGAGGCATCGTCAACAATGTACGGCAGACGTTTTCGGGCTCGCCCACCTTCAAGATGGGTGACGAATGCGTGTTTTTCCTGTGGACCAGCAAGGCGGGAATGACCCAGGTAATCGGCCTCACGCAAGGTTTATTCTCGCTCGCGCAAGACGGTTCCGCGGATCCGATGGCAACGCGGTCTCCCAGCAATGAATTGATGCTGGATCGAACCACGGGCCAACCGGTGAAAGACCAGCAACTGCTGATGCATCTGAGCGAATTGCGATCGGCGATTTCCACGACGCTTGGCACTCACGCACAGACGGGGGTTAAGTGAAGGCAACCCCTGGGGCTCTGAGCAAAATTATCGGCGTTGTGGCAGTTGCTATTCTGCTGGGAACTCCCTCTGAGGCCTACTATCAATACATTCACTTCTCCAGCCGGAACGCACCCTTCACTCCCATCTACGAGAAGTTTGATCTGAATGCGTTAAATAATAAAACGGTCACTTTTTTCGTCACCGATCAGAGCCCGACTACGTACGGGCCAAACGATAGCTTTGGTTCAGTATTGAGCCAGGTCAAGCAGGCGGTGGCGACTTGGAATTCGGTGAGCACTTCCGATCTGCGCGTTTCATTCGGCGGGCTCGAGAGCTACACGCAGAATCCGACTGTCGGTTCTCCCGGCAACTCGCTGCCCAATTCGACGACTCCGGGAGGAGACGTAATCTTCGTCGATCTTCCTCCAGGCATCCTGGGCATGGGCGCTCCGACCACTGTGCAGACCCTGCAGACGGGCCCGAATGGGACGTTCTTCCCCATTATGCGCGGGCTGGTAATGTTGTCGCGCGACACCAGTCTGACCGCACCTGTCGGATTGGGACCAAGCTATTACGAAGCATTTTTTACTACCGCGGTACATGAGATCGGACACGCGCTGGGGCTCCAGCACACCTGGACGGGCAGCGCGATGTCGCAAGGAGTTGTGCGGAATACTTCCCGGGCAAGGCCGTTGGACGCGGATGACGTTGCCGGGCTTTCCGTGCTCTACGGAAAGTCCGGCTGGGCGGCGGCTTATGGCTCCATCACCGGGAGAGTGACGCTGAACGGTTCCGGGGTTGCGATGGCGTCGGTAGTGGCGATCTCGCCGAACGGACCAGCGGTGAGCGCATTGACTAATCCGGACGGGACCTACCGAATTGACGGCCTGCCGCCGAATCTGAATTACCAGGTTTATGTGCATCCGCTGCCCCCTGACGGCATCGTCGCCAATGGCGAAGGGCTGCGCCTGCCGGTGGACCAGAATTTTCAGCCATTTCAGGCGACCGCTTCGTTGTTCCAGACTGAATTCTTCCCTGGGACTCTCGATCCGCTGTCGCCCGCCGCTGTCACCTTCCCCGTGGGTAGCGGCGCTCAGATCCAGAACGTCAACTTCACGGTCCAGCCGCGTTCGAGTCTGCCTACTTACGACGTGGTCACCTATTTCCTGTTGGACCGGGCTACCCGCAACTACGCCATCGCCAGCAACTCCACTACGTTTACCGGCTACCCGGCATTCATCAATACCTCGCAGGGTTCTGAGGCGTTGGTCATCGCGATGGCGCAATCTCCTGCGTCTCTCCCGAATCCGTCGTCGGTAGAACTTCTGGGTGGATTTGCACCGGCCCCCTTCAATTTGCCCAACTATCCAACGGTGTGGCCCTATTCGCCCAATGTGATCGACGCGTATTTCGCAGTGCCGCCCAATCCCGGCACCGGCGTGCGCCACATGGTGTTTAATTTCGGCACCGATATCTACGTGCTGCCGAATGCGGTAACGCTGGTGCAGAAGGGGCCGCCGCTGATCAATTCGGTGCAGACGAATTCCGATGGCTCGGTAACGGTGACCGGCGCGGGATTCGGACTCGATAGCGCGGTCTATTTTGACGGGCTCAAGGCCAATATCACGGTGCCCTTCAGCGGCAACGATTCCGCCGGTTCCATCACGGTGATGCCTCCTTCGGGCCCGGGCGGCCAGGTTTCCACCATCACGCTCTACAACTCCGATGGTCAGAATTCGATGCTGCTGCAGTCGCAGAATCCGCTCACGTATGCCTATCCCAATGTCCCCGCGGCGCAGATTACAGGTATGACGATCTCGTCGCAGCCGGCTAGTTCGCTCCCAGCGGCCAGTTCGGCGGTCGTCGATATCACCGCCACCAATGCGAACTTCGTCGACGGAATGGTGACGTTGGGATTCGGCTCGGACGACGTCACAGTTCGCAGGGTTTGGGTACAGAGCCCCAACCATCTGATTGCAGATGTCGAAGCGGTTCCTGGAGCCGCCGTGGGCAGTTCCGAGATTAGCCTGATTTCAGGTTTCCAGATCATGGAGACGCCGAACGGCTTCCAGACGCTGCCCGCACGATTAGGCCTGCCGTTCATCGCGCTGCCGGTCGTGAATGGGGACCCGACCCAACAGACTATCTATCCGGGGAGTATCGCTTCGGTCTACGGCCTCAACTTGGCCTTGTCTCCCACCAGCCCGACCCTTACCCTGAACGACCAACCGGTTTTGCTGCAGACCGGAGGGGTCACCGCCAATCAGATCAATTTCTTCGTGCCCGCCGGCTTCCCCACCGGTCCTGCCACGCTGAAGCTGAATAACGGATCGCAGCAGGCCTTCCCGATTGAGATTCAGATCGATAGCCAGCCACCCGTAATCGCCGGAGTCAATAATCAGTCGAATCTGCCGCTCAACGGCGCTTCGGTCGGCGCCGGCGACATCGTGAACGTGATCGTCACCGGACTCGATCCGAGCGTGCTGACCAATCAGGGCCGGGTGCAGGTCTCAGTGTCCGGAGTGATGATGCCGGTACTCGGAATCACCGCACTGCCAAACAATCAGTTCCAGGTTCAGATCATCGTCATCCAGTCCTTCGACGGCGCGGGTGTACCGCTTGCGGTCTGGGTGGACGGATCGAGCAGCCAGCCGACATTCATCACCGTCCGATAGACTTCTCACCAACGTTTGCCCTCGATGAGCGCCGCCGCGCTCAATGAACTGGCCAGCCCCAACGCCGCGGAGATCCACAGAACCACGCGATAGCCCGCCAGAAACGATTCGCCAATCGCACGGCGGACGTCAGGATCGCCGGTATCGATCGCCGCGAGTTTCGGGATCTGTTTTTCGATCTGCTGACGCGCTTCGCCTGCCACCTGCAACCGGTCCAGACGCTGCTCCAGATTGCGATGGAATACTGTGGTCAGAATCAATCCGAAGACCGCGATGGCCAACAAGCCGGCGACCCGCGACACTGCGTTGTTCACGCCCGAAGCAATGCCCGCGCGACTCTGCTCGACGGCGGCCATGACTGTCGTGGTGAGCGGCGCGACACTGATCGCCATACCCAAACCGAGCACCATCACCGGAGGGAAGAATGTCGACCAGTACGATCCCCCGATTCCCGTGCGCGCGAACAAGGCGAACGCTCCACCCGCCACGATTGGTCCGATGATCAGCGGCAGTTTCGCCCCGTAGCGTCCCATCAGCCCGCCCGACCAGCGCGACAGCAGAAATACCAGGAGGATGAACGGCAGCAGTGCGCTGCCTGCCTGAGTCGGTGTGTAGCCCTGCACCTGAATCAGATTCAGCGGAAAGAAGAACAGAACTCCACTCAACGAGGCATATAGTAGGAGCGTAAGGATGTTAGCTCCGGTGAAGCTGCGCGATCGAAACAACCCGAGCGGCAACATGGGTGCGGCCGACGTGGCCTCCACCACGACAAACGCCGCCATCGCCGCCAAACCGACCGCACCCACCGTCCCAGACGATTCGATGAAGCCGTAGACGATCGCACCCAGTCCGATAGTGGTGAGCAGCGCACCGGGCACATCGAGGCGGACCTGCTCCTTGCGACCGCCGCACTCTTCGACACGCCAGACGATCATCGCAATGACCGCGATGGCGATCGGCACGTTGATAAAGAATACCCATCGCCACGACCCATGCTGCACGAACCAGCCTCCCATTACGGGACCGATAGCCGCGGTGATAGAAGTGAAACCAGACCACGTTCCGATCGCACGGCCGCGTTCGTCTGCCGGAAACGAAGCGCTGATCAATGCGAGACTGCCCGGCACCAGGAGCGCGCCCCCCACGCCTTGCAACGCGCGTGCGGCGATCAGTTGCGCGATGGTAGGCGCAAATCCGCACCAGGTGGATGCTGCCGCGAAGATCGCGACGCCGAGGGCGAAAACTTTGCGGCGGCTGTACAGGTCGCCGAGCGATCCGCCAGTAAGCAGGAGTGCCGCCAGCAGCAAAGCGTACGATTCCACCACCCACTGCATCCCCTTGATGGTCGCGTCGAGACCCGATTGGATCGCGGGCAGAGCCACATTCACCACGGTCCCGTCGATAAACGCCATGCTCGAACCCAGAATAGTGACGGCCAGTACCCAGTGACGGGAGGTGCTGGCGGAGTCGGCAAGGGGCGCTGTCAGCATTGCTGCTTCGTCGCAGGGCGACTTTCCGATCATACCCATGACTGATTGTCCGCCGAATCGGAATGCCGACGAGCGTCACGTCGTGCGATAGGTGACAATGGCCCCGGGGTGAAGACTGACGACTCCGCGGTTCTACTAATAGTGTGAGACCTGATTGGCTCAGGATTAAGCCGCCTTCCTGCGCCTCACTGAAGGTGTCGGGGGCGCCAGCAGCGAGAATTTGAGTTCGCCCCAATCGCACCCCGGAATTGAGGGGCACGGCGTTAACGGCCTGAAAAGCGGATCTGGGCCTGCTCATAAGCTCAACTCGAACCCAGCCTTGCTTCTTATGCGTGTTAAGCCGTGTTCATCGGCGGCCCATTTCGTTTTTATGGCGTCTCCGGTGGGCTTCAACTACAGGCCTCACCGAGAACCGGCGCCCGATCTGTGATAATGGCCTTCACATGCGAAGACTTCTTCTGCTGCTCCTGTTATCTCCGGCGCTGCACGCACAGCCGGCGGAGAAGCCCGAACAACATGAGTTCGTGATCCGGAATTTCCACACTGAGGGCGGAGCGATTCTGCCCGAGGCACGCATCGTCTACGGAACCTACGGGCATCTGAATGCGGCCAGAGACAACGCGGTGCTTTTGCCCTCGCACTACATGGCAAATTTACACGGATACGAGTGGCTGATCGGGCCCGAACGTGCCCTCGATAGCTCGCAGCTCTTCCTGGTGGCTACGGAGCTGTTCGGCAACGGGCGATCGTCGTCTCCGAGCAACACTCCGGAACCGTTCCATGGCCCGCGATTCCCCGTGACCACCATCCGCGACAATGTGGAGGTGGTGCACAAGCTACTCGTGGAGGAGCTGAAGATCACGCACCTGCGAGCCATCGTCGGGTTCTCGATGGGCGCGCAGCAAGCTTTTCAGTGGGCTGTGAGCTATCCGGAGTTCGCGAGCAGAATTGTCGCGACTTCCGGGACGGCGAAGACCTACCCGCACGGGGTGGTGCGTTTAGAAGGGCAGATCGCGGCTCTCACGGCCGACGCGGCGTTTCAGAACGGCGACTACACTTCTCCTCCCAAGAAAGGACTGGAGGCATTTGGGATGGTCTGGGCGGCCTGGCTCTACTCGCAGGAGTGGTGGCGAAAGGAACTGTGGCGCGCCACGGCCCGTCCCGGCACCACCGGCGAACAGACGATGAACAGTTTCCGCACGCGCTTCTCGGCCGATGCCAACGACTACATCCTGCAGGCGCACACTTGGGAGAAGCATAACGTGGGCACGACACCAGGCTTCGATGGAGATGTGGAGCGCGCACTCAAGTCCATCAAGGTGCCGTTCTTGTACATGCCGTCGGAGACGGACCTGTATTTTCCGATTGGCGATGCCCGTTACGAGCAGGCATTCATTCCCGGCGTCACCTTCACGCCGATTCCCTCGCTGTGGGGCCACACTGCGGGAGCGGCCAGCAATCCTGCGGACGGCAAATTCCTGAATGAGACGATCGGCCGCTTTCTGTCAGTACAGTAGCAGCACCGCTTGCTGACGCGCGGTCGCAAGCGCACGCATCGCGCGAACGTATTCGGGTGGGTTACGAGCCGCGTGCGTGAAAAGCTGTGAAAAATCCGACTGGGACATCGCTTTCTTACGCGCGCGGCTCGCAACGAGCCACGACCGTAAGGGAGTGTTTTTCGGGCGATCCGGCATCGCAGCGGTGACTCACTGCGACGGGCCAATAGACGCGTCGCCAGCCGGGACTACGCGTAGCCGCACGGGCACCGACACGGGAGTAGCGCCGAGCGGGCCTGAAAAGACCAGCGTATCTTCGTAAGTCCCAGGGGCGAGCTTGTCGGGGACGAACTGTACCCGCACTGTGTCCCCTGCAAATGGCGAGCCGGGCGGCGGGGTCGATCCATTTTGCTTGCTAGTGCGAAACCAGGGCGAGTTACCTCTGGTGAGGTCGTAGGGGAGCCTGGGCCACGAAGCCGACACCAGCAGCACGTTCCACTCCGGAGCGGGGCCTCCCACGCGGTAGACCGCTTCGATCTCCCGCGGAGTCACGCTGAGCACCGGCCTGCCGGTAACCTGCACGAGAAAGTCGCGCTCCTGCGCGCTGCAATTATTACTCGCGCGCAACCGGAAAGCGAATGCCCCGAGTTCCTCCGGGATGCCGCTGATCACATCAGCGCGCAATTCCAATCCCTGCGGCAACACGCCATCCACGATCGCGAAGCTGAGCCCGCCATCGATACAACGGCCGTCCACGAAACTTCCAAGCGTCGCACGATAAGGGATGCCGAATGCGGCAAAGGGAAGCTCTCGCGTTCGGAAGCCCGCAGTTTCTGCCTTTGCTTTTATCTGCGACTGGGCGTGATTGCATGCAGCGAGGCAGACCATCGCCAGCAACATCCGTTTGCCGGAATCACGGAATAATGACATATCGGACTCCGGACCCCGCCGGGGCAACCAGGGTGGGGAAGTTGGCCATCATCCGGGAAGAGCCCGCCTCCCCGCCGATCTGCGGTGAGAGGATTTGGTCCCTGCGCGGCACAGCGCCGACTGCCACACGCTTATGGTAGAGACCGAACAGAAGGGAGGTTGACTCGTAATAAGGAGTCTGCGCCGCGATCGCAAGTCCGACGCGGCTAGGCTTGACTACCTGGGTGCGGGTCTTGGGCTCGACTCCAGGAAGCACCATCTCCTCCGGATAGAGCGGCGCAGGAGCGGGCGAGGCAGCAACGTCAGCCGAGCGGCTTGCCGATTCGGATGGCACTCCCGAGCCCGCCCCTGCCATGGCGCGCACTACCCGCTCGTTGAGACCCTCCTTCGCCAGGTCCGCCAGAGCCGCCGCGCTGGTATCGAACCGCGTCCTCCCCAACTGGATGGCGGTGAGGATCAAATCCTCGGTGAAGCCCGCCTTTGCCAGCATGAGGATGTCCTGGTTGGTGAGAATCTTCTGCCCGCCGGTTTGCGCGCCGGCGCAAGGCAGCGATACACTTGCGAGGACGAGAACTCCGAGAACCGTTTTCATTGGCCCACCTGGAATCCTTATCGGATCGGGAGGGCTGAAACTTGAACTCGGTGGATCCGAATCAGACTGCGAGCGCCCGCTGTTTCGCTGCGTCCCACCGCATGTACTTGCGCTGCCGATACGAAAGATTGCCCATCACCGCCGCCACCACACCGTAGTATCCGAGGTTGGCATCGCAGCGCAGCGCCTCATTTTTGCGGATCGCATTCAGCAGGTTGCGATGGTGCAGATCGAGAGCTTCGGCGCCGGTCTTGCGATGGGTGATGGGCTTGTTTTCCCGCGCATAAGGCCCCTGCGGGGTAATTTCGAACCCCGTCTCGGTGAAGCGCAAAGTGGCTTTGTGTCCGCGGATCAGGTGCTGCACCGGCGTATCGTTGGCCATCGACGAGATGAGCTGGACCGTCAACCCCTGCGGATAGTTCAGCAGAATGTTGAGGGTGTCGGGAATCTCGGCCTTGCTGTCTCGGAATTCGAACTTGCCGCCCGTGGCCACCACTCCATCGGGAAATGTGAGGTTCAGCGACTTGATCATGCGCGTGACGCGGTGCACGAACAGGTCGGTGGCGATGCCGCCCGAATAGTCCCAATAACGGCGCCAACTGAAGAAGCGATCGGCATCGAACGGGCGCTTCCTGGCTGGCCCCAGGAAAGCATTCCAGTCGAGATTGTCGCCAGGACGCGCGTCGGCATCGATGGGATTGACCCAGAAATCGCCTGAATAGTTGCGCGAGTAATCGATTTGCGCGAGCACCACGGTGCCCAGGGCGCCCTCCTGAATATGCCGGTTGGCGGTTTCGTAGGAGTCGTCGGACATGCCCTGCACGCCCACCTGCATCTTGATGCGCGGGGTGTTCTTGCTCCGCTCGGCAACGCGTCGCGCGTCCTCAATAGCGTGGGTCATGGGCTTTTCGCAATAGATATGCTTGCCCGCGCTGATGGCGTCCATCGTCATGTGGTGGTGCCAGTGCTCGGGAGTCGCGATAAGGACGTAATCGATATCGGGATTATCGAGCACGCGGCGATAGTCCTTCACCGCCTTGCCGCCGGTGAGTTGCGCGGCGGCCTCCAGACGCTTGCTGTAAATGTCGCAGACGTTCAGGATATCGATATTGTCCATGTCGCGCATGCGCACCAGCGTTCGCATGTGCGCCGTTCCCTGGCTGCCGCATCCGATCACGCCGATGCGAATGCGTTCCCCCGCTCCGGGAACCTGCGCCCAGGCGCGCGCCGTTACGGCCGTGGCGCCCGTGACGAATAACCTACGAGTCAGTTCTGGCATCAGCCCTCATTTTACGTGTCGGCCGTTCGAAAGACCACATTGTGGAACAACCTCATGACATCGTTTTTCGTTGGGATGGCACGTATTCGGGCAAGAACGCTCCTCACGTGCGCGGCTCGTAACCTACCCAGATACGTTTGTGCGATACGTGCGCTTGCGAGCCGCGCGCGTCAGCAAGCGATCACGAATCACGAGGGCCGGTGGCGCTCCCTCACGGTCGCGGCTCGTTGCGAACGCAAGTTCGTTGGGAAGTGCGAGTTGGTTGCGAAGCGCAAGTTGGTTGCGAAGCGCAAGTTCGTCGCGAGCCGCGCGCGTTAGCAAGCGATCTGGCGATCGGTCGGCGGACTTCTGAACTCAAAATCTTAAACGGACCTTGCACGGGATTCGGCAATCCACGTACTCTAAATGATTAGCCTGGTTTGGGTCCAGCCGTCCGATAAGAATACGATGCCGCAAATTCATCTGTGCTTCCTATGGCACATGCACCAACCGTTCTACAAGGACCTGATCTCCGGCGAGTATAAACTGCCGTGGACGCGCATGCATGCGCTCAAGGACTACTACGGCATGGTGCAGATCCTGGAGGAGTTTCCTCAGGTGCACCAGACCTTCAACCTGGTGCCTTCGATGATGGCACAGGTAGTCGAATACGCATCCGGCGAGGCGGTCGACCCGTTTCTGCAGGCAGCCCTGCATCCCGCGGAAAGCCTGTCCGACCAGGATCGCGCGTTTATTCTGCGGCATTCGTTCTATTCCGACCCGCAGCACATGATCTATCGCTATCCCCGCTACGGCGAGTTGTACGACGCCTGGTTGCGGGAGCGCACTTCGGGTTCGCGCAACCTCTTCGGCGCGCAGGAGTTTCGCGACCTTCAGATGTGGTCGCAGTTGGCGTGGTTCGACGAGGAATTTCAGGAGAACGATCCGGAAGTACGCGACTGGATCAAACGCGGCCGCGGTTTCAATCTGATCGACCAGCGCCGCATGGGGGAAAAGCAGCGCGAGATTGTCGGCCGCGTGCTGCCCGCCTATCAGAAGATGGCGGCATCGGGACAGATTGAGATCTCGACGACGCCGTATTACCACCCAATCCTGCCGCTGGTATGCGACTCGGACATTGCCGCTGTCTCCCACCCCGGTGTGCCGCTGCCGCCACGCTTCCGCTATCCGCGGGACGCCCGTATGCAGCTCGTTCTGGCGCGCGAGTACTGCGCAAAGAATTTCGGTGTGGCGCCGGTCGGCTTGTGGCCCTCGGAGGGATCGGTGTCGGACGAAGTCTTCGCGATGGCTGCGGATCTGGGCTTCGCGTGGGCGGCCACCGATAGCGGCGTTCTGGACCGCACCCTCGCTCGCGGTGTGCCGGTGGATGGACTGTATCGACCCTACCAGTGGCGTCAGCAGGGCCGCCGTCTGGGAGTGATCTTCCGCGATCACTTTTTGAGCGACCTCATCGGCTTCGTCTATTCCAAGATGGACGCAGGCGCTGCGGCGGATGACTTTCTCCGGCGCATACGCGACAACTGCTCGGGGATTCTCTCCAGCGGCCGAGATGCCCTGGTTCCCATCATCCTCGACGGCGAAAACGCCTGGGAGTATTACGACCGCAATGGCCGTCCGTTCTTGCGGGAACTCTATCGCCGCATCTCCGGGAATCCCGTGATGCGCGCGGTCACCGTCAGCGAAGGGCTCCGTCTGATGTCCCCGGAACCCCTCGACCGGATCTTCCCGGGGTCGTGGATCAGCGCCAATTTCGACGTGTGGATCGGGGCTGAGGAGGATAACCAGGCGTGGGCCCAACTGCTGCGCGCCCGCGAAACCTTCGACTACGCGACGGATGTTCCCGAAGCTCAGAGAAAACTGGCCTTCGAAGAACTGCTGATCGCCGAAGGCAGCGATTGGTGCTGGTGGTATGGTCCCGAGCACGACTCAGCCAATCGTCCGGAGTTCGACCAACTCTATCGCAGCCACTTGGCCAATGTATACCGTTTCCTCAACCTGAGCCCGCCCGAGGAGTTGTCCCGGCCCATCCTCCGCATGGTGGTGCCCGAAGTCCACATCGAGCCCTCCGGAGGCATCTCGCCGGTGATTGACGGCGAAGTGACTTCCTACTTTGAGTGGATGGGGGCTGGCGTTTACCGCGTAGATGAACGCTCCGGGTCGATGCACGGCAAGCAGGTGGTGGTGCAGGAGGTTCAGTATGGCTCTGACAGCGTGAACTTCTATCTGCGCGTGGATTTTCGGTCCGGCTACGAACAGGAGGTGCCTGGGATGGAGGGCCGCCTCAGCATGGAATCGCTGGATGGCGCCTTGAAAAGCTTCTTCTCGCTGGCTCTGGCGCCGGGGGCCGTGTGTCCTGTGGATGCCAGGCTGGTAGGCTGTTCCGAAGTCGACTCGAAAGCCGTGGAGTGCGCCTTAGGGCGCGTCCTGGAAATCCGGATCTCACTCAAAGCAATCGGGATCGCGGCTGGCGCGGGACTCCGCTTCCAACTCTCCCTGTGGCGCACGGGTTTACCCATTGATGCTGTCCCGTTGCAGGGATGGCTGACCATGAAGACGACTAATCCTACGGAAATGGCCTGATGGCAGGAGCAGAAAGTCCCAGGCCGGAGCTAGAATAGCCTTAAGCGGCTGAATCCGCTTTTAGATTCCACGTTTTCCGGGGTTTCGCGTCATCCAGATTAGGAACCTCGTGAGAACCATAGTTTATAGCGAGATGAGCGAAGTCATCGAGCCCGGCCTGGAACTCCAGGAGCGCCAGAACCGTTTTGTTACCGAGCACTTACGGCGGATCTTCGTACAGATCTACCGGATTGTCGGGAACGTGGCAGACGCCCAGGATCTGACCCAGGAGGCCTTCATCAAGGCGCTCCAGCACCAGGAACAGCTCAAAGACGAGCAGAAGGCAGCCCACTGGCTGTCGAGAATTGCCACGAACACGGCGATTGATTTTCTGCGCAAGAACAGCCGCGCCAGTTTCTGCGAGATCGATGAAGCCCCAGAAAGCCAGATGGAGAGCCCCGAACAGACGCTCCTCCGCTCGGAACACCGGGACTATCTCGAGGACGGCTTGCGCCTGCTCAGTCCGCGGGAACGCGCGGCGCTCATCATGCGAGACGTGGAAGATCTACCGGCGGAGGAAGTAGCCAAGCGATTGGACTGCTCCAAAGCGACGGTGCGCTCGCATATCGCGAACGCGCGCACGAAATTTCGCCGCTATATCGAAAGAAGGAAGCGGTAATATGAACCACCCTGATCAAGCGGCATTGGCACTTTACGCGGGAGGCGATCTCGGGTTTTGGGCGCGATGGCGGGTGGAGCGTCATCTGGCACAGTGTGAGGGTTGTGGTGAAGAGGTAGCGGCCTTCGCAGCCGCCAGGGAGATCGTCACCGATCTGGCGGAAATCCCGGATGTCTCGTGGAATCATCTGGCAGCCGAAATGAAGGCCAACATCCGGCTGGGGCTGGCCGCCGGAGAGTGCGTGCGGATGGAGAAACCTCTCCGCGATCACCCCTGGTTTACCGGCGTTCGCACGGTGGTGGCACTGGCCAGCATTATCACTCTGGCAGTCACCGGCCTGGTGATGGAGCCTCACTCGCGGCCGCACCCCATCGCCCAGATGGACGGCCACACGGTTCTGCAGGGCATTCAAAACGGAATTGAAGTGGAAGGAAGCGGCCGGGCATTCCGGCTGATGAACACTGGCGCTACCGATGTGACTTTCTCGGTGGGCGCCCAGGGTTCCATGGGAGCTCGTTACGTGGACCCCAATACGGGCCAGGTGACGATCAACAATGTATATGCGGAGTAATCGGTTTCTACAGTTGGTGGCGATCGGGCTGGCGGGAGTGGCCGGACTGGCGGCACAAGAGGCCCCGCTGCCACGCGGTTCCGTCAGCATCAATTTCAAGAAGGACTCGCCGGTCACGGTCGTCGAAATGAGCCAGGATTCCTCGAGCGCCACTGCCCGGGGAGCCGCCATCGTATTGAATCTGCACATGGGGTTCACGCTGCGCAATGACAGCCAGAGCCGGATTCATGGTGTGATGCTGCGAGTGGTGTCGCAGGAAGCGACGGCCGGCGGAAAGGGCTCGGTTACCTACCCCAGTTTGAATGTTGGCCCCGGCGAAGTGTTCCCGGTGCGTATCGAGATGGTTCTGGTGCGTCCCACGCAAGCCGCCGGAGGTCCGCTGGCGCAGGTCGATTTGGATGGCGTGCTGTATCAGGATCTTTCCTTTTACGGTCCCGATCTGCTCCACTCCAAACGCTATCTCACGGCTTGCGAGTTGGAAGCCCAGCGGGATCGCGAATACCTGAAGCGCGTGCTGGCACAGTCGGGTAAAGAAGGTTTGCGCCAGACGATTCTGCAAAGCGGCGCCCGGCAGCGGCAGATGGATGCCGCGCCCCTGAATGTCCGCGTAGTGCGCAGTGGACCGTCAGTGACCAGCGCAGCGCTGCCTCCCGAGCATCCCGAGAAGTTCGCTTTTGTGCGTTTTCCCGATGCTCCTGTCGATCTGGTGGATGGCTCGGCTCAAATCTCCGGAAACGAAGCGCGAACGCCCCGGATCGATGTGCTCAATAAGTCGGGAAAGCCGGTAAGGTATTTCGAATTGGGATGGGTACTCAGCGACTCCTCGGACCACCAGTCGATCGCCGCTACCCTGCCTTCTCCCGAGCGGGATCTGTATCTGGCTCCCGGCAAATCGGCCAGCGTCCTCCAGGAGACCACGCTGCGGCTGTTCTCGAAAACCAATCAGCCTGCCAACGTGCAAAAGATGACGGGCTTCATCAGCCAGGTGGAGTTTACGGACGGCAAAGTGTGGGTTCCCAATCGCCAGAACCTGGAACTGCTTGGCCAGATGGTGCCGCCATCGGCTGAGGAACAGCGCCTCTACAACGTGTACCTGAAGCGGAATATCGAAGGCCTGATCGAAGAACTCAAGAAGTTCTGAATTGCCTCGCCGACTGTAACCATATAAACTGTCGTTGCCGGTATTTCAAGATGGCAACCATTCCCGAACCCCCAAAGACCCTGGATACCCAGACCGACACCAGTTTTTTCGGTCATCCGCGCGGCCTGGCTACCCTGTTCTTCACGGAGATGTGGGAGCGCTTCAGCTACTATGGCATGCGCGCTCTGCTCATCCTGTTCATGACCCACAAGCTTACGGAAGGCGGCTTGGGCTTCGACGATGCCAAAGCCGGGTCGGTGTACGGGTTGTACACGTCGATGGTCTATCTGCTATGCCTGGGCGGTGGATGGGTCGCCGACCGCATCACCGGGCAACGCCGAGCCGTGTTGATCGGGGGAATCTTCATCGCGGCGGGCGAGTTTTGTCTGGCAGCTCCCAGCGAAGCATCGTTCTACATGGGCCTCGTCTGCCTGATGATGGGGACCGGCATGCTGAAGGGCAACGTCAGCACGATCGTCGGCCAGCTCTACGCTAAGGGCGATCCACGGCGTGACTCCGGCTTTTCGCTCTTCTACATGGGCATCAACACCGGAGCGTTGCTCTCTTCAATCGTCTGCCCGCTCATCGGCGAGCGCGTCAGTTGGCGGCTGGGATTCGCGGTGGCAGGGTTCGCGATGCTGGCGGGCATTGTGCAATACATGCTTGGTGGAAAGCACCTGGGCAACGCCGGACTGCGTACGGTGAGCAGCGGCGATATCGAACTGGATCGCAAACGCAAGCAATCGGCGACGCGAGGACTGAGCATCGGGTTGGGGCTGTTCGCGATATTTGGACTCCTCGGTGTGACCGGCGTCATCCCTGTTACGGCCAACGGTCTGTCGGACAGTTTGGGATGGATCCTGCTGGCAATCTCGGTTTCGGTGTTCTCGTGGATGATCTTTTCGCGCGGCTGGTCTGCGGCGGAACGGAAGCGGTCGGCCGCGATTCTGGTGCTGTTTATCGCTTCGGCGCTATTCTGGGGCTCGTTTGAACAGGCTGGTTCGTCGTTGAATCTGTTCGCCGAGCGCAATACCGACCGCCACATCCTCGGTTGGCTGTTTCCGGCTGGCTGGTTCCAGTTCGTTCAGCCCATTTTCGTGGTGGCACTGGCACCGGTGTTTGCGTGGCTCTGGCTGAAGTTGAGCCGCCGCAATGCGGACCCTTCGAGCCCAGCCAAGTTCTCGTTGGCCCTGCTGTTCGCGGGACTCGCATTTGCCGTGTTGGTGCCACCTTCCAAGCTGGCAGTCACGGGAGTGCAGGTTTCCATAGTCTGGCTGATTCTGACCTATTTCCTGCAGACGCTCGGTGAGCTTTGCCTCAGTCCGGTGGGCCTGAGCGCGATGTCGAAGCTGGCGCCGGATCGCGCCGCGGGATTCATCATGGGCATCTGGTTCCTCTCCACTGCCATCGGCAATTGGCTCGCGGGCAAAGCGGCTTCGTTGTACAGTTCCATGCCGCTGCCCACTCTGTTTGCTGGAGTTGCCTGGCCGACCGTCGCTGCGGCGGTGATCCTGGCGCTCCTGATCAAGCCGACCGTGCGGCTGATGGCTGGCGTGAAGTAGGTTTGATTTTTAACGGCTCTTCCACGGCGATGGTTCGCGCCGGGGACTCCGCTTGATCCCTATTGACATTCTATAGGAATGCCGCTACTCTCGTATAGGAACTCTATAGGACATGCCGACCAATCTCCTCCAGGGGACCCTTGACCTGCTGATCCTCAAAACTTTGGCCTTGCAGGAACTGCACGGACTGGGAATTTCGCATCGCATCGCCCAGATCACTAAGGGAACCTTCCAGGTGAAGCCTGGCTCGCTGTTTCCGGCGTTACATCGTATGGAGGAGTCAGGATGGCTGGATTCCTATTGGGGTGAATCTGAGAACAACCGGCGCGCTAAGTATTACCGCCTGACCCCGGCGGGCCGGAATCAACTAATGGCCGAAACCGATGAGTGGCAGCGCATATCGATCGCGATGGCGAGCGCTCTCGAATCCACGTAAGAGCGATGACTGATGCCGCTGCTGACCCGCCTGTTCAGCCTTCGGCGTAATCTCTTCGACAAGCATCGAGTCGAGCAGGAGTTGGAGGCCGAACTCCATACCTATCTGGAAGAGTTAACTGACGAGAAAGTACGCTCTGGCGCGAGCTTTGCCGCCGCTCGCCGCGCGGCATTGGTCGAGATCGGCGGCCTGGAGCAGGTCAAGGAAGAAGTTCGCCAAATCAGGATGGGCAACATGTTGGAAAGCACTCTGCACGACATCCGGTACAGCCTGCGCACCCTCTCGAGGAGTCCGGGTTTCACGGGCGTGGTGATTCTGGCGCTGGCCCTTGGAATCGGAGCCAATACCGCCATGTACAGCGTCGCCTACGGCATTCTGATGCGGCCACTTCCGTATCCCGCCGACGACCGCGTGGCGTTGGTCTACATGCATTTCTCGCCGCAGAATTTCGAACGCGGCACCATGTGCATCGCTGACTTTCTCGACTGGAAAGCGCAGAACCACGCATTCGAGGAGCCATCCGTATTCTCAAGCCGGCGCATGGATCTGGCTGGAGCCGGCGAACCGGAACAAGTGCAGGGCGCGATGGTGACCACCGGATTCTTCTCTACGCTGCAGGTAGCGCCCCTGCTGGGCCGTGTTTTCCTGCCAGGGGAAGACCGTCCGGGCGCCGCATCGGTGGCGGTCATCAGTGAGGCGCTCTGGCGTCGCCGCTATGCCGCCGACCCCGCTGCTCTCGGCCAGACAGTGGCCGTCAACGGCGGTCCTGCAACCATCGTCGGCGTGATGCCCGAAGCCTTTCGCTTCCCGCGTGCGAACACGGAGATCTGGACCAACCTCCCGGTGGTTCCTCCGACGCGCCGGGGTCCGTTCTTCTACCGCGGGATTGCCCGGCTGAAGCCAGGCGTCACCTTCGAACAGGCGCAACGCGACACCAATGCCATCGGACAGCGGATCATGCGCGAGAATCCGTATTATCGCAATCTCACCTTGCCGGTAGAGCGCCTTCGCGATGCGCTGGTTGGCGACGTGCGGACGCCGCTGCTGGTGCTCATTGGCGCTGTCGGGTTGGTCCTGCTGATTGCTGTGGTGAACGTCGCGAATCTGATGCTGGCCCGCGCGACCACTCGCCATGGCGAGATGGCGCTCCGTTTGAGCCTGGGCGCCGGCCGCATGCGCCTGGTTGGCCAGTTGCTGACCGAGAGTCTTCTGCTCGCTATGGCGGGCGGCATTGCCGGACTCTTCGTGGCCTACGGCGCCATACAGCTTCTGCGATCGTGGAATCCCGGCAATTTGCCGCTGATCGAGTATGTGCGCCTGGATGGCCCGGCGCTCGCCTTCATGGTGGTGATTGCGATCGTGACGGGGGTTCTGTTCGGCATCGCGCCCGCCCTGCAAGGGATGCGAGCCGATCTCAACTCGACGCTGAAGGAAGGCGGGCGCGGCAGTCGAGCGGGTACCGGCGCTCCGCAGCGCCATCTTCGTACCGTACTTGTAGTTTCCGAAATCGCGCTTTCCCTGATGCTCATGGCGGGAGCCGGATTGCTGTTGCGCAGCCTCGACCGCCTGCATCGCGTGACGGGAGGCTTCGCGGCGTCTCCCCACGCGATTCTGACCCTGGGCATCTCACCGAGCGACCATAAGTACGATCAAGAAGCGCCGATGCGGGTGCTCTATGACGACATTTTGGAGCGCTCCCGGCAAGTTCCCGGCGTCGAGTCGGTCGCGTTGTCCGATAGTCTGCCTCCCAGCTATCAGTCCGATGCGGACACCTTCATGATTCAGGGACAGGTGCTCGCCCCGGGCGAGTCCAATCCCGCGGTTTCTGTGGTAATCGTGAGCGGCGAATACTTTCCTACGATGCGCATTCCTCTGCTCAAGGGCCGATTCTTCACACCCCAGGACAAGCTCAGCGGGCCGGGCGTCACCATCATTAGCGAGAGTCTGGCGCGCCACTTCTTCCCCAAGCGGGATCCCATCGGCCAGCACCTGAAATGGAGCGGGCCCGACAACAAAGTGCCTTACATGGAAATTGTGGGCGTGGTGGGCGACGTGAAGTACACCGGCCTGCAGAATGACACCGACGACGCGTACTACATGCCGTACACGCAGGTGGTGGGGAAGCGTATGTTCGTGGTGGCTCGTTCGTCCCTTGGCACTGCCATCGCTCCCGCATTGCGGCGCGCTATTCAGGCAGCCGACCCGGGGGTCACGGTCAACCAGGTAGCGTCCATGCAAGTAATGCTCTCCCAAGCGGTGGCGCTTCCCCGCTTCGATACGGTGCTGCTGGCTTCGTTCGCAGGAGTGGCTCTGCTGCTGGCTGCCGTGGGAATTTATGGCATCATTGCGTACTCGGTGGCGCGGCGCACGCACGAGATTGGGGTGCGCATGGCGCTTGGCGCCCGGCAGACCAGTGTCCTGCGGATGGTAATCCGGCAAGGAGCAGGACTCGCGTTGGCAGGAATCGCCCTGGGCCTGGCGGGCGCGCTCGCCCTGACACGACTGCTCTCGAACCTGCTGTTCGGCGTGGCCGCTACCGACCCGCTCACCTTCGCCGCAGTAGCGACGGTGCTGCTCGCGGTCGCGCTACTCGCCAGCTTCATTCCGGCGAGGCGGGCAACCCGCATTTCGCCCGTCGTGGCTCTGCGGTACGAGTAACTCAGTTGGCTTTGGTCAACTGGGAAGAGACGCAGCCATTGAAGTGATGATGATAGGTTCCGCTCAGGCGGCGGCCGTCGCGGGAAAGCTCCAGGTCCAGTTCGTATCCGCCGAATGCGTCAGTCTTGAGATGTAGTAAGTGGGCTTGCTCGTTCCAGGACGCCTGGTGGACGATGGTTCCGTTTCCTCCAGGAACCGCCACTCCGAGAAGCAGCCGCTGATACGACTCCACGACTTTCAATTGCCCATTTGTCTGGGAAATCTTGAGATCGGCCCTGCCGCCTCCGTTTTGGCATTGATAGGTCCCGCTCCACTCGCCGATGAAGCCATGTGGAACGTCGGATGGGGAAGGCGCCACTCGAGGAGACGTGCCTTGGGGAGACGTGCTTTGGGGAGGCACCATCGGACCCGGAGCCGGTCGCGGAGGCGGCTGGCTCGACTTGCACCCGGTGCTCTCAGGCCGGAACTGGTAGGTGCCGATCACACTGGAGTTCGTCCAGGGGGTCTGCCTGCCGCCGCTGGCACGATCCACCAGTTCCCGGGTGTAGTCGAAAACGTGGCTCAAGTCCCACCCGCAGACAGACAACGCTTGCAAGAGGCTCTCTGTGAAGAGTCCATTCACGGCCGCCGGATTGTTCGGATTGCTATCGATGGCTACACCGCCCGGTCCCGCGGCGAAAGCGATGAAGGTGCCGCGGGCAGATGGATTCATCGCCGCCAGACCGCGGCTGATGGAGCGCGTCCGGGTGCAATGAAAGGGATTGTTGCGGCATGCATCCAGAATGAGAATGTTCAGTTGCGTGCCTTTACCTGCCATGGCGTCCTCGATCCGGTTGATCGAAATTCCGTCCACCTTGACGTCGTCCTCGCATTCGCCCTCAAAATCGGTCGGGATGATAAAATTCTCTCCGTCCACCTGCACGCCGTGCGAGGCTGCGTAGAGCAGTCCCACGTCGCCCTTGCCCAACCGGTTTACGAAGTCGTCGACACTCCGCATCAGGCCGCGGCGGTCTTTGTCGGTGGCCAGCAGCACCTCAAACTTCAGGCTTCTCAATGTTTGCGCAATCGCATTTGCGTCATTGACAGGGTTGCGGAGAGTGGCGAAGTGCGTGTAGGCTCCGTTACCGATCACCAGTGCGACCTGTCTGCGTGCGACGATCGGCTCGAGTTGCAGCGCGCGGTTCTGCGCCAGCCCGCCACTCCAGAACACCAGGAAGAGTGAGATTCGAGTCAGATTCCGCATCGCGAGTCCTCGCAGTTTACCATATCGGGCGACACGCATTGCTGGATTTTGAACGCATTCAATTTGCTCTTGACAGGCTCCCGAAACAGGCCTACTCTAAAACTTGAACACGTTCAACTGAACATGTTCAAAAAAGGAGAGTCTATGTACATCGTCAGTTGCTACCTGTGTTACCTGGCCATTAGCCTGAGCATCACGGTGTGGGTGGCCAACACGCTGCGAAAGAACGGCCGCGTCTTCCTGCTGGAAGCTTTCCAGGGCAAAGCGGACTTGGCGGACTCGGTGAATGCACTGCTGGTCGCCGGGTTCTATCTGATTAATGTGGGTTACGTGGCCCTGATGCTGCGAACCGGCGATGCGCTCGACGATACCCGTCACGCCATCGAGTTGTTGTGTGACAAGATCGGTGTGGTACTACTGGTGCTGGGCATCATGCACTTCTTCAACCTGTATCTCTTCAACCGCCTGCGCAAGCGCGGCGAGGAGCGCGACCGTCGCGCGCGGCCGCCGGTACCTCCGCCGCCCATGGCCGGCTGGGCACCCGCGGGAGGGCCGATGGGTAAGGTGCTCGACTAGTGAAGGCAAAGGCCAAGAGCGATGAGACACGGGCCCGCATCCTGGCGGCCGCCATGGAACTGTTCCAACGGCAGGGATTCGAAGAGACGACCATGCGGGAGATTGCGGCGGCCGCCGGCGTGGCCACCGGGGCCGCCTACTACTATTTCGATTCCAAAGATGCCATCGTGCTGGCGTTCTACGACCAGTCGCAGCAGGAGATGGAGCCGCTGCTCGATGCGGCGTTGGCCAGCGCCCGGAACCTGAAGGGCAGGGTGGGCGCGCTGCTGGAAGTCAAGCTGCAATACTTCGAGCCGAATCGCCGCCTTCTTGGGACACTGGCGGCGCACGCCGACCCGGAGCACCGACTGTCACCGTTCAGCGCTCAAACCGAAGAGATGCGCAAACGCGACATGCAGTTTTTCGAACGGGCGCTCACCGGCAGCCGCATCCGCGTGAACAGCGAGCTGGGGCAGCATCTGCCGCGCATCCTGTGGATGTACCAGATGGGTGTGATTCTGTTTTGGATCTTCGACCGCTCCGCGGCGCAGCGGCGCACCCGGCTCCTGGTGGAGAAGAGTCTCGGCATCATCGTGCGGCTGATTCAGATCTCGGAGTTCCCGCTGCTGCGCCCCGTTCGCCGCATGGTCGTGGACCTGGTCGAGACCGTGATGTCGGACTGATCTTCAGTGTCGCGTGGAAAATGTGGATGTTGTGAATGCCGCTTGCTGACGCGCGAGGCTCGCATTCGAGCTGCAACTACAAGCCGCGCGCGTAAGCAAGCGATGTCCCAGTCGGATTTTTCACAGCTTCTGACGCGCGCGGCTCGCAAAGGAGCGGCTCGTAAGGGACCGGCTCGCACGCCAGCCGCGACGGTGACGTTGAACGAATCGTCGGCAAGCGGGGCGGGCAGGCGGATGTTTCCCAGCTTCAGACACTGACCTGACACGCCCGGATCGTAGGGAGTGTTCCCGTGTGGGCGAACATGGGAGGGCTTATTGTTTCGCGACGTCTAGTAAACTGTTCGCGCACGCTGCTCAGCCTTGCTCTGCAGGGAGAAGCGCGGCTCCGTGCGACCTCCTCCCAGAATCTGGCCAGACAGGTATTCGCCCACCGCCGGCCCGTGTTTGAAGCCGTGACCCGACCCGCCTCCCGCCAGCCACACGTTGTCGAAGCCGGGATGGCGGTCGAGAAGAAAATCGCCGTTCCAACTGTTCTCGTATTGGCAGACGCGCGATTCCACCAGAGGCGCGTGCGCCAGATCGGGAAATCGTTCGGCCAAGAACCGGTAGGCTTCCTCAAGCCCCGCCGAACTTAACCGCCGATCTCCGGTGTCGGGGTCGAATGCCTCTCCGTGCCGATCGAAGCCGAGTTTGAAGCCGCGGCTCTCGATGTCCGGAATTCCGTACGGTCCACGGGGATCCGAAAAATCGATCCAGACTGGTAGTTGCGGCGGGGCGAAACGGCGGTCTCCCGCAGGCGGCGCAAAATAGAAGATCTCCTGGCGGGTCGGGAAAATGCGCGCCCCGAGCAGTTGGGGAAATAATTTCGCCAGCCAGGCCCCACACGCGAAGACGATCGCGCCGGAGCGGATCGACTGGCCCGAGACCGTGCACACCTGCGCCTGTCGTCCGTCAGTCGCAGGCGCGAGTACGGCCTCGGTCCGGTATTCCGCGCCACGACGAATTGCATCCTCCACCGTGCATGCCACTCCGCGACGCGCCATGAGCGCACCGCTTGCGGGCTCGAGAATTCCGTAGACTTGCGGATCTTCCACGCTCATCTGGGTATAGCGCCGCCCGATCTCGCCGGAGCGTAAAATCTCCATCTCGACGCCCGCTGCCGCCAGCGTCCTATACGTCCCGTCGTTGTACGGATCGCCATCGCGGGCCATGCGAAGCACGCCGGTTCTGTGGAATAGCGGCTGGCCGGTCTCGCGACACAGTTCCTGCCACAGTTCGAGCGAGCGCATCGCCATCCGCGTGTAGACATCGTCCGTGCCGTAGCCCATACGAATCACACGCGTCTCATCACCCGAACTGGAGCGTGTATGCCCCGGGCCCCATGCGTCCAACAGCAGCACCGATCTGCCGGCGCGCGCGAGGTGCCAAGCCGTCCACGCGCCGAACGAACCGGCCCCGACCACCGTGACATCGTACGCAGCTTGGAGCATATCGCCGTTGTAGCATAGAAAGCACCGGGAGACCGCATTGAAGAGAACCTGCCTGCTACTCGCCTGCCTCTGCGGAGCCATTGCCGCTCGTGCCGCCGTCAAAGCGGATGCGGTGGATGCGTTGTTCAGCGCCTACAACCATCCCAATGTTCCAGGTGCTTCCGTGATCGTGATTCGCGACGGCAAGGTGCTCTACCGCCACGCCTACGGACTGGCCGACGTGGAGGCCCGCACGCCCGCGACCACCGCCACCAACTACCGCCTGGCGTCTGTCACCAAGCAGTTTACGGCGATGTCCATCCTGATGCTGATGGAGCGGCAGCGCCTGGCGCTCGACGACGACCTAACCAAGTTTTTTCCCGATTACCCGGCATATGGCAAGCAGATCACGGTGCGCCACCTGCTGACCCACACCTCCGGCCTGCGTGCATACGAAGACCTGATTCCCGCGGAGCAGACCGGGCAGGTTCACGATATTGATGTGCTCAATCTGCTGAAGCGCACCACGGACACCTACTTCGCGCCGGGCTCGGAATGGCGCTACAGCAACACCGGCTACGCCTTCCTCTCTTTGATTGTGGCGAAGACTTCTGGCATGGGATTCGCCGCCTTTCTGAAGAAGAACATCTTTGAGCCGCTGCACATGTCGGGAACGGTGGCGTTCGAAGACGGTATCTCCACGGTTCGCAATCGCGCCTACGGCTACACGGAGCGGGCCAACGGCTTTGAGCGGACAGACCAGAGCACCACCAGCGCCGTGCTCGGCGACGGCGGCATCTACTCGTCGGTGGACGATCTCTACCGCTGGGACCAGGCGTTCTACACTACCAAGCTGGTCTCCGCCAAGACTCTGCAGGCAGCCTATACTCCGATGGTGCTGACCAGCGGTAAGAAGACCTCGTACGGCTTCGGCTGGGAAATTGGCGAATATCGTGGTTTGCAGACCGTGCGCCATGGCGGAAGCACCGTCGGGTTCCGCACGCACATCTGCCGCTTTCCGGACAAGCGCTTTACCGTGATCGTGCTGGCCAATCGTGCGAGCGCCAAACCCGAAGAACTCGCCGATCGCGTGGCTGACTTGTACCTGTTTGAGTGAGGCGGGGCGTCACTCGCTCATGCGCGCATTCTGCCGGTTCCCTTTCCTGGCTGCTGCTTTCGTGGTCCCGCTCCTCGCCCAGCAGACGTCGCTGTTCGAGTACGACCACTCGGTGCCGTTTCAATATCAGGAGCAACTGATCCGGCGCGACGGCAGTATCGAAGTGCTCAGCGCGCACTTCCAGAATCCTAAAGGCGGAAATGTCCCCATGTTGGTGGTGCGTCCGACGGGCAAAGGTCGGTTCGCCGGGATCGTGTATCAACACGGCGGCGGTCAGAGTTTGGTGACATACCTTTCGGAGGCGGAGGTGCTGGCGCGCGCCGGCGCCATCTCATTGCTCCTGGACGCGCCGGGTCCCGGCAACGGTTCGCGCAAGCCGGAGAGCGAACAATCCGCCGCGGAGTTCCGCGATTCTTATGCAGAAATCGTGATCTGCTATCGGCGTGCGATCGATTATCTCCAGACGTTGAACAACGTCGACCCCGCTCGCATCGGCTTCGTGGGTCACAGCTACGGCGGTATTATGGGCGGCGCTCTGGTAACGGTGGAGGCCGCGAGTCCAAAGCTTCGTCTTGATCGGAGGCGTGGCACGATACACCCGGCATATCGCCGAGACGCAGATCGATTATTGGAATAATTGGCGTAAACGGTACACGCCCGAGCAGTTGACGGAAGCGTTGAAGGTGATTCGCGCGATCGATCCCGATCAATATGTCGGTGCGGCGAAACATGGGCCGATTCTCTTCCAGTGCGGCAATTTCGATGAGGTCAATCTGCAGGCGTGTCCAGACTATTTTGCCGCGGCCTCGGCTCCTAAAGAGGTGCGCTGGTACGACACCGATCACCCGTTTTCGGATCTGGAGGCTGCTTACGATCGAATGCAATGGCTGGAGCGCGGACTACACTTGAAGCCGGTGCGGCCGCAACTCGACCGGCTGTGGACTGCGCCCGCAAAGCGTCCCGTTGCCACACCCATGAAAAAATGACGAGCTACGCCGGTCATCCCAGCTTTTCTTTGCGCGGCCTGCACGGCCACGTTGCGCCTGCCCTCCACCGGGCGATAAGGGACACGTCATGACGCGCCTTCCAGGAGATCCTGGAGACGTCGTGAGATCTATGAGGGTAGTGGCGAACGAGCAGACGCCGCCGTATCGGAACAATTGCACGCTATGTCGAGGCCGCTCTCGTTGGCCCAAAGCGCAAAGATGGGGCCCCCCGGGCACGCCGCTCTTTTTGAAGAGGCTGGAACCTCTTGAAGAGCTGGAACCTGCGGCCGTTGCCAACGATCCAAGCCCGTATCCGTAGCCGCCTGGGGCGAATCGAGAACACCGAACTGGCCACCGGCACCCTGTTGATATACTATTGGGCTCGTTGGGAGTTGGTGGTGTCTGAACCTTATGCGAATCGATTCGCGACGGGACGAACCGTCCTCGTCTTACGGCGCCTTGACCGTATGGCTGTTCGTCTCGTGTCTGGTGGTCTACATCGCATTGACCCGCGGACATTTCTGGTCCACTGACGAGATCGCGATTTACCAGCAGACGCGATCTTTGTGGGAGCGTGGGGACCTCTCCACTGAGTCTTTCCTAAATACCTTGCCCGGACCGGATGGAAAGTATTATTCACCCTATTCGGCCGGACAATCCGTTCTTTCTTTACCGCTTTACGGTCTGGGAAAGGGCGTACACCGGTTATTGGAACTCGCCGGCGCCCAGAGTTGGATTCCCCTGTTCGCCGGCGATGTGATCGAATTGAAACCGGCTGTTCGATGGGGTGGCGACGTGGAGATTTTTTTCGTCAATCTTTTCAATGCAGCCGCCGTCGCAGCTATCGCCGCATTATTCTTCGCGTGCAATTTACGCTTGGGCGCCGGCCCGAAGTGGTCGATGGTATCAACGCTCCTGCTCGCTTTCACCAGCCATGTCGCGGGCTTCAGTTCGGGCTACTTTCCGCATCCAGCCGAAGCTCTTTTCCTGCTGTGGACTTGGTATTTCTTGTTCTGCGATTCCAGAAATCCCAGCGATGCATCTCGGCTGCTTGCCGGTGTTGCCGCTGCCGCGATGGTCGTGGTGCGGGTGCAGACGGGAGTGGCATTGCCCGTCTTGACGCTCTACCTGCTTTGGAATTTGTGGAAACGGGCCGGCGCGGGCTCGTTCTCATCGCGCCTGTTTCAGACACTATCGAAAAGTTCCATGTTCCTCGGTCCCACGCTTGTTGCGATCCTGCTCACTTCAGCCATCAACTACGTGAAGTTCGGCCGGTTCGATCCCGGAGGCGGTTATCTCAGCCTCGCCGCAGACCAGGGGGGCTTTGAGAACCCGGTCGTTGCTGGCCTGTACGGAATGCTATTCAGCCCCGGCGCCAGCATTTTCGTCTTCTCGCCGCTGCTGATTTGCGCTCCGTGGTATTTCCGGGGATTCATCCGCAGGCTTCCGGCAGAGGGCGCCGTGATCTTTGGCTGCGTCCTGAGTTACGTGTTCTTGTACGTGAAAAACGTCTCGAACGGCCAGTGGTGCTTCGGACCACGATATCTGATGGCGCTGGTTCCCCTGCTGTTGCTGCCTCTGGCCGGTTGGCTCGCGGAACTTCGCCTGGCCGGCCGCGGTGTAGTTGCTGCCTTGGCGGGTGTGGGGCTTTTCATCGAGATTCTTCATTTCACCGTCAATGTCGCTTCGGTATACAGCGCCGAGCAGTACCTCAACTACGTGCCTCCATATTCCTATCTGTACATTCCCCAAGCATCGCAGATCGCCGCGCACTGGCGGGCTCTGGTTGCCTGGGATGGGCGGGTGGATTTTTGGCTGCTCTATGTCGCCCGCCATTTCGGTATCTATCCCTTACTCTGGGTGATCCTGATCAACGCTGGCCTGCTGTGGTTCTGTGTGGGAAAGTTGTTGCGATGCTTCATCGCCGCGGAGAGGGACTATGCCAACGGGATCCGGATTGCTTTCCGGTCTACCGAGTGCCGCGCTCTGACTCTGACGGTGCTGGGCTGGCTCGCCATTGCGTATGAGGCCGTTTTCGTTCACTGAATGGGCATCGTGTTATGATGGACCGCGATCGGATTTGGGGACACGTTTGACACCAACAGGCCAACCGGATTCCGGCGTAGCGCCACCAGTCGGCGAGGTTGCAACCGGTACAGGCGCAACGACTCCATCGCCCGTCGTACAAACCGTCGCGAGGCCGCGATGGAGCTGGCTGATGGTGACCGCCATCGTGCTGCTGTTGGCATACCCGTTCGTCGTTCGCCTCTTGAAACATGAGAACACCGTCAATTCAGGAGACCAGGTTGATGTTGCGGCGTTCCTGAACCGGTCGCTCCAGATGTATCAGGCAGGGCAGTACACCGCATCGATTGCCGCGGCAAGGGAAGCTTTGAAGCTCGACCCCCATTCGGAACTGGCGTACAACAATATCGCCGCTTCTTATGGAGCCATGCAAATGTGGGACGACGCGATTCAGAATGCCCGGGAGGCACTCCGCATCCGGCCGGACTTTGCGTTGGCTCAGAACAATTTGTCGTGGTTTCTAAAAGCCAAGGAGGGAGCCCCCGCTTCGTCCGCGAGTCCTAAATCAGCCGCGGATCACTTGAACGTATCCCTGGAACATTACAATCAGGGCCGCTTTCAGGAGTGCATAGACGAGGCCAGGGAAGCACTTAAATTGAAACCCGATTACGCCGAAGCCTACAATAACATCGCTGCGGGATCCATCCGATTGGGGAAATGGGATCAAGCCATCCAGAGCGCTCAAGAGGCGTTGCGTTTAAAGCCCGATTTCGTGCTCGCAAGAAATAATCTGAATCTCGCCTTGAAGAGCAAAGCCGGGCCCGCTCAATAATCCTCTGACCGTACTCCCAATTGAATAGGCAAAAGATTAAATGAATATTGCATGAATTAGGCTTTAATCGCCGCACCTTCTTCCACACATTCTCGTGACGCAAAGCCCGGAATCGCCTACAATGATGGATGCTGAAATTCACCGCCTCATCCTTTGGATAGTGATTTTATGATGTCGAATTTATGGCGATTTACGGCGAAATCGTGCCGATTTGCAGTAGTCCTGGGAGCGTTGGGAGCCCCCGCTTTTGCCAGCACATTCCTCTTCCAGGGAGCATTTGCCGACGACACCGGCGTGGCCCTAATTAATTTCACGCTTAACGCCTCCCAGGTTGTCACGATCCAATCCTATGGGTATGCCGGCGGCACGGTGCCGACCTCGCCAACGTCCACGCTGGTTCTGGCAGGCGGATTCGCACCTAACGCGATCGTGTTCGATGCCAGCGGGAATGAGATCGTCAGCGACAACGGCGGCCATTGCGGGACCACCGGTGCGGACCCAGTGACCGGCAATTGCGACGATCCGGTTATTCAGGAGAACTTGTCAGCGGGGGACTACACCCTGGCACTGGCGGAATGGGACAACGTGCCGACGGACGGCTTTCTAGCCGACGGTTTCGTGCAGGATGGCAATCCTGGCTTCACCTGCGCCGAATTCGGCCTACAGGGAAATTTCTGCGATACTACGACCGCGCTGGGAACCTCACGAGACGCCAATTGGGCGGTGGCAATCACTGGAGCAGACTCCGCCTCGGCGCCAGCTCCTGAGCCTGCGACCTCAGCTCTGAGTGGAATGGCAGTGGTTTTGGGCACTCTGTTGTTGCGGCGGCGCCGATCGAACACCTAAGGACGAAAGAAAGAAGGAACCGTGAGAGAGCTGCTGCTTATCTTGGCATTGGCGTCGTTGGGGCCGTCCATGTGCGCACAAACGTTGACGCCAATGCAAGATTCATATGTGGTGCCGGCGAACGGCACCAATTTCGGGACGTCACCGAATTTGACGGTGGGTAGCACGGGAAGCCAGGGGCTGGTGCAGTTCGACCTGTCGCAACTGCCGCCGGGACTGACGGCTGGCGCGGTGCAGAAGGCAACGCTGACTCTCTTTGTGCACACGGTGGCAGTGGGCGGGAGCGTAACGATCACGGTGGCGAATGGAGGTTGGACGGAAGGCGGGGTGAACGGAACCAACGCGCCCACGGCAGGGGCGGCCGTCGGAAACCCCCTGTTAGTCGCGGCGGCGAATGCGTACGTCACGGTTGATGCGACATCGGCGGTGCAGGGGTGGATCATGAACCCGTTATTGAATAACGGATTCCTGATCACGGCGAACGGCGGCACGAGCGTGCAGTTCGACAGTAAAGAGAACACCAACACCAGCCATCCAGCGATGTTGACACTGGTCCTTTCGAGTGCCGGCGGGGGTACGGGCGCAACCGGTCCGGCAGGGCCGACGGGTCCGACGGGCGCTGGCGTTGCGGGTGCCACTGGCGCAACAGGCATCGCGGGTGCAACCGGAGTCGCGGGCGCGACCGGTGCAACGGGAGCGGGTGCCACAGGCGCGACCGGCATTGCGGGTGCAACCGGGGTCGCGGGGGCGAGCGGTGCGACGGGAACGGGTGCCACTGGCGCAACAGGCATCGCGGGTGCAACCGGAGTCGCGGGCGCGACCGGTGCGACGGGAGCGGGTGCCACTGGTGCGACCGGCATCGCCGGTGCAACCGGAGTCGCGGGTGCGACCGGTGCGACGGGAACGGGTGCCACTGGTGCGACAGGCATCGCGGGTGCAACCGGGGTCGCGGGTGCGATAGGAGCATCTGGCCCGAGCGGCGCCGCGAGTAATGTGGCCGGTCCAACCGGTCGCACGGGCTCAACTGGTGCGACCGGCGCAGCAGGCGCGACCGGCCAATCCAGCACCGTACCGGGTCCAACTGGATTAACCGGCCCGAGCGGCCCGTCGGGTCCCCCCGCTAGCGTTGGTACGGGAGCGGCGCCGAGCGGTATCGCCTATACCGTTCTCCAGCACTCTCCCCAGAACGCCGTGGCGGCTACTACAATCCAGGTCGGGCTCACGGGAACCAGCGCCAACGCAGCTACGAACGCGGCCCAGTTTACCATCCTGCCGACAGCATGCACGCCCAGCGTCACCGCGTATAGCTACCTGACCACAGGAGTCAACGTCACGTGGGCTCTCCACTCCGCAACACCTGTCGCCGGCAGCACGACCTGGACCGTTGGAGGCGTGATTTCCAACACCTGCACAACCAATGGCATCCAGCAATGCACGTTGACCGCAACCAGCAAACAGTCTGCTCTCGCGGCGATTACGCTGGAGGCTACATTCGGAAGCACGGTGAGCGGGGGTATTTCGACTGCGTTCTCGTGTCAATGATCGAATGTGCCGTGGACGCATAGAAACGATTCACCCCACGATTGCAGAACCGGCTACGCGGCGCAGCTGCCGGCTTGCAGCGAAAAACCAGACGGCCCGGCCACCCCTTTCCCTTCCTCCCGATTGTCAGCGACGGGGGGACGGTGGATCCTCGGCCTTCTTCTGATGTCCGTAGCACATTGATCTTTCGGCACGCAGAACATCGGCTACTGAAACCGGTATGGCGCGGCCGATCCTCGTCCACTCCGCGCACTGTCTCCAGGTGCTTGACCTCAGACGCCTCAGGACTATGGGTTCCGTCACATGACCGATATATGGCACAATTGTTTTCCTGCGCTATCCTGACAGCTTGTGAGGATTTGCCTACCGAACATCCATGCCCCTTGTGAAATGGCTTAGCGAACGACGCGTCGCTTGGTTCGTGCTGGCTGCAATCCTTCTCTTGAATGGGCTGATGCTTAGTCCGGAACTGGTGATCAGCCGCGTGGATCTCAACGACAACGTTTTTCATTTCACTCTCATCGAGCGGATGGCGGACGCGTTGAGTCACGGCGAGAATCCGCTGGACTGCTGGTCTGGGGAATGGTCGCTGGGATATCCAGTCTTGCGCACATATCAGCCCTTGGCGCACTTGATGGTGCTGGGAGGCTGGCTGGCTTCCGGCAAGTCTGTCTCCCTGATGACGGTGTTCGTCTGGGCGCGATTTCTTTCTCTTGTCCTGCTACCGTTCAGTTTCTTCATGGCCGCGCGGTTCTTGGGACTGCGCCCCATCGCTTGTGCCGCAGCCGCAGTACTGACGCCGATGGTCTCCACAAATTTCCTATATGGCTTGGAATACGGGAGTTTCACCTGGGCGGGAAGCGGTCTGTTCCCGCAATCCGTCGCGGTACACTTTTTGCTCTTCTCGCTAGGGCTGGGATACCGCGCAATTCGCAAGGGACAGCGTCTCACGCTGGCAGGAGCACTGCTGGGACTGACGTTCCTGGCTCATTTCATCTACGGGTATATCGGCGCATTGAGTCTCTGCCTGTTAGCGGTGATGCCCGATGCGGAAGTGCCGCGCGGCCTTCGCATCCGGCGCACCCTTTGGGTGGGCGCAGCGGCGGGAGCCCTCGCGGTATTTCAAGTCGCGCCACTGTTGCTCGACGGCACCATCAATCACAGCCGCTGGGAATTCGCGTGGAAGTGGGATTCCTTCGGACCGGGCCAGGTGATGAAGAACCTCTTTGAGGGCGATCTTCTTGACTACGGCCGCCTCCCCACGCTCACTTTGCTGGCTTTCTGCGGTGCGCTGTGGTTCTTCTGGCGCCGCCATCTGAATCACTGGTGGGGGGCGGCGAACCAGGGATCGGGGAAGGGCGGAATGCTCGTAGGAGACGGCCAAGCCCACTTCTTTATCCTATTGGGCGCTGGGATGTGGCTCGCGATTTTCTGCGGCCGGCCGTTATGGGGATCGCTGCTCCCCCTGCTGGGAGTCTCACGGGACATGCAACTACACCGTGTGATCGGTGGAGCGCACGTTTTTCTGCTGCTGCTTTCGGCAGTGGGTCTGACGTCTTTGGGGGGCGAACTGGGCCGGCGCCGCCGCTTCGGAGTCGCCGCTCTCTTGACCGCGCTGCTACTCTACCCCATGGCGAAGGACAGATGGCTCAACCTGAACAACGATGGCACCTGGGGGCGCAGGAATCTGCAGGCCTATGACGCGGAAAGATCTTCCCTCGACGCCGCCCTGCGCCTGGTAAAAGATCGAGGCGGGCGCACATACCCCGGGCTGGCGGCCGGCTGGGGCGGTACATTCAAAATCGGAGATGTGCCGTTTCACGGGTTTCTGAGCACGGCGCAGATTCCCACGGTGTCGTTTCTCTACCATTCGATGGCGCTGACCTCGGACGTGATGGTCCGGTTCAACGATCAAAGTCCCGATCACTACCGTTTGTTTAACATCCAGACAGTGGTGGCACCAGCGGAAGCCGGACCCTTGCTGCCGCCATGGGTGACACCCGTCAAGCGGATCGGGCCATTTAACATACTCGCCGCGCCTGGCGGCGGCTACTTCGACATGGTCGACGTCGTGGCGGCGGTGACCACATCGCGCAACGATTTCTACGATGTGAACGACCGGTGGCTCGGGAGCTATTGGGTCGGGCTGCGCAAACACCTGCTATTGGACTGGGACGGCGATGCTCCGCCGGCACTCGGGCGTGTCGGTCCCGACGATCCGCTACCTGCCGTCGCGGCAGAAGCGCCGCCAGGTGCGGTCGTTGCGGAGCGGCACACCGACGAGATCTATGAGGCGGACTATCGGGCCGCGCGCGACGGTTTCGCCCTGTTCAAGATGACGTGGCACGCCAACTGGAAAGCCGAATTAGACGGGAGGGCTGTTCGCACAGTGATGCTCTCACCGGGATTTCCCGCCGTTGCCATGCCCCCAGGCGACCATCACGTCCGTTTTCAATACCGGCCGGAATTGTGGCGCGCAGCAGGGCCATTCGCCGGAATCCTCGTAGTGATTCTGATGGCAATGTCGGAAAAAAGGGGACTTGCTAAGGCGTGGGAAGCCGCGCGTGTCGTGGTCATCACGGTAAATCCTGACGCACGCCGCCGCCTTCGGATCGCGGCCGGGGTGATTGCACTGGCGCTGCCGGTCTGCCTCCCGCTTTTTTCAGGTAAGGTGCTCGACGGCCACGACGCATTCGAATATTTTCCGCGTCTCATCGAGTTTCACCAGAACATCTCGGCGGGAATTCTGTTGCCGCGCTGGGCGCCCGATCTCACCAATGGCAACGGACAGCCGCTCTTTCTGTTCAATCCGCCGCTGATTTACTATGCCGGAGAGCTCTGGCACTTGCTGGGCTTCAGCTTCGTGACTGCCCTGAACCTGGCCTGCGCTACCATCGTGGTGGCTTCCGCGTTCGCCGGATTCCTGCTGGGTCGGCTGTACTTTGGGGAGCGAGGCGGTTGGCTGGCTTCGGCCGCACTGATTTATGCCCCCTACTTCGCCCTCGACTTGTATGTGCGCTCGGCTATGGCTGAATTTGCGGCGTTTCCCTTTGAGGTACTCACGTTGTACGGATTCGGGGCTTACGCTAAACACGGAAAGTACCCGGCGCTCCTGCTAGGGGCCGCGGCGTACGGCGGAGTGTTCCTGAGCCACAACGGAGCGGCGCTGCTCTTCACACCGTTGCTAGTTGCCTTTATCGGATTTACCGCATGGCGCGCGCGCAGTGGGCTTATCCTGGGGCGACAGGCGGCAGGATTGGCGCTGGGGCTCGGGTTAGGAGCGGCTCTATGGCTGCCTAGCCTGGCCGAGCGCGGCGACATTCACATCGACCGTTTGTTGCAGGGTTATTTACGGTACTCGAACCACTTTGTCTACCTGGAGCAGTTGTTCTATTCACCTTGGGGATACGGGATTTCCGTGGAAGGTCCAAAGGATGAGATGTCATTCGCGTTGGGGTGGAGTCACCTTCTCCTTGCCGGGGTCGCGTGCGTGGTTGTGGCACGATACCCGAAGTCTGGTGACCCCGCCTACCTCCGCTTCTTTGGCGTGGCGGTGGCGATTCTCTCTTTCCTGATGCTGCGCGACGCGGAATTTGCCTGGGACCGCCTGCCTCTGTTGCAGTACGTAGAGTTTCCGTGGCGGCTCCTCGGTCCGGTGGCAGTCGCGCTCGCACTCTTGGTGGCGGCACTGGGGCACGTTCTGGATGCCTGGCCCCAGTGGCGGACGCCGGCGTTTGCGTCGGCTATGGCGCTCCTGATCGTGCCGAACCTCAGCCACATGGCGGCTCGAGGGCTGCGCGATGTGGACCTGTCATTCTGGACTCCGGCGGCGCTCGCCTCGCGCGGTTTAGAAGTAACCACCGCTGGGGAGTATGTTCCGAGATGGGTAGATGTGCCTTCGCCATATGATGCGCGGAACGCCATCGTGGTCGATGGGGATGCGGACATCCAACGAACGGCGCGGACGCCTGTTTCGTGGTCGGCGAGAGTGGTGGCCAGGCGGCCCAGTGTTATCCAGCTCGCGATTTCCTATTATCCGGGCTGGCAGGTCCGGATTGACGGTGTAGCTTCGGAGGCCAAGCCAACCTCCGGGAGTGGTCAGATTCGCTTTGACGTGCCGCCCGGAGACCACCAGGTGGAAGCGCAGTGGCTGCGGACTGCGCCGGTCTGGCTGGGGGACGGGCTCAGCCTGCTGACTCTGGCAACTCTGGTAGTGGTTTGGTGGCGCCCATCCGTTGCGGGACTTTCCCCGATTCCATCGCCCTGATAGGCCTCCCAGTACCTACCAAAGAAAGTACTTTGATCAGCTGTCGGGGTCGTTGCTGACCGTGTATCCTGGTCGATGCTTTGTCTAGTCTGGGGCAATTACTTTCACCCGCCGGCTGCATATTTGCCGCAGCTTCGCCGATGACAGGTCCGCCGTCATTTGCGCGCCATATGACGGATCTTTGCCCTTAAAGCGTTTGACTCAGACTGGCTTTATTTTGGATCGGAACAATAATCGTCGTTCGGGCCGGCGTGCTGTGGAACCCCCGCCGGCTTAGAGGAATTCGATCGAACGTTAGGAGAACTGAATGAGAAATCGATTCAGGCGGTACGCGTTGCTAGGTCTGCTCGCGCCCGTGGCAGCCATGGCCCAGACATTATTACCTACTCAGGATTCGTACGTCGTTCCAGCCAATGGAACGAACTTCGGATCGGCAGTCAGCATTACGGTGGGTAGCTCCAGTCAGGGATTGGTTCAGTTCGATCTTACGGTTTTGCCCACCAGTGTGACCGCAGCCCAAGTTCAGAAGGCGCTCTTTACGATTTATGTCAACCACGTCAGCACACCGGGTTCCGTGATGATCTTCGAGGCGAACGGCACGTGGAGCGAATCAGGGGTTACAGGATTAAATGCTCCGGTTGCGGGCACGGTGGTCGCCAGCAATGTTCCAGTGTCCACTCAGGGTCAGTTCATCACGATCGACGCGACCAACGCCGTGAAAGACTGGGTCAACAGCCCGGGCCTTAACGCCGGCTTCCTCATCGAAGCCATCGGCGGTACGAGCGTACAGTTCGACAGTAAGGAAGCCACGAATACCAGCCACGCGGGCGTTCTCTCGATCCTGCTGGCGAATTCCGGACCGGCCGGCCCAACCGGCGCTACAGGGGCGACGGGCATCGGTGCGGCGGGCGCTACCGGTCCGACCGGAGCGACGGGAGCGACCGGAATCGGTACAACTGGCGCCACTGGCGCCACGGGCCCCACCGGAGCGACCGGAGCTACAGGAGCCACCGGAATTGGTGCAACTGGTGTCACCGGCCCGGTTGGACCCACAGGAGCCACCGGTGGGACAGGTGCAACGGGTTCTAGCGGTATCGCCGGAGCTACAGGAGCTACCGGTGGGACAGGTGCGACCGGCTCTAGCGGCATTGCCGGAGCCACAGGAGCCACAGGAGCTACCGGGGCGAACGGCTCTTCTGGAGCCTCCGGGGCTACGGGGGCGACCGGGGCGTCTGGTTCCTCCGGTCCGTCGGGACCCACAGGTCGTACCGGAGCCACGGGCGCTACTGGAGCGACAGGGGCATCCGGTTCTGCCGGATCCATCGGTGCCACAGGGGCGACCGGAGCGTCCGGTTCCGCTGGAGCGGCCGGTGCAACAGGCGCGTCGGGTTCCGCTGGTGTCTCGAACTACCAACAGGTCAGTCAGTCCGGCACCATAAACAGCGAAACCGTTGGTGCGCTGACGCTGAATTGCCCCTCCGGTACGAAGGTTTTGAGCGGCGGATTCTCGTTTCCCACCAGTGGGCTTTCCGGAAGCGACATCGCCAACGTCAGCATGATTCAAAGCGCCCCCTCAAGTTCCACAAGCTGGACGGTTTGGATGGCAAATAAATCCAGTACCTCGGTGGTGGTGACGTTCTACGCGGTTTGCGCGACTGCCAATTAGCTCGCGCCCAGCTAAGTGGGGGAAAAGGACTGCAAGAAGAAATAGAGGCTGCGAAGAAAGTAATCAGAGACCTCTTCTCCCGGCCAGGTGACTGAAGAAACGTGGCTTGATGCATCCAGCGGCATGGCGCGCGACAGCACCTCCGCGACGGCCTCGATTCGAAGTTCGCGCCCGGCGTGGTAGAGGAGGTCGCAGATCGCGTCACGATCTGTCCGGCATTTAGGCTGCGAGTTCAACGGAGCACGGTTTTCGAGGTCGCTTCGGTAAGCCTGCTGGCAACAGTGACACAAGAGTGGAAAAACTGGACGAAGCTAATGTTTTTGGCGCACACCGTTCCCAAGCGCGACCAGCCGGGGCCATCCAATAGGACTTTGCCGCGTTGGGTTTACCTGAGTGTAGGCTTGCTCCCGATGTCGTCGTGAAACCCGCTCTGCGTCACGCGCCCCGCACCTCTCTTCAGTTGTGGACCGTCAGCAAAGTGCCCGCCTGCGTCGACGCGCCGTTGTAAGTCGCCATAATCGCCTGGTCACCGTTGCCTAACCCCGCCGGCACAACCACGTTGAACTGGAACTCGCCCGGCCCTACCAGCCCAGCGAACTGCACCACCGCCGCAACCCCGCCGATTGTCACCGTCGGCACGGGCGTCAGTACGCCCGACTGCGTCACCGACCCGCTCTGCACCGGCGAGTTCGTCGTTCCGAACCCATCCGCGTAGATCGCGATCGTCTCCCCTGGTTTCGCCGGTGTCGTCGCCCCCGGGTACAGCGACACTGGCCCGATGTATGTGCCGTTGGTATGTATCGCCGCCACGTACGGGCCGCCATTGAACACGAAGAATGCCGGCGCCAGCACCTGCGCTTGCGCCATGAAGGCGGCGCTCGTCTGCCCGCCGTAACTCAGGCGCACCGGAACCGATCCCGATATCGAATCGGGCGGCGTCAAAATGTTCACCTGTGTCGGGCTGATGTAGTAGACATACGCGGCTTTGCCGTTCACCGTCGCGCTCACGCCGTCCAACTGCGTCGGCATCGTCAGCCCGCCCGCGCTGAAGTCCGATCCCTGCCAGATCCGTGCGTCTCCCGGCGCCGCCAGATTCGATCCCTTGATCTCCACCCAGGTATTCGGCGCAACCACGGGCGCTTCCCCCTCCGCGTTGGCCACCAGGCTGATCGCGGGCGCCGGTGCAGTCTTCGTGCAGGTCGATGGAGGCAGCACCGTCATCTGCCCCGCCATCGCGAACAGGTCCCTGCTCGCCCGAGTGTACAGATCCTCAAGCGAAGTGTTCCCCAGGAACGGACTCGCCGTCGACGGACACGCCGTGGCCTGCGCATATTGCAGGTCGCTCATCGGAATGTCCAGGTATTGGATCGGCGCAGTCCCCACTGTTCCTCCATAGAACGCGGCCGCCGGAGTCTGATTGAAGAAGACCGTCAGCACGTTGTACGCCGCTTCTTCTATCGTTAGCCCCGCGCAATCGCTGTTTCCGTCGGGACATCCCGTCTGCTGAATCGTTCTGCTTTCGGAAATTGGGTGATCGAACTCCGCCCCGCCCACAAAGGGAACCGCCGGCGCCGGAGTGAGCGACGTCAGCGTCTTGACGCCAGGCACACCAATATTGCCGTTCACGTTCGGGCTCGACGCCGTCATTCCCCCAACCTGTGTACCCTTCGCGTTCGGACCATTTACCGTCACAAAATACGACAGGATCTCCGTCTTGGCTTCGCACGAGACCAAATTGGTCTTCAACGCGTTAGCGCACTCAAGCGCGAACAGCGTATTGTCCGCGTGCGGCGTTACCGACGTCAGCCCGTACGTGGGCAAATCCTGGGCCGCGTCCGGCCCAAGAAACAAGGTCACATCGGTGAAGATACTCTCCGCCGCATCGATCGCCTGCTTCCACGCGTCGATGAAGGCCTGGTTGCTCTTCTGGTATGACGCGTTCGTGGGGAACGAGTGTTGAATCAGCACCGCCCACATGTCGTCCGGCGCCAACCCGGAAGGTTGTGGCGCTGGCGTATTGACAGTCGTCGGGAGGATCATCTCATCCGAGGCGCAAATTGGGCCAGCGATCGCCACAGCCACCAACGCCGGATTCGATCCATAGCGCGCATTCAGGCTGGTCAGGAAGGCCGTCCACGCTTGCTGGTATACCGTGTTCCACGGCAGCGGCATCACGTTGGTATCCGCGCGCTGCTGCTCCGGAAACCCTGCGAACGTAACCGAACCGCAATTGGCAGGGGCGCTCCCCGTCGTGAACAGCGGATCGCACGATGGCAGTTGCGCCATCAGCCACGCAGGCGCATCCACTCCCGGCGTCATAATGAGCTGGATAGTCTTGTGCGCCGCCGATGCCGCCGTGAAAACGTCGTCCAGGTAGCTCCAATCGAAACTGCTTGCCGCGGTCCCGCTCGATGGCTGTGCTTGATCCCAGTGAGCGCCGAACGCAATTCCCGCGATCGCCGGGTCCGCTAACAGCCCGGCATAAACACTCTGCAGGTAGGTATGCAACGCCGGCCCCGAGGGCGCCTTTCCGGGATAGCTAGCGATTACATCGGCTACATAAACGTGCACGTACACGCCCAGCGGCTTACGGACAGCCCCTACGACGCAGGAGGCACCGGCGCAAAGCCAAATGAATACTCGGAAGCCCCATACTCTCATCCGCATCATTCCGAACAGTTTACCGCCTCCGGCAACACCTCGCACCGGTCGGCGGTGCGGCCGCGATCAGTTTCTCACGGCCTGCTCTCCGGGTAGCGCCAGAGTCTATCTCCCTGACTTGCGGAGCAATGATCCGGGGGGCGCCGGGCGGCGTACTGCAGCATAGGCCGATTCTGCCGCGAGTGCCGGCTGGCCGATGGTGGAAATTCCGCGAGTCGGAAATATGGATGCTCTCAGCAGTCGTGTCCCGAGTCGATCCTCGAGTGAGCGCTCCAGAGTAGCGGCTTGGAATCGACGCGAAGAGAGCACGTTATACTACTCGTTTGTCTTCGCGAGGTGCTGCCCTGCACAGAAGTCCATCCTTCGGTTACATCAGTGATGAAGCTCTGCTCTCGCTCGACTCGATGGAGGGTCTGCCGCGACTGCCGGATCCCCAGAAGAGACCACGCGTTGTCGTTGCCACCGAACCGTCACCCTGGTGGGCCTATCTTCCTGCGGCTGGAGTCGCGGGCATCTCCTACGCGATCCACTACCTGCCGGTGCCTCCATTTCGCGTCGTCAGCGGGTCCGGCTCCCGCTACCCGGTCAGCGCCGCGATCATCGCCATCCTGATTGGAGCGCTCGTCCGGAATGTGCTGCCCTTGCCGAAGGCTACCATCCAGGTTGCCAAGCAACAGGCGCGGCGAATCATTCCGATCACCATTGTGTTGACCGGCGCCGGGTTGAATCTGCTGCGCGCCGCTTCGATCGGGACAAACGCGCTCCTGATTACGGTTGCCTGTATGGCAGTCGCGACCGTGGCGACCATCTGGCTGGCGCGCATTGCCAAACTGGGCCGACGCGCAGGACTTTTAATTGGTGCGGGTACCGCGATCTGCGGGACCAGCGCGATCGTTGCCGTGGCGCCGCTGATTGAGGCCGAAGATCAGGACCTGATGCTCTCGATCGGCACAATCAACATTTTGGGACTGGTGCTGATGTTCGTGCTGCCGGTTCTCGGCGGGCTGATGCATCTCAAGGACGATGCCTTTGGCGTGTGGGCGGGGACGACCATTCACGCCGTTCCGCAAGTGGTGGCGGCAGGCTTTGCTTACAGCGCCCAGGCGGGTGCACTGGCGACCCTGGTAAAGCTGGTGCGGGTCACGCTGTTGGCGCCGTTTTTGTTCATTGTCGGATTATCGTATTCGCGCCAACGCGGTACGGCGATGGCGCTCAATTACCGGTCGCTGGTACCTGCTTTCCTTTACGGTTTCGTTGCGCTGTCCTTATGTAATACGTTCGGCCTGTTCCCTGTTCTGCAGTTTCGCTTCGGTTCGTTTCCATTGCAGGATGTGCTGACGAATTTGGGAGAGCTTCTCTTGACACTGTCGATGGCTGCGATGGGGATGGAAGTGAACATTCGCTTCCTCGCGCACACGGGGGGATCTGCGGTGGCTACGGGGACGGCCGCCACGGTGATTTTGGGGCTGACCAGCCTGCTGCTGATCCGTCTGCTGTTGTAGGACAGCCTGTAGCGTGCGGTTTCGAACGTAGTTTTTCTGAAGGTAATCTTTAGTAATGCTGAACATTAGGTCGGCGAACGCTCGATAGTCCCCCAATTGGGCGTCACTCCATGACAGCCAGTAAACGTTTAATTCAAATTCGCCTACTGGTTCCAATCAGATACAAGTTGCAGAATCGGCACAGGTGTGAAATACCAGAAATGGAATTTTACCGCCATGAAAACAATGGACTTCCTCGGCTAAATTCTCTTGTCATCCACTCCAGGCTTGCCGTATGATGAGAACGAAATCTATTAACATTCGAGATTCACATCTGATTATTGCCACCGAGGAATGCCTCTAGGATTTTCGGTGTTTATGCAAGCGCGCCGCGGGCGTGAAAAATGGCACCGCGCGGTTGTGAACTTCAGCAAAACATGGGGATGCGACCCTCCGTTGTGAGGGTTGGGGAACTCTCTGCTAAACCATCAAAGGGGAAACATGGCGATTCGAAGCTTGACCAAGATTGTTGCGCTTCTTCTGCTCCCGGTGGGGTTGTTGGCGCAAGATCGCGCAACGCTTTCCGGAACGGTGACCGATCCAAGTGGAGCAGCAATTCCTGGCGCGACCGTGAAGGCGCTCTTTACGGCCACCAACAACACCAGCGAAACCAAGACCAACTCGGACGGGTTCTACACGATTCCGTACCTGCTTCCCGGTCTCTATAACGTCGAAGTGACGGCTACCGGGTTTCAAACGTTGAAACGTGAGGCGATTACGCTGGAGGTCGGTCAACGGTTGGCGCTGCCGCTGCAGTTGGCCGTCGGCCAGTCGACTACCGAGATTACGGTAACCGGACAGCAGGAAATCATCGAAGGCGCCGACGCCAATCGCGGACTCGAATTCGATCCAATCCGGACTCAGGAACTGCCGCTCAATGGCCGCCAGAGCTACATGCTGCTGACGCTGACGCCGGGCGTGATCTTCGGGCAGCAGCAGTTCGGCGCATCGGGATTTTCGGGGACGCGCGGCTGGGACGTGAACAGCAGCTACAAGTTCAATGGTGCGCGGCAGGGCAACGGCAACAACGTGTTCATGCTCAACGGCACCCCGATCAGCGATAACGGCAGCCAATGGGAATTCGCTCCCAGCGTCGACGCCATTCAGGAGTTCAAGGCCGTCACGACAGCCTATGACGCATCGATCGGCCACGAGGCCGGTGGCATGGTGAACACGACGATTCGCGGCGGCACCAACAACTGGCACGGCGATGTGTACGACTACTTCCGCAATCGCTTGCTCGACGCCAATTTCTTCCAGAACAACATCGCGGGCGCCAAGAAAGGCCGGCATAATCAGAACCAGTTCGGCGGCGTGTTTGGCGGCCCGATCCGCAAGGACAAGGATTTCATTTTTGCCAGCTTCGAAGGATGGCAGGAAGTGGTGCCGTTTCCCGGTTCCGGAACCACGGATGTGCCGCTGGATATGCGCGACGGGCAGCACTTCGCGAACCACAATATGCAGGTCTTCGATCCGCTCACCACGCACGCTTGCGGCGCGGCGACCGAGCCCTGTACGGGCAGCAACGGATCGGCCTACTGGCGCGATCCGTTTCCGGGCGATGTGATTCCGCAGAGCCGCCTCAGCCCCGTGGGTCTCAAGATCTTGTCTTATCTGCCGGCTCCCAATTCTCCCGGGCAGGGAACGGCGGGAATCAGCAATAACTACGTGAACGCGAACAACTACGGCCGCTACTGGTACAACCAGCCAATCATCCGCTGGGATCACAACTTCGGCGACCGGGACAAGTTCAACGCCATGTTCACCGAATTCCACGGCTACGAATTCCGCTCGTCCACGCAGTATCCGCCGCCGCTGGCCACCGGCAACACCGATAACAACCGCACCTTCACGGGCCTGAACCTGGACGAGACCCACGTGATTTCGTCGTCGGCGGTACTCGACATCAAAGCCAGCTATTTCCGCTTCGTGCAGTTGACTCCCGGGTACACGGCGGCAGCGCAGTCGATCACCGCCGCCTCGGTTGGCATGACGAATATGCCGCACGCGCCGACGGTAAGCGCCGGGGTGATTCCGAATATCAATATTGCGGGCTTCACCGGTGCGCTGTTCGGTTCCGGAAGCTATAGCTGGTCGCCCTACAATCGCTGGTTCTTCATTCCGAGCGTGACCTGGACGAAGGGATCTCACTCTCTGCGATTCGGCGGCGAAGTGAGCTACGAGGCGAAAGGCAATGTGGCGCCGGGGAACGCTTACGGGACATTCGAATTCGGTCAAGGCTGGACGCAGCAGGCTACGGACCATGCCTCCACTACCAACGGCGGTACCGACACCTATCTGGGTGTGGCCTCCCTGCTCCTGGGATACCCTCAAGCCCAAGGCACGACGACGGCCGGCAGCATCGATAACAACGCCAGCTATTACATCAGCCGCCCGTTCTACGCGATTTACGCGCATGACGATTGGCATGTCAACAATCGCCTGACGGTGAACATCGGATTGCGTTATGAAGTGCAGATCCCGTATCTGGAGCGCTATAACCGGATGGCCTCGCAGTTCAATATGAGCGTCGTGAATCCGCTGAGCAATCAGATTCTGGCGCAATGGCAGGCGGACAAGGCTGCCTACGATGCCACCAATCCGAAGTACCCGTATCCCAACCCGCCCGGCGCCTTGTATGGCGTGTGGCAGTTCGCCGGTCAGAACGGCGCTCCCACCCGCAGCCGATACACCGACTGGACCACGGCAGCTCCCCGTATCGGCTTTGCCTACCGGATTGGCAACAAGACTGTGATTCGCGGCGGTGCTGGTGTGTTCTATCAATCCGACACCAAGAACAACAACAGCCAGACCGGTTTTAGCCAGACCACGCAGTACCAGAGTTCGTTCACGGTGAACGGAATCCCGCTCCCGTCGGCGTGCTTCAACCCGATCAGCGGGTTGGGCAACAACCTGTGCGCGAGCGGTTCTCCCACCGGGCCTTATTCCCTGGTGAATCCGTATCCTCTGGGACTGACGTCCGCACCAGGTTCCGCGGATCCCAATGCCAATCTGGGGCAGGGGTTCAACAGCGACTGGCTGCACTATAAGACTCCGCGAACCTATCAATACTCCCTGGGAGTCCAGCAGCAACTCCCGAGCAATATCGTGCTCGACGCGTCCTTCGCGGGCAACTACGCGCTCTACGATCGCGACAGCCAGGACCTCGGTAATCCGCAGGACTCCTTCGGCCTGCAGTTGCAGCAGATCGCCATGGCTGACCCCACCTTCTTCACGCGTCAGTTGGCAAATCCATTCCTCGGGCTTCTGCCTTCGACGACCACCCGCGGCTCATCGACCACGCTCTCGGCGCAGACCCTCATGAATAACTATCCGCTGTGGGGCGGCTGGTCGAATGGCGATCTGGCAGACCGGTATTTCCGGTCCGACGCTCTTCAAGTGCGGCTGGAAAAACGTGCCTTCGGAAGCGCCGACAGCAGCCTCGGGGTGATGACGTTCACGCTAGCCTGGACCTTCAGCAAGGAGTACGCCCAGACCTGCTGCATCGGACAATCGTGGCAAACCACGACGGGCGCCAACCTGGTGCTCGGACCTGGCGCGCAGACCGCAACTTTGCAACTCCATCCGCAAGACCCGACGCAGAACCTGCGGTTTGATTTCGATTCCTCCAACCAGCCCCAGGAAATCGCTTTGAACGGCGTTTGGGATCTGCCGATTGGCAAGGGCCGCAAATTCGGGAATGGTGTGACGGGTGTGACCGACAAGATCATCAGCGGCTGGCGCGCCGATTACATCCTGTCGTACATTTCCGGCAACGCGATCGGACTGCCACAAGCCATCAACTTCTGCGGCGACTACACGCACTACGTCGACCCGACCACGGGGCAGCCAACCGGGCAGACGCCGCAGCACTGGTTCAACAACAATCCCAGTTGCTATGCGAACTTTCCCACACAATCGATCAATGGCAACACGGCTTTGCCGCAGAGGTTCTCGGGCAACGTGGAGTATCCCGCTAAGCCGCAGTTGAACATCGCGCTCACCAAGACCATAGCCTTCAGAGAGCGTTATAAACTGACGTTCCGCGGCGAAGCGTTCAACCTCACCAATACGCCGATTCTGGGCTCCGCCTCGGGTCCGACCATCAATACGACGTTCAACAGCGCGACCTTCGGGATTCTACCGCAGGCGCAAAGCAACTTCCCGCGATTCTTCCAACTGGCGGCGAAGATGTACTTCTAAGCGGAGACTCAGGAACAGACAGCATGCGAATGAACAATCGGATCCTTCTGGCGAGCGTGGGATTAGCGCTCGCCCTGGTTCCCCGCCTTCCGGCACAGGGGAACACCGCGGAGCTGTTCGGCGGCTACACGTACGCGCACGTCAACCCCGAAGTTCCCCTGGCCAACCAGAATGCCAACGGTTGGGTGGGGTCGGCGGGTGGCTACTTCGCGAAGTGGTTTGGAGCGGGGGCGGAGATCTCGGCCGTATTCGGAGACATCCCGGCTCCCTCTGGGGTCAGCTCACCGAGTCTTCACTTCAAGGAGTACAGCTATCTGGCGGGGCCGCAATTCCGGTTCTTGGACAAGGCGAGAGTGCAGTCGGCGGCCAAGATCCTGCTGGGCGGCGTATTCGGGCAGGTGAACCTCGATACGCATACCAGTCCGGCAGCGGTTCAGGCCTTGGCCAGCGCTGGTTATGGCGGCTTCAATCAAACCAAATTCGCCATGCTGGTAGCGGTTCCGGTGGATGTCACGGTCAGCAAGCTGATCGCTGTGCGCGTGGAACCGGGACTTTACGTAACTGACTTCAGTAAGCAAAAACAGAGTAACTTCCGTTTTAGCGTAGGTCCGGTGTTCCGTTTCGGCGGAGCGCATTAGTCACTACGGGTACCGCGAGCTTCAAAACTCGCGGTACCTACTTCTCCGCCCGGTGTGATGACTTCCGCTCTTCTGCGAGCCACGTCGCGCGCGTCACCAAGCGATGTTCCAACGGCTCCCGAATCTTGCAGCCCCAGACAACTACTTCTCCGACCAAGGCAGGTACGCCGCCCCATAGAGTCCCGCTTCGTTTCCCAGGGTCGCCTGCGCAATTCTCATCTCCGACTTAGTCGCGCGATAAGTGAACGACCGCTCCTCGACCGTTCGCAACATACTCGGCGCGAATAGCTCCCAGGCCGGAAGTACACCGCCACTCAGAAGGTACAGTGGAAAATTGAAGGTATTCACAAGGGTGGCAAGGGCAATACCCAGGTACCCGCCGAACGCCGCCCAGATACGGCGCGCCTTCTCCGCTTTCTCCCCCTGCTGCAGGGCCAAATCGTAAAGGTCTTTGGCGGTCAACTCATCGCCCAATTGCATCAGGCGTGCCATGGCCCGAACGGCCGTGGCCGAGGCGTGTTTCTCAAGGCATCCCTGGTTTCCGCAGCCGCAGGGATTACCGCTCGGCACCACGGTGATGTGTCCTAATTCCCCAGCCATGCCGACCGCGCCGCGCAGCACGCGCCCGCAGGAAATGATTCCGCCTCCTACGCCAGTGCCGAGAGTGAGCAGCACGAGGTCGTCCACGTCGCGGCCGGCGCCGATCCATTTCTCGCCTAGAGCGGCGGCATTGGCGTCGTTTTCCAGAAAAACGCGCGTGCCCAGGCGTCGCGAAATCTCGTCGCGCACCGGAAAGTTCTGAAGGTAAGGCAGATTGTTCGACATGGTGATGTAGCCTTCCTTCATGCGAATGAAGCCGGGAACGCCCACGCCAATCCCGGTAAGTCCCGCGGCACCATGCCTTTCGCGCAATATCTGGATGGCCGACACGATGTCGGACAGAACCGCCTCGCGGCCCTCCGTAAAGTTGGTCGACCCCGAGATCCGATCGAGCATGGCACCAGACTGATCGATGGCCGCCGCCCGCAGGTTGGTGCCGCCGAGGTCCACGCCGATAGTATAGGCAAGCATAGGAAGGGGCATCATAGCACAGGGGCTTTAGCAGCCAACGCCTGTGTTTGCTAACGTTTCCATCAGCCGTGGCAATCGGGCCGATTGAAAAGTTTTGTTACTCGCTTTGGTACTCGATGTGCTACAACTTGAAACAAAAGCGTCTCGCTTTTACGTCTTAGTAATTGGGATAGGGTAGGCCACAAAAGATGAGGGACGAACGGTACATCGAGATACCCGGAAGCAAGACCCACGAATTGCCGCCCTTGCTGGTGCACTCGGCCGCGGAGCACTCCGGAGACGAAGACGAAGGCGATCTGGCCGCAGTCATGTCAGAAGCCGACGATATGTTGGCCGCGAGCGACGTGGATGAGGTAATTCTGGATCGCCGGCGATACGACCTGGCGCTGCAACTGAAGGAACAGTACAAAGGGATGCTGTCGCACTGGCTTTGGGGTGAGTCAGTCCTGGAGTGGATCCGGCAGTGCGAGATCACTTTTGAGTGCGAGGATACGCTGCGTAAGTTATTGCATCCGGATGTCTGGCCGCACGCCAATCGCGCCAGCTTCGTGACGCTGCTGGTGGACAAGGCGGTCCCTACGCACGGGGTAGCGTTGGAGAAAGCGGTAGGGTTGCGGCTGACGTTCCGGCAGCCTCCACCGATTAACTGCATCTCGAATCAGTTTCTGTTTTATTTAAATTCCACGATTGCAGATTCGGCGTATCAGACCTGGTCGCACCTGATTCCGCAGGCGCCGACTCTGTTTCCGCCGGAGCGATTTCACTTCGACGTGCTGAACATCGAGAACTGAGTCAATCACGAGGCGCCGGCGCGACGAGCACTGCGGGAATGTCGAGAATACCGCTCTTCCCCGTGCCTTACGCGATCCCCGGCGTCGATGTGCCTTGCCGAACTCACCGCACTTTTCGTAACTGGAACGTCGCGCGATCATGCACCAGAATCTGGGGAGTTCGCATTACAGAGCGTACCAGATTTTGCCAGCCTGAAGGCAGGCGCTCCAGACGGTCGCCGTCGACAATGACCAGGTCGGCCTCGCTGCACGCCGCTGCCAATGCCGCAGGAGTGCTGATTTCGAAGATCCACACTGCGTGTCCAATTGCCGCGAAGCCCATCAGCATGCCGAAGAATGGGATGCCGCGACTGGCCTCCTGCAGATTGGGCGTTGGCGACATGGTCCAGGAGGTATCGCCAATCACGGCCACATTCCGCGCCTCCGAGGAGGGGAGGATCCGCTCCACTGCCTCGATCGCCTTTGCTGGAGCAGCATCTTTCGCCATTGCCGGAAGCGACGTAATACGGCCGTCCGGCCTCAGTACGACCAATTGCCTCTCAGATGCGCGCTTGCGGATCGCGGCGAACGCCCCTGCGAGTGGGGTTGCCGTCTTCATTGTGACCGCGTCGGAGAAATCGGGCTTGGTGGAGAGACGGATGGGCAGACGGCGGTCGACAATGAGTTTCATCACCTCTGTTGCCGCTGGCGGCGCTTCTCCGGAAGCGTTCTCGCGGTAGTAACAGACGAGCGCATCGCCTTTCGGCGCCGCGTCCATTGCCTGTGCCAGGCCGGGCAGAGTTACCGGATGGCCATCGAGTTGCACCTCTCCGCTTGAAAATACGCTCACCTTCAGAATCGCTGACGCCATACTCCTGATTCTACGAGTGGTTCGCCAGTTTTTGAGAGTCAGTACTGATGGCTGATCGATTTAGTTAACAAAGTACGTGTAATCGATTTATATTGGTATCAACCCTCGCATGTCCTCACGTATGTCGCGTAACGGAGATTTTCGCCAATTCAGCCTCGATTGGCGCACGACCCTAGGGGCCTCCCTGGCGTTTCTGCTGATTTCCTGCGGCCACACTCCAACGACTGTGGCGCAGACTGCGGCTCCCGCGGAGCCGCCACCCGAGCCCGTGCCCCACAGCCGGGAAGCCAACGATGTTGGACGATTCCTGGCAGGCCTGCCGGGAAATCCAGACAGTCCGTTCCTGGAACTCGAGAAGGAGCCTGCCTGGATCGCCCATCGACGCGAGACCGATAAGGCGTGGACGAATATCGAATCGAAGACTCTGCCGTCCATGCGGGAATTCCAGGCGCACGAGTTGACGACGCCGTCCATCCAACAGTCACTGGTGTTCTATCCATTCAGCGGTCCGGATGCCCTGATGCTTACGGTGTTCTTTCCCAAGAACTCGACGTACGTTCTGGTGGCGCTGGAACCGCCGGGCACGCTGCCGACGCCCAAGCAGCTTTCCGGCAAGAATCTGGCGCGCGTTCTGGAGCAGACCCGTGAGACGCTGGCCGACGAACTGCAACGGAGCTTTTTCATTACCCGCCAGATGGACCGCCAATTCCGAGGACAGGTGACGGACGGACTGTTCTCGCCGATCGTGCAATTGTTGGTGCGGAGCAATCACACGATTTTGGGACACCGCATGGTGCGCATCGCCCCGGATGGCAAGGTGACAGCGCGGGGCGAGATTCCTGCCGGAGAGATCGGCAACCGGGGAGTGCAGATCGAATTTCAGACCGACGCCGACCATTCGGTGCACCAGCTGTACTACTTCTCGATCAACTTGTCCGACGTCAAGATGAAGGACAACAAGGGCTTCTTGACCTACCTTGATGGACTTAAGGGTGTGACGACGTACTTCAAGGCGACGTCCTACATGACGCACCACCCTGAATTCTCGATCATTCGGGACGAGGTGCTCGCCAGGAGCGCGGCGGTTCTGCAGGACGATTCCGGGATTCCGTACCACTTTTTCCGTGAACAGCCCTGGCACGTGCAGCTTTATGGCGAATATGTCCGCCCGTACGGTAGTTTCCGCTGGCTGGAGCAACCGGATCTGCGCAAGGCGTACGAGGAGCCCGACCACAAGCCGTTGAATTTCCAGATCGGCTACGGATTCCGGCGGCAGCCCTCCAATCTGCTGTTCGCCAGTAAGAATTCGCCGCCCTCGCGCAAGGATTAGTTTCGCCGTTTTGCTTCTGCGTGAAACTCGGCCGCACCCGGTACACTCTAGGTATCAGGAGGAATCGAGATGTCTATCCGGCCGGTAAAGCGATTGATTCAGGCTAAGCCCACCCTGGAGGGCGCCGGGGTGCATCTGCGGCGTGCATTTGGATTCGGACAGACGTCCGAGTTCGATCCCTTCCTGCTTCTGGACGATTTTCGTAACGATGTTCCTGAGGATTACCTCGCCGGCTTTCCGTGGCATCCGCATCGCGGCATCGAGACGATTACCTACGTGCTGGCGGGAACCGTGGAGCACGGCGACAGCATGGGAAATCGCGGCGCCATCGCGGCTGGGGATGTGCAGTGGATGACGGCGGGTAGCGGCATTATCCACCAGGAAATGCCCAAGGGCGATCAGTCGGGCCGGATGCATGGATTCCAGTTATGGGCCAACCTGCCTGCATCGCTGAAAATGACCGCTCCGCGCTACCAGGAAGTGAAATCGGACGAGATTCCGGAAGTTACCGACGACGATGGTACGCACGTCCGGATCGTCTGCGGGAGTTTTTGGGGCAAGTCCGGACCGGTGGACGGGATCGCTGCCGATCCGGTTTATCTGGACGTCTCGGTCTCGCCCGGCCACAGGAAATCTCTGCCGGTAGAGACCACGCGCCATGCCTTCGCCTATGTGTTTGGGGGAAGCGGGAAGTTCTGCAATGCCTCGGGGCCGCTGGAAGTGCCAACCGAAGCAGTCGGATGGCTCGATACTGCGCCTCCCTCGAAGGCGGACAATCGGTCACTGGTGCTCTTCGACAATGGCGATGAGGTCACGGTGCAGGCGGGCGAGGACGGGATTCGTTTCCTGCTGGTCTCAGGGAAGCCGCTCCAGGAGCCGGTGGCTTGGTATGGCCCCATCGTGATGAACACGCAGGAGCAACTCCGGCAGGCGTTCCAGGAACTCGACAAGGGAACTTTCCTGAAGAAATAGGAAAAACGCTGGGCCGGCGTTCATGCGCCTTTGACGTCCCGCGCCGGCCAGGCAGGAGCTTCGGACGCGGCGGTCACAGTGGCCCATCGCTCGGCGATTTTGCCGCCCTCGAAGCGCCAGAGCACGAATCCATGGAATTGCATCTGGCTCCCGCCTTTGCCCGTCCATCGCCAGATATTGCGGCAGACCACTCTGTCGCCCTCGGCAATCAGTTCCTCGATGGAGATGCGCAAGTCGGGCATGGCATCGTACATGGCGATCATCATCTGCTCGTCGCCATCGATGCCGGTTGGCTTTCCGCCCGGGCCGTCGTGGTCGTAGAAGTCGGGCGTCATGTTTTTACGGATCACGGCAGCATTCCGCTTATTCACGAATTCTTCGAAGTGGTCGCGTACAAACTGCTTCATCTGTTCCGGGTTCAGGTCGGTTGGCATGTGTGATCTCTCGGTTTTCCAAACCAAAATGGCAGACGGGCCATGGCGGTCTTATGTTCTCGCGCGCTTTTGTGTTCCTTGATTCGTTTTAGCAATGCCGAGAGTCGATGTCCAATGCTTATCGGGCATGATGTAATGTCTGAAAGGCATGACCGACGATCTGGAATTACGTCATCTACGTTACTTCGTCGCGGTCGCGGGCGAACGGCATTTCGGGCGGGCGGCGGCTGCTCTACGCGTGACACAGCCGGTCGTGAGCCGCCAGATCCGCTCGTTGGAAAGGATTCTCGGGGTGCCCTTGCTGGCAACCACACGGCCTGCGGTGAGACTAACGGCAGCCGGAGAATCTTTCCTCAAAGAGGCGCGGGAGACGCTGCAGTGTTTGGATCGCGCCACGCGCATCGCACAGCAGATCATCTCGGGCAAGGAGACCATCAGCATCGCGTTCGAGCCGTGCTCTTCCTTCCACAATTTCGCGAGCATCACCCGCAAGCTGCATGCCGCGATGCCGCATATCCGATTCGCAATCCGCGAGGCGCCAGTGGCCGAGCATGCTCAAGGTTTGCGCACGGGAGAGATCGACATCGCCTACGGACACAAAGCCGAGCCGTCCGAGGGGATTCGCTTCGAAGCGCTGAAATCCGAGCCCTTGATGATCGGACTGCCCACAAACCACAGGTTGGCGGGGCGGCGCGCGATCGCCCTTGCGGAGTTGAAAGACCAGCCGCTCGTGTTCTGGCCGCGTTTGATCGCGCCCTTGTGCCACGACTACATCCTGTCAATCATCGGGCGAGCGATGAGTCCCGATATCCGGCACACTGTTCCCGATCACGGTAAACTGCTGGATGCGGTCGCTGCCGGAATGGGGTGGACCCTGGCGCCGGCTTGCACTCGCGGCGCGCGACACTCTGGCGTCGCTTTCAGGCCGATACGCGGAATCAAGACGGCCGTCGAGCTTGGAATTTCGCATCTCGCGTCTCCCCGTGACGCGGCAGTAAGAACGCTGATCCTTTTGTGGAAAGAAGATTTCGCCCGTATGGCGGGCTAGCTTCGTGCATCGTTTCGTGGATGCTCGTTGCGAGCTGCGCGCGTCAGCAAGCGACCATCCCGATCGCTCCGAAAATCACTCCCTCACGGTCGCGGCTCGTTGCGAGCCGCTTTGCGTCAGCAGCGACAATCCCGATCGCTTCGAAAATCACTCCCTCACGGTCGCGGCTCGTTGCGAGCCGTGTTGCGTCAGCAGCGACGTCCCGATCGCTCCGAAAATCACTCCCTCACGGTCGCGGCTCGTTGCGAGCCGCTTTGCGTCAGCAGCGACAGTCCCGATCGCTCCGAAAATCACTCCCTCACGGTCGTGGCTCGTTGCGAGCCGCGCGCGTTTCAGCAAGCGACAGTCCCGATCGCTCCGAAATCACTCCCTCACGGTTGTGGCTCGTTGCGAGCCGCGCGCGTCAGCAAGCGACAGTCCCGATCGCTCCGAAAATCACTCCCTCACGGTCGTGGCTCGTTGCGAGCCGCGCGCGTCAGCAGCGACGTCCCGATCGCTCCAAAAATCACTCCCTCACGGTCGCGGCTCGTAAGTTACCCAAATACGTTCGCGCGATACGTGCGCTTGCGAGCCGCGCGCGTCAGCAAGCGATCTGGCGATACCCGGCGGACTTCTGAAACCGCCCACTTAGCTACGACTTCAAAGTAGTCCCCGCACGCAAACGAGCATATCCCACATCCGCGCGAGCTAAGATGTTTGAGGATGCCAGACCTTGGCGATGGACTGTGGCTCCCGGGCACTCAGGGCTCTCTCTTTTCAGATAACGAAACACCAGAGCAGATCTTCGCTCGCGTGTTCCGCGTCCTGCGGCCGCGCACGCCGATGCCCCAGCTTCGCGTCGAGTTCTGTCCGTTCGCCAATGCCGACAGCTTCATCAGGCTGGAGAATGGGCACCTTCACGTACGCATCTCCGACTTGCTATCTGCAGCGCCAATGCCGGTACTGGAAGCTCTGGCGTATATTCTGCTCGGCAAGCTGTATCGAAAGCCCGTCTCGCGGCAGCATGCACACCGGTACCGCGTTTACCTCAATCGCGGCGACGTGCGGCGCCAGGCGCAGTTGGTGCGGCAGGTCCGGGGGCGCAAGTTCATTTCGGGACCGCAGGGCCAGCTCCGGAACTTGCGAGAGGTCTTCGACGCTCTGAACGCGCGGTTTTTCGACAGACTGATGGCCTGCCCGCAACTCGGGTGGAGCCGCCAAAGATCCCGCAGCATGCTGGGCCATTTCGATCCTTCACACAACGCGATCATCATCAGCCGGATCTTCGATCAGCCGCGCGTGCCGCTGCTGGCACTAGAGTATGTGATGTTTCACGAGATGCTGCACTTGCGTTACCCCGTCGATCATAGGGGCGTGCGGCGCAGGGTGCACACTAAGGAATTCCGGCAGGCGGAGAAGCAGTTTCCGGAACTGGAAAAGGCCAAAGAGCTTTTGAAGCGGTTGTAAATCGCTCAGGCGCCGGCAGCCGCGGCAACGGGCAGCATTCCGCGGAGTTCCACTCTGACTTGCTCGAAGACGCGAACGAGTACGGCCACATCCACGGCGCCGAGCCCCCAACGGTAAAGCAGCAGGCGAACCTCTACCGAGGCCATGCCCAGGGCGAAGGTGACCTGGTGACGAACCAGCGCTGCGGCTAAATCCGGCCGGTCATTTCTCGACTGCAACATCAAAACCTTGATGGTGGTGCAAATTCGTTCGAAATCCCCGCGCAGGCAGCGCAGATAACCGCGGAAAATCTGGCATCGCTGGGCGCGCAGTTTCCTTTCCATTTTCGGTGAGAAGCCTGGTTGTGTGCGCAGAAATTCCAGATCTGCCGCGTCCAGCAGCCGAAGCATCGGCCGGTAGCGTTCGATAGACAATTCATCAATCCATTCCGTAGTCAACGGAAGGCTGCTGAAATGCACAGGAACTTTTCGAAGCAATAAAGGCAGAGCCATGGCGATTGCCAAGCAGGTAATCACGGAGATCCCGATCACTAATGCCATCAGCCGGTTCTTTCGTCGTCTTCGAGGATAATGATTTCCGGGCGCTAAATCAAGGGAGGGGTGGTAATGCTAGTACTATAAATGTGCATCGGGCGAATTGCCTGTAACGCGCAGATTATTTCTGGGCAGCCTTTAGGAGAGTGGCGTTCAACGCATCCAGATGACCCAGGAGTCGCTGCTCATTTTCCGGGGCGAGGTGCGGAATGTTAACGCGAACATCCTCACCCTCGGGGGCGAGGAAGCAGAGCCACGCCATCACGCAGATCGTCGAAATACCAAGCAGCCCAAGATCGATGGGCATGTACAGATGCAGGCCGAATACGCTTTGTGCGAGAACCGTTAAGGTATTACTGAGGAAAAAGACAGTATAAAGCGTGACGTGCAAAACGACATTCCGGCTGAGCGGGACCGGATAGCGGGTCAATAGGAACAACATCAAAATCACAAAAATTGCGAGACTTAGGGTAATTCCCCGGTCCGCCCCCATCATATATCCCACCAGGCGGGAATCCGGCGTGGGTTTCATTTTGGGCAAGACCAGGAGAATGGAAATGAAAACTGAGATCACCATTCCTACATACATTGCCCATTTTCCGAGCGTGTAGAGGCCCCGATGACGCGATAACGACAGCCGGAATAGTTCGAGGACCACCCACACGTAGAACAGCCAGACAAAAGGCTCGGTGAAAACCCAAAAATAAAAGTATGTGTTGGACGATAAAGGCAGGCTCAGAACGAGAACCGCCATCGGAAGGCGGAACAGCACGTAAGCGAAAAACACCGGATAGCGCTTATTTAATCGAGTTTGGTAGAGCCTGACGGCCAACAGCAACAGGCCGACGATGGAAGCCCATTCAAAAACGGAATAAACCAAGCCCGACATCACGAACCCCTCTGACAAAGGTAATTCTAACACCGGGCTGGCTGGATATGTCGTTCTCCTTAGGAGCTAGCGCACCCAGGGACAAGGGCTGCACTGGGGTATGGGCGCGTCATGTTTGACCGGCCTGGCAGCTACAAATGAGAGCGCAATCAAAGCGACGAGCACGAGTTTTTTCATGGCTAGAGGGTCCTTTCTTTCACAAAAATAGCAACGGATAAGTGAGTACTATACTAGATCCAACCACACGGTGATCAGGAGAATTCCGGAAAAATATTCTGAAAATAGAACATGCCCGGCGTGGTTGGGGATCGAGTTTATCCGCACAGCCGGTTCACGTGAGCTGGTATAGAATCAGTCTTAGGGTCGTCAGCTTAGTACAGGCCGGACCGGAATACGGGAGAAGCAGTATTATTAACGTCGCTTCCAAATCGCTGGAGGGTCGACAACCAGCCGCGGAAATCTGGCGTCAAAGTCTCGCAAAGATTCCCACGGTCTTCGGCAGGCTCGCGTATCTGGCGTCGTTGCGGAATCCGGAAACCCACCGGTACATTCACTCTTCGTTGACGGCGGCTTTGGGCACAGACGACGCAGACCGCGCGCTGTGCAACACTCACCATCAGGTCTTTTCGCAATGGATCGGTTTCAGCCTCTCGGAGCAGAAGGCCGACCTGGACGAATATCTGCGGACTTCCGGGGGGCGCAAGGATCTGATGCAGCAGTACCGCAATCTGCCTCCCGCGGCCGCCCGCGACGTGGAAAGGCAGCTCTATCTTACAGATCTGGAGATGTTGATGGAACTGCTGCGTTATGCGGGCGGGGACGATTTTGCGGCCCCAGGAGCATAGCCACTCCCACCACCTGCCCAATCACGTCTACTTCTCCGGGATACCGGTAAGCCCGAGCTTTAGCTGGAGAGGCCGGATGCGGTTGGACGATCAGGCGATCGTCCTCCACGGTGCACCATCCGCACTCAAATCCTTCTCGCCGCTCCAGGAAATAGATCGGCCGTTCGAACTCATTTGACCAGCCTTCGGAAGCAATTTTTTGTTTTCGTTCGTCCAGCAACACCAGCGACCCGGGCTGCAGGATGGGATACATCGACCAATCCTTGAATCCGATTAATCCGTAGCGGTGCTGTTTCCGGTCGAGGCCAATAAGAAATGCTAGTGGTAATTTTCCCCAACGTCGAATCAACCGGCTCAGATAAGTCGACTCGCCGGGATCGATTTCGATATCCAGAGCGCTTGGGGCAGGCTCCCCTGGATCCTGAGAAAGTTGAATTAAATGTGTATTTTCCAGGCCAATTTGCAGGGCTTCAAGGGACAGTTGATTTTTCGGTACGCCATACCATTCCAGGACTTCGTCGAAATCTAACCGGTATATCGCGCAGAGACTGAATAAGCGGTAAATAGTGGGAAGCGTGCCTTTATTTTCAATGTCAGCCAGACGGCTCAGGGCGATAGCGAATTCGTCATTCTTAAGCCGCGCAGCGATTTGTTGACTGGCGTGCTCGACGTCGCGAAAGGTTAGTTTCAGGCGTTCGCGAGCCCGCTTGAGCCTTTCTCCGGCACGGTCCATGATATGATCCTCGCTGTCCCGCTCTCCCGGGAGAGCCAAAGGGCTCTTGCAATCGGAACGGCAATTATATCCAAGGTGTAAAATATCATCAAGGAATTCGGTGGTTTCTGTTCTGAAACCGGAACAACACAGAAAGTGGTGCGGTGTGCGAATCATCGTGGGAATATCCGGCGCAAGCGGCGCAATTTACGGCATACGCCTTTTGGAACGACTTAAAAATCAGAAGGATGTGGAGACGCACCTGATTTTGACGACCTCTGGCCAGAAAACTCTGTACCTGGAGACCGGGAAACTCCCCGCCGATCTGCAGGGCCTTGCGGATTTTTCCTACCCGCAGGGAAATATCTCTTCCCGTCTGGCCAGCGGGTCCTTCCTGACCGACGCCATGGTGATTGCTCCATGCTCAATTCACACCATGTCCGCCATCGCCTGTGGGATCAGTTCCAACCTCATGATTCGGGCAGCCGACGTGATTTTGAAGGAACGGCGCAAGTTGATTCTGATGATCCGGGAAACACCGCTGCATCTTGGGCATTTGAAAACTATGACGCTGTTGGCAGAAATGGGTGCGATTATTGCACCTCCCATTCCAGGCTTTTATAATCACCCGCAAACCGTGATGGATATCGTCGACCACAGCGTGGATCGTGTTCTCGACTTGATCGGTCTGCCGGATGCGCAGGTCCGGCGATGGAATGGAGAGTCGCAGTGAAGCGGGCGAAGTCATCGCTTCCCGTCGTCGCCTTTCAGGGCGCCCGCGGCGCGTTCAGTGAAGAAGCGCTTCGTAAACTGTTGGGCGCAAAGGTCGAAGTGCTGCCGTGCGAGCGCTTTGAAGACGTCTTCCGGAGCCTGAAGGATGGCCGCACCGAAGGCGCCGTGATTCCCATCGAGAACACCCTGGCGGGGTCGGTCCACGAGAATTACGATCATCTGCAGAATTTCGAGCTGCCGATTGTGGCTGAGGCCAGCGTGCGGATCGTGCATAATCTAATTGCTCCCAAGGGTGTTTCCTTCTCGCGAATCAAACGGGCCTATTCGCATCCGGTGGCGCTCAATCAATGTTTGGATTTCTTTGCCCAGAATCCGCAGATTGAAAGAATTCCGTTCTACGACACGGCCGGCAGCGTGAAGATGGTGATGGAGGAAGGGCTCACCGATGCGGCGGCGATCGCGTCGACGGTAGCAGCCGGAATTTATGGCGGACGGATCCTGCGCCGGTCAATCGAGAGCGACCGGCGGAACTTCACCCGCTTCTTCCTGTTGCGCACGCCGGAATATGTCAAACGACACCCCCAGAAGCCCGATCCCCGGGCGCACTGGAAGACCTCGCTCGTTTTTAGCACTCGCAATATTCCGGGGGCACTCTTTCGGGCCCTGAGCGCGTTCGCCCTGCGGGATCTCAATTTGACCAAGATCGAATCGCGCCCGTTGCGGGGGAAGCCCTGGGAGTACCTGTTCTATCTGGACTTCATGGGGCAGGTCGACTCGCCAAATGTGCAGAATGCGCTGAACCACCTGCGGGAAATTGCGGACATGCTGCGGGTGCTGGGGTGCTACCTAAAAGGGGCATAAAAAAGCCCCACGCGGTGAGCGTGGGGCGGAGGTTTGCTGCAATCTGTCTCGGAGGATGACAGACCGGTCACGATGGTAACATTCTGAACATTTCCAAATCAATCGGGTCCCGGATCGTCATCAAGGATTCATCACCGCAGCTCTTCCATGACCTGATCGAGGACGGCCTTGGCGGGCCGAACCTTCGACTCCGGCAGGGTCGCGATCGGCTCTTCGCCCAAATTAAGGAGTTCCAGGAAGGTCGGTTTGTTCGTGTTCACATACAGCACGCCTGTGAGCACTTCATGCTTGGCGAGAGCGTGCTCGAGCACCGCCAGGGCGGCCATGCGGTCCGTCGGATCGTAGTCGCGTTCCAGTTTGCGGATGCGCAGATGCGATCCATCATGCATCTCAACGTCCATGAACGAGCCTTCTGGAATCTCGACCGTGATGTCCTCGAAGTGTGGAACGTAGTCCAGCTCATGAAGCATGTATTCGTGATCCTTCATGTAGCTGTAGCTCTTAGTAGACCCGTCGTGATCGTTGAAGGTCACGCACGGAGAGACCACATCGATGACGGATAGACCGTTGTGCGAGATCGCGGTCTTGAGAATAGCCTGCAACTGGCGCTTGTCGCCGCTGAAAGAGCGGGCGACGAAAGTTGCGCCCCACTTCAGCGCCAATGCGCAGCAATCGAAAGGCGGCAGATCATTCCGAGTGCCGGTCTTGAGGACCGAATCCAGGTCGGCTGTTGCCGAGAACTGGCCCTTCGTCAGACCGTAAACGCCGTTGTCCTCGATGATGTAGATCATCGGCACATTGCGGCGTACCAGGTGCATGAACTGGCCGATTCCGATGGACGCGGTGTCGCCATCGCCGGTGACGCCCAATCCCATGAGCTGGCGATTGGCAAGCATGGCGCCGGTAGCGATTGACGGCATGCGGCCATGAACTGCGTTGAATCCGTGAGAAAGTCCCAGGAAGTAGGCCGGCGATTTCGAGGAGCACCCGATTCCGGAGAACTTGGCAACTTTATACGGTTCGACTCCCAGTTCGTAGAAGCACTCCACGATTCGTTCCGAGATGGAGTTGTGCCCGCATCCCGCACACAATGTGGTCTTGCTTCCTTTATAGTTCAGAACCTCCAACCCGATGCGGTTTACTTTTTTGGGTGGAGGAGGTGCAATGCTCATTGGCCCTCCTGTCGGATGATTTCGTCTGTGACCGTGCGCGCATCGAGCGGCAGTCCGCCAAAGTAGCGCAGGCTGCGCAGCTTGGCGATCAGTTCCGCTTCGAACTCCAGGCGCATGAGGCCCAACAACTGTGCGTCGCGATTCTGGTCCACTACGTAGACGCGATCGTGATGGCGGATGAAGTCCTTCAAATGCTCCGTGAACGGATACGCCTTTAGGCGCAGGTAGCTGGCGTCGATGTCGTATTCGGACTTCAACTGATCGCAGCTCTCGCGAACCGCGTAGTCCGACGTCCCGACGGCGACGAAGCCGATCTTGGCGTTGTCGGCGATCTTGATGACGGGTTCGGGCACGTGCTTGCGCATTACCTCGAACTTGTGGGCGAGGCGCTCCATGTTATTGATGTAGTCGTCTTCGCGCTCGGTGTACTGGGCTTTCTCGTTGTGGCCGCTGCCGCGTGTGAAATACGAGGCGTTCGGGTGATTGGTGCCGGGCAGTGTGCGGTATCCGATGCCGTCGCCATCCACATCTTTGTAGCGGGCGAAACCGCCGAGTTGGCCGAGATCTTCCGCGCTTAGCACCTTGCCGCGCTTAATGGGCTTCTCGGGATACGTGAATGGATCCGCCATCCAGTTGTTCATGCCGAGATCGAGATCGGTCATGACGAAGACGGGCGTCTGGAAGAGCTCGGCAAATTCGAAGGCTTCAATGGACATGCTGAAGCACTCCTCGGCCGAGCAGGGGAAGAAGAGCGGGTGTTTGGTGTCGCCATGCGAGAGCAAGGCGGTGCTGATGATATCGCCCTGAGCAGTCCGCGTCGGCAGGCCGGTGGAAGGCCCGACGCGCTCCACGTCATACACGACGGTAGGAATTTCGGCGTAGTAGCCGAGGCCGATAAATTCGGACATGAGAGAGATGCCGGGACCCGCGGTGGCAGTCATCGAGCGAGCGCCGGCCCAGCCTCCGCCGAGTGCCATACCGATAGACGCAAGTTCGTCTTCGGCCTGCACAATCGCGAAGGTGGCTTTGCCTGTCTCGGGGTCGTTGCGGAAGCGCTTCATGTAGCCGATAAGGCTTTCGACCAGCGAAGAGGAAGGCGTAATCGGATACCAGGTAACCACCGTCACGCCGGCGAACATCGCGCCGAGCGCGCAAGCCGAGTTGCCGTCGATAATGATTTTGCCGGCGGTCTCGTTCATGCGCTCTACTCGATACGGGTCCGTCTTGGTGAAGGTCTGCGCCGCGTAATCGAATCCGGCCTTGGCAGCGCCCCAGTTCAATTCGGCAGCCTTGGCCTTACGCTTGCCGAACTGCTTGACCAGCGCTTTGTGGATCTCATCCATTTCGATCGAGAGCAACCAGGCCACGATGCCGTCGTAGATCATGTTCCGCACCAGTTTGCGGAGCTTGGCATCGGGGCACACTGGAGCCACGAGTTTATCGAAGGGGACGGGATAAAAGTGCAGGTCGCTGCGCAGTTCGTTCAGCTTCAGCGGCGCGTCATAGACTACGGCGGCACCGCCGTCGAGTTTCATGACGTCTTCCCGCGCGGTTTCGGGATTCATGGCAATCAGGAAATCGATTTCCTTGCGACGGCCGATGTATCCATGCTTGCTGGCGCGGATGGTAAACCACGTAGGCAGCCCGGCGATATTCGAGGGGAACATGTTCTTCCCGGATACGGGGATGCCCATTTGAAAAATGGAACGCATCAGAACGGTGTTCGCGGTTTGGCTTCCGGATCCGTTTACTGTTGCGACCTGTATGGAGAAATCGTTAATAACAGAGTGGTTCGATTGGCCCGAAAGGGGCTCAACCGGGGAAACCTCTAATGTCGACATCGATAGGGAATCCTTGGTGAGGAGAGTGTTGCCCAGTGCACAGTCCATTTAATTATATGCAAAATGGAGTCGTGCCGCTGACTGCACTCCGATAGACGAGCGGGCGGTAACCAAGATTATGGATCGGCAGGGCATGACGCCGGCTCGCACATTTCTGTGCGCCGCAAGCGGAGCATGCCCTGCCATCGAGCCAAAGACCGAAGGCCGTTCCCCCCGAAATCGCCCTTCAATCCCAGACTACAGAGATACGATTCACAGAAAAATCACACCGTTTCACCGGCGTTCCGATGGCATGTAAGGGGCAGTACAGTGTCAGTTGCGAGTCCCGACGCTCTCGGTTCGGCCGGCCAGCGGTTGCACCACGCCGACGCCGCAGACGGCTACGCCGGTTTTGTTGAGTGCGTTGAGGAAGCTGAGCAGAAGTTGATAGAAGACCTGTTCCGTGAGCGGCTGTCGTCCGGGCAAGCGGAAAGTAGAGGGAAGCTCTTTGGAGATCGACAAACGAACCGAGTTGCGATGTGCTTTGCCGCTGCGGTCGCGCTTGTTTGCTAGGGTCATAGGCGTTTGCAGCACCACGCCGGTCCAGCGGTCCACATAGAACTGGCAGCGCGAAAACCAGCCGAGGTTCGCCGGGTCAGCGGCATCGAAAAGCAGCAGGGGGCCTTCTCTACCCGGGGTGGTGAGATCGAGCTGAATGGTGCGCGACCCATCCTTGATTCTGGCGTCGAACCCCGCTTGCCGCGCGATGTTCGTAACCAGGTCCGGCTGGAGTTCCAGGTAAATTAATTTGTGTTGCCCTGCCTGGAGAACCTGCATGTTGAAGGGCCATTGTAACGCAGGCTCGTGAATTCACGGTAAGTTGAAGAAGATCGGAAGGAAGGCAGAAAGCCGCGCGGTCATTCGCAGCTCGTGCGGCTTTTGTGGCTTTTGTTGGCAGACTTGGCCGGGCACGTCCGAATGTAGTAAACTGAATCTTTACTCCAGCGGTTCCAACGCACTCCGTGTGTCCTGGTCCCAATCGAGGTTTCTGAAATGCACGCAATTATTGAAACGGGCGGAAAACAGTACCGGGTTGCGCCGGGCGACGTTCTCCGTGTGGAAAAACTGGCCGGCGATGTCGGCTCCGAAGTGGAATTGCCTGTCAAGGCGGCCTTCCCCGACGAGGGTGGGTTCGTGACCGGCGGAACCGCCAAGGCAACGATCGTTGCCAACGGACGCAGCTCGAAAGTGCTGGTCTTCAAGTTCAAGCGCAAGAAGCAATACAAGAAGACTATCGGGCATCGCCAATCCTTCACCGAAGTGAAGGTAGACGACATCCAACTCTAAGGTGAAGCAATGGCACATAAGAAAGGTTTAGGCAGTTCCAAAAACGGGCGCGATTCGAATTCGCAGCGCCTGGGAGTGAAGGTCTTCGGCGGACAACTGGTTCCGGGCGGATCGATCATTGTGCGCCAACGCGGCACCAAGATCAAGCCGGGCTTGAACGTGGGCTGGGGCAAGGACGATACTCTCTTCGCCAAGGTGACGGGCGTGGTGGAATTCAGAGACCGCGGCCGCATGGGAAAGTTCGTCAACATCCAAGCCAGCGTATAGTCCGCACCGCCTGCTGACGCACGCGGGTCAGAAGGTTTCCGGCGGGGCGACAGACCTGCCATCGAATGTTCATTGACGAAGCGAGAATTCTGGTAAAGGCCGGCGACGGCGGTAACGGGTGTCTTGCGTTCCGGCGCGAGAAGTACGTGCCACGCGGCGGCCCCAGCGGCGGCGATGGTGGCCGCGGCGGCGACGTCGTTATGGTCGCCGATCCTCACGAAAACACTCTCCTCAAATATCGATACAATCCCGAACACAAAGCGCAGCGGGGCCGTCACGGCGAGGGCAGCAATAAGAGCGGCGCTGATGGCTACGGCGTTGAACTGGATGTCCCTGTCGGGACGGTGGTTTACGACGAAGGCAGCGGCGAGCGTCTCTTTGACTTCACCGAACCGGGCCAACGTTTCGTAGTGGCGCATGGCGGACGCGGCGGACGCGGCAATGCCCGCTTCGCCACCTCGACGCATCAGGCTCCAACGGAGCACGAACCCGGCAAGCCGGGAGATGAGAGACGGCTGCGCCTGGAGTTGAAGCTGTTGGCGGATGTCGGGCTGGTGGGTTTTCCCAATGCCGGCAAATCCACGCTGATCTCGCGTATCTCAGCAGCGCGTCCCAAGATCGCCGATTACCCATTCACGACGCTCGAGCCGAATTTGGGAGTGGTGCAGTTGGAGAATTTCCGCAGCTTCGTGGTCGCGGACATTCCCGGCCTGATTGAAGGCGCGCACCTGGGACATGGACTGGGAGTCCAGTTCCTGCGGCACATCGAGCGGACTCGCCTGCTTGCACACCTGGTGGATGTCTCTGAAATGAGCGGCCGCGACCCCGTGCAGGATTTCGAAACCGTGATGGAAGAACTGGCCAGCTTCAGCGAAGATTTGGTGCACAAGCCGATGATCGTGCTCGCGACCAAAATGGATGCGGCGCAGGATCCCGAGCGAGTGGCCTCATTGCGCGCGATTGCGCAGCAGCGCGGGTTGCCGTATTTCGAGATCTCGAGCGCCACCGGGCAGGGCATCGAAGCACTGAAGCACGCGATGGCAGAACGCGTCTTCGCTCCGGCGGAAGTGAAATAATCTTCAGGATGCGGCACCGATTCTCTTTCCAATTACCAGGTTGTTGAAGCTGGTAGCGAGGGCCGCACAGGCGGAATTGCTGTGGCCATCGAGACGTACAGCGTCGGGAGAGGCTTCTGTCTCTGGTAAACTTGCGACGACGGGTGATGGGATGGCGTCGCGACCGACCGAAGACGTGACGAGAATTTTGACGTCGAGCCTGAACGGACGTGCTTTCCCGATCCTTGTCGCGCTCATAGCATTGGCCTCGACAGCCTGCGACCGCGCCATCCCACTGACGTCCAGCAACACACCTCCCATTCTTCTGTTCAATGGAACCGGAACCTCTCCCAACGATGTCGCAGCGGTCGAAATCGTCCTGAACCAGAAACACCTCCCTTATTCCACGGCGAATTCCACGCAGTTGAATGAGATGAGTGAATCGCAGTTACGGAACTATCGACTGCTGATCGTTCCGGGCGGCAATTTCGAAATCATCGGCAACCACCTGACGTCGGGCACGTCGGCGCACATTCACAATGCCGTAAAGAGCGGCTTGAATTACCTCGGAATTTGCGCCGGCGCCTTCTTTGGCGGAAACTCCGTCTACAACGGCCTGAATCTGACCTCAGGTGTGCAATTCGGATTTTATAGCGCCGAGAATCAGGGGATCCGCAAAGCGGCCGTGGCGATTACCGATGCCGGCGGCCAGACTCTCGATCAGTACTGGGAAGATGGTCCGCAGCTCTCGGGCTGGGGTTCGGTGGTTGGCAAGTATCCCGACGGAACCCCTGCGATTGTCGAAGGGATGTCCGGAAGTGGATGGGTGGTTCTCTCCGGGGTCCATCCCGAAGCGCCGGCGACCTGGCGGCGCGGAATGAGCTTCGCCACACCGGTGAGCGTCGACAATGCTTATGCCGGGACGCTGATCGATGCGGTGCTCCATCGAGTGTCGCTCGCCCATTATTGAGCCTCTCCATAACGGCCACAGCTTCAACGACTTATCAACATCATAGTTTCGGATTCAAAAATCTGTGGATTTTTACGACAAAAAGGTCTTATAATTTGTCTTAAGGATTATGAATCCCATTTTGGTAAGGAGGGGCGAGTTGACCAACTCATCTACCACTCGACCGAAGGTTACGATCGACGGAAACGAAGCGGCTGCATACGTCGCGCATAAGACCAACGAAGTCATCGCGATCTACCCCATTACGCCATCTTCGAACATGGGCGAATGGGCGGATCAGTGGTCCGCTGAGCAGAAGACCAACATCTGGGGCACCGTGCCTACGGTAGTCGAGATGCAAAGTGAGGGCGGAGCAGCCGGTGCGCTGCACGGGGCGCTACAGGCGGGATCCCTGTCCACCACCTTCACCGCGTCGCAGGGGCTCCTGCTGATGATCCCCAACATGTACAAGCTCGCCGGGGAACTGACCTCCACGGTGTTCCATATCGCGGCCAGAGCGCTCGCGGCGCATGCGCTCTCGATCTTCGGAGATCACAGCGATGTGATGGCGGCCCGGTCCACAGGGTTCGGCATGCTGTCGTCCAACTCGGTCCAGGAAGTGATGGACATGGCGATCATCGCCCAGGCCGCAAGCCTGGAGTCGCGCCTTCCGTTCCTACACTTCTTCGATGGATTCCGTACTTCGCATGAGGTCGCCAAGGTCGAACAACTCACGTCCGACGATCTGCGCGAGATGATCGACGAGGAGCTGGTGCGCAACCATCGGGCGCGCGCGTTGAATCCCAACAACCCGTTCATCCGCGGCACAGCGCAAAATCCCGACGTGTACTTCCAGGCGCGCGAAGCCTCCAACCCCTACTACCTGGCGGCACCCACGATCGTGCAGAACACCATGGACAAGTTCGCTTCGATCGCCGGACGCCAATATCACCTGTTCGACTACGTGGGGGCGCCGGACGCCGAGCGCATCCTCATCATGATGGGCTCCGGGGCCGAGGTGGCGCACGAGACAGTGGACGCGCTGGTCGCAAGCGGTCAGAAGGTGGGCTTGCTCAAGGTTCGCCTGTTCCGGCCGTTCGCGGTCGAGACGTTCGTCGCTGCCCTGCCGGCAAGCGTGCAGTCGATTGCAGTGCTGGATCGCTGCAAAGAGCCGGGCGCCCTGGGCGAGCCGCTTTACTGCGACGTCGTCACCGCGCTGGCCGAGATGGGCGTCAGCAAGAAGGTCATCGGCGGGCGCTACGGACTGGCCTCCAAGGAATTCACGCCCGCCATGGTGAAGGGCGTCTTCGACGAGCTGCTCCGCAACTCGCCCAAGAACCACTTCACGGTCGGTATCCGCGACGATGTGACGCACACCAGCCTCGACTACGATCCCGAATTCTCTACCGAAGTCCCGGGCACCGTGCGCGCGCTGTTCTACGGCCTGGGCGCCGATGGTACCGTGGGCGCCAACAAGAACTCCATCAAGATCATCGGAGAAGAGACCGAAAACTTCGCCCAGGGATACTTTGTCTACGATTCGAAAAAGTCGGGCGCCATCACCACCTCCCACCTGCGTTTCGGACCCAAGCCGCTGCGTTCCAGCTATCTCATCTCGAAGGCGAATTTCGTCGCGTGCCACCAGTACTCCTTCCTGGAGCGCCTCGACATGCTGAAGTACGCCGAAAACGGCGCTACGTTCCTGCTCAACAGTCCCTTCGGACCCGATGAGGTGTGGGACAAACTGCCGCGCCTGGTGCAGCAGCAGATTCTCGACAAGAACCTCAAATTCTACGTGATCGACGGATACGAAGTCGCCAAGCAGACTGGCATGGGCGGCCGCATCAACACCATCATGCAGACCTGCTTCTTCGCCATCAGCGGAGTGCTGCCGCGCGAAGAGGCCATTGCCGCGATCAAGCATGCCATCGACAAGACTTACGGCAAGCGCGGCGAAAGCGTGGTGCAGAAGAACTTCGCCGCGGTCGACGAGGCGCTCAGTCACCTTCACCAGGTCAATGTCCCCGGCAAGATCACCGCGTTCTTCGATATCCGCCCGTATGTTCCCGCGGCCGCTCCCGATTTCGTGCAGAGGTTCACAGCGCGCATCGTGGCCGGTGAGGGCGATGAACTGCCCGTCAGCGCGATGCCGGTGGACGGCACCTTCCCCAGCGCCACGGCGCAATGGGAGAAGCGCAACATCGCGCTCGAGATTCCGGAGTGGGATGAGGATCTCTGCATCCAGTGCGGCAAGTGCGTGCTGGTGTGCCCGCACAGCGTGATCCGCGCCAAGGTTTATGACGACAGCTACCTGGCCGGAAAGCCGGACACCTTCAAGGCGGTACCCGCACGCTGGAAGGACATGAAGGATCGCAAGTACACGCTGCAGGTGGCCCCAGAAGATTGCACGGGATGCACTCTGTGCGTGCAGGTCTGCCCGGCCAAGAGCAAGAGCGAAGTGAAGCACCGCGCCATCAATATGGTGGCGCAGCCGCCACTGCGCGAATCCGAGGCCGCTAACTGGGACTTCTTCTTGAGGATCCCGGACACCGACCGCAAGGCGCTCTCCATGAGCCAGGTGAAGGACGTGCAGTTGCTCCAGCCACTGTTCGAGTTTTCGGGCGCCTGTTCTGGCTGCGGCGAAACTCCCTATGTGAAGCTGATGACGCAGTTGTTCGGCGACCGTATGCTGATCGCCAACGCCACCGGCTGTTCATCCATCTACGGCGGCAATCTGCCCACTACGCCGTACTGCATGAATGAGGAAGGACGCGGGCCGTCCTGGTCGAACTCGCTGTTCGAAGACAATGCGGAGTTCGGCTTGGGGATGCGGCTCGCCGCCGATAAACAGGCCGAGTACGCACGTGAGCTGGTGTGGCGCCTGGGCTTCGCGATCGGAGAGGACCTCGCGCAGGCGATTCTCAACGCCGACCAGAAGACGGAGCAGGGCATCTTCGCGCAGCGCGAGCGCGTCCAACTCCTCAAGGACAAGCTCGCCGGACTTAATACCGCCGAGTCGCGCGATCTGCTGAGTCTTGCCGATGCCCTCGTCAAGAAGAGCGTCTGGATCGTAGGAGGGGACGGATGGGCGTATGACATCGGCTACGGCGGCCTCGACCATGTGATCGCTTCCGGCCGCAACGTGAACATCCTGGTGCTCGATACCGAGGTATACTCCAACACCGGCGGCCAGGCATCGAAGTCTACGCCGCGCGGCGCGGTCGCGAAATTCGCGGCCGGCGGCAAGCCCTCCGGCAAGAAGGATCTCGCCTTGATGGCAATGAGCTACGGCAGCGTCTACGTCGCGAAGATCGCGATGGGCGCGGGCGACATGCACACCGTCAAGGCGTTCCTCGAAGCCGAAGCTTTCGACGGACCGTCGCTCATCATCGCCTACAGCCACTGCATCGCGCACGGGTACGACATGGCCTATGGCATGGAGCAGCAAAAGGCCGCGGTGAATTCGGGCTACTGGCCGCTGTTCCGTTACAATCCCGACCTGGTGGAGCAGGGCAAGAACCCGTTCCAACTCGATTCGCGCGCGCCTTCCATCGGGCTCAAGCAGTACATCTACAACGAGACCCGCTATACCATGCTGGTGAAGAGCAATCCGGAACACGCCAAGGAACTGCTGGTGGATGCTGAGAGGGACGTAGCGAGCCGCTGGAAGCTGTACGAGCACATGGCGCATCAGCCCGTCAATGGCGCCCCGCACTCCGAGGAGGTGAAGAAATGATCGACCTTTCCAAAACCATTGATCTGACCACGACCTGGATGGGTTTGAAGTTGAAGAATCCGCTGGTTGCCTCGTCCTCGCCGATGTGCGAGGACGTGGGCAACATCCGGCGGATCGAGGATAACGGCGCCGCTGCCGTGGTGCTGCACTCCTTATTCGAAGAGCAGATCGAGCACGAAAGCGATGAACTGGATCGCTTCATGACGGAGAGTTCGGATGTTTCGGCCGAGTCCACCACCCACTTTCCCGACCTGACACATCGCGTCATGGGTCCGGACTCCTACCTGGCGCACATTATTAAGTGCAAACAGGCGGTGCGGATTCCGGTGATCGCCAGCCTGAACGGCAATACCAAGGGCGGCTGGCTGCAATACGCGCGGCAGATCGAGCAGGCCGGCGCCGACGCGCTGGAACTGAACATCTATCACATTCCGGTGGACCCCGAAGTCACTGGCGAGCAGGTGGAGCAGCGCTACGTCGATCTGATTCGGGCCGTGAAAGCGGAAGTGACGATCCCGGTGGCCGTCAAGCTGGGACCGTACTTCAGCTCGATGGCGAACGTGGCGAAGAAACTCGACGCCGCCGGCGCCGACGGGCTGGTGCTGTTTAACCGCTTCTACCAGCCGGACTACGACCTCGAGGCACTCGAGGTGGTGCCGAATCTGATCCTGAGCAATTCTCACGAACTGTTGCTCCGATTGCATTGGATCGCAGTAATCTATGGCAGTATTCGCGCGGACCTTGGCCTGACCGGCGGCGTCCACAGCGCTACCGATATCGTGAAGGCAATGATGGCCGGCGCGCGCATCGCGATGATGACGTCGGCGCTGCTGAAGCGAGGCATCAGCTACCTCGATACGCTTTGCACGGAGTTGCTCATCTGGATGGGCGAGCACGAGTACGACTCCATCAAGCAGATGCAAGGCAGTATGAGTCGCCAGTCAGTGCCGCAGCCCGGCGCATTCGAGCGCGCCAACTACATGAAGGTGCTCAGCAGTTACGCAATGCGATAAGGAAAAGCGCGGGTTGGGGGGTAGGGGTTTGGGGGTTATGGGGGCTGGGGTTAGGGACTGGCTATCGGGTGCGAAGATGGGCGGTCAGCCTTGCATGCGCGGGATGCGGATGACCGTCCGGCCCGACTTCGTGCCGCATCACGAAGCCACGACCAGGTCACGCCCGAGATGGTCAGCGTTTTCCGACTTGGATGTCACCCCGGCACGGTAGAATACGAACGTTGGCACGCCCCTCCCCCAGTTCTCCGAGTCCCACTCCCCTGACCCCTAACCCCCAATCAACCCCTGTCTTCGACCTGCTACTCCACAACCACAACTACCGCAATACATGGCTGGCGCAGGTAGTCAGCGAGATCGGCGACTACTTCAATAACATCGCGGTGTTCGCTCTGGTAATGGAGAAATCCGGGTCCGGAATGGTGGTATCGGGTGTAATGCTCTCGCGCGCCATCCCCGCTGTGCTAGCCGGACCCGCGGCAGGAGTCGTGCTCGATCGTTTCGATCGCAAGCGCATCATGATTGTGAGCGATCTCGTCCGCGCCGGGCTGGCAGCGGCATTCCTGTTCACGATCCACCAGCCCCGTCCCTGGTTGCTGTATCTGCTGAGCGGCGCCCTCATGTTCGCGTCGCCATTCTTCACCAGCGGGCGCTCCGCCATTCTTCCGACCATCGCCACCGACGACGAGTTGCACACCGCCAACTCGCTCACCCAGACCACTGGATGGGCAACCCTGACGGCAGGCACGCTGCTCGCCGGATTCAGCGCGTCGCAATTCGGCTACTCCTGGGCTTTCATCATCAATTCGCTCTCGTTCGTATTCTCCGCTTGGGCCATCTGGCAGATCTCGACTCCAGGTGGATTCCGCCCCGATCACAAGATGGGCAACGCGGTGCGTCCGTGGCACGAATACCGTGAGGGCCTGGACTACATGCGGTCAGTACCGCTGATGATGGGGATCGCGATGATCTCGGTGGGCTGGGCACTGGGCGGCGGCGCGGCCCAGATCTTGTTTGCGCTCTTCGGCGAGCAGGTGTTTCATCGCGGCGCCGCGGGAATCGGCTCCATCTGGGGGTTCGCCGGGATCGGACTCCTGCTTGGCGGCGTGACGGGTCATATCGTCGGCCGCCGCGTCGGGTTCAAGGGATACAAACTTGCGGTGACGATTTCGTACGTGGTGCACGGCGCCGCGTACATGGTCTTCAGCCAGGTGGAGTCGTACGCCGCAGCGTTGATCGCGATGATGTTCTCGCGGGTGGGAATGGCGGTGACTTCGGTGCTTAACAACGCGCAACTGTTGCACCACACGCCGGACCGGTTCCGCGGACGTGTCTTCGCGACGATGGAGTCGCTCCGCTGGTCAATGATGATCGTCTCGATGGCGGCCGCCGGAATCGCTTCCCAGTACTGCAGTGCGAGGACCATCGGCTTGGTGGCCGGCGCCTTGGGCTCACTAACGGCAGTGGCGTGGGCGTGGTGCGATTGGACCGGCCGCTTGCCGGAGCCATAAATGGCCCGGCTCCTTTCTCGGTTGCGGATCCCTTCGAGCCAGCAGCCGTCGCGCCAATAACGGCAGGCCGGATCCCCTTCTCACACCAGATGCATAGCGGAATCGGCCTTCACATGCCCGTCGGCCCAGGTAATCAGGCCGGGTAAGAGCGACTTAGCCTGATCGCGGTGATAGGGCAGCACGCGAACCGTGTAGCCCTGGCGTCCACTTCGCAAACAGGGCACCGCGGCCGCCTCGAACGTACAGGCGCCCCCCTGGCACGGACCGGTGGGCTGCATCGGAATCGCAACCCCTTCGGTGATCTCGCCGTTGGCATCGATCCGGCCCATATACAGCTCCACCGTGACCTCATCTGTCGAGATTGAACCCAGGTGAACCCATGCCCTCATGGGAAACTTGCTGCCTACGGTTAGTTCGGTGACCGGCAGAGTCTCCAGCCGCTCCACCCGCACCTCCGGCCAGACGGTCCTCATCCGCGCCATCCATGCGGCCAACGATTTGGCGCGAACCGATCCCTCCGCCAGCAATTGTCCGGAGCGTTCATGGGCCATTTCGTAAAAGTCGACCGCGTACTCCTTCACTACCCGCTGCATATTGAACTGGGGGCAGAGATGCGCGATGGAGGACTTCATGTGCTGCGTCCAGCGGCGCGGTACCCCGCCGGCACTGCGATCGTAGAACGTGGGCACGATGTCGTGCTCCAGCAGATCGTAGAGCGCGGCAGACTCCACCTGGTCCTGGTATTCGGCGTTGTCGTAGTTCTCGCCGCGTCCGATCGCCCACCCGACGAACTGCCGCTTGGCCGCCGCATCGTGCCATGCTTCGTCCCACCATCCGTCGAGCACGCTGAGATTGAGGACTCCGTTGGCCAACGCCTTCATGCCGCTGGTCCCGCTAGCCTCCTGCGGCCGGAGAGGCGTATTCAGCCAGATGTCGACCCCCTGCACCAGGTAGCGGGCGACGGCCATGTCATAGTCTTCGAGGAAGACCAGGCGGCTGCGGAATTCCTTATGTTGCGCTAACCGCACGATTTGCTGGATCAACTGCTTGCCGGCGTCGTCGCGAGGATGAGCCTTGCCGGCGAACAGGATCTGCACCGGACGCTCCGGATTGTTCAGAATCCGGCTCAGACGCTCGGTGTCGCGCAGAAGCAGCGCCGCGCGCTTATAAGTGGCGAAGCGGCGAGCGAACCCGATGGTGAGGGCGTCGGGATCCAGAGCCTCATTGGCGGCGTCAATCTCGGACTGGGGCGCTCCCCGCCGCTCCAATTGCTGCAACAGGTGGCGGCGGGCGAAGGACACCAGACGCACCCGCCGGATTTCGTGGGTCCGCCAAAGCTCCTCACTCGGAACGCTTTCCACCCGCTCCCAGAGCTTGGGATCGGCATGTTCCTCGCGCCACTTGGGACCCAGGTAGCGGTCGTAGAGCTGATTCATCTCTGCCGAGATCCAGGAGCGGAAATGGACGCCGTTGGTCACATGCCCAATGGGAACTTCGTCTTCGGGAACGCCCGGCCAGATCTTATTCCACATCTGGCGGCTGACTTTCCCGTGGAGGGCACTCACCCCATTGCTGGTAGCCGCCATGCGTAGCGCCAGCACCGTCATGCAGAACTGCTCGCTGTCGTTGGCGGGGTCCTGCCGGCCAAGCGCCAGGAAGTCAGTCCGCGAAAGCCCCAGGCGGCCAATATATTCGCCGAAGTAGTGGTCCATCAAGCTGGCAGGAAAATAGTCGTGACCGGCCGGAACCGGAGTATGGGTAGTGAAAATCAGGCCGGCGGAAGCCGCCTCCCGCGCCTCGTGGAAATTCAAGCCGCGTTGCTCCATCAGGCGCCTTGCCCACTCCAATCCTAGAAACGCGGAGTGGCCTTCGTTCATGTGATAGACCGACGGTGTCAGCCCGAGCGCCTCGAGCGCGCGGAAGCCGCCGATGCCCAGGAGAATCTCCTGCTTGAGCCGCATCTCCTGATCGCCGCCGTAGAGCTGGTAGGTGACAACGCGGTCCTCCGGACGATTTCCGGGGAGATTGGTGTCGAGGAGGTAGAGCGAGATCCGTCCCACAGCTACGCGCCATACCTGGGCGAACACGCGACGGCCTGCATAGAAGACCTCCACCACCAGCGGACGGCCATCGGGCAGGCGCTCGCGCACCAGCGGGAGGTTGGCAAAGTCGTTGTCTTCGTAGGACTCCTGCTGCCACCCGGCGGCATTCAGATACTGGCGGAAGTAGCCTTGCTGGTAGAGCAGGCCGACGCCGACCAGGGGAACGCCCAAGTCGCTGACCGACTTCAGATGATCGCCGGCCAGCACGCCCAGACCGCCCGCGAAAACGGAAAGGCACTCAGTAAGCCCGAATTCGGCCGAGAAATAGGCGACCAGCATGCCATCGCGGTGCAGGTGCTCGCGGCGGTACCAGGTCGACTCGGCCGCGAGATACGAATCCAGGTCGCGGAGGGTGCGGTCCAACTGGGCTAGAAACGTCTCGTCGCGCGAGGCCGCCTGCAATTGGGACTGGTCGATCAAGCCCAGCATTTTTACGGGATTGTGGCCGGTGGATTCCCACAGATCGCTGTCCAGGCGGCGGAACAGCTCGATGGTTCCGTGATCCCATGCCCAGCGCAGATTGTATGCCAGCCGCCGAAGGCCTTCCAAGCCGGAAGGGAGCGACGGAATCACATTGAAGACATGGACCGGTTTCATACCTGTAATTATAGGAATAACCAGTCCTTAAAATCTCAAATCTTTTTGTGGAGCGGGCCTGAGAAATCGCCGGTCAGCGACGGTACACCACGCCGCCCTTCATCACGAAGCTGACCTTCCCGAGCACCGAGATGTCCTGCAGGGGATCGCCCGGAACCGCAATCACGTCCGCCAGATACCCCGCCTTGACGACCCCGATTTGTCCTTCCCAGCCGAGCAGTTTGGCTCCGTTAATGGTGCCGGCCTGCACGGCGCCCAGCGCCGTCATCCCATACTTCACCATCAGGACGAACTCACGGGCCTGCGTACCATGGGGAAACGGCCCGACGTCGGAGCCCATCGCGACTGGTACTCCGGCGGCTAGTTGTTTTCGAAACTCTTCGGCATGGATGACCAGCAACTGCCGCTCCAGCGCAGCTTGTGTGGGGGTGGGAGCATGGTCGGCGAAGAACTCCGAGATAGTGAAGGTGGGGACGGCAAAGATGTGGCGATCCTTCATCAGACGCATGGTTTCCTCGCTGAGTTGATCGGCATGGTCGATGGAAACCACGCCAGCACGCGCGGCATAGAGGGTCCCGGGCTCACCGGTGGCGTGGACGGCCACGTGTTTGCCGACGCGGGCGGCTTCACGTACGGCGGCCGAGAGTTCGTCCACGTTGTACTGGTAGACGGTGGAGAACTTGCCGTCCACCACCGAGTCGCGGCCGGTCTCGTAGATTTTGATAAAATCGGCCCCTTCTTTGAACTGCTGGCGGATGACTTCGACCAGTTCCGCCGCGTTGTTGGCTCGCGACGCGTTGGAGAGGACGTGCTGCTCGGGGTTGAAGTCGTTCGCGTCCTCGTGCCCGCCGAGGATGTCTACAGCGTTGCCGCTGATGCGCAAACGCGGACCGGGAAACATGCCTTCGTCGATGGCATTGCGCACCGCAGTGTCGGCAGAACCGGCGCCTTCCGTTCCCATATCGCGCTCCGCCGTGAAACCAGCCATCAAATCCTGGCGGGCGGCGTCCACCGCGATCAAGGTTCGTTTTGGCACCGACTCCTGCACGGTTTGCAGGTCTTCGGCGCCGGGATGAAGGAAGAGGTGGACGTGCGCATCGATCAGTCCCGGCAGCAGCGTGCGGTCGCCGAGATCGATTACCTCCGCGCCGCCGGGACGATTGACGCTGGTGCCAACCTGTGCGATGCGTTCACCCGAAATCAGCACTTCGCCAGGAGTGATCGTGCGGCCAGATTCCACGTCGAGCAACCGGGCTGCGTGCAGCACGACCGATCGCGAAGACGATGCCGGCGTCTGCGCCGGGATACGAATCGCGACCAGAGTCAGAGCGACGGTAACTGCGCGACGGAGCGTGAGCATGGCGTTTTGGCGCCATCATAGCATTGAACGGGCGACTTCCGGGTTGCCGGCACACAACACGAGAACGAGACGGCAAGCCGGAAGCTTTACCGCGCCGTTACAGCAAAGGAGACGTGCGACGGATCGGGCGCGGACTGTAATAATCGGGGTCCGCAAATTTCTCTTTGAAAATTCGATCCCAACGCGCGTTCTCCTGACAATTGGTGCACACGCCGCACCTGCACTGCGAAAGCCGGGCGGCCCGTTGCCGCTTGGTGGTATTGACTACCGCCGGACTCGCCGCTGCCGGCCTGCGTCCACCGTCAGGCACGGATAGAAGATTTGCGATGACATGCGGATCCGATAGTTCCACGGACATTCTCCTGACAGACTGGCGGACCGGAAGATCCGCCATTTGCTCCAATTTAGTTTGCCGCTAACGGAGAGATCTGACAAGAGGTTTTGGGTGGTATCTGCCTGGAAACAATGCGGGTATTCTAGTACTAACGGGCCGCATCTTTCCGGGTGGATCGATCTTTAGTAAACGTACCGGCAGTGCCGATTTCTCATATCCTTCGGCGAAGGGCTCGGGAGGCGCTCTTCGCAGAACCGGCGCTCAATGAGTGGCAGTGGAAGTTTTCCGGCCGAACTGCGAGAGAAGGTTGGAAGCGGCGGTGTTTCCGTCACTTAGCCAGCCTTCGATGCCGATCCGTTCTCCCCGGTCGGACACCCATTCACCCTGGGTCAAATGCAGTTCGATGGTTTCGTTCAGCCTTTTCACAACGATCCGCAAGCGGCTCGGACCAGCGGCAAGTAGAACTCCGTCCGCCAGGCGGCCACTCGGGTATCGAAGAATCAAATGCATGATCACCTCACCAGTAAATCCGGACAACTTGATGCTGTACCGTACCGGTACTAACAACAAGCTGACTTTGGTTATGAAACCAGGGTTTGGGATCGGGTAAATGTACGATTACACCCGCCCGCCCAGTCCAACGGAGCGGGACACCGCTTTCCGCAGCGGACCCGCTTTGCAGGAGGCGACGGCTTTCAACGGGCTCCTTAAGATGCCGGCTGCTTAAAGAAAAAGGTGTACTGATCGAAGGCGCGATCGTCGACGTCAACAAGTTGCTGGTGCGAAACGGAGACCATCTCCCACCCCTCCTGGCCTAACGAATCCAGCGTGGCTTGAATCGAGTCGAGATCCTGATCGGACTGGAAAATCGTGTAGATCCATTTCATAAGGCTCATCATGGCAGACCAGACGGAGCCCGGCAACTGGCTCTGAAGGAACCATCCAATCGGACCCCGTATCCCGAAAACGGGCACGCTGCGGCGAGCGACTTGTTAGAATAGCGGTTCCATTTGGACTAGGAGGTGGAGTTGGGCGTACTTCGGACGCTTTTACGCTTTTTCAGTTATCTGTTTCACGGCCTGTTGGCGCTCTTGCTGCTGGCGATCTCCAGCCTGACACTGATCACAGGAGGCAACAACTTACACTTGGGAATGCTTCCCTGGACAGGATCCACCCTGACCTTGGTGGTGTTCTTCGGTTCGTTGTTTGGGCTCGTCACTCTGCTCCTGGCGATCCGCGGAAAGCTGAGGGCGCTGTTCTTCCTGTGGAGTCTCGCCGTGGCAGTCTTCATGGTGAAGGGATATGTCCTGAGCAGCTACCACTTTGCGCCGGGTGAGGCGCGCCTGGCAGGGTACCTCATGCTCGGAGCCATCCTTGCGTTGGCAGGGGCATGGTTCCAGATCTTCCGTAAAGTCGAGGGGCCCGGCCGCTACTGAGTCCATCGCGGGGCCGAAATCGAACAGCCCGTCTCAATATCGGACACCTACCCTGGCGTCCCCCGACCGGGACGCCCGCCCGTAGCCTAACCTCTAGCAGGAACATGGACTAAACCGACTCAGCACAGCGCGATCCTCTGGAAGTGGAATTGCAAACCGGTCATCACTGGCCGAAGTCCAAAACCTGAAAGCAATTCATGAGGAAAGAGAATCGTGTGCGCAAGCCAATGAATATCCGCCTTACCCGTCCTGCCCGGGGCTGGTTAGCCCTCCTGTTGATTTCGGGTCCTGTGCTCGCACAGCAGTCGGAAGTCTACATCACCAATCCCAAAGAGAATCCGGTGGTAGGACGATTCCTGCGTCCTCTCCATCTGGAGAAGCGGCAGGTAGCCCCGGCGAAATTGACCAACACACCCCGGCTCGAGTCTCTGCTGCGGAACGGCAATCTCTACCTTTCGGTGCAGGACGTGATCGCGCTGGTGTTGGAGAACAATCTCGATATCGCGGTTCAGCGGTATAGTCCCTTCCTGGCGCGCGAAGTGTTGCGGCGCGCGGAAGGCGGCGGCATTCTGCGCGGAGTGGATACACCCATAGCGGCTGGGCCTACCAGCGTCAGCACTGCAGGCATCAGCAGCAACGCCACGGGACTGGGTGGCGGCGCTTTGTCGGCGGGCGGTTCCGTAATCACCGCGATCGGCCCAACACCCCCGAATCTCGATCCAAATTTCTTCGTTCAGGTGCAGGCCTCGCACTCAACCACTCCACAAACCAATACGGTTCTGGTAGGCACGACGGCGTTGACCAACACTTTCCGCAGCTTCGCGTCTGGTTACAGCCAATCGTTCATCACCGGCACCAACGTCAATTTTACGTTTTACAATAGCCGCAGCCTGATCAACAGCTCTTCGGTTTTATTCAACCCGACCTTGAACGGGTACTTCGACTTTCAGATCAGCCAGCCGCTCCTGCAGGGCTTCAGCATCGCTGTCAACAACCGCGACATCCGCGTCGCCAGGAACAACATGAAGGTGAGCGATATGCAGGTGAAACTGCAGGTGGCTACGACCGTCTCGGCAGCACTCAATCTCTACTGGGATCTGGTGAGTTTCAACGACGCCGTCCGCATTAAGGAGCGCGCCCTGGCGGTAGCGGAGGATTTGTACGAGGGCAACAAGAAGCAGGTGGCGATTGGGGCCCTGGCGGGAATCGAAATTACGCGTGCAGCGGCGGCCGTCTCGGTGAGCAAGCAGGATCTGCTGATCGCCCAGACGAACGTCGCGCAGCAAGAGATTGTACTCAAGAACGCGCTCAATCGCAATGGGATCCAAAACTCCTGGCTGGACGATGTCCGTATCATCCCGCTGGACCACATCGAAATTCCCAAGACTGAGGAGATCCGGCCGATCCAGGATTTGATTCAGGAGGCGTTGACGAATCGCCTGGAACTGCAGCGGGACCGCCTAAACCTGGAGAGCCAGCAGATTATGCTGAAGGGCGACAAGAACGGGCTCCTGCCCAGCCTGTCAGCCTTCGCGGAATTTACGAATAACGGATTGGGAGGGCCGATCAATCCCCTCTACGCGGCCCGGTGCGGCACGGACACCAATCCGAACGACAACTGCGGCCCACCGAACCCCTACTTCCTGGGAGGGAATACGAGCGTCTTCGCGCAGTTGTTTGGACGCGCTTTTCCGAACTACTCGGCCGGTTTCTCTCTCAACATCCCGTTTCGCAATCGCGCCGCACAGGCCGACTATGTGACCGACCAATTGCAGGCCAGGCAAGCCGAACTGCAATTGCAGAAGGCTGTCAACCAGGTGCGGGTGGACGTGAAAACCAACGTCATCGGATTGGAACAGGCCAGGTCGAGATACGAAACCTCGGTGGCGTCGCGGGTGTTGGCCGAACAGACTTTGGATGCAGAGCAAAAGCGGTTTCAGGCCGGTGTGGGCAGTGTGGCGTTGGTGATCGCGGCGCAACAGGCGCTGGCCGCTACCCAGGACACCGAAGTACAGGCCATGGCCAACTACACACACAACAAGATCTCGTTTGACCTGGCGCTGGGCCGCGCTCTGGAAGTGAATCATGTTTCGATGGAAGAGGCCATTTCGGGTCACGTTGCCAGGGAGTCGGTGATTCCGGCGAACGTTCCAGAGGGCCGTCCGCAGGGAGGCAAGCAATGAGACCCCGGGCGTTCGTATGCGGATTGCTGGCGGGCCTGATGGCCCTTCCGGCGGCGGCGCAAAACCAGCAGCCCTACTCCATCAACAAACCAAACTACCCGGTTCTGATTCGATCGTATGCGGCGCCCGAGATCCCGCCCATCCGATTGACCAATTCCACTCGACTGAGCAGCCTGATTCGCGCGGGCAACCTCTACCTTACGGTGGAAGATGCAATTGCTTTGGCGATCGAGAACAATCTGAATCTCGAAATTGCCCGCTACGGGCCGATGCTGGCGGATTCCGCCTTGGAACGGGCGAAGGCCGGCGGTCCACTGCGCGGCGTACCGAGCGCCAGTTCTCAGGTGGCCAGCGCCGACGCCGGTCTCGGCGTGGCCGGCAGTCTGGTCAGCGCGGGGCAGAGCAACGGCGGCGGTGGTGGCACGGGCGGGGGCAACGGAGCGGCCACGATTCAACAGATCGGCGCGATTACCCCGGCGCTAGACCCGTACATCCAGAACACCACGATCTTTGGCCATCTGACCCAGCCGCAGGCCAATACCGTGGCCAGCCAGGTAAGTTCGCTGGAAGATACGGTGCATACCTATAACACCACGGTGGTGCAACGATTGATCACGGGTGGAACCGTGCAGTTTGTGGACTACGAGCAGTATTTGAAAGAGAACTCGCCAGGAGACATCCTGAATCCCGCGGTCGGTCCGCACATGGACATTTATTTTCAGCACAGTCTGCTGCAGGGTTTCGGAGCCAAGCTGAATAATCGGGGAATCCGCATCGCGCAGGTTAATACCACCGCCTCGCGAGAAGTGTTCCGTTCCACGTTGTTGAATACCGTGGTCCAAGTTGTAAATCTCTACTGGGATCTGGCAAGCGCGCGGGAGGAATTGAAAGCTCGTCAAAATGCCCTCGAAATCACACGCAAATTTGTGGAGGATACCAAGTACGAGATTTCCGTCGGCGCCATCGCGGGCGTGGAAATGCCACGCGCCGAAGCGGAATTTGGCACTCGCCGGCAGGATGTAGTGGTGGCCGAGGCCAATGTGCGTCAGCGTGGGCTGCTGCTCAAAGACGCGTTGAGCCACACTGAGATTCCGGAATTGGACGCTGCGGAGATCATTCCCATCGACCGCATCGAGATTCCGGAAAATGAGGAACTGCCGCAGCTTCGACAGGCAGTCACTACGGCCCTGGCGAAACGGCCCGACGTGGCCGTCTCCAACTTCCAGGACCAGACTTCGGAGATCAATCTGGCGGGAACCACCAATCCTCTGCTGCCTTCCCTCACCATCACGGGCCGAACCTACGATCGCGGCACGGCGGGGACCGCCGGGCCGGGCGCCAATCCCTACTTCGTGGGGGGGTACGGCACGGCGTTGGCACAGATCTTCCGCCGCAATTTCCCCAGCAACTCGGTGGTGGCCACCTTTTCGGCGCCTATAGGAAATCGGCAGGCGCAGGCCGACTACGGAATCGATCAGTTACAGTTCCGGCAATCGCAAGTGAGCAGCCAACGGACGACAAACCAGATTCTGGTGGACATAGCAAGCGCCACCAGCGCCATTCGCCAGGCGCGGGCGCGATATGGCACCGCCCAAGAGACACGCGTTTTGCAGGAGCAGCTACTCGAAGCGGAGAAGAAGAAGTCTTCCGGCCCGACCACCTTTAACGCGATCATGGCCGACCAGCGGCAGTTGATCACCGCGCAACTGGCGGAAGTGGCGGCGCGGACCGCGTATGAGCACGCCAAGATCTCGTTGGATCAGGTCATGGGATCGACGCTCGATCGCTACAACATCACGCTCGACGAAGGTCTGGCGGGGCACGTGAATCGCGAGTCGCATGCGCCCGACGTTATCGAGCAACAGGGCCAGCAAGGCCAGCAACAACCGCAACAGAAACAGCAGCAACCTCCGGCGAATAAGAACTAACGACGGTCTCCCTGACCGTTACAGGCCTTTGACCTCGCCCTTAGTTTGGTCAACGAATCGCGTCCGTGGCCTAATCGGGGGTTGGGGATCAATAGAAAACCGGGTTGAGGCAACCCGAGTTTGCAGATCCTCGCACGGGTAAACACTCCGCGAGCAGCGAGGAGCTATCAAATGCCACGACGAGAACACCACCCTGTTGGTCTACATACCTCGCTCTAGCGCAGTCCGTAATGGTTGTTGGCTTGCTCGCATCAGTTCGGTGAGTAAGAAACCGGACGACACTTCCGAACCTTCCCAAACGGAGCGCATACGGAGGGCCGGTAAACTGCGCTTATGGGCTCGGCCATTCGTCCTACTCTGCCTGTTGACGGGCGGCGCGGACGCTGAACCCGACTGTCCGGCGGTGAATTTCCAAAAGGCTGTAGCTCTGAATTTGAAGCCTACCGCTTCTTCGCAGACGATTCTGACTAGACAGGTCGACGGTTCCTACACCGCCAACCAATTGACCAGCGCATCGCCCTACAGGAGCATCCAAACGACGCCTAACTACGGACGGCAACTCACTGGATGCGTGCCGGAGTTGGTTGCTCTACCGCCGCTGGCCACTCCGCAGACCGGAAATCCACCGGGCGCTCCGTCACAACCCGTCGCACTGGAACGTCTCCCATCCGGCGGCTACCTGTCGATCCAGCCCGCGAGTAATTTAGTAGGAATCGATGCGGTGCTGTTCGATTCGCAGATGAACTTCCTCTCGTCGACGCATTACTCCCTTGCCGGGGCACAGTTCGTTCTGGCAGATCTGAACGGGGATGGACTCCCGGATCTCATTGTGGCTACAACCTCCGCGTCCCTGACCACGCCGGTATCCATCAATGTACTGATAGGCAATGGCGGTGCGAGCTTTCAGCCGCCCATTCAACATGTCCTCCCGGGTCCTACGGCGGACGCGACGGGAGTTTCATTTGCAGTAGGCGATGTGAATGGCGACGGGAAGCCGGACCTTGTGCTCGGCATCGCGGGGCCAAGATCAGGCGGGGGAACGATTTCGTTTCTGGCGGGCAACGGCGATGGCACCTTTCAGGACGGCGGCGCAATTGCCTCCGACATTTTCGCCGACTCGGTTGCGCTCGCCGATCTCAACGGCGATGGGAAGCTGGATCTTGTGTGCCTGAGTAACAATCAGAACTTCCTCCTATCTCTGTCGGTGGCCCTCGGCGTGGGCAACGGTTCGTTCGGGGCGTTCACGACATACGCCATTTCGGGAGCTGAGTCGTTCCCCGGATACGCTTCACTGACGATCGGCGACGTCGATGGCGATGGCGTTCCCGATATCGCCTCCGGGGCGCTCACGATCCTTTTCGGCGACGGCAAGGGTGCGTTCCCGCGCCGCGGCGATTACCTTTGGGAGGGCGGGCCGGGCCTGGTTCTCGCGGATCTCGATGGCGACGGCAGAATGGATATCGTCGCGGGAGCGTACGGGAATGCGGCAATCCTGACAGGTTCTGACGAGACCTCGGCCGTATTCTTTGGACGCGGCGGCGGGACATTTTGGGGCGCGCCGGCCACCGGCGTCGCGGGGGTTGCCACGGTAGACAACTTCGGCCTCGCCGTGGCAACCGCCGATTTCAACGGCGACGGAATCCCCGATCTCGCCTATTCCGATTTCGGGCGGATTTCGATTCTGCTGGGGTCGAGCACGGGCTTCTTTACCGCAGCGTTTCAATACCAGGAGGCGAGTCCTCTTGTGGGGCTCCCACTGGCGATGCTTGCTGCGGATTTCACTGGCGATGGGAAGCCGGATCTGGCGGTGGTCTTGCAGCCTTCGGTCAACATACCGAACTACGTGGCACTGTTCCCAGGCAAGGGAGATGGAACCCTGCAGGCGCCAATCGCGATCGCACTGCCCGTCGGGTTAAGCGCGGCGTCGCTGGCAGCCGGCGATTTCAATGGCGATGGACGGCTGGATTTGGCCGCAGTGGTCAACACGCAGAACGGGGGTGCGGCCGATCAGGTTCTGATCTTTCTCGGAGACGGCGATGGGTCGTTCCGTGCATTCGGATCGTACAATGCGGGTCCGGTGGCCTTCGCGATCGTCGCGGTCGATCTGAACGGTGACGGTAAACCGGATCTGGCGATTACGAACGAAGGCACTGTCGCGCAGTCGAATGGCACAGTGAGTATTCTGCTGGGCAAGGGCGACGGAACTTTTTCCCCGGCGCCGGCGGTCCCGATTTCCGGTGGGGCGGGCATTGGTCCGTACAGCATCACCACAGCCGATTTCAATGGCGATGGAAAACCCGACCTCGCTGTCACGCTTTCGAACGACACGACCTATGGGGGCGGTCTGGCCGTGCTGCTTGGCCGTGGAGACGGAACCTTCCAGCCGCCAGTCGTCTACCCGGTGAGCTCGGCGGGTGTCACCGCAGGCGACTTCAACGGCGATGGCATTCCCGATCTGGTGGTCAGTATTCCACGGAGCGAGGACGCCTACCCAGGCGTTGGATACCTGTTGGGGAAGGGCGACGGAACCTTTGCGCCAGAAGTGCAGTTCGCCGACGAGATTGGGCCGTTGATTCCGCTCGATCTGAATCGAGACGGGAAACTCGATCTGGCCGGCGCCGACCACCAATTCGGCGTTGTGGCTTTTATTAACGCATCGCAGCCGCAGCCGGCTTTCACCGTCGTATCGGCTGCGAGCCTCACCTTTGGTCCCGTGGCGCCCGGCTCACTGGCATCGGCATTCGGTAGAAATCTGAGCGCTGCAACCGCCGCGGTGGGAGCGGGCCAACCGCCAATCGTGCTGGGGGGACAACCGTTTCCATTCTGGATTCCTCGGGCGCCACGACATCCGCTCCGATGCTCTACGTATCGCCGATGCAAGTGAACTTTCTCGTTCCTCCAGGCGTGAATGCGGGCCAGGCGACGGTTACCATCGCGTCGCAGAGCGGTACCCCGGCGCTGGTTCATTCGGCGCAGATCGAGATTGCCTCGGTGGCACCTGGCATCTTCACATTGAACAGCGCGGGGCTCGCGGCAGCATATGCCGTACGCGTGTCGAGCGACGGAACGCAGACGTTGGAGCCGGCTTACACGACGCAAAACGGCGCGTTGGTTGCGAGCCCGATCGATCTGGGTTCGGCTACCGATCAGGTTTATCTGTCCCTGTTCGGCACGGGGATTCGCGCGGCCGATGGCGTGGCGGTGAGTATCCAAGGTGTGAATGCTCCCGTGGTTTACGCTGGTGCTCAACCCGATTTCGCGGGGCTCGACCAAATCAACGTACTGCTTCCACACAGTCTTGTGGGTAGCGGCCCGGTTACCCTTGTGGTGACGGCGAATCAGATTCCAGCGAACGAGGTTACGGTGACGATCGAGTGAACGCGCGCCTATTGGCATATGGTGCTGAGTGAAGCTGCCGTTGCCCGCCGAATGCCGTGCGACGAAACGGATCCACCTTTTACGCTCCGCATCCACCCAGATCTTGCGCCATTGGGAAGCTGATAGTGCTGCCGCTGGTGAGATCCCCCTCCGACCCGCAGTGTTTACGAACGCCTCAACGCCCTGATCCGTCTCCGTCGCGCGGCGGGCCCGTAACGCCTTCGAACGAAGCTTACGCAAACTCCCATTTCGTTCAGATGTGAAATTCCTTCGTCTTCTTCTGCGTATTCAGCAGCGGAGCGTTGAGGAAGTCCATGAACGGCGCCATCGCGCGGAATCGCTTTTTCACCTCGCCGAACAGTTCCTTGGTAGTCGCCAGTTCCACGGGAAGTTCGGCGTACCAAAGGAACTGCTTGCGACGAAGCAGGTCCTCCGCAGGATGGTCCTTTGCGAAACCTTTGGGAACTCGCGAGAGTTGCTCGCCTTGCATTTCACCGAATAGCGCGCGCACGCCGCGCGCATCGACAAGCTTGCGGAATTCGGCAGGGTGCTGCGCGATGTGGTTGCGGACGGCCAGCAAAGTGGCCGGCACCGTCATGTAGATGCCTCCGCCGACCCCGACGTTCTTGTGCGACAAGGCCACGTAATAACCGGCCGCTCCGTCGGACACGAGGGTCCGGTGCGGGAAGCTCGCTGCGATGTGGTCCTTGTAAGGGGACTTATCTTTGCTGAAGCGAGTGTCGCGGTAAAAGCGGTAAATGGCCTTCGCCGGATCGGTCACATAGTTGGGCGCGAACTCCTTCATCGAGGCGTTGAGCGCCTCCACCAGTTCCCACATCGGACGCTTGACCTTCTCCTCGAAGAGGGGCTTCCGCGGCAGAAACCAGTCGCGATTGTTGTTGCGGGCCAGACCGCGGAAAAAGGTAATCGCTTCGCTGGGAAATCCTGGAAATGCGGTGCTCATTGAGTGCCTCACTTATAATTGAGATGAATGCCGTCGATTGCCGAGGCGCAGGCGCGCCTCTCCGAAATTCCTAATTTAACTGTTTCCGCAGGCGCCCTGCTCTCCCGCTACACGCGCTTTGGAATCGGCGGTCCCGCCGACCTCTACGCGGAGACTGCGAGTGCGGAAGCTTTCGTCGCGGCGCTCTCCACGGCGTCGGCCACCGGCATCCCGACGATGGTGATTGGAGGCGGCACCAATCTGATTGTTTCGGACCAGGGCTTCCGCGGGATCGTGCTGCGATTTCGCGCCGACCGGCTCCTGGCCGCGAATGGGCGGGTGGTGGCGGATGCGGGAGCGGTGTTGCAGGACCTGGTGGATTTTACGATCGATCGCGGCCTGAAGGGACTGGAGACGTTGTCGGGAATTCCGGGTTCGGTGGGCGCGGCGGTGTATGGGAATGCCGGGGCTTATGGCCACTCGATCTCGGAGCGGGTCCGAAGCGTGCGTTTTTTCGACGGCAACGGCGTGCGCGTTTTTGACAACGAAGAGTGCGAATTCACGTATCGCGAGAGCATTTTCAAGCGCCACAAGGAGTGGGTGGTTTTCTCGACGGAGCTGCTGCTGGAGCCGGCCGATGGCGCTGTGCTGAGGCGCGAGGCAGACGACATTCTGCGAGTGCGCAACGAGAAATTCCCGGTGACCATGAAGTGCGCGGGCAGCATTTTCAAGAATCTCCTGTTTCGCGAACTGCCGCCCGCCGTCGCGGCCCAGGTGCCGGCTTCGGCCGTGCGTGAAGGTAAGGTGCCGGCTGGCTGGTTCCTGGAACAAGTGGGCGCCAAGGGACTGGATCGCGGCGATATTCACGTGGCCACCTACCATGCAAATCTGATCTACAATGCGGGCGCGGGCACTGCGGCCGATCTCTGCGCGATGATTGGGGATCTCAAGGATCGCGTGCGTTTGCGCTTCGGCATCGACCTGGAGGAAGAGGTACAGTACGTGGGTTGATCGACGAGGGGCGCGCATGGCCGCGCTCCTGATTGCCGCCGCAGCGTCGCTTTGGGCAGGGGATCTACACGAGGCCGTAAAGTCGGGCGACCTGGAGCAGGTCAAGCTGTTGGTGGCCGCGGGTGCCGACGTCAATCAGCGCGACAGTCTGGGCGCCACGCCGCTGCATGACGCGGCCTGGAGCGGGAATCTCGAGATCGCGGGTTGGCTCCTCGAACACGGCGCGGATGCGCAGGCGCGGCATACGGAAGGCGGGTCAACGCCGCTGGCTTATGCGGTGACCAAGAACGACGTCCCGATGGTCAACCTGCTGCTCGCCAACGGCGCAGAGGTGAAGGCTGCCGACAAGGCAGGTTCGACACCCCTTCACCTGGCTGCCGACCGCGGCTATCAATTGTTGCTCGAAGTCCTGATCGCGCATGGCGCGGACGTGAACGCGCGCGATCGGACCGGCTCGGCGCCCCTCGATGAGGCGGCGGCGCGCGGACATCTGGAAACGGTTCGATTTCTGTTGCAGCATGGCGCACCGGTGGATGCGGAGAATCCGCAGACCGGGCGCACGCCGCTCAATGAGGCGGCGGCCAAGGGTGCGACGGAGACCGTCAAGCTGCTGCTCAGCCTGGGGGCCGATCGGAAGCGGCGCGATCGCGCCGGGACTACTCCCCTGGAGAATGCCGCCCGGGCGCAACATGCCGCCACCGTCACGGTTCTGCTATCCGGAAACGGAGGCGCGGAGGCCGGTCCACTTTTAATTGAATCCGCTCTAAAGGGACAGACCGATCTTGCCGATATTCTGTTAGCGAACGGCACACCGGTAAATTTCCGGGACCGGTCGGACGCGACGGCGCTTCACCAGGCGGCACTGAAGGGGAATATGGCGATCGCCAAGCTGCTGTTGGACCATGGGGCGGAAGTCGACGCCCGGGATTCTGACGGCGCCACACCGCTGTTGGACGCTGTGATCGCCGGACATCGGGAGATGGCCGGCCTGCTGCTCGATCGGGGCGCCAATATTGAGGCGCGGGATCGAGAATTGGGCGCGACTCCGGTGTATCACGCGGCGGCGTGGGGCCGGACAGCAGTGGTGGAACTGCTGATCGCGCGCGGTGCGGACTGCAATGCGAAGAGCAAGGCGGGGGTGACTCCGCTGGCCGCGGCCGAAAGGAACGGCTTTCCGGAGGCAGCTCGCATTTTGAAGGAACGCGGCGCGAAATAGTCAGGCACGCTCCCGCTTGCCCTGGAGAACCAAATGACGGCGGCACTCCTTACGCCAGCCGCGCGGCGGCACAGCGCGTTGATGGCGCGGGCCATTCGCCCGTTTGCGGCGCGATTGGATCGCGAATTGCGAGCCCGGCTTCACCGGCGCGCTTTTGACGAATCCCAGGTCCGGGCCTTACTGACGATCACGCCTTCGGCCCGGTCGCGGCTGCGCTCCCTCCCGCAGTTCCTGGAGCAGGTGGAGTATAACGGGCGGCGTTTGGCCAAGCTGAATGTGCCACCGTGCGAAATCCAGGAAGTATTACGCGAGTTCGACTCGATCCTCGACTCCGTTTTGGCAGGAGAGTACCAGCCCGCGCGGGAACAACTGCAACTCGCGACGATCCTCACCTTGCGGACTGCCTTCTATCGCGTGCGGGAGGCGGAGACGCAGGCGTTTTTCGGCCTGTATCGCGCCGAAGCGGAAGCTCACGACCTGCAGGATCTTTTCAGACGGTTCGTCGGCATCCTCACTCAGGCGTTCCATGCCCGGTGCGGACGATTGCTTCTGAACCAGCCCTTGACCGGAAGACTGTCCCGTCCTCTTTTTATCGAGCACGGGAAGCGGGACGAGGCACTAATCGCCGATCCCGCGATGCGGGGCCGCTATGCGTCCTATTGGTCATACCCTTTGGGCGGCGGCGCGATGGTTCAATTCGGTTTCCGAGTTCGATATCCATGGCTGCCCAGGGAATTGGCGATGTTGGATGCAGTGGCGGAACGGTGCCGTGCCGCCTTCGAGCGCTCCCGGCTGGAGCAGGAGGTTCGCCGCCTGGAAGCGGAGGCGCAACAGACAGAAGAGCAGGAAAGGCGGCGAATTGGCAGGGACCTTCACGACGAGGTCGGGCAGTCGCTCCTGCTGTTGCGCCTGCAACTCGAGATGATGGAGCGCGAAGCGCCGAAAGAGATGCGGCCGCAACTGGAGACGGTGCGGGGAGTTGCGGAGAGGACCGTCGTGGAGTTGCGACGGATCGTCGCGGCACTAAGCCCGGCGGTGCTGGAGCGGCTGGGACTGCAGTCCGCATTGCGGCAATTGGCAGCGCGGTTCCGGAAGGTGCATCCCGGTGAGGTGCGCCTGAGAATCTCGGTGCCTTCAAACCCGCTTTCCATGCAAACCCAGGAAGTGATTTACCGGGTTGCGCAGGAGTGTTTGCAGAATGTGGCCAAACATTCCCAGGCGAGCCATGTAAACCTTTTCCTGAAAATGGCCGATAAGAGTATCAGGTTGAGCGTTACGGACGACGGCAAAGGCTTCAGTTCGGAAAGGGCGGGCAGCCAGCCGATGTCATTCGGCCTCGCGGGCATGCAGGAGCGGGCCCGCCTCCTTGGCGGAACTCTCGCGGTACAGAGCAGGCCCGGGAAAGGCACGGCCGTAGCTTTAGAACTACCCCTAACGTTCGCACAGGTTACAGGATATGCCAAAGATTCGCGTACTGTTGACTGACGATCATACTCTTTTTCGGCAGGGCCTTCGGACTCTGCTTGCCGCGGAGCCCGACCTGGAAGTAGTGGGAGAAGCGGGGAACGCTTCCGACGCTGTGAATCTGTCGCGGCAAGTGCATCCGGACGTTGTGCTGATGGACATCGGAATGGCGGGCATGAGCAGCTTCGAGGCGACACGCGTGATTCGCAAGGAGCGTCCGGACACGCGCGTGATTTTTCTTTCGATGTACGACGATGAGGATTACCTCGCGGAATGTGTCGAAATGGGCGCGAGCGGGTACATCCTCAAAGAGGGTCCCGCGGACCAGTTGGTGACTGCCATCCGCGAAGTACATCGCGGCGGCAGCTATTTGAGCCCTCGCTTACTCACGCGCCTGGTAGACGGCTTTCGCATGCAGGGGCAGGGCCCCACCAGGCAACCGCGCTTTGGCACTCTGACCAAGCGCGAGCTGGAGATTCTGAAAATGCTGGCCGAAGGAAAATCGGTCAAGGAGATCGCGACGGGCTTCGACCTGAGTGTCAAGACAGTGGAGGCGCACAAATTCAACCTGATGCGGAAGCTCGACATCCACAACAAGGCGCAACTGGTGCAATACGCGATCCAAAAGAAGGTAATCCGTCTACCCGAGACGGTGTTCGCTTGAGCCGGACGCGCTGACAGGAGAACATTTATGCTGAGCAGCTTGGTTCGAACAGGCGATGCCTGGAGCATCCGGGTTCCCGCAACGCTATTGGAGCAGATCGGACTGCAGGACGTGGTCGAACTCGTAGCGGAGAAGGGCAGGCTGATTGTGCGACCTGCGCGAGTCCTGGGCGGCAGATGGGAGTCCGCGCTCGCCTCGCTGGCGGAGCGTGTCGAAGAGGCTGGAGGCCTGGGCGAAGTGCCCGATCTGCCTCTGCACAAGTCGTCTGAGGCTCTCTGTCGGAGTTCTCCGGGCCGTCCCGAACGACTGTGATAAACTGACGCTTCTTGGCTAGCTCTCCAACCCGGCCCGGACTTGAACGGCCGATGGGTTTGTTGCACGCGACGGCAATGGTGGTAGGCATCATCATTGGCGCTTCGATCTTCGTGCAGCCCTCCGAAATTAACCGGCACGTGCCGAGTATCCCCGCGGTGCTCGCGGTTTGGGTGATCGCCGGTGTGCTCACGTTGTTCGGTGCGTTGGTCTGTGCCGAGTTGTCATCGGCGTTTCCGCGCACTGGCGGTGTCTACGTCTTTTTGAAGGAGACACTCTCGCCCGCCTGCGGCTTCCTGTGGGGATGGGCGATGTTCTGGAGTGCGCACTCCGGCATCATCGCCGCGAGTTCGGTGATTTTCGCCCGGTATGTCGGCTTCTTTGTTCACTTGGGCGACTGGGAAACGAAGGCGGTCGCGATCGGCGCGATCCTGGCGCTCTCCTATACCAATTATCTGGGGGTTCGCCAGGGTAGCAGTCTCCAGACTGTGGTCACCATTCTGAAGGTGACGATTATCGTGCTCTTGTTGGGCGCGGTCGTATTCTTAGGCAAGGGGGCCCACTCCGAGGTGCCCGACACAGGTCTGGGCGCGTTCGCAGTCTCGATTCGCGAGTTCATTCTGGCAGTCAGTGCCGCGTTATTCACCTACGGCGGCTGGCATATGGTGACCTATACCGCCGGCGAGACCCGCGACCCGCAGCGAACCATTCCGAAGGCGCTGGTGATCGGCTCTCTCACAGTGACGGCCTGTTATGTCGCACTCAACGCCGCGTATCTCTACCTGCTGCCGTTGAATCAGGTGATCGCCTCGACGAGGTTGGCTGCCGATGCTGCCGGCGTGATGGCTGGAAACCGCGGAGCAGCGGGAATCTCGGCCTTGGTGATCCTCTCCGCCACCGGCGTTTTGAACGGCGTCATACTGGCCGGCCCTCGCACGTACTACGCCATGGCCGACGAAGGCCTCGCTTTTCGCTGGCTCGCCTACATTCACCCCCGCTATCACACACCGGGCCGGGCCATCCTGCTGCAAGCGATATGGTCGTCGGTTCTGGTTGCCACAGGGACCTATCGCGCGCTCTTTACAAGAGTAATTTATACCGAGTGGCTCTTCTTCGCGTTGATGGGAATCGGTCTGTTCCTTTTGCGCCGCAGCGCGAATTATGTGCCCGCCTATTCCATTTGGGGATACCCGGTCGTTCCGGCACTATTCATTGTCATGTCAGTGGTCGTCGCCGTGATACAGGTCGCCGCCGATCCAGTGCAGGCCGCAACGGGACTGCTCATCGTCGTGTTAGGATTGCCTGTCTACTACTTGTGGGTGCGGACCAGACATGCGGATCATCGACTTCCATAATCACTACTATCCTCCGGCTTACCTGGATGCCCTGAGATCCGGATCGAGCGCCGTCGAAATGACGGTCGACGAGGAGGGAAACCCGCGCATTTTTTATCCGGGCGACTACAACATTGCGGTGCCGGGACATCGCGACATCGACTACCGGGAGCAGGTATTGATCGATGCCGGTGTGGATACGCAAGTGATCACGCTGACTACTCCAGGAACGCACGTCGAGAAACCAGAGACGGCGGTCAAGTTCGCGGAGTTGGTGAATGACTCGTTCGCGGAGGTGATCCGAACCAAACACGGACGCTTCACCGCCCTGGCCACGTTGCCGCTGAACGATCCGGCCGCCTCGGTCAAAGAACTCGAGCGCGCCTGCCGCCAGTTGCGACTGCCCGGCGCGATGCTGTTCAGCAACGTGAACGGGGTTGGCCTGGACGACAAACGGTTCTGGCCACTGTACGAGGCAGCGAACGACCTGGAGGCCGTGCTGTACATTCATCCGACTCACCCGGTGGGCGTCGAGGCGATGACGGACTACTGGCTGATGCCGCTGGTCGGCTTCCTGATGGACACGACCCTGGCCGCTGCGAAGATCGTTTTTGCCGGTGTGCCAGAGCGCTTCCCGCAGATCCGTTGGGCGCTGTGCCATCTCGGCGGCACCATTCCCTACCTTGCCGAGCGACTCGACCGTGGCTTCCACGCCTTCAGCGAGTGCCGCGCGAACCTCCAGCAACTGCCGAGTGACTACCTGAAACGCTTTTACTACGACACCGTGAATTTCGACCCGGGCGCGATCGCACTCGCCATCTCGTTTGCCGGCGTGGACCACATTCTCGCGGGCAGCGACTATCCTCATCAGATCGGGAGCATTCCTCGCATGCTGGAGACGATCCGCGAATTGCCCCTGAGCGACTCCGAAAAGGCAGCCATTTTCGGAGGCAACGCTTCACGCCTGATGGCTCCTCGTGGCTAGCCATTGACCCAGTCGAGCCTGCCCTCTCGCAACGGCATAAAAAAACGGCCGAAGGCATTGCCTCCGGCCGTTGTTGATTTCTGACTGCGAGCAAAGCTCGCCGCCATCTAGAAGTAGAAACGCAGAGAAAGCTGCAGATTGCGGGCAAGTCCCGTCTTGCTGGTCACCTTCCCGAACGTGGAAGAGGTCGGATTGAACGAAGCAACACCACTCCAGTTGGGATGGTTCGGAAGATCGAAGGCCTCCGCACGGAACTCAAAACCAGTCCGCTCGTTGACCGCGAATTTCTTGTAGAGTCCCGCGTTCCAATCCTGGAAACCGGGCTGGTAGATTGCATCGCGAACTCCCTGCTGCAGATTGAATGTCCCTGCCGGAGGCGCGGTGAAGATCGGCTGCCCGCTCGAATTGGTGGTAGCGAAGTACTGGTTGGGGCTGGCGGCTCCCGCTCCTCCCGCGAACTGACCGAGGATGGTCGGAGTGCCATTCTTGACGTAGAACTGACCCGCAGTCTGGCCGCAGCCAAGGCTCCCGGTCTCTCCCACGCCCGCGATGTCGCTGCTGCCGAACACGCCGCACGGAGTGCCGGTTTGGAACTGCATAATCGCGCTCACTTGCCATCCACCGAGCAGTTTGCCCGCGGTGTCCGTCTTGCCACGGAAGAATGGCAGGTTGTAGATCATGTTGATTACCGCCATGTGGCGAGTGTCAAATTCCGACGGGCCCCACATGTTGGTCGTGTTGTAGGTATCCGGCACGATGTCGCGGTAGTTGGAGTTGTTGTCCATGCTCTTCGACAGCGTGTAAGAGAAACCAAAGCCGAAACCACTGGCGAACCGGCGATTCCAGTTGACCTGCAGCGAATTGTAGGTGGAAGTGGAGACGTTCTCTTCCATCTGAATAGACGCAAATCCCGCGTAGGGCCGCAGGTAGTTGATGTTCACGCCAGGGTTGGCTTGCAACGCGCCGGCCTGTGCCTGGTTGATGTCGAATACCTCCGGCAGCCGCAGACCGCGGTGCCCTACGTATCCGATCTCCAACGTCGACTTGGCGAAGATCTCGCGCTGCACGGTGAAGTTGTAATTCCACGCCTCCGGCGGCCGGTTGTTGCGCGCCAGCGTGGTCACGGTCAACGGCGGAGTCGCTGCGCCGCTCAGGCCCGCTCCGGGATTATCTACGGAAACGTTGGCAACCGTCACGAACGGCTGGAATGGAGAATTGGCGCCCGGGAAGATGTTGTCGAGCAATCCGAACCGCGTCAGGTAGCGCCCAATACCGGCGCGAATGACGGTCTTGGAGTTGAGCTGGTATGCCGCACCCAGGCGGGGCTGGAATTGATAGTTGATCTGGCCGTAGTAGTCCGGCAGACCGTGGAACAGGCTGTTGAACGAAGTGCCGCAGGCCTGCACCACACCGTGTCCGCAGGCGTTGCTGGGCCATCCGCTGCCCGGAATCACCATGCCGTCGTATTGATTACCGGTGCCGACGATGACGTTGCCGGTCTTCGGGTCAATCTTGGGTGCCTGGCTGGGATCATAGAGCTGCGGATCGAAGAAGATCTGGTTGCCCCAGAGTGCCTTGTAGGGAACCGTGATCGTCTGCCGCACGCCGTAGTTGACCGTCAGCTTCTGGCTGGCGCGCCAGGAGTCCTGCGCGAACCACTCGTACAGATAGCCACGATAGATGGTGTAAGCGCGTTGGCCGATTTCGGTGTAGCTGTCAGCCAATCCCAGTGCCAGGTTCGCGATGCCCACTCCCGAGGTTGCTCCCAATCCGGAACGCGCGTCGGTAAACGTGAAGCTGCCGTTCTGATTGTTGCTGCCGCCCGGAACCGTGCTCACATTGATCTGGTCGCCATCGTTCTCGCCCGACTTCTCGAAGTAGAAACCCGCTTTGAACGTATGGCTCTTATACACTTTGGTCACGATGTCGCCGGCTGTGTAGATCGGCCCCGTCGAATGCGAGGGATACGGACCACCTGCGAGGCTGTAGAAGTTCGGAACGGTCACCGAAGGAATCTTGCTGGGAATGTCCTTATTCGTTGGCAAGAGATACGGATAGTTGATTCCGAACGCGGCGTTCGCGTTGAAGCCAGGAGCGGACGTGATCACGGGAATATAGACATCGTCCAGGCTGACCGTGGCGCGCGCTTCATTGATCAACGTGGGGCTGATCGTTCTGGTCCATGCGACCGAGCCGGCCTGGTTGGGGCGATTGAACGCCTTGGGGGTCAGGTTCGTTCCTTGGTCGAAGGGATCCAGTTCGTAGTATGCCAACGCCGTACGCCGGAACTGAATACGATCTTTCTGGGTCGGAAGGATATCGGAATTGATCGTCTCCTTCCGCTGGTTCTCAGGCTGCGACGCAGCGGCGAGCCAGTTCTGGTTGCCGCTGATGACCGGCGTATTGACCGCGGGGTACGCGTTGATGATCGCGATGCCATTGTGGCTCAGCCGGCTGGTCGGGATGATGTTGTTGGGGAACGGCACGCAGCTGGCTGCACCCACCGAGGGGCAGGTGCTGGGATCGTAGATCACCTTCGGCGTGCTGTAGAAGATGTTGGGCCCCAGCAGTTCGCTGAAATTGCCCTGCCGCATCAGTGCCGTCGGGACTTCCTGCGTCTGCGTCTGCGCGTTGCGGTATCGCGACCATTCCTGGCCCACGAAGAAGAACATCTTATTTTTCGGAATCACATGCGGAATCAGCACTGGGCCGCCGATGTCGAAGCCGAAATCATTGAACCGGAAAGGCGACTGGAAATTGGTCAGCACGCTCTGATTGCGGCTCCAGGTGTTGGCGTTGAGATCGGAGTTCCGGAAGTATTCATACGCCGCGCCATGGAACTGCTGGCTTCCGCCTTTCGTCACAATGCGGACTTGCCCGCCCGATGCGCGCCCATACTCCGCCGCATAATCGGCCGTTAGAATCTGCACTTCCTGCGTGGAATCCTGATCGACCACGCCGATACTGGTGCCATTGGCGCGAGTGCGGAGTGCGGGAGCGCCATCAAAGAGAATCTGCGTATCCTGTGAACGCGCGCCGTTCACCGAATATCCGCCGCTGGTCAGGCTGAAGCTGAAATCGCCCATCGTCGACCCGCTGCGAACACCCGGCAGCAGCGATGCGAGGTACAGGGGATCGCGGCCGTTCAATTCCAAGGCGTCGATCTGATCGCGCGTGACGTCCTTTTCAACGGCGGCCGATTCCGTTTGCAAGGTGGCGGCGGTCGCGATCACATCCACGGTCTCGGTGGTTGCGCCGACGGTCAGCGTCGCATCTAGAGACAGCGCCGAATCCGCGTCCAGTTTGTTGTGGGTACTGCTGAATTTCTTGAATCCCGGAGCCTCGGCCGTCACCGTATAAAGGCCGGGCTGCAGGTTTGGTGCCGTGTAGTAACCGGACTCATTCGCGGTCGACACGTGTTCTTCGTTGGTGGCTTCATTCTTCACTACGACTTTCGCCTTCGGGACAACACCCCCCGAAGGATCTTTGACAAAGCCGGATACCGACCCGTAGTCGGACTGCCCGAATGCCACACCTGCTACGAGTAGAACGATCAAAGCGAGCATGACCGTCCGTGTGGAACATACCTGGTTCATTTCATTTCTCCTCAGACTGCGTGTGAATTAAACTGCCGCGGGGGGCGAGCCATTTCCCGTTACGCAACGATGGGAACTCTGCACCCCGAAAAAACCCCAAATTTAAACGTTATGCTTAGGGATATCACAATATCGCGACAGTCTTCTTAAGGTCTGAAATCTCGAATCCTCGTTCTGTGAGTTTAATTACATCTTTTCGAGCCGCCAGGGTATCGGTGTATACTCGTTCAAAAATCTGGAAGGCTCCATTTCACCAATGAAAAGGCGTAGTCTATTCCTGCTCTCGTTTTTTACGGCAGTTCTCTTCGCGCAGAGTTCCGATTGGCATCAACCCTTCAAAGCGTTTAACATCGCCGGGAGCCTTTATTACGTCGGGACCGCCGATCTTGCGGTCTACCTGATCCACACTCCCCAGGGAAACATCCTGATCAATTCCGATTTCGAAGAGGATGTCCCGTTGATTCGCGCCAGCATCGAGCAGCTTGGCTTTTCCTACCAGGACACGAAGATCCTGCTCATCAGCCACGCGCATGGCGACCACGACGCAGCGACCGGACTGATCAAGAAGCAGACTGGAGCGAAGCTGATGGTGATGGACGCCGATGTACCCGATGAGGAAAGCACCGCCAAAGGACGTCCCGGCGCGCATGTCGATCGCATCCTGCACGACGGCGATAAAGTCGAACTCGGCGGCGCAATGTTGATCGCCAGGCTCACGCCCGGGCACACCAAAGGTTGCACCACGTGGACGATGCAGGTGGAGGAGGGCGGTAAGAAGTTGAACGCTGTGATCGTCGGCAGCCCGAACGTCAACGCCGGCTATATTCTGGTGGGCAACAAGGCGTATCCGCGAATCGCAGACGATTACGTCAAGACGTTCACGGTGCTCAAGAGTCTGCCGTGCGATCTGTTCCTGGGGGCACACGGCGCTTACTTCGGCCTCAAAGAAAAGTACCCTAAACTGAAGGCTGGCGCCCCGAATCCGTTCATCGACCCGGCGGGCTACCAAGCCTACGTAAGCGAGCGCGAGCAAGCCTTCCGTACGGAATGGCAGCGCCAGCAGAAGAATCCTGGCTCCCCAAAGCAGTAAGTCGCGAAACGGACCGGCGCATTACCTGCGTTACGATAGAGCCATGCGCTTGCTTACCTACACTCTTGCCTTCGCACTGGGTTGTGCGCCCCTGCTTGCCAAAGACGACAAGGAGAAGAATGCCGATCGTCTCGACGACGCAGCCACGCTGTTCTCGGAGATCATGGGCGCACCGGACAAATCGATTCCGCAGGATTTGCTGAACAAGTCGCAGTGTATCGTCCTCGTTCCCGGATTGAAGAAGGGCGCTTTCGGTTTCGGCGGGAAATTCGGACGCGGGTTCTCCCTTTGCCGCCACCAAAGCGGGCAAGGCTGGGGTCCGCCGGCGGCCGTTCGCATCGAAGGCGGCAGCTTTGGGTTGCAGATCGGATTTTCGTCCAGCGATGTGATCCTGCTGGTGATGAATGAGCGCGGCATGAAGAAGCTGACCTCCGACAAGTTCACCATCGGCGCCGAGGCCACGGCCGCCGCCGGACCGGTCGGTCGCGACGCCACTGCTCAAACCGACGCGCTGATGACCGCGGAGATCTTGTCCTGGTCGCGTTCGAAGGGCCTGTTCGCCGGTGTCTCGCTGGATGGCGCTACGCTGCGCAACGACATCGATGAGAATCAGTTGATGTACGGCCAGCGATGGAACGCCAAACAGATTCTGGGTAGCGGCGCCACGCCCACCCCGGCGGCTCGCAAGCTCCTGGAGATTTTGGATAAATACTCCAGCCGCAAGACGAGCTAGGCGGGCAAGTTGGACGGAGAAGGAGTTCAGAGGCACTTGCTGACGCGCGTGGCTCGTCATCAAACGCTTGTTGCAAGAGATCACGAGCGGCGACCGTAAGCGAGCAAGCCTGGCCCGAACCTTTCCGCTGGTACGGAAAAATCCGCTCAGCCTTTTCGCAGATCCGAATCGATCCGATCGACGAAGCGATAGAGCGCCAGACAAGCCGCAAACAGTATTCCGGAAAGGATAACGCCGGGCAGCGCGGCCTCATGATGGCCGGCCAGGTACGACTCCAGCGTCGCCGAGAGCAGCCAGATCTGCACGATCAGCAGAATTGCGATCAGCATGATGGCGCCATCGATCGCCGTGAGTCCCCGATTCTGCGGCGGATTCGGGCTCACACGCTCTCCCCTTCCATTCCGACCGCGGCGATCAGTCCCGCTTTCCATTCCAGGCTGACCTTCGGCAGCGCCCGTTGCGGAGGCCCCTGCAACACCGAACCATCCGCAATCGAAAAAAATCCCTGGTGGCATGGACACTCCAGCCGGTTCTCATCTCTGGAGTAATAGACCGCACAGGAGAGGTGCGTGCACTTCTGGCTGTACGCCACGTAGGAATCGTTGCTGGTGCGTACCAGGATGCATGGGTCCTGTGCCGTGGGATAGGCGAACAGCTTGACCCCTCCCACATCCAATTCTCCTGTCGACGCCACGTGCAACCGCGGGTAGGATGGCCGGCGCTGAAACAGCGACCGCGCCAGGATCCACACATTTCCTGCGAACATCGCCAGACTGGTGAGCGTCAGGAATTTTGTAAACTGCCGCCGGTTGACGTACCGTTCGTCCGCCTGATAGACGGGGAATTCGTCCTGCCATAGCGGCTTACTCGAAGGTTTGCGGAGCCAGCTCATGCTCACCCTCCCAAATATAGTCGGCGACGTCGATCGCGATCTCGGACGCGCTGGACGGCGCCATCATGTAAACCTTGGTCGTGATCTTCTGGTTGCCAAACCAGAAGGTGTTGACGGGCTTCTCGCGGCGCGTGGCGGCGATCGTCTCCGGAGCCACATAGGCCAGTGCCTGGCTCGGACACACCGTAGCGCACATCGGCCGTTTGCCGATCGAAGTCCGGTCGTAGCACATGTCGCACTTCATCATCTGCTCGCATTGCGGCACTAGTTTGGGAATGCCGAACGGGCACGCCAGCACGCAATTCGAGCAGCCGATACACCGTGGTTTCAGCGAAGAGCCGACGATCCCGTCCTCGTACTTCTTGATGGCATCCGCCGGGCACACCTGGGCGCATGTGGGATTGTCGCAGTGCCAACAGACGTAAGCCGCGGTCGCGATCGTCTCGCTGCGGTCGACGAAATCGAAGTTGATCATCGACACGCCCCGATGCGTGTCGCACTCCTCGCAGGCCTTTAGACAGGACTGGCATCCGATGCAGCGCGACGGGTCGACATAAAATTCCATGCCGAACATCAGCGCACGCTCCGTTGGCGCAGTGACGCTTCGGAATTTGGGGGACCTGCAGCCTTTTCAATCCTGCATGCCGACACTTTGTACTCCGGAATCTTGCTCCGCGGATCGAGTGTGCGGTGCGTCAGACGATTCGCGCTTCGCTCCGCCGGCCAGTGGTAAGGAATAAAGACGGTGTCCGGACGGATGGTCCGAACTACCATACATTGCAGAGTAATGGCGCTGCGCCGCGAGGTTACCTGCACCCAATCGCCCGCGCGCAGCCCATGCTGCTCCGCCATCCGCGGATGCATCTCGAGCTTAGGTTCGGGATTCTGATCCACCAGGGCGCCGATGCGCCGGGTCTGGGTTCCGGATAGATACTGGCTTACGACGCGGCCGGTGGTGAGGTAGACAGGAAACTCGGCATCCACCGGATCGCCGCTGTCGCGCCACTCGAGCGACATGAAACGCGCCTTGCCGTCGGGATGGAAGAAGCGCCCATCTTCGAACAAGCGCGGCGTGCCGGGGTGTTCGAGCGTGGGGCACGGCCAGAAGACGCCCTTCTGCCGGTCGATCTTCTCATAGGTGATGCCGTAGTAGTCCGCGATGCCACCCTGCGACGCCAGGCGCAATTCCTCGAAAATCTCGCGAGGCTCTCGAAAAGCAAAGTACCGGCCGCGATCCAAGCGGCGCGCCAGATCGCAGATGATCGCCGAATCCGCACGCGCATTGCCAGGCGGATCCACCGCCTTCTGAATGTGGATCACGCGCGCCTCCACATTGGCCGTCACCCCCTCCTCTTCCTCTTGCAGGCTGCCCGCCAGGACCACGTCGGCGTGCGCCGCCGTCTCCGAGAGAAAGAAGTCCACCACGCCGAAAAACTCCAGACGCTCCAGCGCTTCCCGCGTGAAGTTGGCATCGGGCAGTGACACCAGCGGATTAAAACAGATCGAGAACAGACCCTTGATCTCGCCGCGATGAATCGCGTTCATGATCTCCACCGCGCTATAACCCGGCAGCGGCAGATCGTCAGGCGCTATGCCCCACACGCCGGCGACGTGCCGCCGCGCCTCGGGATCGGAGAGGCTGCGCTGCCCCGGCAACTGATCGCACTTCTGGCCATGCTCGCGGCCGCCCTGGCCGTTTCCCTGGCCGGTCACCATGATCGGCCCCGCGCCCGTGCGTCCGATGTTCCCCGTCGCCAGTGCAATCGCCACCACCGCCTCGCAACCCTCCACTCCTTTCGACTGGTGCTCCAGCCCGCGCGCGTGCATCAGCATCGCCCTCCGCGATTCGCCGATCCAGTGCGCGGCGCGCTCGATCGCTTCCGGTGCTACCCCCGTCATCTCGGCGGCGCGGTGCGGAGTCCAGGCCTCCACCGATGCTGCCGTCTTCTCGAAACCGGTAGTGTGCGCCGCTATGAACTCACGATCGGTCAGCCCGTCGCGAACGATCACGTGGAGCATCCCCATGAGCAGCGCGAGGTCTGTGCCGGGACGCACCGGCAGAAACAGGTCGGCATTCCGCGCGATCGGAGTGAAGCGCGGATCCGCCACAATCAGCTTCGCGCCGTGGTCACGCGCTCGCCAGATGTAGTCTGTAGTGATGGGAGCGCACTCGCCAATGTTGGCGCCGATCACCATCAAGACTTCCGCCTCGGCGATATCGCTCCACGGATTCGGCGCGCGGTCCACGCCCAACGCCCCTTTGTACGCCGTTCCCGCCGAGACCATGCACAAGCGGCCGTTGTAATCGATGTGCCGGGTCCCCAGAGCTACCCGTGCGAACTTGCCCATCAGGTACGCCTTCTCGGTGGTGAGGGAAGCTCCGCCATACACCGCCACGGCGTCCTTGCCGTATTTCCCCTGCAGTTCCCGAAGCCGCCGCGCCGTGAAATCGAGGGCTTCGTCCCAGGTCGCCGGCCGGAAGCCCCCGTCCGTGCGCATCAGCGGATCGAGGAGCCTGTCTGGGTGATTGCCTTGCAGGTAACGCTTTACGCCTTTGGGGCAGAGCATTCCGCGATTGAACGGGAAGTCCTCCCATGGCTCAAATCCGACCACCTGGTTGGCCCGCACTTTGAGTTGGATGCCGCATTGCTGCCCGCAAAAGCAGCAGTGCGTCTTGACCAACTTCTCCGTCCCGCCTTCCGAAGTCCCCTGCCAGCCGCCTGGCGGAGTGTAGTTCAGATGGGGACCGTAACGGCTGCTGATCTCGCCTGCTGGTAACGGCACTTTAGCCACGCGCGGACTCCTTGATTCTCATCTGGGCCACGGAGAGCGTCTTGCGTTTGCAGGCGGGGCAGAGCGCCTGCCAGTGGCCCGCCGGCCCCGGCATCGCATAATCGAAGCCCATCTGGGGCAGTACCGCGCGGAGGTCGTCGATGTGCATCTTGGATGCGAAGCGTTCCCCGCAGCGAGTGCAGGCGGCCCCGGGGCCGTCGGTACCCGCATCCTGATAGAGTTTGACTCCCAATTGCGCCGGCCGCTGAAAAATGTGGAAGAACTTGCCGAACGGCAGGAAGAGCAAAGCGGCGATCACGGTCAGGGCGTGAAGAATCGCTAGAAAACTGTAAGCTGCGCCTCGCAGCCATTCTTGCGAAGCGGTCAGTGCCAGCCCGGTCACCGAGATTGCAAACAGCAGAATGATCGGCAAAAAATCCATCCCAAATTGCTGCACGCTGCGCGCTCCCTGATCCGTCATGCGCCGCCACAACGAGAGGGAGATCCCCGTCAGCACCAGCACTGCCGAAATATCGAGCCCATGAAACAGCAGCCACGCGGTCATGGTGTGCAGCCGGAACGCTCCCATCGGAAACCCGAACAGGTACGTGACGTAGGTCATCTGGTCTCCCGGCAAGGTCCGGAAGTGAATCCAGCCGAAGACCAGCGGGAATGTGATAGCGACGGCCAGCAGGCATCCCCAAAACAGGAATTGGTGCATCCACCAGCGCAGCCGCGAGCGATGTGCGATGAAGCGCTGGCCAACCAGGTGCGTGACCCCGAGCTTGCTCACCCGGACCGCACTCCGCAAGACTCCGCGCTCTCGGAACAACTGCCAGCCGCGGTCCCAATAAATTCTTGTAGGCGGCTTTTCCAGCCAGACGTTGTAATGGTAGACCACTCCCCAAGTGGCGAAGACCACGGCGAACGTATAGATCACCAGCGCAGGGTCGAAATTCTGCAGATTGCGGGAACCAGCCACGATCCCCGCGATCAAAAACGCAGTCCACAGTGTGGCCCACGACCCCGCCCGAAGCCGGTCGGCGGTGCGCCGCAGATCGGCCGGCATCGCGAGTTCCAGATGCTGCTGGCGCGGAACGAAGACCCGATGGTTGGCCCACCACAGCACCATCGCCGTGGCAGCCAGCAAGGCAAAGCCGGGACGAATGGATCCGGTTTGGCTGCGGAAAAAGGCCAGAAGCAGTGGCGGAAAGAATCCACCGAGACCTCCCATCGCGCCCACCAGTCCAGTCACGGTGCCGGTCTGCCCCGGAAAATACTGCGGGACCAGTTTGAACACTGCGCCATTGCCGAGCCCCAGCAGTGCCGCGCATCCCAGGGCGCCCGCCGTGAACGGGATCATCGAAGGCCACGCCATCAGCAGCGCGAAGGGAGCCACTCCGAGGAACACGGCGGAGAGCACACGCGCGCCGCCGATGCGATCGGAGAGCCAGCCGCCCAGGGGGCGCAGTGAAGTTGCCAGCACCACGAATCCCGCGGTTCGAAAGCCGGCGTCTGCAGGCGTCAATCGAAACTCGTCCTTCAGCAGTGTGGGCAAGTAGATCGAAAATGCAACAAATCCACCGAAGGTCAGAAAATAGAACGCCGCCAACAGCCACGACAGCTTCTCGCGGGTGAGCACTTCGAGCATCGCGGCGAAACCCCGGCGTTGCACGGGCGCTCCCGGAGACAGCGGGGCAGGAGCGTTGCGCGCCGCCAAGCCAAATACCGCGGCCCACCCTACCAACAGCACCGCGACCGCATGATAAACCGCCCCCATGCCGAGTCGCGCCGCGATGACCGGTCCCAGAAATACGGCCGCCGACTGCCCGATATTTCCCAGTCCGTAGATTCCCAGCCCGGCGCCTTGCTTTTCCGGCGGCGTCCATCGCGAAACATATCCCACACCGATCGCGAAGGAAGATCCTGCCAGCCCGAGCAAAAACGCGACCACCAACAAACCGCGATAAGTGGACTGGCTCGGCACCATCCAAACCGGAATCGCCACCGCCGCCATCAGGATCACGAAGATTGCACGGCCGCCGAACCGGTCGGTAAGGATGCCCATCGGAATCCGCGCCAACGACCCCAAAAGTACCGGCACCGCCACCAGCAGCGCGGTCTGCTGAGCGGAGAGTTGCAAGACTTCCCGGAAACGCGGCGCGAACGCGCCGATCAATCCCCACGCCGCAAAGCAGACCGTAAACGAGATTGTGCCCAGCGTGATGTGACGACGATTCAGCATAAGAAGTGCTACGGGCAGTCTACCGCTTTATGTGCGACTCGACCGTGACTCTGGTCACCGAGCTGGCCGGCGCGGTAAGCCACAATGAATCATGAGCACCGTACGGCAGCAGTCCCTGATCTTCCCCAGGGAACACGGCGCTTGGGGAATTCTTCTGGTGCCTTTGGTGACCGGCGCTTCGGTAGGACTGCTCGACGGGGGCAGCGCCGCCGCGCTCCCGCCCCTCACCATCGCGGTCCTGGCGCTCTTCTGGATGCGGACGCCGCTGGAAAGTTGGATAGGCACCACTCCCATCAAGGCGCGCTCGTCCGCCGAAGCCACCCTCGTCCGAAATGCCACTCTAATGCTAGGCGCAGTCGCGATGGCCGCACTGATCTGGCTGTTCTGGGGCTTCCGTAATCTCGCGCTATGGCAGATCGGGGCAGGCGCGGCCACCGCATTTCTCGCACAGATGCTAATTCGCAAAGTATGGAGAGGCGCCCGCACCACCGCTCAATTAGTGGGCGCGGCCGGGCTCACCAGCGTCGCCGCGGCCGCCTACTACGTGGTCGCCGGCCAGTTGAACGGCACCGCGTGGTCTCTCTGGGCCGCCAATTTCCTCTTCGCCGCCAACCAGATTCAGTATGTACAACTCCGCATCCATGCCGCCCGGGCCTTGCGAAGCCAGAAACTCGCCTTGGGACGCGCCTTCTTCGCCGCTCAGTTCGTGCTGATGGGGTTGCTCATTCTGGCATGCATCAGTCAGCTCTTTCGTTGGTACGCGGCGCTGGCGTTCCTGCCTCTCCTGCTCCGCGGCTTTGCGTGGTTTGCCCAGGACTCCGAAACGCTCGTGGTTCAAGCCCTCGGCAAGCGCGAACTGGCTCACGCCATCGCCTTCGGAGTCTTACTCATCGCCGGTTTTCATTTCAGCGGAATCAGTTGAGTAGGTGGGCCTCAGAGGCACACCCCAACTGTCCCGTGGTGGCCTCGGCCGCTAATATCCGAAGTCATATAATCCAGAACCTCATAGCCGCGTCCTCCGTCTAATTTTGGGGTTCAATAGAAATTATGCGCTTTGCTTGTGGGTTGCTTCTGGGTCTCTTGTCTGTTTTGCCTGTCTCTGCCCAGTTTTCCGGGCGTGTCACAGGCGCGGTAGTTGACACTTCCGGAGCCTCGGTGGCGGGTGCTACCGTCGATCTTTACTTAACCGGCGGCCAAAAGCCGCTCCTGTCCGTCAAAACCACGGCCGAAGGACTCTTCCACTTCATCGGCGTCCGCCCCGCCGATTACGACGTCACGGTCGACGCTCGGGGCTTCATGAAGTCGGCACTCCGCGGCGTTTCCGTCGATGCATCGCGCGAAACCGATGTCGGCACCATCAAACTCCAGCTCCCCACCCTCACCCAAACCGTCGACGTCACCAGCGAAGTGCAGGGTGTCGAGACCACCAGCGCCGAAATCTCAGGCACCATTACCACCGAGGAACTCCGCAACCTTCCGATCCTGGATCGCGACGTGCTTTCGGTGCTGCAGACCCAGCCGGGTGTGGTCTCGAACGGCAACTCCGCCACCGTCATCAACGGACTTCGCACCTCGTACTCGAACGTCACCCTCGACGGCATCAACATCCAGGACAACTACATTCGAGATAACGCGCTGGATTACACGCCCAACAAGCTGCTGATGGGCCAGGTCCGCCAAATGACGCTCGTGTCCTCGAACGCCAATGCGGCGGCAACCGGCGGCGCGACGGAGACGGCCTTCTCCACGCCATCGGGCACCGACCAATTCCATGGTGAAGCATTCTGGTACAACCGCAATAACGCCTTTTCCGCCAATGACTGGTTCAACAATCAGGCCGGCGTGTCGCTGCCATTCCTTAATCAGAACCAGTTCGGCGGCTCCATCGGCGGCCCCATTCGCAAGGACAAGCTGTTCTTCTATTTCAACTACGAGGCTGTCAGAGCGCATCAGCAGATGCCCGCGGATGCCACGATTCTCACCAGCACGGCGCGCAGTGGCATCTTCTCTTATAACGACGCGGGGGGAGCGCTCCACCAGGTGAACCTGTTGGCACTGCGCGGCATCACCACCATCGATCCCATCATGCAGGGGCTGCTCAGCCAGGTCCCCGGTGCTCAGTTCATCAACAACAACCTGGTGGGCGATGGACTGAACACCGCCGGGTACCGCTTCAATCAGCGCGACAACGAGACCCGCGACAACATCACCGGCAAGATCGACTACAACATCAATACCGCACACGCCATCAGCGGATCGTATCTCTGGAACCGCGATAACTCCGACCGCCCCGATCTCGAGAACGACTTCTCGGCGATCCCCAAAGTCTACAACCCCACCAACGCTCATTTCCTGGCGACGTCCTGGCGATGGACGCCTACCGCGCGCCTGACCAATGAGGTCCGCGCCGGTTTCAATATGACGTATGGCTACTTTCTGACCAACCAGCAGTTCGGCCAATACTACCTGACCGGCATGACTTATTCCGACCCGGTAAACGAGTTTCAACCGCAGGGCCGCAACACCGACACCTTCGCGCTGTCGGACGATGCCGCTTACCAGCGGGGCCGCCACTATGTTCAATTCGGCTTCCACGGACAAAACGTCCGCGTGCGCTCTTACGATGCGAGCGGCGTGATTCCTTCCTACAGCCTGGCAATGGGCACCGGGCAGCCCGCGCTTACCCGATCGAACCTACCCGGCATCAGCAGCACCGATCTCGCCAACGCCAACGCGCTGCTCGCCAGCCTGGGAGGCTATGTCGACGGCTACAGCCAGACGCTGAACGTGACCAGCCGGACCTCTGGCTTTGTTCCCCAAGCGCCCTTCGTCCGGCACTTCCGCTTGAACGATTACGACATGTATGTGCAGGACAAGTGGAAGATCGCGCCCCGGCTCACGGTGAATATCGGACTGAAGTGGCAGTTGCCCGGAGTGGCAGACGAACGCGACTCGCTCGAGTTGCTGCCCGTTCTGCAAGGCTCCGCAGTGAACACCTTGCTCTCGGATGCCACTTTGAACTTCGCCGGAGGCTCCGTGGGCCGGCCCTGGTACAACCGCCGCTGGCATGATTTCGCGCCGAACATCGGCGTCGCGTGGGACGTTTTTGGCGACGGCAAGACCGCTCTGCGCGGCGGCTATTCCATTAGCTACGTCAACGATCAGGAACTGATTGCGCCCGAAAATATGCTGGAGGCGAACGCCGGCCTGCAGGGCATCGCCGCCACCACGGGACTCTCGGGACGCCTGGCCAATGGAATCCCCGCGATTTCACTGCCGACGTACCAGGTTCCCTTGCACGTGTCAGACAACTACTTGAATAACCCCTTCAGTGTGGTGGCCACCATCGACCCAAACCTCAACCGTCCGCACGTTCAGCAATACTCCATCGGCATTCAGCACGATTTCAAGGGCACCGTGGCTGAGGTGCGCTACGTGGGCAATCATGTCGTAGGCGCCTACCGTGCGTTCGATTTCAACCAGGTGCAAATCACGCAAAACGGCTTTCTGCCGGATTTCCTGAGGGCCCAGAATAACGGCTTCCTGGCCCTCGCTAAGAACGGCATTTTCAACCCGAACTACAACGCCTCCATCCCCGGCAGCCAGCAACTCACGGTCTTTCCGAAACTCGCGCAGAAGGGTCTTTTGACCAACGCGACGATCGACTTCTATCTGGAGACCGGAGAGCCCGGCGAACTCGCCACGCTCTATCAGACCAACGGCCTTAACGGCTCCGTGAATTTCTTCCAGAATCCCAATGCGCTGGCCGCTGACATGCTCACCAACTACTCGAGCTCGAGTTACAACTCGCTGCAATTAGTGGCCCGCCACAAAACGAAGTCGGGTTTGAGCTTCGAAGCCAATTACACCTTCTCGAAGGTGCTGAGCGATGGCGATGGCGACTTGCAGACTCGATTCCAGGCGTTCCTCGATTTCAACAATCCCGGGATCGAGCGTTCGCGCGCGAATTTCGATCTCAATCACATGATCAAGGCCGATGGCGTTTACGAACTCCCCTTCGGCAAGGGCCACAAAATGAGCTTCAACAACAAGCTCGATCGCGTGATTGGCGGATGGATTCTGGGAGGCACTATGGTGTGGCAGTCAGGCGCGCCGTACTCGATCCTGTCCGGACGTGGCACGCTGAATCGCGAGGCGCGGTCGTACTACAACACTGCCGACACCTCGCTGACGATGTCGCAGCTCAATAATGTTGTCAACTTCCAGATGACCGGCAACGGTCCCCTCATCGTTTCTAAATCGGCCATCAACACGGATGGTACCGGCGTCAACGCCGACGGCTCGCCGAATTTCACCGGCCAGGTATTCTCGAATCCCGGTGCCGGCACGCTCGGAGTCCTGCAGCGCCGCCTCTTCTCCGGACCCTGGACCTTCGACACCGATTTGAGTCTGGCGAAGGGCGTGGAGATCACCGAGCACCAAAGGGTAGAACTGCGCATGGAAGCCTTCAACGCACTGAATCATGCCACGTTCTATGTGGGCGATCAGAACATCAACTCCACGACGTTCGGCGTGATCAGCTCGATGTTCTACTCCCCGCGCATTCTGCAATTCGGGCTTACGTACCGCTTCTAAAACGAATGAACACACTCGCAGAATTGGCACTCGGCGCCAAGGTCTACGACCTTGCCCAGCCGTATTTCGTGGGGATGCCGCACCATCCGTCGCATCCCCCATTCCTTTTCAGCCTGGTCAAGCAGCACGGCGAGTATATCGGTCCCACCGGGAACAGCTCCGCCTCAGACGCCATCGCTATGGGCAGCCACGTCGGAACCCACCTCGACGGACTGTGCCATTTTTCCTGCGGCGGCAAACTGCATGGCGGTGAAGACGTGGCTCCCGTCCAGTCGTACACCGGTGGTCTGCGGAAGTTCTCCATCGACACCATTCCTCCAATCCTAAGGCGAGGAGTGCTGCTCGACATCGCCGGCCTCCAACAGACCGCGGCGGTGGCGCGCGACTTCGAAATCACCGCGGAGCATCTGGAGGCCGCTGCTCACCGGCAGGGCGTCGAGATCCGCGCCGGCGACGTCGTCCTGCTGCGCACCGGATGGGCAACCTATTTCGAGGACCCCGCCAAATTCATCGCGGAGGTCCATGGTCCCGGTCCTGCAATCTCAGGCGCGCAGTGGTTGAGCAGCCGCAAGATCTACGCGGCGGGCTCCGACACTGTGGCGTTCGAAAAGGTGCCGGACGCGTCGATGCCGGTGCATGTCCACCTGCTGGTCGAATCCGGCATCCACATCATCGAATGCCTGAATCTGGAGGAACTCGCTGCCGCCAAAGTGTACGAGTTCCTGTTTATTGCACTACCGCTGAAGATTAGAGGAGCCACTGGCGCCCCCGTCCGCCCTATCGCACTCGCCGGCTAGTGCCGCATGTGGCGCAAACTCTCCTGTTTGCCGCGTCGAGACTTATCTCGACGCTTTTCGGGGGTCCACTGATCCGCCCCAAAGACGTTTTTGGGAGCTCAGAACGTGAATCGCAAAGAGCCTTGCATCACCCGCGGCGTTCTTGTCGACGTCACCGTGCCGAACAGCGCATTCGTCTGCAGCCCGGTTGGATCGAATCGCGCTGTCGTATTCAAGCCTGCATACTGCGTGTGATTGAAAGCGTTGTACGCCTCCCACCGCAGCTCGAAATAGCGCTTCTCGTTCTTGACGGGAAAGTTCTTCGCCAACGCCAGGTCGAAATTGTTCACGCCAGGATTGCGCACATCATACTTTCCAGCGTTGCCTGGATCGTTCGTCCCCGGCCGCGCGAAGGCTGCGGTGTTGAACCACTGCGAGAAGGTGTGGATTGCCCCGGTATACGCGTTACCCACCACATCGATGCGCTGCGCATCGCCGCCGCCATTCAGATTGGTCCCGTCCGTGGTCGTGAAGGTCACCGCGACCGGCTGCCCCGTAGCGAATTGCGTGACCCCCGAAAGAATCCAGTTGTCGAACGCGTAGCGAACCGCCACGTTGTGCACCAGCTTCGATGCCGCGGGCAGATTGTACGTGAAGTTGATAGTCATGATGTGCGTCTCATCGGCGGGATCTACTCCGTAAGACCACTGGCGCAAAGGCTGATAGACGGGAAGTCCGGTATTGCCGCTGGTCTGGTCCATGAACTTCGAAAACGCATAGGACACTCCGAACTGCAGACCCTTGGCGAATCGCCGGTTCAGCGCCACCAGCAGGCCGTGATAGTTCGAGGTGAAGGTGTTGGCGTAGTACGTGATGTTGCCATAGCCCGGATACGGCCGGAAGAAATTGTCCGCGAGTGGCTTGCCGTTGGTCGGATCGGTATGGGTGAACTCCGAGCCGTATGGCACAACATTGATGTTGTAGCTCTGTTGCAAATCGCGGCCCAGTACCGTGGCATACGAGACATCCAGCAACAGAGCATGACCCAAGTCCTGCTGAATTCCGAACGACCCGTTGTACACGCGCGGCGTTTTGGCGTTCAACTGAAACGCGTTGGTGTTGCTCGGCGCCAGCACCCCCGTGGTCTGTAGGAGTGTGCCGATCGTGCCGTAGTATGCGGTCGGAGTTAGTATTGCCGGAGGATTCTCGGTCGTCGGACTCCACACCGAGATGCGTGGATTGTACAGGATCGCCATACCACCGCGAATCGCCGTCTTGCCGTTTCCGAAGACGTCATACGCAAAGCCCAGCCGCGGACCCACGTGGACCGGTTGCTGCGCGACGAATCCGCGCGGGTAATTGGTGGCTCCCGACGTCACACCGCCGTTCGTCGGATTTCCGCTTCCCGGCACGAAGAACCCGACGTAGGCCTGCGGCAGCAGCGCTCCCGTGAGTGGGTTCTGCGCCATCCTCGCGTTGCCCGGCCCGAGCACCGGCTGATACAACACCGGCGCCTGCGCGGGATTGTACAGTCCCAGTGCCAGCACCGATTGCTGTCCCGCATCGTTGGGATACATCTGGTTGGCCCACGTAAAGCGGATTCCGTAATCGAGTGTGAAACGCTTCGTGAGCTTCCACGTGTCCTGCAAGAACCACTCCACAATCGACTGCCTCTCGTTCGCTCCGTAACGGGCGTTCGATTCGGAGTAGCTGTCGAAATTGCCGAGCGCCGCATTGGCGAAGGCCCAGTTACCGTCGAGCGGATTGTTGGTGTCCTTGGAAAAACTGAAGGTTCCGTCGAAGTTGCTGCGCTCGCCTTCGTATTCGCGAATCCGGTAGCCATCGATTCCCGCCTTGATGGTGTGTGCCCCACGCGTCCACGTGAGATTGTCGTTGATGCTGAACGTGAAGTCGGTGCCATTCTTCAGGAACCGGTCGTCGAAGCTGACATCGGGCGAATTCGAGATCCCGAATGAGAAGCGCGGAATGATGCCGTCGGGGTTGGAGGAGGGATACCACTGGCTCGCGGTATATCCGATCGCCGAGCGCAGCACAGTCGAGAGCGGGTTGCCCGCCGTCGGCACCTGCTGCGTTGGTGTGATCGCATCGTTGTAAGGCTTCCAGCCCTCATGATTGCGGCGCACTCCCGCCGTAAACTCGTTCACGATCGTCGAGGAAACGATATGCGTCCATCCCGTCGCGATGCCCTCTTCGGAAAAGCAGTAGCATTGTGCGAAGAACCCGGTTGGCTTCGCGCCCGCGGCCACTGCGTAGCCTTGCTGCGTCGACAACCATTCTTTCCCGCGCACCCAGATGCGATCCTTGTCCCTCGGAACATAATCGATTTTGAATAACTGGCTGCGCTTCGGCCAGATCTGCACTTCCTGGATCTGGTAGTTATACGTGTTCCCCGTAATCGCCGGGTTTACGAAGTTGGGAAGAGGAAGAATCTTCAGGAGCGCCAGACCGTTCGGATCCAGCCGGTTTGCGGGGATGATGTTCCCGGGAAAGGGCGCCTTGTTATTCAGCGGATCATTCACCGGAATCAGTTTGTTATTCGTGTCCACCGTCTGGGAAAAGTTCCCGGTGCGCTCCAAAGCCGTCGGCATCATGTAGGTCGTCAACCCTTGCGGGATGCGGTCCACCAGTTGTTCAAAATTGTAAAATCCGAATAGCTTCTTTCGATCCGCGTTGAATTTCTTGGGAATCAGGATCGGACCGCCCAACGAAAATCCAAATGTGTTGTAGCGGTACTCGGGCCGCTTCACGCTGTTACGATTGTTAAAAAAGTCATTGGCGTTGAGCGCGTCGTTGCGCAGATAGTAGTATCCGGTGCCGTGATACTCCGACCCGCCCGACTTGCTCACGATCGTGACCACGGTCCCGCCATTACCCGCATATTCGGCGCGATAGGCGTTCAGCACGATCTTCACTTCGCCGATCGCATCCATCGTGGTGACACTCGAAAAAACGCTCGGCGTTCCCATATCGTTACTGACCACGCCGTCCACCGAGAGGATATTCAGATTGGCGCTGGCCCCGCGGATCGCCGGCGACGTCGTGCCGTAGCTGCCGCCGACCGAATCCTGGTCGGCCTGGTAGTAGACGCCAGGAATCGTGCGCAGCATGGAAACGTAATCCCGGCCGCGCGCCGTCAGGTTGCCCAGTTGGCTCTGCGTCACCTCGGCGGAAGCCTCAGCCGTGTCCGTTTCCACGTGCGCCGCCTGTGCCTCCACCGTCACCGTCTCGGACACCGACCCGACTTCGAGCGCGAGCTGTCCGAGTGGAATATGCTCGTTGGCGCTGACCACGATGCCGGTTCGCTGGAACGCCTTGAATCCGGCGTGTTCCACCTTGAGCGTGTAGATGTCAGGTTGAATTGCCGCCAGGTTGAATGTGCCCACCTCATTGGTGAGCGCCTCGCGGACGTCTCTGGTCTTTTCACTCACCAGGATAATTTTTGCGGAGGGCACGGATCTGCCCGATTGATCCACCACCGACCCACTCACGCTGCCGGTGATGGTCATTTGCCCAAACACCGGACAAATCCAGAACGCGGCGCACGTCGCAACCGCGGCGAAAGTTCCTGTCTTCATGGACGCCTCCCCTTAGGCCTAGCCCAGGATAGGCTCGATTATAAAGGACGAGGCGAGGCCGGTCAAGAAAATACTTTAACGATAAACAATCCGTATTTACCGCACAAATTCAGCTTGGGCCGGAGGCGAAATCCGGAATCCGATTCCTTGCGCCGTGGGGCGAATCCACCTTTCTTTGTTCCCCACAATAGAGCGCGGAAAGAAGCCGGAGAACGGCATGTCAGAGACACCTCGACTACCCACGAGCATCGTGCGATCCGTCGCTATACAACGTGATTCCCGGAGTTTCCATTTCCCCCGCAGGTGCGGCTCACCCCACAATGCATTCGCCGCCGTCCACTTGCAGTGTGTTGCCTGTGAGCCAGTAGGTGGCCGGGTGACACAGCGCGGCAATGCAGCGCGCCACGTCTTCAGGCAAGGTAAGACGGTGATGAGGATTGCGCCGGCGAGCCTCGTCGATCAGGGTCTCGAAGCCGGGAATCAAACGAAGCGCATTGGTGTCGGTGACGCCGGCGAGAATCGCGTTCGCGGTGATGCCGGCCGGTGCGAGTTCCACGGCGAGTTGGCGGATATGCGCTTCGATGATCGCCTTGGCCGCGCTCACCGGGCCGTAGTTCGGAATCACGCGCGTGCTGCCAGCCGAGGTCATGGCGAAGATGCGCCCGCCCCAGTCGAACAGACCAGCCCGAAGACAATCCTGCACCCAGTAGACCAGCGAATGCCCCATGGTGTCGGCGGTGATTTCGAGCTGCTTCCTCGAGGCTACCTGCTCGGCTCCGGCCAGCGGCTTCAGCGAGCCGAATGCCAGTGAATGCATCAGCACGCGGACCACGCCAGGCGGATTGGCCAATCGCTGGCGAATCTGCTCGACGGTCTCCTGCCGCAGTTCGTCGTCGGAGGCGTTGCAGTTGAAGAACTGCACTTCGCGTCCCATAGCGCGGATCTTATCCTGAATCTCCGCTACATGGGGCAGTTTGTCGCGCCGGTCCAGATGGACGCCGAAGATGTTCATGCCGGTGCGTGCCAGCTCGAGCGCGGTGGCTTCGCCGAAGCCGCTGCTGGCTCCAAGAATCAAGGCCCAAGGTTGTTTGCTCATTTTATTGTGATCGTCGCGGGGAAAGCCGCGTGATTTCGATCTCTCTTTCGTCGTCGCCGCTAGTTCGAATGCGGATCTCGACCCGCTCCTCGGGAAGAATCGATGGGAATCGCTCGCCCCACTCGATCAACACCAGCGCGTCGCGATCGAAGATCTCGTCGAGCCCCAGCGTGGCTACCTCGCGCAGTTCGTCGAGGCGGTACAGATCGATGTGATACACCCGGCCGTCTCCGAACTCGTGGATCAGGGTGAAGGTAGGACTCGATACCTCGTCGGGCGTTGCCGCGCCGCGCCCCTCGACGATTCCTTTCGCGAGAGTAGTCTTGCCCGCGCCCAGATTTCCGATCAGCAGCACCACGCCACGCCGCGGGAGTTCGCGCGCCAGTTGCCTCCCGAAAGCGATGGTTTCCGCCTCGGAACGGGTGCGGTGAGTTTCCGGCGTCATGCGTGTGAGGCGGCCTTCTGGATCGCCTGCGGAAGGTACTTGAGGAGATCGGTCGCCATCAGACACTTGTCTCCAACCTCGCGCGCGCCAATCTCGCCGGCCAAACCGTGCAGATAGACGGCTGCAGCCACGGCGCGATCCGAGTCTTTGGGAAACTGCGCGAGGAAGCCCGAGATCAGTCCGGTCAGAATGTCTCCGCTCCCGCCTTTACCCATCGCAGGGCTCCCGGTGGGATTGATCCAAGCGCGCCCGTCCGGAAACGCGATCACGGTGCGCTGGCCTTTGAGCACCAGGGTCACTCGGTGCCCGGTGGCGTAGGTGCGCGCCGCGTCCACCCGGTCCTTCTGAAGCTCGGCAGTGGGCTTTCCGTTGAGGCGCGACATTTCGCCTGGATGCGGAGTCAACACCCGCACGCGAATCGGAGTGTCGCCTGATGCCAGGGGGAATGCCTGCGGCACCAGAGCGTCCGCATCCAGGATCATCGGACGGTCTACATCGCGAACTGCTGCCGTGACAAGCGATTCGATCATGGGCGTGCGCCCGAGCCCCGGCCCCATCGCGACGACCGTCTTGCCTTCGATCAGCCGATCTAGTCCTGAGCCGTCGAACGCCGCCGTCATCAGTTCCGGCGCGTGTGCTCCGATGTACGGAATCGCATCTGGAGATGACGCCACCGTCACCAGGCCCGCACCGGCATGCAGGGCTCCCATCCCCGACATTGCCGCCGCGCCGGTCTTGCCCGACGATCCCGCCACCACCAGAACGTGCCCGAAGGTCCCCTTGTGGCCTCCCGGCGGACGCGGCGCCAACAGATCGTGAAACATTTCCGGTGACAACAAGGAGAGTCGGATGCCGTCGAAAAGCGCAGCTGGACTGCCGATCGGGCCGACCACCAACTCGCCCACATGATCGCAATTCGACGGCAGCACCTGCGCGACTTTCAGTGCTGTAAACGTCACCGTGGCATCGACGCGCGCGAACTCCCCGACGGGCTCGCCGGAATCCGAGGGCATCCCGGATGGAATGTCGACGGCGACCGTTTTCGCCAAGGGAAAGCCGCTGTTAATCTCACGGATCGCGTCCAGCATGGGGCCCGAGGCGGGTCCCTTAATCCCCGTCCCCAGAAGTGCGTCGAGCAGCAGCGTGGCATATCGCGCCTCCTGCGGAATCTCCCGGGCGACCGGACATCCGCACGCCTGTAGCATTCGATAGTTCGCGGCCGCGTCCCCCTTTAGCTCTTCGGGATCGGCCAGCAGCACGACGTGGAGCGCTCGCGGGCGGATGCGGGTGTAGAGCTGGCGCGCGATCACCATGCCATCGCCGCCGTTATTGCCTTTGCCGCACAGCACCGCTATGCGATGCCCGGACAGGGGCGCAAACCGCTCGGCCAGAAACTCCACCACCCGATGCCCGGCGTTCTCCATGAGCACGATCCCGGGAATTCCAAGCTCGATCGTGCGCCTGTCTATCTCGCGCATCTCCGCGGCGGTGAGCACGGCATGAAGCGGATTCATATGCGGCGGACCACCACCATCGTCATGTCGTCCTGGAGCTCCGAAGAGCCCGTCCACGAGTTCACCGACTCCATGGTGCGCGCGATAATTTCGGACGAGTCAGCCTTGGCATACTTGATCACCAGGTCCTTCAAACGATCCTCGCCGAACATCTCGCCGTACGCATTTTCCGGCTCGCAGATGCCGTCCGTGTAAGCCACCAGGATGTCGCCATGTTCCAGCAACACAGTCTTTTCTTCGAATCTCGCGAATGGGAATGCGCCAACCACCGTTCCGGTAGAGTTGAGCATCTGGAACTCGGAGCCCCGCAGCAGCATGGGGGCCAGGTGTCCGGCGTTGGTATAGGTCAGCGAGTGGTTGGACTCCTCGTACATCGCGAAATAGAAGGTAGCGTATTTCTCCGGAGCCGTGGTGGCGTACAGCTGCTTGTTCAGTACCGATACCATGCGCGCCACCGACGGATGGGAGGGCCCGCTGCCGTTCTGCGAGCTCAACTGAGTACGCATCGTGGATTGAATCGTAGCCATCAGCAACGCCGCCGAAATACCCTTGCCGGCTACGTCGCCGATTGCAAACGCCAGTGAATGGTCGGTCAGCGACATGAAGTCGTAGTAGTCCCCCGAGACCATGCGCGCCGGATGGCAAACGCCCTTCAACTCCAGTGTGCGGGTGAACGGGACATCTTTGGGAAAGAGCTGATTCTGCACTTCGCGCGCGATTGCCAGTTCGGATTCCAGACGCTCCTTTTCCTTCGCCACTACAATGAGACGGCCAAGGTTCGAAGTCATCGAGTTGAACGACGTGGTCAGTTCCGCCAACTGGTCGTTGCCCTTCACCGGGACGCGATACGAGAAATCGCCTTCCTTGACGTGGCGCGTGCCTTCGTACAACTCATGCACCGCGCCCGTGATGGAGCGGCTGAGCTGAACCCCTGTCACCAGGGATACCATCTCCACCATCAGGAAAAGCACCGCCACCACCACGAACCAGCCCATCAGTTTCTCGGTCCAGTCGAGCTTCTGGAACACCGTCGCCAGAACCACCAGCACGCGCGTGTCGACCAGCAGAAACAGGCGGTGCTCCTTTTCAGGTGCATCCCACGACGGCACCATCACGGGATAGAAGCCGTTGAACTCGAAGTCTAAGGCATTCTTCTTGGCCGGAACGTGCGATTCCTTGCGATGCCCCATCAGCGGATAAAAGGTGACATCGCCCAATCCCGGCACAAGGCCGGCCAGCAGTTCGTGGTCGATGGGTGCGAGGATGGTGACCTCTTCGTCCCCCACGCTGGCGTGCGCCCACGCATAAAGGCGGTCTTCGGTGCCGTCGTTCTTGACGATCAGGCCGGAGCCGTGTTGCCGTGTCGCCGGCGGGTGGGTGATGCGATTATTTTCCGGGTAGCGGATCTCCTGCCTTCCTGTGATCAGCAATTCCAGTTTCGGAAAGGAACTGCGCGTGTTCCGCAGAAAGCGATTGAGGGCCGTATCCGGGTCGCGAATGGGGATCGCGGCCAAGGCTTCGGCCTGCCGTGCCAGAGTGACTTCACGGTGCTCCAGTTCCTTATTGACCAGGTAGACCGCCATCTGCCCAATCACTATCCAACTGGCCAGCCCCACCATCGCCACGATGAGCACGATCGGGACCACCGCGATAAAGAGGTACGCCGCAATCAGACGATTGCGAAGGCGCCAGATCGCCTGCCGCATCCCGCGGCGCGCCAGGCGGAAGAGCACCATCAAGCCCGTGATGAACACCGCCAGAACGGCCAGCGATTGAGCTAACGACGAGACGCGGGTGAGGTACAGGATGGCGTAGATGACCGCGAGAATGAGAAAGGCTTTCTCGATGCCGCCGATTCGGCGCCAATAGACCCCGTAGCCCTTCTGCATATTTCCAGCTTAACGTGTGTAAGGCGCGCTTTCGCGAATGGTTTACGGTTTTAGCGAGGCGCAATACGCGGCGATGTTCAGCATGTCCTCTTCGGAGAGTGACGCGACCACCTTCGTCATCAACGGAGTCCACACGCCCTTGCGCGCGCCAGCCTGCATGTCGTACATCTGCCGTACAAGGTAGCTGGGAGAACGTCCTGCGAGTCCGGGGACCGGACCGAGGCCCTTCAAGCCCTCGCCGTGACAGGTGGCGCATGCCAGCGTTTTGCCGCCGGAGGTGGCCAGCTCTTCGCCCTTCTTGATGCTGCCGGGAGGCGCGTAGGCGATGAAGTCGGAGCGTGGATTGCGATACATCTCCGTCATCTCGGTGCTCTCCGGGACTTCGATGATGCGCATGCCGCCCGGCTCCCTTTCGCCGCCATCGAGCGCCAGAAACAGGCCCCCGGCGATTCGCGTCTTGGGCACCGTGGGGGCTTCTACGACCTTGATCCACGGCGTCCACGGCATCGCGCCGAAGTATTCGGCCGTCGTTTTGATCTCTTCATCAGTCATGGCTTTGGCGATGGCGATCATGGCGTTGGTGTTGGCCTTGCGCGGCTCGGCGCTTTTGCGATTGCCGTTCTTGAAGTCATACATCTGCTGGACGAAATACGCCACCGGGTAACCCGCGATGGGAGCGTTTTCGGCGCGGCCTTTCCCGTTCGGATAGTGGCAGAGCGCGCAGGCGCGAATGTCGGGGCGCCGGCCGTGCGCGACGATCTCGGGCATTTTCGGGTGATCGCCCGGGAACCAGTCCGCCGGACCGAATCCATCGCGGATTTGCGCAAGGGTGAACTCCAGGTTGCTGCCGGCGAGGCGCTTGGGGCTGTTGTCGGGCGCCGATTGCGCACCTCGGGCCGGAGTTCCTGCGGGTGGCGCCGGCGCGCCCGGTTGCGGAAATCCGTATGCCCATGCCGGTGGGCCGTCCGCAGCGGACGTGGTGCACACGGCGAACAGCGACACGAGCACGAGATTGCGGAGTCCTTGCAGGCTGGTCATGATCTAACACTCTACTGCACTTTCGGTGATTCGTAGCGCCTGCCTCCGGGGGGTGCTGAGCGACAATGGATCGGGGGGCGATCATGCTGCCGAAACGCAAATTGGGAAGCCAGGGGCTGGAGGTATCGGCACTCGGCTTGGGGTGTCTGGGGATGAGCCAGTCGTATGGAACACCGGACGATACGGAGTCCGTGGCGACGATTCATCGCGCGTTGGAGCTTGGCGTCACGTTTTTCGACACCGCCGAAGTTTACGGACCCTTCAAGAATGAAGTGTTGCTGGGGCGCGCCTTGCAGGGTAAGCGCTCGCAGGCTGTGATCGCGACCAAGTTCGGCTGGCGCATCGAGGACAGCAAAGTCGCCGGGCTCGACAGCCGCCCCGAGCACGTGAAGGAAGTCGTGGAGGGCTCCCTTCGCAGGTTGGAGACCGATTACATCGATCTGCTATATCAGCACCGCGTGGACCCGCAGGTGCCGATCGAGGAGACGGTCGGCGCGATGGCCAATCTGGTGCGCGAAGGCAAGGTGCGCTATCTGGGACTCTCGGAGGCGGGCGAGGGTAATATTCGCCGCGCCCATGCTACCTACCCGATCACCGCGCTGCAAAGCGAGTATTCGTTGTGGGAGCGGAATCTGGAGCCGCAAATCATCCCCGTTCTGCGGGAACTGGGTATTGGGCTGGTGCCGTTTTGCCCGCTCGGGCGCGGATTTCTGGCAGGAAGCGCCCGCCGTTCGGAGGAGTACCCACCCACCGATTGGCGTCATACCGATCCGCGCATGCAGGGCGAGAATTTCGACATCAACATGCGCGCTGCCGCTGTGGTGCGCGAGATCGCGGCGGAGCGTGGCGCTACACCGGCGCAGGTCGCCATCAGTTGGCTCCTGTACAAAGGCCAGGACATCGTGCCCATTCCGGGAACCAAGCGGCGCAGCTATCTCGAAGAGAATCTTGGCGCGGCCAGCCTGGCATTGAGTTCTTCGGAACTGGAACGCCTGGATCTGGCGCTGGCTCCCAGTGCGGTTGCCGGGCCTAGGTACAACGAACGGCTGATGCCGTACATTGACCGGTGAGCGTCTGCCGGCGCCGCAATCGAATGGCGTATCCCGTGCTGCATGTTTCGAGGAGGTACCTCGATATGGAAACTGTGGCACAAATTGGCGCGAAGGTCTCGGAGGTTCGAGAGTCGGCCGAAAACCTGGCGCGCGCTGCAAGCCGGAAGATCGACGATGTACGGTCCGGAACGGCTGATGCGCTTCACTCAGCGGCTTCGTCGATACGCTCCACAGGCCGGCAAAGCGCGGCAGCGATCAATGACTTCACGTCGGGCGCCGCCGACAAGTTGCACGCTGCGGGATGTTTCGTGGAGAAGAACCGGTGGAAAAATATGTCCGAGAATTTGCGCCGCACGGTACGGCACAATCCGGCGGGCTCGGTGATTGTCGCGACTGCCCTGGGTTTTCTCTTGGCGACCGCATTTCGCGCCGTCACGCACTCGTGCGAGAGCGAGTAGCTTGGAAGTCGGAAGAATCAGGAGGGGCGCGATTCGGCTCGCAAGAGCCACGAAACGCGCCCTCCCGTTCCTAGTCAGGCAAAGACACCGCTTAACATCGTGGACTCTCAGCGAGCCGCGCGCGTTAGCAAGCGATATCTGGCGATATTGGCGAACTTCCCAATCCGCGGACTTGTTTAGGCGACGTCGTAGCGATCGAGGTTCATCACTTTATTCCACGCAGCCACGAAGTCCCTTACGAAAGTCTCCTTCGAATCGCTGCTGGCATAGACTTCAGCGAGGGCTCGGAGCTGGGAGTTGGAACCGAAGACAAGATCGACAACCGTTCCCGTCCACTTGAGCTCGTTTGTAGACCGATCTCGCCCTTCCAACACGCCTTCGGTGTCGGATTTCTGCCACTTGGTCTTCATGTCGAGCAGATTGACGAAGAAATCATTCGTCAGCGTCTCGGGCCGATTGGTGAAGACACCGTGTTTGGAGTGGCCGAAGTTAGCGTCCAGTGCGCGCATGCCGCCGACGAGAACCGTCATCTCGGGGGCAGTCAGCTTCAGCAATTGGGCCCGATCCACTAGCATCTCAGCAGGCGAGAACGGCAACCCGTTGCGCGCATAGTTGCGGAACCCGTCCGCAATCGGTTCGAGCGGCGCAAAGGAGTGCGCATCGGTTTGCTCCTGTGAAGCATCGGTGCGCCCCGGCGTGAAAGGTACCTTCACGTCGTGGCCAGCCTTTTTGCCAGCCTCCTCGACGGCTGCGCAGCCGCCCAGAACGATGAGGTCGGCTAGTGAGACTTTCTTCCCGCCGGATTGTGAGCTGTTGAAATCCTTCTGAATCGACTCTAGCTTCCCGAGAACCTTCGCAAGTTCGGCTGGCTGGTTAGCTTCCCAATCCTTTTGCGGTGCGAGACGAATACGCGCCCCGTTTGCCCCGCCGCGCATGTCGCCGCCGCGGAAAGTTGCCGCCGACGCCCAAGCCGTCGTCACCAGTTCAGAGATGGAAAGTCCGGATGCGAGGATCTTGGCCTTCAGACTAGCAATATCCTGCTCGCCGACCAGTTCATGGTCAACCGCCGGAACAGGATCTTGCCACAGTTGAGGCTCCGCGGGAACGAGTGGGCCGAGGTATCGCGGGAGGGGACCCATGTCGCGGTGCGTCAGCTTGAACCAAGCCTTGGCGAAGGCGTCTGCGAATTCCTGGGGATTTTCGTGGAAACGCTTCGAAATCTTCGCGTAGCTCGGGTCCGCCTTCAGTGCGAGGTCAGTCGTGAACATCATCGGGGCGTGCTTCTTCGACGGATCGTGGGCGTCCGGCACGGAGGCCGCTGCGGTTCCGTTTTTGGGCGTCCATTGTTGAGCACCCGCGGGACTCTTCGTGAGTTCCCAGTCGTAGCTGAACAGATTGTCAAAGTAGTTGTTGTCCCACTTCACGGGGTTAGTGGTCCATGCACCCTCCAACCCGCTGGAGATTGTGTCGGCGCCCTTACCGCTGCCAAAGGTATTCTTCCAGCCGAAGCCTTGCTCTTCGATGCTCGCGCCCTCGGGTTCGGGCCCAACATACTTGATTGGTTCGGCAGCTCCATGAGCTTTGCCGAACGTGTGCCCACCGGCAATGAGGGCCACCGTCTCCTCGTCGTTCATTGCCATGCGGGCGAAGGTCTCCCGGATATCCCGTGCCGCCGAGACCGGATCCGGCGTTCCGTTGGGCCCTTCCGGATTCACGTAAATCAGACCCATCTGAACCGCGGCTAGAGGATTCTCAAGCTGACGATCTCCGCTGTAGCGCTCGTCCGCCAGCCACTTGCCCTCCGGGCCCCAGTAAATGTCCTCCAGGGGCTCCCAGACGTCCTCTCGACCGCCGCCGAAACCGAAGGTCTTGAACCCCATCGACTCCAATGCGACGTTACCAGCGAGGATCATGAGGTCGGCCCATGAGATTTTCCGGCCATACTTCTGCTTGATCGGCCAAAGCAACCGGCGCGCCTTATCGAGGCTTACGTTGTCCGGCCAGCTGTTGAGGGGCGCAAATCGCTGGGCTCCTGAACCCGCGCCGCCTCGGCCATCGGCGATACGATACGAGCCGGCGCTGTGCCAGGCCATACGGATGAAGAACGGCCCATAGTGGCCATAGTCGGCGGGCCACCAGTCCTGGGAATCTGTCATCAAGGCATGCAAGTCCTTGATCACCGCATCCAGATTCAGGCTCTTGAATTCTTCTGCATAATTGAACGTCTTGTCCATCGGGTTGGACAGGGCGGAGTGCTGGTGCAGGATCTTCAGGTTCAGCTGGTTCGGCCACCAGCCCGCATTCGTCGAGGCGCCGGCCAGCGTGTGTCTGCCAGCACCATGCGCTACCGGGCACTTCGACCCGGTGGAAGAGTTTTGCTGCTGCTCGGGGACAGGCTCCCCTACTGCTGTGGTAAATTGTTTTTCCTTTTCCATATGGCCATTTTCCTTCGAATTAGTGAAAAGACTGTTACGAATTACGAACCGTACGACACTTAAGCGGAAGCGCGCCGTGGAGCGCACTTCGTGCAGAGCCCACGGAAAATGAGTTCGCATTCGCGAAGAATCCGCTTACCGAGGGAGCCCGAGGCAGGCTTGGGCACTTCGTACCACTCCATGTCCTCAACATTGCCGCATCGGTCGCAGATGAAGTGGTGATGCCGCATGCCTTTTACATCGAATCGTGCGGCACGGCCTTCCACGGCCACTTCACGCACCAGACCCGCCTGCACCAGGTCCCTCAGATTGTTATAAGTCGTAGCCCTGGAAGAGCGCGGATCCACGCGGTTCACGGCTTCGAAAATTTCCGAAGCCGTGGGATGGCCGGTATGCTCCATCAAGAATGCCATCACCGCGTAGCGCTGTGGCGTGCACCTCAACCCGCTGGCCTCCAAGGACCGCTTGATCCCCTCGGCGTCCATGTATGATTTAGACTATATCTAACATGAAACTTTGTCAAGACTCCAGAACCACGACAGTTTGATGCGCGCCCGCAGTGCTTCCTGCGTGATTCAGCAGCATTTGGCGAAAGGCGCGGAAGACTTTCTGCATTTGCGGGCGCTTGTAAGGATACAAGTCGACCGGGTCCATCGAGTGGATCGTCATCCCACTGTCCGCCTCAAAGACCAGCAGATCTCCATCTGCAGTTTCCCCGCAGTCGATGCCGACATATTCGAGTTCCAATTGGCTCGCTATGGTAGCCAGTGCGTCGCGATGCCGAAAAGCGAACTCGTGGTCGAAATCGGCGAAGAATCGTGCCTCTTCGGCGCGTTTGGCGGCATTTGTACCCATACCAGCGCTGATGTAATGGACCATCCAGTGGTCTGAGATGGCCATGTGGCACGCATAGGGATGCCCATCAATCAGAACGATTCGATACTTGCGGAAGAGACCATCCGGACTGCCATAGTCGAAGTACGGAGCTGCGTAGAATTCCTTCTCTGGCCGCGTCTCCAGGTAACTTGCAACCGCTGCGGGACCGTCGAGCTTGCGCAACCCCTGACCTTTTTGCGAATCCACCGGACGGACGATGATCGGAAACGGAACAGGATGGTTGCCGTCGAGTCCGGCCCGGTCCACTCGGGCGGTGATTGGCACCATCAGGCCGGGAGCAGAGCGCAACAGGCGGCAAAGGCCGTCCCGCGACAGCCGCGCGATTCGTTGCGGAGCGCAGATCAGGGGACGGGGCCAAGACTCCACGAGCCCTTCGATATGCCTCAGCAGCTGACGATTGCGGTCGGTTTCGCAGACCGCGACCATCGCCAGATCGTGGTCCGGCAAGCTTGAGGGCAGCGGCAGATCGGGGGCTACGTACAGGAGATCGAGAGCCACATCCGAACCTTCCAGGAGAAACTCGATCGCATTGTTTTCCGACAGATCGCCGGGACTGAGAAATGCTAACAGCCGGACGGACGCCGGTCCGCCCTTCGGCTGAATCTGAAAAAGCGACTGGACCTGGAGCGCGAGAGTTTGCATCTGGAGACCGAGTTGGCGTTGTCCCATCAACTGCAGGACGATTGAAAGGTCAAGCAAAGCATTTGCGTCGCCGTCATTTCGAGCCAGACGCGCCAGCAGAAAATCCCTCGCCGGAATTAAATCGACCCCGGCGAAGGCCAGACGAGCCCAATAGGCCAGTCCGAAAAAGCGCTCATCGTTCATTCTTTGGTCCCAGTGCGAGCACGGCTTTTATCATCGCGTCGATATCGCGTCTCTCCGTCCGGTGATTTACGATCGCCGCACGTATCGCGAGCCGGCCATTCACCACCGTGGTCGAAGGAGCGGCGATGCCAGACTCCTGCAGGTCGCAAACGATGTTTCGGTTGACCTCGTCTGGCTCGTATTCCGCGCGATACCGAAAGCAAACGATATTCAAAGCGACCGGAGCCAGCAGTTCCAGGCGCGGCTCGTCTTCGACGCGTTGTTTCAAATGTCGGGCAAGCAGACACGTTTTGGAGATCATGGCGCCGAGCTTTTGTGCACCGAACGTCTGGATGGTGAACCACGTCTTCAAGGCCCGGAAACCACGCGACAGGTCCGGCCCAAAATCGCATGGCCACGGCGATCCAGCCGCCATTCCTCGCTTCTCCCGGCGAAGGTACGCGGTGGGCGAAGCGAACGTCGCCTGATGAATGGCGCCGTCCCTGACCAGGACAAACCCGGCGTCGTACGGCACCTGTCCCCATTTGTTAAAGTCGAAGGCCACGGAATCGGCCTGCTCGATGCCAGCGAGCAGGGGCGACAGATCCGGCGCCAGCATCGCCAGCGCCCCGAACGCGCCATCCACATGGAACCAAACCTTTTCGCGCTCTGCGATGCGTGCGATTCCCTTCAGATCGTCGATCGCGCCGACATCGACAGTACCGGCAGTTGCGGCGATCAGAAAAGGAACCAGGCCGGCAGCCCTGTCCCGATCCAGGGCCGACTCGAGTGCCCGAAGATCCATCTGATAATCCGGGTTCATCGGAATGATGCGCAGTGCGTCTTTGCCCAACCCGGTGAGGTCCATGGCCTGCGCAATCGAGCCGTGCGCACCTTCTGAGGTGTACGCTACGAGTCGGCCCCCATCCGCATTCACCCCTTGCTGCCGAACGGCATCGCCTCCGGCACTCGTTCGCGCGACCAGCACGGCGATCAGGTTTGCCATCGACGTTCCTGTCACGAACAACCCACTCGCGGTATCGGGAAAACCGAACAATTCTCTTACCCACTGCACTACCTGCCGCTCCACCTCGATAGGAATCTGATCGCGTCCTCCCAGATTGGCGTTCAGACCTGCCGCCAGCATCTCGGCTAGCATACCGGCAGGAGTGCCGCCTCCGTGGACCCATCCCATGAAGCCGGGGTGCACGTTGCCCACGGCATAGGGAAGGATATGCCGCATGAAGATCTCGTGGGCCGACTCCAAGCCCACCGGTTTTTGCGGAAAAGGCTGCCGGAATGCCTTCCGAACCGTCAGAGGAATGGGTTGCCACACCGGGCGTTCGCGAATGTACTCCGTGTAGTCGAGCATGTCATCGAGCATGCGGTGCGCTTGAGCCCGGAAGACGTACCAATCCGGGGGGTCCAGCGACCCCTCGCGCGCTTCCAACGGGCTCTCCAAATCGGGAATTTCCAGGGAGGCGAACATAGCGTCCGATACTTCTATCGGCGGCGGGCATAGAGAACGTTAGTGGCAATTTCCAAGTGATGCATCCATCCGCCCTATCGAAAGTTCGGGTAACCGCGCCAGAGTATTGGGAGCCATTACATCCAATATGGGGAATCACACGAGTTCGAAAGTGCGGCTGGCGGGCCTTCTATGCGCCTGCGCGATGACGGCCATGGCAGCGGAGCCGCAGGTGATCCTCTTGTGGCCGAACGGCGCACCCGGATCCGAGGGCAAAACGGGAGAGGAAACCATGCGCGTTGCAGCTCCCGGCGGCGACCACGTGGTTGCCGGGATTCACCATCCTTCCATCACGGCATACCTGCCGTCCAAGGAATCGGCTACCGGCGCCGCGGTAGTAATCGCTCCCGGCGGCGGCCACAGTGAGCTTTGGATGGACCACGAGGGCTACAACGTTGCTAAATGGCTGAGTGAGCATGGCGTTGCCGGCTTCGTTCTTAAATACAGGCTAGCCCGGGAGAAGGGGTCAACCTACAAGATTGAGGGCGAGTCGTTGGCCGACACCCAAAGGGCGATTCGGCTGGTGCGGACGCGCGCTGCAGAGTGGAACGTCGATCCCGACCGGATCGGTGTCATGGGATTCTCGGCGGGTGGCGAACTGGCGGCCCTGACCGCTACCCGCTTCGACGGTGGAAGTGCAGAAGCTTTCGACCCCATCGATCGCGTCAGTTCGAAACCGTCCTTCCAGGCGCTCCTCTACCCGGCAATTCCCAAGGACATGCAACTCTCGAAGGAGACCCCTCCGGCATTCCTGGCATGTGGCGAAAACGACCGGCAGAACATCTCCCAGGGTCTGCCGGAGTTGTACCTGGCGTTGAAGAAGGCCGGTGCTTCGGCCGAATTGCATGTCTATACTCATGTGGGCCATGGGTTTGGACTGCGCGCCACCACCAAGGGCCCGGTGGCCCAGTGGCCGGAGCGATTTCGTGACTGGCTGGATGCCGCCGGCTTTTTGAAGAAGAAATGATCCGACGCTAGAACACCTCTAAAGTTTCGGGAGCGAATCTCCGATAGAGCAGTTATGAAGATGCTCGCTCCCAAGATCCCTGCACTGCTGATCCTCCTTCTGGTCTGCGTTTGGTCCACGTGGGCTCAATCCGGTCCCACCGCGAATGTCTCCACTATTACTTTCACTTACACGGCGGGCAGCACGACAGCGCCAAAGACAACCAACACCAATCCATTTACCGTCACTCTGCCGACTGCGATGAGCACTCAGACGATGGTTGTGACAGTTGCGTCGAATCCGCAAGGTTGGCTCTCCGTCACACCCGCGTCCGGCAAATCGCCTTTGGCGTTAACGGTCAGCGTCAATCCGACTACGCTGGATCCCGGCAACCATTCCGGCACTATCACCATCGACACCGCCGCGGGAAGTGGGAATCCAGCCGTGGTTTTGGTAACGATTGCGATCGCGAGCGCACAGCCGACCCTAAAAGTAACGTCTCCCTCATTCACCACGGCGGGAACTCTGGCCCTGGCATATACCTATGTGACCGGCACACCGGCTCCCAGCGCACTCGAAGTAGATGTGGCTTCGAGCGGTGATGTCATCCCGTTCAGTGTAACTGCGGCGAACGCCGCCTCTTCGGGCGGTAGCGGTGGCACCAAGACGGCAGTATGGTTACGCGTCAATCAGAGCGGTCTGCCTCCGAACCTTACTACCAGTGGCGTGGCATTATCGGGCTCGGTAACCCAGATTCTGGTGACCATCGATCCCACTGTTCTGGCAACGCTGGACCCGGTGTCGAGTCCGTTCAATGGCACGATCACGATCTCTCCTACAACCACGGGGTCCGCGGCGAGCACGATTCCCTCGGTGACCGTAACAGTCTCGCTTCAAGTCTTGCCAGGTCCGCCCAGCCTGCGGAGTACGGTTCCCATCTTTCCGGACCATATACCCGCGTCGCCGCCGGTAAGCCCAGTGATTACGATCTACGGAGACAACTTCTTCGGAGCCACAGGGGTCGCCATCCAGCAGACTGGCGCCCTGCCGATTGCGATCACGGGAAAGAACTTCAACTGCATCGGCCGCACCGTGATTCAGATTACCGTCGCATCCTCTTATCTCGCCACAGCGGGCATCTGGACACTCACCGTCCAGAATGCCAATCAGCCGGCTGCGTCCACGACGTTCACGGTTACAGACGCTTCGCAGCCCATCATTACGTCAGTGGTGAACGCGGCGAGCTATCTTCCGACATCGATTCAATCAGCAGGAACCAACCCGGTGCAGACGGGCGCAACCTCGGTCTCACCCCGCGAGATCATCGCGATCTTCGGACGGAATCTCGGGCCTACGACGGCGATTCCAGTCACGCCGGCGAACTCGCTTTACCCGACATCGGCGGGTCCCTCGGCTGGTCCAGTTATGGTGGAATTCGCCGATGCGAACGGCGTCAGCTTCAGCCCTCCCTACTATGCTCCGCTGATACTGGTCTCCAATTCTCAAGTGAACTGCGTGGTGCCGTTGGAGGTGAACGGAAATTCCAGTCCCATGACTGTCAGGGTCTACTACAATTCCGTCGTCACGCCCGATTTCCCGATTGATGTGCTGCCGCAGGACCCAGGTGTCTTCACCTTCGGAGGGGTGGGGCAGGGACAGGCAGCGATCCTGAATTTTGACAGTACGACGGGATCGTACGCGGTCAACTCCGCAAAGACTCAGGCCCCTCGCAATTCGGCGATCTCCATCTTCGTCACAGGGGTGGGAGATCTGGATCCCACCGCCGCGCTGCCGAACGGTGCCGTCGCGCCGGCGAACCCGGTGAGCCTCGCGGTGGATCCCACGACCGTCCACGTGGATATCGATGGACAGCCCGCTGTGGTCACTTGGGCAGGCACGTCCCCGGGGGCTGTCGCAGGGTTAGTTCAGATCAATGCCATCGTGCCGCTAGCCGCAAAAGTGGGAGGTACCGACTCGCTGACAGTCTCGATCGGCAACGCCACTTCGATGCGCCGTAGTCAGCCGGGCGTAACGATGGGGGTGAAATAAGGGCGGCGCGTCTCAGACCTGAGCCGAGAGTGAAGCCAGAGTGCGCAAATCGTCCACCCAGTAATCCGGCTCGAACCGAGCCAGGAGCTCGGGATTGCCGTAGCCGTAACGGACGGCGCAAGTCTTGACTCCAGCACGCTTTCCGGCCTCCATGTCGGCTGGCGAATCGCCCACCATCAGGCAATCCTGCGTGCTGGCACCGAGACCCTGGAGCGCGGCGAGAATCACATCAGGGGCGGGTTTGCAGGGAATCCCGTCCGTCCCCTGAACATGATCGAAGTAGTCGATCAGGCTGAACTGGGTGAGTACCGCGCGCGTGGTAGGGGTTCCTTTGGTGGTTGCCGTCGCTTTGCGTCCGCCGAGCGCAGCTAAGCCCTCAGCCACTCCGGGATAGACGCTCGTCAGACGGTGTCCGCGAGCCAGGTAGATCGAACGGTACTGCGCGATCAGGCCGTCGATCTGCTCCGAAGTGTAGTGAGGAAAGATGTCCTGGAACAAATCGATAAGGTGCCGGCCGATGTAGCTCTTGAGATATTCATAGGTCACCGGCGGACAATCGGTGGTGTCAAGTACCTGCTGGACCGCACCGCAGATATCGCGTGCAGAGTCCAGCAGAGTGCCGTCGACGTCGAAGATATAGACCGGAAAAGCAGGGATCACGCCGGTTGGGGCCGCTCCCCTTCGGAAAGTCCGGGCACTCGCCGTCCGCCCTCCGGGCGAAGCACCTGCTGCGTGTGATCCTCGGAATCTTTCGATTTGCTGATCGGCGGGAGCGAGTCGCCCTTGATGATCTGGAGCACTTCGCTGCCATCCAGGATCTCGCGCTCGAGCAAGTTCTCGGCGATCTTAATCAGCGCCTCGGCACGCTCCTCGAGAATCTTGGCCGAAGTATCGTACCCGCCCTGCACCAACTTACGCACCTGCTCGTCGATGCGGATTGCGGTCTCTTCGCTGTAATCACGATGCTGGGCGATCTCGCGGCCGAGGAAGATCTGCTCCTCTTTCTTGCCGAAGCTCAGTGGACCAAGTTCGCTCATGCCCCACTCGCAAACCATCTTGCGGGCGAGGTCCGTCGCGCGTTCGATATCGTTGCCCGCGCCGGTCGTCATGTGGTGCATGTGCTTCTCTTCTGCGATTCGCCCCGCCATCAGAATGGCGAGCTGCGCCAGAAGATAATCCTTGTCGTAGGAGTGCTTGTCGTCGACCGGCAACTGCATCGTTACACCGAGCGCCATTCCACGCGGAATTATGGTCACCTTGTGCAGAGGGTCGGCGTTAGGCAATACAGCCGCCACCAATGCGTGTCCCGCCTCATGGTACGCAGTGTTGCGCTTCTCCGCATCGCTCAGGATCATCGATTTGCGTTCCGCGCCCATCAAAATCTTGTCCTTGGCGGTCTCGAAATCGAACATCATCACGACTTTGCGATTGTTCCGCGCCGCATTGAGAGCAGCTTCGTTTACCAGGTTGGCAAGATCGGCGCCGGCGAGTCCGGGCGTTCCGCGAGCTAGAACGGAAAGCTCCACATTGTCGCCGAGCGGAATCTTCTTGGTGTGCACGCGCAGAATGGCTTCGCGGCCCTGCACATCGGGACGCCCCACCACCACACGCCGATCAAAGCGGCCGGGACGCAGAAGAGCGGGGTCGAGTACGTCCGGGCGGTTAGTGGCGGCCACCAGAATCACACCCTCGTTCGACTCGAAACCATCCATTTCTACCAGCAGTTGATTCAGCGTCTGCTCCCGCTCGTCATGTCCGCCGCCGAGCCCGGCTCCGCGATGACGCCCCACGGCATCGATTTCGTCGATGAAAATGATGCACGGTGCGTTCTTCTTGCCTTGTTCAAATAGGTCTCGGACGCGGCTCGCACCCACGCCTACGAACATTTCGACGAAATCCGAACCAGAGATCGAGAAAAACGGCACGCTGGCTTCGCCGGCGATGGCACGCGCCAGAAGCGTCTTGCCGGTGCCCGGAGGCCCAATCAGCAGCACGCCCTTGGGGATGCGTCCACCCAGCTTCTGGAACTTCTGCGGCTCCCGCAGAAACTCGATGATCTCCTGCAACTCCTCTTTCGCCTCTTCCACGCCAGCGACATCCTTGAAAGTAACTTTCTTCTGCTGTGTGGAGTGCAAACGGGCACGGCTTTTGCCGAAACTGAGCGCTTTATTGCCACCGCTCTGCATCTGCCGCATCATGAAGATCCAGAAGGCGAACAGCACGATGAACGGCGAAAAATTGACGAGCATCGAGATCCAGGTGCCGGAGCTGTTATCCTTGATCGTCATGTCGACGTTGGCAGCCTGGAGCTGATTGTAGACGTCGGGATAGTTGACGGGAATGTAAGTGTGGAGGCCCTGATTGGGGTTATAAAGTCCGTGGACCTCATTCCCGGTTATGGTGACGCTATGGACTTCCTTGTTTTTGACCTTTTCGAGGAATTGCGTGAAGCTAATATTCTCTTCTTTGGGGGTTTGACCGGTTTTGACCACCAGGATCAAAAGCACCACCACGCAAATAAGTACAACCCAAAAAACCAACGTCCGGATATTAGAATTCACAAAACCTCCCAACCGGTCTATTTCTATAGACGCCGAGCTGCCTGATCCCGATTCCGAATTCCCTCAAGCCGAGGCTTCCCAGACCTTGAGAATTCTGCTGGTCCCTCTATGCGGGACAAAATCGGCGGAGACTCCAAATCGCCACGCCCACACAACGGAAGCTCCGTCCGTCATCACCGGCCACCGGCTGCGCTCCCATATCGGTATACGTGCCTGGTGAAAGAGAGTCTTGATCTTTTGCTTGCCGGTACTGCCCACGGGTCGGTACTGGTCTCCCGGCCGCCAGTTCCTCAATTCCAAGGAACCGCGCAAACTTCCCCAGTCTATACAACCCGCCTCATCATTATATACGCAATCCGGCGTCCCGGAAGTTTCCGCTTTTTCAATTAGATCCAGGTGGATGACGGCGCTCGTCCCGGGTACGGGGACCTCCCCCGGAACGGGCAAACGGATCGAGTAATCGCCTTTCGCAGCCAGAGCCGATGCCGCGGACTCCCAGCGGATCCAATCGAAAGACCGGCGAATGTCCAAGCCCGGAATTTGCACTCGCCCGTTTCCCTGCAACGTTCCGGCCATAGCCAAGATGGACTCAATGTGTTGAAAATCGACGCCCCGGGTGTCTTGTTTCACCCGCTCGATGGCGCGCCGCACCAGGCGCCGAGCCGTAGCAGTCGGCAACTCCTTCAGGCGGTCCACTCGGATCGAAATCGCACCCTCGCGCTCTAAAAACAGCTCCTGGGCCAGACGATCGATCTGGGTGGCCCAATACGCCTCCTCCGCCTGGGCCCAGTCCGCCATATGCGCCAGGATTCCGCGAATCTGCGGATTCCATTGGGATGCGAGTTGCGGCAGTAACTCCAGCCGGATACGGTTTCGGGCGAATTGCAGGCTGGCGTTGGAACTATCCTCGCGCCAGACGATACCGCGGCTTTCCAGGAACTGCCGGGTTTCCGTGCGATCGATATCCAGCAATGGCCGAATGATGCCTTCGGAACTCGTAGGCCGGATGGCCGCGAGACCCGCCGATCCCGACCCGCGGAGAAAGCGAAAGAGAACGGTTTCCGCCTGGTCAGAGCGTGTATGGCCCACAGCTACGCGATCCACCGTGCCGCCTTCCGTCATCTCCCGGAAGAACGTCAGGCGGATGCGCCGCGCCGCCTGTTCCAGATTGTCGTGTCCATCCTGTGCTGACTCCCGCAGATGGAACGGCAGACCGAATCTCTCCGCCAGACGCGCTACAAACTCGGCGTCTGCAGCGGACTCGCCTCCTCGCAGCCTGTGATTCACATGCAGCACCGCCAGGCGCAAGTCCCAAACGTGCGCCAATTCCAGTAGGAGATGGAGTAGACAAACTGAGTCCGCCCCCCCGGAAACGGCCACGCCGACACTTTGCCCGCGGGCAAGCATTCTGTGCCTCGTGATCGTCTGGTTTACGCGATCGAGCAGTCCTCTCACCGCTCCCATTGTAGGAAGGAAACCATGGCGGTTTGGTTTGGCCCGGAGAATTGCCGCATGTTATAAAAGGGTTCGGCATCCGTTCAGGGAAAATTCAATATGGAACCAACCGCAGACATCGCATTGATCGGTCTGGCCGTGATGGGTCAGAACCTGATTCTGAACATGAACGATCACGGATTCACCGTGGTGGCGTACAACCGCACCGTGTCCAAGGTCGACGAGTTTCTGAATGACGCAGCCAAAGGGCGGAAGACCATTATCGGCGCACGCTCGATTGAAGAAGTAGCAAGCTTGTTGAAGCGCCCGCGCAAGATCATGTTGATGGTCAAGGCGGGGTCGGCGGTGGACGATTTCATCGAAATGCTGTTGCCCCATATGGAGCCCGGCGATCTGATTATCGATGGCGGCAATTCGCATTTCCCCGATTCGATTCGCCGCACTAAATATCTCGAGAGCAAAGGCATGCTGTTCTGCGGCAGCGGCGTCTCCGGCGGCGAAGAAGGCGCGCGATTCGGGCCTTCGATGATGCCGGGCGGCAGTCCCAAGGCGTGGCCGCTGATCAAGGATATTTTCCAGTCGATCGCCGCCAAGACTCCTGATGGAGCTCCGTGCTGCGACTGGATGGGCGAAGACGGAGCCGGCCACTACGTCAAGATGGTGCACAACGGCATCGAATACGGCGACATGCAGCTCATTTGCGAGGCGTACCAGTTGCTGAAGGAAGGGCTGGGAATGTCCAACGAGGAGATGCACGACGTCTTCACCGAATGGAACAAGGGCGAACTGGACAGCTACCTGATCGAGATCACACGAGACATCCTGGCTTACAAAGACGAACACGGCGACTACGTAGTAGACAAGATCCTCGACACCGCCGGTCAGAAGGGCACGGGCAAATGGACCAGCGTGAATTCGCTCGATCTTGGTATGCCGGTGACGTTGATCGGTGAGGCCGTCTATGCGCGCTGCCTCAGTGCGATAAAGGACGCGCGCGTGGAAGCTTCGAAGATCCTAAATGGTCCCAAGTTCCACTTCCAAGGCGATCGCAAGGCGTTCGTGGAAGATATCCGCCAGGCGTTGCTGGCGTCGAAGATCGTGTCCTATGCCCAGGGCTTTATGCTTTTGCGCGAAGCGGCGAAGGAGTATCACTGGAACTTGAATTACGGTGGGATCGCGCTGGTGTGGCGCGCAGGCTGCATCATTCGGTCGGCGTTCCTGAGCCATATCAAGGAGGCTTTCGACCGGAATCCCGGGCTCACCAATCTGCTGCTCGATCCATACTTCTGCGAAGTGATTACTCGCTGCCAGGCATCGTGGCGGCGTGTGGTGGCGCAAGCCGTAGAAGCGGGCGTGCCCGCTCCCGCCTTCAATACCGCCTTGAGTTTCTATGACGGGTATCGCAGCGAGCGTCTCCCGGCGAACCTCCTGCAAGCGCAGCGCGACTACTTCGGCGCCCACACCTACGAGCGCATCGACCAGCCGCGCGGCAAGTTCTTCCACACCAATTGGACCGGCAAGGGCGGCACGGTCTCGGCCGGCACGTACACGGTCTGACCGCGAGGAAATCCTTTGATCGCTGACGTCTCACAACTGGCTTCCAAAATTCGTTTACTGTTAATGGATGTGGACGGCGTCCTCACCGACGGCCGGCTCTACAACGTGCCCGCGCCCGATGGGAGCATGGCCGAAACCAAAGGCTTCGATTCGCAGGACGGGATCGCGCTGCAATGGATGGCGCGTTTCGGGTTCCCCACTGGACTGATCAGCGGGCGCGTCTCGCCGGCTACTGTCGAGCGCGCCAAACAGTGCAAGATGAAGTACGTCTACCAGGGTCACACGGAGAAGATCCCGATCCTCCAGGAGATTCTGGCCGACGCCAAGATCGATGCGAGCGAAGTGGCGTACATCGGCGACGATTTTACGGACGTCGTCGTCATGCGGCGCGTGGGGCTGGCGATCGCGACTGCGAATGCACGGCCGGAGGTCAAGGAGATCGCGCATCACGTGACTCGCGTCGCAGGCGGCCAGGGCGCCGTACGGGAAGTGATCGAGTTGCTGCTGCAGGCCCAAGGAAAATGGTCCGAAATCCTGCGGCACTACGAAGTCTGTTCTTGAGTTTCTGCTCTTGAGTTATGGATAAATCACACAACTATGGTCTGCAGATTCGACCGGAGGGCGCGCTCGATTTCGTGTCTCTGGGCGCGCTGGTACACCGCCTGGACCCGGGGATAATTCCGTTCCGCAAGGCGACGGAATGCCAGATCCACGTCAGCGGCGGTGAGTTCAACTGCGCGGCGAACCTGGCAGACTGCTTCGGCCTGCGGACCGGAATTGCAACCGCGATGGCCGACTATCCCATCGGCGACCTGATCGCGGAACGCGTTCGGGCGATGGGAGTGAAGCCGTTCTACAAGCATTTCAAGCACGACGGCGTTACCGGACCCAACATGGCGACGGTCTACAGCGATCGCGGCTTCGGTGTGCGCGGACCCGTGGTGTTCTACAACCGGTCGAACGAAGCGGCGGCGCGCCTGAAGAAGGGTGACTTCGATTGGAAGGCCATCTTCGCGGGCGGCGTACGCTGGTTCCACAGCGGCGGCATCTTTGCGGCGCTCTCCGAAACTACCGCGGAAGTGATTATCGAAGGTATGCAGGCGGCTAAGGCGGCGGGTGCGGTGGTCTCTTTCGACCTGAATTACCGGGCGAAGCTTTGGAACATCTCGGGCGGCGAGGAGCGTGCAGTCGCCGTACTTGACCGGATCGTGAAGAACGTGGACGTCCTTGTTGGTAACGAAGAGGATCTGCAGAAGGGCCTGGGGATTCCCGGACCGGAAGTGGCCGCCGCATCCAAACTCGATCCGGGAGCCTTCTTCGGCATGATCGACAATGTAGTCAAGAAGCATCCGCAGATCAAGATCATCGCAACCACGCTGCGCGAAGTGATCTCGACGAATCGGCACCAGTGGAGCGCGGTGGCCTGGATCGATGGGCAAACCTATGCCGCGCCCACGGCCGACCTGTTCGTTTACGATCGCGTCGGAGGTGGCGACGGTTTCGCCTCGGGATTCTTTTACGGCCTGCTCACTGGCGAATCGCCAGCCGAGGCGGTCAAGCTGGGATGGGCCCACGGTGCCCTGCTGACGACTTTCCCCGGTGACACTACGATGGCAACGGTGGACCAGGTGCGAGCGTTCGCAAAGGGCGGGTCGGCGCGGATCCAGCGATAGCTGGGGTGCTTCCATACTTCCCCGCAGCCTTGGGATAGAATCCCGCGGCACGTTGTGGTACCGTCGCACCTGGGAGGTGCATCATGTACTGCCCCGAGTGCGAAGTAGAGTATCGTGCCGGCTTCACGGAATGCTCGGATTGCCATGTGCCGCTGGTGGAACAACTTCCAATGCCGGCGGAGGTGCCCAGTCCGAATCTGGAACTCGTCAGAGTGCTGGAAGGCAATAATCTGATCGTCGAATCGGTCGCCAAGATGTCTCTCGAGCAAGCCGGCATTCCGTACTTCGTTGAGAATGAAGAGGTCGGCGTGGCCATGCAGGCCATCGACCCGCATATTTACCGCTGGTGGGGGATTCAGGTCGCCCGCGATCACGAGGCGGAGGCACGCGCCCTTCTGCAGGAGGCAATCGCACCGGAAGACTTGGCTTTGGATGTCGATCAGGAGCCAGTCGCGGTGGCGGACGAAGCTGCCGATTCCGCCGAAACGAAACCTTAGCGAGTTGTTGTCAAGTAAAATAACTCACAATTTTTCTGCAGCTTGCCAGAATTTTTTAGCACTCTTCGGTGTAGTGTGCTAATAATAGACATCGGAACCCAGCGTGATCCCGACATGGGTCCAAATCTCTCATTAGACTTTTAATTTCATCAATGGAGGTATGCGTTCAATGAAAATTCGTCCGCTCTATGATCGGATTGTGGTCAGACGGCTCGAGCAGCAGGAACAGATGCACGGCGGGTTGTACATTCCCGACTCAGCGAAGGAGAAGCCCCAGGAGGGTGAAGTCGCTGCGGTAGGAAAGGGCAAGCGCCTGGAAGATGGAACGGTAGTGCCGTTGGATGTCCAGGTTGGTGACCGGATCCTGTTCGGAAAATATTCCGGCAGCGATATCAAGTTGGATGGCGAAGAGTATTTGATCATGCGGGAAGACGAGGTTCTCGGGATTCTCGAGAGCAAACCCGAAGTAGCTGCCAAAGCGTCCTAACCAGCAAAACATCCTAAAGGAGTTGAGAAAAAGATGGCAAAACAGATTGTATATTCAGAAGCTTCCCGTCAGGCGATTTTGCGCGGTGTGAACCAGCTTGCAGACGCCGTGAAGGTAACTCTCGGACCCAAAGGCCGCAACGTGGTCCTCGAGAAAAAGTTCGGCGGACCGACGATCACCAAGGACGGTGTGACGGTCGCCAAGGAAATCGAGCTGAAGGATCCGCTCGAAAACATGGGCGCGCAGATGGTGCGCGAAGTCGCTTCCAAGACCTCGGATGTAGCCGGCGACGGCACCACGACCGCTACGATCCTGGCCCAGTCGATCTTCCGTGAAGGCGTGAAGGCGGTTGCCGCCGGCGCCAACCCGATGGCTCTCAAGCGCGGCATCGAGCGGGCCGTCGAGACCGCGATCGACGAAGTGAAGAAGCTCTCCAAGCCGGTTTCCGGCGACATGATCGCGCAGGTCGGCACGATTTCGGCCAACAGCGACAAGACGATTGGCGGCATCATCGCAGACGCGATGAAGAAGGTCGGCAAGGATGGCGTGATCACGGTCGAAGAGTCCAAGACCATGCACACCGAGCTCGACACCGTCGAAGGTATGCAGTTCGACCGCGGCTATCTCTCCCCGTACTTCGTGACCGATGCGGACCGCATGGAAGCTGTTCTCGACGATCCGTACATTCTGATCCACGAGAAGAAGATCAGCAACATGAAGGACCTGCTGCCGCTGCTCGAGCAGATTGCCCGCTCCGGCAAGCCGCTGCTGATCATCGCTGAGGAAGTCGAAGGCGAAGCGCTGGCGACCCTGGTGGTGAACAAGCTGCGCGGCACCCTGAACGCCTGCGCGGTGAAGGCTCCGGGCTTCGGCGATCGCCGTAAGGCGATGCTCGACGATATCGCGATCCTGACCGGCGGCAAGTCGATCATGGAAGAGACCGGTATCAAGCTGGAAGGCGTTCGTCTGGATGATCTCGGCCGTGCGAAGCGCGTCACGGTGGACAAGGACAATACCACCATCGTGGACGGCAACGGCACCCAGAAGGCGATCGAAGGCCGCATCAAGCAGTTGCGCGCCCAGATCGAAGAGACCACTTCGGACTACGATCGCGAGAAGCTGCAGGAGCGGCTGGCGAAACTCGCCGGCGGCGTGGCAGTGATCAAGGTCGGCGCGGCCACCGAGACCGAGATGAAGGAGAAGAAGGCTCGCGTGGAAGATGCGTTGCATGCCACTCGCGCGGCGGTCGAGGAAGGCATCGTTCCGGGCGGCGGCGTGGCTCTGCTGCGCGCGTCCAAGGTGCTGAAAGGCCTGACAGTCGAAGGCGACGAGCAGATCGGTGTGACCATTGTGCGCCGCGCCTGCGAAGAGCCCCTGCGGCAGATCGTGTCGAACTCCGGTACCGAAGGCGCCATCGTTGTGGACAAGGTTCGCGAGAACGCGAATTCGAACTATGGTTACAACGCGGCCAGCGACACCTACGAAGATCTGGTCGAGGCAGGTGTGATCGACCCGACCAAGGTGACCCGGACGGCGCTCCAGAATGCAGCCTCCATCGCGTCGTTGATGCTGACGACGGAAGCGATGATCGCTGAGATTCCGGAGAAGAAGCCTGCGGCTCCCGCAGGTCCCGGCGGCCACGGCCCCGAGATGGACTACTAAAGAACGGACTGAATGCAATTCGAAGCCGCGCTCCGGGTCAGACCGGGCGCGGCTTTTTTGTTGTTATGATCGCCAGAGTGGCAAGCAATGACGATGCCGCTGATAACGTTCGAGCAGTTCGAGCGGCTGCCCGAAAAACCCTGATCCAGGTGGGCGGAGTTCTGCTCTAACGTCTGCGCCGAACCGCAACTGCCGTCGCGGACCAGTTCTTATCCAATGCGCATGCCTTGTAATCCGTAAGCCCCAACGCCTGGCACATTTCGCGAATTCCGAGCATTGTCAAACTACCCGCCAGACTTCCCGATTTCTTCGGCCAACAGACCCACAGCATCAGTCCCTTCCGAATCTCGCGCGCCAACGCCGGTAATTCCCGCCCCAGTGCCGCAGCGGACTTGACGAACAGCAGAACTACATTCGCGTCGCGCATCCTGGACTCGAAACGCGCGCCCTCCGGCAGAGGCGTCAGCTTCTCCTCGAACCCCTCCGGTGCGTGCAGCAGAGTGACTATCGACCCTTCGCGAATTCGTAGTTTCTGTAACAATGGCGTACCGAATAAGGAGTCGGGAACCACCGGCGTTGCCGTCGTCGCTTTCACGGCGCGTTGGATGGCGGGTCCGAGGCGCAGGAGATCCACAAATGTGGCGTCAGGAAGGAGGTCGCGAGCTTTCTGCGTTTTCTCCGGGTCGCCGGTGATGAACACGAGAGGAATCTGGCGCGTCGATTTGCGTTCACGAAGCAGCGCCCCCATAGCCCGCCCGTAAGAGGGAAGTCTCATCAGGTCGATCACGATCGCGTCGGGGGGATCGGCAGACAGGCTCCGGAAGCCCGCCGTGCCACGCACCGGATAGGCCGATGCTTCCACTCCCTCTCTGCGAATCCGGTCGCAGATCGGTTGTGCTTCAAGCAGGTCGTAATGAATGACGACGACGCGCATTACGCGCGGGTCGCGTTGGCGGGTGTCAATCGGCTGCGAATCTGATTCATCACATCGGATGCCAGAAACGGCTTCCGCAGCACCGGAAAGTTGTGCTCCTCGCACAAAGCTTCTTCCTCCGGCGGCAGGATGGTTCCGGTCATCACGATCACCAGCATCTCCGGCACGGATTGCAGGAACTCCACGCCGAGTTCGACACCGTTGCCATCCGGCAGCATGTAATCCAGTAGTGCGGCATTCGGTTTGTTCGCCTGCACCAGGCGCTTTGCTTCCGTGGCCGATTCGGCGGTCAGCAGCGTCCATCCGTCATTCGCCATCAGACGCTCGAGGAAGTGCAGCAGATCGCGATTATCGTCCACCAACAATACGGTAGGATTGGCAGGCGCGGGAGTGTTTGTTGACTCCACAGTGCGCAGGTTCAGCTTCTCAGCGCCATCCGCCACCTCCACCCAAACACACCCCCCGGGGCTCACCTGGTTGGTGGCGACCATCGTCGCCAAGGGTTGCGTGAGGTGCCGGTGAATGGTGCGGTTCAATTCGCGTGCGCCGTATTCGGAGCTGGTCCCCTTCTGCAGCAGGAACTGTCGTGCGTCGGGCGGCACGTCCAAAGTGAACGACCGGTTACCGAGCCGGGTGTTCACGTGATTCTGCAGATCGAAAATCTGTTTGTCCAGGATTGCTGAAAGCGACTCTGGAGTAAGCGGCTGGTAGGTAATGATGCAGTCGATGCGATTGACAAATTCGGGCGAAAAGCGCTTCCGCACCGCGCCCAGTCCGATGGCCTGCAACTTTGAGGTAAGGTCGCCGCGCTCCCCGCTTTTGACTGACTGAAAGCCGAACTCCGGGTTGATCTCGCGCAGCATCTCGCGAGCTCCCAGGTTGCTGGTTAGAAACACCAGGCTCTTTTCGAAATTCACCGTGGAGTTGTCACCCAGCCGCAGCAGGCCTTTGTCGAGCACGCCCAAAAGCAGGCGTGTCATCGAGGGAGCCGCCTTTTCGATCTCGTCGAAAAGCACCAGCGACAGATTGCATTTCTCACTCGTGACAGCGTTGAGCTTCTGCTGGGTCAGCACCGGCTGAGTCTCGCGATGCCCCAGGTAGCCGGGAGGGGCGCCGATGAGTTTGGCGACCTCATGCTCCATCTGAAACTCGCCGCAGTCCACCTTCAGCACATTTTTCTCGCTGCCGTGAAGTACTTCCGCCAAGGCTTCGACAGTCTTGGTTTTCCCCGTGCCGGTCGGCCCCAGGAGAAGGAAAATCCCAACGGGACGGCCCTCGGGCGCCAAGCCCGCTTGATACATCTGGATGTACGGAACGATCACGTGCGTGGCTGCCGGCTGGCCCACCACTTTCTGCGAGAGAATCGCCGATAAATCTTCGACCGGGTCGGCTGCCGGTTTCCTGGATCGATTCTGGGAATTCTTGGGCTTTTCCATCCCGCCCTCCGCTTTGATTATATTGGCGGCAGGGTTCTTTACCCGCGTTTTTCGCTTTGGTTCGGGACGGTCTGAGTCTCTCATGGTGAATTTACCCTATTGATTACAGCAGTTTACCTGCAATCGCAACGAAAGACAAAAAAGTTCGGACGGAGCCGTGATCACCTCCGACATACCTCTGACTATTATCATGAACAGCATGAATTCTGTGTAAAATTCCTCACCGTCTAGTACGAAACACCGGGAAATGGGAGTGGAGCGGCGCAGCAGGTTACCTGTGCCGAAAAGTGATTCTACCTTTGGTCAAATCGTAGGGAGACAATTCTACCGTTACTTTGTCACCTGCCAGGACGCGAATGCGATTTCTGCGCAGTCGTCCAGCAAGGTGAGCGAGGATCACGCGATCATGTTCCAGTTGAACGCTGAACTGTCCGGCTGGGAACTTCTCCAACACTGTGCCAGTCACCTCAATGCTGTCGTCTTTGCTCATAAACCTCCACGTTCCGGTTGGCGGGCCGAACCCAAAGTCGGGACCAGAGTCCGGCCCGCGGAAACAGTTAGCCTGCTGTGACGTTGGTCGCTTGCAGACCCTTGGGGCCCCTGGTCACCTCAAATTCCACCCTGGCGCCTTCATCCAGGCTCCGGTAACCTTCTGTCTGAATTGCCGAGAAATGCACGAAGACATCTTCTCCGTTTTCCCGCTGGATAAATCCGTAGCCCTTGGCTGCGTTAAACCACTTCACTGTGCCTTTTTCTTTCATCTGCCTATATTCCTTCTTAACTAAACTGAACTGCATCCGACTCGCGGCCGCCACCCGAAAGCGAAAAAGGGGAGTGCGGATGGACTCACGCAACCCCCCTTTTTGATCACGAAGCGGAAAACAAGAGTCAAATGCCATTCCAGTATACAACATCGCATCGTGCCCGATGCTCATCCTCCGAATGCATTTGCCGCCAGAATCCGGAGGAGCTGGCCGGCGCTGGGAGATGCGCGCAAAGTGCTGTGGGATATGATTGTATTTAAGACCAATACCTCCTGAGGAGCATGAATGTTCAATCGAGTCGCCTTCGTCACGGGTGCCAGCCGCGGTATCGGGCGTGCTACCGCCCTTACCCTTTGCCGTGCGGGCTTCGACATCGTGGTCGCCTCTCCCGAAATCGAAAAGAATGAAGAGGTTGCCGCCGAGATTCGGGCCTGTAGCGGCGAGGCAATGACCGTCAATCTGGACGTGACCTCGCACGACTCGGTCAAGGAGGCCTTTGCGAAGGCTTCGAAAGACAAGGGCCGCATCGATGTACTGGTGAACAACGCCGGCATCGCCCGCGACGGCCTGGCGGTTCGCATGAAGGCCGCCGATTGGGACCTCGTCCTACGGCTCAATCTGGATGGCGCCTTTCTGTGCATCCAGCAGGTGCTACCGGGGATGATGCGGAACCGGTGGGGCCGGATCATCAATATCTCCTCGGTGGTGGGCCAGGCGGGCAGCCCCGGTCAAGCTAACTACGCCGCGTCGAAGGCCGGTCTGATTGGCTTGACGAAGGCTTTGGCACAGGAGATGGCGAGTCGGAGCATTACGGTGAACGCGGTAGCCCCCGGATATATCGCCACCGACATGACGAACGTGTTGCCGGAAGATGTGAAACAGAAGATCCTGTCGACGGTCCCATTGGGGCGCATGGGGCGTCCCGAAGACATCGCTGCGGCTGTGAAGTTTCTGGCTAGCGAGGATGCCGCGTACATCACCGGACAGGTGCTCGCCGTGAATGGCGGCATGTACATGTAAAGGGAGGGCCCGCTAAAACTTCCGCGTGGCGAGTGAGGCCTCGAGTGCGATCCGTACCAACTGGCTCCTCGTTCGCACACGCGTTTTCTGAAAAAGCTGTTGCAGAGTCGCCTTCACCGCCCCTTCGGACACCCCGAGCTGCGCGGCGATCTCCTTGTTCGTCAGTCCTTCGAAGATCGCCTGCAAGACCTGCTGCTCGCGTTCCGTGAGAAGCCTGCGAATGCCCAACTCCTCGCGCTGGTGGACGCCGTCCGCCATGAGCTGGATGACCCGCTGATCCACCCACATTTCGCCGCTCGCCACCAGGCGAATCGCGCGCGCCAGCGTCACCGGAGAGTTGTGCTTGAGAAAAATGCCGGATGCGCCCAGTTGCAGCGCGATCGACGATTCGGTGGCCGTCATGCCGGCCGTGATCATTAGAATTTTTCCTTGGTAGCCGGCTTCGCGCGCCGCCGCAATGAAGTGGCTGCCGTGATCTTCGCCCAAGTCGAAATCCAGCAGGACCACATCCACAGGACTTACAGGACTCCGTCGCAACATCTCTAATGCTTCGGCAGACGTGCCGCAATGGCCCACCATTTCGAAATCCAGCTCAGACGCCAGCAGGCGGCTCAAGCCTTCGCGAAACAGAATGTGATCATCGAGCAACAACAGCCGAATGGGTTGCATGTTTCCCTAAGCGTGCGCGGTCTGCCGGATGCGAACCGGCGATGGCGAGATCGATTACGAAAGAGCATCCCGGACAGGCGGGATCGTGGCGCAGGTCGCCGCGGAACGAACGAACGAAAGCGCGCGAGAGGTACAGTCCGAGACCGGTCGAGTCGGCGCCTTTTTGGAATGGCTGAAACAGCTTGTCAGCCGAAGTGATTCCGGGGCCAGTGTCCGATACCCGAATGGTCACTGTCTCGTCGCCAACCACCACCTTGAAATCGATCACGCGGATGTCCGCGTTTTCGAGCGCGCGCTCACTGTTCTTCGTGAGATTGAGGAGGACCTGCAAGAGCCGGTGGCGGTCGGCTAAGACCGGCGGAATCTCGGAGGGAATCTCCCAGTGCACCCCAATCTCGGCCTCTTCACAATACGGTTCGAGCACAATGCGCAGATCGTCGAGCGTCTCCGCCAGATCGACGCTTTCCACCTCGGCGCTGGTGCTCTGCTTCAATTCCAGGCACGCAATCTTGTTGAGCGTCTCAACGAGTGAGCCCAGAGCCTCGAAGTCCTTGTTGCTGTTGAGCGTTCCACTGCGTACCAGATTCTCGTGAATCACCGCAATCGCGCCGCAGACGTTGCGAATTTCATGCGAAACCGCACCCACGAGGATTCGCGAACCCGCAAGAAGCTGCTCCAGATTCGACTCCTCGCGCTCGCGGAGTTCCTCCGACGCATCTACCACCAGTGCCGCGAGGCGCGGACCGCTCGCCGTCTGGTATGTCGAGAAGAATACGTTCGCCAGAAAGACATCGCCATGCTCTCGCTCGCCACGGCATTGCATCTCGGTGCGAAACGGCTGCCGCGTCTGCTCGATCGAAGGAACACAACCCAACGCGGGGATGTAGCGGCTGATACTCTTACCGGGCAGTTCCGCACCAGCGACTCCAAACAGGCGATGGGCGGCGGCATTGGCTAGCAGAATCCGGCCGTTGGAGGTCATGGTGAGAATCGCGGCAGGACTGCTGTCGATCAGAAACTCCAACTGCTCCTCCGCTTCCCGCCGCGCCGCTGCCTCCGCCTCCACACGCTGCAGATTCTCGGCTTCGCGGCGGCGGCTGCGCATCACTTCGTATGCGAACAGACCAGTCCCTGCGAGCGAAGTGAACACCAGAATATCCTGCGGCAAAGCGTTAACCAGCGTGAACGCGAATGGGTCGAAGAGATCGGAAAGGAGAGTGCAAAACAACGCCGCCAGCACGATTTGCCAGCGAGAAAGCACCGTCCCGATCAGGATTACGGGGAATAGGTATAAGAATCCAAACGAAATGTTGAGATCGACACGCCAGTCCACCAGGGCGATGATTGCGATCAAAACGCCGGCGCGGGCGAGAACAACACGCGTACTGCCATGCAGGTAACGGAAAATCAAAACCCCGTCGTATCCCTATCTCATTGTATGGACGTCACGGCTCGTCGCCAAGTACCATAGCTAAAAGATAGGTTGACTTCGACCGAAAGATATGTCAGTGGCCAACGTCTAGAATCTTAAGATTGTAAGTTGTGGCATCTGGGCAGAGCGATTCTTCAGACTGCGTGCGGGCCTTCTAAAGCCCCCCTTCTCGCGATTTTGACCGTGGGTTGCGTCTACGGACAGCGGGCGTTGACTTGGGATGAGGTGCGGGATCGGTTTCGCAGCACGAATCCCACCTTGCTGGCGGCGCGCATTGGGATCGATGAGTCCAAAGCGCAGGAAGTGACGGCTTACCTCCGCCCCAATCCCGATTTCAGCTCGTCGCTTGACCAGATCCAGCCGTTCAACGGCGACCCCTACCGCCCGTTCGGATTCGCACTTCCCCTTTTCTCGGCGAACTACCTGCACGAACGGCAGCACAAGCGCGAGTTGCGGCTCGAGAGCGCCCGGAAGGCCACCGGCATTGCGTCGTCACAACTCGCCGATCAGGAGCGCAATCTCGTCTTCAATCTGCGCAACTCTTTCGTGCAAGCACTTCAGGCAAAAGCAATTCTGGCGCTGGCTCGCGAGAATCTTGCGTATTACGATCGCCTCCTCGGCGTCAACACCGAGCGGTTGAAAGCCGGCGACATCGCGCAGATCGATCTCGACCGTCTGGAACTCCAGCGGGTACAATACGAGTCCGATATTCAGACCGCGCTCACCAACGTGCGCACCGCCAAGATCCAGCTCCTGATGCTGCTCAACGATCGCACGCCGGTGGAGCAGTTCGACGTGACCGGCCCATTCGACTTTACCGAGCTGCCTCTCATTTTGGAGGACCTCCGCGGGATGGCGCTCGCCAACCGGCCCGATTTGCAGGCCGCCGTCGCTGCCATTGACAAGGCCAAGACCGACTATCGCCTGGCGGTCGCGAATGGATCTACGGATCCCACATTTGGCGTAGACGTCGGGCGCAATCCGCCGATTCCCGCTTACATCGGTTTTAGCGTCAATATTCCGATCAAGCTCTTTGATCGCAACCAAGGTGAAAAGGCGCGCACGCAGCTCGATATTCGCCGCAATGAGAGGCTCCACGATGCTACTCGGGCCCAAGTGTTCAGCGACGTCGACTCGGCCTGGGCCAGCCTCAACAGCAATCGCCTGCTGCTGCAGCCGTACAAAGCCAAGTACCTGCAGTTAGCTGACAAAGTCAGGGATACGGTCTCCTTCGCATACCAACACGGGGGATCGTCCCTGCTCGAATTCCTCAACGCACAGAACGATTACCGAAGCGTTCAACTGAACTATTTAAACCTGGTGGGATCGTATTTGACGGCCGCCAACCAGTTGAACCTGGCGGTAGGGGTCGAGGTGGTCAAATGAAGTCTTTCCTCTCTTTTCTTACGGCAGCGTGCCTGGCGGCTCTTGCAGTCGGCATGTCCGGCTGCTCTCGGGAGGCGGTGAGTGCCGCACCCAATTCCGCACCCCCACCCAAAGTGGAGACCGTGCCGGACCGCAACGTGGTCACCGTGCCGAACCCCGACCGGTTCGCATTGGCGCCGGCGATGGCCCGCCACGAGTCGGACCAGGTTCTCACGAACGGTGTCGTCGCGGCGGATGTGAGCCGCTCGTATGCAGTCAATTCTCTCTCCTCCGGCCGCGTAGTGGAAGTGAAGGCCCGGCTGGGCGACGATGTACAGAAAGGCCAACTCCTGCTCACCATGACCAGTCCGGACATGTCGCAGGCGTTTGCGGATTATCAGAAGTTCAAGGCCGACTCAGCGCTGGCGAAGACGCAACTCGAACGTGCGCAGTTGCTCTTCTCCCACGGCGCCATGGCGCAGAAAGATCTGGAACTCGCCGAAGACACCTACAACAAGGCCATTATCGACACCCGGACCGCCGAGGAGCACATTCGCCTGCTGGGTGGAGACCCGCAGCACGTCTCGCCGCTGATTGAAATCCACGCACCAATGGCTGGGACCATCACCGAGCAGAATGTGACATCGGCCGCGGGCGTGAAATCGCTCGACAACTCGCCTAACCTGTTCACGATTTCCGATCTGAGCAACGTCTGGATTCTCTCGGATGTCTACGAGAACGATCTGGGGCGCGTGCACCTCGGCGATCGGGCCGAGATCGAGCTGAACGCTTACCCCAACCGGCGGCTCTCCGGCCGCGTCACCAACATTTCCAAACTGCTCGATCCCAACACGCGCTCGGCCAAAGTTCGCATCGAACTGCCCAATCAGGGAGGGATGCTGCGGCCCAACATGTTCGCCACGGTTCACTTCATTTCGGGCGGCACCGAGACCCGCACGGTGGTTCCCTCCAGCGCAGTCCTGCGCCTGCAGGATCGCGACTGGGTCTTCGTGAAGTTGACTGGTCAGCAATTCCGGCGCACCGAAGTGCAGGCGGGACCCGTGAATGCGGACAAGACTCAACAGATCCTCGGCGGCCTGCAGCCTGGCGACCAGGTGGTCGCCACGGCGCTGTTGTTCGATCGCGAAGTCCAGAAGAGTACCGAACAGTGATCCAAAAGTCCGTCAGTTTCGCGTTGCAGAATCGCTTTCTGGTGCTCTGCGCCGGGTTGTTGCTGCTGGTTTGGGGCGCAATTTCCTTCAAGAATCTGCCGGTGGAGGCGTATCCCGACGTAGCCAATAACTACGTGCAGGTGATTACGCAATGGCCGGGACGCGCGGCTGAGGAGGTGGAGCAGCAGGTCACGATTCCCATCGAAGTGCAGATGAATGGGCTGCCGCAGTTGGTTTCGCTTCGTTCCTGGTCACTGGCTGGCCTTTCCAGCATCAATCTCACATTTGACGACGGGTCGAACAACGATTTGAATCGCCAGAAGGTGCTGGAGAAGCTCTCGCAAGTGAATCTGCCCAATGGACTGCAGCCCTCGCTTGGGGCGGATTTCAGTCCCGTCGGGCAGATCTATTTTTTCACCTTGCAGAGCACCAATCCAAACTACGATGTGATGGAATTGAAGTCCCTGCAGGATTGGGTGATCGTCAAGCAGTTGAAGTCGGTGCCCGATGTGGTGGACGTTTCGATTTTCGGCGGGGCCACGCGCGAGTACCAGGTGCAGGTGGACCCGAACAAACTGATCTCGTACGGGCTCAGCATCGGCCAGGTGGAACAGGCGCTCTCGAACAATAACGTGAATGCGGGCGGTAGCTTCATCGAGCGCGGCGAGCAGGCCATCAACGTCCGGGCGGTGGGCCTGGTGCAAACCACGGAGGATATCGCCTCCATTGTGCTCAAGACGCAGAACGGAGTTCCGGTGCGCGTCCGCGACATCGGACTCGTCCGCCAAGGGCCCAAGATCCGGCTGGGGCAATTGGGCAAGGCCGATCACTCCAATCTCGCGAAGGTGATCGACGACCCCGATGTAGTGTCCGGCATCGTGCTGTTGCGCAAAGGCGCCGACGGCGACAATGTCCTGACGGCACTGCACGAGAAGGTCGATTTTCTGAACGCACATTTTCTGCCTCCGGGAGTCAAGATTGTTCCGCACCTCGATCGCAGTGACCTGGTGCATCTCACCACGCACACCGTGCTCCACAACCTGACCGAAGGAATCATCCTCGTCTCGGTCATTCTCTTCATCTTCCTGGGCAATATTCGTGGCGCTCTGATCGTCACGCTCACTATTCCCTTCTCACTGCTGTTCGCGTCTCTGTGCCTCGACATGCGGCACATTCCGGCCAATTTGCTCTCGCTGGGCGCGCTCGACTTCGGCATGATCGTGGAAGGCGCCATCGTGATGGTGGAGAATATCGTGCGCCTGCTCTCGCACCCCGGCGTGCGTCCTGACGAGACCGTTTCCGAGAAGATCAAGCGTGCGGCACACGAAGTGCAGCGCCCCGTGTTCTACTCCATCACCATCATCATCACAGCTTACGTCCCGATCTTCACACTACAGCGGGTAGAAGGACGGTTATTCCGCCCAATGGCCTGGACGGTGGCATTTGCGCTGGCGGGCGCCCTGCTGTTTTCCATGTTCCTCGGCCCGGTTCTGGCGAGCATCGTGTTTCCCAAAGGCACTCGCGAGTGGCGCAATCCGCTGATGATGTTTCTCACCCGAATCTATGGAAACGCATTGCGGTTGGCCATCCGCTATCGATGGGCGACCGCGTTGGCGGCCGTCCTCATCCTGGTGGGCACGGTGATGCTCGGCAAAACCATCGGGTCGGAATTTCTGCCGCATCTGGATGAAGGCGCCATCTGGGCGCGCGGCACGCTCGCCACGAGCACTGGTCCCACTGAGGGCACGGCGATCATGAACCAGGCTCGCGTGATGTTCGCGAAGTTCCCCGAAGTCACAAAAGTGGTGAGCCAGGTGGGGCGACCGGACGACGGCACCGACTACACGGGCTTCTTCAATACTGAGTACTTCATCGATCTGCGGCCGAAAGAAGAGTGGCGGCCCATGTTCCATCAGGATAAGGAGCAGTTGATCGCGGCCTTGGGCGATGAGGCCGAGAAGATCCCGGGCGTGGTCTGGAACTTCTCGCAGCCCATCGCCGACAACATGGAGGAAGCAGTCAGCGGCGTGAAGGGTGAGCTGGCGGTCAAGATCTACGGTACCGACTTGAAGCTGCTCGAGAATAAGGCCGACGAGATCATGGGCGTCATGGGCAAAATCCGCGGTGTGCAGGATCTGGGCGTGTTCCGCGTGATCGGCCAGCCCAACTTGAATCTCAGCGTGAATCGCGATAAGGCCGCGCGTTTCGGCATCAACGTTTCCGACGTGCAGGACGCGATCGAAACCGCTACCGGCGGCAAGGCCGTGTCGTCGGTGCTCAAAGGTGAAGAGCGCTACGACCTGGTAGCTCGCTACCAGCCGCAATATCGCAGCACCATTGAGGAAATCGAGAATATCCGGCTGTTGGCGCCGTCCGGCGAGCGGGTATCGCTGGGACAATTGTGCGACGTGGCCATCCAGGATGGCGCCTCGGAGATTTACCGCGAAGGCAATCAGCGGTACGTGGCCATCAAGTATGGCGTGCGCGGACGCGACTTGGGCAGCACCGTGGAGGAAGCCATCAGCACGGTGACGACGCAGGTCAAATTACCGCCGGGTTATCGCCTGGAGTGGGCCGGCGAGTACGAATCGCAGAAGCGCTCGCAAAAGCGCCTGGCGCTCATCATCCCGCTCACGCTGCTGGTGATTTTCCTGATCCTCTACAGCATGTTCTCGTCGTTCAAGTGGGCCAGCCTGATTCTGATCACGGTGGCGATGGCGCCCGTCGGCGGCATCCTCGCACTCTATTTGACGCACACCAATTTCAGCGTCTCGTCCGGTGTCGGATTCCTGGCGCTATTCGGCGTCTCCGTACAGACCGGAGTCATCATGCTGGAATACATCAACCAGCTTCGTGGACGCGGACTCTCGGTGCTGGACGCGGTGCTGGAAGGCGCCGTGCTCCGCTTCCGTCCGATCCTGATGACGATGCTGGTGGCTTCGCTCGGGTTGGTTCCGGCCGCCACATCGCACGGAATCGGCTCCGATTCCCAGCGGCCCTTCGCGATTGTGATTGTGGGCGGACTGATGGCTGTGCTGGTGATGAGTATCTTTTTGCTACCGGCGCTGTATACCTGGTTTGCGCGCCCGAATGACTCGCTGCCTGAGCCTGACGCGCATTAGACTAGGATTGAACATGTTCCAACTTCGGCGAATTCTCTTCCCCGTGGATTTTTCTATCCGCTGCCGTGGCGCCGCCGCTTACGTCCAATCCCTCGCCGGCCGTTTCGACGCGGAGTTGATCCTGCTCCACGTGATTGAAGCCTCCTACAACAGCACCCTGGAAGATCTGTATACCACCAGGATGCACAAATTCGAGACCTTCTTTGATAAGAGCTTGCGGCACCTCAAGGTAAAGACTCTGGTGGAACACGGCGAGGCCGCCCGGAAGATCATCGAGTACGCCACGTCCCACCAGGTGGATCTGATCATGATCCCGACGCAAGGCATGGGAATCTATCGCCGACTGATTTTAGGCTCGACCAGCGCCAAGGTGCTCCACGATGCGGATTGCCCCGTATGGACCGGCGTGCACCTGGAAAATGCCCCGCCGCTGGAAGCGGTCGCGTGGCAGCGGATCTTGTGTGCGGTGGACCTGAAGAGTCCGGCTCCCCGTGTGCTCGACTGGGCGAATCACCTCGCCCAGGAGTATCAGGCGGAACTGACGCTGGTGCACGTGTTGACTGGGAGCGATTCGTCTCAGGCGCGAGCGCAGGCGGAACGCACGTTGGAAGGAATGCAAAAGGTCGCAGGATCGCAAGCGGCGATTCGCGTCGAAGCCGGCGACGTGACTAAAGTGATTTCCCATCTGGCCGGAGAGTTGAAATCGGATTTGTTGGTGATCGGACGCAAGGAGGAGGCTGGTGTGCTGGGTCGCCTCGAAGTCATCGCATATTCGCTGATCCGGCAATCGCCCTGTCCAGTCGTCAGCGTTTGAGCCACGTCGGCGAAAAGCCCAAGCCCGGGGTTAGCCGGGAAACCCGAAATCTTTTGGCTGGCCCGATAGTCGAGTGCGGTCTCAATGGCTAATCGTTTGATTAGATCTGCTGCTCCAAACAGCCATGGCATAATGAGCGCTCAAACCGAATTCATGCCGCGCTTGGAATGGCTCTGGGACGAGGGGAATCGCACTGTTGCTCTGCTGGTCAGCGCTGCGATCATCCTCGCAATCGCGGTGGTGGACTGGTGGACCAAGCCCTATGTGTCTTTGGGATTTCTCTACCTGTTCCCCATCATGCTGTCCGCCGGATTCCTGCCGCGTTGGGCAGTGGCGCTGCTCGGGTTGGCATGCGCCGTTTTCAGCGCACTTTTCAGCTCTCTCGACCCATCCTTTGTCCGCCTCGCATTCGAGACATTGGCGTTGAGCGGTTGTGGATTGTTCGTGGGAGAAGTGCTGCGCAATCGGCGCCTGAGCCAGGAGGCCCAGGAGAGACTTCGCGTACTGGTGGAGACGAGCCCCGCCGCGATTGTGACGGTGGATGAGCGCGGCTTCATCGAACTGGCCAATCGCGCGGCCGCGGACCTCATCGCGCCGCATGACGGCCACCTGGTAGGCAACCCTATCGCCGCCTTTCTGCCCGAACTGCATCACGCTTTGCGCTGGGAAGAAGGGCCTCAGTTCCGGACCTCGATGCAGTGCCGCGGCCATCGCGGCAACGGCGAATCGTTCACGGCCGACGTCTGGTTTTCCACGTACAAGGAAGGCGCCAAGCCCAAGCTGGCCGCGATCATCGCCGACGTAACCGACGATCTGTTAGCCACCACCAACGGGTCAGCCTCGATGGACCATCACGCCCGAGCCCCCCTGAGCGGCCGGGAGACCGAGGTCTTGCGCTTCCTGGTTCAGGGTTTGGCGAACAAAGAGATCGCGGCGCAGATGGACATCTCGGAGAGTTCCGTCAAGAACACCATACAGCAACTGTTCGCGAAAACGGATGTGCGGACGCGCGCACAATTGGTTCGGGTGGCACTCGAAAACTACAGGGATCTCCTGTAAACCCTCGACTAATCGAAAGATTATCCGGACTATTGGCCGCGCATCGGTGCGATTTCCTCTTCTTCAGACTCGGCGTGCGCCCCCGCGATCGTGCCATCCAGTACAGCTCGCACCAGTTGAGAGCGCGTGCGCACTCCAGCCTTATCGAACAACTGCTGGAGTGTCGCCTTGATCGATGATTCCGAGACCCCAACCTGACATCCGATCTTCTTGTTGGTAAATCCGTCGAGCACGCCCTTGAGGACTACCTGTTCCCGCTTCGTGAGGATGCCCAGGCGCTGGCCCTCCTGTGGATAGCGGTCCGCGATGAGCTGAATCACCTTGGGATCGACCCAAGCCTCGCCGCTCGCCACCAGTCGTATCGCCTGCACGAGTCGACTCGAGGAGTTACATTTCAGAAAGATCCCGGACGCTCCTAGTCGGAGCGCCGCCGCGGACCGGGCTGGATCGATGCCGCCGGTCACCAGCAGGAAACGGCCCTGGTAGCCGTGGTCCCGCGCCGCACGGATGAACGCTTCACACGGCTCCGTCCCGACGCGCAGTTCCAGCAGCACCAAGTCCACGGTATGGACCGTCAACAACTCCAATGCCTCCGCCGTCCTGGAGGACTGCCCGACGACTTCGAAATCGGGCTCGGACGCCAACAGGTGACAGAGGCTTTCGCGGAAGAGCCCATGATCATCGAGTAAAGCCAGCCTCGTCATGTTCAGGATAGTAAAGGCAACTGGCCGCCCGCGCCAAGGGCTTCGCCCGAAAGACACACATGGCTAGCCAAAAGATTAGCCGTGCACCCGGCCGGCAAGATCGCACACTCGCGTTCTACCGGCTTGACCGAACGATAATCGAACGACCAAATGGCGTGGAAAGAAGATAGGTGGCCGGCGGCTTTCCTCGCAAGCTAGAGTCGGGATCATGAGGTCGAGTCGGCTTTCGTGGAAGCGACCGCGCCGCTCGATCCTGATCATGGGACTGCTGGCGACGCGAATGCTTGCACAGAATACATACACCTGGCAGCAGATCAAGGAGCGATTCGAAGCCACGAATCCGACTCTGCGCGCGGACCGGATCGGTATCGACGAGGCGAAAACTCAGGAGGTCACCGCATATCTCCGCCCGAATCCGGACTTCACCAGTTCGCTGGATCAGATACAGCCTTTCAATGGCAATCCGTATCGGCCTTTCGGTTTTGCGCTGCCGCTGTTTGCCGTGAACTACATGCGCGAGCGCCAGAACAAGCGGGAGTTGCGTCTGGAAAGTGCGCGCAAGGCCACGGGCATCGCGATCTCGCAGCTCGCCGACCAGGAGCGTAATCTGCTTTTCAATCTTCGCAACGCATTCGTGCAGGCATTGCAGGCGAAAGCGGTGCTCGCCCTGGCGACAGACAATCTCGCCTACTACGACCGGCTGTTGGCGGTAAACGACGATCGCCTGAAGGCTGGCGACATCGCCCAGATCGATCTCGACCGCCTGGAGCTGCAGCGCGTGCAATATGAGTCCGATATTCAAACCGCGCAGACCAACGTACGTACGGCGAAGATTCAGCTTCTGATGTTGTTGAACGAATCCACCCCCGTGGAGCAGTTCGACGTGACAGGTCCGTTCGATTTCACGGAACCTTTAACCACACTCGAGGAGCTGCGAAATCAGGCAATGGCCAACCGGCCGGACCTATTGGCGGCCTCGCAATCTGTGGACAAAGCCAAAACCGACTACCGTCTCGCCATTGCCAACGGTTCGACCGATCCGACATTCGGAGTCGATGTGGGCCGCAATCCGCCGATCCCGGCGTACGTCGGCTTCAGCGTCAGCATTCCGATCCGCATCCACGACCGGAATCAGGGGGAGAAGGCGCGCACGCAGCTGGAGATCTCGCGCAGTCAACGATTGCAGGATGCGGCAAGAGCGCAGGTCCTAAACGATGTTGACTCGGCTTGGGCGACGCTGATCAGCGCACGGGCTCTCCTGCTGCCCTACAAATCGAAATATCTGCAATTGGCGGCCAAAGTCCGCGAGACGGTCTCGTTTGCCTATCAGCATGGCGGTTCCTCGCTGCTCGAGTTTTTGAACGCCCAGAGCGACTACCGCACCGTGCAACTGAACTATTTGAACCTGGTGGGCTCATTCCTCACCGCGGCAAGTCAACTAAATCTCGCCGTCGGCCGCGAGGTGATGCCATGAAAGCAGGGGTTGGGGAAGGCGCCTCCGTGGCCCAGAGGTCGGGGGCTGGGGTTTGTGGTGCAGCCGTGGCGCAAACACTCCTGTTTGCCGAGTCGAGACTCATCTCGACGCTTTTCGGTCGCCCACCAATTCTGCACTCCAGTGCCATCATCGTTATCTGGGCCGCCCTCATCCTTGTCGGGTGTGGCGCCAAAGGCGCAAGCAATCCCTCAGCAGGAGCCCCGCCGCAGCAGATCGTAGAGCACGAAGGCAGCGCCGATCTCGTCAAGGTCGACCATCCAGAGCAATTTCCGCTCGCCACCGCGACCCAGCACGATTCTGCTCCCGAACTCAACGTCACCGGTGCCGTGACGGCCGATGTCTCACGCAACGTGCCCGTCATCTCGGTCGCTTCGGGGCGTATTGTCGAGGTACGCGCACGCCTGGGAGACTCCGTTACCAAGGGCCAGCTTCTCCTGCGTGTGCAGAGCGCGGACATTTCCAGCGCTTTCTCGGACTATCGCCAGGCAACTGCCGATCTGACTTTAGCACGCGCGCAACTCGACCGCGCCAAGCTCCTCTTCGATAAAGGCGCGGTGGCGCAGAAGGATCTCGAAATCGCACAGGACTCGGAGGAGAAGGCCAGAGTAGCCGTCGAGACCGCCGCCGAGCGCATTCGTGTCCTCGGCGGCGACAAAGATCATCCCACCGGCATCGTCGACGTGCTTGCGCCGGCCACCGGAGTGATTACCGATCAGCAGGTGACTGCCGCGTCGGGCACGCAAGGCTTGGCCTCGCCCAACGCATTTACGATCTCCGACTTGTCACACGTCTGGGTGGTGTGTGACGTGTATGAAAACGACCTGCCATTTGCGCAAGTCGGCGAGTACGCCGAGATCCACTTCAACGCCTATCCCGACAAAGTGCTCCGCGCCAGAATCAGCAACATCGGTTCGATCCTCGACCCGAACCTGCGCACTGCCAAAGTCCGGCTCGAGGTGGAGAATCCCGGCTTCGTCCGGCTAGGCATGTTTGTCCGCGCCACTTTCCACGGCGCGCAGAAAGAGGTTCACGCGGTGGTCCCGGCGACCGCCGTCTTGCACCTGCACGATCGCGATTGGATCTACACTCCTACCGACAAAGGTGAGTACCAGCGCGTGGAGGTGGTGAGCGGCGGTATGCTGCCCGGCAAACTGCAGGAGATCCGCTCGGGGATTCGTCCGGGCCAGCAGGTCGTCCTCAACGCCCTCGTTTTGCAAAGCACAGTGGAACAGTAGATCAGCCCATGATCCGCGTCCTCGTCGATTTCGCACTGAACAATCGTTTTTTGATCCTGGTCATCTCAGCCCTGCTCTTTGTCTGGGGCGTGATTTCCTTCCAGGCGCTCCCCATCGAGGCCTATCCCGACGTCGCTAACAACTACGTCCAGATCATCACCCAATGGCCGGGACGCGCCGCCGAAGAGGTGGAACAGCAGGTCACCATCCCGATCGAAATCGAAATGAATGGCCTGCCGCACCTGGCGCACCTGCGCTCGGTCTCGATCTTCGGTCTCTCCAGCCTGATGCTGATTTTCGATGATGAATCCGAAAACGACTGGAATCGCCAGAAGGTTCTGGAGCGGCTCACCCAGGTGACGTTGCCGCAGGGTCTCCAGCCGCAGATCGGCACCGATTGGAGTCCCGTCGGCCAGATCTATTTCTACACGCTGAAGAGCACCAATCCGCAATACGATGTCATGGACTTGAAGACGCTCGAGGACTGGACACTCGAGAAACAGTTCAAGTCCGTCGAGAACGTGGTGGATGTGTCGAGCCTGGGCGGTGTCACCCGCGAGTATCAAATCCGTCTCGACCCAGACAAGTTGATCTCGTACGGCCTCAACATCGGACAGGTGGAACAACAGCTCGCCAACAACAACGTCAATGCCGGCGGGAGCTTCATCGAGGAGGGGCTGCAACAGGTCAACGTACGTGCCATCGGTCTCATGAAGACCGTGCACGACATCGAAGAGACCGTCATCAAGACGCAGAATGGAACCGCCCTGCGCGTGAAAGATATCGCCACTGTGCAGCAGGGTCCGAAGATTCGCCTTGGCCGCAACGGAAAGGCCATCCACCGCGTCGACGGCCGCATTACTGATAACGACGATGTGGTCGAGGGGATCGTGCTCCTGCGCAAAGGCGCCAACTCCGACGCGGCCTTGGACGGAATTCACAAGAAGGTGCAGGAACTGAACGACCATCTGTTGCCGCCCGGCGTGAAAATCGTCCCCTTTCTCGACCGCAGCGACCTGGTGCACTTCACCACCCACACCGTGCTCCACAACCTTCGAGACGGCATCCTCCTGGTCGCGATCATTCTGTTCGTATTCCTGGGCAATGCGCGCGGCGCGCTGGTAGTGGCGCTGACGATCCCGTTCGCCCTGCTGTTCGCGTCGATCTGTCTCGACCTGCGGCACATCCCCGCGAATCTGCTGTCGCTCGGCGCGCTCGACTTCGGCATGGTGGTCGATGGAGCCGTCGTGATGGTGGAGAACATCGTGCGCCGCATGGGCCGCCAGGATATACAGAAGCCGGCCCTGGTGCGCATTCGCGAGGCTGCGCACGAAGTGCAGCGTCCGGTGTTCTATGCTATCGGCATCATCATCACGGCCTACCTTCCGATCTTCACACTTCAGAGTGTGGAAGGGCGCCTGTTCAAACCGATGGCTTGGACGGTTGCGTTTGCGCTGTTGGGCGCGCTGATCTTCTCGATGGTGATGGCGCCCGTGGTCGCGAGCTTTCTCTTCCGCGAGGGTATGCGGGAGTGGCACAACCCGCTGATGGTATTCATCACCAACCAGTATCGTCGGCTGGTGCGTGCGGCCGTCGAGCACCGTTGGATGGTCGCGGGCGGTGCCATTGCCAGCGTCACGATTGCCGCGTGGCTCCTGACCAGCGGCCTGATCGGCTCCGAATTCCTGCCCCACCTCGATGAGGGCGCAATCTGGGTGCGCGGAACTCTCGCACCGAGCACGGGCCCGACCGAGGGAATCCGCCTGGCTAACCAGGTGCGGCCATTGCTGGCCTCGTTTCCCGAAGTGACGGTCGTCACCAGCCAGGTTGGGCGCCCTGACGACGGCACCGATACTACGGGCTTTTTCAATACCGAGTATTTTGTCGACCTAAAACCCAAAGAGCAGTGGCGGCCGATCTTCCACGAGAACAAAGAGGAATTGATCGCCGCCATGAATTTCCAGTTGGAAAAAATCCCGGGCGTGATCTGGAATTTCTCCCAGCCCATCGCCGACAACATGGAGGAGGCTGTTAGCGGTGTAAAAGGCGAATTGGCAATCAAAGTTTATGGCGACGACTTGAAACTGCTCGAGGAGAAGGGCGACCAGATCGTCGCCGTGATGCGGAAAATACAAGGGATCCAGGACCTCGGACTCTTTCGCGTGGTCGGTCAGCCGAATCTCGATCTCGAAGTGGACCGGCAAAAGGCGGCCCGCTATCAGATCAACGTGGCCGACGTGCAGGATGCCGTGCAGACGGCGGTGGGTGGGGGCGCCATCAGCCAAGTCCTGCAAAACGAACAGCGCTACGATCTCGTGCTGCGCTATCTTCCCGAGTATCGCGATACCAAAGAAGCCATCGAGAAGGTCCGCCTGGTGGCTCCGTCAGGCGAGCGCGTCTCCCTGGCGCAGCTCTGCGACATTCAGGTATTGGACGGCGCCTCGCAGATTTCCCGGGAGGAGAATTCCCGCTACGTCGCCATCAAGTACAGCGTGCGCGGCCGCGACCTCGGCAGCACGGTGGAAGAGGCAATCCGGACGGTCGATCAGCAGGTGAAGCTTCCGACCGGCTACCGCATCGATTGGGCCGGGGAGTACGCCAGCCAGAAGCGGTCACAGCGCCGCTTGATGATCGTCCTGCCCCTCACCATCCTGGTGATCTTCATCATTCTCTACACCATGTTCCATTCGTTCAAATGGGCCACCCTGATGCTCGCGAACATCGCCATGGCGCCTTTGGGCGGACTGCTGGCACTGCTGTTTACGGGCACGCACTTCAGCGTCTCCTCAGGGGTCGGCTTCCTGGCGCTGTTCGGTGTTTGTGTCCAGACAGGCGTCATCATGCTCGAGTACATCAATCAACTCCGCGTGCGGGGCTATACAGTCGAGGATGCCGCGGTGGAAGGCGCGGTGTTGCGGCTGCGTCCCATCATGATGACGACGCTCGTGGCGACACTCGGGCTTTTGCCGGCGGCTCTGTCGCGCGGAATCGGCTCCGATTCGCAGAGGCCTTTTGCCATCGTGATCGTGGGCGGTCTGATGCTCGCCATGCTGGCGAACATCTTCCTGCTGCCCACGTTATACGTCTGGGTCGCGCGCCCCGACGATGTGCTTCCAGAGCCCGAAGCCGGCTTCGACGATCACGAATGATACCGAATCGGAAAACCACTCTGCTCACCTGCCTGCGTGCCAGTTAGCACGTCACCGCTACGGCTACGTTCGCGGCCACCTCCAGCTTGCGGGGGCCGTGTACGAACATGTTGGGATTCCATTCGGTCCCGCCTGGGACGAGCCGCAAGTCAGGGAGCTTCCTCCAGATACGGTCGAAGACGATTTGCGCTTCGATGCGCGCCAGATGCAGACCCAGGCAGGCATGCGGCCCCGCGCCGAACGCGAGATGCGGATTGTACCGGCGCTGCAGCAGGATGCGGTTGGGCTCGGGAAACTGGAGCGGATCGCGGTTCGCTGCCGCCCAACCCAACAGAACGTATTCGCCCTTTCTCAAATGCGCTCCCTGGTACTCGAAATCCTCCGTCACCAGGCGCCCAATGACTTGTATGGGTGAAGTGAGCCGGAGTAACTCGTCCACCGCCAGCCGCAGCGACAAGGGATCGGACGGAATCTCGCCCTCCAGGCCGTCCACGGAGAGCAACAGGTGCAGGCTGCCTCCGATCAGGTTGCGGGTGGTTTCGTGGCCGGCGAAGAGCAGCAGCGCCGCCTGGTTCACCACTTCTTCGCGGTCGAGCACATCGCCATCTTCCATCTCCAGCAACAGGCTCAGCACGTCGTTGGTCCGGTTCCGGCAGCGTTCCGCAACCGCCGCGCGGATATAGGCCAGCATCTCCTCTACCATCGACGCGTTGTGGCGGGCAGTATCGACATCCATTCCCACTACGACTAGAATGCGAATCAGCGCGTCTGCCCATTGCATAAACTGGCGCCAATCTTCCTGTGGAAAACCCAGCATGTCCGCGATCACCAGTGCCGGAAAGGGATGTACCAGTGACGCCATGATGTCGCCTTCGCCCGACGCGATCCACTCGTCGAGCATCTGGTCGAAGAGCGCTTCCATGCGCGGCCGCATGCTCTCGATTCTTTCCGGCGAGAAGGCTCGGCCCATCAATTTGCGGATGCGCGTGTGGCGGGGCGGATCCATCCATAGGATAGTGCGGGACATGAAGTCGGTGACGGGCTGTAGGTGGTGGCGGTTCTCCGGCGGAAGCAGTTTGAGGACGCGCTCGCCGCGGGCCGATGAGAGACGCGGGTCACGCGCCAGTTCCGAGGTGCTCGACCAGCGGGTGGTGAGCCACATACCTTCTCCCACCGGGAGATAAACCAGGGGGGCAACCTCGCGAAGTCCGTCCCAGATCGGGTAAGGGTTTTGGTAAAGAGTGCCATCGCGGAGAGCATCGATGAAGGTTTGAACGGCCGCTTCCATAAGGTCCTCCAAACGGGACATTGCCCAGCCGATTGGCCAGGCGCTACTGATACATGCGGAAACGGGGAGCGAAATGGCTAACGTTCTGAGGGTGCGATGACTTCCGCTTCTTTGGCAGCCACTCCCGGTCGTGTGTTCATCAATCGGGCCAGGGGCGTAAATGCGCGCGTATCAATCCTTTACGGTCTTCGCTGGTAGCGAGCCGCGCGTCAGCGAGCGCGGCGCGCAAGCGGGTCATTGCTGGTAGCGAGCCGCGACCGTGAGGGAGCGTTGCCACCACGCCGCTAAAAGCAGTCAAGATCGCCTGCTGACGCGCGCGGCTCGCAAGTGCACCTATCGCGCGAACATGTTTCGGTAGCCACGAGCCGCGCGCGTGAGCAAGCGCTGTCCCAATCGCGTATAGCTGGGTGCCAATTTCACAACCGGGCTTGCGCCAGTTGACTCTTCGACGACAAGGAGACCGAGACCGCAGGCGACTGCCGCAGCGTCTGATAGACGACGCAATATCGCTCGGTGAGCCGGGACAAGGTCGCAAGCTGCTCGTCGGAAGCATCCGTATCGAGATCGAAGCTGAGGCGAATATGCTGGAACCCTACCGGCACTTCCTTGCTGACACCGAGGGTTCCGCGGAAATCCAGGTCGCCTTCCGCGCGCACCGTGCCGCCGCGCAGATGCACGCCAATTGAAATGGCGACTGCCTGCATGGTCACTCCCGCACACGCCGCCAGTGCTTCCAGGAGCATGTCGCCCGAGCAAGCGAAGGTCCCATCACCGCCGGTGGCTGGATGGAGTCCGGCTTCCACAAGCGCCTTTCCGGTTTGCACGCTGCAAGTGACGCCTTCGCCGAGGCGGCCCTCCGCCTTGAGCGTAACCAATCCAGCCTGCGGCTCCGAGCGATATTTTTCTTTGAGCGGCGCCTGCATGGCGCGAAGTTCATCGCTGTTCATAAACTCTCATTATGCCAGCAGCCTGACAGCGGACTTGCGTCAGAACTGTCAAAGCCTGGCTAGTGTTTGCTAACAGCGATCACGTTGATGAAGTCCCACTGAAACTGCAGGAACTGATTCAGAGAGGTCTCGAGGATGCGTTCCTGATCGCTGTGCGCGCCGAAGCCTTTGGCAAGGTCCTCGATATCCGAGGCGACGCCTACACCGTAGCATTGCATTCCCTTGGCCCGCAGGAAGGACATGTCGGTGGCGCCCGTGCTCATCTGCGGAATGGTGGGCACGTGATACACATTGCGATTGGCCGTTTCGATGGCGTGAAAGACTTCGCTGTCGATACGCGAGGGAGGCGCACCAGGTCTGGCGTTTTTGGTATTCGGCACCACTTCGACGGCGGGGTCGTTGATGACTTTGCGCATCAGATCGTAGAATGCCGGCATATCTTCATCCGGAAGCGCGCGGATATCGAGCGTGGCTTCCGCATGCGATGGGATAACGTTAACCTGAAACCCGCCCGTGATCATGTTGGGCGAAATCGAGGTATGCAGCATGGAGTAGCTGTTGGGGTCGTTCTCCGCCAGGTAACTGAGGACGGCCGGTGCTTTCGCCGGGTCGAGCAGGCTGTTGAAGCGCTTCGCGGTTGCTGGGTCGCTGAGCGTTGCCAACTTTTCGAAGTAGGAGCGAGTCGTATTGTTGAGGCGCATCGGTGGATCCCACAGCGCCACTTTTTCGACCGCCTGTGACAAGTGTAGGATCGCGTTGGTGCGCAGCGGGCGCGAGCCGTGACCGGAGGGTCCGGACGACACGAGTTTCGCACCGCGCGGAATCTTTTCGGCAGTCTGCACCATGGCGAAGCGCACCTGTCCGACTTCGCGGCGCACAGTTCCGCCTTCGGCAATGCAGGCCTCGGCGCCGAGGTCGCTCCAATGTTGCGACACCAGGTATTCGATGCCCGGTCCCGTGGATCCTTCCTCGCCGGCCTCGGCCACGAAGATAATGTCGCGATCCAGCGCCACATTGCCGCGCTTCAACATCAGCATGGTCATCATGCCGGCGGCGACCTGCCACTTGTTGTCCAGCACGCCCCTCCTGTAGACGTATCCGTCCTTTCGTGTGGCGCTGAACGGCGGGTAGGTCCACTTCGCGACGTCTACCTGCACGGTGTCGAGGTGGCCCATCAGCAGGATCGGCCGTTTGGATCCGTTGCCGCGCAGACGAGCGATCAGGTTGGCCCGCGCCGGGTCCTGTGCCACGACTTGCAGCGGAATGCCGGCGTCGCCCAGCACCTTCCCGATATACTCGACAGCCTTGGTTTCGTTGCCCGGCGGGTCGGTGGTGTCGATGCGAAGCAGGGCCTGGAAGTGCTGCATCAGCTCGTCTTGGATTTTCGGCCAGTCGGGAGACTGCGCGTGCGCGAGGCTGGAGCATACGACGAGTGCCAGAGCAAGACGTTTTCGCATCTACGCATCTTACCCGGAGAGGGCAACGACGGTCCACGCGGGGTGGTCCTTTGCTCCAGGAGATCCTGGAGGTTAGTCGTGGTACGCGACGTACGCCCTCTATCCAAAATTAATGCTCGTCACGAAGTAAATCGGGTCTTAACATTTCTACATTAGTAGAGGGCACGTCAATGGCGTTGACAATCGTGGAAATTCTCCGGATGAAGGCGATGGCAGCCGGAGCCCGTCTTGCTTTGGCGTTGCGTGTCGAATCTGAGGGCGAAGCATCTTCTTCGGATAACGGCTTGCCCGCGAACCAGTCGTCACAGCAGCAGATCCTTCGCCTCCAGCATCACGTCGAGGAGTATCTCTCGTCAGTCGAGGCATGGCATGCCGCGATTGAGAGGACACCCGGCCAGAATACGGACGAGAATCCTGAACTGCACCCGTGAGGCTGCGCAACCCGGTGGCTGGATGGAGTCCGGCTTCTACAAGCGCATCATGGATATTCCAGAATTGATGCATTCCGAGCGTCACTGGCACTAGAAATAGTGTCAACGCCAAAGGCGCCGAACCTGGCGTGGAATCCGGTTGCGACGGATAAGCCCCCGGCAATGGCCACGATTTCCGAGATGGGGAGAACAGATTCGCGAAGGGAACTCCCAGTTCAGCAGCGTGTGAGATGCCCTCACTTGAGAAGTGCCGGTCAGCGGCGCGATGCGGCTTAGCACAAGGTTTCATAAGTCCGCCGACGTATCGACGATCGTTTCACCGGCGGACTGCCCCAGGCAAGTGTTAAACTGAGCGCGCGAAGCGAATGACTCTGACGCAGTTGTTTGCGGGAACGCTGGTGGCCCTGGTAGCGGGCACCCTGGTGGGCCAGGTTCTGCGTCGCATCGCGCGCTCGGACAGCGCGCAGCGCACTGTCTCCAATATCAATCAGCGGATCGCCGTGTGGTGGGTGCTGTGCGCCTTCATGGCTGCGGCGCTCGTCTCGGGACGCATCGCAGTCTGCGCGCTTTTCGCGGCGTTCTCCTGGTTGGGCGCGCGGGAGTTTCAAGGAACGGAACGACGGGCATCCTGGCTGCTGTCGGGCTTTACCGCGGCGCAGTACGTGGCAGTCTGGGCAGGCTGGCAGTTGGGGTTCGCAGTGCTGATCCCGGCGATCGCATTAATTGCGATTCCACGACAGTTCCCGGCCCTTATCGTCGCCACCTACGGACTCAGCTTCACTCCGGCGCTTCTCACACTGCCGATTCCAGGTCACGCAGGCCGCAACACTACACTCCTCTACTACTTGCTCATCGTTGTGGAGGCGAGCGATATCCTGCAGTACATTTGCGGCAAATTGTGGGGACGCCATCGAATCGCGCCAAAGATCAGTCCAAATAAAACTTGGGAGGGCTTGGCTGGTGGAATCGTGATGGCGACTGCGTTAGGGACGGCGCTGTATCTGGCGACGCCTTTCACTCGGTGGCAGGCAGCGGCGATCTGCGGAGCCGTCACTTTCGCGGGCTTCGGTGGGGGGCTGGCGCTATCGGCCGTCAAGAGGGAACGTGGAATCAAGGACTTCGGAACGCTGTTGCCGGGACACGGCGGAGTGCTCGACCGGGTCGATTCGCTCTGCTTCGCTGCGCCAGTGTTTTGGCTGATCGTGCGGCTTTGGTTCACGGCAAGGTAGCCTTTTCGGCATCAAGACCCTGGTTTGCGGCATCATAAGGACAAGGGATGCAGTCTCCTTCTTCGACCCAGCCGCAGGTCAACCCGTGGATTGTCGCCGTGGCCGTCATGTGCGCCACCTTCATGGAGGTGCTGGACACCACGGTGGTGAACGTATCGCTTCCGCATATCGCGGGAAGCCTCTCGGTCACCGTAGATGAGGCCGCCTGGGCGCTCACATCATACCTGGTCGCCAATGCCATCATCCTACCGATGACCGGGTGGATCGCTAACTACTTCGGGCGAAAACGGACCCTGCTGACCGCGGTTTTCGGCTTCACGGCGGCCTCATTTCTGTGCGGCCTGGCGCCGACCCTGCCCGCGCTGATCGTCTGCCGCATCATTCAGGGTGCCACGGGCGGCGCCCTCCAACCGCTTTCCCAGGCGGTGATGCTGGAAGCTTTTCCGCCGCAGGATCGCGGCAAGGCGATGGCCTTCTGGGGTCTCGGGATCGTGGTAGCCCCCATGCTCGGCCCGGTGATCGGCGGCTGGCTCACCGACAATTGGAGCTGGCGCTGGGTCTTCTACATCAATCTGCCGGTCGGCCTGCTCTCCGTCATCATGACGCGCCTGTTTATCTTCGATCCGCCCTACATCCGGCGCTCGAATCGCGGGATCGACTATTGGGGTATCGGCATGCTGGCCGTGGCCATTGGAGCGCTCCAGATCGTGCTCGATAAGGGGCAGGAAGACGATTGGTTCGCCTCCAACTGGATCACCCTTCTGACAGTGATTGCCGTGGGTGGAATCGTCATGTTCATCGTGCACGAACTCCGCACCCCGAATCCCGTGGTGCAACTGCGCGTCTTCAAGGAACGCACCTACGCCACGGGCGTCTTTTTGATGACAGTGTTGGGCTACGTACTTTATGGCAGTCTGTTGCTGCTGCCGATTTTTCTGCAGACCCTGCTCGGATACCCGGCATTGGACGCCGGACTCGCCATGATGCCTCGCGGTTTGGGATCGTTCCTCATGATGCCGCTGGTGGGCACAGTGTTTGGCCGGTTCGACCCCCGCAAGGTCCTGGCCGTGGGAATCGTAGGCGCGTCGTGGACCCTCTTCTCGCTTTCGAAGCTGAACCTCAGTACGGGATATTGGGACATCTTCTGGCCGCAGTTCATTCAGGGCGCGGCGTTATCCATGTTATTTGTGCCGCTGACGACGGTGACCATGAATCCCATACCGAAAGAAGAGATGGGCAACGCCACCAGCATGTTCAACCTCATGCGAAATCTGGGCGGCAGCATGGGCATCGCCAGCGCGACCACGTTTCTCTTCCGCAGACAGCAATTCCATACCAGCCTGATTGGCTCCTCCGTGACCGCGTTCAATGCGCGAACGCAGGTGACAGTGGCCGGCCTGCAGAACAACTTCATGGCCCACGGCTCCGACCCCGTAACCGCCACCAGTCGAGCGTATGGCATGATCTGGGGAATGGTACAGCGGCAGGCCTCGATGGCCGCGTTTATCGACACCTTCCGCGCGATGTCTTTGGTCTTTCTGATTATGCTCCCGCTGCTTGTCCTGATGCGGCGTCCCAAGGGCCCGGCAGGGCCTGCCGCGATGCACTAACGGCTCCCGGCATGGTATTGGTGAGCCATGGGCAATCGAATTCTCGTTTCGCTGGTTTTGCTCGGAGCGTTACCCGGGCGAGCCGCGGACCTCGGTCCCGACTTGCTCAACGACGCTCGCAGAGGTCAAACCGAGCAGGTCCGCACCCTGCTGGATAAAGGTGCTCCCGTGGACAGCAGGGACAGGGTGGGGCGCACCGCGCTGATGCTGGCCGCGCAGCACGGGCACTCCGAGACAGTCAGCCTGCTGCTCGCCAAAGGGGCGAAGGCGGACGCGCGCGATGAGGAGGGTCTTACCGCCTACGCGCTGGCGTTTCTCTCTACCGGCAAGGCTCGTGATAAGGTCCTGGGCCTGCTGCCGGCTCCTCCGAAAATCAAACTGATGCTGGATGCCACGGCGGTGCTCGATTCGGCGTACAATTCGTGCTTCATGACGCCGAAGCAACTCGCGGAACGCATTCGCCAGGTGGAGCCGGAGTCGCTTCTGGTGGGCGCATTGCGCGATGTCGCGGCCAATTCCGATTCACGGCTTTTTGAATTCGTGACTGCGGATGGCGATGCCGTTTTGACGCTGCGCGTGCGTCCCGAGGCGATGTGCGTACAACAGCAGTCCAGCGACAATCTACAAATGCAGGTGGACGTGCGACTGGTGCGCAGCGGAAACCACGATCCCATCTGGGAAAAGACATTCGGCGGCGGGTTAAAGGGCCTGAAGGCGCGCGTGGCGACCAATCCCGTGCAGTACGGAGCCGCCTATGAGGAATGGTCGAAGGCTGAGGCTCCTGGAATCTACTCAGGCTTGATCAACGCCCTGTTGAAAGCGGCGCCGTAAAATCGTCTTCGTCGTTTGGCGTAGAATGACTGAATTGCGGCGCGAGAGCCGCACTGGGAGGCCAAGCGATGAAACCCCGACGATTCATCTTCTTCTTCGCTATGATGGCGCTGGCTGCCCTGCCCGCGCCGGCGCAACACGGCGCCAAATCGGGCGAGTGGCGATACTACGGCGGCGACGCAGGCACCACCAAGTACTCGGCGCTCGATCAGATCAATGCCAATAACGTCAAAGAACTGAAGATCGCCTGGGAATGGAAGGCGCAGAATTTCGGACGCAGGCCCGACATCAACTGGGAAGTGACTCCCCTGATGGTGGGCGGCGTTCTCTATTTCACCGCCGGCACCCGGCGCGACGTCGTGGCTGTCGATGGGCTCACCGGCGAGACGCTGTGGATGTATCGTCTCGACGAGGGGCCCCGCGGACAGACTGTCGCCCGCACCGTGAATCGCGGCCTCGCCTACTGGAGCGATGGCAAAGGCGACGATCGCATACTGCTGGTTTCTCCGGGGTATCAGTTAATCGCATTGAACGCCAAGAATGGCGTCGTCGTTCAAGCCTTCGGCAAGAACGGGATCATCGATCTCACGGAAGGTCTGGACCGCGCCGTGGTGAAGCCAGGGCAGATCGGAGCGAGTTCTCCCGCGATTGTGGTTCGTGACACGGTCGTAGTGGGCGCTGCCCTGCTCACAGGAACGGCGCCTTTGTCGAAAGAGAATGTGCCGGGTTATATCCGCGGTTTCGACGTGCGCACCGGTAAAAAGCTATGGACGTTCCGCACCATCCCACACGCGGGTGAGTTCGGCAACGACACGTGGGACGGCGATTCCTGGAAGTTCACCGGCAACACGGGCGCCTGGGCGCCTCTGAGCGCAGACGAAGAACTAGGATACGTGTACATCCCAGTGGAAATGCCCACGGGCGATTTTTACGGTGGCAATCGGCCGGGCACCAACCTCTTTTCCGATAGCCTGGTGTGCCTGGACGCGCGAACCGGACAGCGCATCTGGCACTTTCAACTGGTGCATCACGACATTTGGGATTGGGACATCGCGGCGCCTCCGATTCTCGTCGACCTCAACGTCAGCGGCCGGAAGATCAAGGCCGTCGCCCAGGTGACGAAGCAGGCCTACACCTATGTATTCGATCGTGTCACAGGGCAGCCTGTGTGGCCGATCGAAGAGCGCCCCGTGCCGCAGTCGGATGTTCCGGGCGAGAAGACCTCCCCTACCCAGCCATTCCCGACGAAGCCTGCGGCGTTCGACCGGCAGGGCACCAGCCTCGACGACCTGATCGACTTCACGCCGGAGTTGCACGCCGAAGCCGTGAAAATCGCTTCGCAGTATAAGTTGGGGCCGCTCTACACGCCTCCGATCGTGGCCGATACCGGAGGCAAGGCGGCAACGCTGCTGCTGCCTTCGCATGTGGGCGGCGCGAATTGGCCGGGTGGCGCGGTGGATGCGGATGAAGGCGTTCTGTATGTCTCGTCATTCACGAACCAGGATCCGCTCGCCGTGATTCCCGCAGATCCGAGGCGCTCCGACATGGGATACGTCGGAGGCTCCGGCCGCGGCGGCCCGCGAGCCACGATTTCGGAGGACGGCGATCAGTCCGTCAGAGGCGGAGCCCGCATGAGCATCGGACCACAAGGATTGCCGCTCATCAAACCACCATGGGGCCGCATCACCGCGATCGACCTGAACACTGGAGAGCATCTGTGGATGGCGGCGAACGGCGAAGCGCCGGACTACATCAAGAATCATCCCGCACTCAAGGGCATTGACCTTTCCAAAGTAGGACGGCCTTCGCGCGCCATGCTGGTGGTCACGAAGACGCTGTTGTTCGGCGCTGAGGGCAATAATCTTTACGCCAGCCCGCCCGGCGCGGGCGGCAACATGTTTCGCGCGTACGACAAGAAAACGGGGAAGGTCGTCCACGAGATGGCGCTGCCCGCGATGGCCACTGGTGTCCCGATGACTTATATGGCAGGCGGACGGCAGTTCATCGTGATCGCGATTGGTGCGCCCGGAGTTCCCGCCGAGTTGGTCGCGCTCACCCTGCAATAAGGTAGTGATTTTCGGGCGATCGGAACATCGCTTGCTTACGCGCGCGGCTCGCAACGAGCCACGACCGTAAGGGAGTGATTTTCGGAGCGCTCGGAACGTCGCTTGCTTACGCGCGCGGCTCGCAACGAGCCACGACCGTAAGGGAGTGATTTCGGGGCGATCGGGACGTCGCTTGCTTACGCGCGCAGTTCGCAACGAGCCACGACCGTAAGGGAGTGATTTTCGGAGCGATTGGGACGTCGCTTGCTTACGCGCCCAGTTCACAACGAGCCACGACCGTAAGGGAGTGATTTTCGGGGCGCTCGGAACATCGCTTGCATACGCGCCCAGTTCACAACGAGCCACGACCGTAAGGGAGTGATTTCGGGGCGATCGGGACGTCGCTTGCTTACGCGCGCGGCTCGCAACGACCTACGACCGTGAGGGAGTGATTCTTCCCGAAGGGGAACGTCGCTTGCTTACGCGCACAGTTCGCAACGAGCCACGACCGTGAGGGAGTGATCTTTGGGGCGATCGGGACGTCGCTTGCTTACGCGCGCGGCTCGCAACGAGCCACGACCGTGAGGGAGTGATTTCGGAGCGATTGGGACGTCGCTTGCCTACGCGCGCAGTTCACAACGAGCCACGACCGTAAGGGAGTGATTTTCGGGGCGCTCGGAACATCGCTTGCTCACGCGCGCAGTTCGCAACGAGCCACGACCGTAAGGGAGTGATTTTCGGAGCGATTGGGACGTCGCTTGCTTACGCGCGCAGTCCACAACGAGCCACGACGCCACGTCTATTTGCCGTCTTTGCCTTCTCCCGGAGGCGGTGCGTTCGGGTTCACTCCCGGCAGTTTCCATCCGTCGAACGAAGGGCCGTTCTGGAAGAATTTCGAATCCTTGCTGAGCGGATGCCCCGTCGCGTAGATGGCGTTCGCCTGTCCGAAAATCTTACCTGCGCGCAGAGTATCGTCGTGAATCTTCGTCACCATCATCTGGTAGCGATCGTCCGTCTGTGGGTAACCCGAAAATGAGCTCAAATCGTTGTTCCCGATGATCACCACATCCACGCCGGGCACGGAAGCGATATCGTAGGCGTTGGCCACGCCGGTAGGCGTTTCGATCATGATCACCACCAGCATGTTGTCGTTGATGGTCTGCCGGTAGTTGATTCCGTTGATGCCCCAGATCCGGGTAGCCTGGTTCGAACCGGCGCTGCGCCGCCCCACCGGAGGATATCGCGCCCATTTGGCCGCCTCGCGAGCACGATCCACGTCGTCTACGGTCGGAATGACCACTCCCAGCGCGCCAATATCGGTAGCATGCTGGATGTGCCATTCCTGCGCGTCCGGCAGACGCACCATCGGTGTGGCGCCTGCGTGCGGGCACGCGGCGATCATGGCTTCCACGTCCTTGAACTCCAGGGTGCTGTGCTGCATTTCGAACCACGCATAGTCGTAGTGCTTGGCGGCTTCGCAATAGCCTGGAATGTCGAACTTCAGTTGTGTGAAGCTGAATACCTGTTTGCCGGCCAGTAATTTCGCCTTGGCGGTGTTGTACAGCGGAGGCTTGGCCGCAGGCTGATTCTGCGGTTGCGCCGCGCGCGGAATGAGCAGCAGCCCGGCACAGGCCAGCAAGCCAAGTGCTACGATTGACGGGGCTTTCATTGTTCCCTCCAGGTAACAGACCAGGTTATGGACGAACGCGAGTATATCCCGTTAAGCGTGATGTTGACAAGCGCAGACTGCCTTCTGTCAAGGCAAAGTAGAAATGTCCCCTTTCTCCCGAGTGCCTGAGTTCTGAGCTCGACTTTATCCAATCATTGGGCATAGCAAGCCGCTTCGTGCAGAGCGAGGACGAGGCGGTGCGGGATAGTGACCTTGCGACGAGAATTCGAGAAAAGGAGGGGATGCTGCCAAATGCGCTGGCGCACCAGGGCAAT
>DATGIL010000004.1:0-97571 GCA_035295745.1 Bryobacteraceae bacterium | reverse complement strand
TTGCTTACGCGCGCGGCTCGCAACGAGCCACGACCGTAAGGGAGTGTTTTTCGGGCGATCGGGCATCGCTTGCTTACGCGCGCGGCTCACAACGAGCCACGGCCGTAAGGGAATGTTTTTCGGGCGATTGGGGCATCGCTTGCTTACGCGCGCGGCTCGCAACGAGCCACGACCGTAAGGGAGTGTTTTTCGGGCGATCGGGCATCGCTTGCTTACGCGCGCGGCTCGCAACGAGCCACGACCATAAGGGAGTGTTTTTCGGGCGATCGGGCATCGCTTGCTTACGCGCGCGGCTCGCAACGAGCCACGACCGCAAGGGAGTGATTTTTCGGGCGATTGGGGCATCGCTTGCTTACGCGCGCGCCTGGCAACGAGCCACGACCGTAAGGGAGTGTTTTTCGGGCGATCGGGCATCGCTTGCTTACGCGCGCGGCTCACAACGAGCCACGACCGTAAGGGAGTGTTTTTCGGGCGATCGGGCATCGCTTGCTTACGCGCGCGGCTCACAACGAGCCACGACCGTGGGAGTGTTCTTGCCAAAATACGAGACCGCATTTCGGAAACGATGTACTACGCAGGCGTGACGGCTGCGGCCTGTGGCGTGAAGCTGAGATCTCCCGTGTCGGATGTCGCGTCGACGATCAGCGTCTGGCCATCGCGGATGGCGCCTTTTACCAGCAGGCGCCCCAGCGGGTTTTCGATTTTCTTCTGAATAGCACGCTTGAGCGGGCGCGCACCGTAGTGCGGGTCATAGCCGGTGCGCACCAGATTGGCGCGGGCGGCATCGGTGAGCGTCAAGCTAATGTGGCGATCCGACAGGCGCGCCCGGACGCGGCCCAGTTGAATTTCCACAATCTGCTTCAACTGCTCCTCGGTAAGCAAATGAAAGACGATGATCTCGTCGACGCGATTCAGGAATTCCGGCCGGAAGTGACGGCGCATATCTTCCAGCACAGAGTCTTTCATGCGCTCATAGCCCGCGGCGTCGCGGTCGGCGTGGCCGGAGGGCGTCCATTCCAGAATCCGCTGGCTGCCGACGTTGGACGTCATAATCACGATCACATTCTTGAAGTCGACCGTGCGGCCCTGACCGTCGGTCAACCTGCCGTCGTCCAACACCTGGAGCATCACGTTGAAGACATCGTGGTGCGCCTTTTCGATTTCATCGAAGAGCACGACGGCGTACGGTCTGCGCCGCACGGCTTCGGTCAACTGCCCGCCTTCTTCGTAACCGACATAGCCGGGGGGCGCGCCGACTAACCGCGCCACGGTGTGTTTTTCCTGATACTCGGACATATCGATCCGAATCATGGCGCGTTCGTCATCGAACAGAAACTCGGCGAGGGCGCGCGCCAGTTCGGTTTTCCCGACGCCGGTGGGGCCCAGGAAGATGAAGCTGCCGATGGGGCGATTGGGATCCTTCAGCCCGGATCGCGCGCGAATCACTGCTTCGGCGACGGCGGTCACCGCTTCGTCCTGCCCCACGACGCGCTGGTGTAGTTCCTCCTCGAGGTGCAGCAATTTCTGCATCTCGCCCTCTAACAGCTTGGTGACGGGCACTCCCGTCCACCGGCTGACGACTGCGGCGATATCCTCCTCGCCGACTTCTTCCTTGATGAGCGACGATTTGGATTGCTTCCTGGTCAGCTCGTCGGTCTCCGCCTGTAGCTGGCGTTCGAGGGTGGCGAGCTTGCCGTACTTCAGCTCAGCCGCACGATTGAGGTCGTACTGCCGTTCGGCCTGTTCGATCTCCACCTTGGTCTGCTCCACCTGCTCGCGGAGTTGGCGCTGCCGCTGCACGGCCTCTTTTTCGGCCTGCCAGCGAGCGGTGAGGGCGTCGGAATCGGCCTTCAGATCGGCCAGTTCCTTCTCCAGCTTGGCCAGACGTTCGCGTGAGGCAGCATCTTTCTCCTTGCGGAGCGCCTCCCGCTCAATCTCGAGCTGCATGAGGCGCCGCCGGGTTTCGTCCAGCTCGGCAGGCATAGAGTCAATCTCGGTGCGCAGACGAGCGGCGGCTTCATCTACCAGGTCGATGGCTTTGTCGGGCAGGAACCGGTCGGTGACGTATCGGTTGGAGAAGACGGCGGCGGCGACCAAGGCAGCGTCCTTGATGCGCACGCCGTGATGCACCTCGTAGCGTTCCTTCAGTCCGCGCAGGATCGAGATAGTGTCTTCGACGGAAGGCTGGTCGACGACCACCGGCTGGAAACGGCGCTCCAGGGCAGCGTCTTTCTCGATGTACTTACGATACTCGTCGAGGGTGGTGGCGCCGATGCAGTGCAGTTCGCCACGCGCCAGCATGGGCTTCAGCAGATTGCCCGCGTCCATGGAGCCTTCCGCCTTGCCTGCACCGACGACGGTGTGCAACTCGTCGATGAACAATACGATTTCGCCGGAGGACTCCTGCACCTCCTTAAGGACCGCCTTGAGGCGCTCTTCAAACTCGCCCCGAAACTTGGCGCCGGCGATCAGGGCACCCATATCCAGAGACACGATCCGCTTGTTCTTGAGGCCCTCGGGAACGTCGCCGCGAACAATGCGCTGGCCGAGTCCTTCGACGATGGCGGTCTTGCCGACCCCCGGTTCGCCGATCAGCACGGGATTATTCTTCGTGCGCCGCGAAAGCACCTGGATGACGCGCCGGATCTCTTCGTCGCGGCCGATCACGGGATCGAGCTTTCCCTGTTCGGCGAGTTTCGTCAGGTCGCGGCCGTAACGCTCGAGGGCTTCGTAGGTGGCCTCGGGATTCTGCGAGGTGACGCGCTGGTTGCCGCGCACTTCGCGAAGCGCTTTCATGAGGCGGTCCTGGGTGAGTCCGAACTCCTTCAAGAGGCGCCCGGTAGGTCCGTTGTCTTCAATGGCGGCGAGCAGGACGTGCTCTACCGAGATGTATTCGTCTTTGAGCTTGGCGGCTTCGTCCTCGGCGCGCGTCAGCAGACGGTTCAGGCGCGAGGCGATATAGATCTGGTCGGGTCCGGTGGTAGGGCCTGCGACCTTGGGAAGGCGGTCGAGTTCGGCCTCCAGGCGGTGTGCCAGCGGTTCCACCTGAATGCCGGCTTTGGTGAGAATGGACGGGGCCAGCCCGCCATCGCGTTCGAGCAGCGCGGAAAGCAGGTGTTCGACATCGATCTGTTGATGGCCGTAGCGGGTGGCCTTGCCCTGGGCGGAGCGCACCGCCTCTTGCAGCTTTTCCGTAAAGCGATTGATGTCCATACATCCAATATAGGAAGGGCTGGGCGCGGCGGCGGGCCGGTTTTGTGAGCCAGGCTACAAACGCGAAGGCTCAGCGCCGCTCCACTGGAGCTTCGAATCGGCGGTGAATTTGCGGAAGCTCCGGAACTGAATGCGATTGCGGTATTTAGTGCCGCCCTGGATCTCCGGATCCGGCGCCCGCTCAGTCATGCGGGTTTCGGCGCGAACTGGAACCAGGTAGCGATGCCCGGCGATCTCCGACCAATCGTAGTCGATGCTGACGAACGGGTCGGCGATCGGGAAGTCGTCCGGGCATTCGATCTCCGCAATCACACGCATCACCAGGTTCGTTTCGTCATCAACATAAACCATGCCATGGAAGCCGGCGAAGATCGAATGCGAGGCTGCCGCTAACTCCAGGCGGCTGTTGTGAGCGGCCACCCGGTAGGTGAAAACGGAGACTGCCTTGCGGCGGATACTCTCCGCGCCTTGCCACTCAAAGGATGCCTTGGCGAGCGGATCGAAGATCCAGCGCAGCATGCTGCCGAACTCCCCTTTGCTAATGGCGCCGTTGAGCGACTCGATGCGTTGCTTCGTGGCATGTTGATTGCGCGCCGTCAACTGATACGACTCCCTACGGTCGAAGTAGGTCACCTGCAGGGTGAGGTTATCCATGGCGGTCCAGTTCCCGTTGGCGTGCCAGTCGATGTCGCGGTGAATCAACTCGGTGCAGATCAGGTCGGGCAGCCACTTGGAGTAGTTGAGCGAAACCCGGCGGGTCTCTTCCAATAGCTGTGTCTGCCTGGTGGTCAGCACCTGGGCTGGGGCGCTGCCGAGGGCGATCGACAAAACGACCGAGTATGCTAGCGGTACCATGCGCACACGCTTCCTCTACATAGTACCGGATGGCAGCCAGAGCGCGGCCCGGTGCCAATATCGCGCACGTTTCGACACCTCTCTAAAACGTGAAAGCAGTGAGCTATCTCGAAGAGTTTGCCCGTCTTAACGCTCGCCCAGCCTCGGCGCTTCAGATCGGGGGCTTCCGCCCGACGAATAACATCTCCACGTCGAATTTCGGACGGAAGCCGCTGGCCCTAGCCGGCGAGAAGTGGCCCACCTGGAAGGGAAGCCCGCTACTCTTCGTTTGCCAGTTGAACCTCACCAAGGCTCCAGTAGTACCGGAGCTGCTGCAAGACATCAAGCTCATGACGTTTTTCGTGTCGCCGCAGGGGGGTCCGCTGCAAAGAGAGAACGGCAAAGACTGGCGACTGCGTGCGTACAAATCCCTGCTGAATCTGGTGCCGCTGGCGCCGCCGGACGGAGCGGGCCGCCTCGACCGGGGGTGTGAATGCCAATGGGAAGAATGCGTGGACTACCCGACTGCCGACGATCCGGAGATGCGGGTGCCGCAAGGATACGAACCGGCCGAGCTCGAACTGGAGAATTTGCGGAGGACGAAGATCGGCGGATATCCCAGCCACATTCAGTCGGAGCTTTGGTGGGATCTGCGGGCACATCCGGCGAATCCGCAGTTTTGCTGTCAGATCGACAGCGAGGAGAAAGTTGGACTACAGTGGGGCGACCGCGGGATGGTCTATCTCGGCAGAGGCACGGCGCCGGGCTGCTCAGACCGCTGGTTTCTAGACTGGCAGTGCTATTGACCCGTGCTACTTTCCGGTCCAGCAGGGAACCCGCTTGCCGAGGAATGCGCCGATGCCTTCCTGCGCGTCGGCCGCCAGCGCGTTCATCGACATGACCTCCTTGGCGTAGGCGTACGCCTTCGGCTGATCGAGATCGATCTGGGTGTAGAACGCCTGTTTACCGAGCGCGACCACCAGGGAGCTGGCTTCCGCGACCTTTCGCGCCAATTCGTATGCCGCTGACGAGAGTTCGGCAGCGGGAACGACGCTGTTGACGAGTCCCCAATCGGCGGCGGTTCGCGCATTCACCATCTCACCTGTCATCAGCATTTGCAATGCGCGCTTGCGGCCGATGGCGCGGGTCAAAGCCACCATTGGGGTAGTGCAGAACAGGCCGATCTTGACGCCGGGAGTGGCGAAGGCGGCTTCTTCGGCGGCGATGGCGAGATCGCAGGTGGCGACTAACTGGCATCCGGCGGCGGTGGCAATTCCCTGGACGGCGGCGATCACCGGCTGAGGGATGGACTGCAGCCTCGTCATCAGCTCGGTACAGACATCGAAGATCTGGCGATATTCATTGATGTCGCGCCCGGTCATCTCGCCGAGATCGTGGCCGGAGCAGAAGACCTTGCCTTCGGCGGCGAGAATCACGGCGCGGATCTCGCGATTGCGGGCGATCTCCTGGAGGCAGCAGATCAGCTCCTGCATCAACTCGAGCGAGAGCGCATTGCGGCGATGAGGACGGTTGAGCGTGACGGAGGCGATGGGCTGGTCAACGCTGACGAGGAGGTGTTCGAAGTTCATGATGGCGTTCCAGTGCCGCGTACGCGGGCACGCAGTTCGTTCTTGCGGATTTTGCCTGTGGAGGTGCGCGGCAGAGTCTGAAACTCCACGGCGCGCGGACATTTGAAATGCGCCATGCGTTCACGGGCCCAGGCGATCAGCTCTTCGGCGGTGAGGGACGCGCCGGGTTTCAGTCCCACGAATGCCTTTGGCACCTCGCCCCATTTTGGATCGGGCGCAGCGACAATAGCCACTTCGGCCACGGCGGGATGATCGGCGAGTACCTTCTCGACCTCGATGGACGAGATGTTTTCGCCGCCCGAAATGACGATGTCCTTCATGCGGTCGCGGAGTTCGATGTAGCCGTCGGGATGGCGCACGGCGAGATCGCCGGAGTGAAACCATCCGCCGGTGAAGGCCTCCTGGGTGGCTTTCGGATCGTCGTAATAGCCGAGCATGACGTTATTGCCACGCATGAGCACTTCGCCGATGGTCTGGCCGTCGGCAGGGACGTCGCACATTTCGCGATCGACGACGCGGAGATCGGTGCCGGCCACCAGATAGGCTACGCCCTGGCGGGCTTTGATCTGCGCGCGCTCGGTGGCGGACTTCTCGTCCCATTCGGGCTTCCAGGTGCAGATGGTGTGGGGGCCGTAAGTTTCGGTGAGGCCGTAGACGTGGGTGAGGTTCGCGCCGGTCTCTTCCGCCGCCCGAATGACGGCCGGGGGAGGGGGCGCACCCGCAGTGACGATCCGCAGGGGGCGCGCGAAGCGGATGCCGGCGGATTCGCAGTGCTGCGCCAGAGACGCCACGACCACGGGTGCGCCGCAGAGATGGGTGACTCCTTCGGACTCGATGAGACGCACGATTTCGCGGGGTTCGGGACGCGGCATGCAGACATGGCGGCCGCCGGCGGCGGTGACGGCCCACGGAAAGCACCAACCGTTGCAGTGGAACATGGGCAGCGTCCACAGATAAACGCTGCGGTGGTTCAGATCATGCTCGGTAAGCTCGCCGATGGCATTGGTCCAGGCGCCGCGATGGGTGTACATGACGCCTTTGGGAAAGCCCGTGGTGCCGCTGGTGTAGTTGATGGCAATGCAGGCATTCTCGTCGAGTGGGCCGCTGGGGGATGGCGGTTCCGCCCCGGCGCCAGTATGCAGAAACGCTTCGTAGTCGTCAATGCGGTGCTCGATGGGGACGGATTCGATCGAGGGGCGTAGTTGCGGGTCGACCAGCAGCGCCTTGGCGCCGCAGTGGCGCAGGATCCAGGCGAGTTCCTGCGGCTGCAGGCGCGTATTCAGCATCACCAGGACGGCGCCGATCTGCATGGGGGCGAAATGAGATTCGAGCGCCATCACGCCGTTGGGAGCGAGGACGGCGACGCGATCGCCTGGTCCGATTCCGAGCTTCGCAAGCGCTGCGGCGAGGCTGGCGACGCGGCTCTGGAACGCGGCATAAGTGAAGCGGCGCTCTCCATCCACGACGGCAATCGCTTCAGGGTAGACGAGCGCGCTGCGCGCCAGAAAATCGAGCGGAGTGAGCGGCGAAATCATGGAGGTACGACGCTGATTGTACTCCACCGGCCCACGCAACGTGCCAGGACGTAGATCAGTCGCTTACCGGTCGTCGCCTCCATAGCCTTTGGCATAGCCCAGGACGCGCAGCATATCCGGAACAGGCACCTTGCGGTCCTTCTTGGCAAGGCGCTGCGCTTCCAGGCAGGTCGTGGCTACGCCCGGCGGGATCGTTCCTCACGTGCAGGTATCAAAATATCGAGGTAGTCCGTGCGTCCGAAGTAGTGAAAGCTGCGAAAAGGTCGACCAAGTCGAGAGGGCAAGCACGAATGCGTGAGACACGTTCTCAAGATTGCAGAGTCTGCGGCATCTCCCTGTGAATTGCGTCCAAAACGCCATTCACAAACTGCACCGACTCCTCATTCGAGAATCGTCGTGCCAACTCCAGCGCCTCATCGATCGTGACCGCCGCCGGTGTGCCGCCGTAGAGCATTTCGTACACAGCCAGGCGCAGAATATTGCGATCCACCGCCGGCATCCGCTCCATTCTCCAATGCTCCGCATGCTTCGAAATCTGCGCGTCCACCGCTTCAATGTGCTCGACCGTACCGTGGACCAAATCCGCCACAAACTGCTCGCGTTCCGGATGCTCTTCCGAATACAGCGTGTCGTAGTACGCGTCGATAGTCTCGTCCACCGGCTGCCTGCGGGAATCCCACAGAAACAGGATCTGTAAGGCACGTTGGCGGGACCTGCGGCGTGAGGACATTATGTGGCCTGGCGGAGCGATCGCATGAGATTGGCCATCTCAATCGCGGTCATCGCGGCGTCGAATCCTTTATTGCCGCCCTTGGCTCCCGCGCGGTCGATGGCCTGCTCCAATGTATTGGTGGTGAGCACGCCGAAGGCCACAGGCACGCCCGTCTCCGCCGCTACGTGCGCCACGCCCTTCGCTGCTTCCGCCGCCACATAATCAAAGTGCGGAGTCTCACCGCGGATCACCGCGCTCAGACAAATGATGGCATCGTAACGATGCTGCCGGGCCACCTCGCCCGCCACCACTGGCACTTCCCAGGAACCCGGCACCTTGATCACGTCGATCAGGTCCGCATTCGCACCCGTGCGCACCAGGGCGTCCATGGCGCCGTTGTACAGACGATCCGTGATGAAGCTGTTAAACCGGCTCACCACGATAGCGAAACGAAGTCCTGCTGCGGATAACTGCCCTTCAAATACTCTTGCCATATTCTATTTCCCTGCGAACGCCGGCTTACGCTTTTCGAGAAAAGCCCGGGTGCCCTCACGCCGATCGTCTGTGGCCGCGCTCAAGCCGAAGGCGGTAGCCTCGAAACGCAGCCCGTCCTCGAGCCCCATGTTCAATCCCGCATCCACCGACTCCCGCACCAGGGCGAGCGCCAGCGGCGCGTTCGCCAGTACTTTGGCCAGCCATGACCGGCAATAAGTCAGCAATTCCGACTGCGGCACCACCGCATTGACCAGACCGATCCGATGAGCCTCGATTGCCGGTATCGGGTCGCCGGAGAGCAGCAGATCCAGCGCCCGTCCGCGCCCCACCAGCCGCGGCAGGCGCTGCGTGCCGCCGTATCCCGGAATGATCCCTAACTTCACCTCGGGCTGTCCGAGCTTTGCATTGTCCGAGGCGAAACGCACATCGCAGGCCATCGCGAGTTCCAGGCCGCCACCGAGCGCGAATCCGTTGACTGCCGCGACCGTGGGCTTCCCGATTGTCTCCAGCAGGCGAAACGTCTCCTGGCCGCGAATCGCATACTCGCGCGCTTCGAATGCCGAAAGGACTGCAAGCTCCTGAATATCGGCGCCGGCGACAAATGCCTTCTCGCCCGATCCCGTGACGATCGCCGCCTTGAGTGAGTTCTCGCGAGCGACCCGCTCGAAGGCGTCTTTCAATTCCATGACAAGCGCACCCGAAAGCGCATTGAGCTTGTCGGGACGATTCACCGTGATCAAGGCGATTCCATTTTCATCCGCCTCGAACAGGATGTGGCTGTAAGGCATTATCGATCAGTGTAGCACCTGACTCGCGCTGGGATTCCCCGCATTGCGGGTCTTGACTCGCTGTTTCTGAAGTGGTACAACTTGTACCATGACAAAACGTACCGCGCCGGGCGCCGCCGTGCGGGCTCCTCTCACCGAGTTGGAGAACCAGGTCATGCAGGCCGTCTGGAACGCCGGAACCTGCACCGTCGAGGCGGTCCATCAATCTGTCTCGCGGACTCGCGATTTGAAAGAGGTCACCGTCCGGACGCTGCTGCGCCGCCTCGAACAGAAGGGCTATCTCAAGCACAAAGAGACCGGGCGTGCGTATGTCTATCAGGCCGTGGAACCCGCGCGCAGCCTGGCCGCCCGCGCCGTCCGCCAGATTATCGACCGGTTCTGCCAGGGTTCGGTGGAAGAGTTGGTGAGCGGCATGGTGGATGCCAAAGTCCTCAGCAAAAGCGAAATGGAGCGGCTGGAAGAGTTTGTCCGCAGCCGCAAACCGGGAGGGAAATAATGCTACATCTATTCGTGGAATGCGCCGTCAGGTCGACGCTGATTGCGGCGGGAACAGCTTCCATCCTCGCCATTCTGCGCGTGAAATCGGCCGCGGCCCGTTATTCGGCGTGGAATTCCGTCATGACCTGGATGCTGCTGTTGCCCGTGGTCAGCGTTTGGGGTCTGAAGGCTCCTCTTCGAGTGCTGCCTCCCATCGAGGGAACGGTCGCGCAGTCAGTCGGCGGAACCAACGCGTCGGCAATCGGCGCCAAAGCGGCAATCTTACCCGATCTGTCGGCCACGGCCATCGCAAGCCTAAGCGCTTCCGCCAGCGGACTCTCTCCCGCGTCGAATTGGCCCGCTCTTCTGCTCGGCCTATACCTGACAACGGCTGGCGTGCTCCTGTCGCGCCTGGCAATCGGCACCTTCCGCGCGCACCGGTTGATCCGGACCGCTACACGTCGCGAAGGCCACCTCACCAGTTCGAGATGCCTTACGCCTGTGACCGTCGGATGGCTCCATCCCGTAGTCATCCTGCCCGAGATCTGGTGGAAATGGCCGCAGGAGCAACTCGACGCCGTGCTCGCCCACGAGCGTGCGCATGCCCGCCGCCGCGATCCGCTAGTCCAATGGTTCGCGCTGCTCAATCGCGCGATCTTCTGTTTTCATCCGCTCGCGTGGTATCTCGAGCGGCGCCTTTCGAGCCTCGCCGAAGAGGCTTGCGATGCTGCCGTCCTGGCACAAGGCCACGATCCCTACGTCTACTCCCGTTGTCTGCTCGATCAGGCGAAGGCGATGGTCCGCTCGGGCGCTCGAATCCGTGCCATCGGCATGGCCATGCCGGGCAGTCTGCTCGACAGTCGGCTCCGGCGGATTCTGGAAGACCGCCCCATCCCCCGGCTCTCGTGTGCGCAAAATCTTTGGGTTTCCGCCGTCTGCGCCACGGTGTCCGTCACCTTCGCATCAGCCGCTATCGAGCGTCAAACCCCGCCGCCTCCCGTCATTCACATGGCACCCCCGGCAGCGCCCACGTTGCCGGTGTCGCCCACGTCACTTCCTTCGCAAACCCAACCACCCAAGCCTGCGCGTCCCACGAGAATCGCGCAGGTGCAGGCCCCGCCTCAGACTCAGCAGGAACAGCCGACGAAGGAACAACCGCCCAAGGACCAGCGCCTCATCGCGATGTATTTTCATCTTGCCGACATGTCGGAAGTTTATCTGGCACGGGCAGTAACCGCGGCGCAGAAGTTCATCGGAACCCAGGCGCGCCCCCAGGATCAATTCGCCATCATGGCAGACGATGGCGTGTCATTCCGAGTGCTTCAGGATTTCACCGCAGACCCCGGTCTCTTGACGAGATCTCTTCACCAACTGACCGTGCCGGCGTCCAACACAGACGACGTCTCGAACGCCAACCGGCGGTCGCCGGCGCTTACGACCGCACTTCGAACTCTCGGCGCGCTTCCCCAAAAGAAAACTCTTCTGTTTTTCGCGTCAGGAGTTTCGAACGCCTCCGACACACCGGAGGAGTTGAAGGCGATGATTGATGCGGCCGTTCGCGCCAACGTCGCCATCTACCCGATCGACGTTCGAGGCGTGGTACCCGAGCCGCGATAATCTGAATGTGTGAACCCCGATCTCGTCGTTCTGTTCGAGCATCCCGAATGGCAGAAGCCGCTCTTCTCGGCACTCGAACGCCGCCGGCTCCGTTTCGATCGATTCGACCTGAAGCGGGCCGCCTTCGATCCAGACAGCGTTCCCGCGGCGGCGCTTTACTTTAATCAGGCCAGCCCCAGCGCCTACGTGCGAGGCAACACGCGCGCCGTGCCTCTCTGCCTTTCCCTCATGCGCTCGCTCGAACAGGCGGGCGCCCGTGTGCTCAACGGCTCGCGGGCCTTCTCCTTGGAATTGAGCAAGTCGGCGCAAGCGGCGCTCATGCAGCACCTCAACATCCCGCACCCCCGCACGCTCGCGTTCAACGACGTCGACGCCGCGCTCGAGCAGTGGGACGACCGCTGGCCCGCACTTGTGAAGCCCGAACAGGGCGGCAGTGGCGCGCGCATGTATCTCCTCAACTCCGCGGCAGAGCTCAGGCGTCTACTGCACGATCAGCCCAGCCTTTGGCTTCCCGACAATCTGCTGCTCCTGCAGGAGTATTTCGAAGTCGATCCTGCAAAAGGTATCGTCCGCATGGAGTTTCTCGGCGGAGAGTTGCTGTATGCGATGCGCGTGATCTCGCATGGCGCCTTCAATCTCTGCCCGTCGGAGGTCTGCAATCCCGCGGGCGGAGGCGGCCATTGCGAAGTGCCGGAATCGAAACCTCCCAAGCCCGTCGAGTTCCATCCGTATGCCGAGGTTCCCGCAGCCGCGGTGGAAGCCGGAAAAGCGCTGATGGCGGGCGGAGGACTGGACGTCGGCGGTATCGAATATCTCGAAGCTTCGGACGGACGGCTGATCTTCTACGACATCAACGCCAATTCCAACCTGCGCGCCCCCATTGCCCAGACCTTCGGCTTCGATCCCTTCGAGCGCGTCGTGGATTTTCTGGAATCGCACATTGCCAGGACCCGCACCGCTCACAAATAGTTCAGCCACCAATCGCGCCGCCGTTCCTTGAGCCTGCTGTACCACAGACAAACTGGATACAACGCCGCCACCAGCCCGATCCACAGCAGGTAGACGGCCCAAAGATCGTAGCCGTATCCGGGCGGGTACATGATAGCGGTGCCTCCCATTGAGGGCGCGGGCTCGAACAAGAAAGACGCCGTCCCGTATCGCCACCACGCGAACGGAATCGTCAGCAATCGTAACGCGCAGAAGTGCAGTATGAAATAGAACAGCGGAACGCGCCCGAACACGATCAGCGGATTCGTCCTCGAGAGCTTCACACCATCCAGCCATGCCAGCAGAAGCAGTGCCGGCCCGAGCGTCATCAGCAGAAAATCCAGCGACGGAGGATACTTCGTGCACTTGAGGAACGACAGCACCACCGTTCCCGGGATTTGCGCCGACCAGCGCTGCGGATCGCCATAAATGTTGATCCACCGGAGCACCAGGAACGCGATCGTCATCCCGCAACCCAGCCGGATCATCCATCGCCGCCGTTGCTCCACGTCCCAGGTCAGCACGGTCCCGAAGCAGAAGCCCGCGGACATCACCGCGATCCACGGCACCAGGGGATAGACCGCCCGCACCACCAGGCTGCCGAGATGAAACACGCCCGGCTGGTGCAGCACGTTCCACACACCGGCCGCGGCGCCGAAAGACGATGCCCGGACACCGTCGGCCAGATTGTGCAGCAGGATCACCGCGATACTCAGCACCGCCAACACCCGTACCGGCAGATGCGCCAGGAGCCCGAGCGCAATCATCGAACAGCCCAGTGCCCACAACACCACCAACAAGACCGGCCCGGACGTCAAGCTGAAGAACATCGCCAGCCGGAACACCGTGAACTCCAGCACGATCAGCCAGAGGCCGCGCTTCCAGAGAAAAGCGCCCAATTCTCGCGCCGTATGCCCGCGGCTCATCCAAAAGAACGCGCCAATGCCGGTGGTGAACATGAAGACGGGCGCGCATAAGTGAGTAATCCAGCGCGTGAAAAAGATAGCCGCGGTAGTGCGGCTCAAATCTTCCGGGCTGAAGGTCATCGCACCCGCGTGAAACGACTCGCGCAAATGATCGAGCGCCATGATGATCATGACCAGGCCGCGCAAGGCGTCCACGGACTGCACTCGGGACTTCGGAGCGTTCACAGCTTCATATTACCCGGGGATCGTGAACAGAAAACACGCACCACTTCCCGCTTGCGACTCCACCCAGATCCTGCCGCCGTGGCGCCTCACGATCTCGCGCGATATCGTGAGTCCCAAGCCAGGGCCTGGCGACTGCTGCCCTCGCAGACGTTCGAACGGTTCGAAGATGCGCTCCAGATAACCGGCTTCGATGCCCGGTCCGTTGTCGCGAACACTGAGCACCCACGCACCCGCCTGCTGGTCAGCGCCGATGTGGATCTTGGGCGGCGCTGCCTGCCGGTGCATCAGTACATTGCGTATCAACTGCTCGAAAAGCCGCCCGATCTGGTCAGGCTCGCATCGCAGGCGCGGCAAACTACCGTACGTCACGGAAGCGCCGGCATCGCGCAAGTCTTGCGCCAGTTTGGACAGTACCTTACGAAGCAACATTTCGGCGGAAATCACCACGAACGACGCAGGGTCGATTTGGCTCGCGATTGAATAGGCAGCCAACGCATCAGCCAGCGTGTCGATCCGCGCGGTGTCTGCCACAATCACGCTTGTGTACTGTGGGAAGTTGGCGGTCTGGCCAGTCTTGAGTCCCTTCGCGAGTAATTCCGCGTTTACGCGAATGGCGCGGAGCGACGCTCGCAGATCGTGGCTGAGGCGTAGCAAAAACTCTCCGCCCTCCAGCCTTTCACCGCTGGTTCGCGGTTGCGAATCCCCCTCGCCGCCCTGTTCGCCGATCGCCATCCTCTCAGGATAGGGCTTTTTACAGGTCGCGGCGCCGTCCTCAATGGTAGAGTTCCAGGAGTTGTTTGCGATCGTCCGCTGACATACCGGAGTGCTTCCGAATATCGCTCCGCGATGTAATCTGCCGCCGGTAACGCCCGAAATACTCGCCGATGTCGCCGCCATATTGGAAGCTGTACATGATGTCGGCGAAGCGGTCGGTATGCGGTAGCCCCAACGCGTGGCCGGTCTCATGCAGGCAGGTCAGGTAGACGATCGCGTCCCGCAACAACGCATCTTTGTCGCCCGACGGATCCGTCGAAGGCAACACGTACACTTCGGCGCCCCGCACTCCGTCCACCAGAATCGGACGCGCTTCCCCATACAACCCATCGCGCCCGCCCGTCCAGAGGATGCGGATGTGAGCCTTATCGCGATCGCTCGCTTTCTCGAATGTCAGATTGCCGGATGACGCCGCCTGCCATGCCTCAAGCGCCCATACGGCGAGTTCTGGATCCGCTGCGTGGCATCCGCTCGACGCGTCGGAGCATGGCGCCACCCAATACCGCAGCGTCGCGGCGGGCACAGTCGCGCACACCGCCAAAAGCACCAGCCCCGCTTTTGTCATTTCGACAGTGTATCGCCGCCGTCAGCCCAAATCCACGGCCATCATGTTGCGGCGGTCGCGCATATACAGCCGCGTACCGACCAGCGTGGGCGGGGACCACGAGATCGAGGTCATCAACTCCGCCTTGGCCGACACCACGAAAGCCTGCGGCGACGGATGCGCGATCATCAGGTTGCCGTCCCCATCCAATGTGATCAGTTTCTGGTCGGCCCAAACGAAGGTGGCCTTCGGAATACTCCGTTCCTGCCAGCGGATCTTCCCGGTGCGGAGTTCCACCGCCGTCAGAATCGCCACGCTCCCCTTTCCTCCGCTCGAGAAGTACAGAATGTCGTCAATCAGCATCGCGTTGCCGTGATGCAGGCGAAGCCGGTTGGACGACCATACTTCCTCCGCCGTAGTCTGTTGGCCCTTGCGGGTGAGGTGGATTACCTTGGCGCCCGCGTCATACTCAGCCGACACGAACAGAAGATTGCCCGGAGCCCATACCGGCGTGGAGATCGCGATCCCATAGCTCGCCTTGAATGGGATCTTCCATTGCAGGTCGCCGCTTTTCGGATTCACCCCGATCACCGATCCGTCCATCACCACAGCCACCTGGTCCATGCCATCCACATTGATCAGCAGCGGCGAGCAGTAGGCATTCGGAACATCGTTCTTGGCCCATACCACGCTGCCGTCCGATTGCTTGAACGACATCATCGACTTTCCTCGTGCGCCGACGGGAACCACGATCGTATCGCCGTACGCGAGCGGGCTTGAAGCGTAGCCATACAACGTGTGCGAACCCTTATATTCGTCCCACAATTGCTGCGTCCAGAGCATTTTGCCCGAGGTCTTATCGAGGCACTGCAGCCGGCCTTGCACTCCGGTCGCGTAGAGCCGGTCGCCGATGATTAGCGGCGTCGTGTACGGCCCGTTTCCCATTTCCTGCGCCGCATCGGAGCGGAATTGGATGGGCGTAGCGTGTTCCCAAAGCGTCTTGCCAGTTGCCGCGTCGCAGGCGAGAAGCACTTCCTCGTCGGACCGGCCGTACATCGTGTATAGGAAGTTTCCTTCCACTGCCGCCGACGAATACCCCTCTCCCAGCGGCCGTTTCCACACCACTCTCGGCCCGTCCTTCGGCCACTGATCCTTGATGCCCGTGGCCTCGGTCTGGAAATTGCGGTGAGGACCGCCCCATTGCGTCCACGGCACACCCGCCGGCAACTTGGCACCCGCTGCGCCCTTTGGCGGAATCGTCCGCGACGTGGTGGTTCCCGGTTTGGTGCCTTGCTTGGTGTTTTGCGCCAACACGGGCGCGCCCGCCGCCAGTTGTAACCAGGTCCGCCTTGTCATTTAGGGAGTAGACGGGGCTCCGGCGAAAATGTTCCCGACCCCGCGTTACATTTGGTGAGACATTTGCCCAACCCGCGACATTTGCAGCGAGGTGTCTCCGGGCGGTACCCTTTGCACATGGTTGGATACCGCTGGGTTCCTGCGCTTGCCGCTTTTGTCTGTATCTCCGGTTACGGTGCCGATTGGCCACAATGGCGCGGTCCCAATCGGGATGGGATTTCAACCGAAACCAGCCTGGTCGATTCTTGGCCCTCCGGAGGACCGCCGCTCGTCTGGAAAACCCAGGGGTTGGGCGAAGGCTACTCCTCCTTCGCCGTGGTCGGCGATCGCCTTTATACGCAAGGCCAGGAAGGTAAGGAGGAGTTTGTCGTCGCCATCGACGTCAAGACTGGCAAACAACTATGGAAAACTGCCAGCGGCCACGCCTTCCACGAACAGCGCGGCCACGGCCCGCGCGGCACTCCCACGGTAGACGGCGATCGCCTCTACGCCATGGCGGCCGACGGGACGCTGCTCTGCCTCGACGCCTCCACGGGCAAGAAGATCTGGGGCATGAACGTGGTCGATAAGTTCGGAGGCCGCGTCCCCACGTGGGGCATCAGCGAATCTCCATTGATCGACGGCGATCGTCTGATCGTCACGCCCGGCGGCCACAACGCCTCGGTCGTGGCTCTCGGCAAGGCCGAAGGCAATCTGCTCTGGAAATCGCAAAGCGACCCGGCGGGCTACTCCTCGCCCATGCCCTTCGATTCCGGCGGATCGCGCCAGGTGGTGGTCTTCACGGCGCGCGGCGCGCTGGGCCTTTCCATGCAGAACGGCGAACTCCAGTGGCGCTACGACAAAGTCGCCAACAATACCGCCAACATCGCCACGCCGATCGTACATGACGGCCATGTCTTTCTATCCTCCGACTATGGCACCGGATGCGCGCTGCTGGAGGTGAAGCCTAAAGCCTCCGAGGTTTATTTCAATCGCGACATGCGCAATCACTACAGCACTTCGGTCCTGATCGGCGACTACGTCTACGGCTTTTCCAGCGGCATCCTCACCGCGATGAAGTTCCTGACGGGCGAAGTCGCGTGGCGCAATCGCAGCGTCGGCAAAGGCTCCGTGACGTATGCCGAGGGCAACTTGTATGCCTTGAGCGAGAATGGAGTAGTCGGTTTGATCGCCGCGACGCCGCAAGGCTACAAAGAGAAGTCGCGATTCGAGATTCCATCCGGCAGCTATCCCACATGGACCCCGCCCGTCATTGCCAATGGCAGACTGTATCTCCGGGAACAGGACAATCTGTATTGCTTCAACATCAAGAAATGATCGAGACGCAGCTTCACCGCGGAGGCGCGAAGGCGCGGAGGCTAATGCGGAGAAAAAAATGGCACTGGCCGTTCTCCGCGCTTTCCTCCGCGTCTCCGCGCCTCCGCGGTGAGTTCTTACTGCCGCTCCTCCTGTTCACGACCCTTGCCGCCCAAACCGGTCCCACCCACACCGACTGGCCTTCATACGGCGGAACCCCTTCAGCCTGGCGCTACAGCGCGCTCGATCAGATCAACCGCGGCAACGTCTCTAAGCTCGCGCCCTCCTGGGTGTTCCAAACCGGCGACTACGAGAACGGCCTACAGGCCACGCCCATCGTCTCGGATGGCGTCCTCTACCTCTCCACCTCCAATGCATGGGTGTTCGCACTCGATGGCGCCAGCGGCAAGCTGCTCTGGGAGTATCATTTTCCGCTCTCCAAAACCATCCCGCTGTATGGCAAGCAGAACCGCGGAGTCGCCGTCGGGCATGGACTCGTCTTCCTCGGCACTGCCGACGATTACCTGGTGGCCCTCGACCAGCATACCGGCGACGAAGTCTGGCGCATCAACGTCGAGGATGTCCGCCAGTGCGGCTGCAACATCACGGGCGCCCCGCTCATCGTGAAGGACATGGTGATCGCCGGCGTCACCGGCGGAGATTCCGCCCATCGCGGCTATCTCACCGCTTTCGACGCGAAGACCGGCCGCATGCGCTGGCGCTTCTACACCATCCCCGGCCCCGGCGAGAAGGGCAACGACACCTGGCCCGGCGAAAGCTGGCGATTCGGCGGCGGCGCCACCTGGATGACCGGCTCGTTCGACCCCGATCTCAATCTTCTCTACTGGGGCGTGGGCAATGCTGCTGCCGATCTGAACCCCGCGCTGCGCCGCGGCGACAACCTGTACACCGATAGCGTCCTCGCCCTCGATCCGGATACCGGCAAACTCCAGTGGCATTACCAGGAGATCCCGCAAGACGTTTGGGATTTCGACGCCACCTACGAACTGATGCTCGTCGATCTTCCCGTGTCAGGCCGCACGCGCAAAACCATCGTCCACGTCACCAAGAGCGGCTTCACCTGGGTGCTCGACCGGACCAATGGCGAATTCCTCACCGCGTGGCCTTTCGTGAAGAATTACAACTGGGTCAGTGAAATCAACCGCAGCGGCAAGTTGCTCGGACGAAACCAGCCGGAAGCCGGCAAGGTCAAGCTGTTCTGCCCCAGCACCATCGGCGGCAAAAGCTGGAACCAGTCGGCATGGTCGCCGCGTACCGGATGGGTTTACGTCCCCGTACTCGAAATCTGCAGCGATCTGATTGTCCGCGACGAACAGCCGCAGGAAGGTCGCGGCTTCACCGGCGGCAACTGGGTCATGAAGCCGCCGCCCGGCGGCAAACAGGAAAGCTACCTCGCCGCGTTCGATCCCGTGACCGGCAAGCGCCAGTGGAGCGCGCCCACCGCCACCTGGCTGATGGCATCGGTACTCGCTACCGCCGGAGACCTGATTTTCAGCGGCGACCCCGAGGGCAACTTCTTCGCGCTTGACGCCCGCACCGGCGAGCGTCTCTGGAGTTTCTCCACTGGAGCCGGCCATCGCGGATCCTCGATCACCTATTCCATCGCCGGCCGCCAATACATTGCGACCCCCACGGGATGGGGCTCGCTGGTCGGGCAAGCGCATGCAGCTCTGTGGCCGGGTGCGGTTCCGCGCCCCGGGTCGGCGCTCTTCGTCTTCGCACTTCCGGAGGGGACGCGATGAGGCCCCTGCTCCTCCTGATCGCCGCCGTGACCGCAGCCCGCGCGCAGGACGCCGCTGTCGAGCGCGGCGCCCAACTCTATCGGACCAATTGCGCCGTTCCGTACTGTCACGGCCCGGACGGCGCCGCGGGGCGGGCGCCGCGTCTCATCGGCCACAGCTACAGCTTGAACGGCATGTTCAAAGTGATCTCGTGGGGCATCCCCGGGACGGGAATGCCGGAGTTCACTTCGCGATTAAAGACTCCCGAGATCAACGACCTGGTGGCCTTCGTGATGACGCTCCGAGGATCGCCCAGTGCTGCCGCGCCCGCACCCGCGGCGCCTCCGAAGGCGCTAACCCCCGAAGCCAAGGCGGGCCGCGCTCTTTTCTTCGATGCCGCGAGAACCGGAAACTGCGGAACCTGTCACGAACTCGATGGATGGGGCGTCGCCATCGGACCCGATCTTGCCACCATCAAAGATCTTCGCGACGTTCCTGTGAGGCATGTGGTGACGGCCCGGCCTACTGGCGGCGATGTGCCTTTTCCCGCGCTCGTAGCCGAACGGACCGATACGCGAATCCGCGTCTATGATCTGAGCGCGTCGATTCCCGTACTGCGAACATTTGCCCCCTCGCGCGTCGTCATCGAGCCATCCACCTCGTGGCGCCACGAGCAGATGATGCACGCCTATACCGCGAACGAACTGCAGACCATCGCCACCTATCTGCGCCTGCGCTGACGTGGCGCAAACACTCATGTTTGCAGCGTCGAGACTCATCTCGACGCTTTTCGGACCCTCTGCGAAGTCTGCCTTTCAGTCAGACTGCAAAGCGCTCCCGAAAAATCTCGACAGAAGTGTCGAGATGATGCACGCCTATACCGCGAACGAACTACAGACCATCGCCACTTATCTACGCCTGCGCTGACGTGGCGCAAACACTCATGTTTGCAGCGTCGAGACTCATCTCGACGCTTTTCGGACCCTCTGCGAAGTCTGCCTTTCAGTCAGACTGCAAAGCGCTCCCGAAAAATCTCGACAGAAGTGTCGAGACGACAAAGAGGAGTCCTTGCGCCACGTTACCTCAGCACCTGACTGTCACTACCACCAGACGATCCGTCCATGCCGAATCGTTCGCCGTAACTCGCGGTGCGACGCGCTCGTTCTTGCAACAAGTCGTATGCCCAGGAGAAGTCGTGATAGTAAGGCCGATTCACTCTCAGCCTTCCGTCGCCGCGTCCGCTCCTACCACTGCCGCTGCGTATGCCCGCTCTTTCACCTTCTCCGGCGCGAACACATACCAACCCGCCAGTGCCGCGGCGCCCAACGACATGGCTCCCATCCAAAAAGCCATGGTGTATCCGAACCTCGCGGCCACCGCGCCCGCGCCCAGGGAACTCACCCCCACGAATAGATCGAAGAACCCCGTCAGCACTCCCAGCGCGGACCCGCGGTCACTCGCCGACGCCCTGCGTACCACAGTCGACGCAATTGACGACCACGGAAACGACATACCCAATCCAAGCACTGCGCCCGCGGATACCGCCACAGCCGGCGAAGGCCCCGGCGCAAGCAGCAGCAAGCCGATCGTCATCAACCCCAGCCCGCCGTAAAAGGTGATGGCCGGACGGATCCGATCAGGAAGTCCGCCGAGGAAGAAGCGCGACAGCAGAATCACCGACGCATACGCCGTGTATGCCGCCGGCCCCGAGTTTCCGTGCCGCGCCAGGTGCAGAATCAGGAAACCTGCGACCACCGGATAGTGCACGTTCACAAAGCCCACCGCCAGCCCCGAGGCGATCAACCTGCCCGAAAGCCACGTCCGGTGCCCTTCGCGCGGCATCGGCTTGTACTCCTCCGCGACGCGCATCACGAGGCCGAACGCGATCAGCGAGGCCACTATCTGCATCGCCGCCGCGCGATCGAACGACCCGAGCCACTGCCCCACCAGCGGCCCCGCCGCCGTGCCGCCCCAGATGCCGCAACTCACATAGCCCAGCGCCTGCCCGCTGCGCTTCACTCCCGCGGTTTCCACCGCCCACGCCGCTGCTCCGGTGTACAGGAATGCCTCCCCAAATCCTTGCAGCATCCGGCCCAGATAGATCCCCGGCAATCCGAATGGCAGCAAGCACGCGCTCCCTGCGAGTGCGCAACTCAGTAAGCCCGCCAGAAAGGAAACCTTGCGGCCGCGGCGATCCGCCAGCGGACCCGAGAGAAATCGCGCTGCCAGCGACACAAACGAGAAGATACCGATTGCCAATCCCACCGTCTGGTCCGAGCCGCCCAGGTCGTGACGGACGTGTGGCCCGAGCACGGGGAGCACGGTCCCCTCGCCGAGAAACCCCAAAAATGTGGCTGCAATCAGCACCCAGAAACGGGTGCCGAACCCAGTCGGAAATAACCCCATTTCCTTCAATTGTAACGGGTGACACGCGGTCATGAAGGGCGGGTCCCCTAACGACTCCTCCATTGCCGCGTCTCACTTCCATGCAGCGCCGTCAATTTCTTCGCGATGTCCTCGCCTCCCCCATGATTGCGGCCGCTTGGAAGCAAGGGCCTCCGCCATCTTTTGAATCGGAGATTCTCGAGTGGATGAGTGTCGCTCCGGTTCCCGGCGCTATCATCGGCGTGGTGCGAAACGGCGCGCAGCCGTGGTTCCGCCCGCTCGGCGTGCGCAACGTCGAGACGAAAGAGCCCGTCAAGCTCGACACCATCTTCCAGGCGGCCAGCCTCAGCAAACAGATCACCGCCTACGCCGCATTCGCCCTTCGCGAATCCGGCAAGCTCGATTTCGATCGCACCCTGGTCTCCTATGTCGATGACTTGACCGTCGAGCGAGCACGCAAAGTGACCATCCGCCAAGTCCTGAGCCATAGCTCCGGGTTTCCCAACTGGCGCTTCGAAGCCGGCAAACCGCTCACTCCCGAATTCGAGCCGGGCGCTAAATTTCAGTACTCCGGTGAAGGCTTCTTCTACCTGCAGCGCATCCTGGAACAAGTCACCGGAATGGGCTTCTGCGAGGTCATCGACAAGCTGGTCTTCCAGCCGCTCGGAATGACGTCCAGTTCGATGATCTGGAAGCCCGAATTGGCCAGCCGGTACGCCCTCCCCTACGATCGCCGGGGCGAACTGCGCGCCAATTGGGACCAGGCCGCGCGTCACATGCACGAGCGAGCCACGCAGAAAGGGCAGCCCGTCACAACGTGGCGCTTTTCCGATTACGAATCGGCTGCGCGCGATGCGGGCGTCCCTGCTCTACCCAACAACCTGCTGCCCAACGCGGCGGCCAGCCTGGTGACCACCGCTCCGGACTATGCACGCTTCGTAACCTCCGCTCTGCGCAATCCCGCCATCCATCAGGAACAGATTCGCATTCGCCCCATGCTCGGCTGGGGCCTGGGATGGGGTATCGAACGCACCGCCGGCAAGGAATATGTCTGGCAGTGGGGAGACAACGGCGGATACAAGAACTTCGTCCTCGCCGAGCCGGCAACCGGCGACGCCATCTTCGTCTTCACCAACGGCGATTCGGGAGCGCGCATCTACGATCGCATCCTGACACATGCCACCGGCCACGACCACCCCGCCCTCTTCTGGGTCTGACATTAACCAAAGCGGACCTGTCATTGCCGCGTGACGAAGGATAGTTTGGTAGATCGTTGCGTGTATGCGGCCTCGTGTGCTGCGAAGACCGCTCGTTGCGACGCGCGTTAGCAAGCGTCTGGCGATCTGTCGGCGGACTTCTCATGCTATGGTCTAAAACATGTCGCACGAACAGGTGATCGCAGACGGGATGTCTCTTGGAGTAATCGGTGCAGGCGTGATGGGCCAGACGCTGTTGCGCGGCCTCCTCGCGACTGGTGTCGTTCCCAAAGATCGCTTGTGGGCCGGCGAAAAGAACGCCACCGCCTGCGAAATCACCAGTCAGACGTTGGGTGTCACCGTCACCAGCGATTATCACGAACGTGTACCGACGGCCGACTTGATCCTGGTCTGTGTGAAGCCTCTGGACGCTGCCTCGGTAATGAATACGCTGGTGCACTCTGGTCTGCGGCCGGAGACTCTCATCATCTCGATCCTTGCCGGCGTTTCCACGGAGAAGCTGGAGTCCCTGCTGGGGACCCAGAATCCGGTGGTGCGCGCCATGCCCAACACGCCTGCCGTCGTAGGGGAAGGCATGACGGTCGTCTGCGGCGGCAGGAATGCTCGCGGCCACGACCTGGCACGCGCCCGTCAGATCTTCGAAGGCGTTGGCAAGTGCCTGGCGCTCGACGAGTCTCACTTCAACGCCGTCACCGCCCTGAGCGCCAGTGGACCGGCCTACCAATACCTCATCATGGAAGCGCTGGCAGATGCCGGTGTGCGCGTGGGTCTGCCTCGCCAGCTCGCCCTCACCCTGGTCGCACAGACCGCATTGGGAGCGGCGAAAATGGTGCTCACCAGTGGACGCCATCCGGCTGCTCTGCGCGATGATGTCACAACTCCCGCCGGGTGCACCATTGCGGGGTTGCTAATCCTGGAAGACGGGCGGGTACGCTCCGTGCTCGCACGTGCCGTCGAAGAAGCCACTAAGACCGCCGCCCATTTAGGAATGCCGGTGAAGTTATGAGAATCATGCTGTGTGCCAGCGCTCTTTGCTGGCTCGCTACCACACTTGCCGCTCAACAGTCAGTTCCCGCCGATGAGCTGACCGTACACGTTCTACCGTATGCTCCGCTTTCCACTCGCACGCCGGCGGATCTCCTGGAAGTCCCGGTGGTGGTCCGCGACGCGAAAGGCGCGGTGATTGCCGGCCTCACCCGCCAGGATTTCGAAATCCGCGACTCCGGGCAAAAGCGCGAAATCGCTACCTTCTCCAGCGAAAGCCTCACGCTTCCCGCCGCATCCGGATCCGGCGCCGGTCCGGGTCCTCTGGGGAACCCGCTTCCTTTTCCAGGCGCCGTGCTGAACACCGACCTGCCCACTCGATTCATCGCGCTGGTGTTCGACGACTTGAACACCGACGCTGCCGGTCTCACTCGCGTTAAGGCCGCCGCGGCGAAGTTCGTTTCGTCATTTCTATCGCCCGGCGACGCCGTCGGGATCTTTACCACCTCACGGGCAGGGATCGTGATGTTCACTGCCGACCTGGAGAAGCTGACTTCCTCTATCGCGTCTGTATCGCCCAATGCCAGGCACTCCGGCGAAGACGCCCGTTTGAATGCGGACGATACCCTAGTGTCGATCGGCCGCGTGGTCGCGACGATGAGCAGAATGCCGGGCCGGCACGTCGTCATCCTGGCATCTTCCGGCTTCTCTTCCGCGCAAGAGGAATCTCGCCTGGAGGCGGTCACCAGCAGTGCTTTGCATAGCCGAATCGTCATCAACACGTTGAACGCCAGCGAGGCGGCTGAATCCGGAGACGCCTTGGCGATCCTCGCATCGGCAACCGGGGGAGAATACGTCCCCCACAGCAGCGATCTTTCTGCCGGCCTCCATCGCCTCGAGGCCGTGCCTGACGTGATCTACATCCTCGGACTTCCCGCGGCCGGCGATGGAAAGTATCATTCGCTCGAAGTCCGGCTGGCGAAGGGACATCGCGGAATCGTGCAGGCCCTGATCGGGTATCGCGCGCCTTCCGAAAGGCCGGACCAGGCGGAACAGGAGGGGCGCGATCGCGTACTGCTGGGCACGGACTCGCCGTCCGATGTAGCGGCCGAAATCCAGGCGGAGCCCGATGATTCGGAGAGCGGCCTCGATGGCGGTGTACAAGCCTCCATCGATGTGACCCGGCTCCATTTCGAGAAGGAACAGGATCGCCGCAAGCAGAAGGTGCGGGTGATCGCGGCTCTGTTCGACAAGCAGGCCAATTTTGTCACCGGCAGACAAGCCGAAGCGGAGATGGCACTGAAAGATGCCAGCTTCGAGTCCCTCGCGTCGCAAGGTCTCACGATTTCGTTATCGCTGCACGCCCCGCCCGGCTTCTACAATCTCCGCGTATTGGTGCAGGAAGCGACGTCCGAAAAGATGACTGCGGTCACACGTGCAATTACGATTCAGTAGTGGCGGGAGCGCCTGAGTTTGACGGCCTACCGTATCGCCTCCTGTGCTTTCACCAACTGCGCGTGCTTTTCACGCTCCGCCTGCGCGGCCTCGTGCTTCCCAATGCGATCGTAATCGCGAGCCAGACGATAGTGCCCCGCCGGATCCCCGGGCGCCAGCTTCACCGCCTGTTCGAACGCCGCAACCGCGTCCGTAAAGCGCTGCAAGCGGTCCAACACCGTGCCCATTTCGAAATACGCCGACGCGTCGCCGCCATTCAGCGACATGGACTTCTCCAGCAGCCGCAACGACTCGTCCGCCGGGAGCGACTGTGCATTCAGCGCTTTCGCGTGCCACAAATACCCTTCCGCACTGGTCGGATGAGCGGCCTCATACGCCGCGAATTTCTCAGTGACCTGTGGCAGGCGATTGGGGATCTCGTCCAGAATCTTGCCGAGGAACGAATATGGCTGCTCAATTTCGGGCGCTATCGCAATGGTGCGGAGAAAGGCGTCCGCCGCCTCATCGAAGCGGCGCAAGCCGTAGTAGCTCACGCCCAGCGCCAATTCGAGTTGCGCGCTTCCGGGCAGCCGCCCCACGGCTTCTTTCAGAATCGTCGCGGCTTCTCCGAATTTCTGCTGGTCCAGCAGCGGACGGGTCGCCTGAAAATACAGATCGATGGCGCGCTCGCGAGCCGCGCTCTTCTCCGGCGCCTTGGAAGAATATTTCGCCGCCGCCTGGGCAGCCTTCAACGTCTGTGACGTCTCGGAGTAGTAGATGACCAAACTGTCGAGAACCGCCGGATCCTCGGGTGCCAGCGCCGCGGCCTTGCTGGCTGCGGCTTCCGCATCGTCATTCCGATGCAGCCGCCAATAAGTTTGCGACAGCGCTACCCAAACCCGCCCGTCGCGCGGTGCCAGAGTGCGCGCGGCCTCGAGATTGGTCTGCGCCGCCTGAAGATCGCCGCGTTGCAGCGCGATCAGTCCAGCACGAAAGGGATCCTGGTACGGAGGAGACGCCGCCACCAGGAGCAGCAGGAGAGCCAGCACGCGGCCTACTTCGCGCTCATAAGCTTCTCGAGGCGCCCCAGCTCGTTCCTGACCTGCGCCACATCGGGCGCGTCGGGCGCGAGTTTCACGAAGGCCGTCAGCTCCGCCGCCGCGCCTGCATAATCCTGCTTCTCGACCAGCACCATCCCCAGTAGATAGTCCGATCGCGGATTGGCATGCCGCGTGTCGAGCTTGACGGCCGCGCGCGCGCTCCGCTCCGCGGCGTCATACTTCTTGAGGTTGTAGTTGGCTACCGCGTCTGCATACCAGGCTTGCGGAAAGTCCACCGGATCGAGTTCCAGGGCGCGATCGAGATACTTTCCCGCTTCTTCCCACTTTGCATCCCGCGCCGCCAGCAGTCCCAGCTCCAGGTACGGTGCCACGAGCTGAGGGTCCGACTCCATTGCTTTGTGCAGCGCTTCTCGAGCCGGCTCGATCGATTGTTGGTCCAGTCGCAACTTGCCCAGATTCACCCACGCGTCGGCATAGCTCGGGTACACAGCGACCGCCTTTTCGAAATCCTTGACTGCGTCCGCCTGCTTATTTTTGAGTAGCGACTGAAGTCCATGTTCGTAAGCCTTCTTCGCCTCCTTCGGCGCCTTCATCGAGGTCATGCTGATCGACGATCCCGACACTCCAGCGAGGCGGTGCAGCACGATCACGCCAACATCCGGGTTGTCGGCAGCGCGGCGATTGAACAAATTGATCGTATCGGAGTTGAAGCCCGCCACATACGCGCGCAGTTCACAATTCATCATGCGGCTGCCGAACGGGTCGGTCGCCAGTGCGCTTCCGCCGCCCGCGGATTGCGCGCTCCCGAATCCGCCGCCCGATCCGCGCCCCGGCCCCGGTCCCGAGCCGGCGTCGGCAGCATCCGCCATCACAATGTTCCGATCGCCCCATTGAAAGTTGAAGTGGCCTTTCGGATCGGTATAGGCGACGGTCTTGGAGATGCCGCTGCACACTCGCTGGATGGTGATGTTCTCCGGGAGCGCCGAGCCATCCTCGATGGCGACTCGGCCCGAGATATAGATCGGACGAGACAGATCGGGTCCGCGAGCTCCGCCTCCCGAGCCGAGAGTGGGATTGGCTTGTACGCTGGTCTGTCCGCCGTTCCCCGTAGTAGGAGTCGTCCCACCCATTCCCCCTGTTTGGCCCGCGAGCTGTCCTGCCGCAATCACCCCAAGGAGAAGTAACACATTGCAATTCTTCATCTTCGCGGTCTCCCGGCCCGATCTTGCCCCTATTATGTCAGAATTCCCCACAAATCCGCCGTTTCGGCGATTTCTAAGCAAGGGCGAGAATCTTGTCCACTGCCGCCGCCACCTGCCTCAACTGGTCCGGACGCGCGCCATCGTACCCGATCTCCGCCGAAACGAACCCCTGGTACCCGATCTTCGTCAGCGCATCCATCACCGCCTTCCAATTCACATCCCCTTCCAGCAGATCCGCAAAACGTCCCGACTCGCCCCGCGTACTCAGCTTGAAATCCTTCAGGTGAATGCGCTTGATGCGTGGACCCAGCGTCAGAATCCAGTCCTCCGGATAGCCGTACTGCATCACGTTGCCGGTATCGAAATGGGCGCCCACCCACGCACTGTGAAACTGATCGAGAAACGCACGCATCTCCAGCGGACTGAGCAGGAACTTATTCCACACGTTCTCCGGATTCAGCAGCACTTTGCCCCGCTCGCCGTCGGGCGCGACCTTCGCCAACTCCGCCGTAAACCGATCCCACGTATCCTGCGACCCGACCTCGAGTTTCGGACCACTCCCCAGCCGCACCGCATACAGCAGCAAGGCGCCGCAGTTCAGATCCCCAGCGATGGAGATCGCACGGCGAATCGCCTCGACGCCGCGCGCCCGCACAGCAGGTTCCGCCGCGTTCAGCGGATTCTGGTGCAGCGCGTCCGACACCCATAGCGTCGCAATCTGAATCCCTGCCTTATGCGCCGCATCGCCCAGGCGCCGTGCGTCGTCATGGCTGACGTCGAGCGGCAGATCGGGACCGATCGCCAATTCCATCGCGTCGAATCCGGCGGACTTTGCGCGCGCGAAGCACTCCGCGCGCGGCATCTCCTTGGGGAAGATGACCGAGCAGATTCCTTTCACCAGGTGTGGGCGCGATTGCGCGGCCAGCGCCGCCGCGGCGAGGGGCAGTCCCAGCACCTCGCGTCGATCGAGGGACCTCATACCTCCACCCCCAAATCGCTCCAAGTCACTACCTTCTCCTGCACCATCGCCCGATGCCCCAGGATTGCGGTAAGCGCGGCCGTCGCGCCGATCGTCACGTCCACCGGCGGCGGCGTCCCCTTGGCGATCGAGTCGTAGAACGCCCGGATGTGAGCATATTGATCTTCCTGCACCTTCGGCGACACCACCACCGGCGGAGCGCCGCTCCCCGGCGAATACATGGTGCCCGCCATCAGATCGATCGCGCCTTTTGAGCCGTATACATACACATACTGTCCGCCGTTCGGCATCGACGCGGGATGAAACACATTCTGCGTGAACGACAGCTTCACGCCCTTCGGATAGTCGTACGTGAGCGAGCCGCAATCGAAGATCGTGCGCCCCGGCGGATCGTTCTTGTAGAGCTGAATCGCGCCGAACCCCGCGGCCCGCAACGGGTGCGCGCCGATCACCCAGTTGCACAGATCGAGATTGTGCACCGACTGCTCCACGAGGTACCCGCCCGATTTCGTCACGTCGAAATACCAGTCGCCCGAGGTCCCATCGTGCGGAAGGTCGGCCGTGGCGTGTCGCTGCGCTTTCACCATCAGAACGTCGCCAATCAGCCCGTCCTGAATCTTCCGAACCACGTCGGAGAGTTGCTTCTGCGAACGCAACTGTTGTCCCGCCACGAATACCTGATGCGATCCGCGCGCGGTTTGCAGCAGGGCGCGAATCTGTTCCGGAGTCACGCCCAGAGGCTTTTCGCAATAGACGTGCTTGCCCGCCTGAATGGCAGCGATGGCCATTTCGGAGTGGAGATAAGGCGGAGTCGCGATGAAAACGGCGTCCACATCTTTGCGATCGATTAATTTCCGCCAATCGGTTTCGGTGGCCGGACGGTCGCGGGCCGCCGCGGTTGCCGCTTTGTCGAGACGGTCGGGCTTGATGTCACAGACCGCCGCCACTTTCGCGTCGGGCTGCTGGAGCACGCCCTGGAGGAGAAAGGATCCGCGATTCCCCGTACCGATCATCGCGGTGCCGATCGGTCTTTCGGCTTGGTATGCCTGCGCGGCCATGGCCGAGCCGAGAAGAAAGACTCTGCGATCTAGCTTCATGGCTACCCCCGCAACAGTCTATCAGCGGGCGTCGCGCATTGCCTCATGGATATACTGAATGCGGAGGGGAAGTCAATGAAGCTCTTGGGTAGCGTTCTCCTCTTCGCGGCCGTTTCGCTCGCTCAGACGTGTTCCTCATTACCGTCCCGTCGAGCCCTTCAGGCCGCGGCTTCTGCGGCAGCAGCGCATATATTCTGGTCCGAGTCGGTTGGCCTTCTGGAAAGCGGCGATACGCACGCCGCCTTTGCTGCATTCTCTGTGACGGACCCTGCCCAGTTAGACCGTCAACTCCGTGGAGTCCGTGTCGATCTGGCGATCCCTCACTGGAACGGCGTCGTCTACGTCGATGAGTCTGAAGTTGAGGCATTGAAGAAGCGTGCAGATTGGCTTGCGAAGATGGCCAAAATGTATCCTCACGTGACCGACACGTTCGCAATAGGCGGTGCAGCGGATGACCCGGTGTGTCCGTTTTATTTCAGCTACAACCGCACGGAGAGCTATCCAATTTTGCACGTGCGCGGTCCGGAATTGCCGCAGCGTTTACAGTTCACGAACGCCGCCCCATCGGAACTCAGCGCGATCTTCGCCCGCGCAGCGAAAGCGCTGAATCGGCACTGAGACGCTCCCGCTCGCAATTTGCAATGCACTCGACGGCCTAAGTGGCCGTCCTCGGCTGTCGGAGGATCGTCTCAGAAGAGATCGCAATCGGAGCGTCGAGTTTGTAGGCCTCGATACGGTCGACACCTGCATCGCCCAGGCGTCTTCCGGCGTCCAGTCAGATTGACGCCACGCCCGGTATTCCCGCGCCCACACCTGCGAAGCGGTTCTCTGTCGAGCATGTCGGCTGGCTTCGTATGGAGGTGCGCCGCACTTTCGGGAATTGTACCAGTTTCAATTCGGCAATCCACCAGACGCCAACCAAAGAGAGCATTACTTGCACCGGGAACGTTCCCGCAAACTGATATCAGGACTATGCCTCAAAAACTCACGCTTCCATTAGCCCTGATCGCGGCCCCATTTCTATTTGCCGCGGATAAGCCGGCAAGTTCCCTCACGCCCGACCAAATGCAGTCCGCCTACAATGTCGCGGTGAAGCAGATTGCCGGGATGGTGAAAAATCCAAAGCAAACCGGCGTCGAACCGATCGACCAGGCAACCTTCTCCACCGGCTCGCGCGAGTCGATTGACGTTCGCTTGAACACGAACTCCCCAAAAGCGGACGGGACCAGGTCGCAGCAGGGGTGGGTCTGCCGCGTATGGCCTCTGCGGGATGATGGGAAATCCCCAGCTTCCTGCTACCCGTTCAGCACACGTCCCCCGAAAGACTCTGCCCATTGGTCGCCGCCCCTGAAGCCCGCCGGCAGCCCTCCGCCACAGGAAGGCACGCCCGCGCCGGCCACCACGGCCGCGATAACGGATGCAGCAGTGCCGCCGCCGCCTGTAGTGACGATGATGTCCATTAACGTGACGTCAGACCCGAAGGAAGCTTTTGTCATGGTGGACAATTATCCCGCGGGCCAGACGCCGGTGGATGTGAAGCTTGCCAAAGGTGAATACACGTTGAAGGTATTCAAAGAGGGTTTCAAGCCGTGGTCGCAAAAGGTCTCGGTAGAGCAGGGTAAGGATCAGACGGTTGACGTTTCCCTGGTTACCGCGCCGACGGCTCCTCGCCCGGCCGCACCGGCTGCTCCTGCGCCGGCCACACGGCCCCGGCCGGCGACAACAGTGCCCACAGATTCTACGGTAGTTCGGCTGCCCTCCGCGAAATAGACCCTCGAAATCTTGGTGCGGAGGCGTTCGGAGCGTCTCCGCTGCCTCTTCCTCGTAATCCCCAGCACAATCCCTAAGGGATATTCCTGAAAGTACGGATTGCCCCTCGCGATGCTCCCGGTTACTATCTAGTACGTATATAACTTGCCGCTACCCAAAGAAAGCGCTATGGAGGCTTTTCGTCAGGCGATTCTGAGGGTCAGGGTAAACGTTAACGGGGGAACATGCCTCTTACCAATCTGCATCTTTCTGACAAGCGCGCCGCGTACGGCCTCCTGCTCGTAACCTTGGCGATACTCGTCGTGGGCTGGCCAGCGTCTGCGCAAAACCCGGCAGCCACCGTCGCCGTGGACGCCCAAGCCAATCGCCACCCGATCAGCCCCAACATCTACGGAGTCGCCTTTGCCTCGACCGGCGACGTGATGGCCCTGCACGCCCCGCTCAATCGATACGGGGGCAACTCTGCCACCCGCTACAACTGGCAGCTCAATGCCGACAATCGCGGCAACGACTGGTATTTCGAGACCTATCCCGACACCAGCTCCGCTCCCGGCTTCCGAGGCGACGACTTCATCACCACGACACGCGCCGCCGCCGTTGGAGCACAGCCGCTTCTCACCATCCCGATGATCAACTATCTCGGAAGCCTGGGCGCCAACCGCTCCAGCCTGCGCTCGTTTTCCATTGCCAAATACGGCCCGCAGACCGGATCCGACCCCTACAACTCCGACGCCGGCAACGGCATCAGCACTGCTTCCGGCAATCCGTTTATCAAAGGGAACAATCCGCTGGACGCCAACGTCGCCAATAGCCCTTCCTTTCAGATGGGCTGGGTGCAGCACCTCATCAGCACCTGGGGCACGGCGGCAAACGGCGGGCTCCAGTATTACATCATGGACAACGAGCCCTCCATCTGGCACGGCACCCACCGCGATGTCCATCCCACTGGGGAAACCTACAGCGAACTCTACAACGACTTCGTTAACTATGCGGGAGGCATCCGCAACCTGGATCCCAACGCCATGATTGTCGGACCTGAGGAGTGGGGCTGGCTGGGACTCTTCTACAGCGGGCTTGACCAGCAGAATGGCGCGGGCGGCGCGAATTCCGACTACAACACCCACGCGAAGATGTATCACTACCCGTGGCTGCTCCAGCAGCTTCACAATTATCAAGTGAGCACGGGCACGCAGCTTCTCAACGTCCTCAGCGTGCACTACTATCCGCAGGATGGGTCGGGCGGCAATGACGACTCTGCCGCCACGCAACTGATTCGCAACCGGTCAACGCGTTCCCTTTGGGATCCTACCTATGTAGACCAGTCCTGGATCAATCAGGTCGGGATCAACAGTGGCATCGTCAATCTCATCCCGAATCTGAAGAGTTGGGTGAATCAGTACTATCCGGGGTTGGAGATCGGCATCACCGAGTACAACTGGGGCGATGAGGCGAATCTGAACGGCGCTACTACGCAGGCCGACGCCTTGGGAATCTTCGGGCGCGAAGGCCTCGATCTGGCCACGCGCTGGACGGTTCCGGCCAATCCTTCGCCCACGTATCTTGCCATGCAGATCTACCGCAACTATGATGGAAAACTCTCGACGTTCGGCGACGCCAGCGTCGCCGCTACTGTCGCCAATCCGGATAAGCTCTCCTCGTTTGCCGCCGTCCGCGGGTCCGACGGAGCGCTGACGGTGATGGTGATCAACAAGCAGACGGGTTCGACACCCGTGACCATCAGCCTGGCGAACTTCGGCACAGGGGCGAACGCCGATGCCTGGCAGATCGCTTCAGCGACGCAGACCGCGATCACACATGTCGGCAATGTCGCCGTGGCCAACAATGCGATTTCCACCACGTTGCCCTCGCAGAGCATCACCTTGTTTGTCATTCCACCGGGAAATGGGGTGTCGATCCCCCCGGCTCCCACCGGCCTGGCCGCCGCGGCGGCGGCAGGTTCGGTGACCCTCACGTGGAATCCCGCCGCGGGCGCGACCAGCTATAGCGTGAAGCGCGCCACTGCCAGTACAGGGCCATTCGGCACGATCGGCACCGTGACCTCGCCCTCGCCGACCACATTCACCGATAGCGGCCTGACGAACGGCGTCACCTATTTCTACGAAGTCTCGGCGACCAATTCCGCGGGCACCAGCCCGAATTCGGCCGTAGTGTCGGCCACCCCAGCGGCGCCCGCGACGTTTACGTCATCGGCCATGGCATCCCCTAATCCGGATACGCAAGGCGCAGCCACCACTATCACCGCGACGGTCACGTGCACGGGCAACACGCTCACCAACGGCAACATCCAGGTCATGGTGCTCGACCCCAGCGGCAACTCGGTGGTGACCCAGAACTTCACGGCGCAGAACTTCGCGGCCAACCAGAGTCACACCTACACGGCGTCGCTGACACCGTCCGCAGTGGGGAACTACACCGTGGAAGTGGGCGTCTTCACCTCGAGCTGGCAAATGCTGAACTGGAACTCGGCGGCGGGCACAATTTCGGTGCGCTCCTCCACGACTTTCAGTTCCACAGCGACAGCGACCCCGTCCACCATCTCGCAGACCGCTTCCTCGGCGATCGCTCTCAAGGTCACGGATACCGGCACGGCGGGGCTGACGAATGCGAACGTCGAGCTGCAGATTTTCGACGCCACGGGTCACGCGGTGGCGACGAATGTCTGGAGCGGACAGAACTTCACGGCAGGTCAGGCACTGCAGTATTCGTATACGTGGACTCCGGGAACCGGCGTACCGGCGGGAACTTACTCAGTGGAAATCGGTGTCTTCAATTCTTCATGGAGCACGGATTATCACTGGAACAGCAGTGCGGCGAGCATCAAGGTCACCACTCCCCAATCGCCACCCGCTGCTCCCACGGGATTGACGGCGAAGGCCGGCACTGCCCGAGTCAGCCTCACCTGGAAGGCCAGCAGCGGCGCGTCGTACAACGTGTACCGCGGAACTTCCGCTGGTGCGGAGGGCGCGACTCCCGTCAAGAGCGGGCTGACCTCGCCATCGTTCACAGATACCGGCTTGACGACCGGCACTACCTACTACTACAAGGTGGCAGCGGTCAATGCCGGTGGAACCAGCGCACTATCCAGCGAGGCTTCTGCCAAAGCGCGCTAAGTCTATGAATGCCGCGACTCGGTATGTCTCACTTCACCCGTTGGAGAACCAGCCCTCCGGATGATCTATTTGCTATTGGACGAAAGAGTAAGCACGGAGGGCGTGCCGGTGAGATATCTGACGTCGCGGAAACTTCGGATCTCGGCGGGCTGCAGGGCGTGGTCGAGGACGTGGGTGGCGAATAGCTGCTCGTGCGAACGCTCAAAGCTGCTGCCTACACTCATCGACTTCAGGCTCAGATCCGGATTGAGGTGGTAGTAAATGGAAGCGTCATAGTTGCCGGGACGGTGGCGAACTTCCACCACAATCTCGTCCGCCATCTTCCAAACGCCGACTACGGATGCCATCGGTTCGAGAAGACGGTTGATGCAGCTCCGTGGGAAAAGCAGGCGTGCGATCTCGACACCGGGAGCGAAGTCCTGCAGTTGATAGGCGGGATTTTCCTCCACCGAAGCGCCGCGCATGGTGTGTGGATCGAGCACGAGCAAGGCGCCGCTTTTGGTGGCATTATTGACCCCGCCGGTGAGAATCCGGTCGCCATCTACGACGATACTGCCCATGCCGCCGCTATGCCAGTATTCGCGCAGGAGGCGGCCATCCGCACTGAGGAACGCGACCTCCACCGGGAAGTAGAGGTGGTGTTGGCTAACTACGACTACTCCGGGCGGCCCCGCAGGCCCTCCGGGAACGACGGCGAAGGCTTGTACGCGATATGGAGGGGAAAAGGTCTCGCTGGAGGTCCGCACGATTTTTCCCGGAACAAAGCGCCAGCGCTCGCGGCCGTTCTGCGCATAGCAGATGACTTCTGTGCCGCGCATGGGTGGAGCGGAAGGAGAGAAGAGAAGTTCGGTCTCGCCATCGCCGTCCAGATCGCCAATCCAGATTAGCCGCCCCTCGCTGTCGATCTCGGGAAGAGGAAACGGGTAGATCTTGCGCCAGCACTCACGACCGGCGGCGTCCACGACGATCAGGGTGTTCTGCGCGATGCGGAAACCGGCGGGAGCATGAGGGCGGAGGAACCACAGGGCTGCCAGAGCGAAAACCGCGACGGTAAGACAAACAGCGGCGGCCGATAGGAGAAAGTGACGCACGCGCCTGGGGTTCCCGGGCTCAACAGCCGGTAGAGCGGGCGTGGGTACAACGGTGGAAGGAGGGATCGCCTCTGAGGAGCGCTTCCATATTTCTAATTCCGCGACGGTGGTGAGCACCCGGCCACGGCTGCCGGGCAACCGCCGCACTGGCAACCCCCGCTCCTGCTCCCAAACTTGCGCGGTACGGACTCCGACCTGGAGATACGAGGCGATTTCTTTCCAGGAAGACAACTCCCGGTCTGGAGTCTTTTCGGTAGCCAAGAGCGCCTCCTCTTCTGAGACGTGAACCGCTTCGGGATGAAGCAGTCCCGCACGAGAAGGCATTGGGCGGCAGCGTCCCGGCCTTTCGGAAGCCCTGTTATATCACACTGGCTGGCGAAGTTGAATGATTCCCTTTGGGGGTAGTACCACTGGGACGCAGCGGGACAGTTCGGTCTGCAGTTGCGTTTCCCGGCGCTTCCCTGCGCTTGTGGTAACCATCCTTGAATCCGATAATCGGGTCTTGATTAGTATCTCTAACGAGCTGGATTGGCTCGGTCCGGAGACCGCCTGGCGAGAACGACCGCCGCGGACCTACTCCCACTACTTGGGTAAACAGGATGGTTTGTTCATGTGCACGTTCAAATGTAAGCTCTTGTCCATCGTCTCGATACTGCTAGTTCTTCCGGCGACTTCCACCATAGCCGTTGCGGCCGACGGCGTCGCCAAACCGCTCACCGTCTTCCGCTATCGGAATCTGACAACGCAGATGCACGCATTTACGACGGAGCCCGAGTCCCGGCACCCGCTTTCCGCTGCGTTTTTGCAGGAAGCCATTTCCGGCCAGATGGCGTCCAGTCCGCTGTTCTACTTGTATACCGAGCCGTACACCTCCACGATTGCGATACACCGCTTCCAGGCGGTGGATGGGTCCATGACGTTCGCCGCCAACGAGCAGGAGCGCCAGGAATTCTTGCAGCGCGGTCTGCAGGAGTTAGACGATCCGGTATTCGTCTACAACCGCAAGGTAGAAGGCGCGACGGAGGTCTACCGGGTAGACAACCCCTCGAATCAGGACATTATCTATACCACGAGCCTGGAGGAGAAGAATTACTACCTGAAGCGTGGTTGGTCGCAGAAGGCGTCGCTGGGGTACACACAGGCGGCATCGTCCACCGGAACGGGAATCCTGCTGGACGCGACGGTGAAACTCGAGACGGACGATCTGAGCCGGATCTCGAGCGTGGAAAACTGGGGCCGGCGGATGGTCTTTTCGGGCGCGAACGACAAGGTTGCGGGGCTGGCGGTAGGACAGATCCTGTACGCCGAGCACAGCAACGTTCTGCCGCTGGGCCTGGTGGCGAAGGTCACGTCGGTCACGCGCAATGCGTTCGGTGAAACGGAGGTGCAGACCGAGCCCGCTCAGCTTTCGGACGCATTTTCGGAAGTTCACCTGTACGTCGCCAATCACCCGCTGGCCTTCTATCTGCCCGATGACGCGGGGTCGCGCCAATTGGCGGTTGAAGCGTCGAAACTGCGGGAACGTTTGAGCGAAAGCGGTGCCCAGCCGGGGTCCGGGGCGGTGAAGCCGGAGTTTCTGATGGAGAGCGCCACCGCGCCCATCAAGACGCTTCCCCACGGCTTTGTATGGGGCCTAGTCAAGAAGGACTACTCGGCCAATCTGTACACCAGCAACTTCAAGAACGCGACCTATACCGTAGATGTGTCTGGGAACCTGACGATCGAGGCGTCTACGGAACTGGTCTATAACTCCGATAACGTTTGCACGGTGAATCCAACGGCGATCTTCATACTCTCGCCTTACATCAGCGGCAGTCTGGGCATTAAGGCATCGCTAGACGTGAGCACTTCTAAGGACAATATCGCGATACTTCCGCCGTTCACAGCCACTTTGCCGTTGAGCGGCCCGCCCGTCAGCATGGATTTAAACCTGTATGCTGGGTTCAACGCGTCCGCGGGGGTGTCCGCCACGTTAACCGCGACTGCGGATCTGCGCATGTCGGGCGAGGCGACTTACGACCGGCCCACCAACAGCGTCACGGTGACACCGTGCCCCAAAGTCTGCCCCGCGGGATTCGCCTGCGGCGACCCTCCGGCAACCGGCGCGACCTGCACGTTCACTCCAACATTGACCGCGAGCTTCGACGCCAATGCACAAGCGACGGTGTACCTGAAACCGCAAGTCGATCTTTACATTGGGGCCTACGGAACAGGCTTCGGTCCGAATGCCTACGCCAAATTCCAACTGCAGGCGAAGATTGAGCCGCCGAATCTCAACGTCCATGCACAACTGATTCCGGGCGTGGGCGCTAAGATCCAGATCTGCTATCAGACCCTCGCACAGGTGGCGAAAGACTTGGATCCCTGGATCGACACCGTTTTCCACTTCCCACTGATTGTGGCGCCGACGATCACGTCCTTCGCCATCAATAGCGGCGCAGCGTCCACCACCAACCGGAACGTAACCTTGAATCTCGCGGCGGTCGGTCTGCCCACCCAATACATGGCGAGCGAATCGTCAGCTTTCGCAGGGGCGGTGTGGCAGCCCTACACCGCGGCGGCCAGTTTCATGCTCTCCGCGGGAGGGGGAGTGAAAACGGTCTATCTGAAGATGCAGAACAGTGGAGGCGTTTCAGCCGTGAAGAGCGCGAGCATCACGTTGGTGGTAGCGCCAACGATCTCTTCTTTCAGCATCAACAACGGAGCGGGAACTACCATCAACCGCTTGGTTACGCTGAACAACGTTACTTCCGGCAGCCCTACTCAATACATGGCCAGCGAGTCGTCTACTTTTAGTGGCGCTTCCTGGCAGGCGTACTCGGCAGCGCCGGCCTTCACTCTCTCGGCAGGCGGGAGCGTCAAAACGGTATATTTCAAAATTCAGAACAGCGCCGGAATGTCGTCTCCCAGCAGCGCCATCATCACTTTGATCGTTGCGCCGACGGTCACTTCGTTCAAGATCAATAACGGCGCCGCCTCCACTACGAGCACGACCGTCACCCTCAACAACGCCGCCAGCGGCAGTCCGACGCAATACATGGCCAGCGAGTCCTCCACGTTCAGTGGAGCGTCCTGGAAGACATACACTGCGGCACCCACCTTCACCTTGTCTTCTGCCAAAGGGACCAAGACGGTCTATTTCAAGGTGCAGAACCTCGCGGGCGCTGGCGCAACCGCAACCGCTACGATCACTCTAAAGTAGTTGCAATTTAATATTAAGTTCGGCCGGCGCCAGAGGATGTGCGCCGGCCGAACATGCGGATGACGCAGACTCTAAACACACTGGAACCGGCGAACTGCCGTGAAACGCCGCGAGCTGGTAGCCAGCGGACTTAATTCCACTTGGCCGTTTCCAGCGTGGTGCGGACCAGTGCTGCCTCTTCCGCCATCGCGGTGATCGTTGCCTTTTTCAGGACGCCATTCATGGCGGCTTGTGCCTCTGCCCATACAGCGTGGGCTGGACACCAGTTCTGACGCTCACAGACGTGAGGGCCGGTCAGACAGAGATTGAGTTTGACGGGGCCTTCGACGGCCTCCACAATCTCCAGTACCGAGGCATCGCGATGGGCAGACGACAACTCAAATCCGCCTGTATTTCCGCGATGCGAAACCACCAGCCCGGCGTGCGTGAGGCTTTGCAGGACTTTGGATAGGAATTGCTCGGGACACTCCGCCGCTTTGGCGAGGTCCGCGCGGCTGGCCCGAGTATCTGGCGGCAGCCCTGCCAGGTGAATCATCACCCTTACGGCGTAATCAGCGGCTCTGGTGATCTGCATTGTATATATTCCGAGCCTTTCATCTGATTATGTCACGCCGCAACGCGAATGCCAATCAAAAAAGATCTTTTTACCCGGAACGGTCAGCGTTCGCTGTCCAACATCTTCATCTGGCGCTCGTCGTAGCGCGTTCCGGCCACTGCCGATTCCGGCACCACCTCCTCGATGCGCGCCAGATCCTCCGCGGACAGTTGAATTTCCAGTGCACCGAGCGATTCCGCAAGCTGATGGCGGGTCCGCGCCCCAATCACCGGAACGATCTCCGGCCGCCTTGCCATCGCCCAGGCGACCGCCAGTTGCGCCGGACGAAGCCCCTTTTCCTCGGCCAATGTCTTTAGCGCGTCCACCATGTGCCAGTTCCTGGTGAGCGAATCGCCGCGAAAACGCGGAAAATTCGCCCGTAAATCATCCTTCCCCAGCGGGAGTGAGCCCGCCAGTAAGCCGCGCGAGAGGAGACCGTAGGCAGTCACCCCGATGCCGAGTTCCTGGAGAACCGGAAAGATCTTTTTCTCGGCGCCGCGGCTGATCAGCGAATACTCGATCTGCAGGTCCGTGATCGGATGGACTGCGTTCGCCCGGCGAATGGTCTCGGGCCCGACTTCCGAAAGTCCTATGGCCCGAATATAGCCGGCCTTCACCAGATCGGCCATGGCTCCGATAGTCTCCTCAATGGGAACAGTGTGGTCCAGGCGTGCCGGACGATAGATATCGACGTGGTCCGTCCCCAGTCGTGTCAGACTGTGCGACAGGAAGTTCTTGACGGCGGATGGACGCGCGTCGAAGCCTAGCCACGAACCATCCGGCCCCCGCAGCGCCCCGAACTTGACCGATAACAGGACGCGGTCCCGCCGGCCCGCGAGGGCCCGCCCGATCAGCATCTCGTTATGACCCATTCCGTAAAAGTCGCCCGTATCGATCAGATTGATTCCGCGATCGATCGCGGCTTGGATGGTGGCGACACTCTCGTCGGCGTCGGCGTGTCCGTACACGCCCGACATGCCCATGCACCCGAGCGAGATCGGGAATACCTGGGGACCGTTAGCACCAAGCTGGCGAGAAGGAATGGATAGGGAGCTCACCAACCCATGATACTCACCAACAGATGATACTCACCAACTCATGATGCTCACCAATTGCAGGCACGGCTTCCCAGGCCCGCTCAGTTCCACTCCCAGCTCTTTCGGCATTGCTCGATCAAGCCAGAGAACGAGCGGACCGCCCGAATCCTCTCGGCGGCGGCATTCCGATTGGGCGCGGCGTCCAGCACGATGGCTTGGGCGCGGTCCAAGCTAAGTTGCCCCTCGCGCTTCAGATCGAGGTACACCTGATACTGCCCGGTCCCCAGATCACGGAGAAGCGAGCGCCGGCCGAATTCTGTCACCTTGTGGATGGAATACCTCACGCCCGCGGCATCGAGCATCTGGAATTGCGGGAAGTTGAGACCGCTTGCGACCGTGGTTGTGATCAGGCTCTGCTCATCCTCTTTCACCACCACATTGCGGTCTCCCACCAGTATCACGGGGAAGGTCACGGGAATCGAGAGGCCTGGGCCCTCCGGTACCGCTGCGGGACGCTTCCCCACGCATCCGCCCAGTAACCAAAGCACAGTGCTCAACATCGTAATTCTGCGCGCCATGGTCATTTCGCAGCGATGCTCACCGGCATTGGGTACAGCCGCCGGTTGCCGTCTTCGCCGGATTCGCTTTCGGGTCGCGCCTGCAACGTTACCCGCAACGAAGTAGCGGTAGCGAACACGGATTTCAGCTGCGTCTGCCCGCCTTCACTGCGGCGATTGCGGCCGCGAGTTGCCTGTGCCCGCCCAGCGAACGGACGCCGGTCGTGTAGGAAGGTATGCCGCGCGACCCTGAACAGCGCGGCGCATGACGGCGGACGGAGCAGCATCTTCGATCGAGTCACCTCTTTGGTGGCAGGCGCTGGCCTGCGACGTCGTTCCCAGCGCTGAATAAGATCGCGCCGGAGAGCACTCAGTGTAACTGATTCGAAGAAGGCCGGGCTCGCGGTTCACTCGCCGGCGCTGAAGTATTCTCGGCCAGAATCGGTGACCTGTCGATGCGGGAGTATTCTGTTTTGGAGGGCTCTATGATTGCGCGACACTGGCGAGGATGGACGGAACCGCACAACGCGGATCCGTATGAGAAGCTCCTGAAGCTCACGGTGCTTCCGAAGCTGACCGGCATTCCGGGATATCGCGGCGCCTATGTGTTACGGTCGGATGGTCCGGCGGAATCAGAGTTCATTGTCATCAATCTGTTCGACTCACTGGAGTCCGTGAAAGCGTTCGCGGGAGAGGATTACAGCACGGCGGTGTTTGAACCCGAGGCACGGGCGCTGCTCTCACGGATCGAAACCAAAGCCTGCCACTACGAGGTGCGCGCCGATCCGAAATGCGGACCGGTTTAGCGCTCGCCCAGGAAGACCCTGATTTGAGCGTGTATCTGATCCCGCACCTTGCGGAACGCGGCCTGACGTTCGGCATCTGTGCCTTGCACGCCCGCGGGATCTTCAAATGGCCAGTGCACTCGGAGCGTCTTTGCGGGGAAGACCGGGCAGGATTCCTTGGCGTTGTCGCAGACCGTGATTACGTAGTCGAGATCCTGGCCGGCGAATTCATCGACGGACTTTGACCGGTGGCTGGAAATATCGATCCCGATCTCGTGCATGACGGCGATGGCTTCGCGCCGAACGGTGCTCGACTTCGTTCCGGCGGAGTAGACCTCGAATCTGTCGCCACCCTCGTGGCGAAGAAGACCTTCGGCCATCTGGCTTCTCGCCGAGTTGCCAGTACAGAGGATCAAGACTTTGCTCTTGTTCGTGGACTCTTTACCTTGCCGTTTGGTATGAGAACCAATGCCGGGTTCGATTGCAGGCCGCGCAGACCGACAGCATGACGGGAACCTCAACGAGCACGCCTACCACGGTCGCCAGCGCCGCTCCGGATTCCGGCCCGAACAGCGCGATTGCGGTGGCGACCGCAAGCTCGAAGAAATTACTGGCGCCGATGAGCGCGCCAGGAGCGGCCGCGGCCATGCGCCCGGATCAGCCACGCCCTTAGAATCGTGCCAGCCGTCAACGGGATCACGATAAACACGATCACCTAGTACAGCAGCACGCGAAATGGCACGGTCAGCGAGGATGCCCCGGTCACCAGGAACTGCACCAACGGCACGAACAAGACGAGCATGATCAGGTCGTTCACCGAGACTTGGACCAGCGTATACGCCGGATCGCCGTTGGTCAGGTGGCTCCAGACGAAGACCATTGCGGTGCACGGCGCCGCTGCCAGGATGATGCAGCCGGCGATGTATTGGTCGGCTTCGCTGCTGGAGATGAACCCGGCGAACACGAATCGGAAGAACAGCCAGGCCAGGAATGCCATCGAGAACGGTTTTACCAACCAGTTGACGATGAGGGTCACGATCAGTCCGGATGGTTTTCGTCCGACGTCGCGGATTGCGCCGAAATCGACCTTCATCATCATCGGCGTAATCATGAGCCAGATCAGTATGGCGATCGGAACGTTGATCTGGCTCCCCTGTCCGAACTCCAGCGCACGAATTGTCTGGACCGCAGACGGGAGCAGCTTTCCCAAGATGATCCCGGCAACCATGCACAGTGCGACCCACAACGAGAGATAGCGCTCGAAAAAAGCCAATCTCGGTGCTACCACTGGCGCTTGCAATTGGACGCCGCGCGTCATGCGACGATCCTTTACGAACAGCAGGCCGGGCCGCAGCAAGACTTGGCAGCGGGTTTCTGAGCACGGATGAATCCGCTCATGAACTTGCCGTCGATCTGCGGCGCGATGGCGGCGGCATCGAGGCCTTGATCTTTGAGAAAGGAGAGGGCATCTTCCGCCTTGTAGATGCGGGTCGGTTCTATGTCAATGTTCTCGAACCCGGCGGCCGCCAGTTTTACCTTGTATTCATTCTCTTCGAGCGCACCGGCCACGCAGCCCACCCACAACAGGACGCTTTGGCGGATCTCCGGCAGCATCTCGCCTCGCGTGACCACATCCGAAACCGCGAAGCGGCCGCCCGGCTTCAGGACTCGAAATGCTTCCCGGAGGACCCGGTCCTTATTGCCACTCAGATTGATTACGCAGTTCGAGATGATAACATCCACGGTGTTGTTTGGTAGCGGAATGTTCTCGATTTCGCCCTTCAGGAACTCCACGTTTTCGACCCCGGCCTTGCGCTTGTTTTCGTTCGCCAGGTTCAGCATCTCGTCGGTCATATCCAAGCCGTAAGCTTTTCCAGTGGGCCCAACCCGCCTGGCCGAAAGCAGAACGTCGATTCCGCCGCCCGATCCGAGGTCCAGGACAATTTCACCGGGTTTCAATTCGGCGAGGGCCGTCGGGTTGCCGCATCCGAGGGATGCCAGCACCGCGGTTTGGGGAAGGTGCCCGGTCTGCTCCGCATCATAGAGATTACTGGTGATGGGATCGCAGCATCCGTCGAGTGCGGCCGACGCTCCACAACAGGAGCTTCCGCCGCTGGTGACGCGTAGAGCGGCCTGGCCGTACTTTTCCTTCACGACTTCTCTGATGTCCGTGCTCATAGTGGCTCCTTGTCTATTTGCAAAGCTGAATGATCTTGTCAGGCTTAACGGCCTTAGTCCGGGCGCAACATTCCGAGAAGAGAAATGTCAGCAAGTCTTGAAGGGCATCGGTATTCGCCGTGTATCGGAGGAAGCTGCCCTCGCGTTTCACGGCGATCACACCTTCGTTTTTCAATTTGTCGAGATGGTGCGAGAGGTTCGACGCACTGATTCCGAGTTCGGCCTGAATCTCTCCGGCAACCATGCCTTCCGGGTGGGCCGTCAGGAGGAGTTGAGTGATGCGGAGGCGTGGCTCCGCTCCAATTGCCGCGAGCATGTCCGCGAAGCGCGTGATGTCTTCCGGGGATGGCTTCTTCATGATGACTTCAATATTTCAATAATAATTGAAGTGTTGAAATCGTGTCAAGCGGACCATATGCCGGGGGCTGGTCGATGGGTCTTGCGCTGGTCGATGGTTCTTGCGCTCCGCACAGCCTGTAGTGCACGAACGAGAATTAGGCCGCAGCGTCGAGCACCCCTCGCGCCGGCAGGCTCGGTGGACGCCCGAAGAGTCTCGGCATGAGTGCCGAGACGGCAAACAGGAGTGTTTGCGCCACGCCTGTCCCTGGGCGGACTATGCTTTTTCGACTGGAATGTGAATCGCGGTCAGCAGGTCTTCGGTGCGTGTATTCTGCGGCGCATTGAGATACTGCTCAAACGAAGGGACATCGCGCAACTCGTAGCCGCTGGTGGGCAGCCAGCCTCCGAACATTCGCTCGTAGGTCGCGCCGCTCCGTTCGTACGGGCCGCGATGGGTCGCCACGGCGTAGCTTCCACCCGCGAGTTCCGTCACCCCGAATTCCCCTTCCGGCTGCACCGGCTGCTTCACGATGACCGCCGCGTCGTAGCGGAGTTTGTCCTCTGCCGTCACGTCCGGATCGTCATGCACCACACCGATGAGTTTCATGCCGGGCCCGAGAAGACCGCGCCGTCCGGCCCACGACATGAGCTTTCCCCAACTGGGACCGACCTCGCGATACGGACCGACATGCCGCACGAACACCACGTGCATGGGGGCGAGTGCTTTGACTTCTACCGGTAGGGGATCGGAGTAATGGGGAAAATGATAGCCGGACAGATCCTCGAAATGCGCGCCAGACCGGGACTCCGGGGTCCGCTGGTGCGCGGCCCGATAGGCCGTGGGGGACACACCGAACATTTCGCCGAATGCCCGGGTGAAGGATTCATGGGCGTCGAAGCCCGCTTTGAACGCGATTTCGGTGATGGCATCGCCGCTACGCTTCAAGTCCCGCGCCGCGCGCTCCAGGCGCAGGCGCCGGACATACTCTTTCACCGACTCGCCCACCAGACCACGGAAGATGCGATGAAAGTGGAAGCGGGAGAACGCGGCGGCGCAGGCGAGTTTCTCCAACTCCAGTTCATCATCGAGGTGATCCTGAATATATAGGAGCGATCGGACGATCCGCTCCTGATAGTCGTGAAGGGTTACCGTCTTCATGACCGCGCCTCCCGATTTCGAATTGCTAAGATCATAGATGCCTCTCTACGTACACCGTTTCGTTGATACGGCTCGTTTCAGACAAGAACACTCCCTTACGGTCGTGGCTCGTCAAACAAGAAAACTCCCTTGCCGTCGCGGCTCGTCAGACAAGAACACTCCCTTACGGTCGTGGCTCGTCAAACAAGAACACTCCTTTACGGGCCTGGGTCGCCAGGCAAGAACACTCCCTTACGGGCGTGCGTCGCCAGGCAAGCACGCTCCCTTACGGGCGTGCGTCGCCAGACAAGAACACTCCCTTACGGTCGTGGCTCGTCAGACAAGAACACTCCTTTACGGGCCTGGGTCGCCAGACAAGAACACTCCTTTATCGGCCTGGGTCGTCAGACAAGAGCACTCCCTTACGGACGTGGGTCGCCAGACAAGCACGCTCCCTTACGGGCGCGCGTCGCCAGGAACCGCGCACGATTGGCGATTTGCCGGCGGACTTCTGAAACCACGTACTCAGTCAGAGTGTAGACCCCGGCGCAGACGATGGCTTGATGGGATTTGCGATTTTGCAGAACGGCGGGCTACATCTGCTTGGACGGTTCGAAGAGGGCCGACACCGCACCGGCAGGGTCCTCGATCACGCAATAGCGTCCCTGGCTCCCCATGCTCTGGATCTGGGTGCGTAGTTTGCCGCCGCGCTCCAGACAGCGGCGGATACTCTCTTCCATATCGGAGACCGAAATGTAGATCAGCCACACCGGGGGGAGCGCGGCGTTGGCGCCGCGGCTGTGACAAATGCCCGCGACCGGCTCCTGCGCGCCGTTCGGGACCATGCAGTAATCCTGATAGCCACCCATATCGACACCCGAGGGCGTCCAACCAACGATGTGCTGATAGAAGTCGCGAACGCGGTCGGCATCCGGGACGGTGAGGTCGATCCAGCCGATTCGGCCCAGTTTTTCCATTCGACCAGTGCAAACCGGGACTTTCTACGCTTGTGGAGGAGGTGGCGGCGGCGGAGGGGCAGTGGGGGGCACGACACGTTCGACCACGACATCGAAATGGGACACCAGCGCCGCGATCGCTCCCACGGCGGCCAACACAGGAGCCAATACCACTCCGACCGCCGCGATGGTCAGAGGGATCTCCATGAAGGTGTGGCCGCGTTCGTCTTTAATGATGATGCGGCGGACGTTGCCTTCGTGAATCAGCTCGCCCACTTTATTGGCCAGGTCCTGGCTCTTAACTTTGAACTGCTCATACATTCTGTCGAAGTTGTCCATGTGCAAAGTGTAGCGCCACTAGGGGACCAGCGCCACGGCGGCTTCGGATTTGCCGCTTTCGTTGGGTGGCGTAGCTTTGTCGAAGGCAGTGATGGCGTAGCGATATTCCTTTCCGCTCTCGACGGTGCGATCGGAGTAGGTCGGCACTTGCGACACATCGGCGATCTTGACGAAGTCGCCTCCGGCGACGGCACGATAGACGCGGTAGCCCGCGAGGTCGGGCTCTTCATTGCGATCCCAGGATAATTCGACGGACCCCGCGGCGGGCGCGGCTCGCAGGCCCGCGGGCGGGGCAGGAGGGAAGGTGTCCACCAGGAGCTGCGTCTTCTCGTCTGACTGTTCGCTTTCGGCTTCCTGGTGGAGGCCGAGCTTGACGATCCGCTGCACGAGGTAGGTGTACGACTTGCCGAATTCGGTAGATTTGTCGGTCCAGGTGGTCTGCGAAACGTCGGCTACGGGCGCAAAGATTTTCGATTCCGCCTCATGGCGATAGATGCGAAACTCGCCGGGGTCACCGCTCCAGGTGAGCTTCAACCCCTCGGCAGTGCCTTGGACGTCGAGATTGGCTGGGCGTTCCGGCGGGGCGATCACGGGGAGGGGTTCAAGCGCCGTCCAATTCGATTCTTTGCCATTGGTCCCGATGACGCGTGCTCCGATCACCACTCGCTTGCCGGTCCACGCGGAGGCCGGGATTGCGTAGGTTGCGAGTCCGTTCTGCACAACGCCTGGCGGAACGGCGGTGGCTTGTGTGGCCCAGGTGGTCACGCGGAAGGGTCCGTCTTCAGCCGCTCCGATGCGCAGATCGAGTTTGGGCGGGGATTTGAGGATGACATTTTCGGTGGTGGTGGTGGGCAGCTTGAAGTGAACGATGATGCGATTGTTGCGTTGTACCGCGGTGAGATCGGTCACGGGATTCGGAACGTTGGCGAGTGGGGGTAGAGGATTGCCGACATACCCGCAACCAGTCAGAAAAGTCGCTGCCGCGAGGAGTTCGCGAGGGATTCGAAGCATCAAAGAACCAGTGTAGCTGTTGATGCGAAGACGGCTCTTGGGATCAGACACACTACGGCTGTAAGACGAAGGAAAAAATTAAGACGTTGCGGCGGCCAGTCCCGCGGGATCATACCCCCTCCCCAGAAGGTATCGATCCTGTTTCCGACCGCCCCAGATGATTTTGAGGCCGTTTCCAGCCCTCTGACTCGTGGGTTCGAACCCAGTCCCCCGCACGATTTCGCTTGGGGGCGCAGATTCCACCTGAAATGCAACGTATCGTGGCCACGATAAAGCTTGTTGCGGCTTCCGCGGTGGAGCGGAAGCCTCTTACAAACTCGATGGTATCAGGTGCGGTCAAGGGGTTTGCGGGTGCTGGTGAAAGTCTCGCGCTGATTCGGCGGGACTTAGAGTCGAAAATATTCTGCGAGTGGCGGTGACCGTCTTGCTGGGCCGGTTTCTACCAGTCTGAATAAGCTACGCCGTTGAGGCCGATTTTGTCCGAGGTGCTCTTGACGTCGAAGATGCCTGGTTCCGACTGGCTGACGCTCTGGCTGGCGTCTTCCATAACGATATTCCACTTGTTGGTCCGGGCAATCGGGTCAAAGGGAATCTCGCGCAGATAGCCGGCGGACACCAGATCATTCAGGCTCGAAGGCGCTTTGCCTTTATCGCCGGTGTAGTTGTCGATGGTGGTGCGCAGAGTGAACAGATTGTTCGAGAGCACGCTCTCATTGGCGCGCCGGATCGTGTTGCTGTAGATCGGAATTGCAATGCTGATGAGGATCACGATAATCGTGATCACCACCATCAGTTCCACGAAGGTGAAGCCGCGCTGCCGGAGGCGGCGTGCGGCAGGATTTTGCAAGTGATTACCAGTCCGCATAAGGTTTCCCATCCGCATCCTTGTCGGTCGATTTCGTGTAGACATCAAAAACATTCTGGCCGCCCCAACTGGTCGCGGTTGGATCATCCTGATCGCTGCGCAGCCCCCACTCGGTTTTGTTGGTCAAGGGATCGAGGGGGATGCGGCGCAGGAATTTCATCACCTTGCCGTCGGCGCTCTGCGCCAGTTTTACGCCTTCCACCAGGATCGTCAAGCTCTCGGGGTAGCAGTTCGAGCCCTGTTTAGGCGGACCGAAGTAACCGAGATCGCAGTTATCCTTATAGCGATCGATGGCGTGGCGCATATCGGTGAGCGCATAAAGGAGTGCTTTACGGCGTTCGGCCTGGATTCGCGCGCGCGCCAGCGGTACCGCCATGCTGCTGAGGATCAGCATGATGGAGAAGGCGACGATCAGCTCAATGAGCGTCAATCCCCGACGATTTCGGTTCTTGCGGGACGAACGCTGCCTTACGGTCGCGGCACGCAGCGTAAGCAAGTGGTCGGGCGATGAGTCGGCAGACTTCTGAAACGACATACCTATTCCCATCATTTCACGGTCACCGTTACCTGCGGGCTGCCGGAGGCGAGCACTTGTCCCTGGGAACTTCTCACCGAGAGGTTCGGCACGGAGACTGTGGCGGGGCCTTTGGCAATCGCCTGGAAATTCAGGGTGACGAGCACGCCCGAGCCGTTGGCGCCAGCCGTGCCCGGCAAACGATTCAATTGGATAGTGGCCGACCCGGAATCGTGGATGTTCCAGGTGAACACCGGCTGCTGGCCATCGCTGGAGAAGAAATCGCCACGGGCCACGCTGTTCAGCCGCAGGATCTTCGGATCGAACACGACCTCCAGAGGCGCTGCCGCGACATCTTTGCCTCCCTCCAATGCGAGCGAGACGCTGAAGGTACCAGACGCGGTGGTTTCGATCTGCGAGGGCGTGAAGCGCACTCGCGCGGATGGTACGCCATCGGGTCCCGCGGCCGGAGCTGTGGCAGGTGCGCCGGCTGCGGGAGGAGCCGTGGCGGGAGGCATCAGCGGAGGATTTGCCGGGGAAGTCGCGACCGGGGCAACGGCACCCGCGGGAGGAGCGCTCGCGACGGGAACAGATGCGGGCATGGCGACCGCTGGCGCGGGAGGCGGAGTTCCAGCGGCAGCTTGTGCCGGTGCAGCGGCCTTGTCCGGTTCAGGCTCGCGAGGAGCGTAACCGAGTTTCACCGTGGTGGCGTTGCCCACCGCGATGGCCCGCAGATTTTCGGGGGTGATCTCGGGCCGGCGAATGATGTGCGGGATCATGGCGATCATCAATTCACCGCGCTGCCGGTTCACGCTCTCGCCCGAGAAAAGCTTGCCCAGAAGCGGAATGTTTGCCAGGCCGGGGATGCCGGTGGTCGACTTGGTGTCCTGCAGATTGATCAGGCCGCCCAGGAGCGCAACTTCGCCCTGGTGCATGCGGATGTCCTGGGAGATCTTGCGCTGGCCGATGATCGGCTGATCGATGCCGCCGAGATTGACCGTGCCGGCGATGGTGGAAACATCGAGGTCCAGGTGCATTCCGACGTCGCCGTTGTCGTGCACGCGCGCCTGCAAAGAGACGTTGACGCCAACGTCGATATAGGTGAACTGGGTGTTGACCAGCGGGTTGATACCTACGCCGCCGATGCCCGGCTGAAAGCTGCCCGTAGCTGTGGGCTCGCGCTGTCCAATCTTGATTTCCGCCTTCACGTTCTCCATCGTGCGGATTTGGGGGGCCTGCAGGGTTTTAGTCTTGGTATCGCTCAGGACCGCCTGCAGCAGCGCGCTCGGAACGGTGAGCGCAATCTGATTGGTGGAGATTCCCAGATGATTTAAGGTGGTGGTGGTGGAATTGGTGCCGGTGTTACCCGTCCCGGTGCCGGTGCCGGTTCCGGCGGTGTTGGAGCTGTTGCTATTCGTCGTGACGCTGTTCGGAGGCGTCCAGGTGAAGGGTACGGTCAAGCCGGTGGAGGCGACGGCGGCGGTGAGCTGTCGGCTAAAGGACGTGCTGGCTTCGAGCACCATGATGTCGATGACCACTTCCGACTTGGGCTTGTCGAGATCGTGAATCATTTTTGCGGCGAGCGCGACTTTGTCCGCTTCACCGCGCACGATGATGGCATTCAACCCGTTGTATGCCACCACGCGCTGTAGCTCCGAAACCGAACGTACGGCGTTCACGACTTCCTGGATTTCCTGAGGGGTCTGCACGTTCGAGAGGTAAAAGGTCTGCGCCACCATTTCTTCGAAATCGCGGCGCTTATTGGGATTGTCGTTCGTGATGAAGATGGTGTTGGGGGAGAGCGCCTTCCAATAGGACTTGGTGATGACCTGCAGATAATCGAGGGCCTCTTCGAAGGTCGCGTTATCGAAGTGGACGCTGAAGGAGTTCTTGCTGGGGGTGGTGTAGTCCGGGTCCCAGAGCACATTGACTAATGCCGATTTGCAAAGCGTCTCGAACAAGGTCTTCACGTTCACGTTGTTCATCGTGAGATTGCGGACCGAGGGATCGAGGGGCTTCAGCTCGGGCACTCCGAGAATACGGCGCGACTTCAGGTCGTTCTCTTTTTTCAGTTGTTCGATGGGAGTCAGGCCGCGGTCTTCCGGAGGCGCCTCTTTGCCGGTTTCCAGTACGCGCCGCCGTTCGCGCTCGATCATCTCCGAGGTGCGGGTGAGTTCCTGGACCGCGATAGAGGAGCCGGGATTCATCGCGAATGCCTTCTGAAATTCCAGCAACGCCTCGCCGAGTTGGCCTTGGGTGCGAATCTTCAATCCTTTTTCCACATGCTGCTGGGATGCCTCAAAGCGGGCCTTCTGGCTCGCCATCTGATAGACCATGTCGGCAGGGTCTTCCGCCAGCGCCTTGTCGTAAGCTTCCAGAGCGGCGTCCCACTCTTTTTTCTCTTCGTGGACTCGCCCCTGGGCCAGGTAACGGTCGCCTTTTCGGGTGCGGGCTTCCAGCGGTACCATTGGCGCAAGCATCGCGCCGAGCAAAATAAAGCTGGTTAAATGATTGAAAAAACGCATTTTCCTGTTGTTCCCTGCCGGTCGGAGGCCTTATGTTAAGATGAAGTCCGATGACGCGGTTCGCCGGCATCTAAACTCTATGACGCGGTTAGGGTTCCCGCCGTTTAGGTGAATCTGACGGACGAAAGCAAGGCATGGCCGACCGGGAATCTTCCTTTAAAATCCTGAGCGCTAACCGGCAGGCAGGGCACAATTATTTCCTGCTGGACCGGTTCGAGGCGGGCCTCGTCCTGACGGGGACCGAAGTGAAGGCGGCCAAGGACGGGCAGATTCAGCTCAAGGACGCCTACGCCGCCGTGATGAACAACGAGGCGTGGCTGGTGAACGCGCATATCAGTCAATACTCGCACGGAAATCGCGAGAACCACGTGCCGGTGCGGAATCGCAAGCTGCTGCTCCATCGCAAGGAGATCGACAAGCTGCAGGGCCAGACCCGGGAGAAGGGCTTGGCTTTGATTCCTACCAAGATTTATCTGAAGGAAGGTCGGATCAAGGTGGAGGTCGCGGTGGCCAAGGGCAAAAAGCTGCACGACAAGCGGGAAGCCGACCGTGCGCGCACGGCGGAAGACGAAGCCCGCGCAGAGATGCGCCGTAGGGCTTAGTGGGTGATTCCGGAAGTCCGCCGACGTTTCGCCAGTCCGCTTGCTAACGCGCGCAGTTCGTTGCGAGCCATGGTCGCACGGCGTGCTTTTGCCTGAATACGGGGACGTATCAACGATCCGAGCGCGGGCGTTTCAGCAAGCGGTAAATACGGCTTCGTATGTTGGAAAGAACGCTCCCTGACGGTCGCGCCTCGCGGATCTGCTTCGCATACTATTGGGCTACGTCGGGCGGTGTGGAGAGGGTCTTCCTGAATCGCAGCGAAGCGCTGTTGCAGCGGGATCCGAATCTTCAGATTGATCTGTACTTTCATGACGACCTGGGCGGACTTTCGCTCATTGAGCGCTATGCAAAGGCGCGGAGGCTGAGAGACCGCCTCAAAATCGCTCGAACGTTCGACCCCTCCCGGTATGATTCCATCTTTTTAGTGGATTCGCCCCAACTGCTTTGGGAGCACCCAGCGGTCGAACAGAAAATGATCATGGAATGTCATACCCCGTATGCAGAGGCCCGCACTTACCTCGCGGAGTGGCAAAACCGGCTCAAGATTCTGGTGGTTCCATCCAGTGGATTTGTTCAGGTCGTGGAGAGGGAGTATCCGGGACTGCGCGGAAAAGTCAAAGTAGTCCGTAACTTCATTCCGCGATTTCCGGTTCTGGATCGGCCCTTGCCTCTGCCGTCATGGCAGGCCCCACTGTTCCTGTATTTTGCACGGTATGACGAACTCAAGAATTTTGACGAATTCGTGGCTGGTATTTCCTCGGCCCGGCAGCATTCCGGAGTCGAGCCGCTGGGTTTGGCGTGCGGCCAGATGCTTCGCGGATATCCACCGCAAAAGGTCATTGAGAAGCACGGGGCGCGGGGTTCGGTGATTGCCTTGCCTGCCGTTCCGTTTGAGAACAGTCACATCCTGATGCAGATGGTACGTCAAAAGAGAGGTGTATTTGTGTCGTGTTCGAAAGGCGAGAGTTTTGGCCTCTCCGCTGCCGAGGCCATGAGCGCCGGGTTGCCTGTCATCCTGTCCGACATTCCTCCTCACTCCGCTCTGGTCTCACATCGTGAAAAGTTCCTCTATCGGCTCGGGGACGTCCGGCAACTCGCCAAGAAGATGACCCACGCCATTGAGCACTACGATGCGTTGGCCGCGGAATGCGGGGAATTGTCCGGCGAGTTTTCGGAGCAGGCGTTCCTCTCCGATTGGGACCGTCTATCCGCTTGAAGCTGTCTGAATGTTAAGATGCACTTCACTCAGCCCGCAGTTCCGATCTGTAGCTGAGCCTCACAATGAAGCCGCGTGTCTCTCTGGTGATCTGCACGTACAACCGGGTCGATATACTTCCGCGATGTCTCGCTGCCGCCTGCCGCCAGTCGATTCCGTCCTCCTGGTATCAGGTCATCGTCGTCGATAACGCCTCCAGCGATCACACCCGGCACGTCGTCCGTCAATTCGCTGCTCCCTCCGGGCTTGACGTTTATTACCTCTATCATCCAATGCAAGGGCTCTCGCATGCGCGTAACGCCGGTGCGGCTGCCTCTTCCGCTCCGATCGTGGCCTACATCGACGACGATGCCATCGCCGCCCCTGACCTGCTCTGGAGGCTCCTGCGCACGTTCGACGAGTACCCCGGGGCGGCTTGCGTGGGCGGGCGTATCGACCTTACCCTGCCGGTTGCGCTGCCAAAATGGTATTCCCGCTTCTTCGACGGCGCTTTCAGCAAGTTTCACCTCGACACCAGTGGGGTCCTCAAGATAACGGATTTCTCGCAGTACCCGTTTGGCGCGAATATCGCCTTTCGCGCCGAAGCTCTGCGTAGCATCGGAGGCTTCAACGCCGCCATGGGGCCGGTGGGCGGCAAGTATTCCGGCGGTGACGAGATCGATGCGATCATCCGGCTGATCGGGCGAGGATATGAGATCTACTACAATCCCGCCGCAGTGGTCCGCCATGTGATCCTGCCCTCGCGCATCCATTGGTCCCATGTCGCGGATGCGGCACGAGAGGCAGGCAAAAACTGGGCCTATTACGAAATGGAACTGATCCCCGGCTTGCAGGGTCTGAATGGCGATTTCGAGGCTTTGGCGGCGAGTTTCCGAAGGGTCGCCGTCGCGGCATGCAAATCGCCCCGCAGCACTCTTCCGGTGGCGTGGTGGCGGCATCTTTTCTTTTGGGCCAAGTTCATTCGCAAGCTCGAATACCGGACCGGCGTCTATCGGAGGAATTCTTGACGAATCCCGAAATCGAGAGTCTTGCGTCTGACGCGCCGGCGCACCGGTACCGAATCCTCATTGCCGGGGATTTCGGATTCGGCAATGTGGGGGATGAGGCCACGCTCACGTCGATCGTGGACGGATTGCGCGGGCTTTCGGTGGCCGTCGAGATCACCGTCATTTCGGGAGATCCTAAGCGAAGCGCGTGTGTCCACGGAGTCTACGCGTTGTCTTGGCGGGACCCGGTGGCGATCGCCGACGTTGTTCAAGGCGTCGATCTCACGATTCTCGCCGGCCAGTTTCATGACTACGATGGCTTCGATCCGGATTTGTTGCTGACCCCGCAACAGTCGGGGCTAAGCTACTTTGCGGCCATCGCGGCTCTGTCTGCCTTCTATCTCAGGCCATTGATGCTCTACGCGGTGGGCGTCGGGCCCCTGCTCTCGGAACACGGCCGGCTCTTCACGAAGGCGATCTGTGATGCGGCCGCGTGCATAACGGTCAGGGATTGTGGCTCCCGCGAGCAACTCATAGGCCTCGGCATTTTGGAATCGCGAGTCAGTGTGACTGCGGATCCAGTCTTCGCGTTCGCCAACGGCGTTCTATCGGCACGCACATATCTCGCCGGTGCGGCGTTGCGGAGTTGGAGCTTCGGGGTCGATCAGGGCTTCTGGGAACGTCAAGTCGCGGCGGCGCTCGATCTGCTGCTCGATGGCGAGGAGGGCCGCGCCGTTTTTGTCCCGGTCCAAAGTGACTCGACAGGCGGCGTAGACGATGCCGCTGTGATGCGCCGGGTGATTGCGCAGATGCGGCATCGCGGCCGGGCGGACCTCCGCGGGGAGCCCCAGTCGATCGCGGAGTTGGTGTCCGCTTTGGGAGAATGCCGCGTGGTGCTGAACATGGAACGGCATTCCCTGGCGTCCAGCGCGCTCGCGGGTGTCCCCCCGGTGGTGCTGGAGTGCGATCCCCAAGTGTCCTCATTGGCCCTCGAACTCGGAGTGCGTGAATTTTCCATGCCTCTCGGCGGCATCGACGCTGTGCGGCTGGCGAACCTCCTGCGAAGGGCACTCGCGGAAGGTGACAAGATCTCGGAACAACTCCAGGTCGCTGTCGCTGGTATGCGGGCTCGCGCGAGTGACGGCGTGCGATTGGCGGCCGCCCTGCTTGAAACCAAGACCCACGCCTTCGAACCCACCCCCGAGCTGATGCAGGTTCTGGCCAAAGCGCTTTACGCGCAGATGCGCTTTGTCGCGGCCCTGGTTTCCGAGCGCGACACGCTGGAGGCACAGGAGGCGGTTGAGGAAGGGGCCGAATGGAAGGCTCTTCGCGCACGAGAGGAGGCCCTGCGGCAGCGGTCGGTACGGGATTCCGAGCGGATCGCGTACGGAGAACTGCGGGTGCGGCGTCTGTGCCGCGAACTCGACCAGGCGAAGGAGGAACTTCGCACCGCGAGCAGGCCGGCTGGCGCTCTTGCGGGGAAAGGCGAATACACCCAGCTCGAAGCGCGCCTTGCTGCTCTCGAGACGAAGTCTCTCGGGGCGGTATGCAAACGAGGGTTGCAGGTTCTTCTGGACCTCGCGCAGATCCTCACACCAGAGCTGCTGAGGCGTTTATTCCGGCGCTACTATCTCGAATATTTCTACTTCCGGATCTATCCGGAACGCCGGCCCAAGGCGACAGCCGCACAGAACGGAGCGATTCGCGCGCCCGATGGCGTGAACTATTCGGGATACGCTCCCTTCATTGCCTTTAAGGACAGCTTGTCGAGGAATTTGCCGATGGACTTCGCGGTTTCCAGCCAGGGGCGGGAAGGGCTGGTTTCCATCGTTCTTCCCGTCTACAACGGAGCGCGCTATATCCAGGAATCGCTCGACAGTGTTCTGGCCCAGAGTTACCGTGACTGGGAGTTGATCGTGGTGGACGATGGCTCCACGGATGAGACGCTGCAGATTCTGGAACACTACGCGGCGGACTCCCGCGTGTGCATCATCCGGCAGGAGCACCAGAGACTGCCCGCGGCTTTGAGCAGGGGGTTCGCGGCTGCCCATGGTGAGTTCTACACCTGGACTTCCGACGACAATCGCATGGAGCCGGATCAACTGGCCGAGCTCGTCGCCTTTCTACGCGAACGGCAGGATGTAGAGATGGTGTATGCCGATGAGTACATCATCGACGAGGATGGCCGGCCCGCCGTAAATTCGGAGTTTTGCCCGGGATATCAGGTGCCGCCAGGCTCCGCAGTGATGAGCCGGCCGCAGGACCCGGGAGAATTGAATTTCGTTTCGAACAACTACATTGGAGGCTGCTTTCTGTACCGGGCTTGGGCTGGCAGGATCGTGGGGGAGTATGACCCAGGCTGTTTCGGGTTCGAGGATTACGACTATTGGATGCGCATGAACGCACTGTTCCGTGTCTCGCACCTGGGCGTCCGCAAGCCGCTCTACCACTACCGTCTGCATCCCTCATCGCTTACTGCGCGCGACAAGCAACTGCGGATTACGGAGCGCATGAGGGAATTTGTGGCGGTGGAAGAGTCGCGGCGCAGGTTCTTCGCTGGGAGTTTCGATATCACCTTCGTGGGGCGGCATCCGTGGTTTCCGGAGCTTAGCAAGTTCTACAAAGAGTACGGCAACAACGTATTTTCGATGGAGGGACTGACGGAAACTGCCCGATACCATTACGAGGTCACGCGCGCATTTGAAAAGTCCGTAATTGTGTTTTCGAGCGCGATTTCCGCGAAGGAGTTGGAAGGGCTGCTGGAGTGGGCGAAAGGTGAGCGCGGGGCCGTGCTGGTCTTGCTCACGGATGTGGGGGGGCTTCAGGAGATGCCTGACTCGATTCTGGACGCGGTGCATTGGATCGTGGCCGCTGGCGAAGCGGTTGGCCAGCAGGTTGGCGCCAAGCACGATCGCAAGAAGCTGGTAGCGGGGAGCGTCGCGGGCGTAGCGTATCCGCTTCTGGCTGCCGTGAATACGCACTGTTACGGCGAGCGTTAGCTAATGGGTGTTACCTGCGTTCGCTTTCGGAACCGTGGAAATCCACTCCGAGGAAAAAGGCCCTACGACGGTCCGCGTACCTTTCATGGGAAACGCAAACGTGGCGCCGCCTGCCAAACTGGGGCGTTCGCGCGCGACTGTCACATCATCGATCCCTTTCTTCTTCATGGCGTCCAGCAGGTCCAGCGGTTTGTCTATAACCCCTGAGAAGGGAATCCACTGCCCGCTCAGTTGCATCGCTTCGCAGGCAATGGAGATGTTCATTTGGGCCGTGCGGAGGTTGTTTTCCAATCGCGTGAGGCGGCACCGCAGGGGCGCGCCTCCATCCGGCAGCAATCGCCGCTTGGGGTTAGACTCCTTCTGCCGCGCCACCGCGGCCACCAGGTCTCCAGCAGCGGAAGTAGTGCTGTCAATGGCAGCCTCGAACCGGATCGTCAGCCGAACGCCGGGCGGAAAGCCCTTCTTCCGCCCCTCGCTCTCCGCAGTCTTGGCAACCGCACCCGGCGGCTCTGCTTTTCCTTCCTCCGCCGCCGTGTCGCCGAAGTGAACCGTGCTTTCTCCGAGGAACTCATGGCATCCGGAGTAGGTGGTTACGTTTTCCTGTTCCACCGCGTCGCGCCGCACCACGTGGAACACGCTCCTCTCGGCCACCAGACTCTCGTGCCCTCCAATGCGGATCAGTCCGAAATCCACCGTGGTTGCGGCTTCGCAGTTCCCCGTGCTGCGCGAAAGCTCGCCGGTTCTTACCAGCAGACGCCGCAGATCGCCGGTTGCGGGATCCAGCCAGAAGCGTCCATCGTAGGGAACCACGCGCGTCGCTCCGCCCACGGCGATGCGATAATGGCTGGCTTCCATCGGAACCAGGTAGCGGTACTGGTGGACCTCCTGCCCATTGATGCTGGTTGTGCCCTCGCTCCAAAACCTCACCCCCGGTATCGAGAAGACGTTGATGAGAAACGGGCCGAACGCCCCGGTCTGGAACGCTCCACCGCCCACGAAATCCTGCACCTGCTCCGAACCCATGCGCGAGGCGCCGGGCCACGAATACAACTCAATCCCCTGATCCGTCACCTCCACGTCCAGCCGCAGCCGGTCTTCCCGAACCAGTTCCAGCCGGGAAACGCCGTTCTTGCGGTTGGCATCGATCTGGTCGCAGCTCCCCTGCGGCAGCCGCGGCACGGTTTGCACAAACTCCTGTCGATTCACCGTCTCCGTGCAGGTATAATTCGCGAGCTTTGCGATCACCGCCAGAATGCGCTCCCTGCCGCGCTCCAGCACTTCGTCACGTACCTCCGACTGAGCGAAGAGCGCGGTCGTCGCACCGGCAGCCAGCAACAGAATTCTCAATTTCATGGGTGCGCGCTCCGCGTATCGATGGTCAGTGTGCCGAACGATTGCGTCACACGGTCGAGCACCACAATGCGAAACCTGCCGCCCCTTGGCGCCTTTGCATCCAACTGGATCGGCAAACCGTTTCGAGCCGCGTCCTCAAGTTCCGCCGCCGTCAGTTCACGCTGTACGAGCCGCGGTTCCTCCCGCTGTTCAGCTTCACCGTCGCCGTTGTACTGGATTGCCTGGACAGCGAGTGAACAGGCGTACTTTCCGTCCGACGGCTCGAACAGGACGTCCTCCGCTTTCACCAGCAGGTCGAAATGCACGCTGGCTGCGCCTTCGCTTGCAGCTGCCGCGAAACGGATCGTCGATGCGTCGAACGGAATGTTGGCAATCATATCGGGAACCGTCTGACGCTGGTCGTCTTCGATGTCCACTTGCCGCACCGCGGTGTATCCGGCCTTCGCCTGAATGCGCACGTCTCGGCGTTTCGAGACCACCTGCACCTCGTGGTAGCGCCCGTCCCAGTTGGCAGCCGGCACATTGTAGCCCAGGCGGTAACCGCTTTCGCTGTTGGCGAACGCCAGTGCAATCGTCTCTTGGATCGCGAAGGGGATAGCCGTGGCGCCGCTGGCGCCGGGAGCGGGCACCTCGGAAGCCACGTGATAGATGGGAATCAGTTCACGACCTTCACCCGCCGACCCCGTGATCTGTCCCGTAGGGCTCGCGATCGTCGGCCCGATCCACACAATGCCCTTGGTGCCCGGAACGCCCGCCAACCGCGCCACCAGTTCCAAATAGGCGGTCTCGGTAGCGTTTTGGATACGCTTGACCATCTTCTTGTAGTCCTCGCCCCCCGGTCTGGTCAGGGACAGGTCCAGATCGGCGGGCCGTGTCCGGTATTGGTGACGCATGCCTTCGAACAGCGGCAAAATCTCATGCAGCCACGACCGCATGTAAATGCCGGAATCCAGCCACGAATGCGGCAACCCGCGTACCGGATACAGGGCCCCGTCCTTCAATAGCACGTAGAGATAGGCGTTGGGCTCCCAATCTTCCCGCGCCAGCGTGCGCCTGACCTCGTCCCAGTCGAGCCCACTCAATTCGAGCTTGCTGTTCAGTTGATCGAGCAGCACCACTACGACATGCGGAAACGTGCCGTAGCGATAGTTGCACCACTTTCCAGGGATTGAACCGGCCGTGACATCCCGGCCCCGCCGGAAGTACACCAGCTTCTGTTCACGCCCTGCATCGAAGACCCGGAGGTCTTCCACCCGCAGGTCCTCCACTGTGTTCCCGCGGACATCGCGCGCCGCGATGTCGAGTGTCAGCAGCCTGCCGTTCGGCGCCTGCGCTGTCAGCGCGGCAGCAACCGCAAGGAGAGTAGCTAAACCGAAGAACCGTGTTGCGACCCGGCCTAAAGATACGATCCCTACACGTTCGTTCCGCCGCACGTGTAACACTTCCACCCGCAGTGGCAAAGCGACGGCAACCGCAGAATCAGATCGTTGGCCGCGGCCGTCGCGCCACCCATGTCGTGGTTTACACCGTAGATCCCCTGACGAAACCTTCAACGGCCCAATTGCTCCCGCCACCCATTCTAGGACTTTCACTGTCCGAGGGCTGTCGTGCGGAAAAGTATTTCCGATCCGTTGATCCCCAGGCATTTAGTCAGACGGCGGAACATTTGGAACGCTTGCTTACGCGCGCGGCTCGCATCGGAGATATCCAGGTGCACCCAGATATGCGGACGGACTCGGAGGACGCGCGAAAAGCGTGAGGCGAAAAGCGTACGACGAAAAGCGTAAGGCGAGAAGCGTACAAGGCGAAAAGTGTAAGGCGAGAAGCGTACAAGGCGAAAAGCGTATGGCGAAAAGCGTGAGGCGAAAAGCGTGAGGCGAAAAGCGTGAGGCGAAAGGCGTGAGGCGAAAGGCGTGAGGCGAGAAGCGTACAAGGCGAAAAGCGTACGGCGAAGAGCATACGCGAGATGCGGCAAACCGGAGTTTGCGCTACATCAGCGAATTACTGATTTGCGGCCGTCGAAGGCGCCGGGGCAGGGGGCTTCAAATACTTTGCGTACCATGCCAGGTAGCGCTCCAGACGATCCTTTTGATAGCTGGGACGTGTGATTCCGTGATTCGAATTGGGATAGATGACCAGTTCCGAGGGAATTCCGAGACTCGCCAGGGCCTGATACATCTGCTCTCCGCCGACCAGCGGCACATTGAAGTCCTTTTCGCCGCCCATAAATAATGTCGGCGTCGTGATCTGGTCTGCGTGGAGGAATGCATACGAGATCTTCGCCCAAGGCTCGAGGCCGACTTTCCATGGCGGCCCGATCTCTTCGTTGTACTGCAGGATGTACTGATCTACGCCGTAGAGCGCGATCGGAAATGCCGTGCCCGCACCGCTGGTCGCGGCTTTGAACCGATGGTCTTTGGCGATGATGGCATCGGTGAGGATGCCGCCGTAGCTCCATCCGCCCACGCCTAAGCGATCCGGATCGGCTAGTCCGATGGAGACCACGTAGTCCATGGCTGCCTGCAGATCGATGACCTCTTTATTTCCCCAATCGGCGGCGATCGCGGTCTGATAGTTTTCGCCGCGGCCCGAGCTGCCGCGGTAATTCACGTTCACCACGACGTAACCGTTGGCGGCGAATAGCTGGCGCTCGAAATTGAAGGAGTGCGCGTCCTGTCCATTGGGCCCGCCATGGATCCGCAGCAGAGTGGGGTACTTGTGACCCGCCTGATAGTCCACCGGTTTGGTCAGCAGACCATGCACTTCGTTTCCATCTTTGGCCTTGCAACTGAATTCCTCGGTGACTCCCAACTGCAATTGCGCCATGAACGCATCGTTGTGATGAGTAAGCGCGCGCAGTTCTTCATTCTCGAGCGCCTCTAACTCTCCGTGCTGCGTGTCACTCGCGGCGAGCACGGCGTATCCGCCATCTTTTCGCTGCTCGATGGAGGAAATGACGCCCGGTCCCTTCGCGAGCCTGGCGACCGTGCCACCATTGGCGGGAATCGTCGCGGGATACTCCCAGCGATCGTCTGCGACGAGGAAGAGGATCGACTTGCCATCGCGCGTGAATCGCGGCGCCGATGCCCCACGGTCGAATCTCTCGGCGGGGAGCTTGGGCTCTCCTCCAGCCACCGAGACGACGGCGATGCGATTCATGTTGTACGCGCCGAGCTTTGCGCCGGAACTCTGGAGATAGACCAAGCGCTGCCCATCTGGGCTCCACTCGGGGCGCCCGCGCGATGCCGACGCGCGCAGTCCGTCGTAATGCGTGAGTTGCCGGGGCGTAGCGCCGGCGTGTGCTTCGATGACGAATACGTTCGAGATGTTGTAGCGCTCGGCGTCTTTGCCCTCGCGCCCCATGAAGGCGATCGACTGGCCATCGGGCGACCATGTCGGCGAGTTCACTTCCAGAGTCTCGGAGGTGAGCGCTTCGAGCTTTTTGCTCGCGACATCGAAGAGGTAGAGGCGTGCGGGACGCTGCGTCAGGTAGCCAACCACGTCTTGTTTGAACTTGTACCGGTTCACCACAATCGGCTTGGGAGCGCGGCCACCCGCTCCGGCGGCACCGCCGGACGCGGGGCGATCGTCCTCCGGGTCTCCTGGATCGCGATCGGTCATCACGAGCAGCAGCTTCTTGCCGTCGGGCGACCAGTCATATGACGACAAGCGGCCCTTCACATCTGTAAATTGCTGTGCCTCGCCGCCGGTCCGATCGAGCAGCCAGACCTGAGTTCCCTTTGCCTTCCCGGGACGGCTGGAGAGAAATGACAGATAGCGACCATCGGGACTCCAGCGCGGGGCGTTTTCGCTCTCGGGGCTGGAGGTAATGCGCAACTGCTGCTTGCCATCCCAACTCGCCATCCACACGTCGGTATCGCTCTTGTCGGCCACCGCATCGACCGTGGTGAGCGTGTAGGCGACCCATTTTCCGTCAGGCGAGATCTGGGAGTCCCGAACGTCCTGGAACGAATGCAAGTCGTCAATTTTGACAGGCCGGCGAGCGGCCGTTTGGGCAGGCAACAGGGCTGCCGATAGCCAGGCAACGCAAATCGTGGCGAAGCGAAAGCGACTCATGGCATTCGAGTTTACCAAACAATTGGAAACTTCCCGTCACCGGATTGACACAGCCTGGAAATTTATGATACCCAAGAACAATCGCTTAATTTAGACTTGCCACGGGATCGTTGGTTTTTTTGTCTTCACACGAAAGGGGTACACTTATGCGAAATCTCCTCAGGGCTCTTGCCCTGACGCTCGCTTTGGGGCTCGGCCTATTCGGCCAAACTACTGCAGTGAACGGGACTGTGACCGATCCATCGGGCGCTGTAGTTCCGAACGCTGCGATCACACTTGTCAACACACAGACCGGCTTACAGCGTGAAGCCGTAACCGATACGCAAGGCCGGTATACCATACCGCAATTGGCGCCCGGCGCCTATAAGCTGACCGCCAAGCTGAGTGGGTTTGCCGATGCCGTGGTCAACAACATCACGTTGGATGTGAATCAGCCAGCCACCGTGAACGTAATCTTCGAAAAACTAGGTTCCACCTCCACGACGGTATCGGTGGAAGCGACCGGGACTCAGATCAATACCGTGGATGCCTCATTGGGCAATGTAGTCACGGGACACGAGATTGAGGAACTGCCGTCGATCGCGCGCAATGTCGCGGGATTCCTGGCATTCCAGCCGGGTGTGACGATGTTCGGCACACTGGGACAGGGCGTCGGCGGCACGTCGACGTTGGATGACCGCAGCGGTTCGGTGAATGGAGGCCGTTCGGACCAGTCGAATATCACGCTGGATGGCGCGGACGTGAATCAGCAGAGCAATCGCGCGGCCTTCACCAGCGTCCTGCGCGTGACGCAGGACTCGGTAGAAGAGTTCCGCACCACTACGACTAACGGCAGCGTGGACAGCGGCCGTGGTTCCGGAGCAGACATCACCCTGGTGACCAAATCGGGTACCAACGACATCCATGGTTCGTTGTATGAATACCGCCGCGGTACGGAAACCGCTGCCAACAGCTTCTTCAACAACGCCGCGAAACTGCCAGTCGCCCCGCTGCTCATCAACACCTTCGGCGGCACCGCCGGCGGACCGGTCAAGAAGAATAAGCTGTTCTACTTTATTAACTACGAAGGCCGGCGCGACGCGAGCGCTACCAGCGTCAACCAGATCGTGCCAAGCGAACTGATGAAGCAGGGCATCATCCAGTACCACAACACCGGCGGAGCGCTCCTGCAGTTCACGCCGGATCAAATCAAGGCTGCCGACCCGCTGGGGATCGGCATCAGTCCGGCCGCGCTGGCGGTGATGAAACAATATCCCGTCAGCAACAATAGCAACGTCGGTGATGGAGTCAACACTTTCGGCTACCTGTTCAACGCGCCGGTACATTCCGATCAGAACACCTACATCGCGAAGGTGGATTACAAGATTGATAACGCCGGAAAGCATTCGCTGTTCGTGCGCGGAAACCTTCAGAACGACAGCCAGAACGGCACTCCGCAGTTTCCGGGGGACGTTCCCAACTCGGTGACGCTCGCCAATAACAAAGGGCTGGCGGCCGGGTGGACCGCGGTGGTGAAGCCAAATCTGGTGAGCACCTTCCATTACGGATTTACCCGTCAGGGCGGTGAGACCACTGGCATTCTGAATGGCACGCCAGTCTCCTTCCGGGGAATTGCAACGATCAATGGCACCAGCACGGGAACGGTCCGCATCGTTCCGGTGAATACCTTCGGCGAAGAGCTGGCATGGACCTTGGGTGCGCACGATCTGCGCATCGGCGGAACCGCCAGGTTGATTTCCAACCAGACCATCTCCTACAGCCACTCTTACAATTCCGCGACCACCAACGCCTCGGTCATCAACGGCAGCGGAAACGATCTCGTGCCGGCGTCCATCGGTTTGAAGAGCGGCGACAAAACCACCTTTGAATACAACGTTGCCGCCCTGCTGGGAATCGTGACTTCCGCTACCGGCAATTACAACTATCTGGTCAACGGCACGACGATTCCCGCAGGCGCGCCGGTGGCCCGCAACTTCGAAAATCGGGAAGCCGATTTTTACGGACAGGACTCCTGGAGGATCAAGAACAACCTGACGGTAACGTACGGCCTGCGCCTCACGGTGATGCCGCCCGTGCACGAAGCCAACGGCCAGCAGATTTCCACGAACATTCCGATTGGCACCTGGATGGACACGCGCGGAGCTCTGGCAGATCAGGGTGAATCCAATCTGTTGGCTGGCAATATCGTTTACGTGCCGGCAGGCCGGCCTCTCTATCCGCAACACACCGACTTCGCTCCCCGCCTGGCGGTCGCCTACTCACCTAAGGGCGAGAGCGGCCTCTCGCGATTCCTGTTCGGACAGGGAAAGACTTCCGTCCGCGCCGGATTCGGCATGTTCTACGACGAAATCGGGCAGCCGCTGGCGGCGACCATCAACGCTTCGGCGTTCGGCCTGGCCACCACGCTGTCGACTCCCGCGAATGTCTACACGTCGGCGCAGCTTCCGCGCTTCGTCAACTTCTACACCGTCCCGAACGCGCCGAATGCGCCGTTGTTCCTGCAGCCCGCGCCTCCCGGCGGATTCCCGGCCACGTATCCCAATGCGTTCGCGATCACGAACTCGGTGGACGATAATCTGCGCGCACCCTACACAATGAACATCAACCTGAGCATCGGCCGCGAATTCGGCCACGGATGGTTCGTGGAAGCTTCTTACGTGGGCCGGCTCTCACGCCACAACCTGGTGGAGCGCGATCTGGCAATGCCTACCAACATGGTAGATCCCAAGTCCGGACAGACTTACTTCCAGGCGATGACGCAACTCGCCACCCTGATCGATCTGAATGGCGTTTCCGTCAAGAATCTCCCCAAGATTCCGTTCTTCGAAAATCTGTGGGCGACGGCTGCTGGAAACGGGTATACCGCCACTCAGGTGATCGGGCTCGACTACACGACGCGCAGCAATCCCGGCGACTTCACCAACACGCTGAACGATATGGACAACGGCCAGGCGTGCAGCCCCACCGGGTCGAAGTTCAGCTCTTCCGGCGCGCTCACCGCAACGGGCTGCGGCATACTGGGGCCGAACATGATGTTCAGCCCGCAGTTCTCGGCGTTGAATGCGTGGAGCTCACTCGGCTCAGGTTCGTACCACGCCATGCAGTGGACGGTTCGCAAGCGGTTTAGCGCCGGACTCGCGGGCGTCTTCAACTACACCTACTCCAAGTCGATCGATATCGGTTCGACGGCGGAGAGCGCCGGCAGCTTCGGCAACGATTTCATGATCAATTCGTGGAATGCGCAGCAGTTGCGGGCCGTGTCGCGGTACGATGCCACACACCAGGCGAACAGCTACTTCGTCTACGAACTCCCGTTCGGCAGGGGGCATCACTTCGGCACCAGCATGAACAAGATCCTGGATGCCTTCGTGGGCGGCTGGCAGTTGTCCGGAACCTTCCGCGTGACCTCCGGCCTTCCGTTCTCGGTGAGTGACGGATCGCGCTGGGCGACCAACTGGGAGCTCAGCTCGGACGCTACGCCGAATGGCCAGCCCATTCCGTCGATCATCAGTACCCACAATACCGCCACCATCGGTGGAGGCAGCGGACCCAATCTGTGGGCTAATCCAGCCGCCGCACTGGCAGGGTTCCAGGAGACTATGGCGGGGCAGACCGGCAGCCGTGACTCATTGCGCGGCCAGGGCTTCTTCGAAATCGACAGCGGCCTTGCCAAGAGCTTCTCCATGCCATACAACGAGCACCACAAGCTACAATTCCGCTGGGAGACGGTCAACCTGACGAATACCGTCAGATTCGATCCGGCGAGCGCCAGCCTGAGTCTGACTTCGACGGCGAACTTCGGCAAATTGACCGGGCAGCTTGGTTTGCCGCGGCAGATGCAGTTCGCACTGCGGTATAGCTTCTAAGAGAGAACTCGGATCTTCGAGACAAATGGGCGCAGGTCTTCAGGGCCTGCGCCTTTTTTGTGCGGATCGAAAGGTTCAAGATTTCGGGCCCCGAACGCCGCCGTCCATTAAAATATAAGTTTGATTGTTACGCTTACCATTAATCCAGCCATCGACCGGGTTATCAGTGTCGACCATTTAGCCTTTGAAGATCGCGCTTATGTCAATTCCAGCCGCGAGGGCGCGGGGGGGCGCGGAATCAACGCGTCATTCGTCCTGCATGCATTTGGCGGCGAAACGCTGGCAGTGATCACATCGGGAGGCGATAGCGGGAAACGAATGGAGTCTTATCTGGCTACCTCGGGATTTCCGCTCAAGGTGGTTCCGATTCGAAACCCCATCCGCACGAATCTGACGATTACCGATCGCCACGGGCTGACGGTCAACCTGAACGAGGCGGGCCCGTGCCTGGAGAAATCGGAGGTAGTCTGCGTGGAGCGTGCGGTGCGCGAAGCGTTGAAGACGGCGTCGTGGCTGCTGATGTGTGGAAGCCTGCCACCGGGCGTGCCTCCCGGGTTTTACGGCAAACTGATCTCGATGGCGCGTGCCAGGAAGGTAAAAACTCTGCTGCATGCCGACGGGCAGGCTCTGATCGAAGGCATTGACGCCAAGCCGACGGTGGTGACGCCCAACCAAAAAGAGGCCGACCGTCTGCTTTCCCGGACTCTGCTGACGCGCACCCACTACCTGGAGGCGGCAGAGCGGATTCGATCGATGGGCGCGGAGTCGGTGGTGCTCTCGCTGGGGAGTCGAGGTGCGGTTGGCGCGTATCCGGATGGTCTGATCGAAGCGATCCCTCCGCGCGTCGAGGCGGTGTGCCCGATCGGTGCGGGCGATGCTCTCTCGGCTGGGTACTCGTGGGCGATGGAGCGTAAGAATATTCCCGCTGATGCGCTGCGGTGGGGTGTGGCGGCGGGCACGGCATCGGCCAAACTGCCCGGCATGAATTTCGCCAGCCTGGCGCAGACGCAGGAGATCTATCGCCAGGTGGAGGTCCGGCGGGTGGAGTAGGCTGGAGCGTTTAAATCGTTTAAATGGCGGCGTTCGCTTGACAGGCTCCCGCCCGTCTGCCACTCTGCCACATGGACGATTATGGCGACTATCCGAGAGGTGGCAGTTAAGGCTGGGGTTTCGATTGCCACCGTTTCCTACGTGTTAAACGGTTCGCGCCGCGTCCGTCCGCAAACCGAGCAGAGAGTCCTCTGGGCCGCCAGGGAGCTCGGATATGCGCCGAATAGTGCGGCCCGGAGTCTGGTCATCGGCCGCAGTTCGATCGTGGGCCTGGTGGTCCCCGATATCGGCAATCCTTTTTTCCCCGAGATCACCAAGTCGTTTCAGGAATCCGCGGCGATGGCGGGCCTCGAAACCATGGTGATGAATACCAATTACGATGTAGAGCGAACGCGCAACGCGGTGGATCGCCTGGTGAACCTGCAGGTGCCGGGCGCCGCCTTTTTGACCTCGCAGGTGGCGCGCGAAGTGCGGGAAAGTCTGGCGGGCAAGGGAGTCGGCGCAGTTTATCTCGACCACGGGGTGACCGCCGCGAGGATCAGCAATATCGCACTGGACTACGCCCACGGCATCCGGGCGGCGGTGAATCACCTGCTCGAACTCGGGCACAAGCGCCTGGGATTCATTGGCGGCCCCATGCATGGCACTTCCGCCCAGCACCGCAAGCAGGCGTTCCTGGAGGCTGCGGCGACGGAACCGGGGGTCGAAGTGAGGGTGATCGATTCCGATTTTTCCATTCAGGGCGGATATTTCAGTTGTTCGAAACTGCTCAATGTCTTCAGCGCCACTGGAATTGTAGCGGCCAACGATCTGATGGGGATTGGCGCAATGCATTGTGCTTACGACCGGCAGATCTCGGTGCCGGGGCAGCTTTCCATCATCGGTTTCGACGACATTACGTTCGCGCAGTTCACGCAGCCCGCCTTGACGACCGTGTCGGTGCCGCGCGTGGAGGTTGGCAGGCTGGTTTTTCAGGCGCTGCACGCCTTGATTTCTGATCCAGCCCAAGCCGGCAAGGAGTACGACGTGAAGACGACGCTGATCGTGCGGCAAACAACCGCGCCTCCTCCTAAGACGTAGAAAGCGATTTGACACTTGACTCGGAATTCGATATAACGGGTTCCGAGTGAAAAGGCGGATCAACGGAATCCTTGCGGCGATTGCGCTCCTGTTGGTGGTGCTGGTTCTTTTCGGCACCGCCTATGAACAGGTGGCGCGAAGGCGGGAGCGCGCGCGCTTCCGGCAGGTGGGGCGGTCGGTGGATATTGGTGGCAGGTCCCTCAACATCTTCTGTTCGGGCGAAGGAAGTCCCACAGTGATCTTTGAGAGCGACGCTCTGACCCCGGGGTATAGCTGGGTTTACATCCAACGCGAGATCGCCAGGACCACGCGAGCCTGTTGGTATGACCGTGCCGGGTATGGATGGAGCGATCCGGGGCCGGCACCGCACACCAGTGTCGCCAACGCGGCCGACCTCCACGAGTTGCTGCTTCGCGGTTCGGTGAAGGCGCCCTTCGTGCTGGCCGGTGACCGGTTTGGAAGCCTGGATGTGCGGGTGTTCGGCAGCCGCTACCCAGAAGAAGTGGCCGGTATGGTGCTGGTAGATCCGGTTCTGGAAAGCGAGGAACGGATGGGTATGGCGGGTCGTGTTCCGTTCCACCTGGGCTACCCTCCCGACTTCGTCTTGAGGGTGAGCAGCGGCATCGGGCTGATGCGGCTGATGGCACATACGCGGCCGGAATCCGCGACTCCTCACGGATTGACGCTCGACGAGCAAGCTACTCTTGCGGGTCTCGAGCACGAGCCTAAGATGCGCGCGGCATTCCTGGCGGAGCAGGGGTTTATGACCAGCCTCGCGGAGGTGCGGACGGCCGGCGCGGTGGGGTCCCATTCGTGGCCCGAGATGGTTTTGACGGGCAGCGATCGCCGCGCGCGGGCGGACGAGCCGGAATCCGTAATCCGCAGTGTGCGTGAGATGGTGAGAGTGCTGCGGCACGAATAACGCCGGCGCGCCACAAATTCTCGCAGTTTTTGTCTTCCGCCTCTAAAGTTAGCCGAAGAGCCGCCGATATCTTAATCAGGTATGAAGACCAATCGATGTTTTTTCCGAGCGCTCGTTGGAGCTGCTATCTGCTTGTGGCTCGTGGGTGGGCTGAGTTCCTTACCCGCAGCCAGTTTCATTGGCATGGCGGTTGCCAACGGAAGCTTCGAAGTGGACCATGCGCGGGTCTGGGGAAATAGCAACCTCTTTGATGGCAGCGTAGTAGAGACCGAAACGGCATCCTCGCAACTGCAGATTACGGGCGGTGTGCAGATGCGGTTAGCTTCGAACACACGCGCCACGGTGTATCAGAATCGGCTGGTGCTGGAATCCGGGTTTGGACAACTCGAGTCGGCGGCCGGATACGAGGTCGAAGCAGGCTCGTTACGCATTTCCACAGCGGCCAGCGATAGTGTGGCTCGAATTCGCGTGCTGGAGAATCATCGGGTGACGGTGGCTGCAGTTCGCGGCGTGGTTCGCGTGGCGAACGGCACGGGCCTGCTGGTTGCCAACGTAGCTGCGGGCAGCAGCTTGGATTTCGAGCCGCAAACTGCCGGTGCGGCGGCCCCGACGCGGGTGTCAGGTTGCCTACTGGCAAAATCCGGCAAAATCGTGATTGTCGACCAGACTGCGAACGTGATTCTGGAACTCCAAGGAGCCGGCCTCGACCAGGAGATCGGAAATCATGTTGAAGTCGTTGGTCGCGCCGAAGGCACCTCTCCTTCCGTGCCAGGTGCATCCGAACTGATCAAGGTGGTGGGTGTCAAGGAAGTCAGTAAGGGAGGATGTACGGCCATCGCCAAGAAAATCGGTGCTGCGACTAGTGTGGCCGCTGGTGCCGGTACGGCTGGATCGGCTGCTGGTGCGGCTGGCGCTGCCGGAGCGGGTGGTGCGGCTGCGGGAGCAGGCATTGGGATCGGCACGGTCGCGGTGATTGGCGGTGTCGCAACGGCGGCGACTGTCGGCGGATTGGCCGCTGTCGGGGGCCTGCCCGGGCAAGGGAACAGCCCCACGCCGGTCAGTCGCTAAAGCCCCTCACTCCCTAACGCAAGAGACTGTGGGTGTGTTCGCTCTGTCTCTAATTCAATTCCGGGCTCCAGCACTGCTCTGGAGCCCGTCTTTTGTTTGCGGGATTATGCCAGCAGCTCGCCGGTCATCACGGTGACGGCCTGTCCCCCCAGCAGGACCCGCTCTCCTGCCAGGCGGACGCGGACAACGCCACCACGCGCGGAAGCCTGATAGCCGGTCATCTCAACCTTTCCCAGCTTCTCGCCCCAATACGGTCCGAGAGCGGTATGCGCCGAGCCGGTGACGGGGTCCTCATCGATGCCCGAGCCGGGAGCAAAGAATCGGGAGACGAAATCGAAACCTGAAGTCGAAGAGCGGGTGGTCACTATCACGCCGCGGACCGGCACCTTTCTGAGTGTTGAGTGGTCAGGCGACAGACCGCGTAACGTTTCTTCAGAATCCACTTCCACCAGGTAGTCGAACGCGTTTCGCCCGACGAACTTGGCATCCTTCACGCCTAAAGCGGGAAGCAACTCCTGGGGAGCTTCCGCCGGCGCCGCGATCTTGGCGGGAAAATCCAACTCGATCCATTCCCCTCGGCGGTCGGCCGTCAGGAGGCCGCTGCGCGTATGAAAACGGGCCTGTTGTCCCTCCGGCAAATGACCGTCTTGCCATAACACGTGGGCGCTCGCTACGGTGGCGTGACCGCACAGGTCCACTTCGACAGCCGGGGTGAGCCAGCGCAGGTTGTAGCCCCCGTTTTGCGGCGTCAAAAAGGCGGTCTCTGATAAATTCATCTCGCGGGCGACATCGCGCATCCACTGATCAGGAACCGTATCTGGGAGAACGCACACCGCCGCGGGATTGCCGGCGAACGGCCGATTGGTGAAAGCATCCACCTGAACAATTCGAATGGGCATGATTTTTAGAGCGTAACGCACTTGAAACCTGGAGCGGAATAAGGGAGGCTAAGAGAAGACGCGATGATGCTGCTTCGCTACACCAAACTCTGGGTCGGCCTGGGCCTTCTCCTGTCGGTGTGGGCGCTCAGCACGGTGCGGCGGTCAGAGACAGGCGACTGGGTGCGCCCCATAGGGATGAAGGCGGGTCCAGTGCGCATCGTTCAGTTTTACACGAGTGTCCGCATTCTGGCTGCGGGCCACAAAGCGATGCTGTGTTACGGCGTGGAAAACGCGAAATCGGTCAGAATCGCGCCGTTGGGGCAGGAGGTCTCTCCGGCATTCAACCAATGCCTGGAGATCGTGCCCGAGCGCACCACGCACTATACGATCCTGGCGGAGGGCTTCGACGGAAAAATCGCTGTGCGCTCGCTCATCTTGCCGGTAGAGGCAGCGCCCGCGCTTCCCCAGACGCTTGCGTCCGATCATCGCAGGATGACGGTTCTTACCCACAACCGCAATAGCTGATAGAACGTGATCGCCAGCGACCGCACACGGAAAAACTGAGACCGGCCGTGCTGGCGGGCATAGTGGTGCACGCAGACCTCGGCGACGTCGCATCCGCTGAGCTCGAGTTTGCGCACCAGTTCGACGCAAATGGTGCCGCTGGTAGAGGTGAGGTGAATCTTCTCCAGTAATTCGCGGCGGATCAAACGATAGTCGCAGTCGATATCGCGAATGCGGATCCGAAATAGCAGGCGCGCGCAGAAATTGTAAACATTTCCGATCCAGATGCGATGGGCCGGATCCTGCCGTTCCAGCTTATACCCGTTCACCAGCCCGGTATTGGGCCCGACATGCTCCAGTAACAGGGGAATCTCGGAGACGTCGTACTGGCCATCGCCATCGGTGTAGAAGACGAACTCTTTGCGAGACGCGCCGAACCCGCTGCGAAGGGCGCCGCCGTAGCCGCGATTCTTGACGTGTGTTACGACGCGCAAATACGGGGAAAACTCGGCAGAAAGCAGCTCCAGCACCTCGGCCGTCTTGTCGCTGCTGCCATCGTTGACGACGATGACTTCGAAGTCGGCAACATGCCCCTCCAATACGGCGAAGGTCGCGCGGACCAATGGCGGGAGCGATGGCGCATCGTTATATGCCGGAAAGAAAACGCTCAAAGACGGAAATTTCGAGACCCCCAACGAACCCCTCACATTATCTTCTCACCGATGAAGATGAGCGACTGCCCTGCTGGAAAATTATGACCGGCCGCGAGCCACGCTGCCTCGATTGCCAATGGTTGGTATAACAGGTGGTCAAGCCATGGCGCAAGGGGCTCCACGCCACTGGCCGCTGGACGCCGCAAAAGGGGCTCCCAAAGACGAAATTTTGCAAATGTCACGGGAAGCAGCAACGAGTTGGCGTAGGAGCAGCGCAGAGGGCGAAGGCCGGCCTCGGCTGTCAACTGAAGCAGCCGGCGGCGCGTGAAGCGCTGTCGTTCGTGAATGAATTCCGAATGGCGGCTGCGCAGCAGGTTGAGCGCCGGCGTGCGCACAAAGGCAAGCCCGCCAGGCGCCAGGACACGCGCAAATTCGCGAAGCGCGAGCTGCTCATCCCCCGGTTGCAGATGGGACAGGACGTCCTGCGAGATGACCAGATCGAAGGCCCGGTCGGCAAAGGGCAATTGCGCGATATCGCCCTGAACCGGCAGGGCGACTCCCAGATTACGAGCGTGACGCAGTCCGGTCCAACTGATATCGAGCGGCACGACGGGCCACTGGCGCTTAGTCTGCAGCAGATGGCAGAAGTACCCGGTGCCGCATCCGGCGTCCAGCGCGCGTGAGATTTTACGGCCCGAGAGGTAGGGATCGAGGAGGCGAAACAGAATTGTGCGCATGCCCCGATACCACCAGAAATCGCGCTCGACGCTCGATATATTGGCGAACTCGGCGGGATTCATGAGGCTGAAGCTGAGGAGCGGGTCAAGGAACGGCTCTGGATGACTGCAGATTTGGTGGACAGTCGAAAAGCGTCCAGGCGGCAGCGCCGAAGACCACTTCGTGGCGCAGGATTTGGCACACACCGCGAAAAGCGTCGAGATGAGTCTCGACGCGGCAAACAGGAGTGTTTGCGCCACGTCTGCGCGATCAACGGGTCACCAATGCGAGGACGCGGCAAGGGCTTCCCGATCCGTTCACGATCTTCAATGGCGGCGTGATCAGGATCGCGCCTTTGGGCGGCAGTTGATCGAGATTGGCGAGGCTGGCGAGCCCGAATTTGTTGCTTCCATGCATGATGGTGTGGCACGGAAAAGGAGGATCGAAACGAAAAGCCTGCCCTGCATCCGTACCGACGCCCTCGGCTCCCCAACCGATGACGTCCCGTTCCTTCGCCAGGAACGGCACCAGTTCGGGATGAGGACCCGGCACATGCGAGCCGTCTTCCTGCATGTTCAGAAAGCGCGCGGCGTCCTTCTGTTTGTACCAGTCGGTGCGCATCAATACCCACGATCCGGGCTCGATCCGTCCGTGCTTAGCCTCCCATTGCAGAATGTGTTCCCGAGTCAGCAGAAAATCCGCGTTGCCCTCGACCTCGCGGGAGACGTCGATCACGTTCGCCGGCGCAATGAAGCGCTCCACGGGAATGGTGTCGGTGGCATTGTGGTGGTGGTCCTTGCCGGTGACCCAATGGACCGGTGCGTCGAAATGCGTGCCGGTGTGTTCTCCGCAGGAGAAGTTGTTCCAATACCACGCTGGGCCGCGGCTGTCGTAGTGCGAAATCTGTTCGAGGCGGAAAGGCCACGTCTTGCCAAATTCGTCTGGCAGTTGAATGATGGGCGTCGAGGGCTCCAGCGGTTGGCTTAGATCGATCACGCGAATCGTGCCTGTTGCCAGGGCGTTCGCGAATTGAAGCAAGATATCAGTTTCCATTTTCGAGCGATGCTCCGATCGTTGGTGAGGTTCTCCGATCTACCACAAACCACACGGCCGTCAAAGCAGCCAGCCATGGCACTCCGGCGATCAGGGTGACGCGCATTCCTTCCACCCACCATGTGATCGCCAGGATCGTGACCATGGCAGCCGCTCCCAAGAGCGATGTGAACGGATAGCCGATCATTCGGACGGGGAGGCGCGGATGGCCGGCTGCTTCCCACTTCGCACGGAAGAACAGGTGCGTCACGAAGATCACCAGCCAGGCGTAAAGACCGCCGAACAGCGAAATCCCGAAGAGATAAACGAAAGCGCTGTCTGGGAACCAGAGAGCGACCAGGAGTGCTAGTCCCAGTCCCGCGGCGGAGACCAGCAGGGCGGGAACGGGAGTGCCGCGCTCCGACACACGGCCGAACGCCGCCGGTGCGTAGCCGCCGCGGGCCAGTGAGAACATCATGCGGCTCACCAGGTAGAGATTGCAGTTCATGCTGGAAGCGGCGGCCGTGATCACCACGAAGTTGATCAGGTGCGCAGCGGCCGGCACGCCGATCAACTGAAACACCTTGACGAACGGACTGGCGGTGACGTCAGACCCGGGCTGGATCTGGTTCCACGGGACGATCGCCACGAGGACGAAAATCGCACCCATGTAGAAGACAATCAGGCGGCTGACCATGGTCCGCATGGCGCGCGGCACGGCGGTCCGCGGATCCTTAGCTTCGCCCGAAGTGACAGCGACTACTTCTGTCCCCATATAACTAAAGATCACGAAGACCATCGCCATCGCTACACCTCGCCAACCCGTGGGCAGCAGTCCGCCGTGCGCGGTCAGGTTGGCCAGTCCGATAGCCGGCCGGGGTGTGAATCCCGCGAGCAATGCCGCGCCGAACACGATGAACACCACGATGGCCACGACCTTGATCATCGAGAACCAGTATTCGAAGCTGCCGAAGCTGCCCACACTGCGCGCGTTGATGTACAGCAGCGAGAGCGAGAAGATCGCGATCCACATCCACTTGGGCGTGTTCGGGAACCACCATTGGCAATAGATCGCGATGGCCGTAGCCTCTCCGCCGATTGCGATGACCTGCGCCGCCCAATAGGTGTAACGCACCGTGAAGCCCGCCCAGCGATGCCAATACAGTTCGGCGTACACGCCAAACGAGCCGGCGGTCGGATGCGCGATTGCCATCTCGGAAAGTGCGCCCATGAGCAGCAGCGTGATGACCGCGCCGATGATGTAACTGACGATTACGCCCGGCCCGGCGGTGTGTACCGCCAGGGAACTGCCGAGAAAGAGCCCGGTACCGATGGCGCCGCCAATGGCGATCATTCCCAACTGGCGGGAACTCAGCTGGCGAGAGAGCTGTTCTCCCTGCTCGACTCGGGCCTGCGCCGGTTCAGCGGCTTTCATAGGCGGCGCCGGGACTACCAGAGGGATAGAAAACGCCCAGCAGACGGATGGGTGCAGGATCCCGATTCTCCAGGCAGTGCACTACGCCATCCGGCAGGTAGATGCTCGATCCGGGTCCAAATTCCGAGGCGTCCGGATGCCCGTCCAGGTGGAGGATACCGTGGCCTTCCAGGATGTAGATGCATTCTTCGTAGGTGTGGAAATGGAAGGGGGCACGGCTGGTGGGTATCCAGCCAACGAACTGCGTGACGCTGCGGCAACCCACGTCGGTATGCACGAGGAAGCGGAACTCGCGATCGCCCCCAGCACGGATTACTTCGCGGTCATCTTCATGCACGCGTAGCTTGGGCCGTTCACCGGACGAAAGGGGCGGTTCCACCGTCCGCCGGCCTGGATCTTCAGGGCAGCAGGAACTGACGATCCGCAATCGATCGGACCCGGTGTTGGCGATGATGCAGACGGATCCTGGCGGGACGAATACCGCGGCGCCAGGGCGCAGCGAGTAGATGAAGCCATCAATGCGGCAAATGCCCTCGCCTGACACTACATAGAGAGTCTCCTCGGCGACGGGATTCACGAATCCGGGAGACGGACCCGGAGCGTAGTCGCGGACGGTCTGTGTAATGCGCCTGGCGCCGCTCGCCTGGCAGACCACCGCTCGCTCAGTCAGCGTTCCGAGGCTTTCGATGCGCCCGTCCCCCGGCGAATAAACGCGGCAGCCGCCCTCCAGAATCTTCATGCACGCACCATCAGTTCGAGGTTCTCACGCAGGGCTCCCAGGGCGGTGTCGACGTCGTCGAGCGTGTTGTAGACGTGGAAGGCAAAGCGAACGCCGTCATGGCGGCAGGAGGTGACGATACCGCGGGAGGCGAGCCTGGACACCATCGCGGCTGCGTCCGTGGAGCGCAGTACCACGAGCGGGCCAACGCTATCGGCGGGAGTTTTACTCACGATGCCCAGTTCGCGAGTTCCACGATGGAAGGCCGCGGTCAGCCGCTCGATCTGCGCTGCCACATTCTGCATACCGATGCGGGTGAGGAACTCGAGAGCGGGACGCGCCAGGTAGACGTTGGGAACGGCAGGTGTTCCGGTCTCGAAACGCCGCGCCGACGGCGCCGGATCGAGATGCCTGGTGCGGAACGCGAAGACATCGCGCTGCGAGTACCAACTGGTCATGGTTGGCGTCAATCGTTCGATCAACTCGCGCCTCACGTAAAGGAACGCGAGTCCCGGCGGGCCGAGTAGATACTTCAGGGCGCCGGTCACGAAGAAGTCCACGTCGAGCGCTTTGACGTCAATGGGACGAGTTCCGCAGTCCTGATATCCATCGAGAAACACCAGCGCGCCGGCGGCGTGGGCGATGCGCGCAATGCCGGCGACATCGGAACGGAATCCATTGACGAACGAGACATGCGTCAAGGGCACGATGGCAGTACGGTCGTCGATGGCGCGTTCGTAGCGCTCGGTGGGAATTGCGTGGTCGACGCCGTCCAGGAACTTAATGGTTGCACCGCGTGGACGCTGCGCGAGCCAGATGTGTCCCATAGTGGGAAACTCGTACTCGCCCATGACCACCTTGTTGCGTTCATTGAATTCGAGCGCATTGGCGATGGGATTAATTCCGGCGGAGGCACTGGTGACGACGGCTACTTCGTCGGGCTCGGCGTTAATGAATCGGGCAAATTCGACGCGCAGTTTCTCGTAGGCGCCCACCCATTCGGTCCACGGATCGGAGGAGGTGCGCCAACTGCAGGCGTAGTCCCGCATGCCGGTTTCGACCGCGTCAGATAAGGCTCCCTGCGAGCAATTATAGAGGTAGGTCTTCTCGCGAAGGATGGGGAAATGAGAACGCAATTCCAGGATCTGGTCGTCCGTGAGCACAGTTTGCCATTCTATCGTGGCGCAGGTACTCCTGTCTGCGGGCGGCGCGGGGACTGATGGAATTGGAGGATTGGGACTTGAGGAAGGGAAACAGGTCAAGCCGGGAGACCTTGAGGACTCCCGGCTTGGCAGAGAGTTTACGCGATCTTCTCGACTCCCACGTGCGGATCGAGCATTTTGGCCACTTCGGACTTCTGCATGGCGCCAACGCGCTGCTCCACCACGCGGCCGTCCTTAAACAGAAGCAGCGTGGGAATCCCGCGGATGTTGTATCGCATGGCGGTGCTGCCATTCGAATCCACATCCAGCTTGCCTACCTTGACTTTGCCGGCGTATTCCGTAGCTACCACATCGATGGTGGGAGCCATCTGCCGGCAAGGGCCGCACCATTCGGCCCAGAAATCCACCAGAACCGGCACGTCCGACCGGAGGACCTCCTGGTCAAACGTCGAATCGGTGAAACTAAGTGTGTTCAAACCTGCCATTTCGTCTCCTAAACTCTAAGCTATTAGAATACCAATCGGGCAAAAGGATTCAGGCTCGCCCCAGAAGCTGTTGATAGAGGGCGGAATAAGCCGCGGCGGAGGCTCTCCACGAGAAGTCTTTCCGCATGCCGCGGCGCATCATTTCCTGCCAGGGCTCTGGATTGGCGAACGTCTGGGCGGCAACGCGAACGGCCAGAAAAAGAGACTCGGCGGAATAACCCCAGAACTTGAACCCCGTTCCCTCTTCGATGGTATCATCCAGTCCACCCGTGGCGCGGACCACCGGCACGGTACCATACCGTAAGCTATAGATCTGATTCAACCCACAGGGTTCGTAACGGCTTGGCATGAGAAACATGTCCGCCCCCGCCTCAATGCGGTGGGCGAGGCCGTTATCGAAGCCGACGCGGACGCCGATTCTCCCGGGGAATTCGGCGGCCAGACTGCGGAAAGTCTCCTCCAGGGCGGGATCGCCGCTTCCCAGCGCCACCAAATACACGTCCTCCGCGACCAGGCGGGCGGCGATTTCCGCAATCAGTTCGGTGCCCTTTTGCGGAGTGAAACGAGAGACGACTCCTGCCAGGGGACGATCGATGGCGTCGGCGTTCAGGCCGAACTCGGCGAGGAGTTGTTGCTTGCAGATTTGTTTCCCGCTCAGGTCGTCAGCCGAATATTGCGCAGGAAGGAATTGGTCGGTCTCCGGGTTCCACTCGCGGTAGTCGACCCCATTGAGAATGCCGGTCAGGACGGAGGCCCGGGCGCGAAGGGCGCCATCCAGGCCGAACCCGTACTCCGGCGTCTGGATCTCACGAGCGTAGGTGGGGCTGACGGTATTGATAGCGTCCGCGAACTCGATGCCGCCCTTGATGTAGCTAACCTTGCCGAAGAACTCCATCCCGCCGGGGCGAAAGACATCCGGGTCAAGTGCTACCGTTGGGAGGACGGTGGGGGGAAACAGGCCCTGGTAGCCCAGGTTGTGAATCGTGAAAAGAGTCTTGACACCCATGAAGGTTGGGTCGGTGGAGAACAGAGTCCGCAGATAGGGCGCGACTGGGCCGGACTGCCAGTCGTGGCAGTGGAGGATTTCGGTGCGGAAAAGGACCCGGGCAGCCGCAATGGCGCCGCGGGAGAACACCGCAAACCGGATATGATTGTCGGGATAATCGACGCCCGCATCGCCATAGAAGCCTTTACGATCGAAGAGCAGGGGGCAGTCGAGAAGGTAGAGTGGATACTCCTCGGGGGCCTGATAGATCGACGTGTCATACCGGGTGGAACCGAGGTAGATCGGCAGATCGTCATAGACACGCCGCATCCGCTTGAGATCGATAGAGCCGTAGCGCGGGATGATGACCGCGACCTCGTCGCCGAAGGAGCGCAACGCCGAGGGCAGCGCCCCGACGACATCGGCGAGCCCGCCGGTTTTCGCGAACGGAGCCGCTTCGGAGGAGACCATCAGGACCCGAGCCACACCCGGATTGTAGCCAATTTCCGCAATCCAGGTGGAGATCTGGGGACAGGCTACGTAACTCCCGAACTTCTTTGAGAGAAATTGGTCACCAATCGACTAATCGATACCATGCCCAGATTCGCAAGAGTCGTGGTGCCAGGATGTTGGCACCACGTGACGCAGCGCGGAAATCACCAGCAGACGGTGTTTTTCGACAATTCGGACCGCCAGTTGTATCTCGAACTCCTGCGCGACCATGCCGCCCGGCACTCGGTCCGCATCACCGGCTATTGCCTGATGAACAATCATGTACACCTGCTCGCGGTGCCTGAGCGCGAGGACGGCCTCGCGCGCGCACTCGGCCGGGCGCACAACGACTATGCCCGGTGGATCAATCTCCGGCAGCGGACGACTGGGCATTTGTGGCAGAATCGCTTCTTTTCGTGCCCGCTCGACGAGTCGCACAGTTGGGAGGCTCTGCGATATGTGGAGTTGAACCCGGTGCGCGCGGGTCTAGCGAAATCGGCCACCGAGTGGCGGTGGTCGAGCGCTCGGACGCACGCAGGTGGGACGGACCGGGCTTCGCTGCTCGATCTCTCGGCGTGGGCAGATCGATGGGCGCCGGGCACGTGGGAAGACGCTTTGGCGATCGGAATCTCGGACGCGGCCCTGCTCGCGCGGATTCGGGAAGCGACGCGGACGGGGCGTCCGGTAGGCAGCGCGGCCTATGTCGAGCATCTGGAGGCGGCGACGGGACGGCCATTGCGTCCGGGGCACCCGGGTCCGAGGAAGAAGGGGAATTCGGGAATTGCGTAGCCTGTCACCAGAATAGGGGCGGATTTGTAGGGAATATCGGCGGGTGCAGCGAAAGTCGGAGGACTAGCGACGGCGGGCGAGGCGTTTGAGGGTGTCGAGATTGCGGCGGTCGTCGCCTTCTTGGTCCACCGGCGTCTCCAGGATGAAAGGCTTGTCGCGCAGTTTGGGATGGGTGAGCATCCGGCGGAAACCGGCGCTGCCGATTTGGCCTTCGCCGATGCCCGCGTGACGGTCGATTCGCGAGCCGAGTTTGCCTTTCGAGTCGTTGGCGTGAATCAGGCGGACATTGTCGAGACCAATCGTTTCTTCGGCGCTCCGAATGGCCGAGCGCAGGCCAGACTGTGTCGAGATGTCAAAGCCTGAGGCCAAAAGGTGACAGGTGTCGAGACAAAAGCCGATGGGCACGTCGGCACGATTGCCCGCCAGATGGCGCAACTCCCGCAATTCTTCGAACCGGCTGCCGATGTGGGCGCCACAGCCGGCTGTATTTTCAATGAGAACCGAGAGCGAGGAAGGAGCAAATCCATGGCATGCCTCGGCAAAGGCCCCGGCAAATGCCGATATTCCCTCTTCCACCGAACGTCCGCGGTAACTGCCGGGGTGCAACACCAGATAATCGGCGCCGATGAGGGCAGCCCGATCTAATTCTCCGCGAAAGCCCTCAATGGACTTGGCGCGGATGAGGGGGTCTGCCGAGGCAAGATTCACCAGGTAACTGGCGTGTATGGCTAACGGATGAAGGTCGAAGTGCTCGCGGGCGGAGCGAAACAGTTTTATCTGGGCGGGTTCCGGCAATCGTGCCCGCCACATACGAGGGCTCGCGGAGAAGATCTGGAAGGTGTTAGCTCCCAATTCCGATGCCAGCCGGGCGGCTCGTTCTAAAGCCCCGGCCGTTGAGGTGTGAATACCCAGGCGCAGAGCCCCATACTAACAAAAACGGGCTGACTGTCTACAACGTGGTGGACACCGGAGTCTGGCTAATGGGTCCGGAAAAGGACGCCGTGGCCACCGGTAGGCTCGATTTGCGCAGCGAGGGGGCGTACTCGGATGCGCGGGCAGGCCCTTCCCAGGTCACCGGGTATTCGCGCAAACACTGCGGACAAATGTACTTACCATGAATCGGCCACATCGGCTGGCTGTGCATCTTTTTGCACCAAATCTGCGACAATTTGTTCTTCATAACACTTTTGCAACCTCCCGCATCGCGACGCTGAAACTGTCTGAAGCGTTCCTCTCTTCTACTAGCAATTTACGTACCGCGCGGTACAAACGGATTGTGAAGAGTACGAGCGGTTCGTTACAACGCAGAAAAAACAAATCATGCCAAGGCGGAGGGCACTCCCAGCGAAAGAATGATCGCGGGGCCATGAATGCAGGCGCTCCTCGAGGAGGTTCCAGCTCAAGTTACATCGAGAGTGAGAGAGGGCCCGGTCGACAACCTCAACGCTGGTGAAAGGGCCTCCCGAACTGACGCCGTTTCGGGACAGTAGATGCATCGCGATTCCCATCGGTATCCATCGGAATGCGCAACGTTAGTCAGTTCATTCGATTGGCCGGTGATCGATCAGACGGAACTTACCGCCGGTTTGGATTCGTGATCGATTCCGTGGACTACCTTAGTGAGAACTGACGCGCGCTTGGAAGACGGGCTCTCTCCCTCACGGTCGCGGCTCGTTGCGAGCGGCGCGCGTACACAAAGCGATGCCCGATCGGCCGAAAAATCGCTCCCTCACGGTCGCGGCTCGTAAACTTACTGTTCCCTGCGATATGTGCTTGCGAGCCGCGGGCGTCAGCAAGCGGTCCGGCGATGCGTCGCGTATCATCGTCCCTATGGTCCTTGCGATCGATATCGGCGGCACCAAGTTTTCTCTCGCGGTCTTCGATGGCGACGGGATGATCCGGCGCGAATCGCGCGCGACGGACGCGGCTGGCGGCCGGCCGTGGATGCTTGCGCAACTCTCCGAAATCGTCAGCACGTGGCGGCGCGAGTTTACGTTTGAGCGCTGCGGGATCGGTTTCGGCGGCCCCGTCAACTTCGCCAGCCAGCGGGTGGTGCTCTCCACTCACGTCGGTGGGTGGAACGACTTCGATCTGTGCGGCTTCGTACGGGATCTTGCGGGTGCGCCTGTGATCATGGACAACGACGCGAACGCCGGTGCAATCGGAGAAGCGGAATTCGGCGCGGGGAAAGGCTGTTCGCCGCTCTTCTACATGACGCTCTCCACGGGAATCGGCGGAGGAATCTATGCGGATGGCCGGGTGTGGCGCGGCGCCGACTCGTATGCGGGCGAAATCGGGCACCTCACGATTCGCCCCGACGGGCCGGAGTGCCTGTGCGGTGCGCATGGCTGTTTTGAACGGATGTGCTGCGGTCTCTGGTTGCAGCGCGACTACGGGAAACCAGCGAAAGTACTATTGGAAGACTCCGAGTTTGTAAGTCACTATGTAATCGATCTTGCGTTCGGGTTGAAGGCGGCGATCATGTTACTCAACCCACAACGGATTGTTATCGGTGGGGGTATCGCCAAGGCTGGCGAACGTCTATTCGGACCGTTACGAACGGAAATGCGGCGAAAAATCACCAAGTGGTCAGGAGCTCGAATAGATATAGTACCTACGGTACTTGGCGACGACTCTGTACTGTATGGCGCATTGCGGTTAACCAAAGCCTAACTTCTGTGTGCTCAATCGAACAGGCGTTGCACGTTGCTCCATTGAGTAGCTTAAGCCCGGCTAGGTATGCTTATGAATGAAAGGGGTGCGTAACAATGGACCATGTCCGCTAGGCGTGCAATCGAAGAGGACCAGGATAAAAAGTTTCGCCTCCTTTTCGAAGACAACCCGCAGCCGATGTGGGTGCTGGATCCGGAGACGCGGGCTTTCCGAGAAACCAATGCTGCCGCGCGCGCATTGTATGGATATACCGAGCAAGAGTTTCGCGGTATGTCTCTGTCCGAGGTGCAGGCGAGCGAGCAACCACTCGATTTTCCGGAGAGAATGAGCGGCCAGCTTGGTGTTACGCCCACCGCGTGGCGGCATCGCACGAAACCTGGCAAAACGATCGACGTGGAAATCGCGGTCTACGAGATCGACTACAAGAGTTCCAAGGCACAACTCGCCATTTTGCTCGATATCACGACGAGGCGACATCTGGAAGAACAACTCCGGCAAGCCCAGAAGATGGAAGCGGTAGGGATGCTCGCGGGCGGAATCGCGCACGACTTCAACAATCTGCTGACGATTATTTCGGGGTACAGCCAACTCATTCTGGTAAGCCCGGATATCAAGGATTCCAACCGGCACGCGGCCGAACAGATCATGAAGGCGGGAGAGCGCGCCGCCGCGCTGACGCGGCAATTGTTGGCTTTCAGCCGGCGGCAGGTGCTCCAACCGCGAGTGCTGGATCTGAACAAACTGGTCGGCAGCCTAAGCACGATGTTGCAACGCCTGTTAGGTGAGGACGTCGATCTTCGCCTTATTCTCCCGCCGGATTTGGGACGCGTAAGCGCCGACCCGAGCCAAGTGGAACAAGTCTTGATGAACCTGGCTGTGAATTCGCGCGACGCCATGACCAAGGGCGGCGTTCTTACGATCGAAACCGGGAACGTGATGCTTGGGCAGGATTACGTCGACCGGCATCTCGGCCTAAAGCCCGGGCCTTACATTCTGCTCGCGGTTAGCGACAACGGAGCTGGTATGGATGAGTCCACCAGGGTCCGTATGTTCGAGCCATTCTTCACTACTAAAGGCGCGGGCAGGGGCACAGGGCTGGGACTTTCCACCGTCTTTGGCATCGTGAAGCAAAGCGGCGGCAGCGTCGATGTGTATAGCGAGCCCGGGCAGGGCACTTCCGTCAAGGTCTACCTGCCGCGAATCGACCAGCCGGTGGTGATCGAGGCGGAGCAGGCCAAGAAAAAGGCAACGCGCGGCACAGAGACCATTCTCCTGGTGGAAGACGACGAGATGGTGCGGACGCTGGTGCGTGCGACTTTAGTGCGTGAAGGCTACAAAGTTCTGGATTTCGCCGACCCTGTGGAGGCGCGGCGAAAAGCGGAGCATCATAAGGGCCCGATCCACCTGCTCATCACCGATGTGGTGATGCCCAAGTTGAGCGGGCGCGAACTGGCGGAAAAGATCACTCGTCGGAGGCCCGACATTAAGGTGCTTTACATGTCTGGTTATACCGAAAATGCGGTGATCAACAGCGGCATCCTTCACACCGAAGTGGCGTTCCTGCAGAAGCCGTTCACTCCCGGCGCGCTGACGGAAAGAGTGCGCGAGGTACTGGAACAAAACGGAAAGATCCATCAGGCCTGCGAGTAACTGCCTGGCATTGGCGAACCCCGTAGAATTCATGCGCCGTCCGGAGTCTTAGGAGATGGATGTCCAGACTTTGGCTGGTTGCGTTCCTCACCGGGCCCCTTGGCGCAGTTCCGGCCGCCCGCCTTCCGGTTCGTTTTGAACCATACAACTACGGCTACGTGGCCCGAACGAATGCGGGCGCTTCATACCTCACCCGCTCCGGTTCACTACGCCTCTCCGCGGGGCTGGAGATGGATCTGGCCGATGGTGCGGCGTTGCCTTCCTCTGTCGCGTCTGGGCTGCTTCCCGGGAAGGCGAACGACCTTCGCGGCGCCGATCCCGCCGGTTGGCGCACGGGGATTCCACAGTACGGCAAGGTCCGATTCTCCCGCGTTTGGAAGGGTATCGATCTGGTGTATCACGGCGATGGCTCCAGATTGGAATACGATTTCGTCGTCGCTCCGGGTGCGCCGGTGGGACGGATCGTGCTTGTATTCCGCGGATCGAGCGCCGTTCGGCTGACTGCGGAGGGCGGCCTGCTGATTCAAGCTGCTGGAGACGAGTTCTGTTTTCGTGCGCCGAAGATTATGCAAGGCGGGCGACGCATCGCAGGTCGGTACCGGTTGCTTGGCCAAAATCGCGTGGACTTCCAGATAGGGCATTACGATCATGCACAGCCACTGGTGATCGATCCGGTGCTGGGCTATGCCGCTCTGTTTGGAGCACAAGGAGGAGATCCTGTGCAGGCGGTTGCCGTGGACCCGGCGGGCAACGTCTACATCGCAGGAACGACACTGTCCGAGATTCCGCTGGTGAATCCCGTCAATGGCAAGCAGGGTACGGGTAACTGTTCCGCTGAGCCCGGCAAGATGTTCTATCCGTGCGAGGATGTCTATGTCGCTAAATTCGATCCCACCGGCACGAAGCTACTTTACTCCACCTATCTGGGCGGCGATGCGCGCGACTTGGCTGGAGGGATAGCCGTGGGTCGCGATGGCAGCGTGTATGTCACCGGGGAAACGGTGCCTATCGGTCCGGCTTTGAACTACTCGGCGGGACAGGCATGGGTGATGAAGCTGAATCCCAGCGGCACGGTACTCTCCTACAACCAGAACATTGGCGCGTCGACGAGGGCCAACGGCGTGGCGGTTGACGGGCAGGGGAACGCCTATATTGCCGGTAATAGCTACTCGCTCAGCTTTCCAGCCGTGAACGCGATTCAGTCTAAACCACCGCTCACTTCGCTCCTGGTCACTCATGATGGCGGAGACACGTGGAGTTCGCTGAATCAGAACTTACCGGTGCTGGCGGTGAACTCACTCGCCATCGATCCGACGCACGCTTCCACGCTCTATGCCGGAACGTCCTCGGGCGTTTTTCAATCGCTGGACGGTGGCGTCACGTGGAAGCAGCTTTTACCGGCAGCTATCAGTGCGAGCCAGGTGTCGCTTGATCCCAAAACCCCATCCACCGTGTACGTTCTGTTCACCGATTCGATGAACGACGGAACCCAACTCGCGAAAAGTATCGACGCGGGCGGCACCTGGCAAAATCTCAACAGCAATCTGCCGGCACCCAGGTTTCCCGCGCCGCTCCGGCAATTCGGCGGCCTGGCGATCGATCCTTCGAATCCCGCCACGCTGTGGCTGACGGACGTTCCGCAAGGCAGTCCCCAGATTTATGAAAGCACGGATGGCGGTGCGCACTGGGTTGATGCCCACGACTTCCCGGTCTTCTTCATTCCGGGCCAGGGCGACTCTCTAATGGGTGGCCAAATCGTGGTGGACCCTACAAACTCCGCCCGTGTGTACACTTGCTGCGCGTTTCAGCTCACGCCCGTGGTGCCTGCACTGTTCCGGACGGATGACGGCGGGAAGACCTGGGTGGAAGGCGGACACGCCAACATCGCTACTCTCGCGGTAGACCCGCGCAATGGCGCGACACTCTATTCGACGTCCGGGAGCGGCCTGCTGCGCAGCATGGATGCGGGGCAAACTTGGGCCAATGTCCCTCTCCCGCAAGTCGCGTTTCCGACGGAATTTCACGGTCCGGCAATCGATTCCTCGGGTGCGCTCTACCTCACGAACGACGCCGGCCTGCTGCTGCGCAGCCCCGATGCCGGCGCCACCTGGACGATCAGCCACGGGCCTTGGTCGAACGGCTCCAGCACGCCCGAGGCGAAGATACTGGCGCTCGATCCAATCAACGCGTCGTCGACGATTTATGTCAGCTACCCAAGCGGCGGCGGAAGCCCAAACCTCGTGCAGCATGCCTATGCGGCCAAGCTGGATCCCTCGGGCACGATTCTCTGGTCGACGCTGATCGCCGGTTCGCAGCAGGATGGAGCTCTTGCGATCGCGGTGGACGGCGCAGGCAATCCGTACGTCGCCGGCACCACCAACTCGCTGGATTTTCCGATAGTAAACGCGGCCCAAGCGACGAGGGCAAGAGCAGCGGGAGATGGGTTCGATGCCTTCCTCACCAAGATTGCGAGCGACGGGAGCAAACTGGTCTACTCCACTTATCTCGGCGGGAGCGGTGACGACGCTGCGACCGCAGTTGCCGTCGATTCGATCGGGAATGCGTACATTGGCGGGTCGACTAACCTGACGGACTTTCCATTGGTCAATCCGATTCCGGGCGGCAAGGGAAACACCTTCGCGGCTAAGTTCGATGTTACGGGTCAGAAGGTTTTACTTTCCACTTACCTCGCGAACACCGGGCCCGCCACGGCGTTGACTCTCGACCCGCAGGGTAATCTGTGGGTCGCAGGCCAAGCTGCGCTTGGCCTGCCGCTGCTGAATCCCATCCAGCCGAGTTTGGGCGGCTCGTACCTGATGGAATTGGCACCTGCGGGGAATGGATGGGCGGTCTCCTTTTCCTCGTACATCGGGTCGCAGCCCGACTCGATTGCCGCGCTTGCCGCCACCGCCGGCAGCATCTGGATGGCCGGCCAGGCGTTCTCTCCCGACTTCCTGGGCGATCCGTCCACGATGAATCTCTTTGCCGGGTTCCTGGCCCGGCTGGATCTGGTGCCGTCTCCGGCAACACCAGGAGTGCCGCTGATCCGATCGGTCTACAATTCCGCCAGCTACCGCCTCGGGGACGCGGTTTCCCCAGGCGAGATCGTGAGCCTGTTTGGAGCCGAATTCGCGGCTACAACGGGCTCGGCCGCCGGCTTTCCGCTTCCGCAGTCACTTGCCGGGGTAAGCGTGACCATCGGCGGGATCGCGGCGCCGCTGTACTATGTCGGCCCCGGACAGATCAACTTCCAGGCACCCTTCGAACTTTCCCCAGGCAATACGTCGATCGTGGTCAATCGCGGAAGCCAGTCGAGCGCCGCACGCCCGATTCGCGTGATTGCGTTCAGTCCCGGCATCTTCACCGGTGGCCCGGACGCCTATAACGCGCCGGTGGTGGTCCATGCTTCCGACTTCAGCCTGGTGACGCCGCAGAATCCCGCTCATGCAAGCGAGAATCTGGCCATCTACTGCACCGGTTTGGGCGTGACTCAGCCGAGTGTTCGTTCCGGTGATGCGGCGCCGCCTGCTCCTGTGCCGGTGAAGCCGTTGGTGGAGGTGGTCGAGGACTCGCGTGGGGCGATGGTTTCCTACGCGGGCCTGGCACCCGGATTCGCGGGCCTGTACCAAATGAATTTCCAGGTGCCCTCCAATGAAACTCCAGGCATCAAGGCGCTGTTCGTGTCCATCCAAGGACTGTACTCGAATCCGGTGCCGCTGTACGTGCAATAGAGTTTGACAAGTCCACGGGCCGCGCGGTAAAAGGATTCATGCCAACCTCCTCCCGCCGGGAGTTCCTCGCCACAGGTCTGGGTATGGCGGCAGCGGCTGCCATTGGCCGCGCGGACACTTCCAACGATCTCGCTGCGCTGACGCTCAAGCAGGCTTCGGAACGAGTACATGCCAGGAAAGTTTCCCCGGTCGAGTTGACGGAAGCTTGTCTGGCACGGATTCAGACCTTCAATCCCAAGATCAACGCCTGGATCACGGTAATCCGCGAGAGCGCGCTGGTGCAGGCGAAGATGCTGGAGCAGGAGCAGATGGCGGGGCGCTTCCGCGGCCCTCTGCACGGGATTCCAATCGGTCTGAAGGACAATATCGATACGGCGGGCGTGCGCACCACAGCGGGCAGCAAGACGCTCTCGGGCAACATTCCGAAAGAGGACGCCGAGGTGGTGCAGCGGCTCAAGGCGGCGGGTGCGGTGCTGGTGGGCAAGTGCAATATGCACATTTTCGCGGCCGGCGCGACTTCGGCGGTGAGCTACTACGGGCCGGTGCGAAATCCGTGGAATCTCGAAATGATCGCGGGAGGTTCGTCGGGTGGATCGGCCGCGGCGGTGGCGATGGACAATTGCTACGCCGCTCTCGGGACGGACACGGGCGGCTCGATTCGCACCCCTTCCGCGATGTGCGGAGTCGTCGGGTTCAAGCCCACTTACGGACGCGTGAGCATTCGCGGAATCGTTCCGCTCACGTGGTCTCTGGATCACTGCGGACCCATCGCTCGCAGCGTGGAAGATACGACGATGGTGCTCCAGGTCATCGCCGGGTACGACCGGCTCGACTTGCAGAGCATCGACTATCCGGTGCCGGACTATGCGGCGGGAATCGGCGCACCCGTCTCGCAATTTCGAATCGGTATCCCGGCGCCGTTTTACGATGCGCTCGACGAGGAAGTAGCGCACGCCTTGGAAGATGCCATCGCGGTCCTGAACAAGATGACCAAAGGCTCGAAGGAAGTGGAACTGCCTTCGATTCTCGGCACCGGTGCGGGCAGCGAGGGCGGCGTGTATCGCGAGGCGCTGGGCAGCAGTTTCGTGCGCTCGGAGTTGGCGGCCGATGCCGGCGGACGAGGCGGCGGTGGCGCGGGTGGCGGAGGCGGCGCGCGGGCAGTGGACTATATCAAAGAGTGGCGTGCGCTGCGCCTGGTGCGGCGCATGGTCGATGAAGAGGTCTTCCGCAAACAGCAGGTAGATTTTCTGGTTACGCCAACAATTCGGGAACTGCCATGGAGCATCGAGGAGGAGTTGAGTCGAGCTGCCAACGCTCGGGCACGAAATCCGAAACCGGGCAACACCCGGTCGCTCGACGATTACGGCTTACCCACGATTACGGTGCCGTGCGGCCTTTCGAAGAACGGCCTGCCGATCGGCCTGCAGATCAGCGGGCCGAATCTGGGAGAGGTCAATGTGATTGCATTGGCGCACGCCTATCAGCAGGCAACGGAGTGGCGCAGCAAGATGCATCCTCCACTGACCCCCGATACCAAGGTCCCAGTGTTGTCGAAGACGGCGGCAGGCCAGACGGGTGAGTGGGCGGACCGGCTGTAAGGAACGGCCGGCTACTGCACCACCATGGCCGTCCGCGGGAACGCGAATTTACGGCCGATCTCGTCGATGACGTTGATCTGGCACGTGTAGCGTCCGGGCGCCAGTCCCTTGAGCGGAACTTGCAACTGGACGGGCACGGCGTTGGGGCGCGTGACGGCCAGCTCCGTGGCTTTTAAGGGACCGGCTTCAAACGCCTTCGCGCCTTTCTGGTTGTAGAGGCTCATGCTGACGGCGATGCGGCGCTGGCGTGCGTTGTCGGGATCGGGCAAGGCGTCGTAGACGTCGAACGAGACGTACATGTTCTGATCGCGGCGGAACACCTTCGTGATGTTGGGGACGACCTTCTCCTGTCCCACGATCAGCGGATTCGATTGCGCGCCGCGGCGCGGCATCTTCTCGGCCTCACCAACCACGGCCTTCAAGGGCTCGCGCTGGCTGCTCCACACGATCGAACTGACCTTCAACGTCTTAGAATCGGCCGCAAGGTCGGGCACCACAAATCGCGCATCGAAGGTGCCCATGTGCCCTGACTGCGATTCGCGGACGAGGAATTTCATTCGGTAGCGGCCGGGCGCCAGGGTGAATCCGGCATCGTAGTGAATGTTGCGGCGCGACAGCTTCTGGGCTTCACCGGGATCGAGCTTGATCTTGATGTAGTCCTGAACATTGCCGACAACCGCTTTGCGTTCGTCCTGGATTTGCCCTACGAAATCGAATTCGGTTTCACTGCCGGCCTTCTTCGCGGCCAGTGCGAGGACCGATCCGGGAACGCGCACGGAAACGGGTACAAAATAAGCGCTCGGCGAAATGCGGAAATAGTCGACTTCGAGCGCGAGCGGCAGGTCGGTCAGCGGATCGGCCGCGGCCAGCGCTTCTTTCAACTGCTGCTCTTTCTCTACGCCGTTGAATTTGCCCCACACCTTACTGGCGTAGTATCCATCGCGGAACTCCAGCTTGGCGGTCAGGTTGTTGTTCAATTTGACGTTGAGCTTGCGGTATTTGCCGTCCTCCTTGGTGTTGGTGGTGTAGTAGCCCAACACGTAGTAGCTGCGGAATTCCTGCTGCACCTGCTGGAGCCCCAGCGAAAGATCGTTGCTGTCGAGGAAGACTTTGCCGCCGGTGTCGGCAGCGAGAGTGGCGAGTGTCTCCTGCGAGTCGTTGATGGACGCGCGCTGCGCATTGAGCAGGCTGCCGTTGAATAGTCCGGCACCGCGTGATGCTCCTTTGCTCGCACCGCCGCCGGGAGGGTCGCCCATCAGGCCCCGTGCATCGATCGGATAGATCGCGACGTTCGCCTTTACGGCGGCGTTGATGGAGGCTTCCAACTGCGCCTGGTTCTCGATACCCGTCTTGCTGATACCGCCGGTGATGTAGACCAGCGCTTTTTTCTCGGGCAATGCGGCCAGCTTGCGAACGGCCTCTTCGATGGCTGCGAGTTTACGGTCGGTATTGAAGATGTTGAACTCGGTCTCGTCGGCGACGAAGGCCGCTCCGGTGTCTTCTTCGTTGTCGTCGCCGGTGTCGGCCACATCGGCCATGTCGGCGGCTTCACCGATGGGCAGTTCCTTGATGATGGTGGTCAGCACGTCGCGGTCAGCTGTGAAATCGGTCTTCACCTGGATGGCGGTGGTGAAGAGCAGAATCGCGACCATGTCCGACGGTGTCATCTGCTTGTCGAGGAATTTCAGCGAGGCTTCCTGCGCACGCAACTGCTCCGGGATGCCCATGTTGGAGAAGTCGAAGAACATCACCATCAGGCGCTTGTCATGGTATTGGATTTTGCCCGGAGTGGCGGCGGTGATGGTAGTCTTGGGCGCTTCGGGTAATTCCTTTTGATCGCCCAGAGAGGGCGGGGGAGCGGGCGGTTCCGGGTCAAGGCTCAGGCTCTGGTGCTCGAAGACCTCGATCTTCTGGCGCTTTCCGTCTTCGAGCACGATGAAGTCTTCGGGCTTGAGCCCGTCAATCGCTTTACCGGACTTGTCTTTGACGGTGACGTCGACGATGACGAGGTTGGAACTGGTGGAGAACGTGGGCCTGGCGGAGATGGCAGGCTGCGCCGCAGGAGGCGACGGCGGCGGTTGCTGCTGTCCCGGGGCGCTCAGCGCTACTAGCGTCAGAATCCAGAAAGTCCGCATAGTTTAGAAACCGAAGCGAAGGTTGAGGGTCACGGTTCGCGTGCCGGAGGCGGCCGTCGCCAATCCGTATGAGGACGAGTTGACCGTCGTACCGAAACCCGTGATCTGCACATGATTCAGCACATTATTCGCGGAGAGCCGCAGTTGCAATTGCCGCCGTGTATCGCCGAAACGCCAGGCGCGATTCAATGCGCCGGTGAGGCTGATCAGCGCCGGCCCGGGAATCGTATTGCGTCCAGCGTCTCCGTACTCGCCGGGCTCGGGTGCGGTGAAGGCGTTCGGATTGAAGTAGCTGAATCCGCCAGACTCGACCGGGATCCCCGTGGCTTCGGCGCGGAAATTGCCAGAGACCGCATTTCCCTTGGTGGTTCCGGCGAGGTTGCCGGAGACATAGGCGGTGAGCGGGGTGCCGGAATTGGCGGTGAAGGTGCCGTTCAAGGTCCAACCTGTGAACAGGCGCGTCTTCCACCCGCCGTTACGCCACAGTCCATGAATTCCCACTGGCGACGACAGCAGATAGGTTAGCGTCAAGCGGTGCCGCTGATCGGTGGATGAGAGTCCCCGGTCCGCGCTCAGATTGAGCGGATTCTGCACCAACGTTCCTCCTCCGCCGCCCGTGAAACTGGAGGCGTCGTCGATCGATTTCGAGAACGTGTACAGGGCTACGGCTGACATGCCACGGGTAAAACGGCGCGTCATCCGAATCTGGCCGGCGTGGAAGATGGAATTGCCGTGATCGGTCTCGTAGGTGAACGAGTTGGTGTTGGCCACCTTCTGTGCGACGCTCGCGGGTGTGCCGGGCGGAACTTGATTGGGATTCTCCACAATATCGAGGCCCGTTCCCTTGGTGCCTACGTATTCGAACTCCACGAACAGATTGTGGGGCAGGGTCTGCTGCAGAGCGATCGTCCACGTCTGCGCATAGGCGAGCTTATAGTTGCGATCGATGGCGTAGGTGTTGGTGATGATGGAGGAGGGCTGCAGCGGAAATCCATCTTGAATGGTGAGCGGATCGGAAAGGCTGGTGGAGAGGGTTCCGGTGCGCGCGAAGGGCGGCTGAGCGGCCATGCGTGCGGCCATCTGGCTATACGCCGCACCACTGTAGAAGATGCTGTAGCCGCCGCGGATCACGCGGCTATGCTTCTGGCTGGGGCGCCAGGCGAAACCAAAGCGCGGCGAGAAATTGTTGGGGTCGGAGTTGATCAGGGAATTCGGAAATCCGCCGGTGTAGGGCCCGCTGCCGCCGGCGGTCACTACGGTCGCGGCGGTCAGCGTGGGATTTAGATCGAGGTTGGCCAGATGCCCGAACAATTCGGTATACGGCGAGAAATATTCGTAGCGCAGACCCACGTTGATCGTCAGGCCTCGATTGATGCGCCAGTCATCCTGAGCATATCCGTTAGCGGCCCATCCCCGGAAGTAATTATTGGAGTTGCCAATGCGCAGCGAACTGGTTTGCGGATACCCCAGCAGAAAATCGGCGAAATCGAATCCCGTATTGGGAAGCGTGACGCCGTTGGCATCTACGCCACTGGTCAGCAGACCGCCGAAGCTGAACGATCCCCGCGAGTTCGCGTAAGAGAGCGTGTTCTGCTGCATGCGCCGGTAGCCGATCCCGAAGCTCAGGTTGTGATTGCGATGGAATACGTACGTGATGGTATCGGTGAAGTTCGAAGTCTGGCTGCGATTCACGGATGCGGTGCCGTCGCTAAGGCTGCCGAAATTAGTGAACGAGAGATTGGGTGGGCCGTAATCGATAGGGGTCTCATCGGGGCCGGCGATTCCGAGATTCCCGGCCACATTGTCTTTGTAGGCAAAGAAGGGCGCGGCCTTGCTGATATTGCGGCTGAAGGAGAAGCTGGCGTTATTGTTGAAACGGGGCTTGAAACTGTGACTCCACGCCGCGGTGGAACTCAATCCGTAGCCGCTCGACGTGTCCTGAAAACCGAAGAGCTGCTCGCTGGTGGAATCGTTGCCGCTGTACTGCTCGTTGAAATTGAGCCGGTCCTTGCGGCTCACCGATCCGCTCAACCGGAAGCCGACGGAGTGACTGCTGCTCGGCGTGGAGGGTGAGATGCCGTAGTTTTGGATCACGTCGTCATACAGTGGCAGCGGGAAGTATTGCAGCAGGGCAACCGATGCCGGATTAAAACGGCTCGTAGGAATGATGTTTCCCGGGAAGGGCGCGTTAGTGAGCGGGTCGTAGATGGTGATGGGCGTGTTCCGCACCTGGGCGCCGGAGAAATCGCCATTGCGCTCGGCGAGCGTCGGCACGGTGGCGACCTGCGTGCGCGCGTTGCGGCTGTGAGCGACCGAGACGTTGAGGTAGACCTGCCACTTGTCGTTGGTGATGAGTTTGGGGATGCGCAAAGGTCCGCCAATATTCCCTGTGAACGATTCGCGGGCGGACGAAGGCTTTGGCTGGCTCTGGCCGTTGAGCGAGAAAGGTGCAGCGTTTAGGGCTGAATTCGTGACTGTCACCGCGACAGAGCCCTGGTAGGCCGGCTGTGTGCGTCGACGGTTGCCGAAGGAGGCAAACTGCCCGTTGAAGGGACCACGTCCGCGTCCAGGAGCGTTGCCGCCTCGCCCGCCGCGGCCACCACCACCTCCGCCGCCGCGGCCACCACCGCCACCTCCTCCGCCTCCACCTCCTGCCCGTGCGCCGCCGCCCGGACCACCACCGGGACCGCCGGGTCCACCGGGGCCGCCGAATCCGCCGCCGTTATCGAGACCAAATCCGCTATTGGCTCCGGCTGCGCCGAAGCCGCTCATGCCCAGGGGGTCAGCGCCCACGCCTCCTCCGTTGAATACGGTGCCTTCGCCAACACCCATGAGTCCCAATTGCGCGCCGGCGCCGGCGGGACCACCTGGACCGCGCCCGCCCGCCAGGCGATCGCGGCGGGCTTGCTCATCGGCAGCGGCGGCGAGTCCGCCACTGGTGCTTCCGTTGACCAGGAAAGAGTCGCTGCCATCGCCGGCGATGCCGAGGTCGGGGGGAGGTTCGTTTGCAGCGGAGGCGAGCGCCTGTTCGCCCGCTTCGGTGGCCGTTACCGACATGCTCTGAAATCCAGGACCCGGCTGGCCGTTCTGTCCTGCGCGTCCTGGTGTTCCGTTGGCACCAGGTCCGCCCTGCCCGTTTTGGCCGCCTTGCCCGTTCTGTCCGCCGCGGCCTTGCCCGAACCGTCCGTAGCCGCCGGGGCGATTGCCGCCTTGAGCACGATCGGGATTGCGTCCGCCGCCTTGGCCCAGGCGATTCCGTGGTGTGGCGGTGCCTGTTGTGGAGGGCACTCCGGCGGCGGGAACGGCGCTGTTCGCATTGACAGCGGGCGCACTGGCACGGGGCATCTCGAGCGTCCAATCCTTGCTGGTCGGCTCCATCCCCACGGTGACCTCGCCGTGCTGCGCGGCGAACCCGAACATCTCCACCTGGATGTCCCATACACCAGGCGCGAGATCGAGCACGTACCGCCCGTTTTCATCGGTGTAGGCCACGACCTTGGCGGCGCCATTGCGGGCCGTGACGGTAGCGCCAGGGATGAACTGGTCGGCGGCACGGACGGAACCGCTATGCTGGGCCGCCATCAGAATACACGGAGCCACCAAAAGAAACGTGATTGCTAAAAAGCGCATGGAGGGACTACCTATAGTTCGGGTAGCAAGAGGGTTAGTTCGGATTTTTTGCCGTCGGCTCCGGTGGTGCTCCGGCCGCGAAATCATGCAGACTAAGATGGTTCGGAGCGGGCGAAACGTTACGGACGACGTGCAGCGGTCACTTTTTGGGAGCTATCGGCGGGGTGGGGTCGGGCTCGGCCGTGAAGCTGATTCCGCTCTCCGCGCTGAAGAGTTTGAAGGGTTGATAGCGATACAGGTTCTCGGTGACGGCGGAGCCATCGACGATGTGGCGGTGGACCACCGAGGCTGGCGTGAGGAAGCCATGCGGCGACATCACGTAGTCGACGGTACCCTCGTCGCGGATCTGATGCCTGGCGTCAGAATGTTCGGCCCATGCGGAAATCCGCAACGGCAGGCCATCGGACTTGCGAACCCAGAGGTCTCCTTGCAGGGCGCGGTGGGCGACCTGGCGGCCGTGAAATTCAAGCTCGCCGCCTTCGGAGGACTTCTGCTGCCATCGAATCACCGTGGCAGTGTCGACACCGACTTGGGCCTCTCCGCCGACTTGCAGATCCATCTGCTCGATGCCGCGCTTCGAGAAGGCGAGCAAAAGGAGGGCATAATCGGTCGCGACGTCGACGAGGCCGTGCTTGGCGAAGTTTTCGAGCATGCGCTTGCGGAGGCGGTCGTCTGCGGAGTGCACGCCAAGGGATAGGGCACGGCGGGCATTGTCGGTGGATTGGATGGTGCGCCCGTCGACGGATACGACCTGACGAAACTCGACGAGGTTGCCATTTTCCGAGTCTTTAAGAGCGCCGACGCTGTACTCCGAGACGACTTCCCGGACGGCGATGCGGGGCTTGGGGACTTCATCGGCGGAGGAGCCGATACGCGGATGGAATCGGGAGGGAGGCATGACGGCGTGCTGCTCGAGGGTTTCCTGGGTGAGAACTTTGGGCGCATTCTGGCGCAGGACCTCGGCCTCTTCGGCTACGCGAGATACCACTTCGCGAGGCACAGGTTGGGACAGGGCGGCACCGGCGAAAATGCAAACGAGGAGGAGGACCTGCGGGGCCGACATTCCTCCATGATAAGCCCGTGGAGAAGGGTGCATCGGAATCTGGAAAGCCTTGTGGGATGTGAAGATTAGCGGGAAATGTGGTGTTTCAGACAGGCGAGCCCGATGATTTGTGAAAAAAAGCCTTGCGTCCAAAATCGGGCGATGCTATTCTGAACAAGTCGCCGAAATTGGGGTTTATAGGTGCCGTACGCTCTGTGAGGCTTGCTTCCAGGAGAAAGCGGTGCTACAAACAAATAAGCCTCTGTAAGGAATGGTAACAAAACTCTGTGCGGGCCACCGTGCGGGGCGGAATACGGCCTTCCTGTTTGGTTCTTTTTAAATTTCATTATCGAGATTATCCGGCAGCAAGTCGCGATGTAAATCGCTGCTGCGCTGGAGCAAGTTTCGAGGCCTGCAGAAATTTCCGGTATGAGAATGATGCCGGGGAGGACTGCGCAGATCATTGACAATCTGGTTGGATGCAGTAAGGTAAGAACTCGTCAGAACTCTGAGTAAACCGGAGCGAAAATGAGGAT
>DATGIL010000003.1:0-75389 GCA_035295745.1 Bryobacteraceae bacterium | reverse complement strand
AATTTCACGGAAATGTCGCCGGTGTTGGCCTCGGTTACCTGCGCGAGGCCAAGCTGCAGGCCGGTGCGGCGGGAGGTGCCTTCGACCTCAGGAGTACGGGCCAGGATTCTCTCGAGATGGCTGATGATGCGGTTGGTTTCCGCCAGCGAAGAACCGGGCGGCGTCACATAGTCCACGATGAAGCCGCCTTCGTCCATGGCGGGCAAGAGGTCGGAGCCGGTGTGCTGATAGCAAACGTAGGAGCCGGCGATGAGCAACACGGAGAACAATGCCAGCACCAGCTTGTGCTCCAGGGTGAAGCGCAGCACCCGCTCGTAGGGCCGCATCAACCATGGTGGAACGGTGTCGTGGCTGGATTGGGAGTCACCTTCGTGTCGGCCGCGCGATCGCAGAATGTAGTGGCTCAAGGTGGGGGTCCAGGTGAGGGCGAGAGCCAGGGAAGTGAGCAACGCGACACCGACGGTAACGGCGAGGGCGCGGAAGAAGACACCGGTGATGCCGGTGATACCGATCAACGGCAGAAAGACCACGATGGGGGTGATGGTGGACCCGACCAGTGGAACGCGAATTTCGCGAATGGCGCTGCGGATGGCTTCGGCGCGCGACTGCCCCGAATCGCGGTGCATCACGATGTTCTCTACCACTACGATGGCATCGTCAATCACCAGCCCGACCGCTGCGGCGAGCCCGCCCAGTGTCATCAGATTGAAACTCTCGCCCATTAACCGAAGGGCGATGAAAGTTACGCCGATAGTCGCGGGAATTACCAGGCCGGCCACCAGCGATGTGCCCCAGTCGCGCAGGAACAGCACCATGATCAGCGACGCCAGCACGAGCCCAAGCAGAATCGCATCGCGCACGCTCTCGATGGATTGCGTCACCAGCAGGGACTGGTCGTAGAACGTGCGAAGCTGGATGCTCTTGGGCAGTTCTCTGCGAATGCGCTCGACTTCCGCATGGACGGCGTTGGCCACCTCCACCGTGTTGCTGTCCGGTTGCCGGTAGAAATTGAGCAGCACAGCGGGCTTCGCGTTGGCCGTGACCCTGGTGTACACCGGCATCACCGAGGGCGCGACCGTGGCCACGTCGCCGATGCGGATCGGCGCGCCTGCGGCAGTGGTCTTAATTGCAATATTCGCGATCTCCTCGGGAGTCTTGGTCTGACCGCTCACCAGGCTGAGCACGAGTTGGTGGTTGGCCTCCACCAGCCCCGGCGAGTCGATCATGTTGCTGCGGCTGATGGCATCGAGGATATTCGGAATCGTGATCCCGGATTGCACCAGCTTGGCTGGATCGGGCTGCACCTCGAACTCCGGAACCTGGCCGCCCTGCACCACCACCGAGGAGACGCCCGTCTGCCGGTTCAACCGCGGCTTCAGGTCGTAGTTGGCCATCTCCCACAAAGTGGTCTGCGGCACAGTGTCGGAGGTCAGGCTGTATCCCATAATGGGAAACGCCGCGAACGTCAACCGGTTCGCCGTGATCTTGGCCGTGGGAGGCAGGGTCGGCTGGATGCGCGCCATCGCGGCATTCACCAGCTCCAGCGTGCGGTACATGTCCACGTTCCAGTTGAAGAACAGGTCGATTTCCGCTGTGCCGCGGCTGGTGATCGACCACAAATGGTCCAGCCCTGGAACCAGATTCACCGCCTCTTCGAGCGGCTTGGTCACCGTCACCAGCATCTGGTCGATGGGAAAGACGCCGTTGTCTACCCCCACCACGATGCGTGGGAAGTTAGTGTCGGGGAAGACCGCCACGGGAATACTCAAGGCCAGGTAGACTCCCACCACCACCATGGTCACGATCACGAAAATGATGGGCTTGCCGTGACGCGCCGTCCAGTGCGGAGCGTCCGCCTCGGTTTGGGCCGGGGGCATTGTGGAGAGTTCGCTCATTGGCCTTTTGGTTTCGCCTCGTCCTTCTTCTCACCGCCCTTGGCCGGCGACGGCTTGGCGTCGGGTTCCGGATTGTCCTCGTCGTCCGATTCCTGCACCGTGGTGTCGACGATTCGGACCTTGGCCTTATCGTCGACTCCCAGGCCGCCCACGATCACTACCGATTCGCCCGGTCTCGCGCCCGTCAACACCTGGATCTTGCCGCCTTCGCGTACTCCCAACTGCACCGGACGCTTGTGGGCGATCGAGTCAGACCCTACGACCAGGACGGCGGTGCCGCCCTCTTCTCCGGGCAGGATGGCAGCCGCCGGCACCACCGTCGCCGCCTTGATCTCTTCGGCGATGATCTTCCCGTGTACGCTGGCGCCTGGCTTCAACTTCTCGCCGGGATTGTTCACCTGAATCCAGACTTGCACCGTGGTGCTGTTGGCGTCCGTCGCGGGGCTGACCACCGTCACCTTGCCCTTGGCGGGGTCGTCGCTGCCCAGCACCGCGAGTTCGGCGTCCTGGCCTACACGCACCGCGGAAGCCTGCGCCTGCGGCACATTGATGCGCGCCACCACGCGCGAGATGTCCATGATCACGAACAGCGGGCTTCCGGGACTCGCCATGTCGCCTGTATAGACAGGCCGGTCCGCGACCACCCCTCCAATTGGGGTGTGAATCTCCGTAAAAGCTACCTGCGCTTCAGCCGATTGAAACTGAGCCTTGGCCGATTCCACCTGCGCTTGTGCGGTCGCGATCTGTTCCTGCTTGCCTGCGCCACTGAGCACCCGGAGATGCTCCTGGGCCGCATCCAACTGGGCCTTTGCCTGGGCCCAGACGACCTGTTGATCGTCCACCTGCTTGCGCGCGATCGCGCCCTGCGCAAGAAGATTCTTACGGCTCTCGAGCGCCTTGGAAGCAGCATCCAACTGCTGCTTCGCCGACTCCACGTCGCTATTTGCCTTGACGATAGACTCTGGAACCTGCGCCAAGGTGGTGGCTCGATAGTTGGCCTCCGCCTGTGCCAATTGGCCCTTGTTGGCCTCGGCGGCGGCCTTCAGATCGCGATTGTCGAGCGTGGCCAGAAGTTGCCCGGGCTTCACATGGTCGCCGCGATTGGCATAGAACTTCTGCACCGGCGCCTGAATCTTGGGCATGGCGGTGTATTGATCCTGAGGAAAGAGGACGCCGTCACCGGCGACCACCCGGCGGATCGTATCCTGGGTCACCGCGGTGACCTGCACCGGAGCCGGCGCCTCCACTTCCTTCTCTTCTTTCTTAGTGCAGGCGGAAGTGAGCAAGAATGCCCCGGCCAGCCACGCCGCCGCCAGCCTGCCTGGCCCCGTCCGTTTCATCTAAAAGGCCCCCGTCAATGTCTGCAGATTGGCGATCGCGATTCGATATCTTACCAACCCATCGTCATTGGCGTTGCGCGCCTGCACCAGCGTGCTCTGCGCATCCGCCACTTCCAAAATCGTCGCCTCGCCGGCTTGGTACCGCAGCAATGTCAGCCGCAAGCCCTCCGCGGAAAGTTCCATCGAGTGCCGCAGCGAAGCCGTCTGCGACGAAGCGATCTGCGCCTCCTGATAGAACTGATTGAGTTCCGCCAGCAGTTGGCGCTGCGTGAAACTCAGATCGTTCCTGGCCTGCTGCAATTGCAGCTCGGCCTGCCGCACCTTGCTGCGGGCCGCTCCCCAAGTCCAAATGGGGATCGTCAACTGCGCCTGTGCCACGTTGCCTAACTGATTCATGCCGTCCCGGTTGTGAATGGCGAATTGGTTGGCATTGATGCCGAAGAAATAATCGAACGAAAGAGTGGGCAGATACGCCGCTCGCGCCGATGCGATGGCAAAGGTCTGCTGCTGCACCGTGGCCTGCGCAACGCGAATGTCGGGACTGTTGTTGCCCGCCATGGTTTGAATCTCGGAAAAGGCGGGAAGCAGCGAAGCGGTCGCCAGATCGTCCGTTACCGTGTACTCCTGTCCGAAGTTCGGAAACAGCAGCACCGCGAACCCGATGCGTACTTTGTCCAATGCCAACTGGGCTTCCTGCAGCTCGCGCTGCCGCTGTTCGAGCTGAATCTGCGCCTTCACCACGTCGTAGTGCGAGACTTCCCCGCCCTGCTCCTGCTTCTGCGTGATGTCGAGCAGATTCTGCGCTTCGTCCACGCTTCTGCGCGCGTTGGCGATTTTGCGCTGGCCCACAACCATGCCGTAGTAATTTTGCACTACGGTGGCGACCAGCCCGCGAGCGGCAAGATCCGCCTTTGCGCGTGCCACAGCCTCCGCGGCTAGCGCCCGATGATAGTCGGCACGCTTGCCCGGATTGAAAATCTCGCCGTGTACCAGGGCCTGGTCGTTGTAGACGTGTGGTCCATCGTTCGAAACGAAGGTCCCGCTCGGCGTGCCGTTCGGTTGGGTATAAATGAACTGGCTGAGGCCGTTGACGGATGGCAGGAGCGCAGCCTTCGCCTGCACGGCATCTTCATGCGCCAATTGTGCCGCGATGGCCGCGGTGTAGACCTGTTGGGCGTACTGCCGTGCCCGCTGCAGGGCGTCCTGCAACGTCAGATTGAGTGCGCCCGGCTGCGGCGTCTGGGCGGAGGCGAGAGGCAGTGTCAGCAAAAAGATCGCGGCCGGCAAAACGCGGAGGGAGGGCTTGCGCGTCAGCGGCTCTCGGTTTGGCATGGAGGAATTCACAGTATAAAATTCACGAGATGAACGGACGATGAATCAACGGGGTAGCGTCACGGTAAAGACACTCCCCATTTCCGGTTGGCTGCTCAGTTCCACCGCCCCATGGTGCGATTCGGCGATCCACTTGACAATTGCCAGACCCAGGCCGAAGCCGCCATCGGCGCGGGAGCGCGCTTTGTCAGCGCGATAGAAGCGTTCGAAGACGTGCGGCGCGGCGTCCGGGCCGATTCCGATGCCCGTATCGGCGACGCGCACGCGGACTTCATTGCCGTTGGCCTCGAGCCCCGCCGACACCTTGCCCCCTGGGGGCGTGTAGCGGATCGCATTGTCGAGAAGATTGACCACCAGGCGGCGCAGCAGTTCCTCGTCGCCGCGGTACGGCACGTCCCCTGCCGGCTGGCATTCCAGATGAATCTTCCGCGCGCTGGCCAGCGATTGTACCGAGCGGCAACAATCCGCCAGCAGATCGTTAAGATATAAGTCCTGAGGCTGGATGCGTACATGTCCCGCATCGGCGCGCGCCAGATTGAGCAGATCGTCGACCAGGCGCGAGAGGCGCCGCGACTCGTCCAAAATGATGGCCAGTGTCTCCCGATACTCGGCTGGACTCCGCTCGTGCGAGAGGGCCACATCGGCCTCGCCGCGAATTACCGAGATGGGCGTTCGCAGCTCATGCGACGCATCCGCAACGAATCGCTTCATTCCCGCGAACGACTGATCCAGCCGCGACAGCAATTCGTTAAACGACTCCGACAGCATCGACAATTCCTGAGCCGCATTGCCGATCTCGAGGCGGGTGTCGAGGTTGTTGCCAGTGATGCGATGCGCCTGTTCCGCCATCCAGGAGAGCGGCGCCAAACGGCGCGTCGTCAGCCAATAGCCGCCCACACCGGCCAGAGCCAGGAGTAGTGGCATTCCTACAAACAATACCCGCCGGACCACTTGCAGGCTCGCCGCCACCGAATCGAGCGGCTGCACGGCCAGGATGAGGCAGGTTATGCCGGGGTCGGCGCCTTCGATCACCGCCCGATGAATCGCGGCACGCGCGCCGTTCTTACCGAAATGCGGCAGGGAGAGAAGCTGGTCTGCCGCGGAACCCGCCGCAATTTGCGCCGCAGCCGCATCCAGACTCGATGATGGGACCGCTGTGCTCGCCTCCAGCAGGCTCCCGCCCTGGAAGATCGCGACCGTTCCACCATCGAATCGCGTCTCCGAGACAGCCTCCCGGGCGGCTTGCCGGACCTTGCCCGGTGTCTCTTCGAGTTCGTCCTGGAAAATGCGCGCGGTGGTCTGCACCTGCGCGGTGAGCGCTTCGTCGATGCGCTTCTCGAGGGCCCTGGCGAGCGTTCCATAGAGGAAAGCTCCGAACAACACGAACAGCAGAGAGAAGAACGCCAGGTACCAGGCTGCCAGTTGGAAGCGCAGACTCCGGATGATGCGATTCCCCGGCCTACTCATCGCCGGCACCCGGTTGCGGCGTCATCAGGTATCCTTCGCCGCGGCGTGTGTGAATCAGGCGAACGCCGGAGCCCGTGTCGAGCTTGTCCCGAAGCCGCTTGACGTAGACATCGATCACGTTCGAAAACGGGTCGAAGTGTTCGTCCCAAACGTGCTGCGCAATCTGCTCGCGTCCCACGACACGGCCTTCGTTGAACACCAGGTACTCCAGAAGCGCATACTCCTTGGCTGTCAGGGTAACAGGCTTTCCGGCGCGCGTCACCGCGTGGCTGCCCGTATCGAGAGTAAGATCGGCGATCCGCGCCACCTTGGGACGCAGGTTCGCGGAGCGTCGCAACAAGGCGCGAAGGCGCGCCAGCAGTTCCTTGAAGTCGAAGGGCTTGCTCAGATAATCGTCGGCGCCGCAATCGAGGCCGTCCACACGGTCGTCCACTGAGGCGCGCGCGGTCAGCATCAGGATGGGAGTCCGGAATCCGGAGGCGCGCAATTCGCGGCATACAGTGTGCCCGTCTTTGATTGGAAGCATCACGTCGAGAATCACCAGGTCATATTCGTTGACCGCGGCGTCGTAGAGGGCGCGTTCGCCATCGCTCGCAATGTCGACAGCGTACGCCTGCTCACGCAGTCCTTTGGCGATGAAGGCAGCCACCCGCGATTCGTCTTCCACCAACAGGATGCGCACCTGTAAACCCCTTGCTTCTATTGTGCAAAAGAGTAGATGAACGCACAATGAAGCACCGCGCGAGAGGCTCGATCGGCACCATCTGCCGGGAATTCACAAATCATTTACAGCCTGTTCATACCGGCCTCGCTAAGATCGAAATGTAGGTACCCCAAACTTGGCAACGATTCCGGTTCCCCAACAAGCTGCACCGATCCAGGACTTGAGTTGGCAGACCATCGATGTCTGCGAGCGAGTCGTGTCCGTGGTGCTGTTTACGATACTGAGCCCGATTCTGCTCGTGAGCGCCGCTGTCGTATCACTGCTCTCCCGCCGCGTGCCGCTGATTGCGCATCGCCGAGTGGGATATCGCGGAACCACGCTATGGATGCTCAAGCTGCGCACGATGTGGAATAGCGAGGCTCCGGGGACATCACGCCGCGTAGTGCACACTTCACGGTGGGTCGAGTACATAGAGGATGTGGAGGGACCCGAGCGCAAAAAGCCGGGGGATGCGCGCGTGACCAACTGGTTCGCACGTTTCTGCCGCAAACACTCAATCGATGAAATGCCGCAGCTCTGGCACGTGATCCGCGGTGAGATGTCGCTGGTTGGACCGCGACCAGTGACCGACGTGGAGATCCAGCAACACTACGGCACGGACGCCGCGGAGGTGCTTCAGGTGAAGCCGGGCCTGGCAGGTCTCTGGCAGGTATCCGGACGGAATCGGCTCTCCTACGACGAGCGGAGGCGGCTGGATCTGCGCTTTGTCCGAAATCGATCGGTCCGCATGTATTTTCGCATTCTCCTGCGGACGGTTCCGGAAGTCTGGAGCGGCTCGAACTCCTGGTAAACGACCTCAGAAACCTCGCCTAAAACCACTTCGCAGCGCCGGAATCATCTCGGTTCCTAGTAAGCATTCATTGAAAATAAGGCACTAATCGCTTTCTTGGGCGAGCCATCGTTCCGGAAAATTTGCCCTCAAAAATTCCTCTTGACATCTGCGCCCGTTAGTACTAATTAATTAGTATGCGACGAAAGAGCAGTACACTCACCGAGCAGGAACTCGAAATCATGAAAATCGTCTGGGACCGTGAGAACGTCACGGTCCGCGACGTCTACGAGACCCTCCTCGAACGGCGCAAGGTAGCCTACACCACGGTCATGACCATGATGAAGATCCTCGAGCAGAAGCAGTATCTCAAGAAGAAACAGGTCGACCGCGCATATGTCTACCACCCGGCACAACCCAAGCGCCAGGTGGTGGGCGATATGGTGCGCGACTTCATCAATCGGGTATTCAACGGCTCGGCCGAGCCGCTGTTGGCGCATCTGGTGGAAGAGCATGACCTTTCGGCGCACGACCTGGAGGAGATCGCCAATCTGCGGAGGAAATCGTGATGAGCTCGCTGACCTGGACCAATCTGGTTGCATATAGCCTGCAAGTCGGCCTGGTGGTGGGCCTGGCGTCGTTCGTACCTTCGCTGCTGCGTCTGCGAGCGCCACGGGCCCGCCTTGTCTACCTGCAAATTCTGTTGGGTGCGTGCCTGCTGCTGCCGATCGTGCAGCCGTGGCGTCAGGAGATCGCGGGCGGCAACATCCAGATCTCGACGACCTTGGTGAGCGCGCAAGAGCCAACACACGCGAGCGGCTGGAATTTGCCGTGGCGGGAATTGGGTATGCTGGTTCTGGCTGCGGGCATAGCCATACGCTTGGGTTCGTTGATTCTGGGTTTTTGGCGGCTTCGCGGTTATCGGAAGAACGCCCTGCGCCTCGATCTCGCGGGGCACTGCCCAGCGTTTCTATCGGACGACATAACCAGCCCGGTGACATTCGGTTTTCTGAAGCCCGTGGTCCTGCTCCCGGCGAACTTTCCGGAGATGACGACGACGCGCCAGCAAGCGATCCTTTGCCACGAGTTCCTGCACGTGGAGAGGGGCGATTGGCTGATGATTGTAGCCGAAGAGATCGTGCGCGCAATCTTCTGGTTCCATCCGGCGATCTGGTGGGTGTTGGGGGAGATTCAACTGGCGCGAGAGCAGGCCGTCGACCACGAAGTCGTGCGGCGTACTCAGGCGCGCGAGGAATATGTGGATGCCTTGCTCGAGATCGCGGGAGCGCAACTTCACCCGGACTTAGCGCCGGCCCCGCTGTTTCTGCGCAAACGGCATCTCAAGCAAAGAGTGGTCTCAATTTTCAAGGAGGTTCCCATGTCGAAGACGAAGTGGATTACGAGGCTGGCCCTTGGGCTGGCGATTTTGGTGACAACATGTTGGCTGGTCACGGGGACCTTCCCGTTGGCAGCCGCACCGCAGGCGAGCGACACGGCCGGAGTGACCGTGGATATCGGCCCGGCAACGCTGATTCATCGCACTGCGGTGATCTATCCCGAGGCGGCCCGCCGCAAGGGCGTGCAAGGCACGGTCGTAGTGGAAGCGACGCTGGACGCATCGGGGAATGTGACCGATGCCCGCGTCGTGAGCGGTCCCGAGGAGTTGCGGCGCGCGGCTCTGGATTCGGTGCTGCAATGGCATTTCGCGGATGGATCGGCGGGCGCGGTTCGCCCGGTGAACATCACCTTCAAAGCGGAAGGCACATTGTCCGCACCTGCGGCCGGATTACCCGTCGGAATGATGCATGCGCTGGCGGGACGCCAGATTAAGAGCATCAACGTCCTGGGTCTGTCTGCGCAGGCACGTACGGACCTGCTGGCGAGCCTTCCGGTGCACGAAGGCGACACGCTCTCCGCGGATTCCATCGGAAACGTCGTTCTGTCGGTGCACAAGTTTGACGAGCATTTGCGTCTCACCGGCTCCCTTACGGCGCAGGGTGAAGCCTCATTGCAGATCGCGTCGCCGAATTACCTAGCAGACTCCAAGCCCGAGGCATCTCAGGTGCCCTCGAAGATCAGGGTCGGCGGCGGCGTCATGCAGGCGAAGCTGGTTAGCCAGGCGCATCCGGTCTATCCACCAGATGCCAAGGCTGCTCGCATTCAGGGCGTCGTGAAGCTTTCGGCCGTGATTGGCAAGGACGGGTCTATCGAGAGCCTGGAGGTGATCAGCGGTCATCCCCTGCTGGTGCCGCCGACGCTCGAGGCGGTGAAGCAGTGGAAGTACGAGCCGACCTTTCTGAATGGAGAGCCGGTGGCAGTAATGACCCAGATCGACGTGAACTACACGTTGAGTCAGTAGAAGACCATGGGCAGATCATGGATCGCCGATCTGCCCGATTTGGAGATCGATTGCCTGCGGGCGCGGTTTTGTAACTACTTCACCACGATGCCGCGCTCGTCCAACAATTCCCCAGTCTGCGTCAGCAAATTGAGCAGCCGGGTCCGCACGGCGATCTGGCTGTTCACTACCGTCAATTCCGCACTCGCCAAATCCGCCTGGGCTTGCAACACGTTCTGGTTGGTTTCCGTGCCGAGCTTGTACTTCTGATTTTCGGCATCCAGGTTCTTGTCCGCGAAATCCTTCTGAATAATGGCCAGCTTCAACTGCTCTTTGGCGCCTTCGAGCGTGGTCACCGCAGTGAGGATATTCAAGCGAATGTTCTGCTGAGCATTGCGCAGTGTCAGGGCGTCTTGCTTCTTCTGCACAACGGCGTTAGCCATAGTCGCGGACGCGGCTCTGGAACGGATGGGGAGCGACAACGTGAGACCCGCCTGGTAGGTGGGATAACCAAATCCGAACATCTGGCTCAGCGAGTCGGCAATGCCGCCCGGTATCGCGACGATAGCACCGCTGGTGCCATCGGACACAAGGCTCGAACTGGCCGGATAGTAGATGCCGCCACGGCCGTTAGCGGTGTATTGGGCATTGAGAGAGAGACTGGGCAGGAGACCGTTTTTGGCCGACTGAATGCCCAGATCATCGACATCAAGCTTCTGGGACGCCGCTAGAATGCTTGGATTGATCTTCAACGCCTTGTCGACTTCCTGTTCGCGATCCACGGTGATGTTCTCCGCGGGCCCGAGATCGACCGACTCCGTCAGCGTAATGGGTAGAATGCGGACCTGGGGGTCGAGGTCGGCGCCCACCTGGTGGCGGAGCGTGTCCTCCGCTTGCAGGAGGTTGAACTTGGCCTGCGAGACGGAGACTTCGGCGGCGGCCAGGCGCTGCTTGGGGTTGAAAATGTCCAACGGAGAGAGCGCGCCCAGGTCGAGTTGCTGCTGCATGTACTTCAGATACTCGGCGGCGACATCGCGGGCCTTTTCCTGCACGGCAAGGGTTTCGCGTGCGGAGATCACATTCCAATAGGCGTTCTCGGCGGTATTCACCAGATTCAGAATCTGGCTGGTCAGCATGTACTCCGAGATCTTAAGGTTGCTCTGCGCGGACATGATGGGAATGCGGTTCACATACAGGCCCCGATTCCGGATCAAGGGCTGCGTGACGCTGAAATTCAAGCCCGTAGTGAGCGACGGATTGTAGAAGTTGAAGCCGTTATTGGTGGAAGTCTTGGCGCCGGAGAAGCTCACGGCGTAGCTCGTGCCCGATTCGAGAGTCTGGGAGTAGGTGAGGCTGTAGGGCTGAGACAGCGACTTCGACTCGCTGGTGGTGCGTGCGTCCAAAGCGCTGGACGGCAAACTGGTGGAGCGCGTGGTGGAAAAAGAAGCTCGGGCGAGCGGATCGAAGTTGCCTAAGGCCATCTGAATCGCGTTTTTGGGAACCTCGAGGCTCAACATCTGGATCTGAATGTCGGTGTTGTTGGACATCACCAGTTCCAGAAAGTGCTTGAGATTCAGTTCCAGCTTGCCATCCACCACGAAATCCTTCAATTTGACGGGATCCCGCAGTTGGACCTTGGTCTGGGCACTCTGAAAAGTCTCACGGAAGTAATTCGGCTTGGGAAAGGACGACATCTGCGCAAACGCGCCCGCCGTCAGAAGGATACCTGTAGCTATTGTTCGCAACACCATAGTTCACTCGTAGCGGATGGCCTCAATGGGATCCAGTTTCGCGGCCTGCACGGCCGGGTAAATTCCAAATAACAGCCCGATGAACACAGACACGCCGAACGCGACTACAATCGACCCGGTAGTCACCACCGTGGACCAGCCCGCGGCCGATCCAATAATCCGGGACAACGTGAAGCCGAAAGCAATGCCGATCAGGCCGCCCACGATCGAGATCAGTACAGCTTCCGTGAGAAACTGACGCACAATATCCGACTGGCGTGCACCAATTGCGCGGCGAATTCCGATTTCCCGGGTTCGTTCGAGGACCGTGGCCAACATGATGTTCATAATGCCGATACCACCCACCAACAGGGAGATTCCCGCGATACAGATCATGACAATGCTGAAGATCAGTTGCGTCTGCTTCTTTTCTTCGAGCAGGCCTGCGGGAACCACCACGGTAAAGTCGCCGGCATCTTTGTGAGTGGCGGTCAGAATCGCTTTAACTACGTTGGACGTCTCGATGGAATCCACGTTAGGACCGACTTTCATGTAAATGCCATCGATTTCGTCCTTGAGGTAGCTGGTGTTGTCCTCGAAACGGCGCATCACCGTATTGAGCGGGGCGATCACCATATTGTTGCGATTGGCCGCCTGCACCCCTTCGACATCCGCATCTCCAGCGGAAGGAGCCAGCACACCGATCACTTGCAGCCAGGTATCGTTCACCTTGATGTATTTGCCGACCGCTTTGTCAAATCCAAGCAGGCTGACCTTGGCGGTCTCCCCCAGGACGCAGACCGGCGCCGAACTCTTGTTCTCCTCTTCGGTAAAGAAGCGGCCGTCGGGATTCACTTTGAGGCTGTTGATCTCGACGAAGTTGGGTAGGACGCCGATGAGCTGAGGGGGCTCGTTAGCGGTCTTGGGCAGCAGTTTCTGGGGCTTGAAGCGTTTCCGAGGCGTGATAGCGACCAGGCCCGAGACGTTTTCGGAGATGGCGCGGTAGTCGCGGAAGCTCAGTCCGGGGGAAATCGCGCGGACGGTCTGCAGTTCGTTGCGGTCGAGCGCTTCGTGTGCCTCCACGATGATGTTATTGACGCCTAACTGGTCAATAAAGCTCATCATCTCTTTTTGCGCGCCGGCGGTGATGGAAAGCATCGCCACCACAGCGCCGACTCCGAAGATCATACCCAACATCGTCAGAAGACTGCGAAGCTTATGGGCGAAGAGGCTCGCCAACCCCATCTTCAGTTCGGGCAGGATGTGCGAAAAACCCATCTCACTTGCCTCCTGTCATGCCGCCCATGGGGTTCGCCGGGCCTGACTTCTTCTCGGCGGACTTCTTCTTATCCGTCTTGTCGACGGTGGGGTCCGCAAGGGCGATAACCTCGCCCGGCTTCACGCCGGAAGCCAGCACCATCAGTGATTCGCTCTGCTTCTGCAATTGCACGTCACGCGGTTCGAAGCGCCCGTTGGATTGCTGCACGAAGACCACGGGCTTCCCGTTCCGGGTGAAGACTGCCTGCGTCGGAACGTGGAGGACATCCGGAATCTTCTCCACCACGATCTCGACATCGGCCAAAAGACCGGGGCGAAGCAACGCCTGCACCTGTGAATCCTGCTCGGGCGGAATGGGAAGTTTGGCGTTATTGCGCTCGTCTTCGGTCCAGGGCGACCCGTTACGGCCACCTCCGCCGCCTCCGCCGCCCATCATGGCAGAGGGATCGCCACCCCCCATGAATCCGCCCGCGGCGCCACCGCCGGGGCCCGCGCCACGTCCACCGGGAGCACCGGGACCGCCAGGGCCGCGTCCGCCTCCGGCTTTCGCCATCAGATCCTGAATCTGTTGCTGGATCTTGGGCTTGTCGGCCTCACTGGCGGACTGCATCTGCTGTCGCAACTGCTGCATCTTCTGGCGATCGGCATCGGAAAGGTTGGCCATTCCACGGCCCTGTCCGCCGCCTTGCCCGGCGGCCGGAGCGGCGCCTTGACCTCCGCCCGGCCCCGCACCGGGACCGCGTTGTCCACGGCCGCCGCGGCCGCCGGGCGCGCCGCCCTGGTCGCCCTGATCGTCATTCTGAAGGCCCGCTTGGCCTTGGTTTAGCATCCCAGGTTGTCCGTTCGCAGGCGTTCCCGTCGCGCCCGGAGCCCCTGGCATGCCGCTCTGCAAACTGGCAAAGAAGGAAGAAGCGGTGTTCACCAGGTTCTTTCTGGCATTGGCTTCGGCCGTCGCCATGATCCGATTTACGTCGTTCTCCTTCATCCCCAAGCCGGTCAACAACTGGCGCATGTCGACGGAAAACACCACGTCGAATTTCTTGGATGGGTCACCAGAGAATACGTCGGAAGTCGCCGTTCCGCTCATGTTTTTAATCTTTCCGCGGAACTGCTTATCGGGAATCGCATCCAGTTGCAGCAGCGCGTCCTGTCCCTCCTTCAAATTGGCGCGATCCAGTTCGCCCACCTTGGTGACGACTTCGAGTTCGGAGAGATCCAGCAGATCGGCCACGGGCATGCCGGGTTGCAGCGTGTCGCCTTCGCGAATGTCGGGCATCTGCTGGCCGAAGCTGAAGAAGCCGGCGCGATTCTGGCGGATCGAAACCAGTCCCGTGATCTGCGCCAGGGCCTTGGTCTGCGCAATGCGCTGCAGTTCGCGATTGACGTTGATCATGCTGGCGTTGCGCTGCTGCTGGAAGACGGCGAGCTGGGAATCCGCTTGATCCTTGCGCGCCTGGATATCGGCCTCAAGCTGCGTCAAGGCCCGTTTGGACTGCTCGAGGGCGAGGATATTCTTCTTGGCGTCGATAGCGTCGAGAATCGGGTTGCGCTGCACGTCCAACTCGGCGCGGCGCACATCGTAGCGGGTCTTCAGAAGGGTCACCGCGTCCTGGCTCTGGGTGATGCCCAGGTCGGCCTTAGCTTTCTTGATCTGTTCGTCCACCGACTGGACGTTGAGCCGCGCTTCTTCGAGGGCGGCCAGGCGCTCGGAATCGTCATATTCGACGATCAAGTCCTTTTCCTTGGCCAGCGATCCGATTGGTGCGAGCGCGGTCACCTGCACCGTGCCGTTCAAGTTGGGCGCGAACAGGGTCACGGACCGGACTGCACGCATTTCACCCCGCGTGAACGCGCGAATGACGACGTCGCTGCGCTGTACCTTGGTAGTCGGAATGGAATCCATTCGTTCCGGCAACTGCTTGTACAGGTGGTACCCACCCCATCCCAGCCCCGCCAGGATGGCCAGCCCGAACAGTCGAAAAATTGCCTTTTTCATATCGAATCTTCTTCAGGGAGTTTGCACACTTCCAGAGAGAACTGGCGTGGGCCGAGACTGGCGTTGGTGCTTTGGTGAGGCAGACGTTTCGCCTGCCGCTTTAACACTCTTGAAGACAAGAGCAGGCGAAAGCACCCGCCCCACCAAGGAAGCCTCGGCGTTGAAATCAGCCTCATATCTTCTTCTTGCTGGCGCGTTTCGCGGCCTCCGCGGGACTCTCCAAGGTAACGATCTCGCCCTCTTTCAAGCCGCCAGTCACGATAATGTCTTCGTCGTTGCGGGCGCCCACCTGAATCTGGCGAACTACGAAGTCCTTACCGGACTGAATGTAGACTGCCGGCTTTCCGTCTTTGTCGAAGCTGGAACGCGCCGGGATCAGGAGCATGTTGGGCTGCCGCTCGATGATGATCTCGGCGGTGGAACTCATTCCAGGACGCAGCCGGTCATCCAGATTTTTCAGTGTGGCGCGCGCCGGGAACGATTTCTCGGCCGTGGCGCCGCCCTTGAACACCAGGCTCGCGATCGGGCTGATGAAGTCGATATTACCCGTAAATTCCTTGTCCGGTATCGCGTCTACCCGAACCTTCACTGTCTGGCCCATTTGTAGCTTGCCGCGATCCACTTCTTCCAGGTTGAGATTGATGTACATCTCCGACAGATCGGGCATCTCGGCAATCTCGGCGCCGGTCCACACGTTGTCGCCTTCCTTGAACGGAGGGGTGGACTGGCCGAAAGTGCCCTGCGAGCGGAAGTTTGGCAGCACGTTGACGATGCCGTCATTCGGAGCGCGAAGCTGCATCATGGTGAGGTAGGTCTGCGCCAGGTCACGATCCTTGACGGCTTTATCCTTTCGCTGTCCCAGGCGGCTCAGGTCCGCCTCGTTGCCCACCTGGTGCGCGTTGATGGTCGCCTTCACCTGCTGCAGCGCCCCCTCCGACACACCTACCTGAATGCGATTCTTCTCGCCATCGATCGCCGAGAGCACTTCGGCCTTGCTCGCATCGAGCTTGGAGCGCTCCACGTCGTATTCGGACGACATCTTGCTCATGGCGTCGGCCTCGTCGTTCATCTTCTGCGTGGCCTTCATCTGGACAATGTCGCCGTCGGCGGACTGCACGTTGGTGGTTCGCGAGATCACGTTCTGTTCCTGCTGCACGGGATCGAACTCCACCACCATGTCGCCCTTCTTGACGCTCCGGCCGTGCTGGGCGAGATGGACGATTCGCAGGCCCGGCACCTGCGGCGCCTTCATGATGAAGGATCGGGCGCTCTTGATATCCCCCCGGCTGCGCACACTGATCACGAAATCTGCCCGCCGCACGCGGGCCACGGCCACTTCCACCTCAGTAGTTCCGGTGTAGTGGTAAGCCGCGTAGCCGCCGCCCACGCACAGCAACAGGCCTGCCGACCAGGTGATTATCTTGACACGCCGCGGATTGGACTTCCCCAGCCGCGTTGTCGGTCTTTGATCCTTCGATGGCATAGTCCTTACCTGAATCTGACTTGCTTTCCGATTCCCAGGAGTCGAGTGGGCGCGGCGGCCCTCTTAGATGGGTCTCTGGAGCGCCACGACGTCGCCGTTCTGCAGACCGGAGTGAATGGACACGTTGGTGAAGCTCATGAGCCCGAGGTCGACCTTGCGCTTCGTCCAACCTTCCGGTCCCTGCAGGAAGACGAACGGGCCTCCAGCCTCTTCGAACACTGCGGACCGCGGCGCAACCAGGGTATTCTTCTCGGCGCTCAGTACCACTTCGGCGCTCCCGGTGAGATCGGGAATCAGCCGCGGATCTGTCTTCTCGATCTTGACGCGGATTGGAATTTCGCCCACATAGCTGCCGCGGAATGCACTGGTCTTGGACATCGCTCCGATTCCCATCAGCGAGCCCGGCATCGAGGCGTCATTGTAAGCATCCAGTTGCACCGTCGCCGCCATCCCGAGGCGCAGGCGCTCGGCGTCCACCTGGTTGACGGTGGCGTTGAGCACCATCGATCTCGGGTCCACGATCGTCACAAAAGGCTGGCCCGCATTCACCTGATCGCCTTCTCGGATCTGTCCGAATTCGCCATTGCGAACGATGCTGGCCATGACCACAATCCCATCCATGGGCGACTTGACGGTCATCCTCTGCACGTTGACTTCGGCGCGCTTCAACTCGATCTTGGACTGATCGAGATTGAGCTCGGAAGCACGGATCGCGGCCCGCTGCGATTCCTCCACCAGCGACGACTCGAAGACAAGTTGCTTGTACTTGGCGTCCGCTTCTTCGACGGCGAGCTTGTATTTTTCGGCGTCGATCTTGGAGCGCACATCGGCCGTCTGGAGATCGAGGAGCGCCTTGTCCCAATCGGCCTTGGCGCTGCGAACGGTCTGGTCGTGGGCTTCCTTAGTGGCCGCAAGGTTCGCGACCATCTTCTTAATACTGTTCTCCAGTTGGACGACCGAATCTTTGTAATCGTCAAGACGCTGCAATTGGAATTGAGGATCGAACTCGGCCACCACATCGCCGGTCTTCACGTGCACTCCGGCTTTCGCCAAATGGAGCAGAATCAGCGTGAAATCCCCAGGAGGCGGGCTTCCTCCGCCGCCGAAGCTGGCGTCGCCGCCGCGATTGATTCCGGAGCGGCTCCCGGTGATTCGGGGTGCCAGGAGGGAAGCGAAGTTCTGAGCCGCAACCGTGCCGTTCACCCGAATGGCGGCGTTGAGGTCGCCCAGCCCCACCGCGACGGTTGGAACGCTCACCAGCGGCCCGCCGCTGCCGGTCTTGTTTTGCGACTGCCGGGAGAATTGAAAGGCCGCGCCACCGGCTAACAATACGGCAGCTAAGGCTAACCCCCACAACATCTTAGGGCGCTTATCGGCCGGCTTCGGTGGAACGATCACAGGTCCCGGAGTCTGGACGCGCGGACTTGGCGCCGGACTGCTCGCAGATTGCATGTTCACCCTTATAGCCCGAGTTGGGCCCGTTACAACTGCACCGTTACTACTACCCGCTTCAACGAAAAGACGACGTTCGTGTCGCGAAGGTTATCCCCCGCACAATTTAGTTCCAATATTTTCAGTAAAGGTCGTTGATTTCATTAGCTTGGCAGGCCAGATCGGCTGAATTCGTACAACCGTGCGCCCCGATTGGAGCTATTGGCCGGTCACGGCAATCGATACCAGATTGCCCGCGGCGTCCCAGGTGAATTGAAGGGTCCGACCGTCTCCCAGGTTGCCTTGTAAGAGACGATTGAGCGCGTCATATGTATAGGTGGCGCTGCTGTTGGGTGTGAAGCCCGACCCGATGATGGACAGCAGACCGCTCGCTGCCGGAGTGGCATTGCCTGCGGCATCGGTGGCCGTCACCCGGATCACGGCTTTGCGTCCGGGAGTGATTTCCGGCGGGACCGTCCAGTTGTAGGCTTGGGTATTTCCGCCCAGGCCGCTCGCAATCACGGTCGGGAAGGTGGTGCCGCCATCGGTCGAAAGCGAAACGTCATGAGTCGCAACCCCAACATTGTCATCGGAAAGCCACTGGATGTTGTAGGGCGCCCCTCCCATGATCACTTCGCCCCCTGTGGGCTGCAGCAGGGTGATGGCGGGAGGCTCGGTATCGTTGACCGTGCAGGTGTTGGTATCGTCTTGCAAGCTGACGCGGTAGCTCCCCGTGTTCACTCCTGCCCGATCGTGGACCAGGACGTTGAAGGTTCCGCTCGACGCTAGTTTCGAACGAACCTGCGAGGCGGTACTGCCGGCGAGCAGCGAGCCGGTGCTGTCGTATAGTTCCACCTGCGGGGCGTAGTTGCCAGATCGTTGGGCGAATTTGAGATCGGCGGTGTCGCCGCCGGTTCCGGTGAACGTGAGAGCGTCGAGTTGCCCCGGCACCGTCACCTGTCTCAGCGCGGTCTGCCCACAGGTCAAAGCCGACGGCGAACAGGGATTATTGGCCCGCTGGTAGGACACGGCGTAGGCGCCGGTTTCTCCATTGGATGTCGAGGGACTCACCACCACCAGAAAACTGCCCGTCGCAGATGCCTTTTGGCTCACATCGGAGGTCTGCGTAAGGCGCGTGCCGGCAGGATCGAAGAGTTCCATCTGCGGCGAGAAATTGTCGGAGAGCCGTGTGAAGACGAGCCGCATGAGATCGCCCGCTGTCGCCGAGACGGAGTAGTAGCGGAACTCGGACGAAGCCGTGAGCGAAGCAGTGGCCGATCCGCCACATGCCAGCAGCGAGGTCGCGGCGGGCCGATTTAGCAACTGCCAGGAAAACGAATACGTTCCGCTACTCCGAGGGGCTGCGGCGCCCACGATCACGGTGTAGTTCCCCGCCAATGACACCTTGCGCGAGAGCCCGAACGTGGCGGAATCAAGCCGCGCCCCGGTGGGATCGTACAAATCCATCTGCGCCGAGAAGGACGGCGTGAAGGAGGCGCTGCGCACCGACAAGACGTCCCCGGTACTCGCGGGGATAGTGTAGGAAACATACGGGTTGCCTGTTTCGACTACGGCGATGGCGGTCTGCGCCACGGGCGGAGTGACTCCGCAGGCGTTGACGGTCCTCAGAAGATCGATCCCGAAGGGGCCGCCCACCGGACGCTTGCTCGCATCGGTAGCGATGATGGTATAAGCTCCACCGGCGGGCGCGGTCACATCGACGCCCGTCACATTGCCGGGAACATTCTGTCCGACGGAAGCTCCATGGGAATCGTAGACCTCGAGCACCGGCTGCAGCGCGCCGGTATTGTCCGCCAGCCGGACGCTGAACGACTCTCCCGAGGAGGCGCTGTAAGAGTAGACGGAGGCAGCGAGAGGCTTCGAAAACGCCCCGGCAGCAGGCCTCCCGCAGCTTAACGTCGCGGTCGCACATGCGCCATTAGCCGGTAGCGCGGAGAGCGTGAACGAACCGGATTGTGTGCCATCCGAGCTGTCGCTGACCACCAGGAGATAGGTTCCAGCGGCCGCCGGCGTGAAGGTTCCGCGTGTCAAGTCGGTGGCATCCAGCGACTGTTGCGTCCCTCCAAGGGCGTCGTAGACGTCGAGATGCGGCACGAAGGAGGTGCTCGGATTGGAGCGGAGCAAGCGGAGAATGACGGGCTGTTTCGCTTGGGCACTTACGGTGTATGCAACGGAGCCCAGGATCCCATTGACCGTTGCATTCACGGGATCGCAGGAGAGCCCCTGCGCGTTACTGCAGGGTTGATTGGGGCGCAGAATGGAAATGGCGTAGCTGCCGGTGTTGATCAGCCCCTTCGAGCCGTCTTGCGCGAGGATCGTATAAGTCCCGCTGGCTTTGGCGTTGAAGGCGTAGTGTACGAGGGAGTGAGGCCCATTGGCCACAATCGCGCCCAGATCGACCGCATTGCCTTGAGGATCGAAGATGGTGAGGACGGGGAGCAGCGCCGCGTTTGAGTCGACAGCGGCGGTGCGCAGCACCACGGGATCGCCGGCCGACAGAGTCACCGAATAAGAATCGGTACTCATGGGATTCGCAATCTTACTCACAGTGGGAGATGCGCAGTTCAGGGTATTGCTGCCGCAAGGCCCGTTCAGGCGCGATATGGACAGTGCGAAGGTGCCGGTCAGATCGTCCGGATCGAAAATCACCATGGTGACTGTGCCATCGGTGGCCGGCTGCACGATGAAGCCGGTGGGATTATTTGAGAGCGTATCCGCCGCAGCCAACTGACCCGTGCCGGAACTCGTGTGCGTGGACATGAGGTGACCGTCCGGTCCGAATACGAACACGGCAACGTCGAATGCGGGATCGGCAACCCCCACGCGCGCCAGGCGGATATTCAGGAGATCGCCGGCCTTCGCCGCGAATGAGTACCCGCTAGTCTGCAACTTGGTGGTGATCTGGTCAAATGCGGAAGCGCCGCAGGACAGGGTAGACGAGCACGGTTTGTTCAGCCAGACGAACACGATGCGATATGAGTTCGGATTCGATCCAGGATTCTGAATCTGAATGTGGTAGCTTCCGGCGGCGGCCAGATCGTAAACCGCCGCGAAGGTGGCCCCGGCCAGCATGGGGTCGATTTGGTTGAACCCGACTACGAAAGGAGTGGGCCTCGCCGGCACAGCCTGATTGCGGGCGTCCACCAGCGCAACGTTCGGCACGAACGAAGCTCCGCTGGTGGAGAGAACGCGCACCCAAACGGAGTCGCCCGACTGCGCCGAGAGAGAGTAGACATCGAATCCCAAGGGCGCGAGAGTGCTGTCGGCAGGAGTGCTGCAGGTCAGAGGTACCGGTGCGCCTTGTCCATGAAGCAGCGCGCAGAAAGGCACGAACGCACAAGCGATAAGGAGACGGCGCAGCGTCATCGCTCCCTCCGCCCGGTGGCAAACAGACAGTTCGCCACTCCCTGCAGGAAGCATGCCCCGGCACCTTGCAATGCCGGCAACAGATTCGGCGCGGGTGGAGACGGGTCTGCGAACGAGGGCAAGGTCAACCGCAGTGCTGGCAGCAGATAGTTGCGTCCCGTGAAGAGCACGCCGTTGCCATCGTCAATCCAGCCTGTTTCGCCGTGCGCGCGCAGGCTGTTCTCGACGCCCTCATTCGACGACACCAGCAATCCCCGGGGATCATAGCGGTAGGTGTTGACCACACCCGATGCGGGAGTGGAAAGCGCGACCGTGTTGCCATCGCCATCGAAGTGGTAGAAGTAGGGCGTGCCGTCGGCCACGACCTTCCATAGAAGGCCCAATCCGTAGACGTACCAAGCGACTGGGGTATTCGAGGCGTCAGCTTCCATTACCAGCCGGGGCGCCGCGCCGGACAGATCGTAGACAAAACGGCGGACTGTGCCATTGTTCGTGCGGACCACACGAAGCCCCGCGGTGTCGTAGGTGTACGAGATCGCATTGTCTCCGTTGACGCCGGCGAGGCGTCCGATCGCATCGTACGCGAACGTCGCGGCGTTGGGACCTTGGATCGACGTCAGGTTGCCGCGGACATCGTACTTATAATTTTGGCCATCGCTGCGCAGCAGAGGATGGTTGGCCGAATCGAAGGTGAACGAATTCGCGGCAATCGTGAACTTCGCGGTGGAGGGCTCGAGCGAACTCACCGCGGTCCGATTCCCTGCGGCATCGAGAGTGTAACGATAGCCAGCCACCGGCTGACCATCGGGGCCAGTGCTGACGAGCGATCGCAGGCGACGCGCCGAATCGTACTGATAGGCCACGATGGGTCCGCCGGAAACGGTGACGCTGGCCGGCCACCCCGCGGCATCGTAGCGGTACACGGCGAAATTGCCGGTCCAGTCCGTAACTATGCTCAGGCGGTGCGCGCGGTCGTATTGGTAGGCGATGGTCTTGTTCCCCGGCAAGGTCACGGAAATCAATTGGCCCGCGGCGTCGTATTGATAAGTGATCTGATTGCCGAATGAGTCCGTGTAACTCACCAGCCGGTTCAACCCATCGCGTTGCTGACCGGAGTAATCGAAGGGAAAGTTGGTGGCACCGTCGCTCAATCCCGTTATGCGGACACCATTGTCGTACGATGCGGAGAGCGCGGCTCCGCCGGGATCGGTGCGGACAGAAACTCGCGCGGCGCCATCATACTGATAAGCCCACTTGCCCGTCAGCGCATCGACGAAGCTGGCGAGAAGGCCGTCATTCCCGTACTGGTAGGTCTTCTTGTTCCCCAAGGCATCGGAAAGGCTGGTAATCTGTCCGGACGCGGACCGCGCTGCCGAAAAGCCCCCGCCCGAAGGGTCCGCCACGCTGATTAGATTGCCCGCGCCATCGTAAGACAAGGTCCAGACGTTGCCTTTCGGGTCGGTGATGTGGGCGGGTCCGGCACTGGTGTAATCAGCCGACCATTTGTTTCCGGCGCCGTCGGTAATGCTGGTCAGATTGCCGGCGCTGTCGTACGAGAACTTCGAAACCTCGCCCGCGCCGTCGGTAGTGGCGGTGCGGCGGCCTGTGGCGTCGTAACCGTAGCTGATCAGATTGCCGCCGGCATCGGTGACAGAGAGCAAAAGCCCGACCGCGCTGGAAACGTAGAGCGTGCTGTTCCCTTTGCCGTCGGTGAGCCGGATCTGGTTCGGAGTCAAAGGCGTATCGTACTGGCGAACGGCATTATCCGGCGTAGTGATGGAAGCCACCGAGAGATAAGGCGGATCGATGTTGTACGCGATCATGGTGGTCGCGCCCGAGTAACTGACGGATGCCAGGTTTCCCGCACCGTCGTACTGATAGCTTACGGTCTGTCCATCAGCGTTTGTCTGCTGCGCTAACCGGCCATCACTGGTGTACGAGTAGCTCACGGTGCGGCCGGCCGAGTCGGTGACGGCGCCGATGTGGGTGGCATCCGCATACGAAAACTGAAGCAACCGTCCTCGATAGTGCGCCGCGGTCACCCGCAACGAGGCGTCGTAATCCAGGGACACGCGCGCCAAGCCGGAATCCTGAATGGCAAGCAGGCGCCCGTCCGCGCTGAAGAGTTCCGTGGCGGTGGACCCGGAACTGCGCAGGGTGAAGGTACCGTCGGCGTTGATCGAGAGGGTGTCGGTGGTATTGGTCAGCGCGAAGAACGCACCCGCGGCTGTTGACGGTGCGAAGCGATCGATTCGTCCCGAACTCCGCCTGAGAATTTGGCTGCCATCGGCGTTGGGAGTCAGGCTGTCCCCGAGATTGAACGCCCATCCGATGCCGAATGGTCCGGAGGTGGTGTCGTCCTGGTTGTAGGAGCGTTCGAGCGAGAATCCGGGCTCTCCGCCAAACACGAGGTCGACTGCCCTGATGTACAAGGTGAGATTCGAGAGGTTGACGGAAACCTGCGGAAATCCCTGATCCTGACAGTGCTCCCCACGGCAAAGTGCATCGAACGCGGTGAACGGATTATTGGCCAGGCCGCCCCATCCGGAAACCGCACAGTCGCGGCAACCTGCTTGAAGGGTGGTGCGCAACACTAACAAAAGACATATAGATAGCGAGGATCTGTAAGAAATGACGCACCTCTCGACTCCGTGAGTGTAACAAATCGCGCACCGCGGAAAGCTACAATGGTATTGCTCTCCCCGGGGCATGGATGCCCGGTCCCGGGGTACCGAGAACCTCCCGCATGCCAAAACGAATTGCCATTGTGGAAGACGAGGCGGAACTTGCCTCGCTCATCGACTACAACCTGAGCCGCCAGGGATATCAGACCCATATTTTGAGCGGCTCCGAGGGCACCTTGAAAGCCCTCGAACAGGCGCGCCCCGATTTGATCGTTCTGGACGTGATGCTGCCCGAGTTGGATGGCTTCGAATTGTGCCGCCAGATTCGGCAATCCAGCTCGTTGGGGAGGACTCCGGTTCTGTTTCTCACCGCGCGGTCAGACGAAGTGGACCGGGTGCTGGGCCTCGAGATCGGCGGCGATGACTACATGACCAAGCCGTTCAGCCCGCGAGAGTTGATCGCGCGCGTGAAGGCACACCTGCGGCGCGAAGAGATGGATGCCGAGCCGCCCGCCGTGGAGATCGGTCCGTTTCGCCTCGATCGGACGGCGCGGCGCGTCTATTTATCTGGGCGCGAATTGGAATTGACGTCGACCGAATTTAATTTGCTGGAATTTTTCCTGACGCATCCCGGGCGCGCCTTTAGCCGCGACCAGCTTCTGGAATTCGTCTGGGGGGAGCAGCGGTTCGTCACCCCGCGGACCGTGGACGTACATGTGCGGCGGTTGCGTGAACAGATCGAGGCGCAGCCCGAAACCCCGCAGTTTCTGACCACCGTGCGCGGCTTCGGCTATCGTTTCGAGGAGTCGCCTTGTCTCTGACGGGCAAGATATTCCTGAAGTTGATCGCAGGAGTCCTGGGCCTTCTTGTCCTGACGGTACTCACAGTGGACTATTCGGCAAGCCAGGCGGCCAAGAGCTTGTACATCCAGAACCTGGTACAGCAATTGGCCGACAAAGGGCGAATGATGGCGATCCCGCTGCCCGACCTCACCACGCTAAGTCCCGAGCAGGCACGCAGCGTGGCACAAGCTGCCCAGGCGCGACTGACGATCGTCCGTTCCGACGGCACGGTGCTGGTGGACTCGGAAGCGGACGCGGCTCGCATGGAAAATCACAGCAAGCGCCCGGAACTGATCGAGGCTCTCCATGGGAAGGTCGGGTGGGCCGAGCGACAGAGCGCCACCATCGGGATTCCGTTCCTGTATGTGGCGGTGCCCATTCGGGGAGGCGCGATCCGGTTCGCGATGCCGGTTTCTGAAATCGACACCCAGGTGAACCGGATTCGCTGGCGAATTCTGTCGAGCGCGGCACTGGCATTTCTGCCCGCCATCCTGATCGCGGGACTGTTCTCGCGATGGGTCTCGGCGCGTCTGGCCACCATCATGTCGCACGCCGGCGAATTGGCACAGGGAAATTTCCGCGCGCGCCTGCCCAAGACGGGGAGCGCCGAGTTCGCGCAAATCGCTGTCGCCTTAAATCAGACCGCCGAGAAGTTCCAGAAGACCGTGGAACAACTGCAACACGAACACGAAGCGCTGGAGCGGGTGGAGCGGGTTCGCAAGGATTTCGTGATCAATGTGTCGCACGAGCTGCGCACGCCGCTGGCTTCGATCCAGGGCTACACGGAAACGCTCATCGATGGCGCGATCAACGATCCGGCACACAATATGCGCTTCCTGAGCATCATCCGCCACAACGCCGAGCGCTTGGCGCGCATTACGGAAGATCTGCTGACGCTCTCGCGCATCGAACAAAAGCGACAGAAGTTCGAGTTCGAGCCCAACCTGGTAAACGGCTTACTGAACGACGCCGTGGAGTTAATCGCTCCCATCGCGGAGAAGCGCAATATTCACCTCGATCTGGTCCTGGCCCCGTCCGACTCCGAGGCATGGTGCGATCGCGAGGCGGTCTCGCAGATCCTGAGTAATCTGCTGGACAATGCCATCAAGTACACTCCCGCGGGGGGGCGCATCGCGGTAGGCGCACGTCCACAGGGCGAATGGGTAGAACTGTCGGTGCGGGACACGGGGATCGGCATCCCGCCGGCCGAATTGCCCCGCCTCTTCGAGCGCTTCTATCGCGTGGACAAGGCGCGATCCCGCGAGCTCGGCGGCACCGGCTTGGGCCTGTCGATCGTCAAGCACCTGGTGGCGGCACATAGCGGTGCGATTCGCGTGGAAAGCAAGTTAAATGAGGGCTCTACATTTTTCTTCACGCTGCCAGTGGATGAATCGGTACTGGGCCGCGAGCACCTTAACCCCGAATTCACTACCCCTTAACCATCCTGTAACATCGCCGTTGGTAAGGTGGAATCGAGACCAACGGGACATGAAAAAGATCCTTCTGATCGAAGACGACGCCGACCTCTTCTCACTTTTGAAATACAACCTGGAGAAAGAGGGCTTTTCGCTCACGGGATTGCAGACCGGACGCGGAGCTTTGGACCTCTGCCGCCAGGTTCGGCCGGACCTGATCCTGCTAGACATCATGCTGCCGGACTCCGACGGCCTCGACATCTGCAAGGGTATTCGCAAGGATCCGGAACTCGCGTCTACGCCGGTAATTTTTCTGACGGCGCGCGCCTCGGAAACAGACCGCATCGTTGGCCTGGAAATCGGCGCCAACGATTACGTGGTGAAGCCGTTTTTCGTGCGCGAGCTGATTGCGCGGATCAAGCTGCAGTTTCGCGGCACGCAGTGGGCGCAGTCCTCTCCCGCGCGCATCCTGGAGGCCGGCGGCTTGGAGCTGGACCCAAGCAGCCGGCAGGTGCGTCTGAACGAAGCGCCGCTGGCGCTGACGGCGACGGAATTCCGCCTACTGGAGTTCCTGATGACCCGGCCGGGAGTGGTCTTCAGCCGCGAGCAGCTACTGAATGCGGTGTGGGGACAGGATCGGGCGATCACCGACCGGGCCGTGGATGTCTATGTTCTTAGGCTGCGGCAAAAGATCGAACGCGATCCGGCGAGCCCGGTGCTGATTCACTCCGTGCGCGGTTTCGGGTATACCTTCGAACCCCGGCGAGTAATGGCGACGGCGTAGGCACGGTAAGCTTGAGCTTGCCGTATCGATGACTCCCGACGAACAAGCCAGGAAGTGGATGGAGATGTGGGCGCGCATGGACGAGTATCTCGTCAGCCGGGGCTGCCCCTGCAAACTCCTGGACGGCGAGGTCCCGTTCGCCGTTTTCTGGGTCAAATCTGACGAGGAACAGACGATCCGCGCGCTGGCCATCGATCTGCAAACCTGGATCCAGAAAAACACGGGAGCGAGCCGGATTCTGGGCCTCGAACAGATGCTTGCGGGAAAGCATCCGGAAACCGCTACGAAGCTGCTGGAGATTTCGTTTACGTCTGACCCGAAGTCCTGGACGGAGCTTGTTGCCCTGGTGCTCTTGAAGCGCGATGCATCGAGGGAAGAGATGGCGGCCAGTCTGCACGCAGTCACGGGACGTCACGAAGGCGTTTACCTGTTCTCATTTGAGCAGTACGGGTTTATGACCCGTTGAGAGCGCGGCGAGACAGTCTCACTTCAACTGATCCTCAACTTCGCGCAACCAGTCGGGCCGCTTCAGCACGTCGCGAGGCTTGCTGCCGTCGGGCGGACCGATAATTCCGTCGCGCTGCATCATATCGAGTATGCGTGCCGCTCGCCCGTAACCCAGTCGCAGATGCCGTTGCAGCGTTGAGGTCGACGCCTTGCCCATCTGCAGCACCAGCCGCACCGCCTCCTCGTACATGGGATCCTGATCCTCGCTCGGCGCTTCGCTCTCTGACGCCCCCTCTTCGTCCGTCGGCGGCGCGATCAGGAACGACTGGTCGTACTCGGGCTTGGCCTGCTGCTTCCAGAAATCCACCACGCGATTGATCTCGTTCTCCGTCACGAACGCGCCATGGACGCGCGTCAGCCGCGAAGATCCAGGCGGCAGAAAGAGCATGTCGCCCTTGCCCAGCAGGTGCTCGGCGCCCATCACGTCGAGGATCGTGCGCGAGTCCACGCGCGTGGCGACGCGGAAACTGATGCGCGCCGGGAAATTCGCTTTGATCAGTCCGGTGATCACATCCACGCTGGGACGCTGCGTGGCGAGTACGAGGTGCATACCCACTGCGCGCGCCATCTGCGCCAGACGAGTGACGCTCTCCTCGACGTTCTTACCTTCGAGCATCATCAGGTCGGCCAACTCGTCGATCAGGATGAGGATGTACGGCAGCGGCTTCAATTCGTCGGCCACGGCCTCTTCTTCGGCTTCGGCGAAAAGCTCCCTTGGCTTGGCCTGAATCTGGCGAATTTTTTTGTTGTACTGATCGATGTTGCGTACACCCGATTCGGCCAGCAGCCGCAAGCGCCGCTCCATCTCCAGCACCGCATTGCGCAACGCGTTGGTAGCCTTCCGCGGGTCGGTGATCACCGGTGTCAGCAGATGGGGAATGCCTTCATACATTCCCAGCTCGACGCGCTTGGGGTCGACCATGATCATGCGCACGTCGTCTGGCGTCGCCTTGTAGAGGATGCCCATGATCATCGAATTGATCATCACGCTCTTGCCCGATCCGGTGGACCCGGCGATGAGCAGGTGCGGCATCGATTCGAGCGCCGCCACCTTGATGCGCCCGTTGATGTCCTTGCCGAGCGGAATCGTGAGGTGCGACGCGGACTGCGTGAACTCGTCGGATTCGATCATCTGGCGCAGCGCGATCAACTCGCGCCGCGTATTGGGAACCTCGACTCCCACGGTGGGCTTGCCGGGAATGCGCTCGATCAGGATGGATTCCGCTTGCAGGCCAAGGCAGAGGTCCTCGGTAAGATTGGTGATGCGGCTGTACTTGATGCCGGCATCGGGCTTGAATTCGAAAGTGGTGACCACCGGGCCGGGATTGATCTGCGTGACGTTGCCGAGGACATTGAATTCCTGGAGCTTGGCCTTGATGCGGCCAGCGGTGTCCTTGAGTTCCTGCTCGTCGTAGGGATTGCGTCCGGGCGCTTCGTTGAGGAGCGGGCTTGGCGGCAGGCGGAAGACCAGCGGCCGGAAATAGCGCTCGGGCCGGAGCACGGGAGGCTCGATGGGCGGCAAGGGCTCGGCAGGGGCGGCAGGCGGTTCGGGAGTCTGGTCGTAGGGTTCGAGCGGGACGATCGGGATCTCTTCGATTTCGGCATACTCGCCTTCGGCTTCAGACTCGAAGGTAGTCGCGGTGGGCTGCTCCTCCTGCCACGGGGGAGTGTCGGAGGTCGATTCCAGTGCGGGCTCTTGGGTGGAGCTGAGCGAAGCGCTGGCGGCCGCGGCCTTGGTCCTCTTGCGCTCTTCCTTTTCACGCTTTTTGGCGCGGCGTTCCAGCTCCTTCAGACGGGCCTTTTCCAAGCCTTCCGCGCGCAGACGGTCACGCCAGGCCCGGAACTCGGCACGGCGGCGGGTGAACCATGCGGCGGGAATCTCCAGCCATCCAAACAACTTGGCAATCGTGAAGGTGGAGACCAGGTAGATTGCGACGACTAACGTGGTGAGCGTGGCCAATACTGCACCGGCGGCATTGAGCGAGCCAACCAGCCACGACGCGAAGGCCAGGCCGACGGCTCCCCCCATACGAACCGTTCCGCCGAAGAGCCGGAGCGGCAGGAAGGAAAGCGCCGTGCAGAAGCTCGCCGTGAGCAACACCGCGCCGACGATTTTCACCGCCCCAGCTTCAATTTGCTCCGAGCGGATCCACTTCCACGAGAGCAGAAACGACAGTAGGGGAAACAGAAAGGCTGCGGCGCCGAATGACTGAAAGAGGAGGTCGGCAAGGTAAGAGCCTGGATAGCCGACGAGGTTGAGAGGATGGGCCTCCGACGCGGTGTCCCACGAGGGATCCTGGGCGTAATAGGAGACGAGGCTCAGCAACGTCACCAGGCCCGCTACTAAGAGCAGGAAGCCCGTGAGTTCGTTCAGCCTTCGATGCGGCGTCGGAGATAGAAGCTTCATCACGCTGGCCGGCGGATGAGAGCCAGAGCAAGCACTATTATGCCAAAAATCACACGATAGTACACAAACGGACGAAGGCTGCTGTGACGCAAATATTGCAGAAACCAGGCGATCACGATGCACCCCGTTATGGCGCTGACAGTCACTCCCACCAGGAATGGCATATTGAGCAGCGTATGCAATCCGCCGCCGTGCTTGTGGACATCCCACAGGGCTTTCACCGCCGCACCCGCGACGGCCGGAGTCGAGAGCAAAAACGAGAATCGCGCCGCCGATTCGCGGGTCAGATTGCGAAAGAGGCCGGCCGAGATGGTGATGCCGCTTCGCGAGCAGCCGGGAATAATGGCGACGGTCTGGGCGAGCCCGATGGAGATCGCGTCGGTGAGGTTCAACGACGCCATGTCGCGCAGTTTACGGCTCCACTCTTCCGAGAGCCACATCACGACCCCGATCACGACCATCATGATGCCGATCACCATGGGTGTCCGCCACACCGTTTCGGCCTGCTTATTCAAGAGGGCGCCGCCGACTCCGATCGGGATCGAGCCGATGACCAGCAGCCAGAGCAGCATCTGGTTATGCTTCAGTTCCTGGTCGTAACCGAATCGGATTCCGAAGCCTTGTGCGACAATTTGCAGCCAATCCTTCAAGAAGTAGATCAGCACGGCGAGCAGCGTGCCGATATGCAGCATGATGTCGTAATCGAGTGATTCCGCCTGCCATCCCAAAAAATGGGAAGTGAGGTACAAATGCGCGGTACTGCTAACCGGCAGAAATTCCGTGAGGCCTTGGACGATCCCCAGTAGAAACGCCTGCAAAATGGACATGTGATCTCAGTATAGTAGTGATCGTCGAAGAGGTCGATTACAAATGCCTTACGTGGAGCGTGAGGCAGGGGTGGATTTGGTGAGCCAATTTAAGCGTCGACCCTCAAGCTTGGATGGGAGCGTTCTGTTGTACACTGGATAGCGAAGTCTGAAATCTGCTGGTGTTCGGGAAACTGGTGAGAATCCAGCACGGCCCCGCCACTGTAAGCGCGGAGAAGCGATCGAGTACGCCACTGTTCCAAAGGAATGGGAAGGCCGATCGGTTCGATGAGGCGCAAGTCAGGAGACCGGCCAGCGATACCAAATAACTCGTTCGGCTCTCGTGGGAGGAGCCCAAAGAATGCGTTTCTGCGTTGCGGGCCCGCTGGCCTGCTTTCTAATTTCTTCCGCCTTCCTTTCGGCCGCAGAGGTCAAAGGTAAAGTTGTCGATCCATCCGGCGCGCCGATTCCGAACGCGCAGATTTCCATCGTAAGCCGCGTCGGTGTTGAGGCGCAGACCGTTTCCTCACTCGAGGGAGCCTTTCGACTGGATGTCGCCGCGAACTCCGATGCGAGGATCGTGGTCGCCGCACCTGGCTTCGGCACGCGAACGCTCCCGTTGGAGTCGTCCGCCACCGTGCAATTGGAAATCGCCCCGCTCGTCGATTCGGTGAAGGTGGTGGGGAGCGCGATCGACGTCCTGGCCAGTCAACAGGGCAGCAGCGTCAGCATCGTCACGGAGGAAGAGGTGCGGCAGCGCAACGAACCCTTCGCCGTCGATCTGCTGCGCTACCTGCCGGGCATGATCTTCAACCAGTCGGGCGCGGCCGGCGGGGTCACGAATCTCTTCCTGCGCGGCGGAAACTCCAACTTTCCCCTGGTGCAGATCGACGGCGTTCCCGTAGTCGGATTCGGCGGTGGTCTTGGCTTCGATTTCGCACACATTCCGAGCGAGATGATTGACCACATCGACGTGATTCGCGGGCCGCAGTCTGCCGTCTACGGCCCCTACGCCAACAGTGGCGTCATCGATTTCGTCACCCGCACGTCGCAGGCTTCGCCGGAACTCGAACTGCTCGCCGAAGGAGGCTCGTATGACGAGCGCCGATTCGGAATCGCCGCATCGGGCATGATGGCGGGCTTCGGAGTGGCAGCCTCGGCTACCCGCATCGACGACAACGGACTGGTCGCCAACAATGACTACCGCAACGAAGACGTCCTGCTAAACGTGACGCGCCGCATCGGGCGCCAGAACTTCGGCTTCCACGGCGATTTCGATTCGAATGACGTCGGCGAGCCAGGCCCTTACGGATCGGACCCCAAGCACACCTTCACTGGCATCGACCTGGTGAGCCGGGCACGCAACAACTTCTCGGATTATTCGGTGCATTACGAGGGAGACCTTTCGCCGCGCGTCAGGCAGGAGGTCACCGGTTCGTTTTTCCTCGACAACAACGGCTTCACCAGTCCTTTCGGCTTCAGTTTCAACAAAGACCTTCGCGGCCAGGGCGAGGCGCGCACGATCGTAAGCATCACGCCACACGATACGGCTGCCGCGGGAGTGAGCGTGGGCCGCGAAGAGGTGAAGAACACCTTCATCACGGACTCGAGTTTCGAGGACTTTCCCATCCGGCGCGACGACATCGCGGTGTATCTGGAGAACCGATTCGACATCGGCGGGAAGCTGTTTCTGAATGCTGGTGTGCGTGCCGAATTCTTCCGTACGGCTGCGATTCCGACGGACGGCTTTTCGCGGCCGGCATTCCCCGAGGATTCGATTTCACGCGTCAATCCCAAGGTCTCAGCAGCATACGTCCTGGCGAAGCCGACCCGCGTGCACGCGTCGTTCGGCACCGGGATCCGCCCGCCCTCCGGCTTCGAGTTGGCCTTCACCGACAATCCCGCGCTGAAGCCGGAGAAGACGCGCAGCTTCGATGCCGGTCTGGAACAGCGGCTTTTCCACGATCTGCTGTTGCTGGACGGCACCTATTTTTACAATCGTTATTACGATCTGATCGTGACGTTGGGCGGATCGTTGACGACGCTCAGCCATTACCAGTCGGATAACCTGGCGAACTCGCGCGCACAGGGCGCTGAATTCTCCGCCAGCCTGCGTCCCACACGGTCAATGTTCGTCCGTGGATCGTACACCCTGCTCGAAACGCGCATTCTGTCGCTCGACGGATCGTCGGGCCTGGCGCCGCAATATTTTCAGGTGGGGCAGCAGTTGACGCGGCGTCCCGAGAATTCGGGGAATCTGGTGGCGACCTTTACGCATGGGCGCGTGGCGGCTGACATTACTGGGTATTTCAGGGGACGGGCACTGTTTGAGGAGCCTTCCTTTGGAGCGAGTAACGGACTGTTTTGGAATCCGGGCTACGCGAACTTCGGTGTGAACGTCAATTACACGCTGGCTCGCGGACTGACCGTCTACGGTAACTTGCGGAATGCGTTCAATCAGCACTATGAGGAAGTCTTCGGCTTCCCTTCCCCGCGCATCAACTTTGTGGCAGGTATGAAATGGAAGATCGCAAAGCGGCGGTAGACCCTTTCGACAAGCCGCGGCTCGCCATCAATCGCGTTTACACGCGGCAGGGCGACCAGGGCGAGACTGGCCTGGCCGGCGGACAGCGTGTCCCGAAAGACAGCGCGCGGATCGTGGCCTATGGGACGGTTGATGAGCTGAACTCATTTCTCGGCGTGGCCCGTGCCAGCGTGACGGAAGCAGCCTCGCAGACGCCGCCACTGGCAGTCCTGGCAGGGATTCTGCTGCGCGTGCAGCATGAGCTATTCAATCTCGGCTCGATACTCGCGACTCTGCCCGAGGACGTTCATCCCAAGCAGGCGCGGGTCACGGACATCGAGGTGTCGCGACTGGAACGCGAGATGGACCTCATGAACGAGGATTTGCCGGCGCTCCGTTCGTTCGTGCTGCCGGGCGGCAGCCGCCTGAATGCCGAATTGCACATCTGCCGGACTGTGTGCCGGAGGGCCGAGCGGGATTGCGTGACGCTGAGCCGTTCGGAGGAGATCCCACCGGAGGCCGTGCGATACCTGAACCGTCTCAGCGACGCGCTATTCGTCTGGAGCCGATGGGCCAGCCACGTTGCAGGCGTGCCCGAAACTCTGTGGGAGCCGAACCAGTCTGCCACCGGGCAGTCTGATCGATAATTGGGAATTAAAGGCAAGGAGAGAACGGTAATGCAGAAGGACACTTCCGACGGCAATCTGAGGCCGTTAGCGATCGCGCTCATGGTGCTCGCCGCGCTCGTCCGCGTGGTTCAGAACTTGAATTTCGCCCCGGTCGGTGCGATGAGCCTGTTCTGTGGCGCGCGCATGCGCGGCTGGAAGGCATACGTGCTGCCATTAGCGCTGATGGTCGTCACCGATCCGCTGGTGGGCGGCTATTCGCGCGCGACTCCGCTGATCTACGCGTGTTTCCTGCTGAACGTCTGGATCGGCACCCATCTGCGAAAGACAGAAAATCCGCTTTGGATTGGCTCGGCCTCAATGGCCGGCAGCGTGGTGTTTTTCCTGTTCACCAATTTCGCTTTCCTTTTCCCCACCACGTACGCTCACAACTTCGCAGGCATCCTGCAAAGCTATGCTGCGGGAATTCCCTTCTTCGGACGAACGCTGGCATCGGACCTGGTTTACTCCGCGGCCCTGTTCGGCCTGCATGCCTGGTTGAGCCGGACTGTAGTGCGGTCGGAGCGAGTTGCCGCGGCGCAACCGGCATAAGCGTTCCGATATGCCGCGCATCGTCTCTCTGATCGCCAGCGCCACCGAGATCGTGCACGCCCTCGGACAGTTCGACAATTTGGTGGGCCGCTCCCACGAGTGCGACTACCCGGAAGGCGTGCACAGTCTCCCGGCCTGCACGCGCCCGCGCATTCCCGTAAACGGCAGCAGCCGCGAGATCGACGAGTTGGTCAAGCAGGCGGCCCGAACCTCACTTTCGATTTACGACGTCGATGAGCAGACGCTTCAGGAACTCAAGCCAACCCACATCCTGACCCAGATTCAGTGCGAGGTCTGCGCCGTGAGCTTGCGAGATGTGGAGGCGGCGATCGCGCGGGGCATGACGGGGAATCCGCAGATCGTCTCCTTGCAACCGAATTCACTGAGCGATATCTGGGACGATTTCCGGCGGGTCGCCAGTGCGCTGGCGATTGCAGAACATGGCGAGCAGGTGGTGCAAGCTCTGCAAGCGCGGCTGCAGCCGTGGTCCGGTACCGGATCGGCGCCGCGCGTGGCCTGTATCGAGTGGATCGAGCCTCTGATGGCGGCGGGAAACTGGACGCCGGAACTGATCGGACTGGCGGGTGGGATCAATCTGTTCGGCGAGGCTGGCAAGCACTCCCCCTGGATGACGTGGGACCAGCTTGTGGAATCCGATCCCGACGTCATCATCGTCGCTCCCTGTGGATTCGATCTGCAACGGGCCGAACGGGAGATGTACTGGCTCACCGGCCGCCCCGGCTGGCGCGATCTGCGGGCCGTCCGCACACATCGCGTTTACCTCGCAGACGGTAATCAGTTCTTCAATCGGCCGGGCCCACGCGTGGTCGAGACTTTCGAGCTGCTGGTGGCGATGCTACACCCTACCGCAGGTCCAGTGGCCGAAGCACTCCGTCCTTTTTTACGCCCAATCTGATGGGGCGGGGCGGCCCAGTCCGAGGCACACTCACTTCCACCCACAGCTCCTCACCAGGCGGGCGGCGCGACGGATCGGGCACGCGATCGGGAATGAAGTACGCGAGCGGCTCTTGCGTGCCCATGCCTTCCAGCGTGAATCGCACGTACCGGCCGCGAATCGGAAGATTGGGGTCGTAAGGCAACGCCTTCGCCCATGTGCGAGGCAGACGCTCGCGATCGTAGGCGTACTTGCCGGCGATGCTCATGACCATGAGGCAATGCACGGCGGCTATTGCGAGTCCGCGGGATAGGCGGGTCATATTGCCTCCTGTCGAATGTGCGTCATCAAGCCGCGGCGTGTGCGCTCCAGAAGCCATCCGCCGGCCAGGAACAGCAGTCCGCCCGCAATCAAGCCGGTGGCGCGATCGAATTTATCCATGACATCGGAGAAGTAGAAGAACAGAACCGTGAGGGCGAAGCCGATAACTCCCAGATTGATCCGCTCCGGCCGCGAGTCGTCCGTGCCCCACAGCGCCAGACCGGTCGCACCGATCGCGCTCCAGAAGTAAATTGCCAGATGGCCGCCGCCCGCGGCATTTATCGCCGCCATCAGGACGGCCCACCCGATGCCGACTCCCGCCCAAAGCGCCTCGCGTCCGCGAAGCACTACAGCGACCGCCAGCGGAATGAGAATCGCGATCGCCCAGGCGAGAGTGCCGTCCGACGACCATGCGGTAGACGCCAGGGGGCCTTCCACGCCGATCGCGAAGACGGCGGGCACCAGCGCGATGCCGCCGAGCCATCCGAGCGCCTTCCGGAACGAGCTGTCGTCCGGACCCCGCCGTGCACTGAGATAGGCGAAGCTGAGCGCGCAGACGCCTACTGAGATCGGATAGAAGGATCGAGAGTGAGCATCGGCCAGCGTCCACCATTCGCCCACCAACCAATACGGCAACAGGATCGCCGTGAGAGTGGCCTGCGTCCAGTGGCCCAGCAACGCCCACGCCGCAGCCGCACCAAGAGCCCACAACAGCACCGCCGAGGGCCAATGCTCCGAGAGATTGAAAATCTGGCCCGCCAGCGCGATTGCCGCTCCCAGCGAAATGGTCCCCAGCGTGTGAAGCGTGATCGAGAGACCCTGCAGGCGGCTCGATGCAACCGCTCCGCCCGCGTGTAGTAGCGCGATCATTGCAACCAGCAGCGTCATGCGCCATGCCGGGGACATCTGGTCCCAGTGCGCGGAGACGAAGAGCAGAATGCCGGCGCCGAGAAGGATGGCGCCGAACGCCAGCGCGATCCAAACGGGCCAGCGCAGACCTTGTGGCTCTGTGTTTTCCCGTTCCCACGTCAAGATGCGATCGCGGACGCTGGTATCGACCACGCCGGCCGCGGTCCAGCGTTCGAGATGAAGTTCCCATGTGTTGGGCATGCCCTTCTAATTACACTTGGGCGGCCATTTCATCCGTCCACAGAATCAAGATCTTGCAGCGTCCGGGTCGGTCCGCGATCGCCGGGCTGTTCATCGGTTGTACTCGCGCCGTACATTTTGCGCCGCCAGGATGGAACACCGCTGCCACGCGTTATTATGGGCAAGTGACATGGCGCTGATCGCGGTTTCGGGCCATCCGGGATGCCGGTACGAAGAGGTGGCACGGATTACCGCCCAACGGCTCGGATTCGAACTGTTGACGCAGTCCCGCCTCCGCCTCCTCACGGACGAGGAGTTCGGAGCGGAAACCAAGATTCCAGACAAAGCGTATCCCAGCCTGGTGACCTCGATCCTGGCACGCCTCGCCACCGAGAACCACCTCGTCTACTGCGCGGTTGGCGGAGAGATTCAGTCTCGCCATTTCCTGGGGATGCTGCGTGTACATATCGTGGCGCCCGAAAACGTGCGTATCGGCAACCTGATGCTCGATTCGCGCCTGGAACGACCCGCCGCCCGCCAACTCCTGCTGCAACTGGAGACCGCCGAACGTGCCGACCGCAAGGCGAAGTTCGGCAAGACTCGCGCCACCGCGGAGCTCTTCGATCTCGTAATGAATGCCGAGTCGCTGACCTCTGAGCAGATGGCCGAACTCGTGGAGACCGCGGTGGCATCGGGCAGCCTGAAAGAGCGCGGCTATCTCTCGCCTGCCGCGGAAGCGCAACTGCAGTTCCAGATGAGGCTCAAACTCGCGCGCTTCGGAATCGTCCCGCCGAACAAGGTCACGCTGCGGAAAAAAATGTTCGCGCACCAAAGCGAGGAGATGTTCGCCAACCTGCTCGACTTTTACCGCATCGCCTGGGAGTACGAGCCGCGCAGTTTTCCCATTCACAAGGACCAGAACGGGCATATCCTGGAAGCGTTCACGCCGGATTTCTACCTTCCCGAATTCGATCTTTACTTGGAATTAACCACCATGAAACAGGCACACGTGACCCGCAAGAATCGCAAGGTGCGGCTTCTTCGCGAACTTTACCCGCATATCAACATCCAGGTGTTTTATCAGAAAGATTTCGAAAACTTGATCTTCAAATACGGCCTGGCAGGGAGGCCGGCCGACGCATGAGCGCGGCAGTGCCCGCCGGCGTGGAACGAATTCTCTTCACCGAAGAGCAGATCGGAGACCGCATCCGTGAGGTAGCCGCCGAAATTACGCGCGACTACCAGGGTCGATCGATCAAACTCGTCGGCGTTTTGAAAGGATCGATTTTCTTCCTCACGGCATTAGCGCGGCACATCGAAGTGCCGGTGAAGATCGACTTCCTGGCTATCTCGAGTTTCTCCAACAAGAGCGGATCGCCCGGCCTGGTGCGCATCGCCAAAGATCTCGATGAAGGCATCGAAGGTGAGGACGTGCTGCTGATCGAAGATATTGTGGATACCGGCTTCACGTTGCGGTACCTGTTGCGGACACTGGCCAGCCGCTCGCCCAACTCGCTCTACGTCTGCACATTTTTAGATCGCAACTCGCGGCGGATCGTGCAGGTGCCCGTGCGGTACCGCTGCTTTGAGATCCCCGACCGCTTTGTGGTGGGCTTCGGACTCGATCACAATCAGTTGTACCGGAACCTGGGCTACGTCGCGGTGATGAAGCACGAGAAGAGCTAGCAAAAACAGGTCCGCAATCGCGGGATTAGAATGGCAGGCATGCTTGACCTGCTTCGTCAGGACATTCGCTTCGGGTTACGGACTCTTGCCAGGAGCCCGTTGTTCACAGGCGTGGCCGCAGTCTCGCTAGCCCTGGGAATCGGCGTAAACATTGCGATTTTCGGCTTCGTCAATGCTGCGCTGTGGAAGCCGCTCGCCGTGGAGCAGCCCAGCCAGTTAGTGTCGCTCTACCACACCAAAGACCGCGGGCCGGAGGAGTTCTCCTCCTCGTCATACCCGGAATTCGAGTTCTACCGCGACCACAACACCGTATTTTCCGGCATGCTGGCCTATCTTCGCGTGCCCGTTGTCATCGGAACAGGCGCGGAGGCCGAGCAGGTTTCGGGAGAGTTGGTCAGTCCCGGGTATTTCTCAGTCCTGGGAATCCGTCCCCCCGCCGGCAGGTTCCTGGCCGATGACGAGCAGGACGCCGTCGCTGTGATCAGTGATGCCTACTGGCGCACGCACTTTGACCGTGACCCGTCGGCAATCGGCAGGACCGTCACCATCGGCGTATCCAAGTTCACTGTGATTGGAGTAGCGCCCGCCACGTTTCGCGGAATCGTGATGGACTGGTCGGACTCGCCCTCCGTATGGCTTCCGGTCGAACAGTATAGGCAAGCGGTGCCGGCCTTCAACCTCGACATCATTCATAACTGGGGAGGGGAGTCCTATCTGGTGTCCGCCAGACTGCGACCGGGGGTGACGGTCGAACAGGCGGACGCGCAAGTGGCGGCACTCACCGCCCGTATCCGCGAAACGCAAAACCGACGCCTGGGACAGCACGCCATTCTGTTTCCCGTGCAGCAGGCCCGATTCTGGCCCACATATAGGGGGGCGATTGAAACCTTCCTCACGGCGATGATGATGATTGTCGGTGCGATTCTGTTGATCGCCTGCTGCAATCTGGCGAACCTGCTGCTCGCACGGGCCGCCAACCGGCGCCGCGAGATCGCGATCCGGTTAGCTCTCGGCGCGGGACGCCTGCGCATCGCCCGTCAGGTGATGGTGGAGAGTCTGCTACTGGCGGCGATGGGGGGTCTCGCCGCGACTCTGGTCTCGGGTTGGGTGACGAGTTTTCTGGCGCAGTTTCATCGCGTATTCCGCATTCCCCTGGCGATCGATACGTCCTGGGATATGCGCATGCTGCTATTTGCGGTCGGCATCTCGGTGGTGACGGGACTCTTGTTTGGTGCGGCCCCGGTGCTCGAAACCTGGAGAACCGATCTGAACCAGTCGATGAGAACCGGCGCCGCCGCGAGCGGCAATCCGCGCTCCCGATTGCGAAGCGGCTTGCTCGTCGGACAGGTGGCGCTCTCGACGGTGCTGCTCACGGGCGCGGGTCTGTTCGTCGGCACCTTGCGCAATGCACGTGCCGAAGACCCGACCGTTCGAGCGGAGACGGTTTTGCTGGCGAACCTCCAACCCGCGCTGAGTGGCTATTCGGAAGCACAAGGACAGCAGTTCTATGCGGAGGTTTTGCGGCGCGTTCGCGCAATTCCCGGAGTTCAGAGCGCATCGATGGCGGCCCTGGTGGCTTTCGGCGGCATGCGCGGTGGCACGGACATCCTCGATCCCGACCAGCGCAGAGTTCAGGTGGACTTCAACACTATCGCCGCGGACTATTTCGAAACCACCGGTCTGCCACTGCTGCGCGGCAGGGAATTCACGGAAAGGGATCGCGCCGGCACGGCCTCAGTGGCGATCGTCAACGAAATGCTGGCCGCGCGATTCTGGCCCGGGGCGAATCCACTGGGCAAAGAACTCCGGCTGTTGAATCCCGAGCGGACGGCGAGCGTAGTGGGCGTGGTCCGCGACGGCAAGTTCCGTGGATACCGCGACACGCTGCGGCCGGGCTTCTATCTTCCGGTGGCGCAGCAGTATCGTGGCGCGATGACACTCGAGGTGCGCACTTCCGGGAACAGCGCGCAGTTCGCGGTCGCCCTCCGCCGCACGATTCAGTCCGTGGACGCATCCTTGCCCATCACGGAGATCGTGTCGATGAAGACCAGGCTCGACGAAGCACTGTCCCAGGAGCGGCTGATCGCCGGCTTTGCATCAGGACTGGGGCTGCTGGCTCTCACCTTGGCGGCGATCGGCATTTACGGAGTGCTCTCGTTCGTAGTCGGCGGGCGCACGCGCGAGATCGGCATTCGCATGGTGATGGGCGCGCGGCCGTTGGGAGTCTGGCGCATGATCTTGCAGGATGTTGCAATCCTGGCGGGCTGCGGATTCGCGATTGGCGCAAGCGCCGCGGTCTTCCTTGCCCGCATGGCGGGATCTCTTCTCTATGGCGTGAGCGCTACGAATCCGGCGGCATATGGTGCGGCTTTCGGTTTACTGACGGCGGTCGCTTTGGCCTCGGCATGGATCCCGGCGTGGCGGGCCGCGCGGCTCGATCCGGCGGCCACGCTACGAAGCGAGTAGGCCGTGGCGCAAAGAATCTTCTTTGCGTCTCGACATTCCTGTCGAGAGCTTGCTGTCCGAAACGGTGTCCCCGGCGGCGCACGGAAATGTCCTAAGCGGATCGCCAACCGGAGGTCTCGACGCGGCAATCCGGAGTGTTTGCGCCACAACGGACGCATGCTATTCTTGAGTGCGAGCCGTTGAGCGCCATCGACTCCAGCGGCGAGTTTTCTTCAGGAGACCTTATGATTTGTAAACGCAGTAATTCCTTTTTTCTAGTTCCCGCTATGATTCTCACTGCAGGGCTGGCATTTCCGCAAAGCAATGCGTACTTTCAGGACGTGCCTCCCACGGGCTCACCCGACAGTGGTTTCTTCAACACGATTCAACTCGCAGTCCGTGTCGGACTGGCAGTTCCCTCCTCTACAGGCCCTTGTCTGAACGGCAATCTTCCTCCCGGCGCCAATCCTCCCGTCCAGCAGCCGCCATCTTCGGGCGGCTCCCCAGGTGCCACCCAATCGTGCTTGTACTTTGGCCCCGATGCAATCGTCAGCCGCGCCGAGACAGCCTATTGGGTAGTGCGATCGCAGATGGACGAGGCCCAGATCACCAGCTATCTGTGCGCTACCGGCGGAGATCCGTCGGGCATGACTCCGCAATGCAATGGCGGCAGCTCGGCTAGTTCCTTCGCGGATCTTGGCCCGGCTGGAGCGGCGATCGTGAATCCGTTCCTCGGACCTACTCCGTCATTGGGAGTCGCCGGTGTCACCAACGCCCAGTTGATGCGCGACGTCACCGTTATGGTGCGCCGCGGCTACACGCAAGGATGCAGCGGCACTATCGATCCGCAGTTCCGGTTTTGTCCGAATGATCCGGTGACGCGCGCCCAGATGTCGGTATTTATCATCCGCGCGAAGTTCAACAACGTGTTCCCGACCACGCTCTCGGGGATTCCGTTAACCACGCCCTACGGCGATAATTTCAGCGTGCCGTCGACGCCATACTTCACGGACGTGACCCCCACCGATCCGGTGTGGGGACCGTATTTCATTTACATTCAGATGATGCGTGCTTTGGAAATCACCAGCGGCACCAGTGCGACCACCTTCAGTCCAGGCAACAATGTCACCCGAAAAGAGATTGCGACCTTCGCGGTGAGAGCGTTTTTCCTGTAGTCCACTGAGCCCGCGTCTTCGGTAGTCCGCCGACGTATCGCCAGATCGCTTGCTAACGCGCGCGGCTCGTACGGAGCCACGACCGTAAGGGCGTTCTTGCCTGATATGGGGCCGTACCAACGAAACGATGTACTAAGCCACGAGGCCGGCGATGCGTTAGAGCAAGCTGCATTTCAACTTTACGCTCTCCTGCGAAACTGAATATCGATCATCAGTGCACCGCATGACGACCTGGAAACCAATCGCATCATAGAGGCGGCGCGACCGTCGCAAGCGGTCTAAGTTCAAAGGGAGGCGCTGGGGAACCGCTTTCTCCATGCGCACCGGAACGGCACCCGCAAACCCACCGGATTGTCAGAGCCGCGTGCATAGCACATGGAGTCCTTGCTTCCAACCAGCGACATTCGCCCTCCCGCACCAAGGATGGGTCGAAACACAAGGATACTGCCAATATCTAAATTCTTTTGATTAAGATTGATTCGATATCAGCCCTGTCGTGCTTGCCGAGTGAACGCTTCGGGACGGTATCCCGCTACCCAATGACTGTCAAAGGTGGTACTCTCCCCTTAACAAGGTTAGTTAGTTCGCGATTCGGCAGATTACTGAGAGGACTGTATGCGGCTCTTGCTCGCAGCGGTATTGCTTGGTTCGTCTTGTGTCTTGGCGCAGGTTTCGGTGATAGAACCTGCCACGCACGCTGAACTGGTGGACGGGCACACCACCATTTCCGTCGCCCTGAAGAACGGCCTGCCCAAGGCAGTGGATGCGCACATCCGGCTCCGCTGGCTGAGCCCGGATGGCAAGGTCGAGGGCGAGACTTTGCGCGACGTCAGTCTGGTTCCCGGCAGTTCGAGAGTATCCATCACTCATCCACTGTGCGAAGCGTGCGATCCCCTGGTGGAGCGGCTGGAATACCAGATCAATCCAACCCAGAGAAACTACACCGCATTCGCTCCCCTGACGGGTATTCTGAACTTCCCGAACATCGCGGACTACGCGTTCACGTTTGGGGTGTTGACGTCAGGATTTCCGCGGGCGGGCCAGCCGTTTGATGTGCGCGTGCTGACCGTCCATCCGTTGACCGGGCGGCCAATGGCCGGCATCACGGTGAAGGCGGAAAATGCGACGGCGGTCACGGACCAGCAGGGCATGGCAGTCCTGCGGATACAGCGTGAAGCAGATGACGATGGTTCGATCGACATCACCGCGAGGATCGGCGACTTCACCAACACAGGCGAATCGACGCCCCTGCCAAACGTTCCCGACTCGGTGCGCGGCTATACCGACAAGCCGATCTATCAGCCAGGGCAAACGATGCACGTGAGGATTCTGGCAATCGGCGGCAATGGCAAAGTGAAGGCGGACGAGGAGTACGAGATCCGCATCGTCGACGATTCCGACGACCTGGTCTACAGCGCCACTGTGAAGACCTCACGGTTTGGAATAGCGTCGACGGACTGGCAGATTCCCGACAACGCGGACTCCGGGCGGTACACGATTCGTCTCAAGACCGAGGAAACCGATCGCTACTTCCTGCGGTCCGTAAATATCCGTCGGTATGAGCTGCCTTCCTTCCGGGTAACGGCGACGCCTGATCACCCATTCTATTTACCAGGGCAAGACGCGAAGGTCGAAATCCGCGGAGAGTATCTGTTCGGCAAGCCGGTGACGGCGGGCAAGGTGCGGATCGCAACGGCGGACGATGAGAACGTGGCCGAAGGCGCTCTGGACGCCGCGGGCCGCTTCCTCGCCACTGTCGACACTGAGGCCGAGATCAGCGAGTACAGGAAGTTCGAAGACCGCCACTTCATCGTGTTCCTCACCGACGTGTCAACCAATCGGACCGAGCAGCGCAAATTCGACATTCGGATCTCGCGCGAACCCGTACACATTTATGCGGTTCGGATGGAGAACAACGCTGCGGCGCGGCGCTTGTATGTAACGACGTACTCGCCCGATGGCACACCCTTGCGAGCCAATGTCGAGGTGGCGAATGGCGCTGCAGTGCTGGGCAGCGGAAAGACGAATCGATTCGGCCTGACGCGGATCGATCTTCCCGCCAGTGCGAATGAGGACGGCGAAGCCTTGGAGATTCGCGTGGTGACTGCGGACGGTCTGCATGGGCTGATGAAACTCCAGTTTGAAAAGCAGCAGGCCGCCACGTGGCTGCGGACGGATCACAGTCTGTATCGCATGGGTCAATCGGTAAAGTGCACGGTCGATTCGCTGCAGCGGGACCGGCAAGCTCTGCTGATCGCTTCCGACGAAAGAGACGAGGTGGTTTATACGAAGGCGCTGCGGCTCCAGGACGGGCATGCCGAGTGGGCCATTCCATACAACCCACGTTTCGGCAGGGTGTTGAAGATTGGTGTCGCTTCTGGAGCTGAGAGCGACGTCGCATCGCGCACCGTGTATTTTCCGGGCCCGGGAGATCTGGTGGTAAAGGCGGTACCCGAGAAGGCGACATATCGCCCTGGCGACACGGCCAGCATTCAGTTTCAGGCGTCGACGGAAGCTGCCCTGGGCATCGCCGTGGTGGACCAGAGCGTGTTGGAGCGAGCCGCCACGGACAGCACGTTTGGGCATCGCGGCTGGTTCGAGAGCGGCGAAGCGCAGGAGGCGAACCTTGGAGGCATTACCGAGCGCGATCTGTTGAACATCTCCCCAGACAGGTTCGACGACGAGACTCAACTTGTGGCGGAGGTGCTATCGCCGGACCTCGCCCCGTTCTTCAACCACGCGGATGACTCGCTGGAGGAAAGCCGCCGCACCTTCGCCGCGGCCGGCGCCAAAGCCCTCGCGCCGGTTGTCGAAGCGCTCGATCGACATTATCTCCGTACACTCGAATACCCGCGCGATGAGGCGTCGTTCCAACGGATCGCAGGCGGCCCACTCGCGAGCGTCCGGGACCCGTGGCTGCAGCCGTTCGTAACGCGGTTCTCGATTGAAGGAGCCAATGCGGTCGTGAACATCTCGAGCGCAGGTCCGGACAAGAGGCTGGGGACGGCGGACGACTACACGGCGCTCACGGTCACGCGGAAGTGGTTTGCAGAGTATGAGTCGTTGGCGCGTGAGGCATTGCGGCCGTGTGTCGACTATCCAGCAACCCCCGAGGAGTTTGTAAGCCTGCTGGAGGCGGCCGGAATTCGCTTCGATGCGTTGCGGGACCCTTGGGGAACGGCAATGCATGTGGTGATTGCGCATGCGGAGCGAACGCGGCAGGTCAGAATCATCAGCGCCGGCCCGGACCGCGTGTTTGATACAGCGGACGACTTCATCGTGGCGGAGTTCATCGGACCTTATTTCTCGGCCTTGGAGACGCGAATCCGCGCGATCTTAAACGCCGCGCCCGAGTTTCCGAGCACTCCCGAGGGCTTTCGCGCCCTGCTTTCCAACGCCGGAATCGATCTGGACTCGCTTCGCGACCCACGGGGGCACGCCTACTACCTCGCTTTGCGTGATGACGAGTCGTTCACCGACCAGGTGCAATTCTACACTTATGCCGAATACAACGGTGCTCCCGAAGACCGGAGGCAAATCACCCCTGTCAAGCAGACGAAGCGGGTGGCCGAGATTCGCAGTGTGGGAGAGGACGGGCTCCGGGACACCTATGACGACTTCGCGGTCGCGACCTTCCAGCGAGTGGTGCAGGCGCCACAACCACCGGCGGAATCGAAGATCGCGGAACACGCGGCGCTGCCGGCGGCGACCCTCGACGGCACGGGGACAATCGCGGGAAACGTGATGGACCAGGCAGGTGGCGTGATCCCGCGAGCCGAGGTGAAGCTCAACGATACTTATGTGACCCGGACTGACGATAAGGGCGAGTTCGTCTTCCGGGGCCTCCCCGCTGGTCAGTACCGGCTGATGTGCCAGTCAGCCGGGTTCCTCGTGAGCATGATGGAGCATATACCGGTGCTTGCCAGCCGGGTCAGCCGCGTCAATATCGTGCTCCGGGTCGGCTCGGTGGAGGAGGCGGTGATGGTAGAGGCAGCGGTTGCCACGGTGAGTACATCTTCCGCCAGTGTGGCCGCCGAGGTCTCTGTTGCGCTCTCCACTCCGCGAGTCCGTGAATACTTTCCGGAAACGCTCTACTGGCAACCGGAACTGGTTACCGACAGCACCGGGCGCGCCTCCATTCGCGTGAAACTGGCGGACTCCGTGACCACCTGGCATCTGGCTGTGATCGGCTCCACTCTGGATGGCCGCATTGCTGAAGGCTCCGCGGACATCCGCGCCTTTCAGCCGTTCCTGGTCGACCTGGATGTGCCGTCGGTATTGACGGCCAGCGACGAAATCTCCCTGCCCGTGCCGGTACGCAATTACCTGGAACGGGCGCAGAAGGTTTCGGTGACCGCGAAGGTGCCGGCTGAACTGCGGCTGCTCGAAGCGGTTCGCCAACCAGGTGTAGTGGCGGGCTCGTCATCTGGAAACGCACTGATGACGCTCCGCGCGGTGGCTGCGGCCAGTAGCGCGCGGGTACGCGTTACCGCCGTGGGCGGATCGGCGTCGGATGCGATCGAGAAGCCGGTGGCCATTCATCCGGACGGGGAGCGCAGAGTGCTGTCGGTCAGTTCCGTCGTGGACAACGGGCACGGGCTTCCGCTGACGATTGCCCCCAACGCCATCTCCGGCAGCATCCGGGGCGCGGTGAAGATCTACCCGTCTCTGCTGGCGCGGATTTTGGAGTCGATCGAAGTAGTCCTCGAAAAGCCGCACGGTTGCGGAGAACAGACGATTTCGTCTACTTATCCAAGTCTGCTGCTCTTGAGAGCCCTCACTGAGTCCGGTCTGGTGGACGAGCCGCTGAACATCCGCGCCACGAAGTACCTGGTTGCGGGCTATCATCGATTGCTGCGATATCAGGATTCCAGTGGAGGGTTCACGTACTGGGGCCACGGCGATACGGATGAAGCGTTGACCGCATACGCCTTGATTTTCCTGGATGACGCGAAGGCGTTCATCGATGTCGACGAGGATCGGGTGAGCAGTGCTCTCCATTGGCTCGCCAAGCAGGAGGGGGCAGAAACGTCTGCGAACGCGCTGAGAATGCGGGCACTCGCGCACGCACGGCCTGAAGATCCGACGGAACTCGACCGTGAGTTAGGCGCAATGGCGCGGAAGGCGGCTGAGTACGAGGATCCTTATGCCATGGCCGCATACGCGCTGGCTGTGCTGGAAGCGAACAAGCCGGAGTTGGCCGGTCCCGTGATGGAGCATCTCACCCGATTGGCACAGGACGAACGAGGCGCCGCGTACTGGGCTCTGCGGGCGAACACTCCGTTTCACGGCTGGGGCCGATCAGGTCAGGTGGAAACGACGTCGCTCGTCGTTTCCGCGCTGGCCCGGTGGCGCAAGGCCGGTCACGGTGACCCGGCGCTGAACGCCCTTATCGATCGGGGTGCGCTGTTTCTCTTGCGGAACACGGACGCCGGCGGCGGATGGGCCACGTCGCAGGCGACGGTGCAGGTGCTGATGGCACTGCTCGACACCTGGACTCATGACGACGTCGTCAAGACTGCGCAGATCGAAGTGCGAGTGAACGGTGTGAGCGGTGGAACAGTGCAGTTGCCCTCCGGCCGTGCCGTTCGCGCACCACTGTTGCTGGACGTCTCCCCACTGCTGCGGACCGGAGCCAACGAAATCCTGCTGACCGGCTTCGGGCGTGCCCTGCAGGTGCAGTTCTCGGCCGCATGGTATGAGACGTGGGGCCCGAAACGCCCGGCAAAAGATCTGGATATGCAGGTAAACTACACGGCGCTCACCGCTGCCGTGAACGATCCGGTGGGTTGCGATGTGGTGATCTCGCGGCCCTCGTTCCGCGGCTATGGCATGATGATCGCCGAGGTAGGATTGCCTCCCGGCGCGGAGGTAGACCGTGGCGTACTCGAGAATCTCATCAGCGACGGAAAGAGCGGGGTAGACTCCTACGAGGTCAGCCCCGACCACGTGACGTTCTACGTGTGGCCGCGCGCCGCGGATGTGAAGTTTCAATTCATTTTCCGTCCGCGATATGCCATGAAGGCGCGCGCTTCCCAATCGGTTCTCTACGACTACTACAATCCGGACGAGCGTGTAGTGCTCGAGCCTGGCAGATTCATCGCGGCGCAGTGAAGTGTGCGAAGGTCATCTTCGTGCCCGCTGGACGACGAATGGCAGCAGCGCGCGGTTGAACTGGGCGGAGTCTTCGATTTGTGGGATGTGCCCCAAGCCCGTGAGTACGGTCAAAGAGCTTTTGGGAATGGTTCGCTGCAGCGTTTCTCCCTGCCAGAGAGGGGTGATGGTGTCTTTGTCACCCCAAATCAGCAAAGTCGGCATTGTCAGTTTGGAAAGATTGGCGAGCCTGCTGGAGATTGAGGTGTCTTCATCGACGGATAAGACCTTTAACCAATCCCCCAGGCGGTTAGTTGAGTCCTTCACTGAAAATGGCTTCTGGTAAATGGATAACAGAGACGGCGTCAAGACGGCTGGATCAGCCACAAACGTGCTCAGGAGTCTCTTGGTCATTAGCGGATTGGTGGCCGTGGCAGACAGGACTGCATTGCGCAAGGGATGAAGCGAGTAAAACGCCCGCGTGAAAAATGTCGGGTGGTTCTGGTCGAACTCGCGACTGTCGCCGAAGCCTAGGGCGGCGTCGACCAAAACCAGGCCTTTGATCCGTTCCGGCGCCAGGAGAGCCGCCTCGACCGTGGGGCGGGCGCCTACGGAATGGCCCACGAGGACTGCCTCTTGGAGATGTAAGGCATCCAAGACTGCGATGATTCTTCGGGCTTGCGCCTGCCTGGAAAACGTCCCGTCGGTTATTTTCTCGGAAAAACCAAATGGCGGCATGTCTAGTGCGACCGCATGAATGCCCTGGGCGGATATAGCAGAAGTGGTCTGCTTCCAGGTTTCACTCCAGGCGCCAAATCCATGGATCAGGACGATGGGTAGTCCTGTCTTCGGACCGACTTCCGCTATGTAGATCTTCTTATCTCCAGCGGGAACAAAGCGGCCGGAAGCAGGAGCGGCTTGCTCCGCGGTCTGTCTCTCACGGGCGAAAGTTAGAATCCGGAAGACGGCCAATGTCGCGAGCACCAAGGTGAGGATCGTAAGCAAAGCACGCCAAAACCACCTGGAAACAACCCGGACGCCCATGAAGTTAGATTCGCTCGGCACTCGCGCAATTGTACCAGGGTAGTAGCTTAATGCCTTTCGCGGCTTTGGTTGCGACCAAGGCCGATCGGTCGCGAAGTTCACTGGTCGCCTGATCGTCAGCCACCAGCATGCCAACCGCCGCGTCCGCCGTCCGCGCCCACTGGCATCGGAGCACACCGGGCGCTCGGAGAATTAAGAGGCTTCCACGGTTGCGAGACGACAGGACGCGAAGGGCGCGTGCGGTATCTGCGGCGCTAAGATCGTGTGGCCTCAGCCCGTGCCCATGTCGGAAATCTTAACTTCGCTCGGATGACTCTCACTTCTTGAAGAACGGCCCCTTCTTGTACTGAAAGGCCTTCCAATCCTCGCTTGCCACGCCATTCAGGTCCCAGGAAACCACCCCTTTGCGCAAGGTCAGCTCGCAGAGGATGCGCCGGGTTCCCACCATCCTGGCGCCAGCCGAATCGAGCAGACCATATCGGCCCGTCTCCAGCCTGAACACGGCCACATCCGCCTCCGCTCCGACATCCAAATTGCCCAACCCCGGCCGTTTGATTTCTTTCGCCGGAGCCCAGGTGGCCATCCGGATCACGTCGGCAAACGATGAGCCGAGGCCCATGAGGTCTGCCATTACGTTATCGATGTTCTTCATGCCTCCATTCATGCTATTCGTGTGCAGGTCGGTGGAGATCGAATCGGGGTAGAAGCCGGCCTGGTACGCCGGAAGCGCGACGTACCAATAAAAGCTGGCCTGTCCGAAACCGATATCGAAAATAATGCCGCGCTTCCGCCCCTCCACCATCGCCGGATTCAATTTGCCGCTTTCCAGCACCTCCTCCCTATGACCTGAAAAGCAGTGCGTGAAGATGTCCCCCGGGCGCAGTTTGTCCATAAACAGGGTCTCGATGTTGCGGTCGCTGGTGATCTGCCCGAAGTCCACCATCACCGGTAGTCCGGCGAGGTTGCCGGCCTTGACCGCATTCTCGATAGACGGCCAACCGGGCCCCGCATAGTGGGCCGATTTGAATCCCACGATGATCCCCGGATTCTCCTTGGCGCACCTGGCCGCCGCCTCGGCATCCATCTCCGCAGCCTCATTCTCGTGGCCGGTACCCATGCCGGCACCCACGATGTTCAGGAACGCGAGTACACGCGTCTTGGCTTTCTTGATGACGCGGTCGCGGAATTCCGGGAACTCCTTCCAGCCCGAGCTGCCGGCATCCACCATCGTGGTCACTCCGCTGCGAAACGAGAACGCGTCCGGCTGCACGGCCTCCTCATTCATGGTGATCGGCGGATCATTGCGTTTGAACACGTGCACGTGCATATCGATCAGGCCGGGAGTCACGTACAATCCGGAGACGTCTACCACCTTCCTGGCTTCCGCGGAATCGATCTGGACCGCCACGCGCGCGATACGGCCGTCCAGGATGGCTACGTCACGCACGGCGTCAATGTTGCTTTTGGCGTCGATCACGTGGCCGCCCTTGAGGAGCAAATCGTATCGCGCCTGCTGTGCCGCAGCGGCCGGCACCAGGAGGAAGGACACCAACACAATGGAGCGCATAGTGAGATCAGTATATCCACGGCGCTGTCGTTGGGCTGGATGAGCGTAGACGGACCGGTTGCAGGCGCTATGCAGGCGCTCAGGTGACGATAGTGGCAGTTTACGCCAATGCTCTTGCAGCTTTACTCACGGCCTCCGGGTCCACTTGAATAAGCGCGCCAAAACGTCCGTCGCCGGCGCAGAGGGCCTGTACCGCGTAGACGTTGATCTCCTTCGCCGCTAGTTTCGCCAGAGCCTCGGCGACGACTCCTGGATGGTCTTCACCGGTAATATGGAACGCCGTCTGCTTTTTTCCCAGTTCGATCTTGAGTTGTTTCGCAGCTTTCTTGAAGAGCGCAGTGTCTTCTGGAACCAGGTCGATCCTCGACTTGGTCTTGGTAACCGGGTAACCCCAAATGCCAACAAAATTCACGCCGGCTTCTTTGAAGGCATTGAGCAACTGCGCCCCTTTACCCGGCTTGTTGGGAACCGCCACTGAGTAAACTTCGAGTTTTAACATTTTCAGATCCTTTTCATCAATAGTGCTCCTCCCAGTGTATATTGCAACGATGAAAATGTCGCCTGCGATGTTCCACTGTCCCCTGTAGCCGCGTCTGATACCATGTACAAACCATGAAGCTGTTTCGCGTTTGGATAGCCTGCGCGCTGTTGCTGTCCGCGGCGCAGCAATCGGCATCCCAAACCATCCCCGAAGTCGCGCAACTGCTGGCGGAAGTGATCCGGATCGACACCAGCAACCCTCCCGGGAATGAAGGCAAACTGGCCGAGTTCCTGCAAGCGAAGCTGGTTCCTCTGGGCCTTGAAGTCGACATCATCCCCACGCCACAGCCCGGCAAGGCGCACCTGGTGGCGCGACTGCGCGGCGATGGCAGCAAGCGCCCGGTGCTGATCGCGAGCCATGAGGACGTGGTCGGAGTGGAGCGCGAGAGATGGACCGTAGACCCATTTGCAGGAGTCATCAAAGATGGCTATGTCTACGGCCGCGGCGCGATCGATTTTAAGGGCGGATTGGCGGTTTTTGCCCAGGCTGTGATCGACATCGCGAAGCAGAAGCGGCCGCTGGCGCGCGATATCATCTTTGTCGCCGAAGCCGATGAGGAAGGCGGTTTGTACGGCACCCGTTATCTTGCAGAGAAGGCCTGGGACAAAATCGATTGTGAATTCGCCTTGAATGAAGGCGGCTGGATCATCCAGGATGCAGCGGGAAAGGTACAGTACGTCAGTATCTCCACCGCGGACAAATCGAGCGTCTCGCTTCTACTGACGGCGCGCGGCACTTCGACGCATTCCTCCATGCCGCGCCCTGATAATGCCATTTTCATGCTGGCACGCGCATTGTCGAAGCTCTCGGATTACGAGACCAAGCCCAAGCTCACAGAAACGACGCGCCAGTTTTTTCTGACGCTATCGGAAACCAGTAGCGAGCCGCTCAAGACCCATTTCCGCAACCTGGCGACCAGCAGCGATCCCACACTGATCGCCGCCGCCGATCGTGCGATCAGCGAGAATCCGTTGCTGCACGCAATCATGCGCAATACCATCGCACCGGTGCTACTGAATTCGGGATTACGCGGCAACATCATCCCGGGGTCGGCCGAAGCCACGATCAATTTCCGTACGATTCCCGGAACCACCGCCGAGGAGTTGATTGCCGAGGTCAAGAGCGTCATCCAGGATCCACGCGTGGAGGTGACGCTGGCATCCTCTTCGTCGATGCGCATCACCCTCACGCCGGAGCAGGAAAGGGCGATGCAGGCACAGCGCCAGATGGCGCGAGGCACGGAGTCTCCGAAATCTGGAGCGCTTTACGATGCGCTGGTCAGACATGCAAAGCTGACATATCCCGAGGCGAGGATTACACCGTACCTGTTCCAGGCAGGAACCGACGCATATGCGTGGCGGGCCAGAGGCGTTCCGGTCTACGGCATCTACCCATATCCAATCAGCGCGCAGGATCTGGAACGTATGCATGGCAATGATGAACGGGTACCAATCGCGTCGCTCGAAAGCGGCCTCCGGATGATCACCAATACCTTGTTGGAAGTGGCCGGGAAGTAAACTGTCTCCCCTAGCTTAGCTACTGAGTACACCGTCTCAGAAATACCGTGTCGTATTTTTGGCAAGAACACTCCCTCACGGTCGTGGCTCGTAGCTACCCAATACGTTCGCGGATACGTGTGCTTGCGAGCCGCGCGCGTCAGCAAGCGATCTCCGCATTTTCACAGCTTCTCACGGTCGCTGCTCGTGACCTACCCCAATACGTTCGCGGATACGTGTGCTTGCGAGCCGCGCGCGTCAGCAAGCGGTGTCCGATTTTCACAGCTTCTCACCTCACGGTCGCTGCTCGTAGCTACCCCAATGCTTTCGCGGATACGTGTGCTTGCGAGCCGCGCGCGTCAGCAAGCGATGTCCCAATCGCTCCGAAAGAATCACTCCCTTACGGTCGTGGCTCGTTGCCTATGCTCGGGGCGATGGATGCGCTTGCGAGCCGCGCGCGTCAGCAAGCGATTTAGCGATACCCCGACGGACTTCTGAAACCAGGTACTAAGCTTTCCCGGCGTTGACTTGAGCCGGCTGGCTTACAAGCGACTGCTATAATACGACTCAATACCTTAAGTGGAGATTCCCTTCTCCAAATGCGGACAGGAGTCCGTCGATGAAAGCATTTGGGCCCTTCCGGCTGGACACGCTTAACCATTGCTTGTGGCATGCGGACGTGCGGGCACCCCTGACCCCCAAGGCCTTCGACGTGCTGCGTTACCTTGTCGAACACACCGGCCGCGTGGTCACTCCCGAAGAACTTCTGGAAGCGCTTTGGCCGCAAACATACGTAAATCCAGAAGGCATCCGCAAGTACATCTTGGAAATCCGCAAGGTCTTGGGAGATCGGCCGGGCCAACTGGCATTTATCGAAACCTTACCCAAGCGCGGTTATCAGTTCATAGCTCCAGTGACGGACGACCGCCCAGCCTCCCGTCTGGCGCTCGCAACCCAACCCGCCGGCAACATGGTAGGGCGTCAGGAGGGACTCGCGCGGCTGGACGGCTATTTACGAAAGGCGTTGGATGGCCAGCGGCAGGTGGTTTTCGTAACGGGCGAAGCAGGCATAGGCAAGACGACGCTGGTGGATGCATTTCAGAAACAGGCAGATGGATGTCCGAATCTCCGGATTGCGCGAGGTCAGTGTATCGAGGGTTTCGGAGGAATAGAAGCCTATTATCCAATGCTCGAGGCTCTTGGCTCCCTGCTGCAAAACGCCGAGGACAAGTCTCTCATCCAGACGCTCGGCCAGCGAGCTCCCACCTGGCTGATTCAATTTCCAGCCTTGGTCAAGCCCGAACAAAGAGAGTCGCTCCAGCGAGAGATTCTAGGAACCACCCGAGAGCGCATGGTTCGAGAAATTTGTGAGTTACTCGAAGTGATTACGGCGCAAACGCCGTTGGTTGTGATCTTGGAAGATCTGCATTGGGTCGATCATTCTACGTTGAATCTGATCTCTGCGCTTGCCCGCCGCAGGGAGCCGGCGCAGTTGCTCCTGCTTGGCACATACCGCCCAGTAGATGTTGCTCTATCCCAAAGTCCGTTGAAGGGCCTCAAGCAGGATTTACTCCTGCGCCATCTGTGTAATGAAATTGCAATCGAGCGCCTCGAAGAGTCCGATGTGGCCGATTACCTGGCGAAGACCTTTGCGGCGGAGAGCCTTCCCCCAGGTCTGGCGAATCTGATTCATCAGAATTCGGGCGGGAACCCTCTTTTCATGACCGCGATTGTGCAGGACATGGTCAGCCGGGGGTTGATTGCAGAGGAGCACGGAGGATTGATTCTGACCGCGCCATTGCACGAGGTCTACCTCGGCATCCCGGAAACGCTGCAACAGATGTTGGAGATTCAAATGGAGCAGCTCGGTACGGACGAGCGGCGTATCCTGCAGGGCGGCAGTGTCGCGGGAGAACGTTTTTCGGTCTGGGCTGCTGCAGCCATGCTGGACCTTTCTCCGGCTGCCGTCGAAGAGTGCTGCGACAGACTCGCGAACCGGCACCAGTTCATTCGGCCGGTCGGGATTCACAACGCGCCGAACAGTTCCCCTTCCGCGCATTATGAATTCGCGCACTCCCTTTACCGCCAGGCCCTCTATCGCAGTCTCTCGGGCCTTCATCGATCCAAGCTCCATTTGAGCCTGGGCGAGAAACTGATGCCGATCTGCATGGCCGGAAAACCGGAGCTGGCCTCAGAACTGGCACTGCACTTTGAAGAAGGCCGCGACTACGAACGAGCTACACGGTGTTTGATGCTTGCGGCACAAAATGCAGCTACGCGATTTTCCTACCGCGATTCCATTCAGGTTCTGCGACAGGCGCTGGAATTGATCTCCGGCCGAGGCCCCGCCACCATTGAGCTGGAGATTCAGGTTTATCAGCGAATCGGCGACGCGCAATTCGCTCTCGGTGAAATGTCTGCTTCCCTCGTATCCTACGAGGCTGCGGCGGGCCTCGCGGCCCAGGCAGGCCTTCGAGAAGAACAGGTCACAATCCTGACACACATGGCTCTTCCGGCATGGTTCCTCGGTGAGGAGCCGGGCTGCAGCGTCTGCGAACGGGCGCTCCAAGCGAGTCGAAGCCTTTCCGATCCCCTGCTCCTGGCGCGGACAGATCTGGCGGTAGCTTGTTTCCGACTGCTGTACGACTCCTGGAGTGCGGAGGATCTGGAAGTCTGTGCGCGTGCGAAGAGAACTATTCGTTCTCTGGCCGGTCCCGCCTCTCCCTTGCATGCCTACAACATCTACGTTCAAGTGCTTCAAGGGGAGCATGCGGAGGCTCTGAAAGAGGCAGATTTCGCGATCGACAACGCGACGGGTCCGACCGCCTATACCGCTGCCCTTGGCGGGAAAGGCCTCTTTCTATTGTCTTCGGGCAGGTATGGAGAGATGTTTCGAATCATTCGCAGAGAAAGGGAATTGGCCAGGAAAAACGAGTCCGAGGCGTGGATGTGGGTCCTTGGCGAGGCGTGGGTGCGCCTCCGTTGCTCCGATTTCGAGGGGGTCCGCCGCGTGAGCGAGATTACCATGCCCAACGACGTGGAATCGCATGCGATTTGGACCCGGACCGCGGCCCGGGTTGCCGCTGGTTATGCCGAGATCGTTCAGGGGAACCACGAAAAGGCTTGGGACTGGTTTGCTCAAGTCCGCGATTACGGGATCACACCCAAATTCTTTCTTCACTGGCACTGGCGAATGCACGCCGAAATGGGAGCGACTGAGGCACGCTTGAGCGCAGGCGATCTTCCGAACGCTCGACGCGAGGCGGATGGTTTCCTGAAATCCGCACTCTCGGTTGCCGATCCCAACCTGCGGGCGTTCGCCTGGGAAATCAATTCGCGAGTGGCCAGGGCGGAGAGAAACGGGCGTGCCGCGCGGGAGCATATCGAGAATGCCCTTGCAGTTCTGGAGAAATATGAGGTTCCCGTTGCGGGCTGGCAGGTCCACCGCACCGCCGGAGATTTGTGCGAGGACGAAGGGAATCGGGCAAGGGCCGAAGAACATCGCGCCCGCGCCAAGGAACTGATCATGAAAATCGCCAGTTCTTTTGAGCCCGACGAACCTCTACGGGAAACCTTCCTGACGGCCCCTCCTATCCGCAGCCTCTTTTGGGAAACGGCATCTGCATAGCCGTGGCGCTCTTGTAGCGCCGAGACGGGCACTACCAAAACGCATTGCAGTTTACCCGCGGGACGACTCGGCCCACCTCCCGGCACCGTGACCGGACAGCGGCGTGCCGTGAAAAGACCGGCCCACTGGCGACTCGCAGGGCTCGGCCACGGCCGCGAAGAACCGGATAAAGCTCGGTGGAAAATCTACGGCATGATGCGCGTCGCCCACACCCTACCGGACACTGCGCAGAAGCGTCTTATTGGAACCTAAAATCCAGACGTCGGGTCCATTCGTGAAAATGGAGTACAGGATGTCCTCCGTTCCGCTGTTCTGGTGTTCCCAACTCTTGCCTCGGTTCACGCTGTGCAGAATCACTCCGTCCCAACCGCCGATCCAAAGTTCGGCGCCGGTCCCGGCGATCGAGACTAATCCCTGGTCTGTTCCGCTGACCTGTGGCTCCCAATGCCTTCCCCCATCGGCGGTATGTAGAATCGTGCCCTTGTCCCCGATTGCCCAGAGTTCCCGTCCCATTCCGAAGATAGACTCCAGGGTCTGAGACGTTCCGCTCTGCTGCTTTTCCCAGGTCTTCCCTCCGTCGGTCGTGTGGACAATTCTGCCGCCACCGCCGACAGCCCACAGCTCCCTTCCCTCTCCAAATATGCTTGACAAATCGTCGCCGCGGCTCGCACGCTGGTCCCACGTCTTTCCTCCGTCGCCAGAATGCACAATCATGCCGCCGGCACCTACCGCCCAAAGCTCTTCACCAGCTTCGTAAATACTGTTCAGGTCTACAGCAGTTGTGCTGAACTGGAATTCCCACGTCTTGCCGCCATCTACTGAATGCACAATCGATCCGTTACTTCCCGCTGCCCACAGCTTCCCGCCATGCCCGCGGATGCAATTCAGCATGGCCGACTGGCCCAGGTTCTCGGTCTCCCAGTGCTTTCCGCCGTCCGTGGAATGGACCAACGCGCCGTCCCCGCCAATCCAGAGGTCACTTCCCTCGCCGAACATGGAATGTCGGGTAGCAAAGTCGACGCCGCTCATCTGAGCGTCCCACCTCGCGCCGCCATCCAGGCTGTGCAGCATCGTGCCTCCATCCCCCACCGCCCAGAGTTCCCTGCCTCGCGCGGTGATCGAGTTCAGTCGATGCTCCGTTCCGCTTCCCAGTGTTTCCCAATGTTTCCCGCCGTCAGAGGAATGGAGTATCAGTCCGTTGTCACCGGCCACCCAAAGCTCTCTGCCGGATCCGGCAATGGAGAACAAGCCGGCGTCCGTGCCGCTATTCTGTTTGTCCCAGCTCTTGCCGCCGTCCGGGCTATGCAGGATGACTCCTGACCCACCGACGGACCACAATTCGCGGCCATTTCGATAAATGGAGTAAAGGGTGTCGCCGGGCGTGTCGCGCTTTTCCCAATGCTTTCCGCCGTCCACGCTGTGGATGATCGCAGCTCCTACCGCCCAGAGCTCCTGCCCTGAACCGACAATCGATTTGTACCCCATGTCCATTTCCGTCGACTCCCATTTCCTCCCTCTGGAGGCGGTATGCGCGATAGCAGTGAATCCGGCGGCCCACACTTCGCTGCCATTACCCCAAAGCGCATCCAATTCGTAAGCCGTCCCAGTGGGCTGACGGTCCCAACGCCTCCCTCCGTCGGCGCTGTACAGGACTTGGCCGCTGTACCCGGTGACCCAAAGCTCCTTGCCGATACCATACACGGACAGCAATTGATCCGTGGTTCCGCTCCCTTCGGGCTCCCAGTCTTTGCCGCCGTTGGCGGAATGCAGAATCACTCCGCCGTCTCCAACTGCCCAGAGCTGGTTACGATCGGCAGCCCAGATGCCATGCAGGTCTGCGATGGTGTTCCACCAGCGGACCGCTGGCTGGGCATCCAATCTGTGAACAGCAAGCACCAGAATCACAAACACCAATCCAGCGCGACCGAGATGGAGTCGAGACATCAATGCTTCATTCCTCCATTGGGTTCCAAACCAGGAGCGAGCCAAATGGACAACAGTACTTATGATCAGGCAAAAAGGTCCGTGGAGGCGCTTCCTCCCACGCACAAGTTGCTTCCGTTGCCGAGCTCGTCGACCGGCTAAGGCCAGATCGAGTGCCAGCCATGCCGCAGTTCGCTAGAACAGTCAGCTGTTTCAAAGAATGGATCTACGACTGGCAGAAAGTTGGGTACGCTCTTCGCAGCGGATCCAGGGCGACAGAGCGAAGTTCTCTGGCGGCAAGGAAGCCCCGGCCCTCTGGAAGGGATAGACCTTCTCCTCACGCAGAAGTTCGCTCGCCTGGGCGAGGTATGTCGCATGTCATCCTCGCCTGCGAGAGAACGCTATCAGCGCCGAACAGTCGCATGGCCGCGAAGGTAAATCCGCCTTCCGTTAAAAAAATTCTCTGCCGCCTGGCAAAAATCCGCCTCGCCCCTCCCTTTCTCAAATGAGGGGAGTTCTGGTGACGCCCAATGCAGCCGCTTCGGGCGACGACCGGAACCTCCACCGCGGCGGCATGTCCCAAAACGAAATCCCCGCCGCCTGAATGCACTCGACAGGAGAACTATGCCTATGCGAACCACGTTCTTGACGCTCATCTTGCTACTTCAACTGGCAGTCCCGGGGCGAACGCAACCGACCAACAACTTCGGCACCATCATGGAATGGACCAACGGCCTGCTACCCCACTATACGTGTGGCGCTCCCGGCGAGCCGTCGTGCATTACCGGTTGTGCCGACGCGCCCGGCAATCAGATCCGGATCGACCCGTTCACTGCCCAGGCAAACTGCAATCTTCCGGACCCTGTCTGCACCATCGCCTTCGGCAATGCTCTGGTTCGCAACCCGCACGACATCACATTTCTGGTGATGACCGATGTCCACCTGCGCAATGGAACGTCCAGCCAGATTACCGACGTGCAGCACGCCCTGCACACCCTTAACATGCGCCAGATCGGCCATAACGGATGGCACTGGACCCAATCCAACGCCGGCTTTCCGGACGATCCGATCGCGCCGCCGGTGGGTCTCGTGTCGACCGGCGACGAGACGAACGACGGACAGGCAACCTCGCTGGGCGCTTTCCGCCTGCTCTATGAGTTCGGATTCTCCACCGACGCGGTGCAAATTCCATTCTTCCCCGGCTACGGCAATCACGACATCCAGAATGACTGCATCTTCGGCAGTTGCGGCTATCGCATGCTCGACTACTCGCAGAAAGCCGCGGCCTGCGCGCCCAACATCGATCCCCAAAGCCACAACTACTCGTGGGATTGGGGAAAGTATCACATGGTCCAGTTGAACGTCTGGGCCGGAGACACTTTGGCCGGCGTAAATAACAGCTACAGCCCGGCGGTCACTGATACGCACGGATCCGGGCTCCCCTGGCTGATTGCCGACCTCGCCACCCACGTGGGCAACTCCGGACGCCCGGTCATCATTTTCCAGCACTACGGTTGGGACGCATTTTCGCAAAACGGACAGTGGTGGAGCGACGCCGACCGGCAGAGCTTTCTCAATGTGATCAAAGACTACAACGTGCCGATGATCCTTTCCGGGCACGACCACTACCTCGGCTCGTACAAAGTCCAGGTGACGGACAGCCACGGAAATCTGAAGACCATCGACGATACGGTGGGCGGGACAGGCGGCTCAGGCGGACAGGGCAACTTCTTCGTCGTGCGGTTGACCGACCAGTTCGTCGACATTCTGCCGGTAGAGTGGCTTGATCCGCTGGTTCACTTCGGCAGTGTGTCGCCCTTTGTCGTGGGCGTTGGCAACGGCGGACGCCCCCCGTTCTTTAACGATGTGCAAGGGTGCCGTCGATGGGTGGGAGGTCAGTTGGGGTCGGCGCCTCTGGATGTGGCTTCCAGCGGGCAGCAATCTTTCACCATCACCAACAATACGAAGGGTGTATTGCAGGGGCCGTTTGCTCTGCGGTTCAATTCGCTGACCTATGGCAGCAATCCGGCACTGCCGGGCCAAATCCAATTCACCGAGAGCTGCTCGGCGGGGCCGCTCTATGTGGTTGGAACAAAATCCTCGCTCGCCCCCGGAGAGTCGGACACCATCAGGCTGAGCACCTACGAGCCAACCGTCTCCGGAGTGGTCACGTTGAGCGGCGATTACCTGCAAGCCACGCCAAATGCAGTTTCGTTCTCGTACCCCTACTCCGACTCGCAGACGCTCAATATCGCCAGCGCTTTCGGAGCCAAGGTTCCGATCTCGATTGCGGCGGATCAGCCCTGGATCAACGCGGGCCTGGATCTGTCAACTACTCCTGCGTCGATGAAGGTCGCCATCAACTTCTCGAAGCTCAATGCCAGCCAGTCGGGGACGATTACCATCAGCTCGAGCAACAGCGCCTACCCCTCGATCCCAGTCACGGTGACGCTCGCTGGAATCCCCGTGACGTTTACGAGCACGGCGCCGAAAGCAGTAGTCGCCATTGACGGAACCAACTACAATTTGCCGGTCACGCTGAATCTGCCTTACAACTCCGGGCACAAGGCGACCGCTCAGACCTTGGTCGGCAGCGGTGTGCAGGAGCGATTTCTGGGCTGGCCGGGGAACGTTCCCAACTTCGACTTTACGGTCACCGCGCCGGTTACCTATCCAGTCAACTTCCAGCAGTACGTGCAGATCACGTCCGGGAGCAACCCGGCGGCGGCCGGCTCGATGACCATCATACCGTCGAGTGCGGATGGGTACTACGCTACCGGGACTGCCCTTCACCTGACCGCGACGGCGAACACCGGGTACAGCTTCAATCGCTTCCACAACCAGCCGCTCGGGCAGAATCCGCTGGATTTCACGCCCGCGGATGTGCCCGTGGATCTTACCGCTGAGTTCAATCCAGCCGGCACATACACTGTGTCGACGAGCCTCGGTGCGAACGGCTCTGAAACCATTGACGGCGCCGTCACTCAAGGCCCCGCCGTGGTTCAGTGGCCGATCAATTCCACCCACAACGTTTCCGTTCCGGCCACGCTAACGCCTACGTCGGGAGTGCGCTACGTTTTCACGCAATGGTCCGACGGCGTTACCACGGCGTCGCGCTCGATTGCCGCGAGTTCCGTGACACTTTACACCGCGCAGTACCAGCAGCAGTTCCAGGTGAGCCTGCAATCCAGCCCGTCCACAGGCGGCACGACCACAGGTGGCGGATGGTTCAATGCCGGCGCTTCCGCGACGCTCACCGCCACCGCTGCTAACGGTTTCACGTTCACCGGCTTCTCCGGCGACGTATACAGCACGCAGACTCCCTACACCTTCCCGGTCAACCAGCCGGCGAATGTGGCGGGGAACTTTGCGCCGTCCGCTCTGCCGGTGTTGACCGCCAGTGCCGGCGCACATACAAATAACAGCCCGACTGACACGTTGCTCACGGTCGTTCTCTCAAACACGGGGCAGGGCGCCGCCGTGAACGCGAATATCGACTCGATTACGGCCGTGGTGCAGAACGGCACCGGAACCATCACGCCACCGGCGGTCCTCCCGTCACCGGCCACTCTGGCGCCTGGACAGAGCACGTCGTTCAGCCTCGATTTCGGATGGCCCTCGACGGCTGCCCGGGTGGCTTTCACCGTGAACTTCTCCGCGAACGGCGGAGCGTACAAGGGCAAGGCCGTTTTCTACGTAGTTCGCTAATTCGTCGAAAGGACAAAGCCATGAAGAAGATCCAATTGCTGCGCGTTTCTCTCCTGTTCACCCTGCTGGCCGCTTGCCTTCCGGCGGCCACGCTCTCCATCGACCCGGTCTCCGGCATCGCCGCCGGAGGGGCGGGCGACACCGTAGGTTGGGGATTCAGCGTTTTCAATACCGACCCGCTGCAATCGATCTCGTTCAGCCAGTCGGTGCTCATCAACGAAACGAATCCGCTGCTCGGTGTCTACACGGACTTCATCGGACCTCAAGGCGGGCCCGATAACTTCTCAGTCGATCCGAACTCCACCTGGTCGGAAGGGTTCGATCTCGCAAGCCAATCCGGGCTCGGATCGTTTCAGATCGATCCGAATGCGGTGATCGGATCCTCCGATTCCGGGTCGATTCGGGTCTTCTATAACCTCGCCGATGGAACGCCCGAGAGTGTGGACGTCCCGTTTACAGTTCAGGTACAGGCGCCCTCGGCGGCGCCGGAACCGGAAACCTGGTCGCTACTGTTGGTTGGCCTGGGGTTGGTTCTAGGCAGTAGGCAGCGGAGGCGTTCCGCGTAGTCACTCCCTGTAGTCAAGGGGGCGGCAGGAGACTTCTTCTGCCGCCCAAAGCGCTCCGGGGGCTACAGCAACAGCACAGATCAGGAGGATGACAGGCCCATGCGGACCAGGCACCTTTCGAAGCGTGGATCGGCGCGTAACGAGTCCCATTGCGGCGCCACCGCGAGATGAACGAGGCATGGATCGCGCGCGTCCAATGCGCGGTCCAGGTGGTGGAACGCCGCGTCCATATCCCCGCTTTCGCCGTGAAGTATAGCGAGTTGGACGGCGGGGACGCGATATCCGGCGGCCGCGAGGTGGACCAGGCTCCAGGAAATGACCGCGGCCCGTCCCCCTGCCGTGTAGACGCGCTCGATTTCCTCGACCAAACCGGTGGGAGCGCCGGCGTCCCGCGCGTGACGCAGGGACTCTGCCATGTGGCGATCGGGGTCTCCCTTCTTCCAGTAAGCGGCGGCAAGGTGCTCGCGCGCGAGCAGATGATGCGGGTCAAGTTCGAGAGCCCGGGCCGCCCACTCGATCGATTGGTCATAACAGCGCTGGTTCCAGTAGGACAGCGCGATCTGCAAATGGACGAGCGCGGAGGAAGGTTCGCGTTCGAGCGCCTTCTGCTTCATGCAAAGACCTTCGTGAAGGCGCCCTTGAGCTTCGAGCAGGCGGCCGAAAATCAGGTATGCCTCTGTGTGGTCGGGATTCAAGTCGATGGCGCGGCGCAGGCTCCGCTCGGCGGCCACCCAGTTCCATTCGCTGAGAAACAGAACGATGCCAAGCGCGACTTGGGCGTCGGCACAGGCAAAGTCCAATGCGAGTGCCGCCAATGCCGCGGTTTTGGCGTGTTGATAGGCGTCGCGATGCGGTACCACCCGGAACTCGGCTTGCGCACACCACGCGAGAGCCAACCCGGCGTGTGCCGGGGCGTAGGTCGCATCGATGGCGAGGGCGGCTTGGAACGCCTCTACCGCCTTGGGCGATTCGGCTCGAGATGCCGCCAGCAGATGGGCGCGTCCCCGTCGATAATATTCCTCCAGTTCGGGGTTCACAGGGGCTGTGCGCTGTGGGACACCAAGCGAGGCGAAGCGATAGCCCGAACCCGCTACGGTTTCGATGAAACTCCTGCCCAGCAGCCTGCGCAGTTGCGAAACATGGACTGGCAGAATGCCCTCCTCCACAAATGAATCCGGCCACACCGCGTGGAGCAACTCGTCTTTGCGAAGGAGGCGGCCGGCGTTGCGAACGAACGTCACCAGGAGATCGAAGGTCTTGGGCGCCAGTCCCACGGGTTGGCCGTGGTGAAGGAGTCTTCGCTCTCCCACGTCGAGCGCGAATTCAGCGAACTCGTAGACCTCTCTGCCGGCCACCCGTTCATCGTATCCCAGGCACGAAGGGGTGGAGCGGCCGGAGTGGTGATGGCCTGCGCGTTCCACAAATTTAAGAAATTCTTCAGGACTGGCCCGGGGCTCCGCGGCTATGCTCTCCCCATGAGCAATGCAATTGATCTTTTCAGCGGAACCTGGAAACTCAATCCGTCGAAATCGCAATTCGATCCTCGCCACCGGCCCTCGGACGGCGTTTTGTCGTTCGAGAGGGTTGCCGATGGATACATCATGCGGGCAGAAGGAATCTGTGACGGTAAACGTGTGACAGAACCAACTCAACAATTCGTGCTCGACGGTGAAGAGCGACCAATCCCGGGCGCCCCGGGCATTGTGGGAGCCTCGACTCAGCCTGACGCCAACACGATTCGCACTGAGGGGCGGCGCGGCGAAATGATCATCGGGGAAGCCTCTTACGTGGTGTCGGCCGACCGATCTACGCTGACCGCGACTGTGCGCGGTGTCGATGCGCAGCAGCAGCGGTTTGAGACGATGGTGGTTTGGGACCGTCAGTAGGAGGCAGCGACGATACTGATTCGCTGGGTCTCGGGCGAAGGCTGGATCGAGGGACGACTGAAACTCCCTATCGCGCCGTTGTCGTCGTCTAACTCAATCCAGCATGGGACAGGAACCGCGCGGCTCGCAAGCGCACCCATCGCGCCGGGCGTAGGCAACGAGCCACGACCGTAAGGGAGTGATTCTTTCGGAGCGATTGGGACATCGCTTGCTTACGCGCGCGGCTCGCATGCGCACCCATCGCGCCGAGCGTAGGCAACGAGCCACGACCGTGAGGGAGTGATTCTTTCGGAGCGATCGGGACATCGCTTGCTTACGCGCGCGGCTCGCAAGCGCACCCATCGAGCCGGGCGTACGCAACGAGCCACGACCGTAAGGGAGTGATTCTTTCGGAGCGATTGGGACATCGCTTGCTTACGCGCGCGGCTCGCAAGCGCACCCATCGAGCCGGGCATAGGCAACGAGCCACGACCGTAAGGGAGTGATTCTTTCGGAGCGATCAGGACATCGCTTGCTTACGCGCGCGGCTCGCAAGCGCACCCATCGCGCCGAGCATGGGCAACGAGCCACGACCGTAAGGGAGTGATTCTTTCGGAGCGATTGAGACATCGCTTGCTTACGCGCGCGGCTCGCAAGCGCACCCATCGCGCCGGGCCTAGGCAACGAGCCACGACCGTAAGGGAGTGATTCTTTCGGAGCGATTGGGACATCGCTTGCTTACGCGCGCGGCTCGCAAGCGCATCCATCGCGCCGAGCGTAGGCAACGAGCAACGACCGTAAGGGAGTGATTCTTTCGGAGCGATCGGAACATCGCTTGCTTACGCGCGCGGCTCGCAAGCGAACCCATCGCGCCGAGCATAGGCAACGAGCCACGACCGTAAGGGAGTGATTCTTTCGGAGCGATCGGGACATCGCTTGCTTACGCGCGCGGCTCGCAAGCGCATCCATCGCGCCGAGCATAGGCAACGAGCCACGACCGTAAGGGAGTGATTCTTTCGGAGCGATTGGGACGTCGCTTGCCTACGCGCGCGGCTCGCAAGCGCACCCATCGAGCCGGGCGTAGGCAACGAGCCACGACCGTAAGGGAGTGATTCTTGCGCAAATAGGAGATTCCGGGGGAGGGACTTTGTATCCGACTCCACAGCCGGGCACGAGTGGTCTCGCGAACAAGTCTTTCGCGCTGATCACGGGATTGGCGGTCTTCCTCCGGCGCATCAGCGGCACGGGTCCGTCATCTATCCAGTAACTACGGATGAGGAAGCGCGTCTCCTTTTTACTCTGACTCCTGCCCTACCTTCAGCACCGCGAGGAAAGCCTCTTGCGGAATTTCCACTCGGCCCACCCGCTTCATGCGCTTCTTGCCTTCCTTTTGCTTCTCCAGCAACTTGCGCTTGCGCGAGATGTCGCCGCCGTAGCATTTGGCGAGCACATTCTTTCCCATCGCCGAAATCGTTTCGCGCGCCACGATCTTGTTGCCGATCGCCGCCTGCAGCGCGACCTCGAACATCTGGCGTGGAATCAGCTTGCGCAGGCGCGAGATCAGTTCCTTGCCTCGCTCATACGCAAACTCCTTGTGAACAATCATCGAGAGTGCGTCCACAGGCTCACCCGCCACCAGCACATCGAGCCGCACCATTGGCGAGACGCGATAGCCGGAGAAGTGATAATCCAGCGAAGCATAGCCGCGCGATACCGATTTAAGGCGGTCGTAGAAATCGAGAACGATCTCATTTAGCGGCAGTTCGTAGAGCAGCAGAACGCGGCCGCCGCCGATGTACTCGAACTTCTTCTGCGTGCCGCGCTTCTCCTCCAGCAGTTTCAGGATGCCGCCCAGAAACTCCTCGCGCGTGATCACGGTCGCGTCGATGATCGGCTCTTCGATCTGCTTGATCTCGGACGGGTCGGGAAACTTCGTGGGATTCTCGACGTGGATGAGCTCGCCCGCGGTGGTAGTGACCTGGTAGCGCACGCCGGGCGCCGTCGTGATCAGATCGATATCGAACTCGCGCTCCAGACGCTCCTGCACAATCTCCAGGTGCAGCAGGCCCAAAAAGCCGCAGCGGAACCCGAATCCCAGCGCCACCGAGTTCTCGGGTTCGAACGTAAAGGCGCTGTCGTTCAGCCGGAGCTTCTCCAGCGCGTCGCGCAACAGGCCGTGTTCGTGAGATTCGGTGGGATAGAGGCCGGCGAATACCATCGCCTTGATCTCTTCAAAACCGGGCAGCGGCTCCGCCGGCGGGTTCTGATGATCCACGATGGTGTCTCCGATCTTGGCGTCGGAGACCGTCTTGATATTGGCCGAAAGGAAGCCCACTTCGCCCGCCGACAGCTCGTCGCACGGGATGGCTTTGGGCGACTGGTATCCCAGACCCTCCACCTCGAAAATCTGCCCGTTCGACCAGAGCCGGATCTTCTGCCCCAACTTGATGCGGCCGTCCACCACGCGCAGCAGGATGATGACACCGCGATAGGTGTCGAACCACGAATCGAAGATCAGCGCGCGCAAGGGCGCGTCCGCCGAACCTTTCGGTGGCGGCACCAGATGAACGATCGCCTCCAGAATCTCGTGCACGCCCGTCCCTTGCTTGGCACTCGTGAGGATGGCGTCGCGCGCGTCGAGACCGATGATGGTTTCGATCTGCTCGCGGATACGTTCGGGCTCGGCTGCCGGCAGGTCGATTTTGTTGATGACGGGAATGATCTCGAGGTTGTGATGGAGCGCCAGGTAGGTGTTGGCGAGAGTTTGCGCTTCCACTCCCTGCGAGGCGTCCACCACGAGTAAGGCGCCTTCGCACGCCTGCAGGCTGCGGGAGACCTCGTAGGTGAAATCTACGTGGCCAGGGGTGTCGATCAGGTTCAACTGATACAAGTTGCCGTCATCGGCGCGGTAGTTCAGACGGACAGCATGCGCTTTGATGGTGATGCCGCGTTCGCGCTCCAGGTCCATCGTATCCAGAACCTGTTCCATCATTTCGCGCTGCGACAAGGCGCCAGTGGTCTCGAGCAGGCGGTCGGCCAGCGTCGACTTGCCGTGGTCTATGTGGGCAATGATAGAGAAATTGCGTATGAATTCGCGATCCATCGAGTGTGGGGAAGCTCTCCCGATTATCCCACACGGGCGGTGACGCTTGCTTCAGCGTGGCGCGTCGCCTGAAATCTGTATAATTAAAGACATGGATCTACGTCCTCTACATGATCGAGTCCTCGTGAAGCGTTTGGATCACGGCGAAGAGCGCCGTGGCGGCATCATTATTCCCGACAGCGCGAAAGAGAAGCCACAACAGGCACTGGTGAAGGCTGTCGGAAGCGGAAAACTGTTGGACTCCGGCAAGCGCACTACGATGGAAGTGAAAGCTGGCGATCGCATTCTGTTCGGCAAGTACTCGGGTTCCGAGATCAAAGTCGATGGCGAAGAGTTGTTGATTCTGAAGGAAGACGAGATCCTCGGCGTCCTGGAATAGCCTATGCTACTCTAGACGTACACACACCAATTCAGGAGTTGTTTCATGTCTTTTCGGATGGGACTCAGGCCGCTCGTGGTCTGTTCCACGCTGTTTGTACTCAGTCAGGTGGCACCCGCCCAAAACAAGGTGGCGGTGGTCAACCTGCAGCGCGCCGTGTTCGAATCGGCCGAGATCAAGAAGGCCGATGCCCAGATGCAGGCCACCTTTAAGCCCCGGCAGGATGAGATTGACCGGCTCGACAAGGAGATTGCCGACCTCGCCAAGCAGTTGCAAGGTAGTAACGGCAAGCTGAGCGACGCGCAGGTGGCCGATCTGCAGGCTACCGGGACGAATAAACAACGCCGCTTGAAGAACTTGCAGGAGGACTTGCAGGCCGACGCCACTAACTACCGCAACGACGTGCTGTCCAAGAGCTCCCAGAAGATGACCGATATCGTCAAAAAGCTCGCCGAAGAGAAGGGCGTCGACCTGATTGTGGACACTTCCACCACCCTTTATTTCAAGCCCACCCTGGACCTGACCAACGACGCCATCGCCGCCTATGACAAAGCCTATCCCGTGAAGTAATCTGGAAACGGGGGCGTACATGGCCGGCTATTTGGAGAAGTATGGCGAAGGCGAAGAGCGTCGCATCAAGATCATCAAGACTCTGGTGATCTCCCTGGTTTCGTTGTTGGTGGTCGGCGGAGTCCTGTTTTTCATCTTTCACAACTATCGGCAGGAACAGCAGGTGAAGAGATTCTTCGCCCTGCTGGAGCAGAAGGATTACCAGAACGCCTACATCATGTGGGTGCGAACGGAATCCGACCGCAAGGGCTATTCCTACGACATGTTCATGAAAGATTGGGGTCCTGACAGCGACCACCGGGACGTGAGCGATTTCCGCATTTCGAAAAGCCGCTCCTGTGGCAACGGTGTGATCCTCACCGTGGATTTCGGCAAAAGCCAGCGAGAAAAGCTCTGGGTGCAGCGGGAAGAGTTGACAATTGGATATTCCCCACTGCCCGGCTGTCCGGCTCCTCGCTGACGTGTGGCCTGCAACTTGCGTTTTACAATAGATTTAAGGCGGACGGAGCGAACAAACGGATGGGAACGTCAATAGCAGGTCTGGAAGGTGTGGTTGCGGGCGAATCTGAGATTTGTTTCATCGACGGATATCAGGGCATTCTCAGCTACCGCGGCTTCAACATTCATACACTGGCGGATCACGCGAGTTTCGAAGAAGTCATCTTCCTGCTATGGAATGGTTGGCTGCCCAAGGCTGCGGAACTCGATCAACTCAAGAAGGGCCTGGTGGCGGCTCGGGAGTTGCCGGGCGCCATCGTCGACTTTCTGAAGTCGGTCACCAGCAGCAATTCCATGGATGTACTGCGTACCGCTGTCTCCATGTTAGGGCTTTATGATCCCGACGCGCAGGACATGTCGGCGGAGGCCAATCATCGCAAAGCCGTCAGGCTCATGGCGCAGACCGCGAACATCGTCAGCGGCTTCGACCGTCTCCGCAAAGGCCAGCCGATCATCCCTGGCGACCCGAATCTGGGGTTCTCCGCGAATTTCCTCTACACTTTGACCGGCAAGAAGCCGGACGACGTGATGGAGCGCGCGTTCGACGTGGCGATGGTGCTCCATGCCGATCACGAACTGAACGCGTCCACCTTCGCGGCACGTGTGACCGCGGCAACTCTGTCGGACATTTACTCTTCGGTCACCAGCGGAATCGGCGCCCTGAAAGGGCCGCTGCATGGCGGCGCCAATCAGGATGTGATCAAGTGGCTGCTCGATCTCGGCGATGAGGACGCGGCGGTCGAGCGGGTCAAGAACACGCTGGCCCGAAAGGTGAAGATTCCGGGCTTCGGCCACCGCGTTTACCGCACGGAGGATCCCCGCGCGACGCACCTCCGCGTGCTTTCCGAGGAACTCGGCAGACGAACCGGTCACGAGAAACTCTACCGCCTCTCGAAGCGCATGGAAGAGACGGTGAAATCGATCAAGGGCCTCGATCCGAACGTCGACTTCTATTCCGCTTCCACCTACTATTCGCTGGGCATTCCGATCGATCTGTTCACTCCGATCTTCGCGGTAAGCCGCATGTCTGGCTGGACTGCTCACGTATTGGAGCAGTACCGCAACAACCGTCTCATCCGTCCCCGCGCCGAGTACAAAGGCAATCCTGACGGGCAGACGTGGATTCCCATCGGAGAACGGTGACGACCCATGGATGAGCGCTCGTTTTATAGCGAATCTTCGACCACCAAACCAGCGACGCTGAACTGCCCGTACTGCCACAGCGCCGAGAGTTACGACTTACGCTGGGTGGTCCGCAAGAAGAAGGACCGCATACCGCAGGGCGGCGACGAACGGGACCGCGCCAAGTTTCAGAAGGCTCAAAGCTACATGGTCTTGATGGACGACAAGGTAGCGTGCAAGAACCTGCGGTGCCGCAAACGTTTCGATATATCCGGCGTTAAAACCATGGCGTTTATTTAAAGCCTTGTCGTTCGTCTTCTCATTGTGCGCGCCCGCAGCGGTAAGCTAAGCACCACTGTGGCGTAGTGCTTAAATTCCGTATAGACTGAATAGAAAGATTGAATTTGATATGTCCAAAATCTTTCCCCTGATGAGCGGTGTCTTGTTGGCGATTGCCGCCACGGCGTTCGGCCAAACTCCGGCGGCTCCGTTGTCGTTCGAAGTCGCTACCATTAAGCCGTCGCCCCCCATCGATCCGGTTGCTATCGCGTCTGGAAAGCCCCTTCACGCCGGAATGAAGATCGACGCGTCGCGGGTCGACATTGGAAACTTCTCGATCGCGGCTCTGATCGCCAAGGCTTACGACGTGAAGAACTATCAAATCTCGGGTCCAGATTGGCTCACGGCGTTGAGCGCTCAGCGCTTCGACGTGATGGCCAAAATGCCCGAAGGGACCAATAAGGATCAGGTCCCTGAGATGCTTCGGTCGCTGCTCGCGGAGAGATTCAAATTAACGATTCACCGCGAGACGAAGGAACACTCGGTCTATGCGCTGGTGGTCGCCAAGGGTGGACCGAAGATGAAAGAAGCCGAGCCGCTCCCTGTGGCTCCAGCGGCATCGTCGGACGGCGGGCCCGCGCCTCCACCAAGCACCGGCAGCAGTCAGGTGAGCGTCACGACTACCGGTAAGGGCGCAGAGGTAACTGACGGCCAGGGCGGTAAGCAGAAGATGTCGATGGGGCCGGACGGTAAGTCGATGCGCATCGAGAATAGCCGGATTTCGATGGCGATGTTCGCCGAAATGCTGACCCCTATGGTGGACCGCCCGGTAGTCGATCAAACTGACCTGAAGGGCTTCTACCAGGTGGCAATCGACATTCCTATGGAAGAGTTGATGGCTCTGGCGAGGAAGGCCGGAGCGAATGTGCCTGCGGGCGCTGGTGGCGCGGCGGGAAGCGGACCGGCAGATGCCGCGGACCCGACGGGCGGGTCGGTCTTCAATACTGTGCAACAACTCGGGCTCAAACTGGATGCGCGCAAGTCGCCAGTCGAGCATCTGGTGATCGATCACGTCGAGAAAATGCCCACGGAAAACTGAAGCAGGACTTGCCTCGGCATGCAAGCCCGGCTTTTCGCCTTCGAGGCGGTCGACCGAAGTCTGACCGTCGTGAAGGCGGACTTTAGACGACCACTTGTTCGTTTACGAACGACGTTATTTTTTGTTTTCTGCCTCACAACTCACAGACCGCTGCCAAGATCGCGCAGTAGAATGAGGCGTGCCTGAATCCTGTCCGGTGTGCGATGCGCTCTGGCGGTTGTACTCCGCGGCTACCGAGAATCACCATACGTTGGTAGGAAAGCACGCAGACGCGCGCGGGAAGGACGATCGCAACACCGAGGAAATCCTCTCGCGAGAGATCAGTATCGCCGAGAACTCGTTACGCGCCGTGCGCGGGGAGCTACGCCACCACCAACGCGAGCGCCATCAGGACAAGCAATCGAAGTAGAACAGCAACAGGTGGCGACGGGTACTTGCGCAGGCGCTCACACGGGAACACCGACCATGCGGGCAATCGCCAATGCGCTCGACTCGGTGGTGATACCCGGCTTGAGTGTGTAGTCGAAATTGAGGGGACTCGAGGCATTTTCGCGGCTGCCCATGTGCAGATTTGCACCCTGGTGCACGGCGATTGCAGCGAGCGCGATATCGTGTGTGGAGATAGCGCCAATCGCGCCGCGCTCCACGAGGGTTCGGGCAACGGCTTCCGCCGCTACCCGTCGATCCGGTGAATTGGTGCCGCTGAAAATCTCGTCTACCAGAAAGAGCACGGGGCCTGCGGAGGAGACTTGCAGAATCTCGCGAAGCCGTTCGACTTCCGCGAGGAACTTCGACTTGCCTTCTGCAAGTGAGTCCGCGATCGCGACGGATGCGCCAATCCGCATCAGCGCGATCCGAAGCGAGCGGCCGCGAACCGGCGCCCCGGCGAAGGCGAGAACTGCCGTCGTGCCGATGCATCTCAGGAGCGTGCTTTTGCCGGACATGTTCGATCCGCTCAGGACACAGAATCGGTACGCATCACCAAGAGTGACATCATTGCGAACGCAAATCTCGCGCGGGATGAGCGGATGACCCAGCGCTTCCGCGTGGAAACAGGCGCCGCCCTCCTCTACGACGGGCCAGCAGTCTTCCGGACTCTCGTGTGCGTAGCACGCCAGCGAATTGAGAGCCTCAAACTCGGCCCAGGCGTCCAGCCAGTTCCGCAAATCCCGCCGGTGGCGAAGGCGCCACGATTCCACGGCGAGAGCAGCTTGGGTACCCATCAGAAGCCAAAGTGACGGCAGATAGAACCAATCCTTGGTGCGCTCTTCCAGGATTGTTAGCCAAGGCTTCAAACGACGAATGCCGTCGTCCGCCGGGGCCGCTCGTGTGGTCAGCTCGACCAGTTTCGGCGAGACGAATTGCTCGCCGGCAAGCAACTTGAGACCTTCCCGCATGAGAGCGATCTCGCTCGCAACGGGAGCCGCCGCCTTGAGCACACGGCGGACACGCTTCTGCAGCCAAAGGCCCACAAGCGCATTCGCCGCTGCGACTCGCCAGATGGCCGGCAGGAGCACCGGCCAGATCGGAGGATGAGCCGCAACTACCAGGGAGAGCGCGCCGAGCACGGTGCTGCCAATCAATGTTGCGAGGCGCAGCCAGGGCTCGAACTGCGCGGGTGGGGAATCCAGCCATTCCATGAAGGTCTGCCATCGCGACTGTTCGAAATCGTAACGTCCGAGGATCGCCAGTTTTTCCCGCAAATCGGTGCGTCCCGCTAGTTCGCGCACGGCAGCTTGACGCCTGAGGACTTCCTCGCGTCCAACAGGTTCCTGCAGGTAGTGAGCGAGGCGTTCGCACCCGAGATGAGTACGCGCGGTACAGAGGCGTTGGAACAGCGACCCGCGCCCGAAGAGATTCAGGTCTGCGGCGTAGATGTGATTCGGCTTTTCGAACTCTTTCCCCGAAATCCCATTGTCGATCCAACGATCCTCCAGCCGCTCCACGCCGTGGCCGTAAAACCGGCGAAGCCGAAAAAAGCGGGAAAGCTGCAACCGTTGACGGCTGTACTTGCGTAGCGAAACCACGGCCACTGGCAGAGTCAGCGGTGGATACCAAACTGGCAATGCGCGGCGGGAAAACGCGAAGAAGGAAAAGACGGCAGCCGTCGCGACCGTCAGAACCAGCACTGCAAGCGCGGTTCCTTGTCTCAGTTCGAGACGAGCAACCAGGGCGTTGATTTGTTCGATTCGCTGTTGGTACGCGAGCAAGACGTCGGCACAAGTCATCGTCCCAGCGTACGAGTTTTCTGGCGCTTCCGTTCACTATGCCTCGATTCCTACGGCGACATCTCCAAGACGCACCACCCGGATTGCGGCTGGATCGCGCGCCGGCCTGAAGTTCGGGCGAGAGGCGATCGGGTTGACGCAAAACTCGGAATCATCGGCCAATACCGTGAGCGAGAGGCGCTCGCGGCGAGCCCCGGATGGGAGCATTCTCTTCTCCACGCGAAACTGACTTCGCCGGAGGGTGACGGCTGGTCCGCCGTCGGGATCTCTGAGATGGGAGCCGATTAGCGGATCAGCGAACAATCGACGAGTTCAATCTGCAGATCAAACGAGAGTGGGCTATCGAAACTGGTGCCATCGAGGGCGTTTATGTGCTGGATCGAGGCGTCACGCAGACTCTGATTGAGCACGGGATCAATGCCAGCTTCATTCCGCATCAACCAGGAAGGATGAGTCCGGAGCACGTCGCGCTCGTGATCCAGGCTCAAGCCGAAGTGTTGGACCGGCTCTTCGATTTTGTCAGGGGCGACCGCAGGTTGACAACCGGATACATCAGAGAATTGCACGCTGCCCTTCTGCGGCATCAGGAGAAGGTCACAGTCCTGGATCAGTTCGGCCAATTGTACGAGAAGGAGCTCCGCAGAGGCGCATACAAAACGACGCCCAACAACCCCAGGCCGTGAGGATGGGTCGGTCTACGAGTATTGCCCTCCCGAACACGTGGCCTCGGAAATGGACCGCATGATTCAGATGCACGAGGAGCATACGACACGCGGGGTTCCGCCGGAGGTGGAGACCGCCTGGCTGCACCATCGATTCACGCAAATTCATCCGTTTGAAGATGGAAATGGACGAGTAGCGCGAGCGATAGCGAGCCTGGTGTTCATTAAAGCGCGGTGGTTTCCGCTGGTGATTCGATCCGCCGACAAAGCTCGGTACATCGATGCACTGGAACAGGCAGACGCGGGGAATTTGGAACCGTTGGTTTCCGAATTCACCAGCGTGCAGAAGCGTGTGTTGCTTGCCGCTCTGGACCTGGGCTACCGGGTCACGCCGCCCGAGACCATCGATGCGGCGGTGGCGGCGGCTCGCGATCTGTTTATCGGTATGGGGAAGATTGTGCCGAAGGAATGGATGGCGGCGAAAACGACTGCCCAGTATCTCTTCGAACGCGCGCGCGTCCGATTGGTTCATGCGGCAGAGCGCCTGAAGGAAGAGATCGGTTCCGTGCGGCCGGATTTTCGATTTCAATTGACCCACCGGTCCACACCTAATTGGGACGGCCAAATTCTGGAGGTCGCCAGGGATCTGCACTATTCGGCGAACACAGCGGAACAAAATCAATCAGCCTGGTTGACGCTGAAGACGCCGCGCGAGACCCACTTGGTGGTGTCGTTTCACGGCCTGGGGACGATGTACCGTGGCATCCTGGCCGTCTCCGCATTCCTGGACACGGAGTCCGAAGACCCAACACCCGCTTGCGACGAATTCTTCCAGATTAATTACCAGGAAGAGCCCTCCCAGGCACAGATGCGATTCGATCCGTGGTTGGAGAGAAGCATTGCCAAAGGGCTTTCACTCTGGCAGCACCGTGTGGCTGGCGAACGGAACACTCCCAGAGACTGAGCTGAGTCTGAGCTCGACTTTATCCCATTGTTGAGAGCGCGATAACGGCAAAACAAGAGGAAAAGCAGACCTCAATGGGATTTTTAAATCTCGTCGCTCGGCCCTTACATTAGAAATTGTTGAAAGCGGTGTCGGCGTATTATACGT
>DATGIL010000002.1:0-17206 GCA_035295745.1 Bryobacteraceae bacterium | reverse complement strand
GCCCATTCGGCGGCGAGCTTGTGATTGCGGCTATTGGTGACGCGCGGACCATACACCTCGGACATCCAAAAGAGGTTTTCCATTACTTGCGAGTGCTGGAAGGCCTCGGTCTTGATCTGGGCCAGGGCGTCCAGATCGACTTTGTCGCCTCCTGCTTCCTGCGCGAAGGAAGCAGGGATGAGGAAGAGGGCCGTGACCATTGCGGCAGCCTGCCTGAAGCGGGGTAGATTCATGAAGATTCTCACTTTCTCCGTTGCATTCCCTTCCCTGAATGGCATTTGAGGGAGCGTGCCCGGATTAGGAACAAGAAGTCATTTTCGCACGCTATTTGCACAGAAATCTTAGAGCTATATAGGAAACGCTCCGGCCGGGCGCTTCCAATTCAGCGGAAGTCCCAACCATCTGCATCATCATCCGTCCTGCTGGCGCCGTGGTGTCAATCGCCTCGGTAAGGCTGCGAAAGCCTGCTCTGGTCTCTGTCAACGGTTCGATGACCGTTAGAACATCCCGTAGTGAACGGGAGAGACGGTCGCCTCGACAAACCATGAGCCCGTCGTCCTCGCAGAGTGATCGAGGAGCCGGTGGAAGTTCCGACCGGTCCCAGCGACCGGGACGCTTGCCCCCATAAATCCGCTCGCATCCGGCCGCCTTCCAAGCCGACGCTTGCGTGCCGTGTCGAATCCACTCTTCCGATATGCCCGTGGTTCGTGACAACCCGCCCCACAGTTGCTTGACGGCCCGGCCTGGTGCCGGCAAGTCGATCTTGGGAGCGTCGTCCTGGCGAAGTATCAGAGTGCGCTGAGGCTCATCCTTTTTCGCGCATAGGACGGAATAAATCAGTCGCATCACGGCCTTGTTCCCCAGGTGACATCAAGATGACGCAAGAAGAACTCAGGCTGGAAGAAAACCGCCAGAGACAGGCTCATTGGCAGCGATGGGGTCCCTACGTGAGCGAGCGCGCGTGGGGAACGGTCCGCGAGGACTACAGTGCTTACGGCAACGCCTGGGAATACCTGCCGCACGATCACGCCCGGTCCCGAGCATATCGTTGGAACGAAGATGGCATTGCCGGCATTTGCGATCGTCACCAGTACATCTGTTTCGCGCTAGCCATGTGGAACGGGCGTGACCCCATCCTGAAGGAGCGCCTCTTCGGCCTCACCGGCAACGAAGGTAATCACGGAGAGGACGTCAAGGAGTGCTACTTCTACCTCGATAGCACTCCCACGCATTCCTACATGAAGTACCTCTACAAGTACCCTCAAGGCGCGTTCCCCTACGCGCAACTCGTCGAAGAGAATCGTCGGCGCGACAAACACAGCCCTGAGTTTGAGTTGATGGACTCCGATGTCTTCTCCGGCGGCCGCTACTTCGACGTCGTGGTGGAGTACGCCAAGGGATCGCCCGACGATATCCTGGTCCGCATTGGCGTCACGAACCGCGGGCCGGAGCGTGCGGAGATCCATCTCCTGCCGACAGTCTGGTTTCGCAATACGTGGTCGTGGGGCGACGGCGAGCGGCCCGCCCTGCACCGTGATCACGGCTCGATCCTGCTGGAACATCCCAAGCTTGGCACCCGACGCCTCCATTGCGACGGCGCCCCAGAGCTACTCTTCACCGAGAACGAAACCAACTTCCAGCGCCTGTTCGGGGCGCCAAACCGCACGCCATACGTGAAGGATGGGATCAACAACTACGTGGTGCATGGCACGCCAGACGCCGTGAATCCGGCACAAACCGGCACGAAGGCGGCAGCGCAATACGTCCTCTCGGTCGCTCCGGGCGAGACGCAGACCATACGCCTCCGCCTCAACACCGGCGGCGCCGCGCCCTTCAGTCCGAACTTCGAGCAGATCTTCGCCGCCCGCATCCGCGAGGCCGATGAATTCTACGCCAGCGTCATACCCGCCGATCTCACTCCCGACGCGCGCCTGGTGATGCGGCAAGCGCTCGCCGGCATGCTCTGGTCGAAGCAGTTCTATCACTATGTTGTCCGCGATTGGCTGACTGGCGATCCTGCTGCGCCACCCCCGCCCGATGAGCGCCTCAACGGACGCAATCGCGAATGGTCCCACCTCTACAACGCCGACGTGATCTCGATGCCGGACAAATGGGAGTACCCGTGGTATGCCGCGTGGGACCTCGCGTTTCACTGCGTGCCGCTCGCCCTTGTCGACCCCGAGTTCGCCAAGCAGCAACTCATCCTCATGACGCGTGAGTGGTACATGCATCCCAACGGACAACTGCCCGCCTATGAGTGGGCGTTCGGCGACGTCAATCCGCCGGTGCATGCCTGGGCGGCCTGGCGTGTTTACAAGATCGATAAGAAGCGCCGCGGCCAGGGCGATCGCGCATTCCTGGCGCGGATCTTTCAGAAGCTGCTGCTCAACTTCACCTGGTGGGTGAACCGCAAGGACAGCGAAGGACGCAACGTCTTCCAGGGGGGATTTCTCGGCCTCGACAATATCGGTGTGTTCGACCGCAGCGCTCCGCTGCCCACCGGCGGCCACATCGAGCAGGCCGATGGGACGGGGTGGATGGCGATGTACTGCCTGAACCTGCTAGCCATTGCCATGGAACTTGCGAGTGAGGACCCTTCTTACGAAGACGTCGCCAGCAAATTCTGGGAGCACTTCCTCTACATCGCGAATGCCATCAATCACCTCGGCAGCGACGGCGTGGGTATGTGGGACCGCGAAGACGGGTTCTTTTACGACGTGCTCCACATGCCCGGCGACGGGCACGTGCCTTTGAAGGTGCGATCCATGGTCGGCCTCATTCCGCTCTTCGCCGTGGAAACGTTGGAGCCGCGCATCTGCAATAAGCTCGAAGGCTTCAAGCGTCGCCTCGAATGGTTCGTCGAGAATCGACCCGACCTGACGCACAACGTCGCCTGCATGAACAGCCCCGGCGAAGGAGAGCGACGCCTGTTGGCCATCGTCGATTCCGAACAGTTGCGGCGCATCCTGAAGGTGATGCTCGACGAGAACGAATTCCTCTCGCCCTACGGCATCCGCGCGGTCTCACGCATCCATCGCGAGCATCCGTATGTGCTCAAAGTCAACGGCGCGGAGTATCGCGTGGACTACGAGCCAGGCGAATCGTCCACCGGACTCTTCGGCGGCAATTCCAATTGGCGCGGACCAGTCTGGTTCCCAGTCAACTTTCTGCTAATCGAATCGCTGCAGAAGTTCCATCACTACCTGGGTGACGACTTCCGGGTCGAGTGTCCAACCGGTTCGGGTCAGATGATGACATTGTGGGAAGTAGCCGCCGAGATTTCGCGCCGTATGACGCGGATCTTCCTGCAGGGGCCGGATGGCGGCCGCCCCGTGCATGGCAGCAATCATATCTATCGCGACGATCCGAACTGGCAGGACCTGGTTCTCTTTTACGAGTACTTCCACGGCGACGACGGCTCCGGCATAGGCGCCAGTCACCAGACCGGCTGGACGGGGGCGGTCGCGAAGCTCTTGCAACAGAGCGGCGATCGAGTCATTCTGCCGGGCGAGGCCGAGGAATTGGAGAGTGCGACCGCATGATCATCGTCGATAGTCTGCCTGCCGGAATCTGAACGTCGCCTCGCGGCGCGAGTGGCTCGAGACCAACGGGATCGGTGGCTTCGCCTCGTCGACTGTTGCTGGAATGAACACGCGCCGCTATATCACGGCCTGCAGAATTCTCGATCTCCATCCCTTGGCCCATCGGGCGGTCGGCTGCCTGGCGCACGCGTGCAGCGTGGCAGAAATCCTCCGCGTCATCGTGGAATTTGGAGCGGCCGGCGATCGCACCGACCGCCAGCCGGACCCCGTTAAGGCGTCAACCCGACGCGCTCTACGATCCTCCGGAACCGCGGATCGCCGCGCAGTGGCTCGGTGTCGGGATCCACCTTCAGCCACGGAACCCACACCGAGTGCTCATCCACGGCCTGGTCGAAATGCGCCAACGCCGCGTCACGGTCGCCCAAGGTCAACTCCACGACCGCGCGCTGATAGTACCCCCAATCCTGACGGAGGCTCTTCAGCACATCCCTGGCTTCTCGCGATTTGCCAGCCACGGCATAGGCGTGCGCCAGCACCGCCTTCAGCGCATCGTTCGACGGCTTCCGCTGGAGCTCGGCCTCGAGCATCATGATCGCCTCTCCAGCCCGCGACATCTTCATGTAGCAGTAGAACCGGTTCCAATCGACATACGGACGCGGGTCGAGGCGGTCGAAGTCATCCAGAAACTGGACCGCCTCCTCACACTGATGGTTGCAGTACATGATCCACGCCAGATCGCCGGCATACTGCCCATTGAATGGATCCAACCGCATCGCCGTGTGGGCTTCCTGAAGGGCGACCGCAAGATCGCCTTGCATTGCGAGAAGCACGCTCCGAGAGGCGTGGACCTTCGGCGACCCCGGATTCAATCGCACCGCGATTTCGAGTTCGCGCGCGGCGCCCTGAAAATCGCGGTCGACCGTGCGCTTCACATCCGCGGCCGCGACGTGCGCTTCCGCCAGATCCGGCGCCAGCCGTAGCGCGTTCGCCGCCGCCTCCCGGGCCAGCGGCGCGTACTCGCGGAACGCCGATGCGCCGTTGCCCGATACACCCGCCCAAATATTCGCCAGTTCCACATATGGCAGTGCGTAGTGGGGATCCTCCCGAACCGCTTTTTGGAGGAAGTCTCGCGATGCCAACGGGTCCGAGAGACGGGTGTAGCGCCCTAGCTCATACAGCCGATAGGCCTCGGTGTTCTCGGTGTAGCGCCGCATCATCCGGTCCTGCTCCTCCGACGTGAGCCGCAACGCCAGTACGCTCGCGATCTTCTCAGAAATCGCGTCCTGCACAGCAAAGATATTTGTGAAGAATTCGTCGAACTTGCCTACCCACAACGACTGCCCGTCCTGCACACGCACCAGAAGTACTGAAACCCGTATCTTCTTATCCAGCCTCTGCACCGACCCGGACAATACCGTATCCGCTCCCACCGAATGGCCTGCCTCGATCGGGTCCACCCCTCCGGACTCATACTTGGTTACCGTCGCGATCGGCCGCACGTTGAGTAGCGGAAGCGTGGCGAGTCGCGTGATTAGCGCATCAGCCATACCCAAACCTACATGCGGATTGTCGGGCTGCGGCGCGATGTCCTGAAATGGCAGCACCGCGATCGTCTGCTCCCGCCGCGGCGAAGTGCTCTGTCCGTGGACTTTCAGATACCAGGAGACTCCCACCGCCGCGAGCACGACGAACGCCGCCACGATCAGGTATTTTCCGCACACCCTCCAGATCAGCGGCATCGACGAAGTTGGCGATGACTCCGGAGCCACGACCGCCGCTGCAGGCGCGACAGCCGAAGCCGATTCCTCGACAACCGAGCCTGGCGCGGCGTTAGCTTCCACTACTGCGGCGCAGGATACCGCCGCCACGAATCGGTACCCGCGCTTAGGCACCGTCTCGATCCACGGCTGCCCGTCAGTCTGCGCCCCCAGTGCCTTTCGCAGGGCCGCGATGTTCACCGTCAGATTCGATTCCTCCACGAAGCTGTCCGGCCAGATCGCCTTGAGCAACTCCTCCTTCTCAATCAGCCGGCCCGCATTCCCTACCAGGTAAACCAGGAGGTCGAACACCTTCGGAGGCAGCGGCACAGCCGCTCCATCGCGCGTTAGCAGCGCTTCCCGGCGGTCTAATCGGAAATTCCCGAACGTCCGAATCTCCTTGGATTGGTTGGACATAGCGTCTTTATAAAATCTTCGGAGAATCTTAGGCCCGCCTTTAGGCCTTTCCCACACCCTCCCCCGTACACTCGCACCATGATGGATGCCCGGAACACATTCGAAGCTGCTGCGATGCCCTATCTCGAAAACCTGTACCGGACCGCTCTCCGCATGGTACACGACGAAGAGGCCGCAGTGCGCTCGATCGAGCAAACCTTTCTCGAAGCGCGTAGCCAGGCCCACCACATCTCCGAGGTGACTGACTGGCGCGTTTGGATGTTCTCGATTCTGTTCCGCAAACTCCGCTTTCATCCGGCCGGTACGGTGTCGCGCGCCGCGGAGCCTGATCAGGACGAAATCCTCGGCGCCCTCGATGGAATTCCCGCAGTCTTTCGTGAAGTGCTTCTGCTGGCCGACGTGGAAGGATTCGGCAAGCCCGAGCTCGAGGCCATCTTGCAGGTCCCCGCGGAACTCGTCGCCACGCGCCTGGCCGAGGGCCGCGCGCGTCTGCGTCACGCGCTCCAATACGGCGCACTGCCGTATCCCCAGCCTACCGGAACTCCGGCCATCGCTCAGGGAGAGCTCTGATGCGAGCAAAACGGACCAATCTGCTGGTCGGGGGGATTCTGCTGTTCTCCGTGGGTGTCCTCGCCTGGACGCAGCTCGGCCCCCGCGAGCACGTGATGGTCTCGGGCACATTTCACAGCGTGGCGCACAAGGGGACTGGGGAAGCGCAGGTCATCGAACTGCCGGGCGGCAGCCGCACTCTTCGTCTACCGGATGTGAAGACCTACCCCGCGGACGATTTGGAGGTGTGTATGATCGGCGCGCCGGACGCGGAAGACAACGAGACTGTCCTGCAAGCGGGCCAAGTCTGCGTGGGGAGTTATTCTTCGAAGAGAACATACGCCGCGTACCCGCTGCCGGCGCGACTCGATCTCCAGCGTTACCGAGCCGTCATCATCTGGAGCCGCCGCTACCAGGTGAATTTCACGACGGCCCCCCTCGTTCAATGAAGCGCTGACGTCAGGCCGCGATCTTCATCAGGAATTCGCGAACCCCCGGCGCGACATTCTCCGCGATCTGCAGATTCATGTTGCGCTGATCGGACACGATATACGCCAGGAAGTTACCAGCTTCGAATCCCGCCACCTCGTAGCGGCCAGCCGCCGACTGGTAGATGGGAATCCCGGAAGCATCCGAGACCGGCAACAGGCCCTCGATCGAATCGCTTGCCTGTTTGTGCGCTACCACCAGCGAAAGCAACCGGCCGTCTTTTTCGAATGTCAGGTGTACGAATCGCCGACCTGCAAATCCGCACTGATGAGCCATGATGACCCGGTAGTCCTTAGGAACGGCAGCCTGCACCACCGGCAGCAGTCCAGCGTACTGAGGCCCGAGATCCGACTCCATCTTCTCCAGTTGCGGCGCTTCTTTCGGGTACTTGCGGAAAATCGAGCAGTGGATGTGATCCCCCAGTCCCACCTTTAACACCGCCGCCAGATTCGCCGACACCTTCGTAATGTAGGCGTTCTGCGCCGGCCGGTCCGACAATGCCGGAAGCCGCTCGGGAGCGAAGTTCACCCAGAGTCCCGCGCCTACGAGCAGCGCCGCTGCCGTCGCCGCCGCCCATCGCGGCCATCCCGCGCTGAGCCACCCAAGTGCACCGGTGCGTGACTCACTCTCCCGGATCCGTTGGCGAACGCGAACTTGCAACTCAGGCGGCACGCTCTGTGCCAGTACAGCGGACTTCAGCCGGTTCCGCAGCCGCGTCCGCGCATCCAACTCGGTCGCGCAAGCCGGGCATCCTTCCACGTGGCTCAAGACCAGTTGATTCGTCTCCACCAGCAGCTCGTTGCTGATGTAAGCGTCGAAATACTTGCGCGCCTTCTCGCACCCGCCTTCGCCAAATTGCATCCGACTCATGCCCTTTTTCCTTCCCGGCCGCCGATTCCGTACGAATCCGCCACATCCGCCAGTTTCTCGCGAAGCATCTTCCTGCCCCGGCTCAATCGAGACATCACGGTCCCGATCGGCACATTGAGGATTCCGGCTGAATCCTTATAAGAGAACTCTTCCACATCGGTCAGCAGGACCACCGCCCGAAAATCGTGCGGAATCTCGCCCAGCGCCGCGATGATCTGCTCATCCGTGATGTGCTCCGGCAGCGGCGGACCCACGGCCGCGGCCTGCTCCAAAATCTCCTCGGGCTCCTTTACCATGCGGATGTTCATCCACTTGCGCCGGTAGTGGTTGACGGTGTGAAACAGGATCTTGAACAGCCACGCACGGCAATTCGTGCCGAGTTCGAAAGCATCGAACGACTTCCACGCCTGTAGGTAAACATCTTGCACCACATCATCCGCGCCGGTGGAGTTTCCCAGCAGACGAACCGCCGTCCGGTAGATGTCGTTCATGTGCGGCATCGCGGCGGCGTCGAAGTCTTCGCTTTTGGGCTTCTTCGAGAACAGCATCGAGTGGGCGGTTCCTCTAAGTCTACTCATCCCGCGTCCACCCGGAATTATTCCGGCTTCGCACGAATTTCTTTCAGGAATAATCTCACGGAACCGGCGGATGTTCCATCATGACGAGAATTCGATACTGGTCCCTGGCCCTTTTCGGCATAACGGCATCCGTCTGCGCACCCATGGAAACCGGCGCCTCACGCCAACCTGTTCTGGTCGAGCTATTTACGTCCGAAGGCTGCTCCAGTTGTCCGCCTGCAGACGCCCTATTGGAGCGCCTCGACCGCTCCCAACCGCTCCCTGGCGCACAAGTCATCGTACTCAGCGAACATGTGGATTACTGGAACCACCTCGGCTGGGCAGATCCATACTCTTCGCCGGCCTCCACCGCGCGCCAACAAGAGTACGCGCGCCGCTTCCACACGCAGGGGCCCTACACGCCCCAAATGGTGGTGGATGGCCGCTCGGAGTTCGTCGGGAGCGATGCGCGCGCTGCCGAGTCAGCGATCCGCGATGCGAGCCGGCAGCCGAAGACTTCCATTCGCATCGCGGACAGCGACGGGGCGGCAGCCGTCGAAGTAGACCCCTTGCCCCCCAGTACCGCGCAGAAGGCTACCGTATACGCTGCGTATGCTGCCGATGCTGGCACGCAGGACGTCCTCCGCGGCGAGAACAAGGGACGCCGCCTGCACCACGTCGCGGTCGTCAAAGAGCTGAAGGCCATTGGCACGATCGACAATCGCACGTCGCTGAAAATGCGGCTGCGACTGGAAAGTGGCTCGCGTCTGATTGTCTTCGTGCAGGAATCCGGCAAAGGTCCCGTGTGGGCATCCGCGATGCTCGCCGCGAGCCGATAGAGGCGTTTCTGCCGCTTGACTGATCCAACTTGTGGATCGAACACATCGCCGCGGGCCTCGATATGGCTGCCATAGTCGTGACGCCCGCCACCCTCGAACCTATATTCAGCATTCCCTTGATCGTCCGCCACACCGCGCCTGCCAATTCGAAAGCCGGGGAGTTCACAGGTGGACCTGCGTTCGGTACAAAGTATCGAGCCTTCCGTCAAATCGCTGATGATCTTTCTTGCGCTCACGCTTTTCGGCTCCGCCGATCCGGGAGTGGTTGTCCGTGGATACCTGCGCGCGTTGCAATCGCTCAACAGTGCCAAGATGAACGATTATCTGGAAAATCGGACAGCCAATTCCGAGATGCGCGCGTTCGAACGCCTAACGCACACCAAGTGGTCGTGGAGGATTCAAAGAATTGAAGGTTCCACAGTCGTGGTTGATGAGACAGAGGCCAACGACTTTTACGATGCGTTGGGAGTCGGCAAGCGATTCCAGACCTCGCTGTTCACCGTTCGTGAGGACAAGATCGTTCGAATCGACGTGAGCGGCGTGCGCCACGTACGCGGAAATTATCGCAAGGCGTACGAGAGCTTCCTGACGTGGTTGAAAGATCAGCTCGGTGCGAGCGACCCTCGATGTCTGCACGAGGGAAATCTCCGATTTACTGGTGAGTGTGCGGGAGCCATCAAGCCCTGGCTGAAGAAATACCGGCAAACTCACGCAAGGCCGGCTTCTGATTCCACGGTCCACTGAGCTGGAACTCGGCGGAACCGGTCTTTACGTGGCTCGCTTTGATGTTCTGCTGATTCTCGATAAGAATATCCCCACCTGCAGGACTTGAGGTCTACTGGAATCGCGATCCTAATTGTGCGCTCGCGGTCGAACCGGATACAGGATCTGCTCACCGTGGTTCCAGACTGTCTTGCCACGCTGGAGCAGATCCAACCAGGCCAAATTGTTTGCCTCGGCAGCCTGTTGTCGTGACATTTCCCGGAGACGGTGATGGTGATCAGATGCCGGAAGCCAGACGCGAGGGCTCCGGCATCGCGTCACTTTAGGTTACTTGTGCAATTCCGGCCAGTTCCGATTCGCCTCTTCGATGTGTTTCGGAATCGCCTCCGTCCAGGTCTTCTTCACTCCCATGCTGTAGTTGAGGTATAGCTTTCCCTCCACGATTGTCCACGCCTCGGGATCGATCGGGGCGGTGTGGTTCTGGCTCACACCGTAAGCGCAGTACCCACCATACTGTGGCGCGTATTTCTCGGGACTCCGCACGAATTCGTCGCGATTCGCCGCGCTGGCGAACCACCAGGTGGAATTCATCCACTCATATTTGAACTCCGCGGTGCCTTTCACTGGCTTGCTCTGCGTGAAGTACGCCACCGGATCGTAGCCTTTGATAGCCACGCCTCTGCCGTCTTTATTGATCGGGTCGGCCTTGTTGTCCGCTAACAGCGGCCATGCCGCCGCCATTCCTAAGACCAAAACGAAACGCCTTGTGATGTGCATACAGCCCTGAATCCCGCGTCGCATCCGAAATATTCCTTCCACCGTGCCGGAATAATCGCGTGCTGCTTACGGATGAAGCAAGTGCAAACACAAATCAGGAGCACATGAAATGGAACGTCTCAAAGGAAAGAATGTGCTGATCACCGGAGCCTCTTCCGGTATCGGCCAGGCCATCGCGGTGCGCTTCGCCCGCGAAGGCGCCAACATTGCGATCAACTATCGCAGCGGCGCGGAGCAGGCCGAAGCCACACGGATCATGGCGCGCTCCGCCCGCTCTAATGGCGCAGGCCGCGAACTCGTTGTGCAGGCCGACGTGTCGAATGAAGACCAGGTGAAGCAGATGTTCGCCACTACTCTCGAAGCATTCGGCCGCCTCGATGTGCTGATCAACAATGCGGGAATTCAGAAGCCTGCGCCCAGCCACGAAATCGAAACCGCGGACTTCGACCGCATCCTTTCCGTCAACCTTCGCGGACCGTTTCTGTGCTCGCGCGAGGCAATCCGCCACTTTCTCTCGCGTGACGGCGGCGGCGTGATCCTGAACAATTCCAGCGTCCACGAAATCATCCCAAAGCCTAAATACCTGCCATACTCCATCAGCAAGGGCGGCATGGAGAACCTCACCAAATCGCTCGCCCTCGAGTATGCCGGGCAGGGAATTCGCGTCAACGCGGTGGGCCCCGGCGCCGTAGTCACGCCTATCAATCGTGCCTGGATCGACAATCCCAAAGCGCGTGGCGAAGTCGAGAGTCACATCCCCATGAAACATGCGGCAGCCGCCGAAGAGATCGCCTCCGTGTTCGCATTCCTCGCTTCCGACGAGGCTTCGTACGTCACCGGCCAGACGATCTTCGCGTGCGGCGGGTTGACCTTGTACCCGGAATTCCGCGTGGCCTGGTCATCCGGTGAGTGAGGAGACAGCCATGAACCTGCAAAGCAAAATTGCACTCATCACCGGCGCCAAAGGCGGACTCGGCACATTCGTCACAGAAGCGTTTCTGGAGGCGGGCGCGACCGTCGTCGGCGTCTCCCGCTCGATTCAGGCCACCGATTTCCCGCATCCGCAATTCCACGCGATGCCAGCGGAATTATCCAGCGGAGACGCCGCCCGCAAACTCATCGACGACACTGTCGCGCGACTCGGACGGATCGACGCCCTGGTGCACGTGATGGGGGGCTTCGCGGGAGGTCAAAGCGTCGCCGACACCGATGATGCGTTATTCGAGAAGATGCTGGACCTCAACTACCGTGCCGCCTTCCACATCGCGCGGGCTGTAATACCGAAAATGCGCGAACAGGGAGGCGGCCGTATCCTCGCCGTCGCCAGCCGGCAGGCAGTCGAGCCCGCCGCGATGGTGGGCGTCTACAGCGCCTCCAAAGCCGCGCTGCTCTCTCTCATCCGAACGATCGCCCTCGAAAACAAGGACCGCTGCATTTCTGCCAACGCCGTCCTCCCCGGCACGATGGACACTCCCGGCAATCGCGATGGTGCATCCCCAGCGGATCGCGCTCAATGGGTGCGGCCCTCGCAGGTGGCCGATATCCTCGTCTATCTGGCATCCGACACGGGTGCGCAGATCACCGGCGCGGCCATACCCGTCTACGGAAGGCAGTTGTAGAATGGTCGCGGCAGAGCTGTTCGTCGCACTTCTCGCAGTCTACGCGGTGGCTGGCGTGGTCTTCGCGGCGGCCTTTGTCACCCTCGGCATCCATCGCGTCGATCACGCGGCCACACGTGCCGGCGCCGGCTTCCGGCTTATCGTGGCGCCAGGAGTGGCGGCTCTCTGGCCCCTGCTCCTCACACGATGGATCAGGAGTGCGCGGATATGATTCGGCCTCTGCGTCGCGCGCATTTTCGAATTTGGCTTGTACTGGCGGCCGTGCTGTATCTCGTGTTCTTCGCCGGGATCCTCGCACGCCGGACCACCACGCCACCCAACAAAGGCCTCAATTGGGAGCAATACCAATGAGTGTCAGCTATCTGGCGGTGGGTTGGAACCGCACCAAGAAGATTTACGACAGCATCCTCGCCGGCGGACTGGCGCTGTACCTCGCGCTCTTCGTGGGAGTCGGGTCGCTGGTCCACCCCAACGCCACCGCCGAAACCTTGCTGATCCGCGGACTCGGCACCGCCGCGCTTTTCTTGCTGCACGTCATCCTCTGCATCGGCCCCTTGTGCCGGCTCGACCGCCGATTTCTGCCGCTGCTCTACAACCGCCGCCACCTCGGCGTCACCATGTTCGTGCTCGCCTTGGGGCACGGCGCATTTTCGATTTTTCAATTCCACGCGCTGGGCGACTTGAACCCGCTGGTCAGCCTCTTCGTCAGCAACACGCGCTTCTTCAGCCTCGCCGATTTTCCGTTTCAGATCCTCGGATTCTTCGCGCTCGCGATCCTCTTCCTCATGGCCGTCACCAGCCACGATTTCTGGCTGAACAATCTCACGGCCCCGGTTTGGAAGCGCATCCATATGCTCGTGTACGCGGCATACGGACTGCTGATCGCGCACGTCACCCTCGGTGCGCTGCAGTCGGAGACGAGCCCTCTGCTCGCGGCTGTTCTAGGCGTCGGGCTGACCGTCGTCCTCACACTGCACATCGCCGCCGGCATCGTCGAGAACCGCAAGGACCGCGACCGCGCTTGCGGAGCGGATGGATTCGTTCCGGTCGGCACCGTCGATGTTATCCCCGAGAACCGCGCCTGTATCGTCTCCTGCGGCGGCGAGCGGGTGGCCATTTTCAAATACAAGGGCCGGATCTCCGCGGTCTCGAACGTCTGCCAGCATCAAAACGGTCCGCTCGGTGAAGGCAAGATCATCGGTGGCTGCATCACTTGCCCCTGGCACGGCTACCAATACCGACCGGAGTCCGGTGCGGCCCCGGCGCCGTTTACGGAGAAGGTCTCGACCTTTCGCACTCGCATCGTCGGCAGGCAAATCTTCATCCATCCCGCGCCATTGCCTCCCGGCACAGCCGTTCCTCCTTCGGTGATTGAATATGAACAGAGAGTCTGAGTTTTTTGTCGGCTATCTTCCGCTGCCTGCCGGAGTAAAGCGCCACGTCCGCCGCGTGATTCTATCGCTCGGCGCGATAGTGGCCGCAATTGCGGGCCTATTGATTGGCGGCCAACACCCATTTCCGGACGCCACATTCGAATTCCAGCAGTACCGGGAGTTTCGCGGCACGCTGCTGACTTCGCCCTATCCTGCGCTCGTGATTCCTGGCGAACCACAACCGTGGCTTCTGGTTGGACCCGGGAAACACGGCGCTGGCGCCCTCGCTTCGGGAGAAGTACAACTGCGAGGCGAGCGCATCTTTCGCGGCGGTGACCGCATGATCGAGTTACTGCCAGGCTCTCTCCAACACGTCGACACAGGCACGCCGCCCGCTCCCGACAAGGACCTCGGCCCTGTCGAACTCACTGGCGAAATCGTAGACAGTAAGTGCTACTTCGGCGTGATGAACCCCGGCAACGGCAAAGTACATCGGGACTGCGCGGTTCGCTGCATCTCGGGCGGCGTGCCCCCAGCCCTTCGGGTTCGCGACGCAAATGGCCATGCGATGACCCTGCTTCTCGCCAACTTCAAGCATGAGTTACTCAATCATATTGCCGAGCCAGTCTCAATTCGTGGCAGATTAGTAAGATCTTCCGGCAGGCTCACTCTGTTCGCGGAATAAATCCGGCGCCGCGGCGGATTTCGAGAGTGATGGCTACCGCGGCATTTCAGAACGTAATTCCCAGTATCATCCCCTTCCGCACTCCGCAGACGATACACAGCCTGCTGGAGCGTGTACTCGGGATCAGCGAGATCGAAGACATCTACAAGGCCCTACGGTCGATGGGCAGCGAAAGCTCGATTGCCGAGCGGTTGCTCCAATTCCTCTCGATCTCGTACACCGCTTCCGAAGTTGATCTGGCTCGAATTCCCAAGACCGGCGCCGCCATCGTCACCGTGAACCATCCGTTTGGCATTCTCGAAGGCGCGGTCCTTGTAAGCCTGCTCCAGCGCATTCGCCCAGACGTGCGCTTTCTGGCCAACGGGATCCTGACGGCGATCCCAGAGATCCGCGACTTCATAATCCCGGTGGATCCGATCTCGGGCCGCTCTGCGGTTTCTGCGAACGGCCGGGCATTGCGGCGGTCGATCGAGCATCTGCGTGACGGCGCCCTGCTAGTGGTCTTTCCTGCCGGCGAAGTCTCACACTTTCAGTGGAAGGATCGCGCGGTGACCGACGGAGAATGGAATCCAACCGTGGCGCGGATTGCCGACATCGCGGGAGTTCCCGTGGTGCCAGCGTACGTCGCGGGAGGTAATGGTGCTCTATTTCAGATCGCCGGCATGCTGCATCCGGGGCTGCGGACCGCGCTGCTGGGACGGGAACTGCTCAACAAATCGGGGCGCGCTGTAGAAGTGCGAATCGGCGCTCCCATCGCGCCCGCCAAACTGCACGCCATCTCCACTCCGCGAGAACAGGCGGAGTATCTGCGTTGGCGCACCTACCTGCTGGCCAGCCGCGAGCAGTTCAAGGCGCGCACCGCGCTCCCCCTCGCGCGTGGCGATAGCAGGCAGGCCGCCATCGCGCCGACGGCCGCGCCCGTCGACGCCCAAGTGCTCGCCGCGGAGATCGGCGGATTGCCGGATGACTGCATCCTCGGCCGTTCGGGCGACCTGGCGGTCTATCTGGCTGGCGCGTCTCAGATTCCTGGCGTACTCCAGGAACTGGGACGACTGCGCGAGATTACGTTCCGCGCCGCCGGCGAAGGCACCGGCAGGGCCCTCGATATCGACGAGTTTGACTCTCGCTATCTCCACCTTTTCTTGTGGAATGCGCGCAAGCAGGAATTGGCTGGCGCCTATCGGCTGGCCTGCACCGATACCGTGCGGCGCCAGCACGGCGCGCCGGGACTCTACACCGCTAGTCTTTTCCAATACGGCGAAGCCTTCCTGGACCGGCTCGGCCCCGCTATCGAATTGGGGCGCTCCTTCGTGCGGACGGAGTACCAGAAGGGATTCGCGCCCCTGCTGCTGTTGTGGAAGGGCATCGGCGCGTTCGTAGCGCGGCATCCGCGTTACAAGATTCTCTTTGGCGCGGTGAGCATCAGCAATCGATATGAAGCGGCGTCGCGCGAGCTGATGGTTTCGTTCCTGGAGAAGTACGCGTTGCTCGCCGATTGGGCTGGTCTGATTCGCAATCGTAGCGTATTCCCAGATCGTATCCTGAAGGGACCGCGCCGCCCAGTGCTTCCCGACGGCGCATTCGACGTGGAGGATCTCTCCGCCGCGGTGAACGATATCGAACAGAAACCCGGGGGCATCCCGGTGCTGCTGCGACAGTATTTGCGGCTGGGCGGCAAGCTTCTGGGATTTCACGTAGATCCCGATTTCGCGCACACCTTGGACGGCTTGATTCTGGTGGACCTCACCAGGACCGAGCCGAAGCTCCTGGAGCGGTATCTCGGCAAACGCGAGGCCGCCCAGTTTCTGGATTTTCAGAAAGGACAAAATGGAACACTCTAAGACATTCGTTTGGATCAGTTGGGTACTCCGGCTAACGGTGGCCGTGATTCTCTTGCAGACGCTGTTCTTTAAATTCTCGGCAGCGAAAGAATCGATTTACATCTTCTCGACGCTAGGTTTGGAGCCCTGGGGCCGCATTGGTTCCGGAATCTTCGAATTGGTTGCGTCAATCCTGCTCTTCATCCCGGGAACACTGACCGTAGGCGCCGCGATGGCGCTCGCCGCTACTGGAAGCGCGATCCTATTTCACCTGGGACGGCTCGGCATCGCGTTAACTCCGGTGGGCGATCACGGCGAGCTGTTCGCACTGGCGATTGTGGTGACGCTTTGCTCGGCTGCAATCCTCCTTCTGCACCGTCAGGAGTTGCCCTTAATCGGCAGCACCTTCCGCACCACCTAGCCGCAGGGATTTGGATAGCGACCGCAGGCTCGGCTGCCGTATCTCTGATGCTGAGGCAATTCAGAATCAAGCGTTGTTGACTCTCGTCGTGGCCGGCCTGGTGAATAGACCTGCCGGCCGATCCTACCGTGGGCGTAGCTCAGGTGGAAGCAGTGTCGGAGATCGGCGACGTGATCATGATGGCGTCCCGGATTTCGTAACTTCTGCCCTCACCGAGAATATCGGGAGCGCCAATACTGGCAAGATCTCTGTGACTTCCTGCAAAGCTGGGCAGCGCCTCTTCGCTCTGACCGGACACATGCCTGGCGAGGCTTTGGAGCGGCATTCACGGTTCAGAGCTTTCATTCGGGGCGCATCTGCCGATCAGCGGCGTCGTCGCCAGGAGCGCAGCGCGGAAAGGTGATTTCGAAATCGCGCCGTGAAGGCGTTGGTGAATGACTGTGATGCGCAGACCCGAGGTCCACAGCGATGCGGCACAGTCGGCGGGCCGTATCGCAAACGCTCTCCAGTCCGTGGCGAACCCGCACAGACGCAGGAGGTAGTCGTGAATGGCGAATCCCGTGACTTCGCGAAAGCCACAGAAGAGGTGGTACGGAGAGCCGCCAATGGCTCGTTTTGAAGGAGCCCGAGCTCGACTTTATCCAATCATTGGGCATAGCAAGCCGCTTCGTGCAGAGCGAGGACGAGGCGGTGCGGGATAGTGACCTTGCGACGAGAATTCGAGAAAAGGAGGGGATGCTGCCAAATGCGCTGGCGCACCAGGGCAAT
>DATGIL010000001.1:0-2233 GCA_035295745.1 Bryobacteraceae bacterium | reverse complement strand
CATGCGCGTCGAGTTCAGGATGAAAGTCAACTCCGACGACACGTGAATGAACACCGCCAGCAACGGATTAAGCATACCGATGGCCGCCAGCAGCACACCCAGGCTGTCAACGGCCACGGTTCCATAGAAGTTCTGCATAATGATCCTCATGCACCTCCGGGCAATGCGCATGGTTTCCACGAAGTGGCTGAGGTCGCTGCCGATGAGCACCACGTCGGCGCTCTCTCGCGCAACATCCGTTCCGGATCCCATCGCCACGCCCACCGTGGCTTTGGTAAGCGCGGGAGCGTCATTGATCCCGTCACCGAGCATCGCTACCTTTTGGCCGCCCGCGATCATCTCCGTGACCTTCTGCAGCTTCTGCTCAGGAAGAAGCTCCGGATACACTTCACTGACGCCCAGTGCGCGGGCCACGCGCTCCGCCACCGCCTTGGTATCACCGGTGAGCAGCACGATCCGGAGGCCCATGCGTCTCAAGTCCCCCACAGCAGCAACAGCCTCGGTGCGAAGATTATCGGCGATCAAGATCGTTCCTAAGAATACGCCACGGCGCGCCACGAGAACTTCCGTCGCTCCCTCTTCATGATGATTCCGCCTCTAAATCTCAACGCCGAGATCTTGCATTAATCGTCTGTTGCCCACGGCAATCCGGTCCCCGTCGACCACCGAGGTAATTCCCTTCCCAGGTATGTAGCGGAACTCTCCACCCTCGCGCACGGCAATTGCTTCCTTTATCGCCGCTCGAACTACCGCCTTGGCAAGTGGATGCTCGGAGCGCCATTCGGCAACGGCGGCCGCTTCCAAGATGGCCTGCCTTCCAACTCCGTTCGCAGACACGATGTCGGTGACCTCCGGCTGCCCGAAAGTGAGAGTTCCGGTCTTATCAAAGACGACAGTACCCACTTCAGCCAACAGCTCGAGAAACAGGCCGCCTTTGATGATCGAACCGGTACGCGCAGCCCGCCCAATCGCTCCCAGAATTGCCAGCGGTGTGCCAGCGGCAATCCCGCAGGCACCGGCCACGATTATGACCGAAATTGTCGACCGTGGGTTGTGTGTAATCAGGAATGTCAGCGCTGCCGCGCCGAGGGCGAAGTACACCAGATAACCAGCGAGACGGTCGGCCGTTCTCTGGATAGGCGCGCGCGAGTGTTCTGCCCGCTCTACCGCCTCAATGACCTTGCCGAAAGTCGTATCGTGTCCCAGCCGATCCGCGCGGACTTCCAATATTCCGGACTGGTTGACAGTTCCTGCATAGACCACTGCGCCTGGAGTTTTCTCGACCGGCATTGACTCGCCCGTGATCGATGACTGGTCCACGAACGAGTGCCCGTCGACCACCGTTCCGTCCGCCGGGACACGGCTGCCGGGATTGATCAAGAGCCGATCGCCAATGCAGATCTCCCCGATTGGCAGTTCTTCCACCTTACCGTCGCGCCGAACCGTTCCACTGCGGGGCAGAAGATTGACCAGTTCCTCGATCGCGCGACGTCCGCGTCCAACCGTTAGCCCTTCCAATATCTCTGCAGCCAAAACGAAGAGTGCGATCACCAAAGCTGTGAAGAACTCGCCGACCACGAGCGCAGCCATCAGAGCGATGGTCATCGACAGCTCCATCGTCATCCGGCCTTCGAAGACGTTATCTATGGCCTCTTTGAAGATGGGATAGCCACCGATAAGAGTCGCCGCGATCCCGATGATGCTGAAGGGGGCCAGCGGTTCCCAGACGCGAAACCATACAGCCGCCGCTGCCATCGCGACGAAGACCACCCGGGCGAGATCCTGCCATTCGAGCCCGCCTGCGTGTTCCTCGTTCCCAGGGTGGAGGCCATCAGTGCCAGCCGTGCCTTCGCCTGTCTTCTGCTGATCACTTGCGGACTTGGCTGGCTCGAAAGTAGCAGACATTGTGTGCCCCTTTTATAAGTAATACGGTCATTTCATGTACGAGTGAACAATTCCGATAACCTCTTCGGCCGCTCGCTTCTGCCGAGGTTTCGGCTTTTGGTCCTGATCCAGGATGTGACACCGGATGTGACCCTCAAGCAGCTCAGCCATAAAACCATTGAGGGCTCCCCGGCAAGCCGCGACCTGCTGCAAGATTTCGTAGCAATCAGCTTCCTCGGTGAGGGCACGTTCAATCGATGCCGCTTGCCCTCTGATCCTGCGCATCCGCCGAATCAATTTGTCCTTGTCACGTGTCGTATGCGCCAAAGGAACCTCCAATACTCCCCCC